>NZ_JBALEA010000052.1:0-1572 GCF_036917135.1 Nostoc sp. | reverse complement strand
CGACCGACCTAGGTTAGACCAACTCAGCATCTATTTAACTGTATGTTTTTCGATTTCTGAGGGGTGTAGGTCTCCCTAAAAAGGAGGTGATCCAGCCACACCTTCCGGTACGGCTACCTTGTTACGACTTCACCCCAGTCACCAGTCCTGCCTTAGGCATCCTCCTCCCCGAAAGGTTGGAGTAATGACTTCGGGCACTACCAGCTTCCATGGTGTGACGGGCGGTGTGTACAAGGCCCGGGAACGAATTCACTGCAGTATGCTGACCTGCAATTACTAGCGATTCCTCCTTCACGCAGGCGAGTTGCAGCCTGCGATCTGAACTGAGCTCCGGTTTCCGGGATTTGCTTGCATTCGCATGCTTGCTGCCCTCTGTCCGGAGCATTGTAGTACGTGTGTAGCCCAAGGCGTAAGGGGCATGCTGACTTGACGTCATCCCCACCTTCCTCCGGTTTGTCACCGGCAGTCTCTCTAGAGTGCCCAACTTAATGCTGGCAACTAAAAACGAGGGTTGCGCTCGTTGCGGGACTTAACCCAACATCTCACGACACGAGCTGACGACAGCCATGCACCACCTGTGTTCGCGCTCCCGAAGGCACTCCCAGCTTTCACCAGGATTCGCGACATGTCAAGCCTTGGTAAGGTTCTTCGCGTTGCATCGAATTAAACCACATACTCCACCGCTTGTGCGGGCCCCCGTCAATTCCTTTGAGTTTCACCGTTGCCGGCGTACTCCCCAGGCGGGATACTTAACGCGTTAGCTACGGCACGGCTCGGGTCGATACAAGCCACGCCTAGTATCCATCGTTTACGGCTAGGACTACTGGGGTATCTAATCCCATTCGCTCCCCTAGCTTTCGTCCCTCAGTGTCAGTTACGGCCTAGCAGAGCGCCTTCGCCACCGGTGTTCTTCCTGATCTCTACGCATTTCACCGCTACACCAGGAATTCCCTCTGCCCCGAACGTACTCTAGCTATGTAGTTTCCACTGCTCTTATCTAGTTGAGCTAGACTCTTTAACAGCAGACTTACATTGCCACCTGCGGACGCTTTACGCCCAATCATTCCGGATAACGCTTGCATCCTCCGTATTACCGCGGCTGCTGGCACGGAGTTAGCCGATGCTTATTCCTCAGGTACCGTCATTGTGTTCTTCCCTGAGAAAAGAGGTTTACGACCCAAGAGCCTTCCTCCCTCACGCGGTATTGCTCCGTCAGGCTTTCGCCCATTGCGGAAAATTCCCCACTGCTGCCTCCCGTAGGAGTCTGGGCCGTGTCTCAGTCCCAGTGTGGCTGATCGTCCTCTCAGACCAGCTACTGATCGTCGCCTTGGGAGTCCGTTACACTTCCAACTAGCTAATCAGACGCGAGCTCATCTTCAGGCAGTTAACCTTTCACCTCTCGGCACATCCGGTATTAGCCACCGTTTCCAGTGGTTGTCCCAGACCTGAAGCCAGATTCTCACGCGTTACTCACCCGTCCGCCACTAAATCCCGAAAGATTCCGTTCGACTTGCATGTGTTAAGCATACCGCCAGCGTTCATCCTGAGCCAGGATCAAACTCTCCGTTTTGT
>NZ_JBALEA010000051.1:0-35260 GCF_036917135.1 Nostoc sp. | reverse complement strand
TCCCTATTCCCTATTCCCTATTCCCTATTCCCTATTCCCTATTCCCTATTCCCTATTCCCTATTCCCTATTCCCTATTCCCTATTCCCTATTCCCCAGTCCCCAGTCCCCAATCCCTAACTAGTAATCGTCCCTGTTAGAGGTGAACTAGGACTAGCGTAATCTTTAATGGGCATTCTGCCAGCAAGGTATGCTAGACGACCGGCAACTGTTGCTAAATTCATAGCGCGAGCCATTGCTGCTGGGTTTGGAGAAAGAGCGATCGCACTATTAATCAACAAAGCATCTGCTCCTAATTCCATTGCCTGGGCTGCTTCTGAGGGTGAACCAATACCGGCATCTACCACCACTGGCACACCTGCATTTTCAATGATGATTTGGATATTCGCAGTTGTTTTTAGCCCTTGCCCAGAACCAATCGGTGATGCCAAAGGCATTACTGTAGCACAACCTACCTCTTCTAAGCGCTTGGCCAGCATGGGGTCAGCATTAATATATGGCAATACTGCAAAGCCTTCTTTGACTAATTGTTCTGCTGCTTGCAGCGTTCCAATTGGGTCTGGGAGTAAATACTTAAGATCAGGTATTACTTCTAACTTTATAAAATTATTATCTTCCTGTCCCAACAATTTAGCCATTTCTCGTCCCAAACGCGCCACCCGAATCGCCTCTTCAGCAGTTTGACAACCTGCGGTATTGGGTAACATCCAAATTTTCGTCCAATCTAAGGCTTCAGCTAAACCTTCATGTCCGGGGGCTTTGGTTTGTACCCGTCGTACCGCCACAGTGACAATCTGGCAATCGCTGGCGGCGATGCTTTGCTGCATTTCCTCAATGCTGCGATACTTACCGGTTCCCGTCATCAAGCGGGATTGGAAGGTTTTGCCAGCGATAATTAATGGGGAATTTGTAGAGACGCGATTCATCGCGTCTGGGGTACGATGCCCGTTGGAAAAATTGGCAGAGTGAGTCAGCATTGGGGTGGAGGTAGATGGCTTGGACTGGAAACGCGAATAGTGAAAATTAGCAAGTAGGGGGTCAGATTTTTGTGACAAGATGAAATCGGCAATCAAGGCAGCTGTGACGGGCGCAAGTAGAATCCCGTTGCGGTAATGGCCAGTAGCAAGGGTTAAATTTTGGCAGTAGCTACTACCAAGAATAGGCAACTCATCAGGGGTGGCTGGACGAAATCCCCACCAAAATTCCTGGATGGGATAATGCTTTAGTTGGGGATACAGCCGGATAGCAGCTTGTAGTAGTTTTTCAATGCCTTCTGGGGTGTTATTGGGGATAAAGCCAACGTCTTCGCTGGTTGCTCCAATAACCAGGCGATCGCGTCTTGGTACGATGTAAATATCTTGCCCAAACAAAATCCGCTTCAAAGGCAATTCCGGCACCAATTCCGGTATCCGCACACTCAGCATTTGTCCTTTTCTGGGATGCACGGGCAATGGTAACAATTCATTTGACCAAGCACCTGAAGCTAAAACATAGTGCGCGGCACGAATTATTCCCGCATTGGTTTGCACGCCAACCACTTTTCCTTGGTGCTGTAACAATGCTTCTACTGTAATGCCGTCTTTGAGTTCAACACCAACAGACTCAGCCGCCGTCCACAATACGTGAGCTAGAGCCTTATTATCAACTTGTGCGTCTTCAGGATACCACCAGCCACCAACTACCTCTGCTCCCAATCCTGGCTGAGATTGATGAATTGCCTCTTTGTTTAACCAGTATGAGGGGGATGAGGGGGATGAAGAAGAATTTACTCCCCCTGCTCCCCCTGCTCCCCCTGCTCCCTCATCTCCCTGCCCCCCTGCCTCTTCAAAGACGGGTGCGAGGATACCGCAGGGACGGTAGCCAGTATTTAAGCCGGTTAGTTCTTCTAATTTGCGTGTCCAGTCGGGATATAAAGAACGCGATCGCCAACACAAGGAACGCATTGCCCCATTGGGGATGTTTTCGGCATCTGGTGCTAACATTCCGGCGGCGGCGTGGGTAGCGGCAGCCTGGAAGTCACGACAAAGCACGGTGACGTTGGTACCGCGCAGTTTCAGTTCAATGGCGATCGCTAAACCAATAACGCCGCCACCAATAATTACAGTCTCACTAGTCATTAGTCATTAGTCATTGGTCATTAGTTATTAGTACATAACTTATAACTCATAACTCATAACTTATAACTCGTAACTAAAGACGGATCTATCGTTACCACAAGGCACGAATTGGTTCGTTGCTTTGATTTGTATCGCTGGATTTGGATGGCGTGTTTGTTTCTGAAGTATCTGTACTGCTGTCTGTTGTATTGCTGTCTGTTGTATTGTCAGCAGGTGAGGTTGAGTCAGTGGAAGGATTCTGGGCAACGCTAGTCCTGTTGTCAGGTCTTGGGGCTACAATACTGCGCTTATTTTCGTTCGTTTCAGTTGTTTCATTTCCTTCAGTTGCAGTTTCATCGTTCTTGCTGCCAGCACTGCTATTAACATTGATATTAGCTGGTAAAACTTTTGCTGCTTTGCCACCGGGAGCGTTAGCAGTTTGTACCCCCATCGGAAAGTTGATGCCTAGTAATGTACCAAGCAAAATGGCCAAACCTCCAGCCATTAAAATTAAGGGTGTCCATCTACCCATCTTGTCTTAACTCCTTTTTAACCTTTTGGTGTCCACACTATTCGAGAACCTTGTCCCCAAAATCCATCAAACTTTGTCACTTTCACATCGCCTAAAACCTGAGTTTGACAGGCTAAACGTAAGTCTGTTGTAGAAGAATGGGGAGGAAGCGAACGCCGCGCTCGATTGCGCCAATTCGCTGCTGATACTTTGCCCTCTACCTTAACCGTACAGGTACCGCAACTGCCAATGCCCCGACAGTTTATTACCTTAGCACCGCCATTGTAGAGGTCAATACTATTTTGCAGCAAGATTTTTCGGAGATTGCTTCCCTGTTCGCAATCAATTGTTTTACCTTCAGCTATTACCTTAGGCATTTTTAAATTGCCAAACTGGCTTTTTGTTGTATATTGACACATTGCCTCGAAAGTTGTCTCGTCGGTCCCAGTTTTATGACCACAAATTCTTCACCTCAACTTTGGCTCTATGACACTACATTACGCGATGGCACTCAGCGCGAGGGGCTATCTGTATCGATAGAAGATAAGTTACGCATTGCTCGTAGACTCGATCAACTGGGAATTCCTTTTATTGAAGGCGGTTGGCCTGGTGCCAATCCCAAGGATGTACAATTTTTCTGGCAACTCCAAGAAAATCCGCTCAAACAAGCTGAAATTGTGGCTTTTTGTTCGACTCGCCGCCCCAACTCCACTGCCGCAACCGAACCAATGTTACAGGATATTTTGGCTGCGGGAACTCGCTGGGTAACGATTTTTGGCAAGTCTTGGGATTTACACGTGACAACCGGACTCAAGACGACATTAGCAGAAAATTTGGCGATGATTGGCGACACAATTGAGTACCTCCGTTCTCAAGGCCGTCGCATTATCTACGATGCTGAACATTGGTTTGATGGCTATAAGCACAATCGAGATTATGCTTTACAGACATTAGAGGTGGCGATCGCATCTGGTGCTGAATGGCTAGTCCTCTGTGATACCAATGGCGGCACTTTACCTCACGAAATTAGCCAAATTGTTCAAGATGTGGTAAAGGTGACTGGGGAATGGGTATCGGGGACTGGGGACTGGGGATTAGGAAGTAGGAAAGAATCTTCCCAATCCCCAATACTTCGGCTTACCTCGGCTCCGCTCGGCACAAGTCGCTCAGTACAAGTCCCTAATCCCCAATCACCAATCCCTCAAATTGGAATTCATACTCATAACGATTCGGAAATGGCGGTTGCTAACGCAATGGCCGCCGTGATGGCAGGGGCAAAGATGGTACAGGGCACGATTAATGGTTATGGTGAACGTTGCGGTAATGCTAACCTCTGTTCGTTAATTCCCAATTTACAACTGAAGGCGGGTTACAGTTGTATCACAGAAGACCAGCTCACACAACTTACAGAAGCTAGTCGTTTTGTGAGTGAGGTAGTCAACCTCGCACCAGATGAACACGCCCCCTTTGTGGGACGTTCGGCTTTTGCTCACAAGGGCGGTATTCATGTATCAGCCGTAGAACGTAATCCCCTAACTTACGAACACATTCAACCGGAACAAGTCGGGAATCGTCGCCGCATTGTGATTTCTGAACAGTCGGGACTGAGCAATGTTTTAGCCAAAGCCCGCAGTTTTGGCATTGAACTCGATCAGCAAAAGGCAGAGGCCAGAGAAATTCTCCAGCGCCTCAAAGATTTGGAGAGTGAAGGATTTCAATTTGAAGCAGCAGAGGCCAGTTTTGTGCTGTTGATGCACGAAGCTTTAGGAGATCGTCAAAAGTTTTTTGAAGTCAAAGGTTTTCAAGTCCACTGCGACTTGATTGAGGGGAAAGAAACTAGCAATGCCCTAGCTACAGTCAAAATTGGTGTTGACGGGAAAAATATTTTGGAGGCGGCGGAAGGTAACGGCCCCGTAGCAGCTTTGGATGCAGCTTTACGCAAGGCTTTGGTTAACTTTTATCCCCAAATAGCAACCTTTGATTTGACAGATTACAAAGTGCGGATTCTCAACGGACATACGGGTACTGCTGCGAAAACCCGTGTGTTGGTAGAATCAGGCAATGGTCGTCAACGCTGGACAACAGTAGGGGTTTCTACCAATATTTTGGAGGCCTCCTATCAAGCGGTGGTGGAAGGATTGGAATATGGTTTGTTGCTGCACTCTCAAGGGTCAACGGCGGTAAAAACTTCTGCTTGACAAAAACTATTATTTAGTGTAAACATATTTTACACTTTTTGAGCAGGAGGGCAAGCGATCGCACAACTGAGCTATGTGCCAAAAACATTTATTTCGCTAAGGTGATTTCTGATGAAAAAAATACCTATGTTGACGAGTTTCGACTTACCTCGGCTCCGCCCTGAGCGTAGCCGAAGGGCGAAGTCGAAGTAGTCGAAACCAACGCCTATGGTAATTTTATTACTAGAATTCACCTAAGATGTCGACGCGCTACTTAAACAGCATGAGAATTGATCCATAAAAAAGACCTCTGGTACAAACCACAGGTCTTTCCGTTTCAGAAGGTTGTAAAATTCATTAGCAAGGTAAAACGCTGATATGGTTAATTTAGTGGCTTCTCTGCCGTGAATACAAAAATAGCAACCCAATTGCCAATCCCATACCGACAATTATTGTTACTCCTATACCTAAAATGCGATGCCTAGGTTGGGCAAAGCCAACGCTAATATCCCAATATTTAGGTGCAAACCTAGAAATCTAATGCTGCGACAAAAACTTGATCATACACAAGGTTTTAGGAGAACTTTTCCCAGGATTGGGCAACTAATTTGCTCAACCAGCGACGTTGTTGCTGATCCAGCAGTGGATCATCCGCTAGCAACTGAGCGGTTAATTCTTCCAAAGATTGACCCTGAGCGCGGACAATTCTAATTACTCCAGCGATCGCACTGGCAACTAGTTCTTCATCAATCGGCTGTTGTCGCAGGGCAACAATTTCTTGGGGACTGTCTGGAATGGGATAATTCATGGCGTGGGGTTACAGTTTTAAAATGAACAATGAATTTGACAAAATCTTAAAATTTCTTCACTGAATCTTTACGAAACTAATAGGGCGGAGTTTACCTTACTTTGTGCATTCATAAAATCTGTCTTAGTGAATAGATTGAAGGGAGATGTCAGGAAACGATGAGAGAAATCCTTTATTTAGAAGTTCCAACTGCGGATATAGCAACTGTGCGTAGCTGGTTACAAACAGATTTTGAACCCGGAAATGGAGAAAAAGTGCTTACCCCATCAGGCTTTCGCCTGAAAATAGCCAGTGCTACTACAACTGCTGGGGTGGCTATTTCCGAAAAATTGCCTGTGGAACTTTCGGTATTTGTCTGGTCGGTGCAACGAACTACCTATCTAAAAGTGTTTCGTTGGGCAGAACAACCCTTTCCCAGTGAGGCACAAATCCTGCAACGCCTGACCAAGGAAATCAGAAGCCGTTTTCCGCACCATTACCCAGAACCGCCAGCAATTGATTTATCCCAGCAATCGATTTTTGCCGCACTAGGCTCTGTTTACCCCCTCACCGTCAAATATTTTCAGAAAATGCCCAACGGTGAATATGACCTAACGCGTGCCTACTGGTGGGAACAACGATGGCGCGAAGGAGTACGGAATCCGCAGCAGCCGCGTCAAGTGGTGTTTTCTAGTCAAGGGGACTGGGTAAAAGGTAATCCCAATACCCAATCGCCAATCACTAATCCCCTGTACGACATCATCTATATCGGCGGCGCACTAGGTGCAATTCATGCAGCACTGATGGCAAAACTGGGATATAAAGTCTTGCTGGTGGAACGAATGCCCTTTGGACGGATGAACCGAGAATGGAATATTTCGCGCGATGAGATTCAAAGCTTGGTTAACCTGGGTTTAGTCACCCCCACTGAGTTAGAAACCATCATTGCCAGGGAATACAAGGATGGATTCAATAAGTTTTTTGATGCCAATAATCCATCCAAACTGCGATCGCCTATCCTCCACACACCTACAGTCCTAAATTTAGGCTTAGATTCCGAAAAATGGCTCCAAATGTGCGGGCAAAAACTGCAAGCGGCAGGCGGTGATATTTGGGATGAAACAGAATTTATCCGTGCAGATATTGATATATCACAAGTTCATTTGAAAGTCAAGCACTTACCTAGTCAAATAGAAAAACAAGTAAGTGGACGACTGCTAATCGATGCAATGGGCACTGCGTCGCCCATCGCTTGGCAATTAAATGGTGGTCGTGCCTTTGATAGTGTGTGTCCGACGGTAGGAGCGGCAATTGAGAGCGGATTTGAGCCGGGGGTATGGGATTCTCAATATGGGGACGTTCTTTACAGTCATGGCGATATTTCGCGGGGAAGGCAGCTGATTTGGGAATTATTTCCCGGTGCAGGTGATGAACTGACGATTTATTTATTTCATTACCACGAAGTCAATGCTGAAAATCCCGGTTCCTTGCTAGAGATGTATGAGGACTTTTTCACGATTTTGCCAGAGTATCGTCGGTGCGATATGGACAAATTGGTGTGGAAGAAGCCGACATTTGGGTATATACCGGGGCATTTTAGTGTGGGAAGTAGCGATCGCACAATTGCCTTTGATCGATTGATTGCGATCGGTGATGCCGCATCACTCCAGTCTCCCCTCGTCTTCACGGGTTTTGGTTCCCTAGTTCGCAACTTAGAACGCTTAACAACCCTGTTGGATACTGCTCTCAAACATGACTTATTGAGTTTCCGACACTTGAACCAAATTCGCGCCTACCAAAGTAACGTTTCCGTGACTTGGCTATTTTCCAAAGGCATGATGGTGCCCACAGGGAAATTTTTACCACCCCAACGAATTAACGCCATGCTCAACACCTTTTTTGGGCTGTTAGCAGACGAACCGCTAGAGGTGGCAGATAATTTCATCAAAGATAAGTGTGATTGGTTAACCTTTAACCGCCTAGCACTGAAAGCAGCCAGGAAAAATCCTGCCTTGCTTTTATGGATTTGGGAACTTGCTGGGCCTAGAGATTTAGTGCGATGGCTTGGTAGTTATTTCAACTTCGGTCGTCATGCCCTGGTTAGCGCTTTATTGAGTCCGTGGTTTGGGGGCTTCTTGAATCGGGTAGGTTCTTGGCTGGAACCCCGAAATCCAGGCTTGTGGCTGTGGCTATTGGCAGTTAATTATGCGATCGCCACAGGCAAACCGCGATCGCGCAGTCAGGTAGCAAAAACTAACCCACAAGCCATAATTCCCAAGTCAGAAGCAAGAATTCTCAATTAGTCATTAGTCATTAGTATTAGACAAATGACTAACGACAAATGACTAACGACAAATGACAACTCAATTATTAACTCTTAGGGCGAAAATTCGGCAGTTCCACAGATGCCAATGACTTACGCCCCTTGGGTGGACGCTGGGGATAAACCACTGGTGAGGGTGAATTGCCATCATTGGTGTTATCACCTAATGACACTGGCGACAAATCATCTGCCGACAATTCCAACTGTGTCAATTGTGAAACTTCTGACCAGTAATCTTCGGTTTCTCCAACAGGCGTCTCGGTGTGAGGTGAAGTAGAAGAAACTGGTAAGTTATTCGCTGGCGAATGCCCAGAATCTTTCCTCCAAGAAGTGGAGGTAGTTGCAGGAGGATTGATTTCTGCTTCCAACTGCTCCTCACCGTCTTCTAGAATTGTTGCTAAAGTCTCCCAGATTGGTGCATCACCTACATCTGTTTTCGCAACAGGCGGTGGCGATGCAGATGCAGGCTGGGAGGTGAAAAACATTTGAATTAGACTATCTAATTGCTGATCCAAATTTGATGAACCCAAAGGTGAAACAGCTTCCTCTGTGTGTGGAGAATCCTCAATTTCTGGAGATGGCGCAGGTTGTGTCGGTGTTGGCGTGTCTTGCTTAACTGTCCAGTTCCAAGGAGATGAGGTTGTTGGAGTGGCTTCATTTCTTTGAAATGGGATTGGCGCTGAGGGTTCGCCCCAAGAATTATCTAGATCATCACTCAAGGATTCTGCTTCTGCTGACCAAGGTTTTATTGGCTGGGCGTTAGGAAACAAAGACCGAGCTTTCCTAGAAAATCTTCCTTGGCTACTAGTTATATCTTTAGGATGTTTTGCAGCATCCTCCAGGGAATCATAGCTAGGAACCGGTGTATCTAGACATTTCTCCAGAGCTGCTTTGAATTGCAGCGTCTGGCGTTGTTGTCGCATCAGTCTAGTACGTAACTCCCGACAAGCATTTTCTGATTGCAATAGCTGCTGAGACTGTTCGTTGTTGTTAGTGTGTAGCAATGTACACTCTCGCTCTAACTGGGCAAGGCGTTGTTGGCTAATTTGGAGCTGTGCTTTATGAGTATCAATGAAAATTTCTTGGCGTTGAACAGTTTGTACGGCAGTTTCTAATTGTTGAAATAGGGATTTTATCTGTTCTTGAGCAGCAGCCAATTCCTGAGTATGTTGATTAAGCATCGACTCACTAACACTGGAACGGGTTTTCTGCCACTGCAAAACCTTTTCTGACTCAGCTAAGTTGTCTTTTAGCTGCTCCACTTGTTCATATAAATTATTGTTAGCCCCACGTAATTCTTCATTCAATGCCAGCAGGTTCTGAAATTCCGAGTCAATAAGTGCTTGTTTGCCGCTTTCAGGCTCTGCAACCCAGTCTTGCTGGGTAGTATCTGGTGAAAATTGTGTATCTTGAACTGGCATGAGAAGTGGCAGTTGTCTAACTGCCATACTGTCATTAGGCACAACTGAGTAAAAGGGACAACTCGCCTGCTCTGATTGTGGCGAATTAGCAGAATTTAGGGATTCCGTCACAGCCCCCTTGTTTGAGGTGTTAGCTTCATTCATCACTCTTGACTCACCTGCTTAAAAATATTCAGCAGTGCTGGCATTAGCATTGCTTATCAACTGTTGTCTAATCAGGGTTTGCTCTAGAAGCTAAGTTTAACTCTCTCCAAGCACCAGCAATTAATCATCAATTGATGTTCCCTATTTTGGATCTAGACTCATGCCGTTATAACACTATGATGCTCTTTCCCGTCAAGAAGAGGCAGAAGGGGAAATCGGCCGTCTTTGAGCATAAGCAGGAGAGAGGAGAAACCCGATACTTAATTGTATTGGCTGATCAAGTTTTTCTGTATGAAAAAGCTGTCTAACATTACACTGTATTATTTATAATTGCATCTGTCTTCAGAAATAAATAAAAATGTCTTCTTCAATACATTTTAATACTGACTTATTTCTTACTTAGGAGCGATGTCAGTACAAGTATCTACTATTCGATGATAATTCTCTAATCCTGAGCGATCACTATTTAATGTCAGCTAGGACTTACGCAAAACTACACGCGCTCAGGGGCAATTCATGAATTGCACCTACCTAACAATCAGGGTTTTAGCTATTGTTTGCGTAAGTCCTATCAGCAAATAACTAAGAACTTCTGCCTGACACAATGTTGCGAAACCTTGATATATGCGAATAAATACTTATAAGGTTTCTTAGTAAGTAATAAT
Organism: Nostoc sp.; assembly: GCF_036917135.1. Lineage (GTDB taxonomy): Bacteria > Cyanobacteriota > Cyanobacteriia > Cyanobacteriales > Nostocaceae > Nostoc. Next base: position 25,137 of record NZ_JBALEA010000051.1, on the reverse strand, counting down.
ATATCTAAGTAAATTAATGAAGCTTTTTTAAAGACTAATCTCAACTTAGTACTGGCTTTTTTCTGGGTAAATACATTCCTAGTAAGCAATTCCAGACTTAGTTAGCGATCGGCTTCTTCTCTCAACTTGTATTCAATACGTCAAGTTTGTTTAATGACTACAAGAAAATTGTTTAAAGTATACTTAACTACTTATCATATTGTTTACAATGTATTTTAAGTTACAGCATAAATATTTTAATTAAGTATTAATACGACTACACTTTTTTATTCTTCTATTAAAGAATAGTTAGTAAGACCGAGTTTTCCACTAGTAGTAAAGTAGTTATAAAGACTATGGTTACTGCCAATTGATCTGATTGTGGCGCGAAAAAAGCGTTGTGGCAGTTAGGCTTGTCCAAAAAACTAAAATTTAAAATAGGGGTGCTGAAGATGACCGACATACTTGCAATGGGCGCAAAAATCAAGCAAGAAACTGTCCAATTATCACTGTTTGCAGAAAATTGTGACAGTTTTTGGGACAAAGAAATCAGACCGTTATTTACAGATGAGTCTCTATCTTTCAAGGTGAAAACTCTTAACGGAAATGATGTAAAGTACGTCAACTTGGATAATGGAGCGACAACCACACCCTTTGCAACCCTCAAGCAGCATGTGGATCAAATGCTTGACACTTATGGCAGTGTACATCGAGGTTCTGGGCAAAAGTCCATCATTACTACACGAGAATATGACGCTAGTCGAAACATCATTCGGGACTTTGTGGGGTCATCTCCAGACAACTATGTAATCTTTGCGAAGAACACAACAGAAGCAATTAATGGAGCCGCCACACTTTGGGCAAAAAAACCTGGGAAAATCTTAGTTTCTGATATCGAGCATTCATCCAACCTGCTGCCTTGGGTTACTAGAGACGAAGTTGTGCAGTATAGAACTCAACCCGATGGAAGTGTAAGTGTTGCAGAAATTGAAGATATTTTCAAGGCTCACCAAAATCTCCCCAAAGCCGAGCAAATTAAGCTAGTGACTATTACAGGTGCTTCGACAATTACAGGTTACAGACCCCCGATTTACGAAATTGCGGCTTTAGCACATCGGTATGGTGCTAAGATATTCGCCGACGTGTGTCAGTTAATTCAGCATGAACAAGTAAATATGGGTGCAGATGATGACCCATGTCATTTAGATTTTGTGGCTTTCTCTGGACACAAGATGTATGCCCCTTATGGAACCGGGGTTTTGCTGGGGCCAAAAGAATTTTTTGATAGCTCCTACCCTTATCAAATCGGGGGTGGAAACCTGCCTTATATCACCAGAAACCTAGAGATCAAACGTTTTTATACAGAACGGGCGCACGATCCGGGAACACCAAACGCAATGGGTGCGATCGCCATTGCCAAGGCCATTGAAATTATCGAAACACTAGGGCGCGATCGCATTGCTCAGTATGAACACTCTCTAGTTGAATTCACGTATACACGCCTTGGGCTGATTTCTGGTGTTAAATTACATATTCCCGGAGATAATTTAGCCCATGTTATTCCTTTTGATATTGATGGGTTTGATGGACGCTTAGTAGCAGAGATTCTGGCACAAGAATACGGCATTGGCGTTCGGGCTGGGGCTTTCTGCACTTATGAATATATTCGCAAACTGAAGAATGTTTCGGATGAACAAGACTGCCAAATTGCTCAGGAAGTAGACAGAGGAATTACACGCAACATTCCTAGTATTATCCGAGCTAGCTTTGCTGTATATAATACATTAGAAGACTGCGATCGCTTTATTAATGCGATCGCTCAAATAGCTAAAAACGGATTTGCTTACTATTTGCCCAACTACACACAAGATCAGATAACCGGTGTTTGGACAGCGATAAACAGCTAATCTCGCCTCTTTTTCTCGCCAAAAAATATATGGTAGTAGGGGCACGGCATTGCCCATTGGTGTCAACTTAAGCTAAAAATAGCTTAACTGTGGGCTTCGTCACCCGCCTTGAACTTTAGTTCAAGGCTAATAGCTAAAGTCTACTGAAGTAGAGTAAAGATTTTTCGGATTACTTAGTCATCTTTAGATGACTTGAGCTATTAGCAAGGAACTGAAGTTCCTTGCGGGACATAACTGAAAATTAAAAATAATTAAAAGGGGGTAATAGCTTGAGGGATGAAAACCTCTTTGACCAAGAGGATTATCTACAGGCACGGGTTGATGAGTGCATCTGGCAAAAAAGTACAGACGCGGGTATTTCGCGCCAGCGCTTTCTGAAAATACTAGCCACTATGGTTGGCGCAACAGCCATCGGGGGGTTAGTTAAACCTGCGGCTGCTCATAGTCAGGCAATTGTTAAAACTAAAGGCAGCAAAATACTTAAGCCATTGCCCCCAGGGTATATCTCTCATAGCCAAGGCACATTAGAGATGAACTGGGAAGCGATGTATGGGCGTGGTTATTTAGTACCAAACGATTGGTTCTATGTTCACAACCGCCATACTCCTCCCCCTTTTGACCCGTCTACATGGCGTTTGCAAATTCATGGAACTGGTGTTTCTGCACCTTGCGAGTTTACTTACGATGAAATCATCGCCATGCCATCCATCTCAGTCACTTCTGCCATTGAGTGTGCTGCTAATGGTCGGCGCTTCTTTGAAGAAGCTTACAACATACCACTCCCCGGAACACGGTGGAGGCTTGGGGCTATTGGTGTGGCTGAGTGGACTGGTGTACCACTTGCTATGTTATTAGAGCGGGCAGGATTGAAATCCACAGCGAAAGATGTACTCGTTGAGGGCGCAGATGTGGATTCGCTGGACTCAAAGGAGACAAATAAATCCAAGTTCAGTAGTGTAGTTCCAATTAGCAAAGCCTTAGCAGATAACTCCCTCGTCGTCTATGCAATGAACGGAGAACCATTACCTCCAGATCATGGCCAGCCGTGCCGTGTCTTATTCCCTGGTTGGGGAGGAAACGCCAACGTTAAATGGATTGAGCGCATTGAGGTTTCCGAAACGCCGATATATACCCAATGGGTAACGGAGCAGATGGTGCTGGTTGGTGCAGATTATCCAGCGATCGCACCATATAAAGGTAAGCTGATTACCTATCAAAATGTAAAAAGCGCCTTTGAGTTGGCTTGGCCGGCTACGCTTTCTGCGAGAAACTATCTACTACGTGGACGTTCTTGGTCTGGGAAAGGAAAGATTGTGCGTGTGGAAGTTAGCCTAGATGGTGGCAAAACTTGGCAATTAGCACGACTGAGAGAGCCAAATTTTCCATTTGCATGGACACGCTGGGACATTGAATGGAACCCAGTTCCTGGGGAATATTTTCTCCAAGTTCGTGCTACTGACAATTTAGGAAATACACAACCAAGTACAGTTCCGTGGAATGATTCGGGATTGCTCTACGGAGGCGTTGTTAGTCATCCAGTGACAGTACGGGGATGAGGGAGAAATCAATTCAAAATTCAAAATTCAAAATTCAAAATTAAAGAATTTATTTCTGCCTCCTCTTTCCCAATACCCAATGCCCACTCAGCACTATCAGTTGTCTAGAAAAAGACCTAATTTATGATTGATTTTAGTTGGTTGATTTTAGTGACTGGGGGTTTAATATCTGGAGTCATAGCGGGACTTTTAGGAATAGGTGGGGGTATTATTACAATTCCTCTTTTAGTCACACTAGGTTATACTCCCGTTCAGGCGATCGCTACTAGTAGCCTTGCGATAGTGATTACTTCAATTTCTGGAAGTTTGCAGAATTGGTGGATGGGCTACTTTGACTTTAAACGAGTAATTTATTTAGGAATTCCAGCTTTTCTCACTACTGGAATAGGTGTATATTTCGCCAATAAAATTCCGTCCTATATAATACTCTTTACATTTGGTATCATACTACTTGCCAATATCTATTTGATTGAGCTTCGCAAGCAATTATCCTTCAAGGAAAAAGAGGATACAGCCCCAGTATTTAACCCATTAGTTTCTAAAATTGGTACTGGGGGAGCAGCAGGAATTTTAGCAGGTTTATTTGGCTTAGGTGGCGGTACGATTATGGTGCCACTGCAAATGTTGCTACTGGGAGAAGAAATTAAAGTAGCAATTCAGACTAGTTTGGGTGTGATTGTCATCACTGGTTTAGCGGCCTGCACAGGACACACATTAGAAGGAAATATCCTGTTTACTCAAGGTATAGTTTTAGGATGTGGAGGTCTTTTAGGCGTTCAGATGAGTACTCGCACATTGCCAAAACTACCAGATTATACTGTGAGTTTAGTACTTCGTATTTTCTTAGGAATACTATCAATTTATATTTTTTGGGAAGCTTGGATAAATTATCAACAAATGTTGTAATTCGTAATATGCTCTCCGCTTAATTACGAGGTGAGCTATGAGTATTTTTAAAGTTGAAGTTGTCAAAATCAACAGCATTAATCCTCATCCCAATGCTGATCGGCTAGATATCGCCTCTATTGAAGATATGGGGTATCAAGTAATTATAGTCAAAGGTAATCTTCATCCTGGAGATTTAGCTTTTTACTTTCCTATTGATAGTGTGATTCCAGAAAAGTTTTTGGATGAGTTTGGTATTCGTAACTACTACTCAAAAAAACTGCGTGCTGCCAAACTTCGCGGAATTTTTTCTGAGGGTTTGCTTATTCCCGTTGGTAAGAACTTTATGGGAAATGTCGGAGACGACTATACTGAGTATTTTGGTGTAACAAAGTATGAGTATCCAATTCCTCAAGGGATGAGTGGGGAAGTAGAAAATTTTATTGGACATTACAAATTCCCCAGTCCCGAAAACCTCAAACGTTACAAAAACATCCTAATTGAAGGTGAGGAAGTTGTTGTAACAGAGAAGTTGCACGGAACTAACTTCACTGTCTTAGTTGATGCTGATGGCATAACTAAAATTGGCAGTCATAATTACTTCTGGAAAAACAGCGAAGTCAACAAAAAATTAGTTTATATTCGTGCTTACAACGAAAACGAAGCTTTCCAGAAACTTCCGCCAAGAACTCAGATTTTTGGAGAAATCTACGGCGTACAAGATATCAAATATGGCTTAAATAATGGCAATATTGGAATTGCTATATTTGCTGTGCGTCGCGGCAGTTATTTTCTCAATTACAACGATTTTGTGGCTTTTTGCGAGGAATTTGCTTTGCCGAGAGTACCTGTGCTTTATATCGGCGTTTACACTTGGGAAGCGGTGTCTCAGTTCAATAATGCCAATAGTGTAATCAGTCCCGATTACATTATGGAAGGTGTTATTGTGCAACCAGTCATTGAGAAAAGTCATCCAGAAATAGGTAGAGTAGTTTTAAAGTTGATTAGCGATCGCTATCTGCTCCGTAAAGATGGAACTGAACTCCATTAAACATCTCCAGAAATTAAATATGCGTTACCCAGAATCCTTGTAGAGACGTAGCAGTGCTACGTCAAAACAATTCTTTTTTGGAAATGTCTATTAAGTTCAACTCGAATTTTGGTGGCGATACCTTAACTGATCTTCCGAAATCGACTTAGGAATTATCCTCTCAAGGTAGCCACCGGGGATGAAATCCGGCTAAGGGGAGTTGTTCTGGTCTAATTTCAACAGTTGCAGTGTCGGCGATGGGCAACAGAGGCATTAACCACAAGCTACTGGTAGCGATCGTATCTCCATCATCAGTTTTCAAAGTGTTTGTGGGTAATGATGCTGGGGGGTTTGTCTGTGGTACTACTTGGTCAAATAACAAGCCCAAACCGTCAGATGATAAACTCATTTGCACATTCCGTTGAGCAGCAGGCAGTACTAGCAGTGGTTTCTGTTGCCCAGTTTTCAGATCAATTGCCACCAGATAAGGCTGTTCTATGTATTGTTCCTTCGATACTAGCTGTGTCAGCAAACAGTAGAGGGTGGGTGAGGCGATGTCAAATTGGCAACTGAGAATTGAGCCTGTTGTTTTTAATAGTTGTTTCTGCACACCTTGGTTTGTCACTAAAAACAAATCTCGCGTGTAATCTGTATTAAACTTGACCATCGCTGCTTGAGAGCCATCTTTGGAAAAAGCCTGTACCAAACCAAATTGCGGCAGAAAATCTAGGGGTTTACTCGCATCACCTTGCAGTGGTAAAATTGCGGCTCCCTGTCCTTGGGCAACTGCTACGGCTTTACTATCTGGGGTGATCATAAAGTCTCCCCCCGGTTGGCTTTTTAGACGTTTCAGGGCAGGTTTTTCTCCTGAAGCGTCATTGGTTGCTGGCATAAACCACAGCCCAAAGTCGCCAGGATTATTTTTGTTTCCGCGCTGGATGACAATAGTTTGCCCATCAGGTGATAAGTCAAATTTCAGATTTTGATAATCTTTACTATCTAAAGTCAAGTCAACCTTGCCTTCTGATTCTGCTTTTTGTCCAGATTTACCAGAAACGCCCGTTGTCACTGTATAGAGTTGGGCGGAAAGTAAGTCTTGATTGTTTGCGGCGCGGGCAGAAAATAAAATTTTCTCCCCATCAGGAAATGACTCAAAATCTATTACTACCAAGTCTTTGGGGGTAAGTATCCTTTTTTGCTCTTGGGTCAAATTGTAAAGAACTAAACGCCCCTGTTCTTCTTGATTGGTTCCGATGTAAAGGATGACGCGATCGCGTGTACGAAAGCTACCTGTAAAAGCCTGTATCACCCGATTGTTGCCCTCTTGCTGGGCAAACTTATCTTTGGCTCCCTGTAACTGCACTTTATAATTCGTACCATAAGGTGCTGGTGTCACCAGTGTATAAACCATCCGCCGCCCTGCCCAACTGAATTTACCTGCTAGAGGTGGCTCGATTTTTAAGTTATCCTCTACGGTTTTGATTTCCATTGGGCGGCTGAAGGTGAGGGTGAAAGAGTTATCTTCTGCCCCAATTTGTTGATTTTGCCAGGTAAATTCCCGGACACGGGCAGTCACCACATCACCTTGCAAGATGATTAACCCAATCAGCAGACTCAGCAGTAGCATTAGTGCGATCGCAATTCGATCCAGTGGTTGGATAAATGCTTTAAATTTACTCATTGATTATGGGGCATTGGGCATGGGGCATTGGGCTAATGACAAATGACTAATAACTATAAGGATTCTCCGGTTGAGGAATCTTTTTGAGAGAGGTAGCGGCAATGGTAAGTTGGCGTTTACCTGCCAAATTTTCTGTCCCCATTTGTCCTTCTACTTCCAGCCAGGTATCAGCAGAGTAAGTCTCTTGATTATTTTGTAGTTTGACGGGCAATCCCACAGGGTAAGCATCTGCTGCACAGCAAGTTAAGACAAATCGTGCCAAGAACAAATATTCTTTTCCGATATCTGGCGGATGGATGACAAATCCCTGCACCTTGACTTTTTGACCTTTATATGTGTCAGGCTCTGGATAGACATTGACGGTGCGTACCCAGTCTACAAGCGATCGCTCTTCTGGACGAACAGTAGCCCGAAAAGCTTGGGGTTTAACACGTGTGCTTCCCAATAAATCAGTCGTCACACCCCTTTGCAGTGCTTTGTCACTAGCAAAAACTTGCGGTGTAATGATAAAACCTAGGATCGCTGTGGTTAACAACAAAGTGCTACCCCAACCAGGGGGAAATAAACTAATATGCGGGCTGTTTGGCGTCACATCACGGCGACGGCGTTGCCAAAGTTCCTGCATCTTCGAGAAACCAATAACGATCAAGCTGATACCAGTCACCACCACGAACCAAATGTAATTTGGGTGAATCAACAGGTTCAGCTTGTTAGTTAGCCAATATCTCAACATCAAACTTCCCCAAGCTGTAATTGCTATAGCATCCAGCCAAGGGAGTAACAGATTTGGGATTTTAGATTTGGGATTTTTGTTATTCATTAGGCATTAGTCATTGGTCATTGGTCATTAGTTATTAACAAAGGGGAAATGACAAATGACAAATAATTTTTTAAAGGACGTGTAAGTTCAAGAAAAGGGTGAATACAAATGTTAATTGTGCTGCTAAAGCAAATAAGTAAAAAACCGTTTTCGGCTTAAAAATCGATAACATCAAACCAATACCTTTGATGTCAATCATTGGCCCAAACACCAGAAATGCCAACAATGAACCACTACTAAAGGTTGAGGCAAAAGATAGGGCGAAAAAAGAATCCACTGTAGAACAAATTGACACCACCACTGCTAATATCAGCATGACGACAATTGAGGTAATCGGTCCAGCACCCAAACTGAGAATTAATTCACGGGGAGCGAGGATTTGAATAGCAGCAGCGATCGCACTTCCTAAAACCATGATTCCGCCCAGTTCTCGGAATTCTTGGATGCTATTATCCACAACTAGGCGCAGTTTCTCTGCAAGGGGTTTATTGGAAGTAGACATTGAGGTAGGCGGTACTAAATTAGCATCTATCCGCAGAGGCGCACCTGTTTTTCCTCCTAAAATATAAGTCCCAGATTGCAAGATATTTGGTACTGTTGCTTCCTCTTCTACTTGATAACGTTTACCACGGCGTTTCGTTTCAGGCTGCGCGGGTGGGTTAAACTTCATATAACGAGCGATCGCAGGTTGAATTATGGGATTTAAGTCCTTTTGAAAACTGAAAACATACCCAATAATTGTGGCAATTACTAGAGAAAATACCACTCGTAAAACTACTATTTCGGGCTGATCTCGAAAAGCTGTCCAAGTTGACCAAATTACCACTGGGTTAATTGTTGGTGCTGCTAGCAAAAAACCAATTGCAACAGGTGTGGGTACTCCCTGAATCAGGAACCGCCGCGCTACCGGTACATTCCCGCACTCACACACCGGAAACAAAAAGCCGATCATACTACCAACTAAAGCACCCAATAGGGGATTTTTGGGCATTCTTTCTACTAATTTGCGCTCATCAACAAAAAACAGCAGCAAACTGGAGAATAAAACCCCAAGAAGCAAAAAAGGCATCGCCTCGACTAGCAGACTTAGAAATAGCGTAAAACCATTGTTCAATTGATTCATGGGTGTCGCAGTCAAAAGCGGTTTTGAGTTTTAGGGTTCTGCCTAGTCATTCTATCGAAATGGGGATCAAAAACAGTTCGGGAAAATTAAACATCATTTAAGTAACAAGTTATTTGACGTTTCAAATAGCGTTTCACCGTTGAAACCTTTGCTTCAGAGGAGATATTGACTTTTGCCTGAGTGCATTTACTGACGATGACCATTTCTAAGATTGTCTAAGTTCAGAAATTGTTCCGGTCTAGAGGGCAAGTAGCTGCATAGATGATTTGGAAATTATCTATGTTTATACTGACAGTAATTTGCTGGATCAGATATTAGCTTGGCTGTATTTTCATCAAGTATTCACAGTTATGCAACATTTTGTGTAGGCGTAGCCCGTCGTAGACATCGCTTTTAGTTGCTACCATCATTGATTTTGGCTAGTTCTGGCAAAATTTGATCTGAGCTTCGGTTGATTTTTTACTATAACAACTCTGAAAATGCAAAACCAAATTTTAGCAAACAATCTAAAAATCACCATCAGGCTGGAAACCTGGGCGGTAGTCACTACAACACCCTAGGCTGCGCCCTCTTCTCTCTTAACACTAGCGGAGCATTAGCAAGTCTTGTCTGCGACACGCTACTCGCTAACGAGCGCCTGGGAAAACCCCATAAGCCACTGGTATAGGGTTTACCAATTTATTACCAAATAGTTTGAATAGTTGTTAATGCCCGAATTTGCAAATCACGGGTAACTAGGGGAAGACCTAAACAAAAAGCAGTAGCTGCGATAATCCTATCTGGCATATCAGGAACGGTTGCTCTGTCAATTTGTCTCGTTGCGCTCGAAATATTACGATCTAAAGGTGCTAATACAATACCCAGATTAGGGTCATCCACAGCATTTAAAATTTGTATTAATACTTCTTCTGGAAAGCGTCCCTTCTCAACCAAATAAGCTATTTCAACCACTGAAATAGCTGAAACATAAATAGGATTACCACTATTAACTGCTTGCTCCAAAGCTGTTAAGGCAGTCTTAGATAGTCTCTCTAGGTCAAAAATATACCAAATTAAAGTGTGTGTATCTGCAACGACTGATGTCATCAAACAATATCCCTGGGAAAATTCCCCCACATTTCTTGACGAGCTTGGGTAATGTCTTCTTCAGTAATATCCACCGCTAAATTAGCACATAACCCTCTAACGCTACGTAAGGGAATTTTAGGAGTATTTTTTTGATACAAAAATTCTGCAAAATTCAATAACTCTTGCTGCTTATCTATAGGTAGCTGGCGCAATTTCTCCAAAACTGCTTGTTCAATATTCATAATATTTATCACCTTACTACTACTATGACGCGATGCCTAGGTTGGTAAGCTACGCACTTTTGATCGCAAGTCATTCAGTTCGCTATTACTTACGTTTTAGTGGAATGCCCCAAATCTTGATTTGTTGATCAAATCCACCACTGGCAAGAATTTTACCATTTGGACTAAAAGCGATCGCACTTACCCAGTCTGTATGTCCACTCAGTGTATTTATTAACTCGCCTGTAGTTAAATTCCACAATTTAATCCCATCTCTGCCGGCACTAGCAAGGGTTTGTCCATCGGGATTAATGGCGATCGCATTTACCCAGTTATTATGTCCTGTAAAGGTGCGGACTAATTCTCTAGTATTAATATTCCATTGTTTGATGGTGCGATCGCGGCTAGCACTTACTAATGTTTCTCCATCGGGTGTAAAGATAACAGCACTAACAGCATTAGAATGAGCCGCAAATTCACTGGTTAATTTACCAGTACTCAAATTCCACAACTTGATTACACCCTTGTCATCACCACTAGCCAAGGTCTGTCCATCAGGACTAATGGCTAGGGTATAAATCAAATTATCAAAACCGACTAGAGTCCCTAGAGGGCGCTGCTGTAGCAAATCCCAGAGACGAATCCCATCCAAACCTCCACTGACTAGAACTTTACTATCAGGAGATACCGCTAAAGATAATACGTTACTGGTATGTCCGACAAAAGAGCGGGTAAATTTGAAATTTTTCAGGCTCCAGAGGTTAATCGTATTGTCATCACTACAGCTAGCGAGGGTTTGACCATCTGGCGAAATCACTAAAGATTCTACGGCTGTTTTGTGTGCTTTGTTAATATTCCCCAACTTTTTGCCGTTTGCTAGATTCCACAAGCGAATTACACCCTCGCTTTCTGCACCTCCACTCACCAGAATTTTGCTATCTGGACTGAAAGCGAGGGATTTAACAGTTCCGTCATGTCCTCTGAGTGTGTAAAGTAGTTGGGCGTTAGCAAAGCTGGTGGTAGCTGGGGAGTTTGGCGTTAATTCAGTGGCGGCATGAGCTTGATGAATAGAAAACCCTTCCCAGATAGTCACGGGAAGGGCGACTGCTGCCATAAATCCCAGGACAATATATGGGCGCAGAAAATTACCGCCACCTCTTCCCTTACTACTCACTCTTTTTCCTCACTTTTATAGATACAGTTAACCAAATAAATTTTGCAGAGTTATTTAAGTAATAACTCTGCATATCCTAAAGAGGTGGTTTTTTCTTAGAAACGCTTAACATTGGTAAAGGCGCAGTAGAAGAACGAGAGGGCAAATAATGTTGCACCACAGGCTCCTCTGGGAGAGGACGACGCTGCTGGAAACGCCACAACTTAAAGCCTAGCGTTATCCCTGTGGTTCCCAAACCAAAAGCTAACAAAGACCAGCTATCATTCAATCCGCCAATCAGGGCATCCATAACGCCCATCGTCATCAACACACTGATTATTGGCTCTTTTCGGTAGGTTGACTTCAAAAAACGAGGTAATACAGCATTCATCACGGCTTGGTTGGTTCCAGTTCACCTTTTGTGTATATTTACCAAGAATACCTTACCCCTAATTTGCCTTTCTCATTCAAGGCTGACACTAATTATGATTTTCTTTAGTAAGGGAGTAAGTTTAATCATTAATTGCCTTGCATATAAACTGTTACACATTTAAACTGCATATACTGGGTGGGTAAGATGCCCACCCCAGAAGAGTTATATTTTACCCTGAGCGACTCGTGCCGAGCGGAGCCGAGGTAAGCCGAAGGGTTAATTCGATTATGCAAATTAGATGTTTTTTAGCTTACTAGTTGCAAGTCTATGATATTTCAATCACTAATAGGTATTTTGATTCCTCTCTTGCTTACATTCTAGGGCAAGAATTTATGAATAAGTTTAATTGTATCTAGGGTGAGGTACTTCCCTATTAATTATTGAAGTCAAAACCAACTGGTTGTTCCAGCTGGTTGAAACTCTTTTAACTACTAGCTTACAACTTCCACCTTGTGCTTATTGCTGGCACTACTTCAGACCCAGCCATGATAGCACCCCTTGATTGGTGACATATTCAATCACCAGCATCAAAGCGAAGCCAATCATTGCGGCTCGACCATTCAAACGTTCGGCATATTCGTTAAAGCCAAACTTCGGCTCTTCTAGTTTAGGTGTAATTGTTGGTTGTGTTTGTGTCATTTTTTCAGAAACCTTTTTTCGGCAAACGGGATTTGATATGAGACTTCTGCTAGAAGTCGCAGAAAGTGGGGATAAGCGGTAAAAGTTAAAGGAATAGACTCGTTCTTTTACCGAACACTTACGTAGCTTATCTGACTTTTCACTCTATACCTGCAAGGAAAACCTCACTTCTATTTCTCTCTTCCTTTAAGGAGAGAGACTTTGAATTTTCCAGATGAGGTGAGAAGTCAGGGTAGCTTGTGAGCTGATTGCAGTGCTTGAATGCCAAGATGACTTGATAAATTCAGCAAAAGCTTCCTAGTCGGGAGCTATACAATCGCTCGTTTAATAAATTGTTACTATTCTTTATATATTGTATAAATACTGGGGCAATAGTCAAGGGTAAGAGTTTGGGCTACTCAGATTGAATTGAGAAACCGAGAACAGAGATTAGCTATGTCTAATACAGCTATCTCTAATACCGAACCAAGAAGACGAAAGTAGCAAGCTTGAGATTGGCAGGCTACAGTTAAACAAAAAAATTAATTATCAGAGGCGATATATGGAAATCGGCGTTCCCAAGGAAAATAAGGATCAAGAGTTTCGGGTAGGTTTAAGTCCTTCGAGTGTGCGGGTGCTGCGGGAAAATGGTCATAGCATCTTCGTCGAGACACAAGCAGGTAATGGTGCTGGATTCTCAGATGACGATTACAAAAGTGCTGGAGCCGAGATTGTCCCCACATCAGAAACGGCTTGGAATCGGGAATTGGTTGTTAAAGTCAAAGAACCACTGACATCTGAGTATAAGTTTTTGCAGAAGGGGCAGATATTATTTACTTATTTACATTTAGCAGCCGATCGCAAATTGACAGAGCATTTAATTGATTGTGGCACAACTGCGATCGCCTACGAAACTGTAGAACAACCTGGCGCTAACAAATTACCCTTGCTCACCCCCATGAGCGTGATTGCCGGTCGGCTTGCAGTACAATTTGGGGCGAGATTCCTAGAACGTCAGCAGGGTGGTAGAGGTGTGCTTTTGGGCGGTGTCCCTGGAGTCCAACCAGGTAAAGTAGTAATTTTAGGTGGCGGCGTTGTCGGCACAGAAGCAGCTAAAATTGCTGTGGGTGTGGGTGCGATCGTCCAGATTTTAGATGTGAGTGTCGATCGCTTATCTTACTTAGAAACTCTCTTTGGCTCTAGAGTCGAATTGCTTTATAGCAACTCAGCCCATATTGAAGCTGCCGTTAAAGAAGCTGATTTGCTCATCGGTGCAGTTTTAGTACTGGGACGCAGGGCACCAATATTAGTATCCCGCGAATTGGTCAAACAAATGCGTCCTGGTTCGGTAATAGTTGATGTAGCCGTCGATCAAGGCGGTTGCATAGAAACTTTACACCCTACATCTCACACAAATCCGGTATACGTTGAAGAGGGCGTAGTGCATTATGGCGTTCCCAATATGCCAGGAGCAGTACCTTGGACAGCAACCCAGGCACTTAATAATAGTACATTACCTTATGTTGTCCAGTTGGCGAATTTTGGAATTATGGCACTGGAGGTTAACCCAGCATTAGCTAAGGGTGTGAATGTGCAGAACCATCGGTTAGTACATCCTGCTGTACAAGAGGTTTTCCCTGATTTGGTAAATTAGATTTTTGTAAATTTAGATTAACCATAGTTTCTCGAAAACCCCACCCCTAACACCTCCCCGCAAGCGAGGAGGTGAAAGTTGGTGCAATTTAGCACCAACTTTATGAAGAACTACAAAAATGATTAAGATAGTTATAGAGTTTCCGAAATAAAGGACATCTTCGTTGAACTTCTTCTGGTCGGATGTCTTGTAATAGTGCTGGGGTATGCAATCCTTTAAAATAACGTGTTGAAAGGCTATCAAATTCAGCTAAAACACTTGAATCAACTAGTGCCTGTGATAGCTTTTCTCGACAACAATCTCTGTCTTCATCATATTCACTAAATGATTCTGGTTCATTAAAAGGAATATTTTTTTCCTGACGAAGCCAGTAACGCATCCGCTCGTGTCTACCTCGAAAATCTGGATGTCTAGCTATTGAGTTACTCCAATCTGCAATTATCCAAGCTTCCAGTTCAGGAGCAGCAAACACAACAAGTTTATTAATATCAGCACATTCTGGTATAGTTGATATTGCATCTAAAATTCTATTTTCTTGAAGCTCTGGCGTGCGGCAATCTAAATCGTCAAACACTAAAATTAGATTACATTTATTTGGTTCATATCTTAAGCCAATGGGTAGTTCTTGAATGATTTGCTCAATTAGGCTTTGACTTGTTCTGCCATAACTATTTCCTTTACCAGGTTTAGGCCCAGGTTTTTGACGTGCTGGTGTCTTTCGTTCAAATTTACAATTAGAAAAATTTTGTTCTAAAAAAGGGATCAATCCTCTAACTTCAGCTTCCCCACCACCAGCAAAAACCCATACTACCACGGCCATCCTCCAATACTGGGGTCGCCAACACGATATAAATCACCTAATTGCCATCCTTCTTCTAATTTTTGATTTAGGATTTCTTTGGAGAGTGTTTTGATGGAGAAATGTGTTTTATCTTCTGAAGCAAAACAAAAAACATTCTCTAAACAATCCGTAAAATGATCTAAAAGATCCGGACTATGTGTGGTGATAATTAATTGGGTTTTTCCGGCAGCTTTTTTAATCCACTCTGCTAAAATTGGCATCCACGATATGTGTAATCCTAATTCTGGCTCATCAATGACTAGCAATGAAGGGAGAACTGGAGAATGTAATATAGTAGCCCAACAAAGCATTCTGACAGTTCCATCTGACATTTCATTTAGATAAAAAGCTTCCTTAATATCATGAAAATACCATTCTACAGTCAGAGACAAGCGACCAGAACGTATAGGTCTTAGACGACGAGTTTTTGGTAAAATCGACTTCATTGCCTTGTTGATGCTGTCCTCGAAGTCGATATCTTGCTGAGTCAAATTATCTAAAACTAGTGGTAAATTATCTCCAGATGAAGATAAGTAAATATCACTTCCTCCTATTTTAGGTTCTGCCGTTCTAATTTGATTTAAATCCATATTGTTGGCATTGTAAAATTGCCATTTGGAAATAAATTCAACAAGGTCTCTTCTAATTCTGAAAACAGGTGTGCTTTCGGGAGGATATTGGCTATATTCAAGCAGCCGAGGAATAGCAGAAAGCCCCAAAGAATTGGTATCTATATTGTCTAAAGGTTCAAAATGAGTGCTGGAATTTTGTCCGGGACTATCATAAACTGAGACAGCGCCTTTGCCCGCTTCCCTGTCATGAAACTTATAATAATAGAAAGGTCTTGATGAAGCTGATTCATGTAAATCTTCTCCGCTATATAAACATTCTTCCGAAATACTAACTCTTGGTTGGTTTTTGTCAACATAAATCTTCAAATGAAGAATTCCACTGTTTTTTCCGGGAGTACCAGTTTGAGAAAATTCTGAAAAACAATAAGCAAGTGTTACTACAGCAGGGCTTGCTACACTGCCATCTAAAATCCGATTAGCACCAATTTGAGTAACTGCATTTTCAAAACTACTGACACCCCGACTTTCATCAGGAATAGTAGTTAAGCTATCTTTTAAAAATTTCAAACAACTGATAAAGTTGCTTTTGCCTGAACCGTTTGAACCTATAAATATATTGAGGTTTTTTAGCTCTATTACTTTATCTAAAGAGAGGTTTTTATAATTTTTACTCGCAACAAAGCGAAGTAGTGGTTGATTCATAGGATTTAAAACAAGTCTCTTTCAACTTAACAATTCATCTACAGCTACATTAAAACCTAGCAATACTTTTTGAGTGCTAACCACATCACCAGCTTTAAACCCCAAAACCTGATTATCAGTGATTACAAAAACTAACCGACTTTCAGGAAATACTAGCCAAACTTCCTCGCAACCGGACTGCAAATACTCCTGTGCTTTGAGAAATAATTCTTCATCTTCAGCTAAATCGGTGGGTGAAACTACCTCAGCAATCAACGGGAAACTCTGTGGCAAAGTTGGAACATCACTAAACTCAGTTACCAACTCAGGCGTTAGATAAGCTACATCAGGACGACGACCCTGTTTATATGTGCGACAAGGTACTTCAGTATAAACTTTTCCACCTTGTTGATTGGAATTGATGTAACTTCTCCAGTAAAAACCAATATTCAATTGAATTTCGCTATGTTTTAATGTCATCCCTGTTTTTTCTACTAGTTGCTCGTCTACCCACTCCATGCCTTCTGGAGGATTTGCCATGAAGTCTTCTAATGAGAGGATTTCGGGGACGGTTACAACATCATTGTGTTTTGAAACTAACATTGTGAGCCTCTACTTTGGCTAGTTAAACATAATATTAAAGCATCACCAAACTATCTTGCGCTTCTTCTTCAAGTTCATAACCATTAGCCAGTTTTTCAATTGCTTGGTCAATCATTGCCAAACCCTGATCTACTCTTTCAACTAAACTTAACTGTCCTCGAAGTTCGGCAGCACCAACGAAACCTTTAGCATACCAAGTCATGTGCTTACGGGCTTGACGCACACCGCGATCGCCTTTATATTCCCACAAGGCTTGTAAATGATCTCTTGCACATTCCAAACGCCCAATTGGGGTAGGTGGCGGTAATATCTCCCCAGTTTTCAGGAAGTGATCAATTTCTCCCACCAAAAACGGATAACCCAAAGTCCCACGGGAACACATCACACCATCAGCGCCAGTTTGCTCTAAACATCTCACCGCCGCTTCAACAGAAAAAATATCTCCGTTCCCAATTACTGGGATAGAAAGTACTTCTTTTACACGGGTAATCCATTCCCAACGGGCATTACCGTTGTAGCCTTGGGCGCGGGTGCGTCCGTGGACTGTGATCATTTTTGCCCCAGCATCTTCCATCCGCTTGGCAAAGTCGAGAATAGTAATTTCGTTGTCATTCCAGCCAATACGGGTTTTTACTGTCACAGGGACATCAACAGCTTTTACCACTTCCCGCACAATTGCTTCTGCTACTTCTGGTTGCCGCAACAACGAAGAACCGCCACCATTTTTAGTGATTTTATTTACTGGACAACCCATATTAATATCAACAGTATCAGCACCTTCGGCAACTGCTTTTATTGCTGCTTCTGCCAGAAAATCTGGACGACAATCAAATAGTTGAACACTAATTGGGCGTTCATTGGGATCTACCTCCATGATTTTGGGTAATTGCTTGACATAATGCAACCCCGTAGCATTTACCATTTCGGTATACATCATCGAATCTGGCGCATAGCGACGCACGAGACGGCGAAATACCAAATCCGTCACCCCCGATAGAGGCGACTGGAGAACCCGACTTTTTACCTCGAAGGAGCCAATTTTTAAGGGTTGGGAAAGTCTAGCTTGAAGAATGGGAGAGAGCGAAATCATAGAAAAAATTAAAACTTGTGGGAATGGAAAATAGCAGGAATATTTAGGGGTATTTTTTTGATCAGTGCTAATTGTAGGTTACATATCCTGACTTGGAGGCTGTTTTTGCATTTCTTGCTGAATCTCCTCTAAACTCAAATCTAGCTCTTTCGCTGTTTCTTCAAAACTTAATCCCAATCTCAACAACAAAGGTATCATTCTAAACTTTTCTTCACGCGCTCCTTCTTGCTTGCCTTCTTGCTTGCCTTCTTGCTTTCCTTCTTGATAAACTCGTGTCTGCTGCAAATCACTTAACCCAAACATACCTTCAATCTCCTTTCGGCTCATCTTCGGAAACTTGTAAACCAAAATTGTCTCTATTAATTCTAGTAACTGCCGCCGTTGTGGTTCAATGTTGATTTCTTGCTCGGTTCTGTCTATTAACTGCCTAGCAGATGTAATTGCTGTATCCTCTTCATCGACCACTAATTTCATCGTAGCAATTCCAACTGGCAATGATGCTGTTTCACCTAATTCATTTAGATAAATGCGACTGATGCGCTGACTGGTGAAAAATTCACTGTAATTCTTGATATCTGCTGTATCTAAACTGCGATTGGGATAGATAACTACTCCTCGCCAAGAATTTTTCGGTTTATTTTGACGTAAGTATAAAGAAATTTCTGAAATTAGGCGCGAATAAATTTCTGTGTCGGTTTGAAACTGCACTTCAACAAAGTAAATCGGATTTTCTTCTCCTTCTGTTGGGAGAAAAACACCATCTATACGAAATGCAGTTTGCTTAATTTCAATTGAGGAGAATTTATAAGCCTCTGCGGTTTCGGGTGAGTTGCCAATTAATTCAAAAAAGGTGCCAGGAAGTTCTTGAAAAAGGCGATAAAAAATGCTGTCAGTTTTCACACTTGATGTATTGCTGAGGTTTGACCCGTTGCGATTTTACTCTGAAATACTACTGATAAAAATTAGTAAGCCGACGGCAAATTAGCAGTCGGCCTGACAAATTCATAATGTTGAGTTGCAATTTAGCCGTGAGTTGCACCTTGAGGAGGACGCGAGACAACTTTTTTGGCTAAACCCAAAGTCTGCAAAACTAGGATGCTCCACCAAGTAACATCAATTTCCCACCAAGATAACCCAGATTTTGCCATGTGGGGATAAGTATGATGGTTGTTGTGCCATCCTTCTCCATAAGTGACGAGGGATACCCACCAAAGATTACGAGCGCCATCATTAGCATCAAAGGTGCGATAACCCCAAAGGTGTGATGCTGAGTTGACAAACCAGGTTGAGTGCCAAAGCAAGACACATCTGAGAAACACTCCGTAAAATACAAAAGACCATCCTCCTAAAGCATATAGCAGCAAACCGAAGGGTATTTGCAACAGCAAGAAGTAGCGATCCAGCCAGCAATAAAAGGGTTGTCTTGCTAAGTCAGGGGCGTATTTTTTATAGGTTTCGTAGTCAAAAAATTCTGGACGTGGGTAGAAAATCCATAGTATGTGGCTCCACCAAAATCCTCTTTGGGCAGAGTAGGGATCTAAGTCAATATCTTCTGTGTGGGCGTGATGCTGGCGGTGTCCACCTACCCAAAAAATTGGCCCGCCTTGCAAAGCCAGCGCTCCAATGAGGGCGATCGCATACTCTAACCACTTGGGAACTTGGAAACTCTTATGGCTCAGTAGTCGGTGATATCCCAGGCAAATACCAATGCTTCCGAATAACCAGTGGAGAAACACTAGCAAACCTAATGCTGGCCAGGAGAAAAACCAAGGAGCCAGAAGTGCTAAGGCATGAAATGCAGCAAAAAATACCACATTTGTCCAACTGAGTTGAGGTGAGTTGCCTCTCTCAGGGGCGATCGCCCCAAAATTTGCGGTCATAAAAATTCCTGTTGATGGATAATAAAGCGATTTGTTTTTTCTTGGGCACAATCCCACAGGGATTTACCTGACCTGTACAGCAGTTCGTTACAGTAGAGGAAAGCAAGTATCACTTACATTTGCTATGCTAGCAGAACTCTAATTTCCGTGCAAGTGCCACTTGCATATTTTTATGTCGTCTCAACTGCTTTCAACTCGTCAACGCCTGATTCAAGCTGCACTTGAGTTGTTTTCTGCTCACGGAGTCAGTGCCACTACAACCCGCCAAATTGCTGAAAAAGCCGAAGTCAACGAAGTGACTCTATTTCGGAATTTTGGCAATAAGCATGGGCTGCTTTTGGCTGTGCTGGAAGAGTCCGCGGCCTTCAAGAATTTAGGTGAATCGCTGGTGCGGCGGGCAACGCCTCCCGGCAATGTCTACCAAGCTCTTAAAGATTATGCAAGTGACAGCTTACACGCATTAGAACGGGTGCCGGAGTTTGTCCGATCTGTGGTAGGTGAAGCCGATCAATTTCCGGCAGAAAATCGCCGCGCCCTAGGCAGGGGAGTGACGGAGGCAAACCGCTATGTAGCTCGGTATTTAGCTACTGTAATCCAGCAAGGACACTTAAATACCTATTTACCCGCAGAAAAATTAGCCAGTTTGCTGAATGGGATGATTTTGGGATATGCCGTAATTGAGTTTACCAGCGAATTTCACGAACTTTGGGAAGATCGGGATGATTTTCTGGAGAATTTGGTGGAGTTGTTTTTACATGGAGCCATGTCATCTTCAGCAGAATCAGCAACAAACTGCTTACAAGGAGGTTTTACTACCACAGAAGTAGCTGATTTACCAGCTAGTTTAGTTAACGAAATTCTGCAACAAGCCCGGAAATTGGGAATTCGAGATTATGCCTTAGCTTATGTGTTATTTGGGGCTGGGTTATCTGCTACAGAAATAATTAGCTTGGAGCGATCGCACCAAATCTACGATACTCAAGGGCACTTTCTGCAAATCACAATCCCCGGATTTGTCCGTCAAGTGCCTTTGAATCAGTGGATTTTGGGTAAACGCTACGGTTCTTTTACTAATAATCCCTTAATTAAATGGCTAAAAAGTCGTAAAGATACTCAAACAGCCATGTTTCTGAATGAAACGGGTAAACCCCTCTCGGAGTCAGAGCTTGAGACACGTTGGCAAGTATGGAGCGAGGGCTTGTTAACTCCCCAAGGACAAAGGCCAGCGATCGCTCAGGCACAACAAACCTGGCGTGTAGAAATGTTAATGCGGGGGATAGCCTTGGAAAACCTGAGTATTTTCACCGCTTGCGATCGCACCCAGTTACAACCTTATGCCCGTCGAGCCAAAGAAAAAGCCGCCCTAGAGCAAGCTACTCGTTTGGATCATAAGCCAGGATAGGTAGTGGTGAACGATTAAGGTAAAACAATAGAGGTTTCTTTACCATTGTTGTTTGCACCATTCAAGATTGTAGCTGTACTCTCAGATGGGGATTGGGTGTTGCTCGAACGGCGTGATAATTTCTTGCGTGGCTTGCCTCCCGCCTGGATATATTGCAAACTGTCTTTGCCATAATGGGTTGCCACACTCATTAACATCTTTTCAGAGTAGCCGCGCAATTCTTCTTCAATTAGAGAGAGGCGACCTGCCATTTCATCTATGCTAGAGAGTGAAGTGTTGTAGGTAGATAGCTGGGTTTGCAAGGTTTGGATGCGGCTGTCGTAGTCTGTCAAACTTAATCCATTGCCAAATTCTAGCGTCGGGCTAATTGATCGCATTCCTGCAATTCGACGGAGAGCCTTTTCTAAATCTGGTGAACTGCGTTTTAGTCGTGCCATGAGATGCCCTCCTGAAGGAAGTTATAGGATTACTGCATGTACTCTAGCCAATGCAACAATAAACTTCTGTGAGAGATAATTCGGAAAAATTAAAGCAAATTAAAATCGACCTAATTATTTTTAGTGGATTATACTGAGAGATTTAGTAAAACCGTCAAAAAAATTACATAAAATAAGCAACAAATACCTCAAAGTCGTATTGAGGTACTTCAAAGTCGTATTGAGGTACTTCAAAGTCGTATTGAGGTACTTCAAAGTCATTTTGAGGTACTCCAAAGTCGTATTGAGGTACTTCAAAGTCGTATTGAGGTACTTCAAAGTCGTATTGAGGTACTTCAAAGTCGTTTTGAGGTACTTCAAAGTCGTTTTGAGGTACTTCAAAGTCGTTTTGAGGTATTAGATGATGAGTTTTCTTGCCTTAACCCGATTTACGGCGAAGGCGATCGCGCTGTAAAGTATCATTAATAAATCTTGCACTACGTTTCTATCCCGCCTCGGAATGAATTCCGAGTCTCAGAGCCACTGTCCACTTAAGTGGACTGAATAATCAATTTAGTCCACTTAAGTGGACTTGGGCTATTAGCCCTGAACTTTAGTTCTGGGCGGGATTGCCTGTGTGTATGACAGTTTAACTCTGATAAAAATGTGGGTAAAAAAGTTGAAACCTATGTGGACATTACTTGTGTGTACACCGTAACCGAAGGTGTAACGCGGCACTACCGTGTTTACCCCTTTAAGACTCGTAATTTTATAAATACAGCTAAAAATCCGAAAAGTTGTACAGTAAGTTTGTATATATGATTATTAATACTAAATCTAAGTGCAAGCTGATGGTAGAACCTCTAACGGCAGCAGTAATTGTCTCTTTATTTTTCTCAGAGGCAATTAAAGAAGGTGGAAAAGCTTTAGGTAAAGGTGCGGCTGATACATTTACGCTTCTAATAAATACCATCCGTGAAAAGTTTAAAGCAGAGGGAACAGATGGGTTGTTGACTCGCGCACAAAATCAACCTACGGAAGTGAATAAGACAAAGCTACAAGATGAACTGCAAACCCAAATTGATGCTGATGAAGCGTTTGCTCAGAAACTTAAGGAACTAGTCGAGCAGCTACAAGCACAAGATGAAAGTATACGTCAGGTAGTTCTGAGTGAGATTGAATTAACTGGTGATTTGAAAGCCAAAGACATCACCCAGAAAGCCGGGCGGGGTGGTTCGGTTGAGCAGGAAATGCTCAAAGGGGTAAAAGCTGCAAACATTGATGTAGGCAACTTAAATCAAGAAGCCTGAAATCATGACTAATCATTCAGACTCTCAAGTTCCCAGACAAGAAATTTTTAAGAATGTCCAGGCTAATGGCAATATTACAGTCGGAAATATTACCCAGATTTACAAAACCGTAAACAATTTGGGTGAGCTTCCTAAACCAACAGGTTTCCCCCAAAATATTCCTGCTAGCAACACAGATAAATTTGTCGGACGAGAAAGAGAATTAGAACGCCTCCACCAACACCTACAAAGCAATCATTCGGTGGTAATTGCTGCTGTTGAAGGTATGGGGGGAGTTGGTAAAACCGAATTAGCAATCCAGTATTCATTGCTACATTTACAGTTGGACAATTACCCTAGCGGTATCTGCTGGTTAAGAGCCAGAGAGTCAGATATTGGGCTACAAATATTAGAATTTGCTACAACAGACTTGGGCTTGCAACCTCCAGAGGATTTGGAGTTACCAGAACGAGTTCGTTGGTGTTGGCAACATTGGCGACAGGGGGAGACGCTAATAGTTTTCGATGATGTTAAAAATTACAGTCACGTCAAACCGTATCTACCACCCCAACCCTCCCAGTTCAAAGTACTAATTACTACACGCCTCAAATTAGATTTAGCTAGTTCTTTGTTTTTGGAGGTTTTATCAGAGACAGACGCACTATTATTACTAGCTCAATTGATTGGAGAAGAAAAGCAAAACCAAGAATTAGCACTTGCTAAAGAACTTTGTCAGCGTTTGGGCTATTTGCCCCTAGCTTTGCAATTAGTTGGCAGGTATGTAAAGAAACGCAACATAACTTTAGCTGATATGCTAAAACGGTTGGAGGAAAAAGGGTTAGGACATCCTTCGTTAGTCGTGAAGGAAAATGACCCCACTTGGACTTTAAACGTAAAAAATGGAGTAGCGGCGGCTTTTGAGTTGAGTTGGTCAGAATTAAGTGATGATGCCCAACAATTAGGATGTTTACTCAGTTTATTTGCTTTGGCTCCAATTCCTTGGTCGTTGGTGGAAGGTGCTGCAACAGAGCAAGATTCTGAAGAATTAGAAGATGCCAGAGTTGAATTAGAAAATTTGCACCTTTTACAGGGTGGAGATACTTATCAATTACATCAACTAATTCAAGAATTTCTGAGAAATAAGCAAAATAATTTAGTTAATGCGGACGAACAAAAAGATAACTTTTGTAAAGCTTTGGTAGAAGTTGCACAGAGTATTCCCGATTCACCAACTCTACAGTTAATTACAAGTGTCAAAGATGCGATCGCACATTTAGCAGAGATAGCACAAAATCTGACTGATGCAGTCAGTGATGAAAATTTAATTTGGGTTTTTGCTGGGTTAAATCGATTTTATTCTGGACAGGGATTATATGCGATCGCAGAACCCTGGTGTCAGCAATGTGTATCAGTAGTACAAACCCGCTTGGGAGAAAAGCATCCCGATGTCGCCACCAGTTACAACAACCTGGCAGGACTCTACGATTCCCAAGGACGGTACAGCGAGGCGGAACCACTGTATAAAAAAGCATTAGAACTCCGGCAAGGGCTGCTGGGAGAAGAGCACCCCGATGTCGCCTCCAGTTACAACAACCTGGCAGAACTTTACAAATCCCAAGGACGGTACAGCGAGGCGGAACCACTGTTGAAAGAAGCATTAGAACTCCGGCAAGGGCTGCTGGGAGAAGAGCACCCCGATGTCGCCACCAGTTACAACAACCTGGCAGGACTCTACAAATCCCAAGGACGGTATAGCGAAGCAGAACCACTGTATAAAAAAGCATTATTACTCAGGCAACGGCTGCTGGGAGAAGAGCATCCCGATGTCGCCACCAGTTACAACAACTTGGCAGGACTCTACGATTTCCAAGGACGGTACAGCGAAGCAGAACCACTGTATAAAAAAGCATTATTACTCATGCAAGGGCTGCTGGGAGAAGAGCATCCCGATGTCGCTTCCAGTTACAATAACCTGACAGGACTCTACAAATCCCAAGGACGGTACAGCGAAGCAGAACCACTGTATAAAAAAGCATTATTACTCAGGCAACGGCTGCTGGGAGAAGAGCATCCCGATGTCGCTTCCAGTTACAATAACCTGGCTCTACTCTACAAATCCCAAGGACGGTACAGCGAAGCCGAACCACTGTATAAAAAAGCATTATTACTCATGCAACGGCTGCTGGGAGAAGAGCATCCCTCTGTCGCCACCAGTTACAACAACCTGGCAGAACT
>NZ_JBALEA010000050.1:0-60505 GCF_036917135.1 Nostoc sp. | reverse complement strand
TAGTTTGCTTATCGTTACATCAATTTTTGCAATTATCTATATCATTTTGCAATCTTTCTTAGTTTTTATTAGTAAATAAGATGCGTTTGCCCTGGTTGGAGTCGGGGATTTAAACCCCAACTCAACTGATACTATGTGTAATGGTTGGGGTCTTAAACCCTTGAATTTACGATAAAAAAATACTCAACTATTTCTTGTGGGGTGGGTGTCTCACCCGCCCACAGGCAAAGGCGCTCATGTTGCCCACCCGACAAGATTGGATAATTTATTTGTTGTCAGTCCCCTAGAAAATGGCTTATTGGGAAACTAATACTGCTCGTGGGCTTTCTGCTTCAATTGTTGTAAACCAGCTTGTCAGATCAAACTGTTTGTGTTAGAAGCTCCGTACAGAAATTTTAGACCTACTAAAAACCCACACCGTACCCGATCAAAGGGTCAGCGTGGGTTTTTTAGGCTTATAAGACGAATTTCAGTCTAGCGGAACATACTACTAACTGAAGTATCTTCATGAATCCGCCAGATAGTTTCTCCTAAGAGATTAGCTACTGACAGCACCACTAGTTGGGGAAAGCGATTGTTTTCTGGTATGGGAATTGTATTGGTGACAATGACTTCTTCAAACAAGCCAGTGGATAACCGCTCCATTGCTGGTGGAGAGAACACCGCATGAGTTGCACAGGCGTATACCTGACGCGCTCCTTCTTCACGCAGTAATCGCGCTCCTTCTGCGATCGTGCCTCCAGTGTCAATCATGTCATCCACCAATACTGCCGTTTTACCTTTAACATCGCCGATGACATTTAACACTTCTGCAACATTATGTGCCTGACGACGTTTGTCAATGATCGCTAGTGGAGCATCACCCAGTTTTTTTGCAAATGCCCTAGCTCGTGCTACACCACCAACATCGGGGGAAACAACTACAAGATCAGGCAGTTGTTTGCTTGCTAGGTAATCTAGCAATACTGGTGAACCGTAAACATGGTCAAAGGGGATATCGAAATAGCCTTGAATTTGAGCCGAGTGCAAATCCATTGCGAGAACGCGGTTGGCACCTGCTTTGGTGATCAAGTTAGCAACCAGCTTGGCGGTTATTGACTCTCGTCCTGCTGTTTTGCGATCGGCACGCGCATAACCATAATAGGGAATTACTGCCGTCACCTGTCGTGCCGAAGCCCGACGACAGGCGTCAACCATAATCAATAATTCCATCAAATGATCGTTCACTGGTTGACAACATGGCTGGATTAAATAGACATCACAACCCCGAATCGATTCTTGGATTTGAACGTAAAGCTCTCCATCCGCAAATCTTTTACGAATCATTGGCCCCAAGTCCATGCCCACATAACGAGCGACTTCTTGAGACAGTTGTATGTTGGCAGAGCCAGAAAACAGCCGCAGGCGATGATTCTCGTTCAGCCCTGTTGCAGATGGTTGCACCTTGAAAGTTGCAGAACTGAGCACAGCAGATCCTTTATGTGCATTCATAGCAATATTATGATTAGAGATTTAATAGATTTAACCGAGAAATCGCCTAAAAAAACATCTGTGAGTTTTGTTGAAGCTTCCATACAAAATTTAAACATTTTCCCATAAAATTATCATTCGCTAACTCTCTAATTTTCTTGGCAGGCAAACCATTGATAGCTTAACCGATATCAAGTCCGTCCACTATATCTATAGTTCAAGTTTGTTGGGTTGAGGTCTATAACCCCAATCTCTCAAAGATTGGTGTGATAGATTGCTTCTTTTAACTACCTCATTTATAGCTGACATTAAATCATTTACAACTTAAGTGAGATTAAAGTTTGTTCCCATACAGTATAGCACCGTTGACTAAGTATTCAAGGAGTAGCTTATTATTCCATATCTTACGCATGGAGAAAAATAAAAATTATACAACCTAGAAGAATCTAGCAGTAAACACAATTTGTCTATAGGTGAGCAAGTTTTTAGATAAAGATTGGATAAAGCTTAAATGAAGATTGAATAAAAATATTTTTTTTGATACCCAAAAAATACTTAACAGGGGTAATATCATCTAGGTAAAGACTTTTAAGTATTTTTACTAGAAAATTTTTAATTAAATCCGTAAAAGTTGTTCATTGTTCAATATCTAAATTTCTGCTGAGACATAGAAGCGGTAGGCATACTTATGGACTCTCGACGTACCTCTGTAGTAGAAAAATCTTTAACTGCCATAGCAACTAGTTCTAAGAAGTCGGGATACTACTTAGCTGCTATGCGACCGCGACAATGGACAAAAAACCTGGTGGTGTTTGCAGCACCACTGTTTGCATTTAGCATCAATCTGCAATCTCTGCTAGGTAGCCTGTTAGCATTTGGATTATTTTGCTGTGCATCAAGTGGCTTCTACTTAATCAATGACATCGTAGATGTTGAGTCTGACCGTCAGCACCCTGTCAAGTGTAAACGGCCAATTGCTGCTGGATTAGTTAGCATCCGTGTTGCTACGGTGATGGCATTGGCGCTGTTGGGTGGCGCTCTGATAATTGCGTGGTTGCGATCGCCCCGGTTGGGTGCAGCCATAACTGCATACGCCTTGTTGCAGGTCGCGTATAATCTGCGACTCAAACGGATGGTAATTTTAGATATTGGGGCGATCGCTACCGGATTTGTTCTCCGAGCTTATGCTGGTGCTGCTGCTACCAGTATTACTTTATCATCTTGGTTTTTAATGTGTACTGCAATGCTGGCGCTATTCTTGGGAATTGAAAAGCGGAAAGCAGAACTGCGGTTAGCAAAAGTAAAAGGCAACAAGCCTCGCTCTGTCCTCAAATACTATTCCTTGCCTCTACTGGGTCGAATGGAAAATGTTGTGACTACTGGTACGGTTGTCGCATATTCTCTTTGGAGTGCTGGTCCCTATCTACATGGCGCCTCCACCTCTTGGATGTTACTGACTTTGCCCTTTGTTTTGTATGGAATTTTTCGCTATCAATTGCTGAGTGACCCGGAAGAGATTGCCAGTTACAGTGACGAAATTATTGAGCAAGGTGGACGCAGCGAACGACCAGAAGAAGTTTTATTGAAAGATTTGCCCATTCTGTTAACTGTCATTGGTTGGGTGTTAACTTGCTTCGGGATTCTGTTGCTCAAACATCAAGGGCTGATAAAATAAATCTCGTTGATAGCGTAGCCTAATGGCATAGATTCGGGACTTTGCAGATGAAAAATTTCAAAACTTTTTTGATGAGGTGGCCCCAATTTGCTATCTAAAGAGAAACTCCATAGGCTTCCGCGACGTATCCATACACTAGCTGAAATAAAAATTGAGAAAATCAAGATTTCTGGTGTTAAAGGAATCATTCTTGATTTAGATAACACGATTATTTCTGAAGACGATCGCTACCTATCTCCTTATGTAGAAGATTGGATTAGACAAGCGAAGTTAGCCGGATTGCAATTTTTTATCCTCTCAAATGGGAAACGTCGTTATCGCGTCAAATATTGGTCTCATCGTCTTGATATTCCAGCGCTGAGTCCAGCTAAAAAACCCTTTCCTCCCGCATTTCGTAAAGCAATAGCCTCTATGCGTTTACCAGCAAAACACATACTCGTCATTGGTGATAGTTTACATACTGATTTTGTGGGAGCATTACTTTCTGGATGTGGCTTCATGCAAGTTGCTACCCTACCGCACCCACCCCGATGGTGGGAAAAACTTGCCGGGAAATGGGTGCAAATAGCTTATCCATCTGGAGCAGAAATTTGGGATTTTGACGATAACGCTGGCTATGAGAGTTTCTTATAAGTTGCTCTTTTGAGCAAAAAATATCACGTTGTAAATTGAGTAAATTTTTACCATGAATAACCAGATAGTTTTTAGCTTGCTGATTTTAATCACAGTGGGGTTAAATACACTGGCTCAAAATCTATTAAAACTAGGAGCAGGACAAAATCCGTTAAATATCTATTTATTGGGAGGAATTTGTACTTACGGTCTGAGTACAGTTTTTTACGTGGTAGTTTTAGGGAAGCTGAATTTATCAGTTGCCTATCCAGTAGTGATTGGATTAACAATTATACTCACAATGATCACTGGTGCTGTATTTTTGAGAGAGAAAGTCTTAATTTCCCAATGGTTAGGAGCGGGTTTGATGTTGAGCGGTATCTGTGCGATCGCTTTAAGTAAACATTAACTAGTATTTCAAGAATATTTAAGTTATGTAATTAAAAGTGCTAGGATACAAAACGCCTTATCCTAGCATCGCTAATAGACTAGCTTTAACTCATTACGTGGTTCTGAAGCATTTGCCTGATTCATTGTCCCACAAGTGGGTATGAAAGAAGGTATGCCCCAGTAATTTCTATGGTGTCATGCAGAGGAAATAAAATTATGATTAAAATCATAAATCAGAGATCGTCGAGATATTATATCTCTGTTTTAATAGTTATTTTTTTGGGTGTTTTCCTGCGCTTCTTTATGCTTTCAAACCAGAGTCTTTGGTATGATGAGGGTTTGAGCTTAACTAATTCTGATGTCTCGACACTTCAAGAGAGCATTTCGAGAGTTAGACACATAGGAAATAGTGATAAATTTCAACCACTGTATTTTATAGTTCTGTTTTTGTGGCGTCAGGTATTTGGTGAAAGTGAATTTGCCCTTCGCTCACTCTCTGCTATTTTAGGAATTGGCTCAATTGTTGTTATATTCTTTACTGCTTTGCGGATATATGGAAAAAAGCATGCTTTGTGGTCTCTGCTAATCCTGACATTCAGTTCTTTTTGTATTTACTACAGCCAAGAGGCCAGAATTTATGCCTTAGCAATGTTTATAGGTTCACTTCAACTATATTTCTTCAGTGCGGTATTAGTTAAAGATGAAGGTAATCAAGGTATTTCAAAATGGCTATTCAGTATTTTTACTGCCATAGGAATTTTTGCTAATATTAACTTTTTATTTTCCACTGTAGCTTTATGCCTATCTCAGATTTTCATCTATAGAAATTTAAGGCAATGGCTGCAATGGTGGATTCCGGCTGGATTTTTATCTTTGCCGCCAATTTTATATCTCCTCACTTTACCTGGAGCAACTGATCCGGAAAGCGTTCCCATTTCTCGCTTGGGATTCCCCATAATTCAAAATATTATTTTTGTGTTAAACGGAATTTTAGTGGGGACAACTTATGGTCCTTCAACGGAGCAGTTGCGCGGCGATGATAAAGTACAGGTTGTGCTTCGTTATTGGCCTCAAATACTTTTATTGGTGATTGTCAGTACTGTAATTGTTCTGGCTTTAATAAAGGTATTATTGAGACACAAAAAAAATAACAGAGATCAGCATCCTGATTACTTCTTTGCTTCTGTTATTGTCATGGCATTTTTACTAGGATTCCTCTTAGCTATAGTCACCAAATTAAATTGGGTACCGCGTCACTCTTATTATCTTTGGTTACCACTTGCCATACTTATCCCATCGGCTTTCAGTCAAAGACCTGGTATTAGCTCAAAGCGCTATGGAGTTTCTCAGTTTGCTCAAATCGCTGTCATATCTCTGATAGTTCTGAATATTTATTCTCTTTATAACTACTACTTCAATGATGACTATCGGAAAGATGACTATCGCTCTGCTGTCCAGTACATTATCAAAAATCGTTCTTCTTCTACACAATCTGTATATTTATTTGCGAATTCCCGATTATTTAGCTACTACGGTGATACTCTAACTCGCAATGGAATTGATTTGGGTAATCAGTTAAGAAAGGGGATTACTAATGGAAGTTTGGGCGAAAAAATTGAAAAATTAACAAATAATGCGGATATAGTTTTTATCGTAGTTAATCGTGAACATCTATTTCCCAAAGGATTGATTGAAAAACAGATGAGTGATTTGTATAACCTGGATTCTGAAGTTAGTTTTCCATATTTCAAAATCTATCGTTTTCCTAGGAAGAAAAATTGAGTTGGGGATTGGTCACTCTGAAGTTATCCAGTAGAAAATAACCTTCCTCTGGTGGGAATGTACTTGTTGGGTATAGTAGAATATTGCCGCAGGTAACTGTCCGTCGCCTCTTGGACTGAATCTTTGTGGGTGACTTCGTTTTCAGTTGCTACTAAACTCAATCAATGGATCATGCAACCACCCATTACAGTTGGCACTGTCTTGCAAAACCGTTACCGCATAATTCAAATTCTCGGACAAGGAGGATTTGGTAGAACTTATCTTGCAGAAGACCAGAGGCGCTTTAACGAACTTTGCGCGATCAAGGAGTTGATTTCAACAGCAACAGAGGCTTTGGCTTGGGAGAAGGCACAAGAGCTTTTTCACCGAGAGGCTGCAAGTTTATATCAAATCGAACACCCACAAGTTCCTAAATTCCGGGAAAGATTTGAGCAAGACCAACGCTTATTTTTGGTCGAGGATTACGTTGCAGGTCAGACGTACCGGAGTCTGCTGGCTGAACGTCAAGCTGTTGGTCAAGCCTTTACGGAGGCTGAAGTATTGCAGTTGATAGAGTTGTTGTTGCCAGTTTTGGAGCATATTCACAGTCGAGGGATTATTCACCGAGATATCTCGCCAGAAAATATTATTTTGCGAGATAGTGACGCAAAACCTGTGTTAATTGACTTTGGGGTGGTAAAGGAACTGGCAACGCGTTTACGATCGCCAGAGAGGGCAATGCCAGAAACCACTGTGGGAAAATTAGGCTACTCTCCTAGTGAACAAATGCAAACAGGGGGAGCTTACCCTAGTAGTGATTTGTATGCATTAGCGGTGAGTGCAATAGTTTTGCTGACTGGTAAAGAACCAAGGGATCTGTTTGATGAAAACCAATTAACTTGGAATTGGCAACGGTGGGTAAGGGTGAATCCGCGATTTGCCCAAGTTTTGAATCGAATGTTGAATCATCTACCGAGCGATCGCTATCAAAGTGCTGCTAGTGTATCTCAAGCACTAAAACCTTTAGAGGAACCCAGTCTTCCCAACCTAAATGTGTCCAATTTGCAGACAATGGCTGTTAGTCGCCGTCCTGACGTCGTAACACCATCAGCTTCGCCCAAAAAACCCAATCCGGTGATTCCACCAAGTCCCACTAGCTCAATTTTAGATAATCCGTTAGCGATCGCAGCAATTGGCACTGCTGTCGTGATTGTAGCGGGATTTGGTTCTTGGGCACTGGTAAGTTCCATCCGCAGTCAGCCGAAAACAGCACCAGCTGAAACGCTTCCCCAGAATTTCCCTTCACCAGTGATTTCTGGTGGTACTACATTCACACCCACACCCACACCCACACCTACACCCACGCCGACTAACAATCAACCTGTTGTATCTACTAAGCGCCTCAAGCTGACAGCATCTAACCCAACCACGGTTAGAGATACCATCAAAGCGAATCAAATCATCCAGTACAGCTTTTTTGGACAGGGAGGTGCTAAATTAAGCACGTTTATTGACCCAGGAAGCAACATTTTGTTAACAGTCTTAAGTCCCAATGGACAACCAATTGATAGTACTGCCCAACAAGTTACATCTTATCAAGGCACATTGTTGGTTACTGGTAGATACACTATACAGTTAAGTCTGTCTCCGGGAGTTGCCCAAAGCAATTACAATCTCAATGTTGGATTAGAAAAACCAGTCAAACCAATTCCCATAGAAACACCCCTGCCAATTCCCATAGAAACACCCCTGCCAATTCCCACAGAAACACCTCTGCCAATTCCCACAGAAACACCTCTGCCAATTCCCACAGAAACACCTCTGCCAATTCCCACAGAAACACCTCTGCCAATTCCCACCACTGGTGAAAGGCCAACTTTTCCGCCGGTTGATGGAACACAACCATTTTCTGGCCAAAGAAATTAATGTTAGACACACTACTGATTACTGGAACTGATACCGAAGCTGGTAAAACTGTTTTAACTACAGCTTTAGCAGCCTATTGGCAAAAATATTACCCGCAGCATAGCTGGGGAATCATGAAACCGATTCAATCGGGGATTGGCGATCGCGAGTGGTATCAAAAGCTATTTACACTAGAACAATCTGCTGAAGAAATTACACCTTTGTATTTTCAAGCACCTCTGGCTCCTCCCATCGCCGCAGCACGAGAAAATCGCCGAGTAGATTTAGCTCTTGTGTGGCAAGCTTTGTCAAAGTTGCGATCGCATCGTGATTTTGTGCTTGTAGAAGCTTTGGGAGGGTTAGGTTCGCCCATAACGGAGGAATTAACCGTAGCTGATTTGGCGGGGGAATGGCGTTTACCAACGGTATTGGTAGTGCCAGTGAGATTAGGTGCGATCGCTCAAGCAGTGGCGAATGTAGCATTAGCTAGACAATCGCGCGTCAATCTCAAAGGTATTGTGCTGAACTGCGTACAACCCCGAACGGATGCAGAAATAGCTGACTGGACACCACAGCAATTGATTCAATCACTCACTAACACGCCAGTTTTAGGCTGTTTGCCTTATTTAGATAACCTAACTGATTTAGATAAACTTGCTCAAATAGCATCAGATTTGGATTGGGAAACACTGACATTTTAAATTGGGTATTGGGCATCCCTTCTCTACGAGACGCTACGCGTAGCTTGCTTCCACGAAGTGGTACGGCTTCTCTACGAGACGCTGCGCGAACGCTCAGGGCAAGTGGGCATTGGGTATTTTGTAGCGATCGCCCAAGCCTTGTTTAAAACTGGTGCAGTCACAGTTTTGACATAACTCGGTAATAGCTTTGTCAACAAGACGTGCAATGGTAAGGAAAGATGAATTAACTAACTCTAGTGACACACAAGGCAGGATTTACCTGCCTTATTTCATCTTTGGGACTAAAGCACCACTTCATTAGCAGCTTTCGTCTGTGCAAAACATGAGTAGATAAAATGAACTATTTTACTGATATTTAAGTGCTTATATGTTCATCTCATCGTCACCCTTACTTACAATTTTCTTGCTAACCATCTTGACAAATCCTATTTGAAATGGAATAAATCGGCCCTGCCTTAAAAAGGTGGGTTGGGGGGATCTAAGACTTTGAAAACACGCCTAGAGACTTTTTTCCCAGTCCCCAGTCCCCATTACCCAGTCCCCAGTCCCCATTACCCAGTCCCCAATAGTTATTCATCTTCATCGGGTTCTAAATCGTCGGCTGTCAATTCCTGATGGGGGATGGCGGCGATAATCGCATCTATCACTTTAGATACTTGCAATATCTCAATATTAAGGTCAGGAAATTTTGTCCCTTTTGGCACGATCGCTCTTTTAAATCCCAACTTAGCAGCTTCTTTTAACCGCAGTTCCATTTGGGAAACCGATCGCACTTGTCCACCTAAGCCAACTTCACCGATTAATACTGTACCGGGATCAACGATGCGATCGCGGAAACTGGCAACGATCGCGATCGCAATTCCTAAATCTACCGCCGGTTCTTCCACATTCAACCCACCCGCAGAAGCAACGTAAGAATCTAACTTGGACATGGGAATTCCCACCCGTTTTTCTAAGACGGCAAGAATTTGCACCAGGCGGTTGTAGTCTACGCCAGTTCCAGCCCGCCGAGGGGAAGGGTAGCTGGTAGGACTCACTAAAGCCTGCAACTCCACAACTATCGGGCGAGTGCCTTCACAAGCAACCACAATGGCAGTACCGGGAGCTGGATCGTCACGGTTGCCTAAAAATAGCTCTGAAGGATTGGAGACTTCTCGCAGTCCCTCGGCCACCATTTCAAAGATACCGATTTCGTGAGTTGCACCGAAGCGATTTTTTACTGTCCGTAATAACCGATGGGAAGCAAAGCGATCGCCTTCAAAATACAACACTGTATCGACTAAATGCTCTAAAACTTTTGGCCCCGCGATCGCTCCTTCTTTAGTGACGTGTCCCACAATCAGCATGGTGACATCTTCGTGCTTCGCCACCTTCATCAGTGCTGCGGTACATTCCCGTACCTGAGCCACAGAACCAGGCGCAGAAGTCAAAGCGGGAAAAAATACCGTTTGGATACTATCAATCACCGCCACATTTGGTTTTAGAGAGTCTATTTCCCGTAAAATTTCTTCTAAATCTGTTTCTGGCAGTACATATAAATCTGCACCTATACTGTCAGGGTCTATAGGAAATGTAGTCTCTACTACTACAGTAACATTCTCCTCATTAACCACACTTAGGGGTTTTGATACTCCCAAACGAGAAGCTCGTAATTTTACCTGCTGTCCCGATTCTTCACCAGTTACGTAAAGGATGCGATATTTTTGGGCTAATTGATTTGATACTTGCAATAATAAAGTCGATTTCCCGATACCCGGATCGCCACCAATCAGCACCATAGAACCTGGGACAATGCCACCCCCAAGCACCCGATCCAATTCTCCATAACCAGACTCCCATCGGGCGATTTGGCGATCGGTAATTTGATCAAATGTTAAGGAGGCTCGCGCTTTAGCTGGTTTAGCGTGAGATTTGCCATTGCCTTGAGTTGATTGCCAGCTACTCACTCCCCCCCGACTGGGTACATCTACTGAGGATTGAATAGAAATTTGTTCTTCTAGAGAATTGTAAGTGCCGCAAGCTGGACACTTACCAAACCACTGGGGCGATTCTGCTCCACATTCGTTACAAGTGAAAAAGGTCTTTGGCTTTGCCATTCTTAAATCTTATTAAATAATCTTAATATTTACTTAATTCTTGAAAAAAACTAAAAACTAATCATAGTAGGATTTAGAGCTTTTTCCAAATCAATTGGTGGAATGATATCTTAATATTATGGTATTAAAAATTAATCATGTAAATTTTTAGTTAAGGAGCCTAGAGAAACTTGGAAAGCCATAAAGAAAAAATCTTGGTGGTAGACGACGAAGCCAGCATTCGCCGGATTTTGGAAACGCGCCTTTCCATGATTGGCTACGATGTAGTGACGGCTGGCGACGGGGAAGAAGCTTTGGAAACTTTTCGCAAAACTGAGCCTGACTTGGTAGTTTTAGATGTAATGATGCCAAAGCTAGACGGCTATGGTGTATGTCAAGAATTACGAAAAGAATCAGATGTGCCCATTATTATGCTAACAGCCTTGGGTGATGTCGCCGATCGCATCACCGGGCTAGAATTGGGTGCTGATGACTATGTAGTTAAACCATTTTCCCCCAAGGAGCTAGAAGCCCGAATTCGCTCGGTGCTGCGGCGGGTAGATAAAAATGGTGCTTCTGGTATTCCCAGCTCTGGGGTAATTCATGTCGCTAATATTAAAATCGATACGAATAAGCGACAAGTCTACAAAGGCGATGAGCGAATTCGGTTGACGGGTATGGAGTTCAGCTTGTTAGAGTTATTAGTCAGTCGCTCTGGAGAAGCTTTTTCTCGTTCGGAAATTTTGCAGGAAGTTTGGGGTTACACACCAGAACGTCATGTAGATACCCGTGTAGTAGACGTGCATATATCCCGTTTGCGGGCAAAGTTAGAAGATGATCCTAGCAACCCAGAATTGATTCTCACCGCGCGGGGTACTGGTTATCTTTTTCAGCGCATTATTGAACCAGGGGAGGAGTGAAAATAGTTAGGAGTGAGGAGTTAGGAGTTAAAAACTTTCTTCGACTCATAACTCATAACTCATAACTCATAACTCATAACTTTTCCTAAGGATGATTAAACCTGATCCTAATCGAGTTTTGCGGCGTCTACCCATTGTCGTGGGTGGGCTAGGCGCTGTGCTTTTGCTGATTAACCGTTTATTGACACCAGAATTAACCCAGTCTCAATCGCGTGGTGATGTGGTGGGCGTGGTTTTGAGTGCGGTGTTAATTTTGACGGGTTTAATTTGGCAGCAAGTTCAGCCGCGATCGCCTGATACTGTAGAACTAATCGGTGAAGTTGGTTTTGAACTTGTAGCAGATTTACCAGAAACCGTGAAAACAGAGCTAGCCTGGGCATCTCACTTGTTGTTGACTAATACAGTAACGCGATCGCTTGTGGTTTTTTATCAAGGTAAAGTTTTGTTGCGTCGCGGGATTCTGAGTACTAAATCTGAGGTTGTACCAGGAGTAATCTTAAAACAGGTACTCGAAAAACAAAAGCCGATTTATCTAGTTGCGTTAAAAGTATATCCAGGTAGAGTTGAATTTGATTATTTACCAGAGAATACTCAAGGTGTAATTTGTCAACCTATTGGCAACCAAGGTGTGTTAATTTTGGCAGCGAATACTCCTCGCAGTTATACCAAACAGGATGAAAACTGGATTGCGGGAATTGCCGATAAATTAGCCGTTACTCTTAGCTCGACTTTATCAAACCAAGTTACCTAACCTAAACTTAGGTTGGTTATGTGTCAAAATCAGCTAATCGGCATTCGAGTTGCATAATCAGGGCGCTCATGTTGCCCACCCCACAAGATGTTGAGAAAATTTTGATATGCAAATTAGATGTGTTTTAGCTTAACTCGTAATTTGTAACTAGATCGGCGTAAATAATTAAAGGTTTGTAGTGAAGACTAAAGTCCTCTCTACGAGATGCCACCCGTAGCAAGATCCCCAAAGGGGTAAACTACAAACTAACCTCAATATTTTTTACCAAGAAGTCAAAAAATTCCAACCTTCTTTTTCTTCTGGTGTCTTTCCTTCTTTTTCTTCTAGTTGCTCTGGTGTCTTTAAATTTGTCTGTTGAATTAAATTATCATAAGCTCCTGAATCAACCCATTTCAATAACTCACCAGCCCGCATAACTACCCAAGAAAGCCCTGATTCTGTATAGCTTAATATTTTAGTGACTTTATCAACATTATCAAAGCTATTAGATGCAAACTCGCGGGCTTGGACGAGGAAATCTTCGATTACAGCAGTAGTCAAGTACTCATCTGGCAAACCTGCGAGTTTCATCAGTGCAGTGGTTGCTACGTCAATATCCTGACAAGCCAATAAACCAGCACGATCAGCAGTGAACCTAGCCATCATTCGCCAATTATACAAACCCAGTTCCATTCCACCGGCTACCAAGCCACCAACCCCCAGTGTGGTACTGCTTAACAAATTTTTTAAAGTTGGCATCACAATTGCCATTTGATGATACATCATGTGCTGACTCTTGATGCGAGCGATTTCGTGTCCGAAAATGTAAAGCAACTCATCCGCGCCCAGCCACTCCATTGCATCTAAATTGATACCGACAAGAGGTTTTTCCACCCCAACAATGTAGGTTTCAATGTGACCTGTACCTTGAAACAGATATAGTTCAGGAAGTGGATCAACATCAAGAATTTGGCAGGTTTCTACAAATGCTTGATGTAATTCGGGAAAATTACGGGGCGAAATTCTGATTTCACTCCCAAGGCTTTGCAGTCTGAGTAAGCGATCGATGCCGTATTCGTTAATTTTTTTGAGTAGCAGGGAGACACCGGGCATATTTTGCAAAGAAGCCAAGGCTTTGCGATCGAAAGGGTGTTCGTAGGCTTCAGAACTGAGTCCAGTTAATATTTTTCTTGTCATGGATTTTGAGGTTTTAAATAGAAGTTTAGAAGCATTAGGTGACAAGGCGTAACATTTCAATTAAGACAAATTGCTCTGAGAGGATGTCTGAAAAGCTTTATTTATATACACCTAACCCTTGGAGATCCCCCTAAATCCCCCTTTTTAAGGGGGACTTTGATTCCAGTTCCCCCATTTTTTAAGGGGGGGTAGGGGGGATCAACCAATATTTGATACTTCTCAGACATCCTCTGAATAACTGGTTAAAGGTAGGCAAACTTCTACACAGTGTACTAATAATTTGTCACCATCTTACCCAGATAGAATATATAGTAGGGGCGCTGTGTGCCCCTACGAAAAAATTGGAAATTTACAATTGATTTATGCAAATTATTTATTGGCTATTAGTTGCCGTAATGGTTGTGGGTATTATCGGTGCAGTAGTTCCTGCCATTCCCGGTAGCAGCTTAATTCTAATTGCAATTATTATCTGGGGGATAGTTAGTAGTTCCTTCTCGGCTATCAAGATTCCACTAATTGTGACAATTATAGTTTTACTGCTCAGTGTCGGAGTGGATTTTTTAGCTAGCTACGTGGGAGCAAGACAAGCTGGAGCTAGCAAGTGGGGACAAATTGGCGCAATTGTTGGTTTGGTGGTGGGATTTTTAGGACTATTGCCAACGTTACCTTTTGGGGGCCCACTGTTAGGAATTTTACTAGGGCCGCTTTTAGGAGCAATTATTGGTGAATACCTTTACCGACGTGAATTTCGGGTGGCGATTAAAGCAGGTATAGGAATTGTAGTCGGATCTTTGGTTGGAAATTTGATTCAAGGGTTGTTAGCGATCGCAGCCGTTGTAGTTTTTGTTGTAACAACTTGGCCACAGGTCTTTGGCACTTAATATTTTAAAGCTTTGACAGCTTCGATCATAAAGACTATTCATAATAAAAAAATATAGCGGTTCCTCTCATTTATTCTCCGAGAGGAACCGTTTTACTGAATATTAGTAACTGAAGAGATAAATACAGTGCATACTCCATTTATCTAAAAAATGGTTGAGTAACTTTGGTATCAAATTTACCAGTTGTTTTTGTGGTACGGTAACTACCTTTATTAAAGCCAAAACTATTGCCAACGATTAAAACTCTTTTAAATGGAAGATATACGAAGCGTAGATATAAAAAAAATTAAAATTTCATAAAAAATGGCGATGCCTTAAAGATGTAATGAAGACCACTCAGTAAATCTTGCATACTCCGAATCTATGTGATTTTATGGAGATAAGAAACACATCACGCAAGTTTCGCTTTCACTGACACTATTTTCAGTAAATTACTGATATTAAAATGAAAGCAATTGCTCTGATTTAAAGTTATTACTAGGAGCCTCGAAGACAATGATTGATTTTAAATCTAGATTATTAAATGCAACTTTAGCTGTTACTGTTGCACTCCCCTTAGCTACTGCTGGATTGTTTACCTCTGCTGGATCTGCTCAAGCGGTTGCATTAACAGGTGATTTTTCTTTGACAGGTGATGGTACTGCTAGTTTGCTGGCAGATTCTCTCACCTTCAATACTCCAAATACATTTACTATTAGCTCTGATCCTGATTTGACTACTGGTGGGTTCAGTGCTTTTACTAAAGGTTCAATAGGCAACATTATCAGTTTTAATTCCACATTAGCAACTAACCCATTCCTTGATTTGGGTACTAATCCTGCTACCATTGGTGATGGCTTGAATACTTTTGCCGTAACTTCTGCTACATACACACTGACCCAAGCCAATTCAAACCTCGTTTCTATAAATGTTATAACTGACGGATTCTTTAAGAGTGCGTCCGGCGACATATCCCAAGGGCAAGGAATTTTTACCTTACAAGCAAAAGGTACAATCGATAGTATTGCAGCTGATTGGAAAAAGAATACAGCAGTCAAAGCAACTTATTCTAGTTTGTACTTTGCTACTGTTCCAGAACCAACTACATTACTAGGTTTAGGTGCAGTAGGTGCAGTCATGGCCATATCTCGCCGCCGCAAAAGTTTTGTTCAATAGACCTATCCTAAATATAAACAAGTTACTTTTAGCAACTAAAAGTAACTCTCATTTATCTATTCGATCTGGCTGGAATGCAAAATTTACCAACCAGGTCGAATTTGTCTCTCCTGTGAATTTTCTTAACCTTAAACTGATTGCAAAGATTGTTTCGCTTCATTGGCGATCGCATCTACTTCATCATTAGCCAGAGTTTCTAATATAGATTTGGCTTCTGCATTACCCAAACGAGCCAAGGCTTGTACAAGTCTGTAACGAATTTGCCAATCGGGATTGGTAGCGTAGGGAGCCAGCAGAGGAACTGCTTGTAAATCTCCCAAGTCACCTAAAGAACTAATGGCAGCAGTTTGGACTAATTCATTTTCTGATGAGAGTGCCTCTTTGAGTAGTTCAAAGGCTCGTGGATCGCCTAACTCACCTAAGGTAGCAATAATACTGAATTGTATTAACCATTCACCAGTTGTATGATAAAGCTGCTGCAAATCTTCAAAAGCTTCACGTAACTTTAGAGCGCCCAAGCAGTCTGCTGCTGCTGCTTGTACATCTACTTCGGAGTCATGAAGCAAGCGATCGCGCAAGATATCCAAGGATAACTGTAAATCCTGTGTTCCCAGTGTATCCATTTGACTCACAGCTGAGTAACGGACACGGGAATTGCGATCGCCAATAGCACTTTGAAGCAATTCAAAGCCAATGGCAGGTTCCAGTTGGCGGATTTGATTTACTGCACGTAAGCGATCGCCTAAATCCTCAGAACTGAGCAATTGCTTAACAGACTCCGGAGTAATACTCATTTAGTTATCCTTAATTTTCAAAGGTGTAAAAAAGAGTCAAAAGTCAACAGTTAAGTGTTAAAGACTCTTGACTAATGACCAATGACTAATCTTGACTAGCAGCCATTGCCCGAATAATATCACCACGAGTGAGAATACCAATTACTTGACCCGTGCCCTCAAGTACTGGCAAGCGGTGAACGCTGCGATCGTGCATGATTGTGGCTGCTTCCCTTAAAGTTTTCTCAGGGGAAATAGCGATCGGGTTTTTACTCATCACCTCGCCAACGGTTTGCCCTAGTGCCTTGTGCAAGTCACGTTCATAAGTAGCAGGATTTTTTAAATAGATCACACTATCAAGAAACATAATGTACGCAGGTGGAGTAACACCAGTTTCTTGCCACATCAAATCGGTTTCCGAAATAATGCCCACCAATTTACCAAGATCATCCACAACAGGTAGTCCGCTGATGTGGCGTTCTGCGAGAATTTGGATAGCTTCCTTCAGTGGAGTTTCCTCCCGCACGACAATAGGATCGCGGCTCATCACATCGGCAACGGTTTTAGGCATTTATTTGCTGACACCTTAAATCAAAGTCCCTGCGCCTATTGTAGGAAATTGCGGGACTCAACCTAATGCAATTAATAGATTGTTACGGGATTGGGCATTTAAAAACTCTTTCCTAGTCCCCAGTCCCCAGCGATGCACTGAGCTTGTCGTTGGCGCAGCCTCTCGTAGAGAAGTGTCCCCAGTCCCTAGTCCCCAGTCCCTTTTAAGGCAGCAATAATTTGAGTATTTGCTTTCGGAAAAGTAAACTGCTCCAGTTCTTCCAAAGTTACCCAGCGAATTTCATCAGATTCCAAAGGTTGAGGAATACCTGTAACATGGCGGCAGTGATGTACTGTGAGGGTAACGCGCAAGTTTGTATAGCTGTGGTCAATAGTAATCAGATGTTCTCCTACTTCAATTGCTATTCCCAGTTCTTCCCAAATTTCCCGTTGAATACACTCGGTGATAGTTTCACCAGGCTCAATTTTGCCACCAGGAAATTCCCATAAACCACCCATCGCTCCTTCTGGACGACGGCGATCGATTAAAATTTGCTTTTGGTCATTCCAAATTACTGCAACACCAATAATTTTATGGGGTGGGAAAGAACTGGTTTCACTCATAGTTGATTGGGGTAATGGGGAGTAGGGAGTAGGGGAAGAATTATTGACTCTTGACTAATAACAAAACTCGGCAGACTGGTTTGAACTCTGCCGAGTTTGTGTTTATTGCGAAGGTCGTCTACCGCTATTAGTTTATCCACAAATGTGTATTAATCATTTAGCAATACACCTCTAGTTGAACTAATTATCAAATTACAGGAGTTCAAAGATAACTGAATTTTAAATTATTATCGCTGTGACTGTGACTAGCTTGCAGCCCAACAATATTGAATTTCCCAAATTTTCTATTTTTAATCTTCGCTATTATTGGTTTCAGAACCTTGTAGGGCGATTTCAAAATTCATTCTCTGTTCAGCATTACGCAAGAAATAACCGCTAATCATCGCAGAAGCGAGAAGCCGACCCAGATTTTCCCGATTTGTAGTTACAGTAACACCAAAGTGTTCTGAAGGTAGATTACCCAACAGTCCGATAATATTCCGTTCCATCACCTGAAACACCTCGGCAGACGTGGGTTTAGATAGCTGGGTAACTGTATCTGGACTCAAGGATTTAACGTACTGCCATAGTAAATCGTTAGTTTCTGATTCGCTATTAAAAAATTCTGAGACACGATTAGATGGGTTACTCATTTTTTAGCTCCTTAACTACCACTCTTGGCTGGGGTGCTTGTGATTTGAATATTAAATGCCTGTTTTGGATTTGACTTAGTTATTTTGTCTTCCTGTCAACTAATCTAACAGCCTAACGTAAGAGTGGTAGTAGGTGTAACCGTACCAAAGTCAGCGTATTTTCTCACCAGTTAGTCATTAGTCATTGGTTATTAGTCCTTTGTTAATGACTAATGACTAATGACTAATGACTAACTTGCCAAATATTCATCCATGTTGGCTTTAGACTTGCGAAGTTTGGTTAAGGCTTCCCGCTCAATTTGCCGCACTCGTTCTCGGCTAATGTTGAGTATTTCACCAATTCTAGCCAGAGTCAGCGCTTGCCCATCAGTTAACCCAAAGCGTAGTGTGATTACTTCCCTCTGTTGTGGCGTGAGATCACCCATCAGGCGATCTAAGTCATAAGATAGAGAAGATTGCATAACAAACTCTTCCGGAGATGCTCCTGGATCTTCCAGCATTTCTCCAAGTTCGGTATCGTAATTATCACCCAACCGCAAATCCAAGGAAAGGGGCAAACGCGCCTTTTCTAAATACTCTCGCACTTGTTTGGGGGTCAATTCTAATTCTTCAGCTAGCTCACCAGCTGTGGGAGCGCGTCCCAATTTTTGAGACAATTGACGCTGTGCCTTTTTAATCTTATTTAATTTTTCGGTGATATGGATAGGCAGGCGGATGGTGCGGGCTTTTTCGGCTATGGCACGAGTAATCGCTTGCCGAATCCACCAATAGGCATAAGTAGAAAATCTGTAACCTTTGGTGGGGTCAAACTTTTCTACGCCCCGTTGCATACCAATACTACCTTCTTGGATCAAATCCAGTAAATCGACGTTGCGCTTGATGTACTTTTTAGCAACGGATACTACTAAGCGCAAATTGGCTTCTACCATCTTGCGCTTGGCAATTTCACCATCTGCGATCGCTTCGTTCAACTCTACTGGTTCTAGGTTTGTCGCTTTGGCCCACTCTTCTAGAGTCGGTTGACGATCTAGCTGGGTGGCA
Organism: Nostoc sp.; assembly: GCF_036917135.1. Classification (GTDB taxonomy): domain Bacteria; phylum Cyanobacteriota; class Cyanobacteriia; order Cyanobacteriales; family Nostocaceae; genus Nostoc. Next base: position 41,414 of record NZ_JBALEA010000050.1, on the reverse strand, counting down.
AGACTTTCCCTTGATTCGTGCAAAGCGCAGAAACGTTGCACCTGTTTACCATAGAAAATCTCTTCCTCGTGGGTTAAGAGTGGCACACGGCCAATCTCACGCAGGTAAGTCCGCACGAGGTCTGTGGCTGTCTGAGCGGTCTTCATGGCGCTACTCTTTGGTAATGATGGGATAAGTTTGGGGGTAGGGTCATTAAGGGATAGATGCTTTATTAGGGTGCTACCCAGTCAGACTGGGAACCCATGTATGGTTTGCAACTTACGCGCCCGATAAATTCGGCTGCTCATAATAATCAAATTTAGGCTTCTTAACTGCTAAAACTACAGTTATTTCCTACTTTGCACAAGTATCTACAGTTAGATAAAAGGTCGCTTTTTAAACATTTTTCTATGGGAATCTTATTAATTATTGTAACATTTATGAGAATGTTTTGGCTAGATGGCGACATTAAATTTCCTGGTTGTTCCAGTTAATGCAATGTCACCCTCTCTCTTAAGGCTGGCTAGAAGTCAATTTAAGAAATTATCTGGTTCAAATAATTTTCCTCATATTTATTAAAGTATCTCAATGAGAACTATAGTCATTCTCTTATAACAATTACTTAATTTTTGTGGGGATTGGGGAATGGGGATTGGGGATTGGGTACTGGGTACTGGGTACTGGGGATTGGGTATTGGGGATTAAGTATTTGAAAAACTTTTTCCTAGTCCCTAGTCCCTAGTCCCCAGTCCCCAGTCCCTACTCCCTCACGATCGCACAGTAATCTTGGATGGCTTTTACATCCAAAGTCGTATTTTGTAAAGAACGGATGGCGGCGACGGTAGCTTTTGCGCCGGCAATGGTAGTAATGATGGGAATTTTGTAAGCTAAGGCTGTGCGACGGATTAACCTTGCATCAGTCTGGGCTTCTTCCCCTGATGGTGTGTTGATAATAAGTTGGATTTTCTGGTTTTTGATTGCATCTAGGACGTGGGGACGACCTTCATGGAGTTTTAACACTAATTCAATATTTAACCCCTGTTCCAGAAGAACTCGGCGTGTACCAAGGGTAGCCATCACTCTAAAGCCCAAATCGATAAATTCTTTCACCACAGCACCAGCAGCAGCTTTATCGCGATCGCTCATTGATACAAATACAGTTCCCGTTAGTGGTAAACGCTCCCCAGCACCCAGTTCTGCTTTGGCAAAAGCCCGGCCAAAGTCGCTGTCAATCCCCATCACCTCACCGGTGGATCTCATTTCTGGGCCTAATATTGTATCAGTTCCGGGGAATTTATTAAAGGGTAATACTGCTTCTTTTACTGCAATGTGGGTTGGTATGACTTCCTCGGTAAAATGTAGCTCCTCTAAGGTTTTGCCTGACATAATTAAGGATGCAAGTTTTGCCAACTGTACGCCTGTTGCTTTAGATACAAATGGCACTGTGCGGGAGGCGCGGGGGTTGGCTTCCAGAATGTAAACTTGGGGAGAATAACTACTTGCGCCGACAACGGCAAATTGAATATTCATCAATCCCACCACTGACAGTGCTTGTGCTAGCTGTACTGTCCAAGTGCGAATTTGATTGAGAACTGCTGGTGATAGGGAAATGGAAGGTAAGGAACAAGCGGAATCTCCTGAGTGAATCCCCGCTTGCTCAATGTGTTCCATGATGCCACCAATCACTACCCGTCCTGTATGATCGGCGATCGCATCCACATCAACTTCAATGGCGTTTTCCAAAAACTTATCAATCAAAATCGGATGTTCTGGTTCCACTAATACCGCAAAGGTCATGTAGCGTTCCAACTCAGCATCAGAATAAACGATTTCCATCGCTCGTCCTCCCAACACATAGCTAGGACGTACCACCACTGGATAGCCAATGCGTTTGGCGACAATCAGCGCATCTTCGTAAGTCCGAGCAATACCATTGGGCGGTTGGGCAATATTCAACTGCTGGAGAATCTTTTCAAACCGCTCCCGGTTTTCTGCCATATCGATAGAATCTGGCGATGTACCCCAAATTTTAGTAGTTAGTCCAGAGGTGTTATTGCTAAGAAACTCTTGTAATGGGATAGCCAACTTCAGTGGTGTTTGTCCGCCAAACTGGATGATCACGCCGACGGGATTTTCAATTTCGATGATGTTAAGGACATCTTCTTTTGTTAAAGGCTCAAAGTAAAGGCGATCGCTAGTATCGTAATCTGTGGAAACTGTCTCTGGGTTGGAGTTGACCATAATTGTCTCATACCCCGCATCCTTCAAGGCATAGGCGGCGTGACAACAACAATAATCAAACTCAATTCCTTGCCCAATGCGGTTGGGACCACCACCCAAAATCAACACTTTTGGCTTGGTTGCGGGCATTACCTCTGTTTCGTCTTCGTAGGTAGAATAGTAGTAGGGGGTAAAGGCTTCAAACTCAGCCGCGCAGGTATCTACAGTTTTGTAAACTGGGATAATTCCTAGTGACTTGCGGTAGGCGCGAACTTCATCTTCGGTGGTTTTGGTGGCATAAGCAATCTGGCGATCGCTATATCCGTCCCGCTTCACTTCATAAAGTTGCTCTTTTGTCAATTGCTGCAAGGGTGTCCGCTTCAGGAATTTCTCGACATCTAGGAGTTGTTGTAATTTATCCAAGAACCATCGGTCAATACCAGTAAGTTCATAGATTTCCTCAATGGTTATACCTTGCTGCAAGGCGTGGCGGACAGCAAAAATGCGATCGGGGTTAGGTGTCCGCAGTTGGGCGCGAATTTGTTCACCACTGGGTAATTTCTCGGCTTTGTCACAACCCCAACCAGCGCGTCCGGTTTCGAGCGATCGCAACGCCTTTTGAAAGGATTCGTTGAACGTCCGCCCAATTGCCATTGCTTCCCCCACAGACTTCATTTGGGTTGTCAGCACTGGGTCAGAACCGGGAAACTTTTCAAAGGCGAAGCGGGGAATTTTTGTTACCACATAGTCAATTGTTGGCTCAAAGGACGCCGGAGTTTTCTTGGTGATGTCATTTTGAATTTCATCCAAGGTATAGCCCACAGCCAATTTTGCGGCAATTTTAGCGATGGGAAAACCCGTAGCTTTGGAAGATAAAGCCGAACTGCGGGAAACGCGGGGGTTCATCTCAATTACAACCACATCCCCATTAAGCGGATTGACAGCAAACTGAATATTAGAACCGCCAGTTTCCACCCCAATCTCGCGGATGATTTTAATTGCCATATCCCGCAGCCTTTGATATTCTTTATCAGTGAGGGTTTGCGCGGGAGCGACGGTAATCGAGTCCCCGGTGTGAATGCCCATCGGGTCAAGGTTTTCGATGGAGCAGATAATCACCACGTTATCTGCCAAATCACGCATTACTTCAAGCTCATATTCTTTCCAGCCGAGTAAAGACTGGTCAATGAGAATTTGCGAAACGGGGCTGGCATCTATACCTACCTGTGCCATTTCTTCAAATTCTTCTTGGTTGTAGGCAATACCGCCGCCACTTCCCCCCATCGTGAAAGCTGGACGAATAATTAGGGGATAAGTACCAATTTGGCGGGCAACAGCTTTGGCTTCTTCTAAAGACTCGGCGGTGTCACTGGGACACACAGCTACCCCAATCCTTGCCATTGCCTGACCAAACAGTTTTCGATCTTCGGCTTTTTCGATGGCTGGTAATTTAGCGCCGATTAACTCAACGCCGTACTTTTCCAACACTCCATTTTTGGCTAAAGCAACGGCGAGGTTGAGGGCGGTTTGTCCGCCCATCGTTGGTAGTAAAGCATCAGGGCGTTCTTTCTCAATGACTTTTTCGACCAATTCCGGTGTTAACGGCTCAATGTAAGTGCGATCGGCAGTTTCCGGGTCGGTCATAATTGTTGCAGGGTTGGAGTTGACCAAAACCACCTCATAGCCTTCTTCTCGCAGTGCTTTGCAGGCTTGAGTGCCAGAGTAGTCAAACTCACAGGCTTGTCCGATCACAATTGGGCCAGAGCCTAACAGTAGAATCTTCCGGAGGTCGTCACGGCGGGGCATAGTCGTTGCCTTGGAATACGAATACAAATCCTGATTATTTTAAGGGTCTTTACCCCCTATTGTGCTTTTTATTATTAAGTTTTCTAAGTTTGATGACAGAGAGGGATGGGGGACTGGGGACACTTCGACAAGCTCAGTGCATCGCTGGGGACTGGGGCAAGAATAATAACTCCTAACTCCTAACTCGCTTTGACTATTTTGTATTTCTAATTTTATTTAATTTTGATGTTAAAATTCCTAAAACTTTTGCGAATATTTATTATTTAATTTGATAAAACCTTACAGCAGATGATAATTTATGTCTGGATATATTTTCTGCTTATTCAGCACATAGAAACTACTGAGATAATTTTTTATCTAAGCTAGCTAATTGCTAAAGATTTTTAAGATTAAGTATTAGAAGAATATTTTTGCTTATATTAAAAATGGCAGAGAGATAGGTATGTCATTCTCTGCCATTTGTTATAATTTTTTAAGAGTTAGTGCTGCTAACTTTTTTTTTGAGTCTAGGTAGACAAATCTAGATTTATGAGGGTTTTAGCTCTGAGCGGCTTGGACAAACCCTAATGTTAAGCTGTCTTTGGCGAGGAAGTGAGATAAATGATAAGCACGTTCCTCGGTTTTCAACAAAATCTTTTCATACAGATAACGTGTACCCCGATCGCCTAAACTCTCTGCCTGAGCAGCTTGACGGCGAATTACACCAATAATCGCTTGTTCGGCTGCTAGGTCATTTTCTACCATTTGGCGAGAGGAATATACGCCTTCAGATTCTTGTTCAAAACAGGTTAATTCTGCTAATTTGCTGAAGGTTGCTACTGGCACACCACCTAGTCCATCCAAGCGTTCTCCAATTTCATGTACATGGTCTTGTACTTGGTCGTAGCTTTCGTTAAAAAACTCATGTAGAGAATAAAATTCTGAGCCTTCAACTACAAAATGATGCTTTTGGTACTGCAAGTACAGTGCTTGGAAACTAGCTAATACAACGTTGAATCCTTCTGTAACTGGAGCAGTGACGCTGTGATCCAGCAACACAGGATTGTCATATACATGACCAAAATTCCGTAACAAAGTTTGCGTTTCAGACATTGTATTTCTCTCTTTTTAGTAATTACAGTTTTTAACTGCTTAATCCTTACATATTAACATTTTAATTATAATAGCAAGGCAATTCGCCATGATAAGATTTTGTGTTTTTGCTTACTAAAACCCTCAATTTTATTGTTTGCTACATGATTGTACGCTGATCAAGTTGCATATATTTATCATTATTGTTGACATACAGACTTAGATGTGTATAGTTTGCAAGAGAGTGCGCAGATGAGGGAGCAGGGGGGAAAGAAGAGGGAGGAGTAAATACCTCCTTAGGGACTTCTAAATAAAAAATACTCAACAATTTCTTGTGGGGTGGGCGACACGAGAGCCTGGGCTACGGGCGCTCATGTTGCCCACCCCACAAGATTGGATAATTTATTTGTTGTCAGTCTCTTATCTCATTTATGGGATGGCTACAAAAATTTTATTTATTTTTTTCCAAAATTAATGAGAATTATTTGCACTTAATGTATACTGCTTTTAAGAGGCTAAACTCCTAAGACTTTCAAAAAGCCGGGAGTTAAATCTGGGTAGTTACTGCAAGTCTGTTGCACTTTGAGGGCAATTCTCTTGAAATCGTTTAGTTCAGAAACAGAAATAAACCACCTTGTAGAGGTGAATTGGGCAGACAGGTGGCAAGTCTATCAACGCCTAAAGGAGTTAGACATTCCCTGTAGTTGTGCGGCTAACCAGCAATTAAAAGTTGAAATTGAGAATCCTACTGCTGGTGTTCAACTTTGGAGTGTGATACGGCGATTTGCAGCCTCTCGTCAAGACCAGATTTGGACTCTTGAGCGTTGCTGGCAGAGTCGGTACCAACAGTTATAATCTGCTGAAAATATCTCACTTGATAGCTTGTACTAGTTGGAAATAGGTTAAAAAAATGAGTAGATCCCAGGCTACAGAAGTATCAGAATTTTGCCTTGAAGGTAGGTTTATAGATTTTGTTATTAAAGATGGCTATAAGCTTAAAGGCTTACTGCTAGGGACTCATGATGGTGAGTCCTACATTAAACTAGCTAAACATTTACGGGCTGCTTTTGACTTGCGGTTAGCACCAGGGACTTGGCTGCAAGTTGTTGGTTACAAAAAATATGATTTGAAGGATGGCACAGTCACTCTGAAAGCTGAACGTGTAATGGCGGCGCGTTATGACATAGGAAAAGTTGAAGCGATCGCACCACTACAAGAACCCCCAGCGACTGATCATACCAAGGTAAAATCAGCAAAGACTAAAGCAACAATTTTGGTCTGTCAAAAGTCTGATTGCATGAAACGCGGTGGTAACGGGGTTTGTCAGGCGTTGGAGGCGGCTTTAAGCGATCGCGGTTTAGAAGACCAAGTTACAATCAAGGGCACTGGTTGTATGAAAAATTGTAAAGCTGGGCCTAACTTAGTTATGCCAGATAAAACCCGCCATAGCCGAATTCAAGCGGCACAAATCCCGGCGTTGATGGATAAGCATTTTGGCGACAAGAGTTTGTCAGCGCCGCCTGATAATTTAAGGGAAGTGGCAACATCTAATGGGAAACTTTGGGGAAGTCCCATAATGAAATCTTGACATTTTAATGAGAAAGATTAATAATATCTTTTCAAGTGTGTTCCATTAATATTCGGCAGTAAGCTTTGTTAAAAGTTTGCAATAGAATCAAAAAACTGGTCTTAACTAAGACCAGTTTTTTGATTGAATAGGGTTTCTATTGAGCAATTTTTAACGGGGATGCTCTGATAACCATTATTATATGGATTAATAAATTTATTTACTTTTCTACATCTATCACAGGAAACAAAAATTTCTGACCAAATTAAGACTCAAGAGTTATTGGTAAAGTGACAGTAAAGGTGGTGTCGATGCCTTGGGTACTTTCAACTTGAACATGACCCTGATGATGTTCGACAATAGCTTGAGCGATCGCTAATCCTAACCCTGAACCAGTAGCGCTGGCTGTAGCTGTATTCGCAGTCCGATGAGTACGTGCCCGATCTACCCGATAAAACCGATCAAACAAGCGTGGTAATGCTTCCGCCGGAATTCCAACTCCAGTATCACTCACTTTAACTTGCAACTGGGCACTGGTATGACGTAGCCCAGAAACCCGATTTATTCCCTCTATCCGCGCCAACTCCACTTTCACCCGTCCACCTGCTGGAGTGTAATGCAAGGCGTTAGCAATTAAATTTGTGAACAGCCGCACTAATTGATCCCAATTGCCCACAAGAGTAAACCAATTTTCTAGTAATTCGGGGCTAGTTTCAGAAGGGGGAGGATCAACTAAGTGTAGAGAAAGTGCAATTTCTTTTTCAGGGACTAACAATTGTTGTTCTTCAACCACCTCCATCAGCAAAGCATCTAGTGGACAAGGTGAAAAAGCATCTTTACTAATACCACTATCCTGGCGTGCTAGGAAGAGTAAGTCATTGACTAACTTACCCAAACGCTGCGTTAACCGTTCCACCACCTTTAACTGTTGCCGATACTGCAAAGAAGTAGTCGCTTCTGCCTCTGCTAAATCCAAGTCAGCAAGAGCAACTTGCACATTGGTTTGAATCAAAGTAATGGGACTTCTAAGTTCATGGGAAGCATCAGCAGTGAATTGCTTGAGGCGTTGGTAAGACTCACCTACAGGTTCCATCGCTTTACCCGAAAGAAACCAACCACTTGCACCTACAGAAAGCACCATTAACCCAATACCTAGCGCCAAATCAAAAATTAACTGGCGACTGGGTTTAGTGACTTCAAACCAGGGATGACTAACACGCAGATATCCTAATACCTGCCGTCCCACTTCTACCCGTTGGGTAACTTGTCGCAATAACAGTGGGGAAGGTGGGGCCCCCTCTGGGGATAAGGGGTAATGGGGAGTTATGAGTTTTGAATTTTGAATTTTGAATTTTGAATTTCCACTCTCTCCCCTGACTACGCGCACAGTTTCACCACTGCGGTTGGCACGAATGGGAATATTTAGGGGTTCGGATAGCGTTGACCAAAGTAATTTACCAGTGGGGCTAAACCATTCTAGGTCAATGTGATCATCTTCTACGGCGTCAGTATTGTCACTGAAACTGGCTTCTACATTAATGCGAAATTTATCTGCATCAGCATTAATTGGTTCCAATATGAGCGTAGATGCACAGCGAGTGGTTGTAAGACAACGCTCGACTATTTCCACTACATGATTAAGGGTATCATCAATCCGCTCAACCAGTGTACCACGGACGTATAAATAAACCCCACTGGCAAACAGTAGTAGTAATACAGCAGTGACAGTAGTGTACCAAATCGCCAAACGGCGGCGAGTAGCCTGAAACATATTTTTTCACCTACTTTTTTGACTGAATATCTTCACATTACGTGTTTATACGGCTAAAAAATAGCTGACTTTTCTAGCTCTAGTGATTTTGCTGAGGTTTAATGATTGCTGAAGAATTACACTTTTCTTGCAGTAAATCTGCTTAGTCCTATTTTATTGCTTACAGCCAAGATCAGAAAATCGCTTTTATTTGGGTATCTATATCGAATTAACGAAAACGATTATTGAATGCATTCAAGTAAACAAAAAACTCCGAGTTTTGAAAATCAAATCATGATTAATTTCTGATAAAGAAGAATTATGTTTCGCACATAAAGCAAATAAGGAAAATATTAAATAATTTGAATTTATTTTTATTATTGAATCTAAAAAATAGCACACTTGTATTGTGGAAAACTGTAAATCTTCAAGTCCAATAATTGCAAATTTCTCACGAATCAGATTCAAGAAAAATATAAAAGCAATTGTAAGTTGCTTTTTATTTTCAACAATATTGTTCAAAATAATCCTAGTTCAATTTTCTGCGATCGCTTTAGAATCTGACGCTAAAAAAAATATTGGCTTGTCTGTAAACAATAATCCAAATGCTACTAACAATTCACTCAAGTCGGATAAATCAGATAACTCAGATAACTCTCAAAGCAAAGTCCTGTTAAAAAAAACTTTAAAAGAGCCTACTTCTCATTTAGATAAAACCAAACAGTTATCCAAATTTACCATAGCTGACATTATCCCAATTGAAGAATATAAAATAGAACCTCCCAAGCCACCTGATGAAGGTAATGAGAAGACTCAACCGAATACAACTAAGCCATACACACCAACACAACAAATACTAATAGAAAAGCTGCGTAATTCAAAAAAACAACAACAAACAAAACAAAAGCAAATAATTCTTGATGCCCTCACCCTTAGTTCTAATAAATATCCTTGGATTGTTAACCCAACGGATAACCTGACGTTTTCCACAGAATTATTTAAGCCAAATGAGGATGAAAGTTATATAGATACAGACATAAGTGTGAGATTTTCTGGAAACAATCAGATTATTAATAAATTTACTTATGCTAAATTTCCAAAAACTGACCAATTTTACTGGGTTCTCGATAACAATAGAATAGTAGTTGAAACTAAAGGCTCCCAATTCGGTATCCTCTCTCAAGGAAGACAAACTAATACTTATATCACCCAAAAAGTTACTTCACAGCAGGCATTTTGGGGATTGCAAACTCTGTTTGCTATACCTACAGACTTTCAAAAATTAATTGGACAAGTTGATACTCAGAATTTTTCTATAACTTCAATAGCAGGACAATTGATAAATCCTGAAGGCATACCTGCTGGTAAAGTTGTGATTAATAGTGGCATTGACTTAAACAGTCCAAATGTCACAGTTCTCAAAAATCCTATTCCAAATCTTGGTAGTGGCTCTACTTTGAGTGTTAATGGTGGAGAAGCTTTATTTCAAGCTTTAGATGCTAGCAATGCTCCCAAAATTCTGCAAGGCTTTCCAACGAACAATATACAACCTTTACTAGATAATGGAAATGTCAAACTCAAAGTAGGTGAGATTATTCCTAAAAGCGCTCTAGAAGCTACTGGTATCTTCTGGGGAAATATTTTGACGGGAGAAGGCTTTGGTTTTACTGCTCCCGTCTCTTCCTTTCCAGGTATTAAGATTGCTCAACTTGGAAAATTTGATAACTTTGATTTGTTAAATGTAGCAGTTAATCCTTTTCTTTCTCAATCCGAGAAAGACTTTCATTATCTTAACTCTTTAGAGTGGCTATCTTTAGGAAGAAGACAACCTGTATTTAAGACACTATCTCAAACTGAAGAAACTTCTGATTGGCACAGAATTTATGTTAGCCATCCTCATAATCGCAGCTTGATTCAATATGACCCAGTTACAGCTAAAGCTACCTATACTAATATTTTTTCTGCTCCAGGATTATCTCTAACAGCTAAAATAAGTGATGCTAGTGTTGATGCTATTCAATCAGTGAATTCTACATTAGGTCTGCTATTAGGTGAAGTTTTTGAAGCTATTAAAATTGATAATATTCAACACGGTTTAGAAGAAGCTAGACAAAAGTTTAAGAATGGAGAAGGTTTTAGTCCTTTAAATACACCGACTACGGCTGAACAAAGAAGACAAATCAATAACAGACTGAATCGTACTTTATCTTATGCCAATGCAGCCAGTGGACTAGAGCAGGTATCTGGAACTTACACACTTCCCAGTAAAATCACTCCTAATAATTCCAGTATTTTACAAGTAAGAACGGGAAACTACAAACGAGCAGTTCAGTTTATTGAAAGAAATATTTCTATATTAAATGAAGGTGATACATTTTTTTCTGATCTCAGACTTTCTAATAAAACATTTGGGCCTCTGACATTCATTGGAATCCCAATTCCTTTAAATGATACTTCCATTAATCCTATTAACGAATCCTCTGCTGCGGAAGTAATTTTGACAAATCCCCAAGGGCAACAATTTGTACAAAAATTTAGTTCAGCAGATACTACAATAGTACCGATACAGGTGCGATCTGCTGATTTAGCATTCGATTATATGGAACTCACTAGAGTTGACAAAATAGGTATTAGTTTTAATAACTTTAGTGGTTATCTATCTTTACCAACAGTTGAATTATTAGCAGCAGGTTCTTCTGGAAATCTTAACTATAGTGCCAATTTAGGAACATGGTTTAATATAGATGCCAACTCTGCACCAGGCGTTTCCAATAATAATTTAGGGACGGAAGAACCAACTTTCGGTATCTATACTAATATACTTGTCAACTATATTAAAACTGATGTACTGTTAAATTCAGCCAAAAGACCTGTAGCTATTAATACTCACGTACCGTATTTGAGGCTTAACTGGAATAGTGCCTCTAATAAAAATAATCCTTTTTCTACTTACTTAAGTTATTTATATCAGCATCAAGAAAGAAATTTCGGTTTTTCCTTAGCTCCTGGTATCGCTTTTATTGAGAATAATAGCAATGGTGAATTCTTAGGTCTTTTTAATGGAGAATTTAGTACTAGTCATGGTTTAAATTTGAAGACAAATATAGAAATGGGCAAAGAATTATTCTTTCAATTTCAAGGATTACAACGAGTCAGTAAAAATATTTCTGCTGGTGTTTATCTAAAAAATTATAGTGTTAATAATCTAGGTTTGAGCAGCCGAGTTTCTGGCTTCAACTATGGAATCATTGTGAGGCACAATTTTCCAGATAATAGTGTATTTATAGAAACTCAAATTGGTACAGGCGAAAATGGGTTTGACCTCAAACTTCAAGGTGGTTATCGATTTTGATTCCGGTTCCCCCCTTAAGTAGGTAGGCGTAAATAATTATTGTTGGGATAAGGCAGGGAGCAGGGGGCAGGGAGCAGGGGGAAAAAGAGTTTGAGCCTTCTTTACTTTTCTTTACACAGTGTGGTTTTATTGTGCCCACTTACTTAAAAAGGCTTGATTGCAAGGTGGTTTCATCCGAAAAAATAAAAATATAGATGAAACCACCCTAAACTTAAAAAGGCTTGATCGGGGGGATCTAAAACCACTTAAAATCACGGACAACTACTTTACAAACAACCTCTAAGGACACAAAAGAAAAGTATTCTGGCGATGTAGGAGTAGATTATAGAGTAGCGATCGCTTCGGCAACGAGCTGAGAGACAAAGGGCAAAATAGCCTGACTCTTAGCTTGCGCTTTACCTTCAGTAAATACCACTAAGAGGTAAGGGCGCTGTTCTGGTAACTCAATATAGGCAACATCATGGCGAACTTGACTTGTCCAACCTGCCTTTGACCAAATTTGAGCATTTGGAGTTAGTCCACCACCTAAGAAACCCGTTACCTGATTTTCCTCGCCGTCAGGAGACAAATTATCGAGAGGACGTTTCAGCAAAGCCATCATTGCTTGCGATCGCCCACTGGAAACCGCCACTCCACCTACAATACTATGCAGTAACCTGGCGATCGCATTTGTTGTCACCATATTGCGATTTTCTAGTAACTCTCCCACAAATGCCCGTTCCCGTCCATAAGGGCCATCACCCCAAGTTTTTTGACAGACGTTAATCGTCTCTAATTCTTCCCAACCCAAAGATTGGTAATAGCGGTTAATAATATTACGCTGATATTTCCAAGTTTCAAATGGCCCAGTTGGTAACTCTGGCCCTGATGTGGTGCCACTCAAAATATCCACAACCAAGCTGGTAGCATCATTGCTAGAATCTACAATCATATCCCGCAAGGCTCGCTCCAACTCTTTGGAAGTCTGGCTCATACCTTTTTCTAGCCATTCATTTACCGCCACCAGGTAAAATAGCTTGACTACACTGGCGGGATAAATTCGCTCAACACCCCGATAAGTAAAACCACGAACTGGGTGATCCCAAAAAGCGTTGGGAGTCAGCGCACCACCAGTATTTACAAGTACTGGTGGATCGTAAACAACCCAAGTCAGGGCGATTTGATTACGGGCTAAGGTCGGAAACGCTGCCCAAGTTGCATCTAAAATGCCATTACCAAGATTTTCGAGCTGTTCGTCTTTATTAAAAAAAATCATTCTCTAATAATGTCCTTTAATCTAAAATCCCAAATGGTTCGACTGAGCGAAGCCGAAGTCCCAAATCCCAAATCAGGGGATTATCAGTGTTTAGCTGATCTGAATTTATATGATTCTCCTGAATGTATACGTTTAGCAACTCAAGCCGCATCTGGGCGACATTTATGGGTAACATCAAATCATGAAAATTTAGCCGTTGAGGTGTATCTGTGTGAAGATGACTATCCGGGATGGATATCGCTTTCAGATTTTGATTCATTACAATCTGCTACTGTACCTTATCAGGCTGCAATATTTTCTGAATCTGAAATTAAAAAACTCCTAGCAGAGGTTATCGCCTTTACTAAAAAAGCGATGCAACAATCAAATTATTACCTTTGGGGTGGTACGGTTGGGCCAAATTATGACTGTTCTGGGTTGATGCAGGCGGCCTTTGCTTCGGTGGGTATTTGGCTACCTAGAGATGCCTATCAACAGGAAGGATTTACCAAACCAATTACTATTGCAGAATTAGCAGCCGGGGATTTGGTATTTTTTGGAACTAGCGAAAAAGCAACCCATGTCGGACTTTATTTAGCCGATGGTTATTATATCCATAGTTCTGGGAAAGATCAGGGACGGGATGGGATTGGGATTGATATTCTCTCGGAACAGGGAGATACGGTTAGTCAGTCGTACTATCAGCAGCTGCGAGGGGCTGGTAGAGTTTTTAAGAGTTACGAACCACAGAGACGCTGAGGACGCTGAGGCTTATGAGGAGTGGGAAAGTTTATCAAGGGGTGATTGGGGAAAATGGGGCGATTTCAGCAATTGTCCCAGATGTTTCGGTGGTGGTGCCGATACATGACGAGGTGGAAAGTTTGCCGCTTTTACTAGAAGCGATCGCATCTACTTTATCCTTTAGTCAGATAAATTATGAAATCATTTGTGTGGATGATGGTTCTACAGATGGTTCTGGGGAATTTCTCAAAAAAGAGGCGCAAATCCGCACTGATTTAAAGGCGGTGATTTTACGTCGCAACTACGGACAAACTGCGGCGATGGCTGCGGGGTTTCATTATGCAGTGGGTAAAGCGATCGTCACTTTAGATGCTGATCTCCAGAATGATCCGGCGGATATCCCGATGTTATTAGCAAAGCTGGATGAGGGTTACGATTTGGTAAGTGGTTGGCGGCAAAAACGCCAAGATGGTGCCGTCAATCGGTTACTTCCTTCTAAAATTGCCAATTGGCTAATTCGGCGTACCACTAGCGTTAATATCCATGACTATGGCTGTTCCCTGAAAGCCTATCGTGCAGAGTTGTTGGCAGATATGAACCTCTACGGAGAATTACACCGGTTTTTACCTGCCCTGGCGTACATCGAAGGAGCGAGAATTACCGAAATGCCAGTGCGTCATCATGCCCGTCGCTTTGGTCACAGTAAATATGGGATTTGGCGGACATTCCGAGTATTAATGGATTTGTTAACCATTCTGTTTATGAAAAAGTTCCTCACCCGCCCAATGCACGTTTTTGGGCTATTGGGCTTGATTTCAATGGTTTCGGGGACTGCGATCGGAATTTACTTGACTTTCGTCAAATTGGCCTTAGGTGAGATGATTGGCAATCGCCCCTTGCTGATTTTAGCAGTTCTCCTGCTAGTAACTGGAGTGCAGTTGTTTTGTTTCGGTCTTTTGGCAGAATTGCTCATGCGTACATACCATGAATCCCAAGGACGGCCTATTTACCGCGTGCGAGAGGTGGTAGCAAAAAGAACCGATGTACTCTTTTAATTTGGTAATTTGGATAGAATAAAAACATCGCAAGGAGTCAATACTTCTCGGTTAATAATTAAGCGGTATTGAGAACAGAAAAGGAAAAATGTATAGCTATTTAGTGGAGCAATTATAGCGTTTCCCAATCATATTAGGTACGCCATAGTCCCCTCCTCGCTTGTGGTGAGGGGGGTGTGGTTTTTGTACCTCACTCAAGGGAGAACTGCCATAGAGCAAACCTAAGATTTTACAGGCTTGCCCAGTCCCCAGTCCCCAGCGATGCACTGAGCTTGTCGAAGTGTCCCCAGTCCCCAGTCCCCAGTCCCCAGTCCCCAGTCCCCAGTCCCCAGTCCCCAGTCCCCAGTCCCCAGTCCCCAGTCCCCAGTCCCCAGTCCCCAATCCCTACTTTTCCCAAAACCTGAAATTGAAACTACTTCCAGAAGTGCGACGGTAACGCTGGGTAGTTCTTCTTGTTTGCCGTTTGTTGATCCTCTCATTTGTTGGTTCAACTTCACCTTCTTCAGACTCTTCAACTTGCAACTGAGTTCTAGTTTCTTCCTTGCTTCCCCACCAAGCAGTAATCCAGCCTCCAGCTAAAGCGCCTATTCCACCTAGCAAGATACTCATGGGTGCTGGATATCCCAAATATACAAAACCAAGCATGAAAAATAACCAGTATTTCAATCCTGTATCGACACCATCAGAGGAGGCGACAGTTGGAGGCTGGGGACTATTACTGGTTGCATTTGTGATCCAGCTTAAGATGAAACCCCCCATGATACCTAAGAAGATGCTCAGAGGTAGTGCGGAGCCGGTCATTTTTAATATAAAAGCTAAAAATGCCCCAAATAACAGCTGAGAAAAGAAGCTGGGAGAAATACTGAAAAAATCGTTCTTTTTGTCTGCCATATCATCAAAAAAGACTATTAACTAATTATTAATTCGTAATTAGTAATTTTCAATTCAATTACGAATTAATAATTAATAATTATGAATTATTTTAATTGTGACTGTTGTGGTTGAGTTGTATCCCAAATCTTTAGGTAAGATTGTTCTTCTTCAGTGAAAGGTTCAGCTTGTTTAATTTGTGAGGCTAATAAATCGGCAGTGGCATCAGCGATATCACCAGTGCGGTTGTTCAGACGCTCTTTTAGAACTTCTAGCGGTGCTGTGCATTGGAAAATCTGAAGGGGAAGTTGGTGCTTTGTAGCTTGGGCGATCGCTTCTTGCCGTAACTGCTGTCTATCATACTTGGCATCCAAAATTACACAAAAACCTTGTTTAGCCAGTATAATCCCCAATTCCAACAACCGTGTGTAAGTTTTCTCGGTCATCTCAGGTGTATACAAATCATCGCCACCCTTTTCCCACAAGGGAATTCCCCCTAAATGTTTCCGCACTGCATCTGAACGCAGATGAATCGCTCCCAGTTGACGGGCTAAATACTTTGCTGTGGTACTTTTACCAGAACCCGACAACCCCGACATCAAAATTAGTTGTCCCAGTTTTGGTTTAGTGTACTCCCAAGCCTGTTTGTAATAGTCAGCAGCAGTTTTTGTCGCCTCTTCCTTTACCGTCGCGGGTACACTCCCATCGTCGAGCAAAAATGATGTCACCTTTGCCCGGACATAAGCCTGACGACTTAAATACAAGGGCAATACCTGTAGGCCTTCCCAGTCTCCAGTTTGCTCTATATAAGCATTCAAAAACGCATTACCCAAATCTTGGCGCTGACGAGCTGACAAATCCATCACCGTGAAGGCCACATCGTACATCACATCGACAAAACGAAATGGCTCATTAAACTCAATGCAATCGAATAGCAAGATTTTATCGTGCCACAGAGCAATATTTTTCAGGTGTAAATCTCCGTGACATTCACGAATATAATCGTTGTGAATTCTGCTAGCAAATAATTCTGGACGTTCTGCAAAAAAGTTATCTGTATATTGCTTTGTTTCTGTAAATTGCGCCTGAGTTTGGGGACCACCAATATACTTCTCAGTTTGCTCATAATTCTCATCAAAGGCAGCCCGGACTTTTGGCACTTCACCAAAAGTGCGAATGTAATCGTTCGTTTGTGCGTCGGCATGGTATTGAGCCACCACCCGTCCCAACTCTTCTAGGCGTGTCTCATTTAACTTACCCTCTTCAAAGAGTGTACTTAATAGCGACTCTTGAGGAAACTGGCGCATCTTCAGCACATATTCTACAGCCTCGCCCGTTCCCCCTAACTGGTATTGCTCCCCTACCAAAGTTATGGGCAAAACTTCTAAATACAGTTCACCAGCACCCCGTTGATTTAACCGCAACTCTTCGTGACAAAAATGCTGCCGCTTCTCTAAGGTGGAAAAGTCCAAAAAGCCAAAATTCACAGGTTTTTTCAGCTTATAGGCATAATCTCCAGTTAACAACACATAAGAAATATGGGTTTGAATTAGTTGAATAGGTTCTGTTACCGCATGGGGATAAAATCCAGGCTGCAACATTTGCTGAACTAAAACTGGAAGAGTCGCTTCTGTCATCTCTGGCCTCTGCGGTTCAAATACAAAAAAACCAGGAGTTTCCCCCTGGTATCATCAAAAATTATTACACAGTTTATCTAGCTTAAGAAGCTACTTCAGTTTCTGTCCCAGCATCAGCAGCGCTAATTTGCGGTGGCAAAACGCTCACAACAAGTCGCTCCAATTCAGCTAAAGGTGTTACACCTTCAGGAAAGGGGATATCACTAATACTCAAGCTGTCTCCAATTTGCAGGTTAGAGACATCGATTTCTATTACATCTGGGATGTTTTCTGGCGCACAACTCACTTGCAATTCAGAGATTACGGTGTCTAACACACCACCATCTTGTTTAACACCAATAGCAGTTCCCACAAAACGCAACCGAACTCCTACGGTAGTGTCGCCGTGGCCGGCAACTGCGAAAAAGCTGAGGTGGTAAGGTGTACCTTTTGCTGGATGGATTTGAAGTTCCCGCAGTAAGGCTTTACCGCGCCAAGGTACATCAGGAATGTTTAAATCAATCAAGGTGTTGTTGACTGAAGCTCTTTTGAGCAAGCGCTCAACAACTTTGGCATTAATGGTTAAAGAAATGGATTCTGTACCCTTATGACCATACAAATTGGCAGGTACCAATCCCGAACGGCGCAAAGCTCTTGGCTTGCTGCCTTCTGGACGTTTTTGAGATTCGACTGTAATAGCCATAGAAGTTGTTAGTTGTTAATTAGAGTTAGGAGTTAGGAGTTAGGAGTTAGGAGTTAGGAGTTAGGGGTTAGGAGTTAGGAGTTAGGAGTTTTGATTTAATTACTCACTCTTCACTCTTTACTTTTAACTCTTAACTCCTCACTCTTAACTAAGCACTTAGCAAGGTTGCAGGTGTGCCGTCAGGGTGCAATAAAGCGCGTTTGGGACCGTGGATGGGGTCTTCTACAATTATGGTTTGATCGCGGCTGGCTCCGAGTGAGACGATCGCAATGGGGACTTCCATCAACCCGGCTAAGAATTTTACATACTCCAGTGCTTGCTGTGGCAAGTCTTCTAGGGTGCGGCAGTCAGTTGTTGACACTTGCCATCCTGGTAAGGTTTTGTAGATGGGGCGACATCTAGCAAATTTACGGGAACTGGTGGGGAAGTGTTCGCTACGTTGGCCATCTATGTCATAGGCGACACAAACTTGGATTGACTCTAATTCATCGAGAACATCCAGTTTGGTGAGCGCCATACAATCCATACCATTAATCCGCACGGCATAGCGACCGATGACGGCATCAAACCAGCCACAGCGCCGTTTGCGTCCGGTGGTTGTGCCAAACTCAGCACCGCGATCGCACAATAATTCGCCCAACTCTCCATGCAGCTCGGTGGGAAATGGTCCTTCTCCCACTCGTGTTGTATAGGCTTTTGAAACCCCAATAACCCGGTCAATCATTGTCGGGCCTACCCCTGTCCCAACGCAAGCCCCCCCTGCCACCGGGTTAGAGGAGGTGACATAAGGATAAGTTCCATGATCTAGATCGAGAAGCGTACCTTGTGCGCCTTCAAACAAAATATTGCGCCGTCGCTGAATCGCATCGGATATTTTCAACGATGTATCAATAACGTAAGGCCGCAAGCGTTCTGCATAACCCAAATACTGCTCAATTACCTCTTGTGGATCTAGAGGCGGCAAGTTGTAAAGTTTTTCTAAAATGACGTTTTTATAATTAATCGTCCACTCTAACTGCTCACGTAGCCCATCGGGGTCCATCAAGTCTAAAACCCGAATGCCTGTACGTTCAGATTTATCAGCATAAGTCGGCCCAATACCCCGACCTGTTGTGCCGATCTTATGGCTCCCCCGTCTTTCTTCCGATGCCTGATCAATCAATCGATGATAAGGCATCGTTACGTGGGCTGTCTCAGATATCAGCAGGTGGTCAGTGGAAATATTTAATTCTTTTAGTTGGTCGATTTCTGCAATCAAAATCTGTGGATCGATGACTGTTCCACAGCCGATAATGCAATCGGTATTTGGATACAAAATCCCAGAGGGAATCAAGTGCAGTTTCAAGGTCTGACCTTTAACTACAATCGTGTGTCCAGCATTGACACCCCCTTGATAACGCACCACAACATCTGCGGAACGGCTGAGTAAGTCAGTTATTTTACCTTTTCCTTCATCGCCCCATTGGGCACCTATGACAATGACGTTAGCCAAGAGCTTATATTAAGAAGTAAAGTTTCCACAAACTATTATTATTGGCATAATATGTGAATCATGTCAAGAATTAAATTTACCCAATTTATCCGGGTGGGGGTGTCTAAAACGTTTTCCCACCGAGAAGAGGACTTTTCAAACAACCTCTAAAGGCACTCTCAAAAAACTTAGTTGCTAATATATCTTGAAGCGGATTGGGTTTTGCGGGGTCATAGCAATTTGAGATTTGAGATTTTTGATTAAAAGACTCACGATTCTACTCTCGCAAAAAGGGCAATGACGGGAATTGCACCCGTGTCTCCTGGTGTACTCCAAGGAATTCTACTGTTTGAACTACGTTGCCCTGGCAGCGAACCGAATCGAACGGCTGTCTTTCGCCTTGAACAGGCGGACACTTTACCATTAAGCTACACTGCCAGAAATTACCAATCTGTTTCTCTATAGTCTTTAAATAATCTAGCAAAAGGTGTTTTACCTTGGTTAATTCCTAGATAAATTGGGTCACAAATGCGTGCAGCTGCATCATTGATATCAAAGGGAGGGTAAATGCCACGTTCTTGCATAGATTTTGCTTGATTATAAGGGTGTTGAAAGCTAATCCATCCAGGGTCTACTGCATTCATAAAAATACGATGTTTGGCGTATTCTTTGGCACAGGTACGGGTCATTTGATTGAGAGCAGCCTTTGCCATATTGGTGTGGGGATGTCGCCAGGGTTTGTCAACACCGTTAAATCGCCCTTCCATTGAAGAAACATTAATGATGTATTTATTAGTTTCTTTGGAGTTGCTCATTAATGGCTTGAGTCTGCTGTTAATGACAAATGGAGCGATCGCATTAATTATATGCACTTCCAATAATTCTAAAATGCTGACTTGCTCATCCTTCATCAGCCAGCTATTAAAGGGACGCAAGTCAAGTTGTTGCCCATCACCGGTATACTCTCCTAAAGGGAAAAAAGCCGAATTATCTATGCTGTCTTCGGGAATCAAAGGAATCTGGGAGAGAAAAGGAGAATTTTCGGTAAATGTGGCTTCTTTTTCTTCTTTACTAGCTAATAGTGCCGAATTCTCAGTATTCAACGCATGATTATGGCTTACTAACCCCTGTATTTCTGGCGGTAGTTTCCCGAAAGACAGTGATTCAAACTCAATTAAATGACGATAAAATGCAGGCGGATGACGCACTGTTTGCGCTGCATTATTGATAATAATGTCGAGTCGCGGGTAAAACTTGCAAATGTGTTGGGTAAATTGCTCAACACTATGGAGATGACGCAAATCGAGTCCGTAAATTTGCAACCGATGTTGCCATTCTAGAAAATCTGGTTCTGCTGCGTACCTTTTTGCCGCATCATGGGGAAAACGGCTTGTTGCGATCACAGTTGCACCATCTCGCAACAGTCTCAGCGCTACCCCATAACCAATCTTTACCCTGGCTCCTGTGACAACGGCAATCATCCCCCGTAAATCAGCAGTTTGCTGACGCTTGCTGAAATTAAGATTTCCACACTCAACACAGAGTCCAGTGTAAAAGCTATGACTCTGTAAAAAAGTTGTCTTGCAGACAATACAATGTGGTGGTTTGGTCATTAGTGATTTTTGGTATTATTGCCTACTCTCTGTTAATAGGCAATTTATCTGATCTAAACTGCACTGCCCAAATTACCGTAAAAATGAATTTATATTAAAAATTAGCGGATTTATTTGTGAATATTATGTATAAATCATCATCTCAAGAAATCCATATATTTACAACTTTAACAGATTGTATTTTGCTACCAGTGTTATCAAAAGCCTTAAAATATTGTCGGTATTTGTTTTTAATGTTTAATCTTAACTGATGCAGGTAATCTGCGGCAGAAGGGGCGATCGCATGAACAAAAAATCCTATAGAGTCCGAAAGCTGAAAGCAATATTCTTCCTAGCATTGGCAGTTGTATTGACTAATGCTGTAGTTTCATATAACAACACTGTTAAACTGATTCACAAGCAGCAAGAGGTGACATACTCGTATAAAGTTATTACACAAGTTGAAAGTATCCAATCTATCCTTAAAGATACTGAAACTGCACAACGTAATTACCTAATTACAGCAGATGCAGATGATTTACAAATCTATCTTGCAGCTGCTCAACAAACTAATAGCAATATTCAGATTCTCAGCAAGTTAACTGCTGATAACCATCATAAGCAGCAGTTGATTTCTTTGCTGAAGCCGGAAATTACCAAGAGACTCAACATTCTGCAACAAGAAATTTCCCTCAGACAAAACCAGGGATTAAAAGCAGTTCGGCAACTAATGTTATCTGATAAAGATCAGCAAATTGGCAAAGAAATCCAACAGCTAATTCACGACTCTTTAAAGACGGAGCATAATTTATTGCAGCAGGGAATGCAGCAGTCACAAGCAAGTTCCCAAAAGGCGATAGTGACATTTTTTATCGCTGCTGTTGTAGATTTGGTGCTGGTGGTATTGCTGTATGAATTGTTGTGGCGTTATATCAGGCAACTTCAGCAGACGGAGGTGGCCTTACGCCAAAGTGAAAATCGTTTACGAGCCATGATAGATGCAGAACCAGAATGCATCAAGTTAATTGCCAGGGATGGCACCCTTTTAGAAATTAATGCCGAAGGGCTGGCAATGATGGAAGTGGAAAGTGCTGATGTCTTGATTGGTAAACCAATTGATGCCGTAATTGTGCCAGAGTATAAAGCAGCCTTTGCCAACTTGCATGAAAGTATCTGCCAAGGTAACAAGGGGACTTTGGAGTTTGAAATCATTGGATTTCAAGGCACCCGCCGTTATATGGAAACTCATGGCGTACCACTGCGTAACGAATCTGATGGGACGTTCATCCATTTGGCAGTAACGCGAGATATAACCCAACAAAAACAAGCACAACAGAAAATCCGTGAACAAGGGTTGCTGCTGGATGTATCAACTGATGCGATTCTGGTACGAAATATCCACAACCAAATCTTGTTTTGGAATAAAGGCGCTGAACGTCTGCACGGGTGGAAGGCTGAGGAAGTTGTGGGTAAGAATGTTTTGCAGCTTTTGTATAAAGAGATTTCACCACAGCTAGAAGATGCTTACTTAAGGGTAATGAATACGGGTGAGTGGCGAGGTGAGTTGCATCAACTGACAAGGGAAGGCAAAGTAATTATTGTTGAAAGTCGGTGGACGCTGATCCGAGATGATGATGGACAACCCAAATCCATTTTGAGTGTGAACACCGAAATCACACAGCAGAAACAACTGGAAGCTCAACTTCTGCGATCGCAACGTTTGGAGAGTATGGGCACTCTAGCTGGCGGTATCGTTCATGACCTCAACAATATACTATCTCCAATTTTAATGGCAGTTCAACTGTTGCAGAAGAAATTGCCCGATCAGCAGAGTCAGCAAATACTGCAAACTTTAGAAAATAATGTTAAACGCGGCGCTAATTTACTCAAGCAAGTTTTGTCCTTTGCACGAGGTATTGAAGGCAAACAGACAATTGTCCAAATTCAGCCTTTGATGGCAGAAATTGAGCAAATTATCGCTCAAACATTCCCCGAATCCATCATTTGCCAAATAGATATCCCCAAAAATCTGTGGTACGTGCGTGGAGACACAACTCAACTACATCAGGTGCTGATAAATTTAGTAGTTAACGCCCGCGATGCTATGCCCAATGGCGGGATTTTAAGAATTGCGGCGGAAAATCTGGTGATTGGTGAACATTCTGCCCAGATAAATGTTGATGCGAAAGCGGGTTCTTATATTGCGATCGTGGTGACGGATACTGGTATGGGGATGTCGTCGTCAGTCCAGCAACGGATTTTTGAACCATTTTTTACTACCAAAGAAGTAGGAAAAGGTACAGGTTTAGGACTTTCCACGGCGTTGGGCATTATTAAGAATCACGGTGGTTTTGTCAATGTTTACAGTCAAGTAGGCAGAGGTACTCAATTTACAGCATACTTCCCTGCATCAACATTTAGAGACACACATTCACTTTCTCCAGAACTCGAATCAGTTACAGGAGATGGCTAATTTACAGCAGTTTTCATGTATTTGAACCACATCTGTCGTAGAGGCACAGCATTGCTGTGCCCCTACGACAGATGTGGTCTATTTACCTGAAAATAGCTGTATTTTGCTGGTTAAAATATCACAGACTACAAAAATCATATCAACCAAAAATTTCTATACAGGCTAAAAATTGCTTAATAGAAATAAAAAATATCAGTTAACATGATATGCCGTTATCACTATTCTTTTATCTGCACTATATACGGACTCGACTCTTGGATATTCGTTATGAATCCACCATACTTTTATTCTATTGGACTGTGCAGGTGCGCTACCTGAGATTGAATATCCTGCCTGAGTGATTAAGGTTTCAAAAGTATTTGAGTCGAGAACCGTACAATTAAAAGCTGTTAGTCCCTGTATCTGATGTCTGTTTAGGGTCATAGCTACCCTGGTAAGTCGTAAAAACTCTATACCCTGGTAATACTAAAGCGATTCCAGTATTACTGTGAATTTTACCAGGATATTTATAGGGAATATCATCTGGTACGCTCCCACCAAAGCGAAAACTAAAACCAAGTAGCCATATATACAAACCAGGTAGTAGTAAATCCATGCTATATGCAATAGCTCTCATTGCCTCATTTTCTTTGAAAGAAGCAGAATTTCTGGCTATAGCGAATTTTTTGGAGATGTTTTTCAGGTTTGTGGTTTCTAACATGGCCTTAATTTCAATCCTCAATAGGGATTTAGTAAGTTTCAAGCGTTTCAATCCCTATGAGGGATAAGGTGTTTTGCAACGGCTAAGGGATACGCAGGTAGGGAATGCACAAGGTTTCAATCCCTATAAGGGATAAGGTGTTTTGCAACCAGTATCCATATATATTGATATTAAAAAAATGCAATGTTTCAATCCCTATAAGGGATAAGGTGTTTTGCAACATCAATCAAACAATAGGCTAGTATCTTGCATTAACCCTTTCAATCCCTATAAGGGATAAGGTATTTTGCAACTTATATCTCAAATTATCAGGCAATTGTAAATAAATCAATACAAAGTTTACATTTATTTACTATTAATAAGATAGGAGGAAGAAGATAGAGGGAACAAGAATGAAATATTTTTCTAGCCTTTTTCCTTCTTCCCAATTAGATTTAGGACTTACGCAACTGGCACATTTTTTCTTGTAGGGTGTGTGACACTTCGAGGGATTATGTACGTAGCAATAAGGCTTTCGGTGTCATACACCAACTAACCGTTGTGACAATATCGTAAGTCCTGAGATTCTTAATTAAGCACTGCTCAGATACGCGATGTTTGAAATCGTACTTATCCTGTTGACCCTTGAGCCAAAGTAACAATGGGGAAAACATCTTTAAACGGTTAACTTCTGCCTGTGTTTCTGCTACACTACACCCTAAGCTATTTCGCTCGGTTGGGCGTGTGTAGACGTTCCAAAATTCAATCAAGTTTTGCGGTACGATGTGAAACTGTTCGCCGCGATCGCGTAAGTTTAAAAGTGAGAAAAATCAAACTACTGGCTTTGATATTAATTAGTTTGGCAATGGCATTATGGTTTAATTTGCATTCCTCCACACCGTCAATATCAACTGTTGCATCTTCACCACCAAAAACTATCCGCTACTTCGATCGCACTTTGCCCCAAAGCATAGCTCATATAGTGTCAATTCCAGCTAATAGCAGATTTTTGGTAACTCCGGCATTATCACAAAAGGTAGCCACTGTAGAGGAATTTGCCCAAAAGCATCGAGCCGTAGCTATTCTGAACGCAGGCTTTTTTGACCCAGCCAACCAAAAATCTACATCTTATATTGTTGTACAAGGAAAGTTGGTAGCTGACCCCAAGGAAAACGAGCGCCTGGTGAACAATCCCAACTTGAAACCTTATCTGGATCAAATTTTCAATCGCACAGAATTCCGCCGCTACTTATGTGGTCAAATTATCAGCTATTCCATTGCGGCACACAGTCAGTCACCACCAGCAGGTTGTCAGTTAGTCGATGCGATAGGTGCTGGGCCACGCCTATTACCAGAACTCGCATTAGTAAAAGAAGGCTTTGTGGATAATGCCAATAAACGAGATGCACTTGGCAGCAATCAACCCAATGCCAGAACTGCTGTGGGTATCACCCGTGATGGCAGCGTTATTTTAGTTATGGTGGCTCAAAAACCCTCGGCTCCCGCTAACTCTGGGGTGTCGTTGCTAGCATTAGCTAATTTTATGAAAACCCTTGGTGCTGATCAAGCGATGAATCTAGATGGAGGGAGTTCGTCTTCGCTTTATTACAATGGCAAAACCTTTTACGGGAAGGTTGATTTGGACGGAAATTCTATCAAGCGTCCGGTGAAGTCGGTTTTGCTGGTTCAGCAAAACTAGTAGTTATTTCGCCTTTCTCAGTTATATAGCAAGGGACTTGGAGGTTAGGACATTAACTGATGAGAAAACCTATATACAAACAGACTTTCAACCCAGCCCCCAGCCCCCAGTCCCCAGTCCTATAGCGATCGCCCCTTCAGATACAATACACTTTGCACTAATATTCAAGACTCAGTACTATTGAATGTGGCGGATTACTTCGGCAACTGACCAAGCTTGAGCGATCGCTCCTCTGGGTGTGTGAGGTGAATCGCCATCAAAAATCTCAGAAATAGAACCAAGACAAGCGTCAAATAGGAAGTGATCTAGCAGGGGTTTCCAATCAAAAGGCAGCGATCGCTGTGGATAAAAACGTTGCCAAGCCCGAATATATGGCCCAATTAGCCAAGTCCAAACGGTGCCTTGATGATAAGCGCGATCACGTCGCTCTTGGTTGCCCTCGTACTTCCCTTTGTATTCGGGATCTCCTGGATCGAGACTGCGAAGACCATAGGGGGTGAGCAAGCTGGTAGTTGCCAAATCTAATATCTGACATCCTTGCTGTTCAGAAAACCCACAATGATGTAGCGACAGTGCTAAAACGGCATTGGGGCGAATTTGAAAATTCCGGCGATCGTCCGGCTCAATCGTATCGTATAGATAACCTAGCTGAGGATTCCAGAACTTTTGCAGCGAGGTTTTTATATGTTGTGCTTGTTGAGCATAACGCTGTGCTTGCTTAGTGAGACGGGCTGGCGAGCCATACTCAAGCTGGCTCAAGCGCTCCGCCCACTGACTCAGCCAACATAAAGCAGAATACCACAGTGCATTGATTTCCACTGGCTTCCCGTGACGGGGTGTGATGGGATGTGACCCAATTACCACATCCATCCAGGTGAGGGCTACACCACGAGCATCCCAACTAACTAGCCCATCAGTAGCATCGACCTGGATATTGAAATGCGTACCACCCATAAATGCTTTGTAGATTTGCTGTACTACGGGAAATTGCTCTGCCAAAAAATCCCAGTCTTGGGTAGCTTCTAAATAAAGTCCTAAAGTTTCAATCCACCACAAGGCCGCATCAATACTGTTATAAATTGGTTCGCCATTGACATCAGGAAATGCATTAGGAATCAAACCGTGACGACAATAATGCCCAAAAGTTCGCAATACTCCTTTTGCCAAGTCAAAGCGCTGTGGAACTAGCGCCAACCCCGGTAAGGCGATTAATGTGTCACGTCCCCAGTCATTAAACCAGTGATAACCAGCAATAACTGTTGGGCCTGCTATTGAGGCTCGATAGACAATAAACTGATCGCTTGCTTTGAGTAGTTGTTGCCAGATTGGGGATTGGGCATTGGGCATCCCTTCCGTTCCGCTCAGGGCAAGTGGGGATTGGGCACTTGTACTGAGCGACTCGCCCTGAGCGCAGTCGTTCGCGTAGCGTCTTGTAGAGAAGGGAGCCGAAGTATTGGGCATTGGGAATTGCGGATTAGGGATTAGGAATTGGGAATTGGAAAACTCTTCCCCAGTCCCTAGTCCCCAGCGATGCACTGAGCTTGTCGAAGTGTCCCTAGTCCCCCCTTTACTCCACCCAAAAATTTGTGAGAGCCTTTCTTGCTCTAACTCTAGAGCTTCTGCAAAGGTTTCGGGGTTGAGAACAGCTTGCACTGAGTCGGGAAAACCTACTCGTGCTTCTAGAGTCACCGTATCTCCTGGTTGGAGTGTGACTATCAAGTAACCAGGACTGTGGAGGTCTTCTTTGTCGCCTAATCCCCGTTTCGTCTCCTCAGACAATCGATAATTCCAATACCAAACTGCATCTGGTTGATAATTTCCTTGTGTCCAGCGCAAGTGCCAAGGTATACCGAAATGCCCAGAATGGATTGCTTGCAGACACACTTGCTGTTGCCCTAGCAATTGTGAGAACTTTAATTCTTCACTAGCAGTCTGCTGGTGGTGAAAGTCACGTTCTGCTATCAACAGTCGCAACCGTAAAATCGCTGTATCACTTCCCTCGTAGTGATACTGGATTAAAATCCGATGGCAAAATTGGGCAGGGGCATTGGGCATGGGGCATGGGGCATTGCTTATTCGCCCTTGTCCCCTTGTCCCCTTGTCCTCTTGTCCCCAGTTCCCAGTCCCTACCAAACCAATTGGTATCACCAACTGTCTGGTTAACTGCCAGTTATCTTTGCCCCAAGTCCATTTTGGAACTGGGTTAATATCAAAATGACGTAGCAGTTCGTAGCCTGTCGGCTCAATCTTACCGTTACCCCAAAAATTTGTGCCCAGTGGCACAACGTTTCCTAATACTTCCAAGCTAGCTTCTAGGTGCGAAAACAGCAGAGTCCGCCCAGAAGGTGGGTTTGTTGCCGCAAACAGCCAACCATGATAAGTGCGCGTGCGGACACCAGAAACAGTACCGCTAGCAAAACTTCCCAAGCCATTAGTAAGCAACCATTCTCTTGTATCTAAATCAGGCATTTGCTACTCAAAATCGTTATGAGTATGATATAGTCGTAACAGATCGTAACTAAAGTGTGAGAGCGTGGATGGGTGAGTTTTACTTGACCCGAATTCCAACGCTACTAAACCGATAAAGGAGAATTAGGTTAATGTCCCTTACTTACGGAACCGAAGGAAGCCTCCGCGTTGGTCAGCAAGCTCCCGATTTCACAGCAACGGCTGTGGTAGATCAGGAATTTAAGACAATCAAACTTGCCGATTATCGCGGTAAGTATGTCGTCCTGTTTTTCTACCCACTAGACTTTACCTTTGTTTGTCCCACTGAAATCACAGCATTTAGCGATCGCTACGAAGAATTCAATAAAATCAATACGGAAATCCTTGGGGCTTCCGTTGATAGTGAATTCTCCCACCTCGCTTGGATTCAAACAGATCGTAAGTCTGGTGGCGTTGGCGACCTAAATTATCCTCTAGTCTCTGACATCAAGAAAGAGATTAGTGCCGCTTATAACGTTCTTGACCCAGCAGCAGGCATTGCCTTGCGTGGTCTATTCATCATCGATAAAGATGGTATCATACAGCACGCCACCATCAACAATCTAGCTTTTGGTCGCAGCGTTGATGAAACCCTGCGGACATTACAAGCAATTCAGTATGTTCAGTCTCACCCCGACGAAGTTTGCCCAGCTGGTTGGCAACCTGGTGACAAGACAATGAATCCTGACCCAGTGAAGTCTAAAGTTTACTTCTCTGCTGTCTAAATTTCTCGGTTCTAGCAAACTCTAATTCATCCTGTTGGAGTTGAGAGCAAAATCAATGAAAACCACAGATAAACAGAGGTATACATTAAACAATGTCAAGCTCGGTATTTATCTGTGGTTTTTTGATTAAATGGTATTTAAATAATCATTGTTAAAAAAATATATATCAGTTCTCGTTCACGTGAGATACATCCATAGGGGCAATTCATGAATTGCCCCTACACCTTGCGATCTAATTTTGTACCGCATCTGAGTGGGAACCGCTATATATCAGTTTTAACAATGATTGTAAAAGATGCAGTGAACAAAAGCTTATCTAATATAGCGCTAACCCTTGGAGATCCCCCTAAATCCCCCTTAAAAAGGGGGACTTTGATTCTGGTTCCCCCCCTGAAAAAGGCTAGGGTGTACACACATCTTTGTGTTAAGTGCAAAATGTGGCTTGATCCCCCTAAATCCCCCGATAAAAAGGGGAACTTTGATTCTTTCCCCCCTTTTTTAAGGGGGGTTAGGGGGGATCAAAACGTTGTGGGGCTAGGTTATAAGACTTGTGTGTACACCGTAGCTTAAAAAGGGGGGTTAGGGGGGATCAATCAGTGCCTGAAATCACAGCTAAATACTTTTCAAACAACTCCCTAAGAGCAAGGGAAGAGGGGACTATGACATAACTCATATAATTAGGGAACGCTATAACTCTTTGACAATCTAAAATCCAAAATTGTATCATGCTTACTTCAACTAATTTTAGTGGTTTATTAAATAAGCGATTCTTTCGCAATTTTTTACCATTTCCAGCTAGTAATAAAGTCCGGTTGGGAGTGGGAATACCAGACTTTAAATTGCCAGATATTACCAACGGAACTTTAGTAAGTTTGTCCGATTATAAAGGCAAGCAACCAGTGTTACTCGCCTTGACTCGCATTTTTACTGAAAAACAATATTGTCCCTTTTGTTTTCCTCACATCAAAGCTTTGAATGAAAACTACGAAAAATTTAAAAGTCGCGGTATAGAAGTTTTACTAATTACTAGTACTGATGAACGTCAGAGTCAAATAGTTGTGAAGGATTTAGGCTTACAAATGCCGTTGCTAAGTGATCCAAGTTGTCGAGTGTTTCGTACATATCAAGTAGGACAAGCATTGGGAGCGCCTTTACCAGCACAGTTTATCTTAGATAAAGAAGGGAAACTCCGCTATTGGCATTTATTTTCTTTTCTGGATCACAACGCTAGTGTTGAGACATTGTTAGAACAATTTAATGTTTTATAAGGGGTTGAGCAAGATATTTTTCCTAAAAATTCAGATGTAATTATGAAAAAGCTCAAGAGCTAGAATATGAGATCCTAGCTCTTGAAATCATCGAAGAACACGTTGATTTATTCACTATTCCAAAATCTGGAAACAAGGGAAAGATCGTGAAATTAATATATGTGGATGTTGTCAAAAATTTGGCAACATAATGTAATCTAACTTAGAAATAATCGAGCGATCGCTATTCCTTTTGCATCTAATAAGGAGTTTCTGAGGATGGTTTTGAGCAAGATTTTGTGGCGGTACCTAATTCATCTAAAGTATTCATTAATAAGTCATCTTGTGCTGTAGGATGTCTACTTTCAGAATTTACGGAATTGTCCAGAACTTGAAGAGCTTCAATAGCCTCAAGAGCCTCTGATGCAGACTGATATCGCTCTTTGAAGTCATCCAGCACCATTTTACTGAGAATTTTCGCTATGGAGTGGCTTACCTGAGTGCATAGTTTACCGCCGTAGGCATCGTACCATCTAATCTCCCCATCCGCATCTCTATCTAGCTCACGGGGTGCTACACCAGTCAAGGCTTTAATTCCAACCATACCCACTGCATAGATATCACTACTGTAGTGTGGACGGCCAAAACATTGCTCACTTGGTGCGTAACCTTGAGTCCCAATGCCTATGGTAAAAGGGGTTTGCTCTTGAGTATCAAGCTGTTTTGTGCTAACTTCTTTGACTGCTCCAAAGTCAATCAATACCAGTTTTCCGTCTGAGTGTCGCCGAATGATATTGCTGGGTTTAATATCCCGGTGAATCACGTTGTTTTTATGAATAAATGTTAATGTTTGCAATAAATCCCTAACAATTTTGATCGCGGCAATTTCTTCAATTGCTTTACCTGCTGGGAGTTCCTGATTTAAAGTATGACCAATTATCTGTTCTTGGACTAAATAAAATTCTTCATCTTCTTCAAAATATGCCAAAAGTTGAGGAATTTGATTGTGCGTTCCCAATTTTTCTAGTGTTTGTGCCTCTGAGTTAAACAAACGTCTGGCAAGTTGCAACCCTTCTGATTTGGTGCTGGCTGGTTTGAGTTGTTTGACAACACATCGTGGATTCCCAGGACGTTGGGTATCTTCGGCAATGTAGGTTTCGCTAAATCCACCAGAACCGAGAACTTTGACAATTTTGTAGCGTCGAGCCAGTATTTTACCTGATAAGGCTAAATCTCGTTGCTGAATTAGGTCTTGAAAGTCATCTTGTTGGCTGATAATCTCTTGGACAACTGGGGAAGTTTTATACTTCTGAAAAATGTCTACTAATTGGCGTTTTCTAATGCTTTCCCTAACTACTGAGGTTCCCAGGTAGGAAAGTCCGGTCATCGCGATCGCGATCATTGGTATAGTAGTCGGAAAAATTAACTGACCATAGATAAAGAACCCATAGCTAATTCCTCCCCAAGCGCCAGACAGGGCGAGGCTATAGAGAAATCTATTGATACTACGCTTGCGTCTGCTAATCGTCAAGGTTGTACTGCTAACTAGCACTAGCACAAACAAACCCTGCAACGGTGGACTGTTGATTGCTGAGGCGATCGCTTTACCTGTCATCAAAGTGGCGATGGCATTGGCGTGAATTTCCACGCCGGACATCGGTTCAGTCCCAATGCTTGCAGCGACTGGATAATAATCATTGTTTAACTTATCTGTTCCACCAATCAGCACGATCTTGTTTTTGAACACCTTTCCCTGTTGCAAATAGGTGTTCCAGTTTTGCGGATCGAGTATGTGCCAAAAGGGTATTTGCTCAAATGTACCCGCAGGACCCCAAAAATAAATGCGATCGCCCTTTGGTGGGGGATAATTTACTTGGGCTGCCCTGAGCGCTGCTTCATCAAAAGAAGGTAGCTTCTCGATCAAACTATCTTCAGCTAAGGACTTAGAAAACTCACTCGCCAATCGGTGAACTTTACCATCCACCTCTACAGGGAAATTAACTGAGCCAATGGATAGGGACCCTGTGCGAAACATTCGTTGTGGTCCTGTCAGTTGCCTAAAAGACCCTTGGTGCGTTAGGGAATCTTCGTAGATAGCGGCTAAGGTAACTTTGCTGTCATATTTTTGCAATGTTGCCTGGAATTGGCGATCGTCAGTAACTCCATAACTACTGGGTGTGTTAAAAACAACGTCTAATGCTACAGAGCGGGCACCTGCTTTGATTAATTTTGTGATTACCTGGGAGTATGCAGCACGTTTATAAGGATAAGATTTCAGTGTTTCTAGGTAGGCGTACTGTTTCGGATCTGTTTTATAGTACTGTTCGGGAACTGATATTGACTGATCATCTATTGCTAAAATTACAATGTCTTCTGGAGACACAATCGGCCCACGCAGTTGAAAAAAGCCAGAAAGCACCTGATTTTCGGTCAATTGAACCAATCCCCAACCAGAAGCAGTCAACAGTGCTGCCCCTATTGTCCAAGCGCCGGCCAGGAGATGACCTAAGCGAACCATCCACCTGGATTGGCGAGCTGATGCTGTCGAAGTTACTTTTGTCGGTTTACTTGACAGTCTATTGGCAGCAGAGACATAGTTTTTAGTTAAGGTAGATGTAGGTTCTTCTGCCATATCGTGTTACTGATTGATTTAAGTCCAACACTTTTATTTATTCAGACCACGTTTTAGTGTAAGCACATTGAAATAAGACTTAAATGACAATCTTATATATTTGTAAAGTATCTTCTATTCATCAACAAACTTTTATTGGTAGAGCCAGCCCCCAAGAGATTCTACTCAAGCACTGCCTAACTTATTCTTTTTCTATTGAGTGAGTTACATAAGAGTGATTGTCTCACAGATTAGAGCCAGATATACTCTGCCTGTGCATTTCGTTACGGGGAGATTTTACCCTAACCTAACCAACAACTATGCTCCTAACTGGGTACTCTACCTGAAGCTGTCCCAAGACCGTCTTCTGTGTCTGGCGCAATATTGGTAATCCTTACAAAGGGTGTCCTGATACTGAAAGCAAAACCTATAGATAGGCATTAACTTATATCCTACCCTCAGCAAATTCTATACCTCTTTAGGAGTAAACTTTAATGTTATGCAGCGATGAATCCTGTTACTGAGTCAATTTTATTGGTAGATTTTGATCACCCCATAGCTCTGGCAGTGCTGGAAGTGAATAAGGGTTAGCACCCAGGATCTCAACTCCAATGTTGCAGGCGTTTTTATGCCTTGAAAGAGGTAGGATAAAAGCTATAGATGAAAAACTGCTTTATGGATATTAGCAAACAAGGCATTTGAAAATTGCTATAATCTATTGTTCAATCTAAATTCATATATATTATTAGGTGTAAATTTGTATGGGTTCTCCAATGAATCGTCTGTCTATTTTTGTAGACGGAAACAATATGTTCTATGCTCAACAAAAAAATGGCTGGTTTTTTGACCCACGGCGCGTCTTAGAATACTTCAAACATGAGCAATCAGAAACAACATTAATTAATGCATTCTGGTACACTGGCTTGAAAGACCCACAAGATCAACGAGGTTTCAGAGATGCTCTAATCAGTCTAGGATATACAGTCCGAACTAAAATTCTCAAAGAATACTATGATGATACGTCCGGTCGCTACTCGCAAAAAGCGAATTTAGATATTGAAATTGTTGTAGATATGTTTAATACAGTAGACCAGTATGACCGAGTAGTATTATTCAGTGGTGATGGGGATTTTGAAAGAGCAATCGAACTATTACGCTCCAAAAATACACATATTACGGTAGTATCAACTGAAGGAATGATTGCTAGAGAGCTACGCAACGCTACTGATAGATATATAGATTTAAATGATATCAGAGATCAAATAGAAAAAACTGAAGGTTAGTAGTCTTAGCAATTATTTACAAAGGTAAGAGTAAAAGAAAAACTAAGGTTGAAGATATATTACGCCACAAGTAAAAACTAAACAACAAAGGGCAAATGACAAACAAAACAGATCGAATCATTATTTTTGATACGACATTGCGAGATGGAGAGCAGTGTCCGGGAGCGACTTTGAATATAGACGAGAAGCTAGTTATTGCCAAACAATTAGCTCGTCTGGGTGTAGATGTAATTGAGGCAGGCTTTGCATTCGCTAGTCCGGGAGATTTTGAAGCAGTCAAGAAGATTTCTCAAATTGTCGGCACAGAAAATGGCCCGGTAGTTTGTAGTTTGGCAAGAGCCATTAAAGCAGATATTGAAGCCGCCGCCGAAGCATTAAAACCGGCAGTTAACGCCAGAATTCACACATTTATTTCCACTTCTGATATTCATTTAGAGTATCAACTGCGGAAGTCACGGGCAGAAGTGTTAGCGATCGCCAAAGAAATGGTAGCCTATGCCAAGTCCTTCATGACAGATATAGAATTTTCGCCAATGGATGCGGCGCGTACCGATCCAGAATTTCTCTACCAAGTCTTAGAAGGTGCGATCGCAGCTGGTGCAACAACAGTTAACATTCCCGATACAGTCGGTTACACCACCCCCAGCGAATTTGGAGCCATGATTAAGGGCATTATCGAAAATGTCCCCAACATTGACCAAGCGATTATCTCCGTTCACGGTCATAATGATTTGGGCTTGGCTGTTGCTAACTTCCTAGAAGCCGTGAAAAATGGCGCACGGCAACTAGAATGTACCATCAATGGCATTGGTGAACGTGCCGGAAATGCATCATTAGAAGAATTGGTAATGGCGTTGCACGTCCGACGGCAATATTTTAACCCCTTCTTAGGAAGACCAGCAGATTCTCAAGAATCCCTGACAAATATCGACACCCGACAAATTTATAAAACTTCACGCTTAGTTTCCAATTTGACGGGAATGTTGGTACAAGCAAATAAAGCGATCGTGGGTGCCAATGCCTTTGCCCATGAGTCTGGAATTCACCAAGATGGGGTGTTAAAAAACAGGCTTACCTACGAAATTATGGATGCCCAATTGATTGGCTTGACAGACAATCAAATAGTTTTGGGTAAACATTCAGGTAGAAATGCTTTCCGCACTCGGTTAAAAGAATTGGGCTTTGAGTTGTCCGATACGGAATTAAATAAAGCATTCATCAGATTCAAAGACGTAGCAGATAAAAAGAAAGAAATTTCCGATTGGGATTTGGAAGCGATCGTTAACGATGAAATCCAACAAGCACCCGATTTGTTCCGAGTAGAATTGGTGCAAGTTTCCTGTGGTAGTAACGCCAAACCCACTGCTACAGTTACTCTGCGTACCCCAGATGGTGAAGAATTAACCGATGCTGCGATCGGTACTGGGCCAGTGGATGCTGTTTACAAGGCCATTAACCGTGTGGTGAATGTGCCCAACGAATTGATTGAGTTTTCTGTGCAGTCAGTAACAGCTGGTATCGATGCCATTGGAGAAGTGACAATTCGTTTACGTTATGAATCTAAAGTCTTTTCTGGTCATGCAGCGAACACAGATATCATCGTGGCATCCGCGCAAGCTTATGTAAATGCATTGAATAGGTTGTATGCATCTTTGCAAACTCAAGAAAAGCCAGAGGAAGTATCTGCACAGAAAGTCTAAAAACACTTCTGTCTTGATTTCCAGTTAGTTGGAAAGCATAAGTGGGTAGCATAGCTGTGCTACCCTATTTATTTGTGTGGATATCCAGTTATATCAAGTCCAGATAATTAGTTATGATTCCCACAGTCATTGCACCCCACCCCCAGCCCCTCCCCGCCGGCGGGGTGGGGTTCTTTGGGTTTAGTAAGTATTCAATAATCAACTTGTATGACTAGCGAGAATATTACCAAGAAATAGTTAGCTAGATGATTTTGTGGGGAAAATCCATTATTTCACAGGTCACTTTTGGGAATTTCCTCACGAAATTCTATGACCAATTGCATAGTTTCCACTACCAAATCACGTAAATCCCGATTGAGTGCTACAGCGCCTTGAGATCCAAACCAACGGTCAAAAATAGTGACATATCGCTGATTACCATTGACGAATCCTTGCATGAACTTGACCAGAGAATAGTTAACTGTATCCAAGAATTTCGAGTTATTTTCTGGTACCATGCAAGCGATACCTTCTCGTGAATAGGGGCGATCGGGTGCGATCGCAAAATCATCCGA
Organism: Nostoc sp.; assembly: GCF_036917135.1. GTDB lineage: Bacteria > Cyanobacteriota > Cyanobacteriia > Cyanobacteriales > Nostocaceae > Nostoc. The sequence goes on along the minus strand of NZ_JBALEA010000050.1, from coordinate 4,929 downwards.
ATTTTTTTGCTGTTGCAGCCATCCCTCTAAAAGAATGCTATCGGATGAGAAAGCATCAATAGTACCTTTTTGCAAAGCTGTGTATCCCTCTGCCCTAGTTTTAAAATACACGAGTTTAGCTTGGGGTTGGACACGAGCGATCGCCAGTTCGTTTGTGGTTCCCGCCAGCACACCAATTTTTTTACCAATAAGGGATTCAGCAGAACCTAGATTACTTCCTTTCTTAACTAATAATTGGGTTCCAGTCACACCGTAGCTTACAGAAAAGTCTACTTTTTTATCTCGCTTCCATGTAAAACTACTCGCATCACACACAATATCAACTTGTTGATTAACTATTTTAGGAATCCGCTCAGAGGGGCTAATACCAACTAATTGCAGTTTAATTTTTTTTCCTAAGTCTTTTTCTAATTGCTCTTTAATCAGAGTCAGCATATCTACAGAATAGCCATTTAACTTTCCTTGACTATCCACATAGGCAAAAGGTAGCGCATCTCTACTAGTACCAGCTGTTAATACCCCTGTTCTCGCTACTTTTTGCATCACAGTCTCAGCCACTACCACATTAGGCATGAGCGTTGCAAACATGAGACTTAAAATAGGAATAGCAATTTTTTCATACATAAGCTTTAACAGTAGGTAGTTCTTTCAAAAATTAAATCTGATTTATATATCAAGCTCAAGAAGCTATCACTATTGAGTACATATTCAGCTTATCTAGTAACTATTCTTTACATTAGGGACTTCCAGAAAATAAAATATACCCTTGGGAATGATATCATGTCCGCATAATTAGTTATGACAATATCGTGAATTTGTACAGAGCTAAGAGGATGTTTGAAAAGTAGTTAGCTGTGATTTTAGGCACTTGTTGATCCCCCCTAACCCCTTCTCCCACTTTGGGAGAAGGGGTTAGGGGATGAGGGCTATCAAGGTTTTTGCACATTTGGGATGCTCCCATGTGATTTGTGAAAATTATCTGTGCCCAGATTCCCGACTTCTTAAAGAAGTCGGGGATCTAACTTTTCACGAATGATTTAGGATTGCTATATTAGGAATTAATTACCAAAGCAAATGATTACAGGACTTACGCAAAATCAGGAAAAAACGAACCACAGAGGGCGCAGAGAACACAGAGAAATAAGAGTTTCAGAGAGTTATTGCGTAAGTCCTAGATTATTACTGTCAACCTTACTCAAGCAACTGCCAAAACATTACGACATTAGTCACTAACATTACGACATTAGTCATCAAACATTACGACATTAGTCACCAACATTACAAGATTAGTCACCAACATGACGATATTAGTGAGTAATATTACGACATTAGTCATCAAACATTACAATATTAGTCACCAACATGACGATATTAGTCACTAACATTACGACATCAGTCATTAACATTAAAGCTCTGGTGAAGAAACTGAAGCTTGTATGAAGTTGAAGTATATTATCTCTATAAAAATCAGCATCTAGTTCTTGACTTCAGCAAAACTACTGGAATTGCCTAGAAATATTATTAGAAAAAATATAATGATTTGCGAGTTTTTCTGATACAGAATACAGCTTAATTGAGGCAAGCTAGTTATAGAAATATCTTCAAGGAGTACATCCATGCCTCGTACAAAGCGGACATCGCGGGTTCTAGAAAAAGCTGAATTGAGAACGTCTGGATTCAAAGCAGTTGATTCAAACATGGATTTTGGTAATAGTTGCGATTTGGAAAATCTGACTCAATCAATTGAGGAGTTTCGCACTATGCTTGATTCTTATAACAACGCTTTAGCTGTGGTTGACTCTACTAAAACTAAAATCGATGAAATGGAAAAAAAGCTAAGTAAACTTTCAGATAAGATGCTGAAGGGAGTTGGTTTCAAGTATGGAACAGACAGCAGCGAATATGAAGTAGCAGGTGGCGTTCGTGACAGCGAACGTATACGCAAAAGCAGGTTGAGTCGATTGAAAAGTAATGCACGGCAGACATCAGATGAAAATCAGAAATCTGCTTAGTTCTCGCATGGGTAAGCTACAAAAAAAATAGTTAGTCACAGATAAATATACAGCAGATTGCAACAGGCGTGAGGTACAGATAATCGTAGGGGCACAATATGTTGTGCCCCTACCCGTGTACTTAATTTACCTGAAATATGCTGTATCTGCATTTCTCACAAGCGGTGCGTAGCTTGCCGCCGTAGGCATCGCCATAAAAAATTATTACATTAAGTGATTACCCTGAGTTTGACCGCTTATTTGACCGCTTATTATCAGGTGTTGATACAAAACTAGAGTAAGCAAATGGATTTAGTAACTTTAACTACTTTCTTGACTCCTTTTTTACCGTACTTGCTCAAAGCCGGAGAGAAAGCAACTGAAGAAGCTGGTAAGAAATTTGGTGAAGGGTTTGGTGCTAACGCCTGGGAAAAAGCCAAGGCTTTGTGGAGTAAGCTGCAACCAAAGGTAGAGACAAAACCAATGGCGAGAGGTGCAGCAGAAGAGTTGGCTAACTCTCCTAATGATGCAGATGCCAAAGAAACACTCCAGAAGGAACTCAAGAAATTTCTGGATGAAGATAAAAATTTATATGCTGAAATTGCCCGTTTAATGCAAGAAGATTCTGAAGCAATTTCTCAGGTTGTTAATACTTTTAATCAAACAATATCTGGCAAGAAAAACGTAGTGCAAAATACTGTAGGTAATGATAATACGGGGTTTGGACAAGTGGGAGGTGATGTAACTATCAATAAGTAAAAAAGCCAGAATATAGGAAGTTAAAACAGTGCAGAAAAGAAGCCTGAGAAGGTTATGGAAACAGATAATATTTTTTTTATCTAAGTTAGCTGGCTTTTTGAGAGGGAATCGTCGGAGATTAAAGCGTCGGCGACATCCACTTATAGATGAAGTTGCTCAAACTCATTTAGATACACAAATTGCGTCTCGGTCTGAACAACCAATTTTAGGTAACGCAGAAAATTATGATGCTTCTGTAACCAGTTTAAATCCCGATATTAAATCTAAGTTTAAACAAACAATTTCAGGTAATGGAAATGTTGGTCAAAGCAGCGAAGGCAACAACAATATTAATGTAGGTCGGGTAGAAGGCAGTCTCACTATTAATTCTCGTCGCCCAATTGACAGACCTTTTCAAGCACCGAGTTTACCTACCAATTTTGTAGACCGCCTACAAGTTACTATAGAAATTAAAGCTCGTCTACTGGCAAATACATCTAATGCTGGTGCATTGCTCATCAGTGCAATTCACGGTTTAGGTGGCATTGGCAAGACAACTTTAGTTACTGCCCTTGCCCATGATGAAGATATTCAAAAACGTTTCTCTGGTGGTGTGCTTTGGGCAACTTTGGGGCAAGAGCCAGATATTCTGGCGCTGCTGAGTAGCTGGGTGCAAGCCTTGGGAGACTATGAATTTCGTGCCATTAATATAGAAGCAACTTCAGTCCATTTGCGAAGTTTACTACATGAGAAAGCAGTTTTACTGGTAGTTGATGATGCTTGGGAACCACATCATGTTACACCCTTTAAGGTAGCAAGTTCCCAATCCCAGCTATTAATCACTTCGCGGCGGGCTGATGTGGCTGGTGCTGTTGGTGCTTATTTGCAACAATTGAATTTGATGACGCCAGAAGAATCTCTGGAATTACTTTCTAAGTCTTTAGGACGAGAAATAGAAGAAGTAGAGAAACCAGAGGCTTTGAGAGTAGCTGAAACTGTGGGATACTTACCCATTGCGCTGAATTTGGCAGCAGCAAGAGTAAAATGGGGAATTACATGGGTGAAGCTGGAAACAGCTTTGAAACAAGAGGTTGCAAACTTAAAAGTCTTATACAGGGCGCGTCAAGAAAATTCTTTACAAGCAACCTTTAATTTAAGCCTGAAAACTTTGCAAGATCATGACCAAAAAGCTTGGGAAAATTTTATTTGGTTGGGAGTTTTGCCAGAAGATGTAATAATAGCCGCACCAATGGCGGTGACGCTCTGGGATATGGAATCGCATGATGAAGCTGATAAGCATTTAGAGCTGCTTTGGAATGATGCCTTACTTCAGTCTGATTCACCTATATCTTTCGGGGGTGTTGAGTGCAAAGGCTACAGGATACATGACTTATTGCATTATGTAGCTCGTAGCCTATTAATTCAACCTCCGCCTACGGGAATGGGTTTTAATTTACTCAATGCTCACAGCCAACTGCTAGAACGGTATCGGCTAAAGACTGAAAAAAATCTTTGGCATACCCTGGTTAATGATGGTTACATTCATCAAAATTTAGTTTGGCATTTAGAAAAGGCTGAATGGGTAGAAGAAATTCATCAGTTATTACGGGAAGAGTCGCAGACATTAATAAATGGAAATGGCTGGTTTGAAGCGCGAGAAAAATTAGGAGAACCTGGGGGTTACATTACAGATATTTCTCATGCTTGGGAATTAGCAGAAGCGAATTGGACTGAATCAATCCTGCCCCAAGTTGTAAGTTTGCAGTGTTGCTATGCTTTGATTACTGCATCCCTGAATAGTTTGGCAGCTAATGTACCAGTAAATTTATTGCTTGCCTTGGTCAAAAACGAAAAGTGGACTCCCGAACAAGGACTAGTTTACGCCCTGCAAAACCCAAAGCAACAGGAGAAAGTTAACTCGCTGACAGAGCTAGTCAACTATTTGCCACTAAATCTTCAAGAATTAGCACTGCAAAAAGCCCTTGCTGCTGCCAGGGCGATTCAGGATGAGGATTATCGTGCCAAAGCCTTGAGTGCCTTAGCTGAGAAACTGCCAGAGTTATTGCCAGAAGCCCTTGCTGCTGCCAGGGCGATTCAGGATGAGGATTATCGTGCCAAAGCCTTGAGTGCCTTAGCTGAGAAACTGCCACCAGAGTTATTGCCAGAAGCCCTTGCTGCTGCCAGGGCGATTCAGGATGAG
>NZ_JBALEA010000049.1:0-76357 GCF_036917135.1 Nostoc sp. | reverse complement strand
TTAAAGAAGAAACTCGAGTGACTTAAGTCACTCGAGTCGCTTATATCTCAGTCCTAAAGGGACTGAGTTTTACGCTTACCGAGTGTTTCTATAAGTTTAGAATAACGTAGACGCGTAGCGGCTTGCAGCAGGCTACCGCAAAGGACGCAAAGGAGGAGAGATGAGAAGAGAAGGGTTTAATGTGGGTGAGTATGTTGATCAAATGGCGTTTTTGTTGGATTTGGAGTTAAGAGATGAGTATCGTGATGGTGTGGTGGCAAATTTTGAGAGAATTATGGCGATCGCTAATCTGGTAAATTCTTTTCCCCTACCAGAGGATATTGAAGTTGCACCAGTTTTTGAACCATGAATGATGCTGTATCAATCGCTGCGGCTGTACGTGAAGGTAAAGTTAGCGCGGTGGAAGTTACTCAGGCGGCGTTAGCACGAATCGCAGCACGGGATAATCAACTCAACTGTTTTACGGCTGTGACGGCTGAAACAGCTTTAACAGATGCAGCCCGCATTGACAGGGAAATTGCCCAAGGTAATCATCCAGGAATCCTTGCTGGTGTGCCTTTTGCGGTGAAAAATCTCTTCGATATCGCTGGTTTAACGACTCTGGCGGGATCGAAAATCAATGCAGAAAAGCCAGCAGCAAGCCAAGATGCAACAGCAGTAGCAAAGCTGAAACAAGCGGGTGCGGTGCTAGTTGGCGCTTTGAATATGGATGAGTACGCTTATGGATTTGTGACGGAAAATTCCCATTACGGTGCTACTCATAACCCCCATGATTTACAACGAGTTGCTGGTGGTTCATCGGGTGGTTCGGCGGCGGCGGTTGCTGCTGGGTTAGTTCCGTTGACATTGGGTTCTGATACTAATGGTTCGATTCGTGTTCCGGCGGCGTTGTGTGGGGTTTTTGGTTTCAAGCCGACTTATGGAAGGTTGTCTCGTGCTGGGGTAGCTTTATTTTCTAGCAGTTTAGACCACATTGGATCTTTTGCGCGTTCGGTGCAGGATATTGCTACGGTGTTTGATGTGCTTCAAGGAGAAGACGATGGCGATCCAATTTGTACAAAGCGTCCGCCTGTAGAGACGTTACATGTAACATCTCTACATCAAGATATTTCTGATATCAGAATTGCGTTGACGAAGTCCGCCGAAGGCATCGCTGCTGATTATTTTACCAAAGGCGCACAACCGGAAGCTTTAGCAGCAGTGCAAAAGGTAGCTGATGCTTTAAATGTCACTGAATACGTAATAATACCAGAAGCACACCGCGCCCGTGCTGCGGCGTTTGTGATTACAGCTAGCGAGGGTGCAAATCTGCATTTGGATAAGTTGCGATGTCGTCCTGAAGATTTTGATCCAGCAACACGCGATCGCTTTTTGGCTGGGGCGTTAATTCCAAGTAGCTGGTATCTGCAAGCACAACGGTTTAGAAGATGGTATTGCGATCGCGTCCGGGAAATCTTTCAAAATGTCGATGTAATTCTTGCCCCAACTACACCAATTTCTGCACCACTAATTGGTCAAGAAACTATGATTTTGGATGGCGAAGAAATTCTTGTCCGCCCTCATTTGGGGCTATTTACTCAACCATTATCTTTCATTGGTTTACCAGTTTTATCAGTGCCAATTCAGTGTCAAAATGCCTTACCTTTGGGTGTACAATTGATAGCAGCACCATATAATGAAGCGTTAATTTTACGGGTTGCGGCTGCGTTAGAGGCAAAGGGAGTAGTTTCAGCACCCATAGTGGATTTAATCAGTAGGGTACATTAGCCAGAAGCATAATCCACTGTGATATCTATTCAACTTAAGCGCTGTTTAAGTTCACGAATTGCGGCACTCGTATTCCGCTCATAAGCAACTTCAAAACATCTGAAAATTATATCTTGGAGGTTAATGTTTGGAAAATATTTACTGTGATTCTGTATTAGATATGATTGTCCTTGCAACTGATAAATATACAGTTGTTTATTGCGGTATAGCCAAACTTCTGGCACTTGATAAGGAAGAAAATCATTCACATCCGTATAGCTAGTGACATCAATTTCCAGTACTAGATCGGGAGGAGGATCGTTACTCCAGTCAATTCGCTCTTTACCAGAGACAGCTTGCCAATTGTCAATGTAAAAACAATAATCTGGTTCGATGCCACTTTCTTGTGGTAATTCCATAGTGACAGGAGTAAAAGCATCGTATTCACATCCAAAATAATCTAGCAAGGTTGTGATGATATTGGCAATTAAATGGGCATCACGTCCATGTTTGGGAAGCGGGGACATGAGCAAGACTTCTCCATATTGGTATTTTATTCTAGGAATTGAATTGTCGCCTCGCTGCTGACACAAACCCTGATAATCTTGCCAGGTTGCAAGCAACCGTACAACGGCTCCGGCTGGTAGCTGAATTTTATCAGTTGAGACTAGTGCAAACATGGCTTGAAAGAAAGTTGAAAGCTTAAGGTTATTGTAGTCTGATTTTTGATTGTCAATGATTGGCTACGAGTTATACTCCATCAAAAGTAGATGGATAAACAACTTTTCCCTTGTACCTTTGGTGATAACTTTGCAGTAGTTTAACCATGAAGAATTCCTCTGGTACTGGAAAAGGAGACTCGATTCCATAAACAATAGAAGGCTGAAAGCCAAAGCGAGTATAAAATTCGGGATGACCTAGTACAATTACTATGGCTTCTTTCTTAGCCTCTGCTATTTCTAACCCTGCTTTTATTAATGCACTACCAATTCCTTGTCTTTGAAACTGTGGATGAACTGCTAAAGGTGCTAAACCGAGTACCTGTAATGTTTCTTCACCCACTATGTCAATGTAGCTGAATAAAATCTGACCTACTACAACATTTTCAAACTCTGCAACGAGAGAAAGTTCTGAAATATAACGCTCAGAACGGCGAATTTCTTCCACAAGTTTAGCTTCGTTTTCCTGCCCAAAGGCTAATGTATTCACCTCAGCTATTACCGTGTAGTCTGCCAGGGTTTCACAACGAATATTGATCATTTTAAAACTAATTCCATAAAAATCCAGCTTGCTCGATATTCTAGAGGAATCTCTATTTTTTCCAAATACGGCTCGATATCTTGAAAGCCAAACGCACGATAAAGTGTCTGTGCTTCTTTGGCAAAAGGGGCGCTGTCTAAACGTATCTTTGAGTAACCAATGTAGGCAGCTTCATTGATGATAGCTTCTAATAAAGAGCGACCGATTCCTTTCCTGCGAAATTCTGGTTTTACATACATCCTTTTAATTTCGCCCACATCTTCACCAATCTTTCGCAAGCAAGCACAGCCAGCTACTTTTGCCTCGTATTGTCCCAAAAGCAACCGTCCTGAAGGGGGTAAAAATTCGTTAATTTGAATCATATATTGCTCAAAGAATGTATTAACATCTAAATCGATGCCAAATTCATGGTTGAATATCAACTTAGTCTCGTTAAAATATTCCCAAAACACATCCTGTATATGAGATTTATGTTTGTCAGTTTCTATCTGAATGATTTTAAGCAAAGCTTATGCCTCCGCTAAATAATTAAACAAAATCCCACATTTACAAATATAAATGGTCATCATTCCAGTAATTGATTTAACTGTTTTCACCAATGGCAACACCGCAACTCGGCAAGTTGTTATCAAACAAATTTACCAAGCTTGTCATGAAATTGGTTTCTTCTACTTGCAGAATTCGGGAATATCAAAAAACCTAATTAAAGAAATATTCTCTTACAGCAAATCTTTCTTTAATTTAGCTTTAGAAGTTAAGCAAAAGCGAGCTTGGAGTGATGAATTTAGTAACACGGGTTACGTTGGAATTGAGAGAGAACGTCTTGATGCTAATAAACTAGGCGACTTGAAAGAGGCGTTTAATGTAAACAAACAAGTGGCTGTAGGGATAGATGTTTCTATTGTCGCCTTTTATGATAGTTGCACAGAACTTGCCAACACGATATTACAAGCTTATACATTGGCGTTGGAATTGCCAGAAGATTTTTTTAGTATAAGACATAATCAACAAAATCATACGTTGCGACTATTACACTATCCCCCATTACAAACACCACCGAAACCCGGACAAGTCCGTGCTGGGGAGCATTCTGATTATGGCAGTATTACCTTACTTTTTCAAGATGACGTTGGGGGGTTGGAAGTACAAACAGCATCTGGAGAGTGGATTGCCGCACCTGCAATTCCTGATACTGTAATAGTCAATACTGGCGATTTAATGCAACGGTGGACAAATCATGTATTTTGCTCAACCAAGCATCGAGTGATGATTCCCAGTGATAATCGGTTAAACCAGTCCCGGTATTCTATCGCTTTTTTCTGTCATCCTAATGATCATACAGAAATTGCTTGTCTAGAAAGTTGCCAGAAAGAACAATCGCCTATTTATCCCCCTATCCTTGCGGGAGAATACCTTTTAAGTCGTTTACAAGCAACTTATGGTAATTCGTAATACCTCGGCTACGCCCTTCGACTACGCTCAGGACAAGCTCAGTACAAGTTCGTAATTAAGAAAGATAAATATGAAAACCTACGACTGGATTGTGGTTGGTGGCGGAATTACGGGTGCTGCACTCGCTTATGAATTAGTAAAAACTGGCTTTTGTGTACTTTTGTTGGAGCAATATAGCACACCACAGAATGCAACTCGCTATAGTTATGGTGGGCTTTCTTATTGGTCGGGTAGTACGCCAGTAACTCGTCTATTGTGCGAAGAAGCGATCGCACGTTACCATATTTTATCTCAAGAGTTAGACGCTGATATCCAATTTCGGGAATTAGATTTATTACTGACTATTTCTGCCCATAGCGACCCAGAAGCAACTGCTGCATCATATAATCATTTTGCCATTCCACCCCGTTTACTCAGTGTCCAAGAAGCTTGTGAGTTAGAACCGCAGCTAAATCGAGAGGGGATATCTGGTGCTTTAACTGCTAAACATGGTCATATTCACCCAGAAAAAACATCACTTGCTTACATCCAAGCCTTTCTGCGGGCTGGTGGTGAAATCCAGATTACCCAAGTATTGCAAGTACTGCAAGATGGTGTAAAAACTACAACTGCAACTTTCCATAGCGCTAACGTTGTCATCTGTGCAGGTGGACTCAGCCGCCAGCTTCTAAAATCTGCTGGTATTACCATCAAGTTGTATTTTACCCACGCAGAAATCATTGAAACCCCACCTGTAGATGTGCAGTTACGCACCTTAGTTATGCCGGCTAATGTGCAACGGCTTCAACTAGAAGCTGAATCTACTCAAGTTGATGAATTGTGGGATGAAGCGGGTAACGAGTTAGTACCACCGATTTTAGATGCGGGTGCAATTCAGTTTCCAGATGGTAGTATCCGTATCGGTCAAATTAGCCGTGCGATCGCAGATCCTCATGCCAAGGTAAACTCAGGCGTAAGTGAAAAATGGTTGCGAAGAAGTGTTGGTCAAATTTTACCAGCTTTGGAGAATTTACCAGGGACTTGGTATCATTGTTTGGTGGCATTTAGTAGCAACGGACTCACTTTAATTGGTGCTATCCCAGGATTCGATGGCGTTCATATTTTTGCTGGGTTTAGCAATCCCTTAGTACTTGTACCACCTTTGGCAAAGCGCTTTGCTAATTTTGCAACTGGGAAGGAAGATGAAATTATTACCCAGCTATCTCGTAACCGATCCACTCAATGCCGAAAAGCCTCAAGAAAAGAAGAAGAGTGGTAATGTTTTGGTAAAACAGCATTAGTTTTAAATAAATACTTTTTGATAGGAGAAAACAATGATTACTACTGACTTATCTAAGGTTGGCGATATTATCCAGACTCAGCGAGAGTTTTTTAAGACTGGTAAAACTAAAGATATTACTTTTCGCATTGAACAACTTAAAAATCTCAAGCAAGTAATTATTGAGCATGAACAGTCAATAGTCGAGGCATTACAAGGGGATTTACATAAACCAGAATTGGAGACTTACCTTACAGAAATCGGCGTAATTAAGGAAATTGATTACGCCATAAAAAATCTTCAAAACTGGACTAAGCCGAAAAAAGCAGCCGTTTCCTTTGATTTTTTTTCCTACTCAGCGAGAATTTATCCAGAACCATTAGGTGTTGTCTTAATTATTGGCCCTTGGAACTATCCATTTCAGTTAATTATCTCACCTTTAGTAGGTGCGATCGCAGCTGGTAATTGTACAATTATCAAACCTTCAGAAATTGCTTCTCATACCTCCCGCATCATCGCTGAAATTATCGCCAAACATTTTGACCCCGCCTATATTGCAGTGGTTGAAGGAGGCGTGGAAGCAAGTGAAAAACTACTTGCAGAAAAGTTTGACCATATCTTTTTTACCGGTGGTACAGCCGTCGGCAAAATAATTATGGCAGCCGCCGCAAAACACCTCACCCCAGTTACTTTAGAATTAGGTGGCAAAAGTCCTTGTATCGTAGATACTGACATTAATCTTGAGCATACTGTCAGACGAGTTACTTGGGGTAAATTTATTAATGCCGGACAAACTTGTATCGCCCCTGACTATCTTTTAGTTAATAAAAAAATCAAAAAAGATTTAATAGATAGGCTGGAAAAATGCCTAAAAGAATTTTATGGCGATAATCCTGTAAACAGTCCTGATTATGCCAGGATTATTAGTGAAAAACACTTTGATCGATTGGTTAACTTTCTCAAAGATGGGAAAGTTATCATTGGTGGAAAAACTCAAGTTTCAGAGCGTTATATCGCCCCCACGGTGATTGATCATGTCTCTTTAGAAGATTCGGTGATGCAGGAAGAAATTTTTGGGCCAATTTTACCCATCATTGAATATACTGACATTGCCGAAGCGATCGCCTTGATTAACTCTAGACCCAAACCCTTGGCGTTATATTTATTTTCTCAAAACAAAAACCTGCAAAAGCGAGTTTTGCAGGAAACTTCCTCTGGTGGAGTTTGTATTAACGACACAGTGATGCAGGTTGGTGTCTCGTCTTTACCATTTGGTGGAGTGGGAGATAGCGGTATTGGCAACTATCACGGCAAAGCTAGTTTTGACACCTTTTCCCATAACAAAAGTGTATTGCAAAACTCCTTCTGGCTGGATTTAAAATGGCGATACGCTCCATATCAGGGAAAATTGCCGCTAATCAAAAAGCTCCTGGGTTAAAAGTTATGAGTTATGAATTTTTAACTCTCAACTCCTAACTCCTAACTTTTAATTATTAAAACCCAAAAGCATTGCTGTAACGCTCTTCAGCCCAAGGTTCACCACGGCGATGGTAGCCATTACGCTCCCAAAAACCAAGTTCTTCGGCAGCTAAAAATTCCAACCCATTAATCCACTTAGCACTTTTCCAAGCGTAGAGATGGGGAACAACTAGCCGCATCGGACCACCGTGTTCAGCTGGAAGGTCTTCACCAAAGACTTTAAAGGCAAAGAAGTTTTCTTCGCGCAGAAAATCTTCTAGAGAAATATTGGTGGTGTAGCCGCCATAGCAGTGTTCCATAATCTGGGCTACTTTGGGGTCTAGTTCAATCAGACCCATAAAATCTGTCACTTTAATGCCAGTCCATTTGACATCGAGTTTAGACCAGCGCGTTACACAGTGAAAGTCTGCCGTGAATTCGTGTTGAGGTAGCGCCATAAAGTCTGACCAACTAAAGGTAGCAGATTTTGCTAAACCCCAAACTCGAAATTCCCATTCTTCAGCGCTGACTTGGGGAGTTTCACCGTAAGTTAATACGGGAAAACCTTTAGCTAAGTGTTGACCAGGAGGGACGCGTTCGCTCTCTTCCTTGCCTGGTTTTTGAAAAAATTTTCCTAGCATAGTTAGAGAAAAATAAGTTTTCTCAAGATATTTACAAGCTTTTTTGCTGAGTTGTCAGCAGCACCAAATGTTTGACTCTTATATGATTATTTGATCATTACTCATGAATGATAGGTAATGGGTAATGGATATTCCCAATTACTCACTACCAATTTTTTTCGATCTAATGAGCTGGTGTAGAGTATTTATGATTCATAATGCAATCAGGAAAGCGAAGAAAAAGCGTTTATTCAGTGGTAAGAAGTTTGATTGATGACTTTAGCAATCAAGTCTATCGGTGCTGTTCATGCTTTTCCTGACTGGGAAATTATGATTCTTCTTCTTCTTCTTCAGCAGTTGGATAAACAAATGTAGAACGTCCAGTCAAAATTGATTTCCCCAGAGACAGGGCTTTTTGAGCTTCGACGACGGCTTTATGCCTCCAAGTAGCTCGACGCTTATCTCGTTTTGATTTTGAAGTTTTCTTCTTAGGAACAGCCATGTCAGCAGATATCGCGATTCTTGACAACCTTCTTATTCTAGGCCATCCAATGACGCGAAGGACAACAGTTGAGTCAGGAATTAAGTAAGTTTGGTTAAGACTGACCTATGGACACGGGGACTTTGTATCTCTTTTAGAAAAAGTTTGAGCCAAGGCTTTCTTCGCTCAAACTTCTCTCTGTGTCTGGCTAAACCCGTCATTTTTTGGTTGACACACCGCTAGCTGCTGGAACTGTATTAGAGTTATTTTCAAAGAAAAGTAGCGATCGCGCTGTTTTGAAGTAAGTAGCCCAATTTTGAGCATCCGGGCGCGATCGCCATTGGGGACGACTCACATCTAATGCCAGAACTGGTGCGATCGCTCCATCCTTTTGTACGGACACAATGATTGAAACATCTGTCACCAAGATATCTTGGTCGAAACTCCTTTGAGCAGCTGCTCTAGCGGCTGCTTCCGCTCTTCGGAGAACCGTTTCATAGTTTTCTTCCGGCAGGCGGTCAATAGCTAGATCAACTCTAGCGGTGTAAGCTCGCACAACCTCAGGTGTGATCGCTTCCATCAAAAACCACGCAGGAACAGTAGATATAAGCAAAACTACTAAAGGAATTATCCGGATTCTTCTGGCAATTTGGCTAATAACTGAAAAGGGAGTGATCGATGATGGTAGGTGAGCAGAAATCTTGCTCATGACCTTCTATCTCCTTAATGATGATCTGTTATTGAAATTAGGTAAAAGGTATTTTCCGGTAAAATAACGTAATAAAAAGTACATTCTAACTTAAGATTCAATCAGAATAACCTAGACTATAAGACATAGGTTAGCTTTGTTTTTTTGGCAAAGCCAACCGCAATTTTAAGACGAGTAAACAATAACTGACAAAGAGCGGGATGGCAAATTACTGGGCGATCGCGATTGGCATCAATCAATATCAGTTATTTCAACCTTTAAGTTGTGCCCAAGCAGATGCTGAGGCACTAGAAGATTTTTTGGTGACAGAGGCAGGTTTTGTCCCCAAGCACTGTCTAGTCATGACAGATACTTCGCCGCCCATTGGGGATAAGTCAACTTACCCAACGAAAGAGAATATTTTGCTGCTACTTGAGGATTTCGCCGCGACAAGTTGGCAACCGGAAGACTATCTGTGGTTATTCTTTAGCGGCTATGGAGTCAACTACAAGGGCAAAGATTACTTAATGCCAGCAGAGGGCAACCCCGAACTCGTGGAAGAGACTGGCATAGAATTGCGATCGCTAATGCAAAGTTTGCAACTTGCTGACCTAAATGTATTGCTACTACTCGATATCAACCGTGCTTTTGGCACTCAAGCGGATGCTCCTGTTGGTGAAGAAACAATAGAACTAGCCCAAGAACTACAACTTGCGACAATTCTTTCTTGCCAACCAGAGCAATTTTCCCATGAAAGTAGCGAACTAGGTCACGGATTCTTTACAGCAGCTTTGTTAGAAGCTTTGCGTTCAGGTAATGGTAGCAACTTATCAGATTTAGAAAGCTACCTAAGCCTGATCATGCCAAAATTATGTCACCACCACTGGCGTCCTGTCCAAAACCCTGCCATTATCATCCCATCAAGGCAGCAAGTAATTTTGCCAGAATTGGCAATGGAAGGTGACTTTCAAGCAGAACCGGTGATTTATCCCGAAGAATCCTTTGCTGTTGCCCTTGCAGCTCCTCCCCTGGACGATTATTCTAAAACTTCAGCAGATCGGGGCAAAGCTTACAAGGTGGAGAAGTCTAAGGGTCAAAAAGTCCAGGAGTCTTCTGCTGGTTTAGTTTCCCAGCCTATGCCGGAAACTTCCTTGGGAGTGAACACCAGTGCGAGGTTTATCCCCAATTCCTCTAAAGGTTACGTCTCTCGATTGCCAGCAAATCAACCAAGCATCCCTTTATGGAAACAGTTTATTTTGTGGGGCGGAGGCAGCTTGCTGGTAGCAGGTTTAATCGCCGTAGTTTTTCTCCGTAATCAAGAAACTTTTAGAATTAAGCAAATATCAAGCACATCGCCCAATGCTACTGTTAGCGATCGCCAGACTATCAATAATTTACCAAGCGATCCCACTCCACCAGTTAGAGTTAACAACCAATCGAGCGCCCAAATAGTCTCTAATTCCGAGTCAAAAAAGCGGAATCAAGCAGTATTAGACCTGGCGAAAATGTCGCTCAGACAAACTCAGGCGAGCGATTTGAGCATGGCGATCGCTACAGCCGGTAAAATTAAACCTGGTGAACCACTGTATGAACAAGCTCAGGAGAATATTAAGATTTGGAGCCAGATGATTTTAGATTTAGCAGAGGGTCGTGCTAAACAAAGACAGTATGCTAGCGCTATTGCTGCGGCTCGATTAATCACCAAAGATGAAGCCTCATCCGCCAAAGCACAAGCAGCAATTAACCTGTGGCGGCTAGAGAGCAAGCAGTATGTGAGTAACAAAACTCTTTTAGATGCAGCAAATGCCTTGATTAAATCTGAACAGGCATCTACCTACAATCGGGCGATTGAAGTTGCCAAGAAAGTACCAGCAGGTCAACCAGGCTTTGATGCTGCCCAAAAATCGATTAATAAATGGAGTGAGAAAATATTAGACCTGGCAAAGCGTCGCGCCGCCGAAGGAGAACGTAATGCCGCAATTGCGAGCGCGGCTTTAGTGCCAGAGGGAACAGGCGCTTACGAAGATGCTCAGGATGCCATCCAAAAATGGCAAAAGAAATAGTAAAAAAATAATAAAAAATGGTTAGGAGTTAGGAATTAGGAGTTATATTATTGATCCCCGACCTTTTACTCCTGACTCCTAACTTTTTCCTCAGCGTTCATATCTCAGTATTAGCAGTACTGCGATACATCTTCGCCACAGTCGTCGGCTAGATAGCACAACGCTCGGAAACGTAAACCAACCACTTCTTCATATAAGGGGTTGAGCTTGCACATCGGCGGAATGTGAAACAAGGTCTTCCCAAATAATTTGACATCGCGCTCAAAGGGGCACTGAGATGGAATAAATTTGCACAAACGGTGAGCTAGTTGGCGATCGCGGACTTGAATGTTTTCTACTCGCTGCCGTAAGGGTTGGAGAATATCCCAGCCAGGCTTGGAAGGAGAATAGTTAAGCTGGGTTGCTTTATGGTCAGTAGTCTCTGTTTGATTGATTGATACCCAGCTTGCCAGAAAAATCTTTTTGGTGGTATTGTCGAATACCTTCATGGTTAACCCTCTGTGTTATTGAGGCTATTCACCTTTGTGATGAATATATACAACGTGGCAACGAACTTTCCCGGAAAAATCGCGTTCTGACTGCGATATAAGGTAATACCTGATTAGCCACTTAAGTCAGAACCTAATTTATTACTACGTCAAGTTAATCGCATATTTCTGGGGATCGGTAGTGTAATATTACGATCTTGTTCATAACTTGACACAGTTTAAATTTTAGTAAAGACATCCGTCATTGGATAGGTTTTAGTGTAACATTTACACAACTTAATATAAGGTCTTTCTGAAAGTATTTTTGCTAAGTATAAACATCAGTAATATCCTAGAAGGCATTTTTCCTTTCCGTGTTCCCACTTCCCCACGTAAGTATGTCCTGTTCATCGCTGGCTAAATGCCGTAGAAGCACTGATTTTTGAGCGATTAGCATCGATTGCATTTCACAAAACTTAGGGTGGTGTCTTGACCACTTAGAGCGATGGAGAGATTTGTATCTTTCAGCAGCCGAGAAAAATGAGGAGATATTGGTTGGAGTTGCTTGAAGCGATCGCCTCCTAGAACTATAGGCAAATACAAACCCCTCGGTTTCTTTACACATGATAAGAGACTGTAACGCTTCTGGGTTAAGTCCAATACAGACCTAACCCCCAGCCCCTTCCCTACGAGCGTTGGGGAGTAACATTCAAAGCCTCTCTCCTTTTAGGAGAGAGGTCAGAGTCTATTGCATATAAACAAGAAGCGCAAAGACGTTCAGAAAAACTCTGCGTCTTTGCGCTTCTTTGTTAAATTGTTATCTTGCCCTACGATGCTACCTGAGCAGCAGTCCGAGTCCGACGTCTTCTGCCATCAGCAACTTTTACAGGTGGCTCATCAGGAATTTGCATCAACAAAGTCACAGATGGCTGACATTGCAATTCCCGACGGATGGAACGTTGTAATTCTCGTTCTAAAGTACCTTGCAATCCACCCCAGTCTACATCTGCTGCTTCACCGCCAGGAGCAAATTCTGACCAGCGCACAGTGAGGATTTCTTCAATGCGTTGTTTTACCCAAGTTTGTAACAGCGATCGCTCTACACTTGTAACTACACCGCGTAGGTGAATTTCTGGTTTTGCCAACAGTTTACCATTCCAATCAATGGCAGCTGCGATCGTAATGATGCCTTCTGAAGCCATGCGTTGCCGTTCTTGCAGCACTTTGGCACTTACCATACCCGAACTAGTCGTATCCACCAATTCGATACCAGATGGCACTTTACCAGCGACGCGAATAGCATCTTCAGTCAGTTCGACAACATCACCATTCTGGATAATAATCATGTTTTCTCTAGGAATGCCCATACTCTGAGCCGTTTCTGCGTGCTTCACTAGCATCCGATGTTCACCGTGAAATGGCACAAAGAATTTGGGTCGAGTTAAGGCAATCATCAGCTTTTGTTCTTCCTGACAGCCGTGACCAGAAACGTGAATTCCTTTATCCCGACCGTAGACTACTTTGGCTCCCTGAATCATCAACTTATCGATGGTGTTGACTACAGCAATGGTATTTCCGGGAATTGGGTTAGCAGAGAATACTACCGTATCTCCTTCGCGGATTTTAATGTGAGGATGTTCTTTGTTAGCAATGCGGGTCATTGCTGCCATCATTTCACCCTGAGAACCTGTAGTTAAGACTAAAACTTTTTCGTCAGGGAGATTGCGGACTGCGTGCAATGGTTGCAGCAGATTATCTTCACACTTGATGTAACCTAAATTGCGGGCATGAGCAATCAAATTCAGCATGGAACGCCCTACAACCGTCACTACACGATTCTGCTTCTTGGCGATATCCAAAATCATGTTGATGCGATGGACGCTAGAAGCAAAGGTAGTGACAAATAATCGCCCAGTGGCTTGACTAAATACTCTCTCAAGATTGGGATAAACTGAACGTTCTGAAGGTGTAAATCCTGGTATCTCGGCGTTAGTAGAATCACTTAGCAAACAAAGAACGCCTTTTTCACCATGTTCTGCTAACCGTTGCAAATCAAACTTTTCACCATCCACTGGGGTATGGTCAATTTTAAAATCCCCTGTGTGAATAACTACACCAAGGGGAGTATGAATGGCAACGGTGAAACTATCAGCGATGGAGTGAGTATTACGGATATATTCAACTAAAAAGTTTTTGCCAATCCGCACTACATCACGTGGTAAAACTGTTCTAATTTCGGTGCGATCGCGGACTCCTGCTTCTTCTAATTTACCCTCTAGCATTGCCATTGCTAGTCTCGGCCCATAAATCACCGGGATATCAAATTGCTTGAGATGAAAAGCAATCCCGCCGATATGGTCTTCATGACCGTGAGTAACGATCATCCCTTTAATTTTGTGGCGATTTTCCCGCAGATAGGTAGTATCTGGTAAAACAATATTTACTCCATGCATCGCCTCTGTGGGAAAAGCCAATCCTGCATCTAACAGGATAATTTCATCGTCATACTCAAAAAGACAGGTATTTTTCCCAATTTCATGCAAACCGCCCAAAGGAATAATTTTCAAGGCGGAATTGTTAGCTTCGTTTTTAGCCATTTTCTCCTGAGATTGTTACTTGTGGTTAATTAAGTTGATAGTTAACGAACTTGTATTTAAGACAACATCATCTGTCTCTTAAGTTAGTCTGAAAGCAATCAAGTTTTAATTGAAGATTTCAATTTTTTATTCAATAAAATCGACTGTACATTCAAGGATTCATAGTATGTCTATCAGTCCTAGCACAGGTTTTTAAATTGCAACTTATGAACAATTATGATCATTGTTTATATGTATCTTTAATAAGAAGCAGATTATCAGCCCTTAACTAGTTAGTGGCTAGATCAAACTAAGTTCTTTCAGAACCGCTTCTAACTTTTGACTGACTTCTAAATCAGCTTCACATAGCGGCGGACGAGTTGAACCAACCTCCCAACCTTGAAGTTTCAGTGCTTTTTTCACTGGAATGGGATTTGAAGTGAGAAATAGAGCTTTAAACAACGGGAAGAGTTGCAGATTAATGTCGCTGGCTACCTCAATTTTACCGGCACTAAAAGCTTGAATCATCTGCTGTAGTTGGTTTCCTACCAGATGAGAAGCCACACTTACCACACCCTTTGCCCCGATCGCTAACAAGGGCAAAGTCATGTAATCATCACCAGAATAGATGTGGAATTCTTTTGGTGTCAAGCGACGAATTTCGCTTGCCTGATCTATACTACCAGTGGATTCTTTAATCCCGACAATATTGCTAACCTCAGCTAACCGGGCAACTGTTTCTGGCTGAAGATTTTGTCCGGTACGACCTGGGACATTATATAACAACAACGGTAAGTCGGGACAGGCTTGTGCTATCGCCTTAAAGTGCGCTTCCAATCCCGCTTGTGGCGGTTTGTTGTAATAAGGAACAACTTGTAAGGAACCATGTACTCCTATCTTAGACGCTTTTTCGGTGGCTGCGATCGCTTCTTTGGTGGAATTTGATCCACAACCCGCGATTACCTTGGCTTTTCCGGCTACAGACTGCAATACCTCGACAAACAACTGGTATTCCTCATCCCAACTTAGCGTTGGCGATTCTCCTGTTGTGCCACACATTACCAATGTATCTGTACCGTTGTTAGCTAGATGTGCCGCCAGTTCTGCCGCTACATCATAGTTGACACTACCATCTGCTTTAAATGGCGTAATCATCGCGGTTAAAACATTGCCAAAATCTCCCACCCTTTTTTCACTCCTGATTACCCATGTTTTTATATCTTGGTGGTTCTCTATTGTAATAACCTATTTGCAAACTGCTTTCAACAGTGATTTGCACATTTGCTCTTTTCCATTAGTCCTTTATTTTAACTAATGACTAGCTTGAAACGTAAGCTTTAGAAGGTTTTAGTAGATTTTTCTCTACCAACAACTCGGCTATCTGTACTGCATTTAATGCTGCGCCTTTGCGGATTTGGTCGCCACATAACCATAATTCCAACCCACAGGGATGAGAAATATCCTGACGAATTCTACCCACTAAAACTTCATCTTTACCTGTTGCTTCAATTGGCATCGGGAAATGATTAGTTTCCCAATCTTCGACCAATTTCACTCCAGGGGAGGAATTTAAAATTTTTCTGGCTTCCTCTGCACTAAAGGGAGTCTCAAATTCTAAATTAATGGCTTCTGAGTGGGCGCGGAGTACGGGAACCCGTATACAGGTCGCAGTGATTCTGATTTGCTGCGTGCCAAATATTTTTCGGGTTTCGTTGACCATTTTCATTTCTTCCTCACAATAACCCAAATCGTTTAATGGGGAGTTATGGGGGAATAAATTAAATGCCAATGGGTAAGGCAATATTTCGGCAACCGGCGGCTGTCCTTGTAGTATAGCGCTTGTTTGGGTTTTGACTTCTGCCATTGCCCTAGCACCCGCACCACTAGCAGATTGGTAGGTTGCAGCGACAATCCGTTGTACTGGTTTAACTTTATGCAATGGCCAGACTGCCACAGCCATTAAAATCGTTGTGCAGTTGGGGTTAGCAATAATGCCTTGGTGATTTGCTGCGGCTTGGGGATTCACCTCTGGCACTACTAAGGGAACTTCCGGGTTCATCCGAAAGGCACTGGAATTGTCAATTACCACTGCGCCCTTTTCGACGGCAATTGCTGCCCAAGTTTTGGATGTGGAACCACCTGCACTAGCCAGTACTATATCGACATTTTCAAAGGCGCGATCGCTAACTGGCTCTATTGGTATATTTTCCCCTTTAAACCGTAGCGATCGCCCGACACTCCGCTCCGATGCCAATAACTTCAAGTCAGCAATCGGGAAATTACGACTTTCTAACAATTCCAGCAACTCTGTGCCAACTGCACCAGTTGCTCCCAAAATAGCTAAACGATAGGATTTCGACAAACTTGCTTCCTCCTTTAAGACACTTATCTGCAATTTCTTGGAACAATTAATAATTTATATAGTTAAGTAGCGATCGCAGTTGTGAAGTAGATTTTGAATAGCTTTAGATTTTTCTCTAATTTACTCTGTTTTTATATATTTAATGCATTTATTCACTTGGTTCTTTAATAAGTTAAGTGATGTTGCATTTTACAATAATGGACATCTATTTATTTAATCGATTTTAACTATGTATTATTATACAACAAATTGGCATTTAGCAGAAAAATGAAGATATCTGCACTTAGACGTTTAACAGGCATCTCACCTATAAAGCAAGAAGCGTCTTGGCTACAAAGTTGTTTACCAAGATGATCAATATACTAAGATCGAAATCCACAAAACCACCAAAATATAGAACCTAGTGACGCGGTTAGGTAAAAAATACGCTCCTGTACCATAACTTAATAATAGCTAGACTCAATACTATAACTTTAACTTGGGGGTACTAACCACTCGTTGAGAACCAGGATATCACGGCATTAGCCCAGTGAATAATTAATTCCTAAGAGTGAGAGGGGAGTGGGGAGTGAAGGAATAATGAGGGAGCAGGGGAAGATGCCCAATGCCCAATACTTCTCTACGAGAGGCTGCGCCAACGGCTTCTCTACGAGACGCTGTTCGCGTTCGCTCAGTACAAGTGCCCAATGCCCAATGCCCCATTAGCCAAATTGTTATGAAGGTAAAATGTCAACTCCTTGGTAATTGGCAGTAAACTGGATCTTTGCCCCAGGACAAGCATCCATCCAAGGATGTCATCAGACCTTTTGGCAAACTCCCATTTCCCCTAAGAGACATCAAGCCATAAACGCAAACAATTATTTTATTGCGTCTTGTGTGTACTCGGAGTATAAAATACCAGAAAACTAGAGACGAAGCATGAAAGTCACCCAGGAAAAACTTCCCGCCAGCCAAATTGGCCTGGAAATAGAGATTACGCCGGAAATTACCAAGCAAACTTACGAACAGGTCATTAAAAACTTAGCAAGTACTGCCAATATTCCTGGGTTTCGTAAAGGCAAGGTGCCTCGCCCGATATTACTACAACGGCTGGGTACAACTCGAATCAAGGCAGCAGCGCTGGAAGAACTAATTCAAGATGGCATTGAGAAAGCAGTCAAACAAGAATCTATCCCAGCAATCGGTCAGCCGCAACTGCGCTCCTCTTTTGAGGATTTGATTAAGAATTATGAACCGGGAAAACCTCTGACGATTTCGGCTGCTGTCGATGTAGAACCAGAAGTGAATTTAGTGCAGTACACTGATTTGCAAGCTAAGGCTGAAGAAGTCAAGTTTGATCCAGAGCGAGTAGAAAACACTCTGGATAAAGAACGACAAGAATTGGCGACATTGATTCCGGTGGAAGGACGTGCAGCCCAAATCGGCGATATTGCCGTAGTCGATTTTAAAGGTTCATTCGCCAGAGTTGAGGGCGAGGACGAAACAGCCGAACTAGAACCGATTCCGGGAGCCGAAGCAACTGATTTTCAAGTTGAGTTGCAGGAAGATAAGTTTATTCCCGGCTTTATTTCGGGAATAGTGGGGATGAATCCTGAAGAAACCAAAGAAATTGCGGCACAGTTCCCAGATCCTTATGCTAATGAAGAATTAGCTGGAAAAGCGGCAACTTTCACCGTGACGCTCAAAGAAATCAAAGAAAAGGAACTACCAGAAATAAATGATGATTTCGCCCAGGAAATCAGCGATTTTGAAACCTTAGAGGAGTTACGCGCTTCTTTGGTAGAGCGATATCAAAAAGAGGCGGACGACAAAACAAAAACAAATAAGCAAGAAGCCTTGTTAACGGAACTACTCAAGCATGTAGAAGTTGACTTACCAGCAACCTTGATTGAGCAAGAAGTGGACGCAATGCTAACTCAAACAGCAATGCGGCTGTCTCAGCAAGGATTGGATGTGAGAAAGTTGTTTACTCAAGATATTATTCCGCAATTGCGGGAGCGATCGCGTACTGAAGCCATTGAACGCATCACCCGCTCCTTATCCTTGCGGGAAATCGGCAAACGCGAATCTATCGAGGTAACACCAGAAGAAATCGCAGCCAGAGTCACAGAACTTTTGCAAGAGTACCCAGAGGAACAAGACGTTGATGAAGATAAACTGCGGTCAATCGTGGAAAACGAACTGTTAACCGAAAAAATCATCGATTGGCTCTTAGAACACTCATCAGTTGAACTTGTACCGGAAGGTTCCTTGAGTACCGCAGAGGAAACGGAAGACGCAGAAGTTGATGTTGATGCTGATGCACCTCAAACTGAGGAAGGAAACAGCGAAACTTCTACAGAAGTTACAGAAGGATAATAAAAAATCCCACAGCCATGAATTCACCAGTTCTGAGTTAAAGTACTGGTGAAATGGGTAAGGTAAGGGAGAGCAGGGAGCAGGGAGCAAGGGGATAAATAACCAATCCCTAATACCCAATGCCCAATACCCAATACTTCGACTCCTTTCGACTTCTCTACGAGACGCTACGCGAACGCTCAAGGCAAGTCGCTCAGTACAAGTGCCCAATGCCCAATGCCCAATGACAAATAATTAAAGAATTAATGAATTTTCGGCAAATAGTGACACACGTTATCGCCTGAGCTTGATACTGTGTTACACGAGAGGAAATTATATGAGGCATAATGGTTAATACGTAGCTTATACAAATTCCATTCCTTGAAAAGGCAGCATCCGTTGCTGAAACATTTGTCCTAAATTATCGTCAAATAAAGCTTGTATGCTTGAATCGCAGTCGGGAAATTCCCCAATCAGCAACTTAAGTCGAATAAACATTAACTCCCAGTTGAGCAGCCCTAGCAACATCGTGCCGATGGTGATAGAACAATCTGGTATGGGAGAAAGGGCTTTCGACATCTACTCCCGCCTGCTGCGAGAGCGGATTATCTTTTTAGGAACGCCAATAGATGATGCCGTAGCCAACTCAATTGTGGCTCAGTTGTTATTCCTAGACGCCGAAGACTCAGAAAAAGACATCCAACTGTATGTTAATTCTCCTGGTGGCTCGGTCTACGCAGGGATGGCAATCTATGATACAATACAGCAAATTCGCCCTGATGTTGTTACCATCTGTTTTGGATTAGCCGCGAGCATGGGGGCATTTTTGTTGACAGCAGGGGCTGCCGGTAAGCGAATGTCTCTGCCCGACTCCCGGATTATGATTCACCAACCACTTGGTGGCGCTCAAGGTCAAGCCATCGACATTGAAATTCAAGCCAGAGAAATTCTTTATGTTAAGGCTAAGTTGAATCAGTTAATGGCTCACCATACTGGTCAACCCTTAGAAAGACTTGAAGCTGATACTGAGCGTGACTTTTTTATGTCGGCTGAAGAGGCAAAAAACTACGGTTTGATTGATCAGGTAATTTCCAGGCAAAATCTTCCCGTAGCAGGGGAAAACGTCACCATTCTGAAATAAGAGGCTGGTATGGTTAAGTACGACTCCCATTTAAAATGTTCATTTTGTGGCAAGTCTCAAGAGCAGGTGCGTAAGTTAATCGCGGGGCCGGGAGTCTACATCTGCGATGAATGCGTTGACTTGTGTAATGAAATACTAGACGAGGAGTTACTCGATACCAGTGGTGCGGCAGCACAACCAGCACCGAGAGCAGAACCACCTGAAAAACGGCGTACCCACTCTGCTAGTATTTCGTTTAATCAAATACCCAAGCCAAGAGAGATTAAAAAATATCTAGACGAACACGTTATTGGTCAAGACGAAGCGAAGAAAGTGCTGTCAGTCGCTGTTTACAATCACTACAAGCGGCTGGCGGTGATTCAGTCTAAAGCCAGTGGCAAGCCTGGGGCGGACGATGCCATAGAACTGCAAAAGTCCAACATTTTATTAATTGGCCCGACTGGTTGCGGCAAAACTCTCTTAGCCCAAACCCTAGCGAAAATCCTGGATGTGCCCTTTGCCGTCGCCGATGCGACAACGCTGACGGAAGCGGGGTATGTGGGAGAAGATGTGGAAAATATCTTGCTGCGACTGTTGCAGGTGGCAGATTTGGATATAGAGGAAGCGCAACGGGGAATTATTTACATTGACGAAATTGACAAAATTGCTCGTAAGAGCGAGAACACGTCAATTACCCGCGATGTTTCTGGCGAAGGCGTGCAGCAAGCCTTGCTGAAAATGTTAGAGGGAACGATCGCTAATGTACCACCTCAAGGAGGGCGGAAGCATCCCTATCAAGACTGCATCCAAATTGATACAAGTAATATTTTGTTCGTCTGTGGTGGTGCCTTCGTAGGCTTAGACAAGATTGTAGATCAGAGAGTTGGCAAAAAAGCAATAGGCTTTGTGCAACCGGGAGAAGGTCAATCGAAGGAGAAACGAGCAGCAGACACTCTCCGTCATCTAGAACCGGATGATTTAGTAAAATTTGGCCTGATTCCCGAATTTATTGGGCGGATGCCAATGGTAGCAGTAGTAGATCCGCTAGATGAAGAAGCGCTAATGGCGATTCTGACTCAACCACGTAGCGCCCTAGTGAAGCAGTACCAAAAGCTGCTGAAGATGGATAATGTCCAGTTAGATTTTAAAGCAGATGCTTTGCGAGCGATCGCTCAGGAAGCTTACCGCCGTAAAACTGGTGCGAGAGCATTACGTGGTATTGTCGAAGAATTGATGTTGGATGTAATGTATGAGTTACCATCCCGTAAGGATGTGACACGCTGTACAGTTACAAGGGAAATGGTCGAGAAGCGATCGACTGCTGAACTGATAATACATCCATCTTCACTACCGAAGCCAGAATCAGCATAATAGTCATTGGTCATTAGTCATTGGTCAAAAACTAAGGAATAATAACCATATACCAGGGACTAATGACAACTGACAAAGGACAAAGGACAAATGCCTTATATTAATGTTCGTGGCGTTGAGCATTACTACGAATGGGTGAAGAAATCATCTGGTTCTTTGGTAAAACCAGTGATGGTCTTCATGCACGGTTGGGCTGGTTCGGCTAGATATTGGCAAAATACTGCTGATGCTTTATCAGAGCAATTTGATTGTTTACTCTACGATTTGCGGGGATTTGGTCGTTCACGTGGGAAGCCAACCATCGCCCAAGCAAGTGAAGCTGTTGCTGAATCTGAGTCCTCACAGGAAGAATTAGAGGCAATCACAGAGTTAACCTATGAGTTAGAGGAATACGCTGATGATTTGGCAGCTTTGCTAGATGGGTTACATATTCAGCGTGTTTATATCCATGCTCACTCAATGGGTGCTTCTGTTGCCACTTTATTTTTTAACCGCTATCCCCAACGAGTTGAACGAGGAATTTTAACTTGTAGCGGCATTTTTGAGTACGACGAAAAATCTTTTAGTGCCTTTCATAAATTTGGTGGCTATGTAGTGAAATTCCGTCCCAAATGGTTAAGCAAAATCCCATTTGTTGACCGGATGTTTATGGCCAGATTTTTATATAGTTCCATACCACATTCTGAGCGTCAAGCTTTTTTACAAGATTTTCTCGAAGCAGATTATGATGCAGCTTTAGGGACAATTTTTACTTCAGTCAGTAAGGCTCAAGCTGAATTGATGCCGTTTGAGTTTGCCAAGCTGACAGTGCCGACTCTACTCGTAGCGGGGGAGTATGACAAGATTATTCCAGCCGAGATGGGTCGTCAAGCAGCATCATTGAGTGACAAAGTGGAATTTGTGATGATTCCTAACACAGCGCATTTCCCGATGTTGGAAGATGTACCAACTTATCTGCAACGGGTACAAGAGTTTTTGCAAATTTCCATACCAGAACCCCAAGGGAGTTAACTTATTTTTTGGGTGTTGCTCATTAAAAATATGAATTAGCCTCACGCAAAGAATTGTTTTTTAGTCATATCGAAAAATGTCATTGCAGCTTTGAAAAGGTCGAGGTGAAATGCTAGTTACAGTATTTATCTCCAGGGACAATTCTCTCAAGATAAACAAACGGCACTCTTACCTAAGCTTGTTTGAGGATTATCGGTGAGACAAAAGAATTCTAATGCATCTCCACCTCCATTCACACCAAAGTCATCTATAGAAGCATCAAGTACAGTTGCTAATCGTCGAACATAGTAAAATGTATTACCAACTAACCTGTAGCCGATAACACCCAGAGTCAGTCCATCTGCAACACAATCGGGTGTTTGTATTTTAGGTGGGGAGAATTGAGCTTGAGCAACGAATTGCGTTCAA
Source organism: Nostoc sp. (assembly GCF_036917135.1). Lineage (GTDB taxonomy): Bacteria > Cyanobacteriota > Cyanobacteriia > Cyanobacteriales > Nostocaceae > Nostoc. The sequence goes on along the minus strand of NZ_JBALEA010000049.1, from coordinate 53,679 downwards.
AAAAAGCCAAAAAAGAGCGTTAGAACTATTACAAAACTAGTAATCCATAAACCAGTTGTTCTTTATAATCTTGAGCAACTTTGCCTGGTACGTTTTAAGCACGCTTTGTGCTTAAAACAAGGACTAAAGTCCTTACTACAAACTTATTTACCATTTTTAGATTAACTTAAACCCAGTTCTCGTTTTAGCAAGTTAATCGAGTTAGTGCCGATATAATTTTCAACCTTAATCAGCTTTGGTGGACGAATAATATCTTCATCGGCTGCTTGTACGGCTGCTTGCACTGCCGCAAAACTGGCTTGATCGCTGATGATTACCTCAGCTCGTTTAACCATTGCCTGAAGTTTATAGGCATCTTTTGGTTGTGAAGTCATTACCAGTAGTTCATCCCCCCGCAAGCCGTGGAGGATGACTTCTGCAGCTCGTGCAATCCCCGAACTGAGGCTAACTATCCCAACACAGTTTTCTTTTGGTAGGGTTTTCAAGAGACTGAGTTCTTTGCTGTAGTCGTAGATATCTAAAGGAATTACCCGTGCAGCTTTGGGAGCTGCGATCGCTTCCACATTACTGATAAAATACCGACTGGTGACTACTGTGGCAGAGGTAGTTTTATCCAGCACAGCTGTTAATTCTTCCATTGCTACCAACTGGACTGGGATTTTTAGCGATCGTTCTAATTCATACACCATCAACTCCCCAGCACCCATGTCATAAGATGGAACTGCAACCAGTACCCGCGCACTACAACGCAAGCGCCAGTCAATTTCTGCTAAAAATAGCTCTCTGGCTTGATTCAGTGAACATCCTTGGGTGAGCAGATCGTCAAGTGCTTTTTGGACAACTTGATATGTATCAGGATTTTGTTTGAGAATTGGTGATTGCAACCTGCTACCGCCCTCATGACCTTGGGGACGAACATAAATTCCCGAACCAGCCATACTTTCAACAAATCCGTCTTCTTCCAGTTGACGGTAAACTTTGCTAATGGTATTACGGTGTAATCCCGTTTGCATTGCCAGCGCCCGTGTGCTTGGCAATTTGTAAGCAGGGGGATATTGTCGGGAAGCGATCGCAAACCGGATTTGATTAAACAGCTGGGTTGATGCGGGAATTTCGCTGTCTGGCTGAATACGGAATTGAATCATCAGCAAACCTCCTGAATACTGAGCGGGGAGTGGGGACTTGTACTGAGCGAAGCCGAAGTAGTTGGAAGTGGGGAGTATTAAGTGTTGCTTGCCTACTCAGCACTATTTTGGTGTCGAGATGCATTTGCTACATATTGAATATGTTATTTACATATAAAGTTGTTCTGATACAAGTTTTTAATGCGCTCATTATTGGTAATTGATAATTTAATTGGAAAAACCTGGACATACTGGCATAGTTATATCAAATAAACACACCGTTAATCACACAGCACTGGTAAAAATTATTATGACAGAGCAAGCAATAATTACCACGACGGTTAATCTTTTGAAAGATAATATTCAAGTGTCTGCTTATGTAGCCCAGCCAAAAGAATCTGGCTCTTACCCAGGAATTGTAGTATTGCAAGAGATTTTTGGTATCAACGTTCACATTCGGGAGGTTACAGAACGGATTGCCAAACTTGGGTATGTAGCGATCGCACCGGCACTTTTTCAACGGATTGCTCCTGGCTTTGAAACCGGATACACACCCGAAGATATTGAAACGGGCAGAAACTACGCCATGCAAACTCAAGCCTCAGAGTTATTGAGCGATGTTCAATTAGCAATTGACTACCTCAAAAATCTGCCTCAAGTGAAAAAAGATGGTTTTGGCTGTATTGGCTTCTGCTTTGGTGGTCACGTTGCATATCTTGCAGCCACCTTACCAGACATTAAAGCTACGGCTTCCTTCTATGGTGCTGGAGTTACTACCCGCACACCGGGAGGTGGCGCTCCTACTGTCACCCGTACCAGAGAAATAACAGGTACTCTCTATGCCTTCTTTGGTATAGAAGATGCTAGCATCCCAAGGGAACAACTAGATGAGATTGAAGCAGAGTTAGAAAAATATAAAATTCCTCATCGTGTGTTTCGCTACGATGGAGCTGATCACGGATTTTTCTGTGACCATCGTGGCAGTTATAATCCTAAAGCTGCGGCTGATGCTTGGGAGCAAGTGAAACAACTCTTTAGTAAACTGAACTGAAGCACACACAGCCAAGTTTGCCATTGGTCATTGGTCATTAGTCATTAGTCATTAGTGAGTAATAAATGACTAATGACTAATAACAATCTAAACTTCAGTTGCACCAGATCAAATAACAATTAATCTTCAAAAGTCATGAATTCCGAATCGAAACTTTCTCAAACAGCCAATTCGTCCTTTACAATGGATGATTTTGCCAAAGCATTAGAAAAACACGACTACCAGTTTCAAAAGGGACAGGTTGTACATGGCAAAGTGTTCCAACTTGACCATGATGGAGCTTATGTTGATATTGGTGGCAAGTCGTCAGCTTTTCTACCGCGCGATGAGGCTTCTTTGAGAGCAGTTACCGATTTATCGGAAGTGCTGCCATTGCAAGAGGAAATGAAGTTTTTGATTATTCGAGATCAGGATGCAGAAGGACAAGTCACCCTTTCTCGAAAGCAGTTGGAAATTCAGCATATCTGGGAACGACTGGCCGAAATGCAGGAAAACGCTCAGACTGTGCAAGTACGAGTTATGGGTGTAAACAAAGGTGGTGTCACCGTCGATATTCTTTCTTTGCGGGGATTTATCCCGCGATCGCACCTGTCCGAGCGTGATAATTTAGAAGCACTCAAAGGTCAAAATCTGACTGTGGGTTTTTTGGAAATTAATCGCAACACCAATAAACTCATCCTTTCTCAGCGTTTAGCAACTCGTTCTAGCAACTTCAGCTTATTAGAACTAGGTCAACTAGTAGAAGGTAAAGTTACTGGCATCAAACCTTTTGGTGTATTTGTTGATTTAAGTGGAATGAGCGCCTTACTTCATATCAAGCAGGTAAGCCAGAAATTCATTGATTCTTTAGAAAAAGTATTTCAAGTTGGTCAGCCAATTAAAGCTGTAATTATTGACTTGGATGAAGGTAAAGGGCGGGTTGCTCTTTCTACCAGAGTTTTGGAAAACTTTCCTGGTGAAATGCTAGAAAACTTCGATGAAGTCATGGCTTCGGCTGAGGCGCGTGCCAATAGAGCTAATAATAAAGCTGCTGAATAGTTTTGAGGTGGGCTGTTTGGACAAAGGGTTTAAATCACCGTCTGAAACAATTTTGAATTGTTAATACTCCCCCCTGCATCTACAAAGATATAGGGGGTTTTAAATTGGTAAAACAAGAATTTCAGTCAGCTTTAGATGACTTTCGCTATGAGCCGCAGAATTTATTCTGAGGCGGACGTGTGGGCAATGCCAATATTCTGCAATGATGCAAATATCTGAGTTTAGGATCTTACATTTGAAGCCATCACCCGCCATAGGTTAGAAACCTACGGCTAATAGCGAAAGTCCTCTTCAGAGGACTAAAGAAGAATTTATCAGCCTTTAGTGCCAGGTATTGGATCTATGAAAAATTCATTAACTCGTAGAAAACAACCCTGTTATCAATATTTATTAAAATCTATAAGTCTCCTCACATCCACTTATAGCGGTTCTCATTCAGATGAGGTACAAAATTATATAGCAAGATGTAGGGGCACGGCACTGCCGTGCCCTTACGGGTGTACGTCACTAGATCGGGAAACGCTATATCTATACCAGAAATATAGGAATCCTACTTGAATCTTGCTCAGTATACTGAGCGAGAAAGCTTTGTATCTCAAGCTTCTAAGCAGCTTAGTTGTTCAAAAATCAAATAGGAGTCCTATACTTGCCAAGGCATTATACTTACGGCTCTAAATCCTTCTTCAACGATTCTAACTCAGCCCAATACTGCGTAGGTTTTCCCTAAAAAATAACTCAAATGTATGTTGGGTTGAGGAACAAAACCCAACATTTTCTTTCTCTTTGTTGGGTTTCACGGCCTTCAACCCAACCGACAAATCTTCTTAACGTAATTACTTAAGTTACTAGTTAATGCATCGAAAAAATGGATCAAGTCGAATTTAATAACCAAAAAGGCATTTGACTTACTCAAACCCCAGTTTGCTTACTCAAAAGCTGTGTTTGCTTTCTCATTTCGGTGTTTTCCGCAAGTAAAAGGAGCTTTTACTTTCTCAAACCCCAGTTTGCTTTCTCATTTTGGTGTTTTCCGCAAGCAAAAGGAGCTTTTACTTTCTCAAACCCCAGTTTACTTTCTCATTTTGGTGTTTTCCGCAAGCAAAAGGAGCTTTTACTTACTAATTTTCGTGTTTTCCGCAAGCAATTAAGCATATTGCTTTTTCAACATGCTTAATTGCTAACTCATTCCAGTAATTCACCCACTTGTGACAACTATCCCTTTGAGATTACTTTTCTCTATCTTTATCTAATGCTTCCTGGATTGCACGACGGCAAAATTCTGGAGGATCATCCTTGCTGGATAGTTCTTCCTTCATAGTTTTTGTAACACGTAAGTTAAGACGCTCACTTAAAGGTTCTTCCCTCTCTGATTTAAATGGTTTTAAATTTTCTGAATGACCTTTAGGGTTAGGCATTTATTTAGAAATATAAATATAGCTTGAATCACTGGTATGCAGCAGATTAAATTGTTTTTTGGTGGTTGCTACAACTTGCCGGAAGTACAACCACCAATATCCAATTTCAAAAATGGACACTACTATTTTATGTTCACGCGTTTGGAACTTGAAATCAAGACTATTAAAGAATTACGCGACTTGTGTCGTAGATACGGCATCAAACCAACTGGGAATGCAGGATACAAAACCTCGTACATCGTAACTCTGATGGCATTTCCATTTTTAGCACTGCAACAAATGAAGCAAGGTAGAGGGTTAAAATTCCCTAACTTTAACGCTATCCAGGTAATCAGTTCTGCTATAGATGAGATGAATTCACCAACAGATGAGCAAGCAGCACTAATTCGGATAACTTTAGAGGGCAGGAAAATGAGCTATCCTGACCGATACGACCAGGAAAACCTGCTGAATTTGCACAAGGCTAAGATGTCGCTTGAACAATCTATTGACTTGTTGAGCCAGTAAAACTAATCCCATTACTCTATCCCCTACATCTACAAAGATATGGGGGATCATTTTTAGAGTATTAAAATAAATAAGGTGTGACCTATTGGCTTAGTTGGCATGAGGATATCTTAAGCATGGTGACTAAGTATAAAAATATGCTCATATTTCTGTTTAAGTATTGCTCAACGGATTTTGAGCATATATCGAGCATTTCGAGAATTATAAACGCTGTAACTATTCAATTTAGGTATTTATATGTTTCTAGTAACTGGAGCAACGGGAGGAATTGGTCGTAGAGTTGTGCGACTCCTACGACAACGAGAACAATCTGTGCGGGCATTTGTCCGTCTTACCTCGCGCTACAGCGAGTTAGAACATCGGGGTGCAGAAATCTTTATCGGTGACTTGCTAGACGAAAAAGATATTCAGAAAGCTAGTCGGGGTGTGCGGTATATTATTAGCGCCCACGGTTCTGATAGCGATGCCCTATCTTTAGATTACCGCGCGAATATTGAATTAATAGACCAGGCGAAAGTTAATGGCGTAGAGCATTTTGTCTTCATTTCTGTACTGGGAGCCGATCGCGGATATGAAGACGCTCCGGTATTCAAGGCCAAACGAGCCGTAGAGCGATATTTAGCAGCTAGTGGCTTAAATTACACTATTTTACGCCCATCTGGATTAGCATCTAACTTGCTGCCACTGGTAGAACGATTTCGGGAAACGGGATTGTATTTGTTAATTGGCGATCGCAAAAACCGTACCTCAATTGTCAGTACCGACGATTTGGCAAGGATAGTGGTGGATTCTGTGACAGTTGAAGGCGCTCGCAACCAGATTTTACCCGTGGGAGGACCGGAGATTTTATTACGAGAAGATATTCCCCGGATTTTTGGTCGGATCTTCACCAAAGAGCCAGTAATAATTAACTCACCACTATTTGTCATTGATGGGTTACAGAGTGCATTGGGTTTATTTAATCCCCAAATTCAAAAAGCTTTGGGAACTTATCGCACATTGCTAGCAAATGAATTTTTCTGTACAAAAGATGAAATTGCCAATTTAGAAGCGATTTATAACTTCCAGTTGGAGACATTAGAAAATTTTTTGCGGCGCTATCTAGCGGTTTGACTGGGGACTGGGGACACTTCGACAAGCTCAGTGCATCGCTGGGGACTGGGGACTAGGAAGAGTTTTCCTAATACCCAATTACCGATAATCTCAAATCAAAAATCTAAAATTCTATGAAATCTTCCCTAGCTACAAATGCTGCTCAATCACGTCAGACAAAAGAGCGATTCGCCCAACCAGAGGAACAACTCACTTATGAGTTGGGGAAGGCGGTACAGGAATTGCCACCCCTGTACACTAGATTATTAGCGGGAACGATGAGCGTCATTGTATTTGGGACGATCGCCTGGGCGTACTTCTCGCAAATAGATGAAGTAGCAACAGCACCAGGGGAATTAATTGCTTCCACACAGGTAAGACCAGTGACATCCTTGGGTGGAGGGTCAATTGTCGCTGTGAAAGTTAAAGAAGGCGAGCGCGTTACTAAAGGTCAAGTTCTGATTCAAAAAGATCCAGACTTGAAAATAACTGATGTTTCCCGCCTAGCCAAATCTAGTAGATTGATTCAGGACGACTTGCAACGTTTGGATGCAGAACGCACCGGAGGCAAAACTGCTGGAACGAAATTACAAGATGAACTTTTAAACTCCCGACTGCAAGACTTCCAAGCGCGTCAAGCGGCGGCGGAAGCAGAAGCAAATCGCCAAATAGCACTCATTGCTCAAGCCAAAGTCCGCTTGACTCGATTGCAAGACAACTTGCTTAATGCCAAAAGCAGCGTTGCCAATGCCAAAACCAACCTTGTCAACGCAGATAGCATTCGGATTAAAATTGAAAGCAACTTGGCACTTGCACAAGAAAGGGAAAAAAGCCTACGCACCCTAATTACTCCTGGCGCTGTACCTCGTGTGGATTACTTGGATGCCCAAGAAAAATTAACTCGTGCAAAGACAGAAATCACCAGAGCGCAAGATGAAGTTACCAATGCCCAGAATAAAATCACAGAGGCTCAAGATAAAGTCACATCATTAGAAAAAGATATTGCTGCCCAAGTCCAAGAAATTCGCCAAGCAGAACAAGCTTACAACGGTGCCCGCAGTCAAGGCCAGCGTGTAGCATCAGAACGCCAAAGCGAAATTTTGACGCAATTTAACAAGCGTAAAGAAGAATTAACAACTGTTCAAGGTGAATTAGAGCAGGCGAGAAAGCAGCAAGCTTTAGAAACCATCGAAGCTCCTTTTGCCGGTACGATTTACAGAGTCAAAGCCACCAAAGGTCCAGTACAATCGGGTGAAGAATTGGTGTCAATTTTGCCGGAAGGTGAAGAAATGCTCTTAGAGGTGAAAGTCCTCAACCGCGATATTGGGTTTATTCGTCAAGGAATGAAGGCAAAAGTGAAAATGGCGACTTTCCCCTTCCAGGAATTTGGTATTGTGGAGGGCGAAGTTATGCAAGTCAGTCCGAATGCAATTATTGATAAAGAATTAGGCTTAGTTTTTCCGACAAGAATTAAGCTAAGTAAACACTCTGTGAACGTCCGGGGTCAAGAAGTAGAATTTACCCCAGGGATGACTGCTACAGGTGAAATTGTCACTCGTAAAAAGTCAATTTTGACATTCATTACTGAGCCTGTAACACGGCGATTCAGCGAAGCATTTTCAGTTAGGTAGGTTTGTAGTCTCTGTTGCTTTGATTCTAGTTCAAAGGCGATGTCTGGGTTGAGTTACGCCTACGTAGCGCAGACAAAACGTAGGGGTTTAGCATTATGCTAAACCCCTAGATTCATTACTGAGGAGGATTTATAAGACAATACGGTTCACTTAAGGCTAAAACTCTTTTTTTACGTAGACGCTTCGGCTTCCCGCAGGGTACCGCAGAGGCGCAGAGGACACAGAGAGAAGAGAGGGAAGAAATGCTTAACTGAACTGTATTGATTTATCAGAATGTAGAGACGCGAGATTTCGCATCTCTACAAAGTTTTGAGGTTGGTTAATTTTATTAATCGAGCAGTATTAGCTCTCTGCAAATCGCTATAATTTTCAAGCGATACCCAAGAATTTTCTATACTGTTCCATTTGTTTTTGGATTCCCTCTAGGAATTTGCCAACATCAAGATTATTCTCATCCTCATTGCTATCTACATTGATGCTGCCCAGAATATTCTCATAGTTTTGGAATGGCGATCGCAATTCTGAATTGGCTAATCCGTTATTACCTTCATCTGATGTCAGATACTTTTTCATTTCTGCGTAGGCGTAGCCCGTCGTAGACATCGCCTGACCCATCAGAGAACCAAAATCAGAACTGTTAAAATTAGAAATTTTCTGTGATATCAGAGAATTTGCAGTCTGTCCATAGATGCGTAACAGATTAGCATCAGACATTACCTGCCTTGCCAGAGAACTGACATTGGAAAGATTAAAACTAGAACTTGTAGTTTGTGTACTATTTCCTGCTGTCTCTGCAATCACCTGACTCGCGATAGAACTGACATTAGAAATATTTAAACTAGAGTTTGTAGTTTGTGTACTATTTCCTGCGGTTTCTGTGACAATTTGACGTACTTGGGCATCAGTCAGGTTGTGGTTAGCACTAAGCATCAGAGCAACTACACCAGCAACGTGGGGAGTAGCCATAGAAGTGCCACTATAAGTGGCATATTGATTATTCGGAACTGATGAATAGACTTTAACTCCTGGGGCTGTAACATAAGAGATTTCATTGGCTCCAGAGCGGTTGGAGAAGTCGGGCATGTTATTATTTTTATCTACTGCGCCAACGGCAATTCCCGACTTAGATGCATAGCGGGCGGGATAGCCTGGTAATGAGCCACCATCATTACCTGCTGCCATGACAACAATTACTCCTTTGCTGCTGGCATAGCTAATGGCTAACTCTAGAGTCTGATTGGAAGATCCGCCTCCTAAACTGAGGTTAATCACATTAGCTCCATTATCCACAGCATAGCGAATGCCCTTAGCGATGGAAATGTAGGAACCGGAGCCAGAGTCATCTAAAACTTTGACGGGCATAATTTTGGCATCGTAGGCAATACCAGTGACACCGTAGTTATTATTTTCTCCTGCGATCGTCCCGGAAACATGAGTGCCATGACCGTTGTCATCTAGGACATTATTATTATTGTCAACAAAGTTCCAGCCGTGGATATCGTTAGCATAGCCATTGCCATCATTATCTTTACCATTGCCAGCAATTTCCTTGGGATTCGTCCAGATATTATCCTTTAAATCCTCGTGGTTGTAGTCAACCCCAGTATCTACAACAGCGACAACAACGCCCTTACCTGTGTATCCCTGTGCCCAGACTTCCGGTGCTTTCACAAGGTCTGCTCCCCAATTATTGCCACCAAGATCGGGAACATCAGCAAAGGTATTCTTGCCAGCAGCTTTAGCCACTGCTGCTGCTGCATTAATTAAGCCATAGCCATTAGTTGAGTTATAATTTTGAGTTGTAAAAGTATTAGCAGTAGCGTTACTACTATTTTCAGAGTCAGCATTATTTAGTAACTGCACATCAGCATCGGCTGAGTTGTAGCTACTACGTCCGCCGAGGTTGAGGCTGTAGTCATCCTTCGTATTAAAGCTATTTAATGAAGAGATAGAAGTTACATTAAGCTGTTTATTTGACAATACATTGTTATTAGCATCATCATTGATCATAGGTTTTTTTCAAAGAAAAAAATGGTTTTTTGACAGAACGAAGCGTTAAAATCTTTAGAAGAAAAAGATTTTAATGTGTGAATAAGCTCCCTTGTCAATAATTACTATGTAATCTCATAACAAAATGCTAATTTTACTACTAAAAATTAGAATGAATAGTGGAATTATTATTAACATAGTAGTTGACAAAATAAACATTAAATTTGTAGTGGTGTAAGTATAAATTGGTGGGATAAAAAATTAATCGCGTTACGAACAAAAAGATCCCCGACTTCTTCAAGAAGTCGGGGATCTGAGCCTCTCGGTGGAGAGCTTAGTTAGACTTTCCTTAGCACTGAGCATTAAAGCTATTACCCCAGCTAGATGTTTCACTTTCAAAAGCATACTTATTACCCGGACGTGTCGTACCCTTACCGGGTAGTCTATTTACCTGAAAATAGCTGTATTTTAGATTACATAACATAACATAGTTTGATTTATTTACTGTTGTTACTGATATTTGCGATCGCAATATTTCTCATCCTGTTGCATGAGAAGTTTGGAACAAAATTAAAATGGCGAATAGAGCATAACTCCATTCGCCAAAAACTATCCTTAAGCTATTCTTCAGATGTAAAATAGGTAGAAGCTAAAGCTAGTTAAATCTACTAAATGTTTGCTTGCTGCCGTTGATATAATGACCAATACAAACCCTTTTGTTGCAACAACTCTGAGTGAGTACCACGTTCGGCAATCACCCCTTGCTCCAATACCAAAATCAAATCAGCACGTTTGAGGGGGGCAAAACGGTGAGCAATCAAGAAGACTGTGCGATTAGCGGAAATTTTTTGCAGGTTTTGCAGTACTTGTTGTTCCGTTTCACTATCCAAAGCGCTGGTAGCTTCATCTAAAACTAAAATCGGTGCTTGGGAAAGAAATAACCTTGCTAGGGCAATACGTTGTCTCTGTCCCCCAGATAAAGCGGTACCGCGTTCACCAACATTGGTTTCGTAACCGTAGGGTAATTGGCTGATGAAGTCGTGGGCTACTGCTAACCTTGCCGCCTCTACTACTTGCTCTGCGGTAATGTCGGGAGTACCAAGAGTGATATTTTCCAAAATGGAACCGTTGAATAAAAAGTCTTCTTGGAGAACTACACTAACTTGTTGCCGCAGTGAGGCTAAATCCGCACTTTTAATATCAAAACCATCAATGAGGATGCGTCCTGATTCAATTTGATAGAGGCGTTGCAATAGCTTAGAGAGGGTACTTTTCCCAGAACCACTACGTCCAACAATGCCAACAAATTGCCCTGGTTCGGCATTGAAAGATATTCCCCGCAGAATTGCTTCAAAGTTGGGACGGTAGCGGAAAAATACTTGCTCGAAGGTGACTTGTCCTTTCAGGGGTGGTAAAACTAGGCCAGTTCCCAGTTCGGCTTCTGGGGGAACGTTGAGAATATCACCAATGCGATCTACAGAAAGTAGCACTTGTTGGAGGTTTTGCCACAACTGTACTAAGCGCAAAAGTGGGCCTGTGACTCTACCAGACAGCATTTGAAAGGCTACTAGCTGTCCGATTGTCAGCTTTTGTTCGATGACTAACTTCGCGCCAAACCAAAGAATCAGCATGGTGGATAAATTGGTGAGAAAGTCACCAATGTTGCTGCTGATATTGGAGGTAGTAGAGGCTTTAAAACCTGTGCGAATGAAGCGGGCAAATAAGCCTTCCCAGCGATCGCGGGCTACTGGTTCAGCTGCATGGGCTTTAACGGAGTGAATTCCGGTGATTGTCTCGACGAGAAATGATTGACTATCAGCAGAACGGTTAAAAGTTTCGTTGAGCCAGTTACGTAGAATTGGGGTTGCAACTATCGTCAAAGTTGCAAATAGTGGCAGTACTGCTAAGGCAACAAAGGTGAGTGGGATGTTATAGTAAAACATCAATGCCAGGTACACCACAGTAAAAATGCTATCTAGAATTACTGTTAATGCTGTACCTGTGAGAAACTGACGAATTTGTTCGAGTTCCTGGACTCGTGCTACTGTGTCTCCGACGCGCCGCGACTCAAAATAAGCTAATGGCAGACGCATCAGATGGCGAAATAGCTGTGCTGATAAACTCAAATCCAGACGACGAGCTGTATGGGTGAAGATGAATAGGCGCAGAATGCCCAGTACGGACTCAAATACGGCGACGCATAAAAGTGCGATCGCCATCACATCGAGAGTCGGCAAACTCCCCTGCACCATCACTTTATCAATGACAACTTGCGTAATTAAAGGTGTTGTTAAACCCAAAAGCTGCAAGGTAAAAGATGCTAACAATACTTCTGTTAGTAATCCCTTATACTTCCAAACTGCTGGGGTGAACCAATTGAGGTTAAATTTTTCTTGCTGAGATACGAGTTCTGCTTGCCACAATTTTCCATCCCAGGATGCCTCAACTATGGACTGCGGCAAGCTTTCACAAGTCCGTTCGGGATTTAGAGGGTTAGCGATAATTAAGCGATCGCCTTTAACTCCATAAGCCACTACCCACGATGGACTCTGGGATGAGTCAGAATTCCACAGCAGCAAAGCTGGAAATGACAACTGTCGCAACTCACCCCAAGTAACTTGCAACCGTCGTAACACTAACCCTAACTTTTCTGCTGCTTCCACAACCTGTTTTGGGCGTTGTCCTCTGAGTTGGCGCTGCACCCATTCCAGTTGCACAGAATTTTCTAACTGTTGTGCCACCATTGTTAAACAAGCCGCAGCAGTGTTCCAGCTAGCAACAAATGGATAATTTGAGATGATCAGGTTGGCGGCTGGGAGTCCTCTTTGGGGTTGGAGGCTGTGGGGGCTGGAAGTACCCTCAGAGGCTGGCGGTAGTCCAGGAGTGGAAGAGAAGGAAAATATCTCTCTTTGTCCTTCCATCTCCACTGGTAACACTTGCCAGAACTCCTGAATTTGTGGGTGAGAAAATTCTGCCCACAGCGCACTATCCCAACAAATTACTATCACTTCTTTACTAGCAGCTACAGCTTTAACATCCGCAGACAGCTTTTGTAAGTCACCAAACCAATCCCCCACATCTAGGGCGGCTAAAGGTTTGCTAATGCCCTCCTCTCGCAAGCGGACTTTCCCAGCCACAATTAAGAATTGATAACCACCGACATCGTTTGACCAGATTTTTTCTCCAAGACGATACTGACGGGTTTGGGATTCATTCTCTAATTGGGATTGTTGTTCGGGAGTCAGCCAGCATAGCGGTGGCTGATTCCAAGGCAAAGAAGCTAGCACTTTTAATCGTAAAGATTCATTATCCAGAATTTTTAACTCACTTGTAATTTGACTGTCAGTTTTTGAATTTTCTCTGCTAGCCATTTTTCAAATAACTCATTTTGTAGTGCAAGATTTAGTTGAGTATCTTCTAAAGACGCTGGCAGAAATTGTTCTACTCGAAACAAACCATAAGGTCCTTCTCCTTGGGGAGAGTCTTTGCCAACGATTTCTATTGGCCCTACCAATTGTCCTGGACTGGCCACATCAATAGCTGCGCGTAATACATCTGGCATACTGCCTCGGCTGACGATTCCCATCATGCCGTTTACAATTCGGTCATCTGAAAGTGAATACTCTTTGGCTAGTTGCTCAAAACTACCTCCTTCTTCAATTTGGGTGTGTAGTTCATCTGCCAATTCTCGATTATCAACAACAATCCGGGAAAGTACTATCCGATCCAAAAAAATTTTGCGCTCAATAAAATATTCTTGGAGTTTTGTTTCCGTCACTACAGCTTTCAGCTTTTCTAACTTGTAACCAAAAGTAACCGATGTGTGAAAGGTAGCGTAATCTGTGTTGTTAGTCTTTAACCATTCTTGGAAACTTTGGGGGTCAGTGAGTTGATTTTTTAGTCTAAAGTCAATAATTGCCTGTTCAGTTATCCCTGTACCAATTTCAATATCGTCTCGTGTGCGGATTTCTGACTCAAGTACGTACTGGCGGAGAATATCGCCAATGAACTGTCCCAGTTTTCCAGAGGCTTGCAGGTACTTTACTGCTGACTGAATAGAAATTATTTGGTCATTAATTGTCAAAAATGATAAAGATTCCATGAATTAATTATGTGAAAATGGTTAAACACTTATAGGACTTTTAAATTAAATCATATAGAAATCATCTACTCAGTGATGGGTAAATATGATAAAGATTCCATGAACTAATTACATCTAGATGGTCAAAAAATTATATAGCTAGTAAATAATATAATTTCCCATGATCACTTTTACAGTCGATCCGGGACAAAACAGGATTGAACTGGTTGTACTGGGGATTGGGGATTGGGGATTGGGGATTAGGGATTGGGGATTGGGGATTAGGGACTGGGAAGATAGATAAGTATGTGTATTCAGACCCCAACCAGATATTTAAAAGAATTTCTTGCCCAGTACCCAATATCGACCTGTTGAAAATATTATGGGTAGCGCAGTAGTAAGGCAGATTTCTTATTTTCTACCAATGCCCAATACTTCTCTTCGAGAGGCTTCGCCAACGACTTCTCTACGAGACGCTACGCGTAGCTTGCTTCCCCGCAGGGGTACGCTCAGTACAAGTGCCCAATGCCTCACTTAATCGATCTAATTAATGATACTTATCCATATCCAGGCAATTAGCACAGATGCGATCGCACCGATTAATGTATTAAAAATATTTACCACTTCATTGGTCAGCCAGGTATACTTAGATTGCAGTGTTGCCCCAATCACACTTTCTAGGTTGGTGGCAATAAATGCTGCCAGTACACACCAAGCGACTCCTAATAGATCAATTAAACCAACTCCCCAACCAACAAATGCGATCGCTACAGAAGCCACGATCCCAGCTAAAGTACCCTCCAAACTGATCGCCCCTTCTGTACCGCGAGGCACTGGTTGGAGTGTAGTAATCAAAAAGGTGCTTTTACCATAAGCTTTACCAACTTCGCTAGCAGTGGTGTCAGCCAGTTTAGTACTGAAACTCGCTACATAGCCTAACAATAATAGGGACTGGGGATTGGGGACTAGGGACTTGTACTGAGCGAAGCCGAAGTATTGGGAACCAAGTACAATAAATCCCGAATTTATCAACCCTACTCCTAAAGCACACAGCGCCCCAATTAAAGCCGAACCCCAAACATTTTCTGGGCCTCTTGCGCCAGAACGCTTTTCGGCAATTCCTTCTGCCTCCTTCTGCGCCATACCGATGCGGGTAACACCAGAACCAACTAGAAAATAGAACATTACTACTGCATATCCTTGCCAGCCTAGAGTTACCCAAATTAAGATAGCCAGGAACCAGGCGTGAAATAATCCGGCAGGGGTAAGTAGCTTTTTCGGCACAATCCAAGCTAAACCCAATAAAATTGTGTTTAATACTACTGCTACCAACCAGGGATTTACAGAATCAATTAAGGATGACATCAGCAATTAATTATGAGTAATTTTGTCTGAATATCAACAGAATAACGAATTTGTCATGCTTAGTGCTTAATTTCTGAAACCTCTCCAGCTAAAGTAATATTTCCACACAAGCTATGAGCCAAACTTTATTCCATCTGGCTTTCCCCGATCAAGAAAAGCCGTGCTAGAAGCATGGGGTTTTAAACCCATTTTTTTGATAAATTCAAAATTCAAAATCAAGAAATGTCAGCTTAACAATCATTCTGGCTACTGACTGGATTTTTTAGCTTAATCGGCTCTGCTAAAGCTGCTGTGACTACCGCTAAACTCCTGGAGTCTGTCAGCATCCAAGGGTGTAGAGGAACTGGTACTATTACTTCGCGTCCTACGGACATTTGTGAACTATTGGCTGGGACAATCATCAAATCATAAGGTGTCCAGATAGATGTAAAATCTAGCTGCGCCAATATTACGGCATCAGAATTTAAATCCTTGAGAAAAATGCTATCGGGACGCATTTGTACGCAACCAGTCCGCCGGGAAGCATAAGCAACCACAGTTCCATGATGGGGCGAAGAAATTGTGATAAACCTCTGCACGCGGTTAATTCCTCCCAGTCGTTGAACATAATAACGGCTGACAATTCCTCCCATGCTGAAGCCTACTAAATCTAGGTGTTGTTCTGATCCAAAGGTAGCTGTAATATAATCAACCACCTGCTTTGCCAACTCATCAAGACCCACATCACCATTATTGGGCACTAAATTCAGGGTATGTACAGACAAACCTCGTTGTATTAAGTACGCCCTCATTTTATGAAAAACTGCCTCTGTGTCGTCAATGCCGTGTATTAACAAAACAGGATTGCGTTGTTGATTTTCAATGTTCATTTACAAAATTTGGCTGAATTAATGGGTATATTTCACTTTTGTACGTAAATAGGACTTACGCAAAACTACACGCTGTAGGGGCAATTCATGAATTGCCCCTAACTAAAAATAGGGGTTTTAGCTTTTGCGTAAGTCCTGGTAAATACTGCTCTACAAATCTACAAAGTGAAGCTGTTGCTTAAACTGAAATGCTTCGGAATAAAATTTGTATAAAATTTAACTTATTGCCATCGCTATCTGCCAATAGGCTATGACACTCCTTCCACTGGTTGAGATTAAACTGTTTGCTTCATTTCAATTAAATATTTACCAAACAAATTAATGTTAATTTTTGTAAAGCTTGGTTTCAGAATCTTGCTCTTAGTTACAGTAAAATTTAATAATTAATTCTCGGTGTACACAGGTTGCAAGTGCCTGCAAGAAAACATTTGCCCTGTAGTTTTACTACAATGTTGATTAAGCAGAAGCCTATAAGGGTTGTCACCAAAACGGGGTGACGCAAAGCAGAAAATGTAACATTTTGTCGTAATTTTTAACAATTACGGTGGATTTCCAAATATAACAGGCAGGAGTAATTGTAATGGATTTTATCAAAAAGTTAATTTCAGGTATTCTGGGTTTCTTTGCTGGGCTGTTACCTGGGAAGAAGAAAAGTAATGGTTACTTCCTAGAATTGGAGGAAGCAACCAGTCAGTCGAAACCAGCAGCATCAAACGGTAAAAAAGCTCAGGAACCAGTTGCAATTGCAGCACCAGCAGCATCTGAGGCTGCTAAAGCTACCAAAGTTGCTAACAAGACGAAAGTAGAGGCATCTCAGAATGGTAAAGCAGCCAAAGCTGAATCCGCTAAAGCAGCCGCTACCACAAAGACACCTACTGAAACCACCTTTGCACCAAAATATCTTGCTCCTTCGACTACTAGCTCTAATGGTCGTCGCCGTCCTGGAGCGAATATGAGTGCTTACCTAGATATGGCACGTCAGGTTAAAACGCCTAAATAATTGATAGAGACGTAAAATTTCGCATCTCTACAAATTAAACGTGAAGATGCAAGGTTAAGATAACTTTGCCAGTTGTAGATAGAGGAACTCTCCAAAGTAGAAAGTAGGAGCGATCGCTTAATTTTCTCCACTACAACTGTATCTTTGTACGGTTGAGGCTTTTTCATCTAAAACTACCCGTTCTACCCGACCTTTGTTGAGGGTAAACTCAAAGACGATTTCAACACTGAAGCTTGAAGGAAAGTTTAATTGTTGAAGATGTTGGATTAAGTCAGTAATTTCTATGTCACAAGTCGGTGACATTCTCCCTCAGGAGAGGTCTGGGTAGTTCACTTACTAATTATTTAACAAACACTAGTCCACTATATAGCTGAAAAGCTGAGTCCCAATTAGTCTGTTTCCTACGAAATACATGAATGTGAGACTTGATATGACCCAGCATTTCTGTTTGATCTAATATTGTATCTGCAAAGGAGGTGAAATCTGACCAGATTTTGACTTGAGGTAGTTGCTGATCAATCCAACTCGATAAACCATTCCAATTAATTCTGATTGTATTTTGGTTAGCTTGGGGAATGATTTCTAAACCTTGCTGGAATTCATAGCCGTTATCATAAAGTCGGAGAATGCAACGTCTACCAGGTAGATGTAAATCACAAAACTGAGCATAGTCTTGTGTTTTAGTTTTCCATTCCAGTTGATGGTGGGCATCAACATCTACAACTTGTTCAAAAATAGGCAACAGTCCCACTACTCTTGCTGTGACTTCTGACCAGTCAAAGCTAAGAGAACCGAGTTGATTTGCCTGGTTACGGCAAACAACAGTAGCTTGTGGGGTAGATTCTTGGAAATGTTTGACTTGATAAACTTGAATTTGCTGAATTTGAGCGATTGTGGCCCAAAAGCAAGGAATGCCAGCCTGCTGTAGCTGTTTGCCATAAAATTTTAGTTCTCCGACTGCGCCAGTGCGATACAACCTCCAGCCACGACTTGGCAGTATTAGTCTTGCAGTATAGGGATCTAGCTGCATAATCTGGGCGAATTTTGGAGACGCTTCTGTTTTCATCTCGGTGGTGAGTGGCTCTAAAACTAGTACGCCAGCTTCGGTGTTATTTGGTTGGGCTGTTGCTTGAGAAATGGCTCTTTGTCTTTCTTCTTGCTCGATTTCTTGTAGCCGTCGCAAACCTTGACGTGCGAGCGTCACTATCTTGGTATTGGTTGTATCTCGTAGTAGTTGCCGATAAATTTTTTCTGCATGTTGGCGCTTTTGGGATACTTCATGTAGCCGACCGAGATAATATTGTACCCAAGGATTTTCGGGCGATTCTTTTAGCAGCTGTTTGAGTAATTTAGCAGCTGTTTGATAGTCTTTATGCTCAAAGGCGATCGCAACTTGCTCAATCATCACTTAGTTTTAATACACTTTTGCGTGAGCTATAAATCATTTATACTTCACAACTAGCGGTAATCAAGGATAATGCTACGACTGGGGCTGTAACTGCTCTCAGGATGCGGCGACCAAGGGAAACAGGTTGAAATCCAACTGACTTCGCATTCTCGATTTCTGGTGTTGTCCATCCTCCCTCTGGCCCTGTAGCAATGACAATCTCGCTAGATATGCTACTCAGCACTTTGTTTAAATGGGGATACTCACCACGAGCCTCACAAATGTAACGGTGACTTGTCTGATTAGCGGTGACAGCAGTGTTAAAAGCAACAGGTTCTAAAATTGTCGGCACAAAAGAGCGCTCTGATTGCTCGGCGGCTTCTGTAGCGATGCGCCGCCAGCGTTCGAGCTTTTGAGGACTAGGATCAAGTAAAGTGCGATCGCTCAATACTGGTAGAATACAACTTACTCCCAACTCTGTACAACACCGCACCACTTCATCAAATCCATTACCTTTGGGCAACGCCACCATCAGCGTAATTGATACAGGTAATTCAGTTTCTACCAAAAGCGCTTCTAAAACCTGTGCTTGTTCCCCTGCAAGCTGCGCTAACCACCATTTTCCTCTACCATCCATTGCAATAAAGCGATCGCCTTCATGCAAGCGTAACACCCGCCCCAAATAATGCTGTTGTTCTTTGGTGAGTAAAATTTGCCCTTGTTGGAGTTGGGAGGGTGCGATCGCAATTCTTTGCAGTTGAGACATTTTTCTTAATAAATTATTGCCCTGCTGTAGACATTTGCTGTCTAACCCAGGTACGGAAAGCACGAGTTGCTGCTATTTGTCCAATTTTCTTGCTTTCTTGGATAAATCGGGGAATTTTCGTTACCAGCACAGGTGCGAAAGTTGGACTACTATTACTTTGCGAGTATTGTCCACTATTAAGGGTGTAGATTCTCAAAACATTTCCGTTATATCGCCAGAATTCTGGGACTTCCATTGAAGCATAAAGAGCCAACTTGTCTATTTTGGGTCTGGAATATTCCACTTCCAGTACTATATCTGGTGGTGGATCTGTATTCAGGTCAATATTTTCTTTGTTGCGGACTAATAATTCGTTTTGGATATAATAACTACTGTCCGGCTCGCCTCCTTGCTCCAAATCGTCCCGCATCATCGTCAACGAGCCAGCGCTTTTAACTTCTAAACCAAATTCTTCACACAGCACAAGAACAAAACCTTCAATCAGACGGTTTGAGTTCTCGTGTGGCATCTGCGGTGTCATAATTTCTACAATTCCGTTGTCATAAGCTAGCCTTTTATTTCGCTCAGATCCCATATCTGCCAGCATAGCTTTGAATGTCTGCCAGCTGATGTTTTGCAGCACATCCCTAGTTTCTGCAAATTTTGCTGTCGTTACCATAGTTCAGTTTTCCTACTGTATGCTCCCTTCTTGCTATTAAGATTACCTATTTATAGCGCTTCTGGGTTGAGTTCAATAGAAACCTAACCCCCAGCCCCTTCCCTGCAAGGGAAGGGGAGTAAGCCTTAAAGCCTCTCTCCTTTTAGGAGAGAGGTTTGGAGAGAGGTCATCATGATTTCATTATCTTCAATTTTCCGGCTTAGGAAAGATTCTGGAAGTAAGCCTCTAGTGCTTCAGTCACCAACTGAGTCATTGGCTTACCTTGACTTTCTGCTACTTCCTTCAACTTGCTATAAACCTCTTCTTTCAAATTCACCCGATGGCGCGATTTGTTTGCAGCATTGGTTGTGTTAGGTTCGTAGCTAGCAGCAAATTCGCGGATGGCATCAAAACCAATGCGATCGCAAAAATCACCAAAGCTTTCCTTAGATTTCCGAGATTTCTTAAAGTAAACAAAAATCGGCTCTAAGAAACTCTCTAAGTCATTATGGTGCAGCTTTTCTGTGTAAGGTTGTGCCAGTCGAGTCTGATTTGGCGAACCCCCTAACCATAATTGGTAAGATTCTGGAGCGCTACCAACAAAGGCCAATTCTGCCAAGTAGGGACGAGCGCAACCGTTAGGGCATCCTGTCATCCTTACCACAAAATGCTCATTTTGTAAACCTATTTTATCTAACAGGGCGCGAACTCGCTCCAAAATACCTGGTATTGCCCGTTCTGATTCGGTGATTGCCAAGCCGCAAGTGGGTAAAGCCGGACAAGCCATTGCATACCGCACCAAAGGTTCGATCTTACTGGGGTCGTCTCCGACACCGTGACGGCTGAGAATGTCTTGAATCGCTTCCTTGCTATCTGGTTCGATATCGTAAAAAATCACGTTTTGGTTGGATGTCAGGCGGATGGATAAGTTGAACTGCTCGACAATTTCCCGTAAGGCGGTTTTTAGTTGAAACGAACCTTCATCCTTGACTCGACCATTTTCAATGGAAATTCCTAAGAATAGCTTGCCATCACCTTGTTCATTCCAGCCGAGGAAGTCGTGATATTTAAACTCTGGTAGCGGTTTGAAGGGTGCAACTGGTTTGCCGAAATATTCTTCAACTTGGGCGCGGAATTTATCTACACCCCAATCGTTGATTAGATATTTTAATCTGGCATGACGACGATCAGTGCGATCGCCATAATCTCTCTGGGTAGCAACAATCGCTTTCACTATGTCGTAAACGTCATCTTTCGTTACATAACCGATGGGGTCTGCTAACCTAGCGAAAGTTTCTTCTTTACCATGTGTTCTACCTAAACCACCACCAGCAAAAATATTAAATCCTTCTAACTGTCCCTTCTTATTCGTAATTACTACCAACGTCAGGTCTTGGGAATACAAATCAACCGAATTATCCCCTGGCACCGTCACGCAAATTTTAAACTTGCGGGGCATATAGTGAGTGCCATAAATCGGTTCTTCGTTGTCATGAATTATTGTGCCGTTGCCATTGCGCTGTCGCGCCGCCTTCACCTCTGGGTTCTCTTCAGCACTAATTGCCTTTTCCCCATCTAGCCAAATTTCGTAATAAGCACCTGTTTGCGCTGAGAGCAAGTCAGCAATATTCTGGGCATACTCCCAAGCATACTGATAATCTGGGCGATTCTTAAAGGGGGCTGGTGGTGCCATCACATTTCGGTTGACATCGCCGCACGCTCCCAAAGTCGAACCCAGGTTCTTGACAATAGTGGCAATTGCTGATTTAAGATTCTTCTTTAAAATACCATGCAGTTGGAAACCTTGACGGGTAGTTGCTCGTAACGTTTGGTTGCCATACTCATCAGCTATTTTATCTAAAGCCAGATATAGCTGCGGCGGCACCAAACCACCCGGATTTTTTGTCCGCAGCATAAACTGGTAATCTTTCTCCTGTCCCTTAGTGCGGTTGTCGCGGTTATCCTGTTGGTAAGAACCGTGAAACTTCAAAAGCTGCACTGCATTTTCGGTAAAATGGGTAGTCTCTTCAAGGATTTCAGATGCTACAGGTTCACGTAAAAAATTACTATTTTCCTTAATTCCTTCTACTTTGGAAGGCTTACGGGTAGCGATGGGGGAAGGAGCAGAATTAACCATTAGACTTGTATAGTGTTCTCAATAAAGCATTAGGTAGACACCGAATCAGCACCCTTCGGCTACTTGATCCCCGGTAATTCGACCGGAATAATGAGGAATGTTTTAATTTTACCACGGCAAAAACCGGCTCTGTCAGTGATGCAACACTTAAAAAACCAGCTTTTTGAAGTAGTGAGTTTTGTTAGCGGATAGCTATGGTTGAGCCAGTGCTGAGTACTAAGTAAAGTATAGAGCGACTGAGGACTCAATAATTTTTTATTTGAAGCGATCGCCAATACCACCATTGATGGTACAAGCAGAAGCATCGCTATTTTGGTAAGCACCAAGTCCAACTTTGGCATTAGTGTAGACAAGGAAATTGAAATTGTTAGCAACTTCCTTGTCTACACCAGCACCTACCACTACTGAATCTGTGTTACCTATGGGAGTTGGTGAGCCATATTTCTCTACAAAAGAATAACCAGCAGTTAAATTAAATAGGCATTATAGGAATCCTACTTGAATCTTGCTCAGTATACTGAGCGAGAAAGCTTTGTATCTCAAGCTTCTAAGCAGCTTAGTTGTTCAAAAATCAAATAGGAGTCCTATAGTTTTATTAGCTATGGGTACATCCACAGAAAGTTCTGGGATGATAGCACTTGTCTTATCACTCCAGAGGAAATTACCGTATTTTCTAATTTCGCGGTATATTCTCAGTTGAAAACTGCATCATAATGTTTCAAATTTCCCCCATATTTTATTAAATGAATGTTGCTATGGATGCATAATATTTAGAGATTAACTATCCTTGAGAATAATAAATAAGCTGTTATAATTACATTCAATGTCTTTTCATCTGGGTTCTTTGTTCCAAAAATAGACGCTATGACAACTGGCACAATATTTTGAGCTAGAACTAAGTCGGTATATGGTAAATAAAATACGCTAATAATAATTTTTGCCGACTTTTTCACAGAGGATGAAAAAGTCGGCTGTAACATCTGTTGCAACAAGCTGTAGAGGGAATCTATAAAGTTAATTTTGAGCAATTTTTGTGGAGATTGAATAATGCTAACCGCTACAAAAACGTTGTCTGGTTTGATGGGTTTATGTGTCGGTGATGCGTTGGGTGTGCCAGTGGAGTTTACTAGCCGTGCTGAACGAGCAAAATCTCCAGTGAAAACAATGCTGGGTTATGGCACATGGAATCAACCACCAGGAACTTGGTCTGATGACAGTTCCTTAAGCTTTTGCTTGGCAGAATGCCTTTGTAGGGGGTATTCGTTAGATGCCATAGCTAATTCCTTCTGGCGCTGGTACAAGGAGGCTTACTGGACTCCCCGTGGCGATGTCTTTGATATTGGTCAAACTACTCATACAGCGATTATGCGCCTGAAACAGGGAGTTGTTCCCCATCAGGCGGGGGGTAAGGTTGAAAACAGTAATGGCAATGGTTCGTTGATGAGAATCTTGCCGATGGCTTATTGTCACAAAAACTTAACTTTAGGCGAATTGCTAGCGCGGGTACATGATGTTTCGGCCATTACCCATGCTCATGCGCGATCGCAGATGGCCTGTGGCATTTATATTAGTATTGCAGTGGCGCTCTTAGAAGGGGCTGACCCTCAAACAGCTTATCTTCAAGGATTACAAGATATCCAAACAATTTATTCTGTTCGGGAATTTTTGTTAGAGAAGCCGCATTTTGGCAGAGTTTTCAGTGGTGAGATTGCCAAAGTACCAGTGGAAGAAATTAATTCTGGTGGCTATGTGATTGATACCTTAGAATCATCCCTGTGGTGTTTATTAAATACCTCGTCTTATTCTGAGGCGGTACTAAAAGCTGTCAACTTAGGCGGAGATACCGATACTACCGCCGCCGTCACCGGTGGGTTAGCAGGAATTTATTATGGGGTGGAAAATATTCCCAAACAATGGATGAACCAAATTGCCCGTAGACAGGACATTATCTACTTGGCAGAACGTTTTGGAAGGGCTGTCTACAGTTAGAGTTAGGAGTTAAAGGTTAAAAGTTAAGAATTATGAAACTTCTAACTCCAAACTCCAAACTCCTAACTCCTAACTCCTAACTCCTAAACCGTAGACAAAGAATAAACCTGACCATCAATTAACAGTCGTGTGATGCCCTTAGCTTGGAGATGAGTCCGAGCCTTATGGAGCATTTTACTATCAGGAACCTTAATCACGCGATCGCGCTTTGTAGAAAAACGCTTGGCGACGCGATGGTTATCAAACACCGGCAGAGTTCTTTGCTGAGTTTCCAGGCTGGGAATTTGTCCCAAGTCACCAAAATCCTTGAGAGGTCGAGTAATTAATTCTGAGGAACGGTCAATAACTAAATAGCAAGTTTTGGGCAAATTAGCTACCGACAGAGGTAAAACTTGAACTGACGCTTCACCTGGTCTGCGTTTTGTAACTAAAGGTCTTTCTTCATCCAGGTCATCGTCATCAAAGTCTTCTTCCTCAAAATCGTCATCCTCTAAATCATCATCATCTAAATCATCCAAATCCTCTGATTCATCTAGCAAATCTTCGCCTAGCATCTGCGCGATGACGGCTGCTCCTGGATGTTCAACCTTTAGGGGTGGGATGGAGATGCTGACTATTTCCGGCAGTTTTGGCTCTGGAGTTTCTAATTTCTCTGTGACTCGGAGCTTGGGTTTTTCCGCCGCCGAGGGGCGTCGGCGCACCCGTCTACTAGCAGCGAGTGATTCTGCCGTTTCCTCTGAGTAAAGTTCCTGCTCTACATGAATTATCCGACGTGGTAGTGGCTCAACCTTTGGCATCTCCAAGGGTTGGCTTTCGCTGGGAGGAATGGGGAGAACTTCTATCTCCGGCTCAGGTTGAATCAGCAGGGGTAACTGCTCGTAGCTTACCTGTGCCCTTCCCTCAGGAGTTCTCGCAGCCCGCTTTAAAGAGACTAAGTATTCATACTCATCCTCTGGTAAAGTGCTTTTGAGCAAACGACTAATCGTTGAGTTACTCACACCATAGCGGTCTGCCAAAGTTGAGGTTGTTTCGGCAGTCTCTCGATATAACTTCAGAATTTCTTGCTTGTCAGAGTCTGTTAATTTTCTCACGGTAGATACCAAAAATCTTTACTAAGCTCGTTTCCGTCCACTGGTACGCCGCGTTCGTCTTAGTGATGCGTCATATTCTAAGGCAGCGCCCATACCAAATAACACTCCACTAAACACCCAAAACACTTCTAATATCTCCCCACTTTGATAATTGGGGCCTTGGGCGTATTTAAACCACATATCTGCAATGTAGAGCGAAAAGGCCGCTGCTGCAATCATTCGCCAAGATTGGGAAACTCTTCCCCCCCAAAAGGCTAACAGCAGAGTGGTAGCAATAATTAACAGAAGCACATCGCTAACTACGTAAAACCAGTTCAAGATAGCGACTAGCAGTTCTGTGGGTTTTTCTTGTTGCATAGAAATCCACCATGCCAACAAACTGCCGAACACTGCAATTGCTAATACAATTAGCCACTGCCATTTTTCCAGATTGATTCGCCTGGAAGCCACAGCTAAAAACATACCTGCGCCAAGTAACAGATAAGTCACTACAAAAAATATATCGCCTACAGACACATCCGGTTCATCTTTTAAAACTATTTCGGTATAGCCGAAAATTATCCCTCCAACGAAATAGGAAAGCATACCTAACCCAATTAAGAGCCAAACATTCCGACCACTGACGATTTGTGGACTCAGCCAGTTCCTCAAGCATAAGATACTGGCAGCCAAATAAGCTAAAGCTTCAAAAATATTTGTACCAATCACATACCACTCGGCTCGGCTTTCTATGCCATCTGCTCCGGGAACTTTGGCACTAAATAACAGAAAGTATAGCAGTGCCAGTACAGCCCAGGCAATATTAGCTAAGACAATGTTCTGAGTACTGAAAATTGATTTAGAAAGGAACGAATTCTCGTAAGAGTTATTCATAGGGATTGACTATGTAGATGCACTCTGGCAGTATTTTGAGTTAAAGGACTGTATATCTAACAGTGTGTTTGTCAGGTAATACACAATCGGACACCAAAAGCAAGTACCAGTGGCAGGAATTTTGTGAAAAAATTTCCATGCTACTGCCATAGTTTACCTAGTGGCGATTGATTTAGCCAAGTGATAAACAGCGCTCGCTCGGCTTCTGGCATATCTTCTAGCTTATAAATCACTTGTTTGGTAAAATTAGCATTACCAAAATAGGCTTTTCCTAATCGATGCAGTTCTTGTAACAAGATAACTACATGATTTTCTTGCCAATCAGGTATTTTGGCTGCCGGCAAAGGATTAGTAGATACCAAATATTTCACTGCTTCTAGAGAAGACGCTTGGGGAAATTGCTTCTGCTTTAATACTTCCGCAATATCTTTTTCAAATAATGCAACTTGCCTAGCACCCAAAAACTCTTCAATATCGATAGAAACACCTTGTAACAGCAAAATACTGGCTTGGATTAAAATCGCCGTTTTGCCATGACCACCTGTGTCACTATCGAGCTGCTCTAAACGGATTTTGCCCCAGACGCTAAAGCGTTCGGGTTCCTCCAGCAAAACACAGGCTTTACCCCGGTTATCCGTTAATTCTCTCCATAAGGCTCTAGCTTCTTCCTCTTGACTAGCTTTGAAGACACTAATCAAGCGAAAAGTCTGCCCTTGATAACTGAGAATCGGCACCTGCTGATCCTTTTTTGGGTGCTGAATGCTTGATATTTCAACATCCTGCCGTTTGAGAATAAACATGGCACTAGCAAATAACTCCTCACAGGGGCACTCTTAATATCGAATATATAATGGCATTTGGCAGCATCGCCAAGGCTGAAATTACCTAGCATACTGTGAAAATGAGCCTAGCGATCGCTAGATTCTTCCCGAAGGTAGCCGCCCAGAGGACGTTAGCGCTAACGGGCAAATAACCCCTTGACAACACAATATATCTAAACCAATACCCCATCTGTTTCGTTTTCGGTGTAGATTGACTAACTAGCGACTAGCATCTTAGCCTTGCTAGTAGTAAATCTGCAATTTTTGATTGCTTGTTGGTAGGTGAAGACGATATAATAATGTAGGTGACTCTTTCGGGAGCCATAATTTTGTTTTGGGCGCGTAGCTCAGTGGATAGAGCAATTGCCTTCTAAGCAATCGGTCGCAGGTTCGAACCCTGCCGCGCTCGTTTTAAGTTAATATGAACCCTCAAGCACGGTGAAGTGATACGATAATTTCCACATTTGAGGGTTCGTTATTGTTGCATCATACTAAGAACAAAGGCGATATTGCTGCTACAAAAGCGATCGCTGATCTAACTCTTAAAGGTTATTTAGTCCTCACCCCACTTGTTTGTGAACATTTAACTTTTGATTTTGTTGTCTACAAAGACGATAAATTTTACAAAATACAAGCTAAATACGCAGGAGATAATAGAGTAGTCAATAAAACTATTTGGGTAGATAAAAATGGGACTCATCAGAAGAAGTACAAAGTAAATGACTTTGACTTTTATGCTGTTTATCTGCCTGATATAGATAAAGTTGTTTATCCATCAATTAACTTTAATGGTTGCTACATAACTACTCAGATACCTAATTCACCTACACCCTTTTACTGGTGGGAGGATTTTATAGACTTTACTGAAGCAGCCTCTAAGCGAACCTACAAGGAGTTTGGTGTTGATTTAACGACTAGAAAAGTTAACCCAGACTCTAGAATTCACACTAGAAAAGTTGAAAGACCATCAAAAGAAGAACTAGAAAAACTAGTTTGGGAAAAGCCAACAGCGCAAATTGGGAGAGATTTGGGCGTGTCTGATAAGGCTGTAGAAAAGTGGTGTAAGGCTTATGGGATAGAAAAGCCACCCAGAGGGTATTGGGTGAAGAAGGCTTATGGAAAAGTGGAAGAACAGTTAACAACCCATGACGAAGATGGAAACTTATTGAGTCTGCTCAAAAAACTAAATAAATGAAAACTTTTTTATATACATCAGATATTCCATCTAATCGGAGTGAGGTTTTAGACTCCCTTAAGGGACTTAAGATACTTAATTTGACTAGATATAGTTGGGAGCCACCTGATAGGGCGGTTCTGGAATATGGCATTGAAGCAAAAGAAGTTTTTTCACTGACAGCCGGCTGTCTTATCATGAGTTTTGACTCAGGGCTAGTTATTGGATACTCAAGTCAACCATCAAAAAACTCAGTTACTGTCTGGGTTGAGAAAAACGAGGCTGGTAAAACAAGTGAAGAACTAGCTGAAGAAGATAAGGAACTTTATCCAGTAGATGCAAGAGATGCAGTATATAGTAATAATTTTTGGGCTAGGTTTGTAGGGCAACGTATATCAAATATAACTATATTAAAAAGAAGCTACAGCAGCGCACTATACACATATATTGCAAATGAAATTGGATTACTGTTTGAGGTAGAAGATGGGAGTAGATTTATCGCTTCTCACGGATTACATGACGATTCGGATGACTTTTCGGTAATTCAGGAATCACAGATTGATAATGAAATTCGTAATCAGATCCAAGGACTTTAGAGGAGACAGTGAAAAAAGGGCGTTGCTGAATAGTAGGGTAAATGTCTCTGTGGCTTATACTGAGCCTACAAAATCATAGCCAAATCATAGCCAAAAAAACAAGCTGGATATCCCAAATTCTCACCTGATAGTCAAAATAGTCACAAATACAAGTTAAGATAATTAGCTTTTCAACATCTGAATCCCTTCAAAAGCCTAAAGCCCTTGCTTTTACGTTGATTGTTTTATCAATTTAAAAAGCCCGTGACGAGGATTGAACTCGTGACCTCACCCTTACCAAGGGTGTGCTCTACCACTGAGCCACACGGGCAAAATGCGATTTAGATTTTTCAGCTAGAAGTTAAAATGCTGGGCGTTTTGATGCTTACCCAGACATTATAACTTATAACTTCGTAAGTGGTGGGCCGGGCTGGATTTGAACCAGCGTAGGCGCAAGCCAACGGATTTACAGTCCGTCTCCATTAACCACTCGGACACCGACCCGATTTCTCTCACGATTTAAAATCTTAGCACCATGTTTTATAAATAGCAAGTGATTAGAAAAAATAACTTGCGGGTAGAGATCGCAATAAAACTGCGTCTCTACCTTATGGATCAAAAATACTGGTTACACGCTCATCTCCAGCATTCGTTGCATTGGTCGCAGTGCAGCAAGCCGAATATCCTCTGACATAGTAATTTCGGGAGTGCGATTTTTCATTGCCCAGTAAAGCTTTTCTAGGGTGTTTAATCGCATAAATGGACATTCGTTACAAGCACAGTTATTCATCGGCGGTGCAGGAATGAAGTGCTTGTCAGGAGCTAGTTTTTGCATTTGGTGAATGATTCCAGGCTCCGTAGCAACGATAAATTCCTTACTAGGGCTGCTTTGACAATATTTGAGTAAAGCGGCTGTAGAGCCAATAAAACTGGCGTGGCGCAATACACTACTTTCACATTCTGGATGTGCGATCGCCTCTGCTTCTGGATGGGTAATTTTTAACTGGACAATTTTCTTTTCCGAAAAGGTTTCATGGACAACACAGCTACCTTGCCATAACACCAAATCTCGTCCAGTCTGTTCCATGACGTACCGCCCCAAATTGCGATCGGGGGCAAAAATAATCGGCTGTTCTTTCGGTATCTGCTGGACAATTTTCACAGCGTTGGAACTGGTGCAAATAATATCGCTCATCGCCTTGATATCAGCAGAGCAGTTGATGTAAGACACCACCAAATGATCTGGATGCGCTGCCTTAAAAGCTGCAAATTCGTCTGCTGGACAACTGTCGGACAAAGAACAACCAGCATCCAAATCTGGTAAAAGTACTAATTTATCGGGATTAAGTATCTTTGCTGTTTCTGCCATGAAGTGAACACCAGCAAAGACAATTACATCCGCATTAGTCTTTTCTGCGGCTCTTGCTAGTTGTAATGAATCCCCAATAAAGTCGGCAATATCCTGAATATCTGGCTCTTGATAATAATGCGCCAGGATAACGGCGTTGAGTTCTTTTTTTAGACTCTGAATCGCGGCAAACAAATCTAGTGGTAGTTCACCCAGTTGGGTGTTTTCTCGTTGAGCTAGTGCAGTAGTAAACACAGTTTAGGGGTGCTTTATGTTGCAAATGTATGTCCTGTGGATTCAATTATAGTAGTTTTTACCAAAAATAGTGGACGGTTGATATTTTGGGGTTGTGTCCAAATCGGGCTGAGTTTCATATCCTGGAGATAGACGGCAAGGAAAGTGGCATGACCAGTCAGAAAACTCAATCGATAAACCTCAAAATTGCTGTAGTTGGAGATATTCACGACCAATGGGAAGTGGAAGATGGCGTTGCACTCAAGCATTTGGGTGTTGACTTAGTGCTGTTTGTCGGGGATTTTGGCAATGAATCGGTGGAAGTGGTCAGAGCGATCGCATCTCTCGATATTCCCAAAGCAGCCGTAATGGGCAACCACGATGCCTGGTACACCGCCACCGAATGGGGACGCAAAAAGGCTCCTTATGACCGCTCTAAGGAAGACTGGGTACAGGAACAACTCGATTTATTAGGCGCGTCCCATGTCGGTTACGGTAAGTTGGATTTTCCGGCTTGGAATTTAACTGTAGTGGGGGGTCGTCCCTTTACCTGGGGGGGCCCAGAGTGGAAATTCGCGGAAATCTGTAAAGAACGTTACGGTGTGACGAGTTTGGAAGAATCCGCCGATCGCATCGTCAAAGCGATCAAAAGCGCCGCTTACGAGACAATTATATTTTTGGGTCACAATGGGCCTAGTGGTTTAGGCGATCGCCCCGAAGACCCCTGCGGCAAAGACTGGCATCCAATTGGCGGCGATTTTGGCGATCCAGATTTTGGCGAGGCGATTTCTCATGCCTTGACTGCTGGTAAAACCATTCCTCTGGTGACATTTGGTCACATGCACCGAGATTTACGCCATACCAAGAAGGTGCAGCGCAAACCCATCTTTAGAAGTCCAGAGGGGACAATTTACTTAAATGCGGCTAGTGTCCCCAGGATTGTGGAAAATGACAGCGAGAAGTTGCGTAATTTTTCCATTGTCACCCTAGAGGCGGGTGTGGTTTCGCAAGTTTCCCTAGTTTGGGTGGGGAATGACTTTCAGGTGGCTAAGGGGGAAATTTTGTACGAGCGATCGCGGATTGTGTCGTAGACATTCGCATCCAGTAGTGCAATCTGCGTAGATAATAGGGTATAGTATGATCTGTCAAGTTTAGTGCTAACCAACAAAAGCGCCTGAATAGCGTCTGAAACTAGGATCAGCACAAGTTTGACAGATTTACTGGAGAGGTGGCAGAGTGGTCGATTGCGTCCGACTTGAAATCGGATGAGGCTAAAACCTCCGGGAGTTCGAATCTCCCCCTCTCCGTTGAAGAAAAATTAGGTTTTACAAATGTTATTAACGACGTAAGCCATTGATTAGATTTAATCTTAGCAACGGCTTAAGTATGATTTATTCTTGATAAGTGCCTATTGAATTCTTAAAGTTAGCAAAAGCTTCAAAAAACTTAACTAAAGGAATGCCGACATAGATTCATTGATGGACTCATCTGCTTTTTCATACAGAGCATTAAGGTAATCACGTTGCCGCACGCCTTGATAGTTACTACCTGTCAATAATTTATGAAATAAGAGTCGAGCAGAATCTTCATGTAAAAGTACATCACTTCCTTCTTGTAATTGTTTGTTTTGTGCAAAATTTCTGGCTTCCATTTTGGCCTGTTCCAAGTAAAATTTGAATAACTTTACGGCTTCCTCTTCATTTCTTATAGGTGAAAGTTGAACTTCATTAGCAAGACGGCCTCTAATAGCTGGAAGCATCTCACGGTAACGATCAAGGGCATCTGTAGTTAAAGCAACCATTAAGAAAAGATATTTAGGTAGTGCATCAATTAAAGCCCGCAGAGCAGATAAATATCTTAAAACAATAGTTTTTGATAGGCTACCATTCTGTTTTTCCAATTCATCAAGAAGAATAAAGATACCTTCTAAAGTCTTCATTTCTGAACCAAAATATACAATGTCTCGCAATGCTCTCGTTTTTGCTTCTACAGTATCTAGACGAAAATTTACTCCCAGTTCAGTTTGATGAGTTTTTCTTACAGGTAATCCTAAAAGCCATTGATATGCTAAAGATAGGCGCTCATTTAGTTTTTCTTCGGAATTAATAACACTCAAAAGAGCCTTAAGCATTATTTTAATTTCGCTCATTCGCACAAATTCTAATAATTTATCAATATCATCTATCTCTTGCTTCCTCTTTGCAAGTGCATCAATTGAGCGACGTAAGTAGTCTTCTCCCAAATTTTCAAATATAGACCTAATGAGCGGATCAAAAAATGGTTCTGGATCTGGAACGTATCTAATAACGAAAAAACCATGTTGAGAAAGTTTTTCACGCAAAGCATTTTCATAAGCATTCAGAAGGTTAGTCTTTCCAATCCCCTGACTAGCAGTTATTGAAATTACATGAGACTTGCGATCTGCATAAAATGTCTTTACCGCAGCATCAACTTGCTTATCTGCTTCTGTTGACATATGCGGATGATCACTGGTTTGTCCAGCGCT
The DNA here is from genome assembly GCF_036917135.1 of Nostoc sp. Lineage (GTDB taxonomy): Bacteria > Cyanobacteriota > Cyanobacteriia > Cyanobacteriales > Nostocaceae > Nostoc. The sequence continues at coordinate 20,982 of NZ_JBALEA010000049.1, read as the reverse complement.
GGGAAAAGGGTTACTCAACACACCAAACTTTTTATAGAGTAATTTGGGTTGTTCTTCTGGTGCGTTAGCAGTCGCCTCATCTGTAAATAGATTTTCAAGAGGCATTTTTAACTCCTTCTAGCTTGATACGTACAGCAGATGTACCAGGTATAAGAAAATCTCCATGATACAGATAAACTTTTTCTAACTGGGGAAGTCCGTCACTTGTCTTAATTATCCACAAATCGTGCTGTTCAAAACGAGTATCTGGAGTAGATCCTTCAGCATAGACATTCACTAAGTTTTGTTCTTGTGCTTCTTTCACCAGTTTTCTAGCCAATATGGGATGAACAGCATATTTAATAGCTAATTCTTCTAACCACCGACCAGTAAGTATCCATTGTGTGTCTTCCTGCGAACGAATTAATTTATAAATTTTTACTGCTAAATTAGCAAAATCTGGTGAATTAGGTATGTTATCAGTGGCAACAATTTTTTGGTTTTGTATATTCAACCAAGCACAGGCTGCCTCGCCAAGCTTGATGTAGGTTGGTTTCGCTTTATTTGAAATTGGTAATGTGCTATATTCAACGCTTCTGTTTTGATTTACATAGTTACATATTGCGTCAAATGATGGTATTTTCTTCAAAGAAGATAAAACTTTTATATGATTTTCATTCAAGATACTTTCCCATAGAAACTTTAGTAATTCTGTACATATAATTTTATTATCATTAAGCTCAACAAACTTTCCACTATGCAGAAAATTTTTATACAAACTATAGCGAGATTGATGTGTTAAACCCAATTTTTCTTGAGCCTCTTGATTAGTTAGTTCTCCTTTGTCTACTAACAATTTCATTAGTAAGAACATCTGATCTGGACTAAATGCATATGTCTTAGCTATTGCTTCTATATTTTGGCTAGAAATTGCATCAGTCTGATCTTGGCTTTCTATGTCAGTTGATAGCGCAATAGAGGTATTATCTGTTGTTGCAGAGGATGTTCCAGAGTTAAAATTTCCCCAAAGAAGATCATCTTTAACGTGAAGTGGTTGCCAAGTATATTCCCCGCTAGGTATGCCCCATAGCTCTAATGACTCGTTAGTTTTGTAATTTTGCAAGCGCAGGCAACCAAAAGATACAGCTAATTCCCAAAGGACATCTGTTAGTGGTACTGTATATATTTTTTGACTGAAAGGATGAAAAAGAGAGCCAGTGAGTTTTCTACCATCAAATTTAGGAAAAGAACGAGATTCAAAAAAGAACACATCCATTCCTTCAGCCATCGTCATTCTGGCTAGACCTTGATCACTAGTTAGAAGAGCTAGGGCATGATCCGGGCGAACTTGAGTTTGAAAGCGTCGTGCAGTTTCTAAAATCAGACGATCAGCAAAACTCCTAACAATCTCTTGTAGTTTAAGATTACCATCTTCAGGATCGCTACTCGGTGTCACAATACCCCGCAGAGGATCTGCACCTAAGTCACCACGTTCTATTTCTGCATCTGAAAATTCTAGACGAAGTAAAGTTCGTTGACCACCCTGGCTGAGAATATGTTCTCGAAGTGCCGCAGCAACAGGTTTGTTCTTTTTTTGACTGTCTCTGCGAGTTGCAAAGTACCTATCTACCTGATTAATTATTTCCATGTGAACAATAGCTGGTACTTTTATTCTTGCCCAAGGACTAAGAAACCGACATATAAAATCAAGTCCCCCTTGGTGAATAGCTGATGTATCTGTAACAATAGTTATCGGTTTTTGCAAAGGTATTTTGCCAATAGTTTCAACATCAAAAATAGGTAAAAGTAATAATGTCCTCCGTAGTACGTCCTGCAATCCTTCTCTGAAAGCCTTTTGAACTCTATCTTTATCCTTTTGAACTCTGTCTTTATTCTCTACATTATCAAGAGCTTCAGTAATATTCTCATTGAGTTTTTCTAAGGATAGTAGTTGCCATTCAAACCCACCAAATTTAGCCGCACAATACTCATCATATCTAGTTTCATTTTCAATATATTGCCCTCCTGGTTGTAATGTAATAGTTCCAACATTGACCCATTTGTCACGTCCAAAACAAATATCTTCACCAAGAAATATTTCAAATGGCTCTCCATTCTTACCTATTTGGGCGATACATTGTAGTGCATCTTCTTTACTAAACAATTTTAATTTCATAAAGTTATTATTTTAATGAAGGGATACATTGACATCTGGAACATTAACAAACGTATCACACACCCACTGAATATGCTGGCGTAATGCCAAAAGTTGATGTTGACGAAGGTTGACACTATCACTATTAGATAAGCGTCCAAGCTCTTCTAAATCACTCCAAGATGATTCGTCATTAGACAATATCTCGTCTATTACTTGGATGACTTGCTTAAACTGTTCAATTCCACGCTTTTCAGGTTTTATTACTAGTGTAAATTTTTCAATTAATTCTTCTCTTAGTCGCTGAGTTTGCTCACTACTAGTCACTGAACCAAAGGGATCTCCAAAGGGTTCCCAAGAATAAATTTCTTCTTGATAAAATGTCGGTTCAACTAAAGCATTTGTATTGGTATCTAAGTATTTTTTACCCCAGCGACAAGGTTGCCAAAGAACAACCTTTAATGGACTTGAACTATTGCTGCTCACAAGAATTAATTCTCCAAAGTAATTATTTATGAATATCTAGATTAAATGTAACTGTCAAATTACTTTTTATTTATGAATCATAGGTTTTGAGGGTCAAGTCACAAATGAACTGATTTTTTTGGGTATTATAATCATAATTTGAACTTAGTTAAACTTTATCAAAAGCGAGATACGATCGCTCCCCCCTGCTTGCATTGTGCTATCATTTTGCTAAATTCTACTTTGAGGTAAAGCGATGGCTACCCTTTATGTAAGAAATTTACCCGATGATTTGTATGCAAAACTGCAAGAGTTAGCGGCATCTGAACACCGTTCCATTAACGCCCAAGTTATAACTCTGTTAGAACAAGCTTTAAAAACTGAAGCACAGCAAATAGAAGACCAGAAACGCCAGAATGTACTTAAAGTCCTGGAAGAAAGTCGCCAGCGTCGCCGTGTGAATCCAGCAGACTTCGGATTAGCTGATAGTACTCAACTGATTCGAGAAGACCGGGACAGATGACCACCCCTCTAAGATGCGTGTTAGATACCAGTGTGTGCATCAAGTATTTTATCGCTGATCCACTAACTGCCAAAGTTAATCAACTTTTCGACCATTTTGCCAATCCACAGACGGAAATATTTGTTCCAGACCTCTTTTACATTGAGTGTGCTAACGCCTTATTGAAGTACGTCCGTGCAAGGATGTACACTGCTGCTGAGGTTCAGATAGATTTAGCCACCCTCAAAGCTTTCCCTTTGCGTGTTATCTCCACGGCTGATTTGATGGCGGATGCAGTTACTATAAGCTTGAGCTATGGAACTTCTGCCTACGATGCTTCTTATGTCGCACTTTCACAACAGGTAGGTGCTACTTTGCTGACTCTCGACGGTAAGCTGGTCAAGGCTTTAGGCACTTCGTCTTACGATGTTTCCTCGTTTAATGACTTCGAGGTTCCGCCGTTGGAGTCGATGTAGAAGCGATCGCTTTTCCTCACCATATAGATGAGGCTAAATAAATCGATAGAAACTCAGAATTTGGGAAATTAAATTTTTATCACTGACTTATCTTAGTTGCAATAAAATTAGTTTGTAAAGCAGGGGATAAACCTGCTGTTTTTTAATATTCAATTGTCAAAAATGCCTTTTACTTATAACCGCACGGTTCGCTTTCAAGATACTGATGCTGCTGGGGTAGTTTATTTTGCTAATGTTTTGAGTATTTGCCATGAAGCTTATGAAGAATCTTTAGAAGCATCAAGTATTAATCTCAAAGATTTTTTTACTAATCCGTCTGTGGGGTTTCCCATTGTTCATGCTAGTGTTGATTTTTTGCGCCCTATGTTTGTTGGGGACAAGTTGCTGATTAGCTTAATTCCCCAAAAAATAGGTGTTGAGAAGTTTGAAATTACTTACGAAATTACCGTGGGTGAAGTGATAGTTGCTAAGGCTATTACTCGTCATGTTTGTATTGATGTGAGTACTAGAAGTAAACAGGAATTACCTGATGAGATAGTTCAGTGGTTGGAGACGAACCGCAGAGACGCAGAGGACGCAGAGAGAAAAAGGTCGAGAGAGATTATGTGATGGAATTTTGGAGGAATTCTGTGGCTATTTGTTGTAACTTTTGGCGGTTAATCTTACCTTGAGAGTTACGGGGTAAGTTTTGCTGGGGAATCCAATATTTAGGGATTTTAAATTTGCTGAGTTTGTATTTAAGTAGGGTTTGGATTTTTAAGGCAGAGATATCTGATTTTTTGGGAATGTAAATCGCTGTTAAAGCTTGTCCCCAGTGTTTATCTGGAATGCCGATGACACAGATATCACTAACCATTTGAGTGGCTTGTATAGCTGATTCAATCTCTGCTGGGTAAATATTTTCGCCACCTGTAATAATTTTGTCGCTGTTACGTCCGACAATATTTAAATGTCCTTGTTCGTCTAAAAAACCTAAATCATCTACTTGGAAATCAGTTTGATTTTCTCTATTTTTAGGATAGTAACCAAGGGCTAAAGATTTAGCATGAATGGTGATGTTTCCGATTTGATTGGAATTTAAAATTTCGCCTTGGTGATTACGAATAGTTACTTTTGCATGGGGAAGAATTTGACCACTGCTAATTTTACCACTCAGAAAATCATCTGGCTTGAGGGTGGCAATTTGAGAGGCTGTTTCTGTCATGCCATAGGTAGGTGCTAACCGTATGCGGTGAAATCTGGCTTTTTCTAGTAGTTCGTTCCATGCTGGCGCACCTCCTAAAAGTACAGTATTAAATTGGGATAGCCATTCAGTTAATTCTGGATTTTGTAGAAGGCGTTGTAACTGGGTTGGTACTAAAGATATAAAATATTCTGATTGTTTAATATTTAATATTTGACCTGATTCTACAGCTTTAAATGGTTGAATAGCTAGTTTACCTGCGGTAGTGAATGAGCGCATAAATTGCATTAAACCGCTAACATGATATAGCGGTAAAACGCAAAAAGAATTGACTTGCTTTAGTTGAAAGTATTCGCTAAATCCTTGTACGGATGCTGTGAGAGTTTCCCAAGTATGGATGGAAAATTTCATCTGTCCCGATGAACCACCTGTAGGAATCATGATGCTATTGGTAATTAGGCATTGGATATTATTATTCCCATGCCCCATGCCCGATGCCCCATGCCCTATTCCCAAAATAATATCTGGCTGTACTAAATCAAAGACTTGTTGCCATTCTTCTGTTCCGCAATCGGGGTTACAAAGAAAAACTGGACAATTCGCTGCACAAGCGGCAATAAAACTTGCTAGAAATCGCACTGGTTCGCGTTCAGCTAAGATGATTTTTGGTGGCGTTCCGCACGCTGATAATTGTGTTAATTCTAAATATAATTCTTGGGTTATTTGATTAAATTGATGGCTGTTGTAACCGATAAGCCAATTGTCCTGAGTTAGGTTATTAAGATAGTCTAAAGGTCGTTCCATAAACTTTGAAAACACGTTTCTTCTTGTTCAAAAAAATGGTCGATGCCAAAACCAATTGCTCGATTATTTCGGGATAATTCGGCTGCTAGTTGGAGTGCTGCAAGTCTAGCGATCGCAGTTTCAAATACTGATGAAAATACAGTATCAATTTGATACTGCTGGCAAAACGTTCTCAAACGAGATGCCGATCCAACTATCCCAGGCTTGATGACAAAAATCCCTCGCCAACCTTTTTGATAACAGGCGGCGAGTTGCCCAAGTGTGGCGACAGATTCATCTAAAGCGATCGCAGTTTCATAACTCAGACTCAATTCCAACATCTGCTGAAATTTCTCAACGGGTAACGGTTGTTCCATAAATTCAATTTCTATAGGTATTTTTCCGTTTGCCTTGAGATTGTCGCAAGTCCACAGCCATAACTTAGCTTCTTCATAGCTGAGTCCACCGTTGGCATCTAATCGCAGTTTCGCAGAGGCTGGTAAGGTGTGTATCAATGACTCAAAAATTTTTAGTTCATCAGCGATCGCATCCACTCCAATTTTCCACTTAAACGTGCGGTATCCCTGCTGCCACAGCGTTTCCCCTTGATTTAAAGCCGCTTCCCCAGATGGTAATAAGGCACTGTAAGATTGGGCATGGGGCATTGGGCATTGGGCATTGGGCATTGAAAAGAATTCACTTTCCCACTCCCACGCTGACTCAAAGCCAAATTGACAAGCGGGTAACTCATCTGGGATGGAGAAAATTATCTCGTCTGTGATTTCTCCTGGGAGTTGGCGACAAAAATCTAAGGCTTCTTCTAAAGTTTCGGAACCGAACCAGCTAATGGGGGCGATTTCTCCCCAGCCTACTTTACCTGATTCATCCGTAAGGCGAAGAATAATACCTTCACGAATATCCCACTTACCATGATTGGTGGTAAGCGATCGCAAAAATCTTCGCTGATAAGGACGAAATTCAAATCTGTACTCATTAGTCATTAGTTATTTTCCCTTTCCTCTGTTCCAATGCCCAATACAACTCTTGGAGAGGCTGCGCCAACGGCTTCGCGGTAGTTGAGCGTAGTCGAAACTCAGTACAAGTGCCCAATGCCCAATGCCCTAAATCATAAATCCCAGTCCCAACAGCGAGCAAGCCCAGAAATGCACGGCTACGGCGATGAATTTACAGTTACTAACTTTGTCCGGCTGGTTGTGATTTTCTTGGACGTGGCGGCATAATTTGAAGGCAAAGGGTAAACTCACCCAACTAAGTAACGTCCAAGCTGGAGAAATCCCCAATAGTACAAATAGCAAGGTGAGAGGATAAATGCTACCAGTAACCCAAACTAATAGTTGGGCACCTTTTTGGGTTCCGAGACGGACGATAGGCGATCGCTTACCTGCGGCTATGTCATCCTTAACTTGGTGAAAATGTGAGCAAAACAAAATTAAGGTTGTGGCAATGCCGACAATCACTGAAGCTGCTAAACTCGTTATTGACCAAGTTTGGGTTTGGCTATAATATGCTGCCTCCACTGCTAAGGGACCAAAAGCAAAAAAGCAAAGAATCTCGCCTAAACCCTGATATCCTAAACGAAAGGGAGGCCCTTGGTACATATAGCCTAAAACACAGCATAGTAGAATGATGCCGATAACAGTTAGGTCTTGTTGCCAAAAGGCGATCGCTAGTATGCCCAGCAACCCCAAACCTAAACACAAATTTCCGATCCAAAATATTAATGGCTTATTGCCTGTTAAGTTCACCAGAGAATGGTGCTTATTTTGATCAATACCTGTTTCAGAATCAAAGACATCATTAGTAATATTTTCCCAGGCAAGAATTAAGATTGCCGCAGTTACAAAAGTAGAAAATACTACACTATTGAAAGTTTTAGTTTCGGCAAATGCCACTGCTGTTCCTACCCAAATGGGCATAATGGCAACGCTATACATTGGCGGTTTAATCGCTGCCATCCATAACTTACTGTTGGGATATAAAATTTGCTTGGTAGTCATCAGTTGTGATTAATTAAATTATCGGAATATTACTCACACTTAAGATTTTATAATTAAATAGACGCTAGATATTCATGAGCTAAAAATAACTCTCACTTTTAGTGTGGCTCGTTAACCTGGTGTTGTTAACACTCCACCCTCATGTTGCAGCCCAAGGCTGGAACTGGCTTGTGAGGGTCTAAAAACACCACAAACAAGGCAAATCCTACGCTGGTGAAATGACAACTTAATATGTTACCTGTAGAAATACGACCACGATTAATTACACTTTAGGAAGTTAACTTAAAAAAAATTTACTATCGTTTAGATCCATGACAGTTTCACCATGTCGTAGTAACTTATTTGTACAGCACAAAGATTTATATCAATTTCTGGTAGCAGTGCAACAAAAGTGTCTCAAAAATAATTGCAGGCAAATTGTCAGTATCTCCCAAGAGATTGATTTAGTTGACCCTTTACTTGTATTGGATCAACTTACACAAGCAAATGAAATAAATTTTTACTTTGAGGATAAAGGTAAAGGAGAAGCGATCGCAGCAATTGATTCTGTAACAAAATTACAGATTGATGGCGCAGACCGTTTTAGCCAAGCCGAATATTTTATCAAATCTTGTCTAACAAATATAATTAATTTTGGTAACGCTAACCAACCTTTTTCTGGGCCTCACTTTTTTTGTTATTTCAGCTTTTTTGATAAAAATGCCCAAATAGATTATCCCTTTCCATCTGCTACCATCTTTCTTCCACATTGGCAAGTAGCTGTAAAAAATCAACATTGTGTATTAGTAACAAATATAATTATCAATGCAAATGTCAATATTCAAACATTATTGGAGAATCTGCAAAATAAAATTGAATTTATCCAATCTTTAGAATATTACTCTGCTAATCTTGATTGTTTTCCAGCAAAATTATACAAAAAATCCGCCACTAATGCTGCTCAATTTAAACGTTCAGTAGTATCTGCTTTGGAAAAAATTCGGTCTAGTCATTTAAGTAAGATTGTGTTAGCAGATATATTAGATGTCAAGTCAACAGAACACTTTGACTTAATTAAATCATTAAATAATCTTAGGCAAATACATCCTAATTGTTATATTTTTTCTACAAGTAATGGCAAAGGACAAAACTTTATTGGTGCCAGTCCAGAACGATTAATTAGTATTAATAATCAACAGTTAATCACAGATGCTTTGGCTGGTTCTGCACCACGAGGTAAAACCCCTGCTGAAGACGCAGCTAATGCCAATCGCTTACTCAATAGCGAAAAAGAAAAGCACGAACATTCGTTAGTACTCGATTTTATCACTCAACGTTTATCTCAGCTAGGTTTGTTACCCCAAATATTAGCACCCCGACTGCGACAATTATCTAACATCCAGCATTTATGGACACCAATAAGTGCTGTGGTTCCCGCTAACATACACCCCTTAAAGATTGTAGGACAATTGCATCCTACACCAGCCGTTGCTGGGGCAGCACGAGATGTTGCTTGTGCCGAAATTCGTCGTTACGAAAGCTTTGAGAGAGGTTTATATGCTGCGCCTCTAGGTTGGATAGATTCTCAGGGTAACTGTGAGTTTATTGTGGGAATTCGTTCAGCATTAATTGATGGCGATCGCGCGAGATTGTATGCTGGTGCTGGTATAGTTGCTGGATCTGATCCTGAGAAGGAGTTTGCAGAGGTGCAGCTGAAACTTCAGGCTTTACTTAAAGCATTAGTTTAAAGTTAATTAGTAATGTATTATTCTAGCTAAAGATATTTACCGAACTCTATCAACTAGAAATACTGATCCACCACCCCTAATTAGAGAAGATAAGCAATATGTTAAATTCTAAAAGTAGTGAAGATACAGCTTTCAAGCCTCAAGAATTTTTTAACGCGCAGTGGAAAGTCTACCAGAAAGTACTTGACAAAAATTACATGGGACACCGTGAAATTTACTCTACACTGCACGAGTTCCTGCTGGGCTACTTCCAACAACCCTTTAGAATGCTTGATTTGGGATGCGGCGATGCTAGCTTCACAGCCCAGGCTTTGTTAAATAGCACTATTACTTCCTATCAAGGCATAGACTTATCTATACCTGCGCTGGAAATTGCTAAAGATAATATGGCAAAGATTCAGTGCTACACAACCTTTACCCAAGGTGATTTTTCCCAATTGGTTCCTGAATTGATGTTAAGTCAGCAGAATAGCTTTGATATCATTCTCACTTCTTTTGCTCTCCACCATTTAAGTCTTGAACAAAAGGACTGTATTATTGGTCAGATGAAGAATCTCCTCACATCTAATGGTGTTTTTATTCTTATTGATGTTGTTCGCAAAGAAGCAGAAGATCGAGAAACCTACCTTACACGTTACTTAGAAGGTGTACAAAAATACTGGTCTTTACTTACTCCCCAAGAGTATTTCATGGTAGCAAACCATATTTCTTCAAGTGATTTTCCCGAAACTCAGCAAACCCTTTATGAAATCTCGCAAAAGTACAATTTTACTCGCTTCGATTCCTTATATTACAATCCACTCAATGCAACACAATTCTTGTGTTTTTACCGATAATCAGAAAACCTTTTTTTTAATTTTTTAGGGGCGTGAGATTCATCAAGAATGTCCTTAAATTAAAAATGAGTTATTTTTTTTGCACTATCGCAGAGTTAAAAAGTCATGTCCAAATCCTGATGAGTAAAAGCTTTAGCATTCGCCCCGGTGTAAGTAGCTATAATATGACCATCACCAGTCATTTGATATTTGTATGTCACTAATCCTTCTAAACCAACGGGGCCGCGGGGAGGCATTTGTTGTGTACTAATCCCTACTTCTGCACCGAAACCATAGCGAAAACCATCAGCAAATCTGGTAGAACAGTTGTGGAATATATTGGCTGAATTAATAAGTCCAAAGAAAGTTTCAACAGATGTTGAATCTTCAGTAATAATCGCGTCAGTATGACGAGAACCGTATTCGTTAATATGAGCGATCGCATCTTCTATAGAGTCTACAATCTTTATCGACAAAATAAAATCGCTATATTCTGTTTCCCAATCTATTTCTGTTGCAGCTGTAATATTAGGCAAAATTTCTAAGGTGCGTTTATCGCCTCTTAATTCTACATGGCTTTCTTGCAAAACCTCGGCAACTTTTGGTAAAAATTCTGTAGCAATCGACTGGTGAACTAGCAAAGTTTCAATCGCATTACAAACAGCAGGATATTGGGCTTTAGCATCGACTGTAATCGGAACTGCTTTAGAAATATCAGCAGCTTTATCTATATAGAGATGACAAATTCCATCGGCGTGTCCTAGTACCGGAATCCGCGTATTTTCTTGCACAAATCTAACAAAGGAATTAGAACCTCTAGGAATAATTAAATCCACATATTTATCTAACTTCAAAAGTTCCAGAGTTTCTTCTCTAGTTGTGAGTAACTGTACTGCATCTGGGTTAACAGCAGTATGAGATAATCCTTGTTTAATTGCCTTAACTATCGCTTCGCAAGAACGCACCGCTTCCTTTCCACATTTGAGGATTACACCATTTCCCGACTTGATAGCTAAAGAAACAATTTGAATCGCCGCCTCTGGACGGGCTTCAAAAATAATCCCCAAAACACCTAAAGGACAAGTGATTCGCTTGAGAATTAAACCAGTGTCAATTTCACGGTGAATCTGCACTTTACCCACTGGATCGGCTAGCTTACCAACATCTCGTACCCCAGCGATCGCATCTCTTAATTTATGTTCATCCAATTCCAAGCGCTTATAAAGTGGTTTGGGAATTCCGATCGCAGTCGCAGCTTCACAATCAGCAACATTTGCTTGTAAAATTTCATCTTTAGCTGATTCTAAAGCTTCTGCGATCGCTTCAATCGCTTGATTTTTGGCCTCAGTGGAGAGAATCGCTAGCTTACTTGCAGCTTGGCGGGTTTGTGCTGCGATCGCAATTAGGGGAGAAGCAATGTTAAGAATAGTCATAGTACAAATCTTTACCTTTTCCTAATCTTATCAATCTGAGGTTACCTTTATCATTCGTCTTCCTCCAATCGGGTGAACCATCTGGGTAATCAATAATTACTCTGATTGGGTGAGGCAAGACTTGGTTTAAAACATTTATCCTCTAAATATCAAACACAGATAAACAGTAGTAAGTTGACGGCATTAAAAATATTGTAAGTATTATTACAGGTTTTATTTGAAAATCTTAAAGATGATTTATGCGTTCCCCAGGCTAGAGAGACACAGTAATGTATGTTTCTCTAGTCTTTTACTTAAGTAAATAATTTATACCCCTATTATTTTAAATTTTTACGAAATTGCAGTGACAAAGGTTGGATCTATTGAGTATTGATTGATCAAATACCACTTTTTTGCTGTGGAGATCCCATGTCATTGCAATCTGGATTAGATGCCTTAAAAGAAAAGCGTTATCAAGAAGCGGTTAAATTACTCGAACAATTCTGCCGCAATTGTGCTGAACACGATTCCTCAGATTATCTTTCAGCCCAGATGTGGCTGATCAAAGCCTATCAAGCCACAGGCGAAATCGAAAAAGCCAAGAGCCTGTGTCAAAAGTTAATGATGAGTGAAAACCCACAGGCTCGCAGTTGGGCAGAAGAAGCTAGTCAATCCTTCCGTCAAACGCCACCTAACGCCAGCCAAAAAGCCGGTCGCGCCGTTACCACTGGGATGACATTAACGATGGGGGGTGTGGGTGGTAGTTTGGCATTAGCTTCTGGTGTCACCATGACCTTGTTGTTTGGCATGGTCTTCGCTTTAGGTTTGAGCTTAGTATTTATTGTGGGTAGCGACGATCCACTCCAAGGGCTAGCGATCGCTATTGGTATTACCCTAGTTTTTAATATCGCCGCCTTTTTCCTCTCTCCATTTCTGATGGACTTAACCCAAAGGTGGCTTTACCAAACTCGCTGGGTAGAGTTAGCAGAAGTTGAAACCCTCAGCCCAGAGACAGCTAAGGTTATTCGCCAAATCTGCGAACGAAAAAAGCTGAAAACACCTCGTTTGGGAATTATTAACGACCAAAACCCCACCGCTTTTACCTATGGTTCATTGCCCAACAGCGCCCGTTTAGTCGTTAGTCAGGGACTTTTCACATATCTGGATGACGATGAAATTGCTACCGTTTACGCCCACGAATTGGGGCACATCGTCCACTGGGACTTTGCAGTGATGACAGTAGCTTCAACCTTAGTGCAAATTTGTTACTTGATTTACAGCACAGCCAGAAGATTTGGGCGCGGTGGCGATAGCAAAATCAAAGATGCGATGCAAACTGCTGCCTTAGTTGCCTACGTTTTTTATGTCATGGGTACTTATCTACTGCTGTACCTCTCCCGCACACGAGAATACTTTGCCGATCATTTTTCAGCCGAAAGTACAGGCAATCCCAATGGATTATCTCGCGCTTTGGTGAAGATTGCCTACGGAATTTTAGAAGAAGGTTCGCGCACACAAGAACCCAGTCGTTTAATTGAAGGGACTCGCGCCTTGGGTATCTACGACCATAAAGCCGCCGCTTCCACAGGAACCGCCTACCGCATTGCATCCGATACCCAAAAAATTGGTCGCGTCTTTTTGTGGGATATGTTTAACCCTTGGGGCTGGTGGATGGAGTTAAATTCCACTCACCCCTTGACAGGTAAACGAGTCCGTGCATTAAGTACTTATGCCGAACAATTGGGTTTACCAGCTGAGTTTGATATGGGGCGAGTTATTGGAGAAGGCAAAACTCTCAGTAAAAGTAAGCTTTACGGCAACTTCTTTTTAGATGTTGTGTTGTATGGCGCTGAAACTATAGGTTTCATCGCCGGCTTGGTAATGGGTGTGATTCTGTGGTCAAGTTCCCCAAACACAGGTTTAGCATTGGGTGCGCCCCTTATGGGCTTAGGGATCGGAATTCTGGTCAAAGCCTTGGTGATGTTTCCCAACTACAAACAAGCACCAGAAACCGATATTCTCACCCTGATGTCAGACCCTTATGCCAGTCCGTTGCGCGGACAACCGGCAAAACTGCAAGGTCAACTAATTGGTCGTGGCGACGCTGGTTATAAATTTGGTTCCGATTTAAAAATTCAGGATCGTAGCGGAATGCTCTATCTGCATTATGCCTCACGCTTTGGCCCCATCGGCAATTTCCTGTTTGGGATGAAGCGAGTAAAAAGCTTGATTGGTGAACAAGTTGGGGCTGTGGGTTGGTTCCGTCGGGGTGTTGCACCTTGGATGGATTTGATTCAACTCCAGAGTGAAAATGGCACAATTGTCAACAGTTACCATCGCTTCTGGTCATACGTCCTTGGCGGTGGATCGATTATCCTGGGAGTGGTCTTGACTATGTTTTTGAGCAGCAGGTAGCTGAGTTTTTAGGCTGCAACTCATGAATTGCCCCTACACCTTGCGATCTAATTTTGTACCGCATCTGAGTGGGAACCATTCCCTACTCCCCACTCCCTTCTTGAGCAAGTTGAGCTTTTGCCTGTTGCCACAATTTTTCTAATTCATCCAAACTGTAATCAGAAAGGGGGCGGTTAACAACTGCCTCCATTTTTTCTAAACGCTGGACAAACCGTTGATTTGTACCTTGCAAAGCGGCGCTGGGGTCAAGATTATGCCAACGGGCTAGCTGAATAACTGCAAACAGTAAATCACCTAATTCTGCTTCTTGTCGTGCGGGTGTTTCCTCAGCTAAAGCTTGTTGAAACTCCCCCAACTCCTCATGAAACTTATCCCAAACGCCCTGAATATTTTCCCATTCAAACCCGATCGCCGCAGCCTTTTGAGAAATCTTCATTGCCGCCGTCATTGGGGGAAGTGTGCGCCCATAACGAGCGAGTTTCGCACTAAATTTTTGCACCTCTGGAACTTCGCCTTTTTCCGCAGCTTTGATTTGTTCCCAATTTTGGCGCACCTCATCCACACTTGCAACTGACACATCACCAAACACATGGGGATGACGGCGAATCAACTTTTGGGAAATCCCCTGAGTTATTTCTTTGAGGGAAAATTGCCCAGATTCGCTGGCGATTTGACCTTGGAGTACCACTTGTAATAATAAATCGCCTAACTCTTCTGCAATCGCCCCTTTATCCCCACTCTTAATGGCATCCACCACCTCATAAGCTTCCTCAATCACATAAGGTGTCAGCGTTTCGGCAGTTTGAGCCAAATCCCACGGACAACCACCATCAGGCGATCGCAATTTTGCCACCACCTCAATTAACTCCTGCAAAGCCACCAAAGTCTCATTGTTATTTTCCATACCTCTGCATACCTTTGCGTTTAAAAAATTATTTCTTTGGCCGAGAACGACTACCACGACTTGTAACTTTCCGCTTCTTCATTTTGCCACTAGGAAGCAACCCACGAACCCCCTGCTTTCGCACACGCTTATATGCCGAACCGCCCCAATCGCTGAGAGAATGACTCATTGCACCGAGTTCTAAACCCAAAAACAAAGCGATATATTCAGTATCGTATTGCACGAGCGATCGCCCCACACTTCCCCCCAAATCCTGCCAAGTAAAACTCAGATTCCACAACTTTTGGGCGATCGCTAAAACGAAAATTGCCAAAATAGCCAGCAAACACCCCAGATAAAGTATCCGCAAAATCGTGCCAATAATTGGCCCGTGGGATAAAAAAGAACGATGGCGGAGACTTTTTTGATAAGGTAGCCAAATCCAGCGCAAGAAACCCCAGCGTTGAAATTGCACAGAGTAGATATCCAAATCGGGGCCAAACATCAGCCCACCAAAGAGAAACCCGCCTGCAACCAACAAAGTCGCATTGCTACTGCGAGTCTGCCACAAAGTAACGCCCGCCACCAACGGCAGAGCATACATAGTAATGCGATCGTGCGTCCGACCAGAGGGCATCCTAAATCCTGTTAGCGATAGCGGGGCGTTGAGCCAGTGCTGAGTAACTGAATACTGAGTCAGTATAAGAGAAAAAAGATTTTCTTAAAACTACTAGCGCAATGCGAAATGTTTTGCTATATTAGTTAAGGATTGGGCGGTTAGCTCAGTTGGTAGAGCGCCTGCCTTACAAGCAGGACGTCATCAGTTCGAGTCTGGTACTGCCCATAGTCAAAAAAGCCGCCATTTGGCGGCTTTTTGATTGGAACCATCTGTAAATGTCTTAAGGCATTGATTTGCGCCTAACCACTCTCCACACTTTGTGCAGTAACCAGGTCTTGAGCGCCAGTTTAACAAAGATGATTCATGATTACAGTGAGGGCAAAGATCAACCAAGGGTTTTTGATGCTGATGGCAAATTGTAATTAGGTTGATTGTCCAAAGCAATTGCTCATTGACTACCAGCCCATTTTGATGCCGACGCCGCTCTACTTAAATACATTTCAACCTTTAGCTGAAATTGTTGCAAGGCTTGATTAATATGGCGATCGCTCTGCCACTTGCAACGTAGTTTATTGTTACCTTACCCTTTAAAATTGGTGAAGGTATTGTTCTTGAGGAAGATTTTCTATGAAAGCAAGGTTTTATTTAATTTGCGATGCTTTGGAAGTTATTGGTCTAAATCTCGTCGTGCTAAAGCTTGAATCTCAGTTCGCAGTGCGGTAATTTCTGCTTGCAGGGCTTGAATTGATTTTGCACCTGCCAGTTCTGCTTGATCATTCTCGGCATCCTGATCAACAAAAAATACTGCTAGCGTTGCTGTTGCATAATGGTACGCTAATTTCTGCCCCTAAAACCGCTTCATCGGGGCGAATGGGAATGTCACAAACCAGGTTATCGCCCTCAAATCGATAGACAGGGATGCGGTAACACCTCGATAGTTAAATACAAATCGCCGCGCTGTGGAGATAACGGACTAGGACGACCTTTTCCCTTGAGCCGAATTCGACTGCCTGGTTTTGCACCTGCGGGAATACGGACGTTGATCGTTTCGTCGTCGAGTTGTAAACGCTTTTGGACACCGTGAAATGCTTCGGAAAATGTGAGGGCGATCGCGGCTTCAGTATCCGGTGCAGGTGCTTGAGAACGAAATCCACCACTAAAATCATCAAAGCCACCAGTGGAGGTTTGACGTCTCGAACGACCCAGCAGATCGTTGATAAATGAATCAAAGTCGCCGTACTGATCGAAGTCAGTTGTACCAACATTAGTGGAACTGGGTGGCGGCGCTTCAGTGTAACCAGGGTGATTCCAGTGCTGATCAAAGCGATCGTATTTCTCCCGCTTCTCTGGATCAGATAGTACTTCATTTGCTTCGTTCAGTTCTTTGAACTTTGCCTCTGCATCTTTATCTCCAGGATTCAGGTCAGGATGGTATTTGCGAGCAAGCTTGCGGTAAACTCGTTTGATTTCTTCAGTCTTTGCAGTTTTGCTCACTCCCAAGATGGCATAGTAGTCTTTAAAGTCTGTTGCAGTTGGCATCACTCTGACTTTTCACGGGATCTGGAAAACCTCGCTTCTATTTCTCTCTCCTACAAGGAGAGAGACTTTGAATCTTCCCCCTTCCCTTGTAGGGAAGGGGGTTAGGGGGTTAGGTTTTTCGTTGGCTTTTCCACATGACGTGAAAAGTCAGGGCATCACTGACCTCTTAATTGCGGGTTATTCTGCGGTGGGTAGTAAGCTAATCCCGATTTTCACAATTTTTTATGTCCAGTTCCTCAGCCTGTTGGTGGAGTTTTTGTTGCCTTTGGAAATTACGCAAACAATAGCCGAGATCCTGATTTTACGGTAGGGGCAATTCATGAATTGCCCACACCGGGTGTAGTTTTGTGTAAGTCCTATTTACCGAACAAAATTCACGAGTCACTGATTTTAGTACTATTGATATTATACATTGGAGAGTGAAAAATATGACTGATAAACATAGCCAAACTGATTCATCATCGAAGCTATTTCCCATCAAAAAACGTGACGATTTTATTCGTCCCTTTATTGTTTCACCAGGGCAGAAAATTTCCCTTACTAAAGACTATAACCCAGCTTACAAAGATAATTATCTGGATAAGTCTGATGCTAAAAATGAGTTGCAGAGAGGCATTGAGGCTTTAGCCAAATATCAGGATATTCTCTATGCCCAAAATACCTATGCTTTACTAATTATTTTTCAAGCAATGGATGCTGCGGGTAAAGACAGTACTATCAAACACGTTATGTCTGGTATTAATCCCCAAGGATGTCAGGTGTATAGCTTCAAAGCTCCTTCTACAGAAGAGTTGGATCATACCTATTTATGGCGATGCTTCAAAGCGTTACCAGCACAAGGACAAATTGGAATTTTCAATCGCTCATATTATGAAGAAGTGCTGGTAACGCGAGTTCATCCAGAACTTCTAGAACTGCAACACCTCCCGCCTAGTTTTATAGACAAACACATTTGGAAACGCCGCTTTGAGGAAATCAATAACTTTGAGAAATATCTGGTCAACAATGGGATTGTTGTCCTGAAGTTTTTCCTGAATGTCTCTAAAGAAGAGCAAAAAAAGCGCTTTTTAGAACGGATTGACCTCCCTGATAAAAACTGGAAGTTCTCTGTTGATGATGCTAGGGAGCGTACTTTTTGGAATGAGTACATGGCTGTCTATGAAGATATGTTCAATCACACCAGTACAGAATGGGCACCCTGGTACGTTATCCCAGCCGATCACAAATGGTTTACTCGCCTTGTAGTAGCTGGCATCATTCACACCCAGTTAAAGGAACTCAACCTCAAATATCCAAAGGTCAACGAAGAAAAGCATCAAGAACTTTTGCAAGCAAAGGCAATGCTTGAAAGCCAGAAATAACAATTCAAAATTCAATAAGTAAGTAGGTGAGAATAAATCAAAGTAGATTAAGTAATGTAAAAAATCTTGAGATGAGTTCGTAGTGTTCGCGCAGCGTCTCAAAGAGAGGGCTGAAGCCCTCAAATTAGGACTAAAGTCCTTACTACAAACCTTGAATTATTCACGCCGCTCTACTTACATTTGAATTTTTAATCTCCTTTTTCTTGGTTAGGAGAATCTGCTGGAGATTGAGGAAAATCATCGGGTGGTTGAGACCTTGCCATCCGTTTTTGCTTCTGGGATACCCATTGCCAGGCAATCAAACAACCAATGGTTAAACCTGCTAGCATCAGGGCTAATGTCCATGACAAGTTACTGGGAAATCGGAAATCGAGCCAGATGCCTAGTGCCATTCCTAACAAAGTTGGTGCGACGACTGACCAACCGATCAAGCCGGCAAAACCTAAACCAAACCAAACGCCACCATAAGGTTTTGCTTGACGAGCATAAAGTTTGCGACGTTCTTTATTAGCGATCGCTTTAGCAAAAAGATGCAATTGCGACTTTCGAGAGGGAGTTTTCATACATATTCACCTAACTGAATAAAGTGCCGAATTGTGTTTACCTCGAGCTTTTCTAAAACGGAACGTGCTGTTTTTTCCCGTTCATCGATTAAGTGAAACTGCTGCTCAACGGTTTTTTTCAACATTCCCAAATCGCCACCTTGGACGGCGTTTTGGGTAGCAACTGTTACCTCATCCCCATGTTTAATCAAAATTCCTTGATCGATGGCAAAGAATTGTTCTTGTCCTTGCGGTGAGACGAAGGATAGCAAACTCGGTATTAGCGTTGCCACAAAATCTATATGGCGAGGCAGTAAGCAAAATATCCCATTCTCCGCTTCAGCAATCACTTTGATCGCGGCTGTTTCAATCAGGATTTTGGTGGGTAAGACAACTTTGAGCCGCATTTCTGATGGTGAGTCGGTCATGATTTTTTGCTCTCCTCTGGTGCTTTTACGACTTCATTAATTGAGCCGATCATGTAGAGCGATCGCTCTGGTGTCTCAGCAAACTCGTCATTGAGAATGCGATCGCATCCATCTAGTACATCGTCTAATTCGACTAATTTCCCTGTCAAACCTGTAAACTGAGCGGTGGAAAAGAAAGGTTGAGTCATAAACCGTTCTAAACGTCGCGCTTGGGATACCACTTGGCGATCGCTTACCGATAATTCTTCTAAGCCCAACATCGCAATAATATCTTTCAGTTCCTCATAAGTGGTGATGGTTTTGCGGACTGCTTGAGCGATTTGATAATGGCGATCGCTAGCCGTCCAAAAAAACTGCCTAAAGTTAATAGAATTGGGCTTTCGGCTGTAGGTAATTTCTGCACCGTCATCCACAAGCCACGAAAGTAGAGATTTCCTAACACTAAAGTAACAGGTAAAAATAAGAGGCTGTTCATGTTAAATCTCCTCAGAGGCTATTTAAGGAAGTATAAATATTTACCGATTTCCACTACTCCAAGCAAAATGTAAAGCTGGAAACCTGGATTATTTCCTGGCTAAATATAGTTAAAAGGCAATACAGTTCAGTTAGGCATTTCTTTCTTATCAGTAAGCTCACCATTTCTTCGGGTAACTTGTTGTAGCTATCTTGCGATCGCCATTAGTTACTCTGACATACTTATGTGAGAAATCATGTTTAACCAAGCGTTTGATTAGCGTATAAGTTGTATTTTTTGTCCTAAAAGCTTTCAAATCGTTACGATCAAGTAAAAATGTTTATCATAATTGCTTATAAACTAAATTTATTAAATTAATTGGCATTTTAATTATTAGTTTATAGCGGTTATCGTTCACGTGAGGTACACCCGTAGGGGCAATTCATGAATTGCCCCTACACCTTGCGATATAATTTTGTACCGCATCTGAGTGGGAACTGCTATCGCATAACAAGTACTGAAGAACCTTAATTTTTTGGCAAAGGTATTAAGATATTCTACATCTTAATACCTAAAAAACTAGGCAATCAGACTGAAATTGCTACTACTCAAAGTGATATCAGAATTACCTAAACGAGCAAACTCAAACACTGTTCCAGCACCCAAAACATTGCCATCTTGGTTATAGAAGAGGCTACCACTACTTTGACTATAGACAATATGTGCATTCTTCGCGTTAACAAGTTGATCGTTAGCAACAACTGCAAAGTCAGTTAAAGCTTGTCCTGCAGTATTAGTAACAGCATTGAAGGTAGTTTTACTCAGCACAATCTGGTCTTGTCCCGCTTCAAAGTCGGTGATGTAATCAACACCTAAGTTTGTGTTAAAAACCCCACTGCTTTGGAACAGAAATTTATCCTTCCCAGTTCCACCAGTGAGAATATCGTCACCATTACCTCCCCAAAGTAAGTCATTACCAGTTCCACCAGTGAGAATATCATTACCATTACCTCCCTGAAGGGTGTCATTTCCTGCTAACCCTTGCAGTTGGTCATTTCCGTCACCGCCAATCAGAGTGTTATTCAGTGCATTACCAGTGAGACGCTGATTGCTTGTGCTGGTAGTGTTGGCTAACTGTAGAGAATAGTTGGAGTTGACGTTGGTGTCTGCTGAAATTCCAACATAGTAATTCCCTGCTGCTCCTAATGTTGCAGAAATTTGACCGT
>NZ_JBALEA010000048.1:0-44933 GCF_036917135.1 Nostoc sp. | reverse complement strand
TTAGTTTGCTTATCGTTACATCAATTTTTGCAATTATCTATATCATTTTGCAATCTTTCTTAGTTTTTATTAGTAAATAAGATGCGTTTGCCCTGTGCAGAGCGCCCTTTACCAAAAGAACAGTTTCCCGACTTGCCAGATGAGCAGAGATTGCCGGGTTCTTTGGTGTTTGAAATCGCAAAACCAGGAGCAAAACAACTGAGTTGGTGGCATTGGCAGACTGGGGCGAATTGGCGACATCCATTTGGAAGAGAAAGTGCGATCGCACAGCCCCCACTTCGACAAAGCTCAGTGACCACCGCAGGCATCACGCATCAAGATAATTATCCAGTCGTTCATATTGCCTACGAAGATGCTGTAGCTTACGCTCAATGGGCAGGAAAATCCTTACCCACCGAAACCCAGTGGGAATACGCCGCCCGTGGTGGGTTAGATGCTGCAACTTATGCCTGGGGCAACCAGTACTCTGAGAAAAAAGCTAACACCTGGCAAGGAATTTTTCCCTTTTTCAACACCAAAAGCGATGGTTACGCAGGTATTGCCCCAGTTGGTTCCTTTCCGCCAAATGGTTATGGTCTGTATGACATTACAGGTAACGTCTGGGAATTGACCTCCGATTGGTTTCGTCCAGGACACAACCAAAAAAACCACAGTGTCAATCCAAAAGGCCCAGAACAAAGTTTTGACCCCAACAAACCCACCGAAAACGCTCTACACGTAATCAAAGGTGGCTCTTATTTGTGTGCTATCAACTATTGCAGCCGCTTCCGCCCAGCAGCGCGAGAATCTCAAGCCCCCGACACGGGAACTACCCATATCGGATTTCGCTTAGTGAAAAACCTGACTATAGAAAGGATGAAGAATGAAGTTTGAATCCAAGCACTGGAATTTGTTTCCAGAAATTGCAAAGGCGATCGCTTTATCTTTGCTCATCACTTTGTTGATGGTCAATGGCCCCGCCCTAGCAGCTACATCGCAAGTTTTACCCGTTCCTTTGCCAGAGTTCAAAGGTAAAATCGGCCTCACCTACAAAGAATCACAACCAGACTTTCCTCAACCCATAACTGCCCCAGCCAAAGCACCCAATGTCTTGCTAGCGATCCTAGATGATGTGGGCTTTGGACAAGCGGGTACTTTTGGCGGCCCGGTGGACACTCCAAATTTGACGCGCCTAGCCGAAAGAGGATTACGCTATAACCAATTCCACACCACAGCCCTGTGTTCGCCTACCAGGGCAGCTTTGTTAACTGGACGCAATCACCATTCAGTTAATACAGGGGTCGTTGAGGAATTAGCTACAGGTTATCCTGGCTACACAACAATTTTGCCTAAAAGTGCCGCCACCGTTGCTGAAATACTACGACAAAATGGCTATAACACAGCAGCTTTCGGTAAATGGCACAATACCCCAGACTATGAAACGAGTGCCGCCGGGCCTTTCGATCGCTGGCCTACAGGGTTAGGATTTGAGTACTTTTACGGCTTTCTTGGCGGTGATACTAATCAGTGGAGTCCTGCCTTAGTAGAAAATACTAGGCGAGTCGAGAAACCAACCAACAAGCCAGATTATCACCTGACTCCTGATTTAGTAGACCATGCGATCGCCTGGATTCGCAACCAAAAATCCATTGCTCCTGAAAAACCCTTTTTCGCCTATCTCGCCACTGGAGCCACCCACGCACCGCACCACGCCCCCAAAGCTTGGATTGATAAATACAAAGGCAAATTTGACCAAGGCTGGGATAAATTACGCGAAGAAATCTTTGCCCGTCAAAAACAACTGGGTGTAATTCCTGCCAATACCCAACTCACTCCTCGCCCCCAAGAACTACCAGCTTGGGATTCCCTCACAGCAGAACAGCAAAAACTCTATGCCCACATGGCCGAGGTATTTGCTGGATTTTTAGGTCATACAGATTATGAAGTAGGCAGGCTGATTGATGCCGTTGACCAACTTGGTGAATTGGATAACACCCTAGTCATTTACATTGTTGGAGACAATGGTGCTAGTGCAGAAGGCGGTTTAACAGGCAGCGTCAACGAACTCCAAGTCTTCAACGGTGTACCCGAAAATCTGCAACAACTGCTAGCTGCATATAATGACTTAGGTAGTCCCAAAACATTTAACCATTTTCCGGCGGCTTGGGCTTGGGCAGTCAACACTCCCTTCCAATGGACAAAGCAAATCGCCTCTCACTTTGGCGGAACTCGTAACCCTTTGGTGATTTCTTTGGGCGCAAATATTAAAGACCAAGGTGGCATTCGTAGCCAATTCCATCATGTAATTGATATTGCACCCACCATTTTAGAAGTAGCGGGAATTACCGCTCCTAAAGAAGTGAATGGTGTTAAGCAACAACCAATCGAAGGTACTAGCCTTGTTTATACCTTCGATCGCCCTGATGCTCCCTCTCATCGTCAAACTCAGTATTTCGAGATGTTGGGCAACCGAGCCATTTACGATGAAGGTTGGGTAGCGGCAGCGCGTCACGGTCGCTTACCTTGGGAACGAACTGTCAAAGGTAGCTTTGATACAGATGAGTGGGAACTGTACAACATTACAGAAGATTTTAGCGAAGCGAACAACCTAGCAAAGGAAAACCCAGACAAGCTAGAAAAACTGCAAAAGTTGTTTTTAAAGGAAGCCCGCAAGCACCAAGTATTACCATTAGACGATCGCATCGCTGAAAGATTTGATGTTAAAATTCGCCCCAGCCTCACCAGAGGACGCACAACTTTCACCTATTATCCAGGTACATTCGGCATCCCAGAAGGTAGCGCCCCAAACCTGAAAAATAAATCTTTCAGCATCACAGCTAATGTAGAAATTCCTGAAAGTGGGGCAGAGGGTGTCCTTTTGACCCAAGGCGGACGCTTTGCTGGTTGGAGTTTTTTCCTTGAGGATGGCAAGCCTACCTATGTCTACAACTACGCCAATACTGCCCGCTACATCATCCAATCAAGAGAAAAATTGCCCTCCGGTAAATCTACACTTCGTTTCAACTTTGATTATGACGGTGGCGCTGTAGGTGCAGGCGGAATCGGCAAACTATTCATCAATGACCAACAGGTAGCCGAAGGACGTGTGGAAAAAACCATTGCTTACCGTTTAGCCCTAGATGAAACCTTTGATGTTGGCAGAGATACAGGTACTGCCGTTGTTGATACTTATCAAGTCCCGTTTGCCTTTACTGGTAACTTACAGCAAGTCAGCCTGGAGTTGAAGTAATAGGAAATAGGGAATAGGGAATGGGCTTCAATACAACTCGAATCTTTGGATTAATTTACTGTCCCCTGTTCCCTATCCCAACTAGATATTTATTTTGACAAATAATTAAATCATGAATGAAATTTTAGTAATAATCGACAAACTTGCACTTTTCACATTCATTGTTTGCACTATGTTGGGTGCAGGTTTAGGTTTAACAGTACAACAGATTTGGAAACCACTCCGCAGCCCTCGACTCGTCATCTTGTCTTTACTAACAAATTTTGTATTGGTGCCAGTTTTTGTTTATTTGCTAGTACAAGTAGTACCTCTAAAAGAACCAATTAGAGATGGTTTACTAATTATGGCAGTAGCATCAGGCCCGCCAGCTTTGCCTAAACTTGCTCAAATAGTCAAGGGCAATATAGCTTTTTCTGTGGGATTAATGATGTTGCTGATGCTGGGCACTATTTTTTATATGCCGATTGTACTACCTTTAGTAGTGCAAGGTGTGCAAATCAACTCTTGGGACATTGCCAAACCCTTATTGTTGCTGATGGTTAGTCCGTTAGTGATGGGATTATTTATCAAAGCTAAATTTGCTGCGATCGCTCCTATTATCCAGCCAATTTTATTCAAATTATCTAGTATTGGATTACTTTTTGGTCTAGTAGTCAGACTCTTCATTCACACCAACGATATCATTAGCTTATTAAAAACAGGTGCAATCTTTGTTTGTGCGATATTTATTATATTCTCCTTTAGCGTCGGTTATCTTTTAGGTGGGCCTGACATTGATACTCAAAGAGTACTAGGAGTCGGAACAGCCCAACGCAATTTTGCCGCAGCATTATTAGTAGCTACGAGTAATTTTGAAGATCCCAGCGTAGTCAGCATCATCATGGTGACGAGTCTATTAATGATGGTGATAGTTCTCATTGCTGGGCCAAAGTTTATAGAAATAGACCAAGCAACAGATGCAGAGATCAAACAGGTAGAGGTGTAAACTTGACCGAAAAAAGGCAGAAGGGACAGCCTTTGATGCGATCGCGCTCATTACAATATTTTATAGCTCTGCGCCCAGATGTGCGTTAGCTAACAACAGCTTTGCTAACTTTAATTAAAAGATTTACAGCTTGAATAGAGTGTCTGCCCCTAGCACTAAGAATAGCGTCACAACTGTCACTGTTAGTTCTGCGATCGCTATTTGATGTTTTGAGTCGGCGTGGATTTGGGCGGTTGTACCAAATTCGATCCTGTTTGCTAAAAATCAAAAGTAAGAACATTAACAACCATCCTTCGCTTCCGCAATCGTAAACAGGTACGAATAAGGCTCTCATTTTGGCAACAGTAAGCCTCTTTCAGTACATAATCTACAACTTGTTTAAATTTAGGTTAATAAAAGGTTATGTAATTTCAGGAACTACCTTATAATACCTTTAAACTACAGTAAATCGCGCGGAATACCGCATTTATTACCTAAAGGGGAAATTTTGAGTATCAAAAAATACCATAGCTACATAACGAAGCCAGATCGCTCTTATATTGTCAAGCTTTGGCAAGCTATAAGACACTGGTGGTTTATATCCTTATTTTTGGTGGGAATCAGCGTCAGTCTAGTCATGACGGCTTGCTCTGGTGTTAACGTTGATAAGACTGGTGATACTAAGGCCACTTCTGTTGGTGATGTCAAGCTAACGTTTGTTTCCTATTCGGTGACAAAAGACGCATACGAGCAGATCATTCCCAAATTCGTAGATAAGTGGAAAAAAGAGCATAACCAAAATCTGACTTTTACTCAAAGTTATGATGGGTCTGGTTCTCAAACCCTAAATGTAATTGATGGTTTAGAGGCTGATGTAGTACACCTATCACTAGCCCTTGATATTGAGAAACTTGTTCAGAAAGGTTTTATTCAACCCGCCTGGGAAAAAGAAGCGCCAAATAATGCAATTGTGACCCAATCTGTAGTTGCAATTGCTACTCGTGAGGGTAATCCCAAAAATATTAAAACTTGGTCAGATTTAGCACGCCCTGGTGTGAGTGTGATAACAGCGAACCCGAAAACATCAGGTGGTGCGCGCTGGAATTTTCTGAGTTTGTGGGGTTTCGCCACAAAAACTAGCAATAATGAGAGTCAGGCATTAGATTTTATTTCCAAGGTCTATAAAAATGTACCCTTGCAGCCCAAGACTGCTCACAATGCCAGTGAATTGTTCTTTAAACAAGGTCAGAGTGATGCCTTACTCAATTATGAAAACGAAATGATCCTATCAAAACAAAAGGGCGAAAAGTTTTCGTATGTTGTCCCTGATGTCAATATCTCTATTGAAAATCCTATTGCTGTAGTAGATAAAAATGTTGAACAACACGCTACTCGAAAAGTTGCAGAAGCATTTGTCCAATATCTCTACACTCCAGAGGTACAAAGAGAATTTGCCAAAATAGGGTTTCGTCCTGTTGATACTGCGATCGCAAAACAACTTAGTAGCGATTTTCCTCAAATTAAAACTTTATTGAAAGTTCAGGATTTAGGAGGCTGGAACAGTATAGGGCAGAAATTTTTTAGTGAAGGTGCTATTTTTGACAAAATTCAAGCTCAGAAACCTTTAAGCTAAATTGCTGAAATTTTTAGACTCTAAATTTGAGGACTCTGGACTATGAGCCATACTAAAAAAAGGCTCATAATTCCAGCGATCGCTAACTGTAGCGAGCTATATTTCCCAACAACCATTTGATTGAGGAGATCGTTTAAACTGGGTTGACATTATTGATGAAAACTTATTAGTAGGGAGGTGAAGTAATGAACCAGTCTCAGGAGGAAGACAAAAATAAATTCCTTATCTTAATGGATAAACACAACCCACAGGCATCGGAACAAATGACTAGAAATACATACAAGTTTGCTGCCGCTTGGGAAGATGAACCGATTGTATTTGGTGCTTCCAGACCTGGTTACTCCAATCAACAGGTATCTGATTGGATTGAGTTCATGAAAAAACAAAATATCCAACGAGTCTGCTGTCTTCTCCCCCAAAAGCAACTAACTCGTTACTCAAATCTTTTAGGCATATATCAACAAGAATTTTGTGAGCAGCAAGTTTGTTGGGCACCGATTATAGATTTTCAATTCGTTAATTTAGAAATGCTCACCCAAAGAATAATTCCTTTTTTAGTAGCAGCAGACAAACAAAGTGAAAAAGTAGTTGTACACTGTTCGGGTGGTATTGGTCGCACTGGTCATGTGCTAGCTGCATGGTTGGTTAGTATTCGGGGATTCTCCAATAAAGATGCGTTAGCCGCCGTCAAAAGAACAGGCAGAAATCCTTATGAAGCTGCGATCGCATCTATGTTTACTTTTAAAAATCCCTTGAAAGCTGTACAGGAACTTAATGTACTTTTAAATGATTGCCGTCTAGTAGTCTGTTCGACTAATCCTGACGAATTTAGTTGACAAAGCGATCCTCTGTATTTGAATCAATTACCAATGACGCGTAACGCTTGACTTCCACTCTGCGTTAACAACTACAATGGCATGGTTAGCAATTTTGAGTATTTTGATGTTATTAATTTGATCCCAAAGACCGCAATCTTACTCAACCCCTGGCACCAGTTACATAAGCAACTGTTAAAGGATGTTGAGGATGATTAAAAACCTGCTCTACAGTACCTGATTCAATCAGTTGTCCAATGCCGTCTTGTACCCAAAATAAAGCGACTCGATCTGCAATTCTCTTGGCTTGAGCCAGATTGTGAGTAACAATTAACAGAGTATAGCGCTGGCGCAAACTGATAATTAAATCTTCAACAAGGTTGCTGGAAATAGGGTCGAGGGCACTACAAGGTTCATCTAGTAGTAAGATTTCTGGCTGCAAAGCCAAAGCTCTAGCTATGCACAAACGTTGCTGCTGCCCACCAGAAAGAGCTAAAGCTGAAGATTGCAATCGGTCTTTTACTTCATCCCATAGCCCTACATCTTGGAGGCTGGTTTCGATAATTGTATCAATTTGGTGGCGATCGCGGATGCCATGCTCTCGCAAAGGTAATTCCAGATTTTGCCATATTGAGAAAGGAAAGGGATTGGGTTTTTGAAAAATCATGCCGACTTGACGCCGCAAGGCGATGACATTGATTTTGGAATTTACCACTTCTAGATTACCAATGCGGATTCTTCCCTGAACTCGACACTTGGGAATCATATCGCTGAGGCGGTTGAGACAACTGAGCAAGCTAGTTTTTCCACAACCAGAAGGCCCAACCAAAGCCAAAATTTCTCCGGCATTGACAGCTAAGTTGACATTAGCAAGCGCAGTTTTTTGTGCATATTGCAGAGTTAAGTTCTCAATTTGAATCAACGGTTCAGTAATTGCCAAGATGTCCTCCTTTATATCCCAATACAGTTGAGTTAAGGGACTTCCAAGAAATAAATTATCCAAATAAACGAACCACAGAGACACAGAGGAATAAGGAGGAGAGAGTTTTTTGAGTATTTTTTTATTTGGAAGTCCCTAAACATCTTTCTTCTCTTCGTTCTCTTCCTTCGTGTCCTTTGCGTCCTTTGCGGTTCGTTAAAAAAATTCACTTTGACAAAGAGTAAAGCCTTAACCCAAGCGTATTGCTCTATATCCACCAGTCCTCATCCAGAAATAACTCTGCTGTGTAACCAACGTCGTGCAATCCAAGCTGCTGTGCCATTAATCAACAGCAGTAGTAATAGCAAAACCGATGCACTAGCATAAGCACTCTTATCTCCTCCTGAAACGTTCATTGAGAGATCAAAAATATGAACCGAAAGGGTACGTCCAGAATCGAGGAGTGATTGAGGCATTCGGTCTACGTAACCGCTAGTAAAAATTAAAGCCGCAGTTTCTGCAATAGCCCGACCAACGCCAAGCACAAATCCCACAACTAAACCAGGAACAGCAGCAGGTAATAATATCTGAAATATTGTGGTTGTGCGCGAAAAGCCAAGAGCGGCGGCTCCTAATCTGTACTCATTAGGAACCGCTAAAAATCCTTCCTCTGTAGAGCGAATCAAGATTGGTAGCACCATACACGCTAGTGTGAGTCCGCCTGAAAGAATGGAAAACCCCAGCCCTAAAATTTTGCAAAACAAGACGTTACCAAACAACCCGAAGACAATCGAAGGTACACCAGCAAGTACATCTAGACTGCGGCGCACTAATCTAGCGAACCAACTATCACTAGGAGTAAATTCTGCTAGTAAAACTGCTGTACCAACACCAACGGGCAGGCAAACCGTCATACATACACCAATAATTAAAATGGTGGAAACGAGAATACTGGCAATTCCACCTTCTCTACCCGCATTTTCTGGTTCACTAATCAGAAATTCCCAAGATAAATATCCCATACCGTGCCAGAGGATATCGCTGACTATCCATAAAAAGATGGCGGTAACGAGGGCGGCTGTTGCCCAAACTAAGCTGGTTGCTAGCCACTCTCTGGGAGTGATACGATTATCTTTGATTTGTTTTATCTCTGCCATTTGCCTTGACTGATAACTTCAGCGATCGCCACTAAGACTACAATCATTCCCATCAATATCAAACCACTGACAAAAAGCGCACTACGGTGATCCCCTGTGGCATAGGCCATTTCTAAAGCAATATTGGCTGTGAGTGTGCGGATGGGGTCAAATAAGCTTTTGGGAGTCTGTACCACATTGCCGCATACCATCAAAATTGCCATTGTTTCACCAATGGCACGACCTGTCCCTAAAATTAAGCCTGTAAATAACCCTGATTTGGCTGATGCAAAAACTACTGTGCAGATTGTTGTCCAACGTGATAACCCTAGTGCAGCCGCACCTTGAATGTAAGAGGTGGGAACTTTTTCGAGGCTAGCATCGGCTACAAGGGCGACTGTTGGCAGAATCATCACCGCCAAAATTGCTATTCCTGCTAATAGGCTTGGCCCTGGTGGATGAATTTTTCCAATCAGAGGAACCAGCACGACTAATCCCCAAAAGCCATAAACTACAGAAGGAATCCCTGCTAATAATTCAATGAGGCGGCGATAGAGTTGAGCTACCATTGGCGGGGCATAGAATTGGCAAAAGACAGCAGATAAAATCCCTATAGGAGTAGCAATTAGCACTGCACCAGCCATTGCCAAGAAAGTACCCAGTAACATGGGTGAGAGATTATATAAACCTGCTGTGGGGTTCCAAGAGGAGTCAGTAAAGAAGCGGGATAGTGGTATACGACTGAAGATTGGTAAGGATTCCCAAAGTAGAAAGACAACAATTAAAAGTGCGATCGCTCCGGCGATTGTTGCCAACCCTCGTAGTATCCAAATTAACCAAATATCATTGGGCGATGGAGACAAAGTTTTGCTTTTTAACAATGTCACTTACCTGCTGTGATTGTGCAAAGTTAATAAATTCTTTAGCCAGTCCTTGGGGTTCGGTTTTTGTAACCAAGTTAAGCGGTCGAGAAATAGGAAAGCTGCCGTTTTGTACATTAGCTGTTGTTGCTGCTACACCGTTTACAGCTAGCAATTTGATTGGTACTTTATTGGCGGCGCTATTTTCTGCCGAGCCAATGGAAACATAGCCAATAGCATTTGGGTTTCCAGCTACAGTTTTAATTCCTTGCTCATTATCACCAATTACTACTTGTGCTTTGATGTCAGTATTTTTTAGCTTGAAGTAGTGGGTAAATAATTCCAGGGTAGAACGTCCTTCGGCTTTATTAACAACTGTAATTGCCCCATCCTTACCCCCTACCTGTTTCCAGTTATTTACCTTGCCTGTGTAAATATCTACAACCTGCTTGTCAGTTAGGGATGGCACGGGATTTTCCTGATGGAGAATCACCGTTACTCCATCACGAGCGATGGAAAAGGCTTTTAAATCTTTTTCGTCAGGCTTTAAGGCACGGGAAACCATGCCAACATTAGCTACACCTTGACGAGCATCTGTAATACCGCGAGAAGAACCGCCTGATTGCACATCAACTCGCACACCGGAATGTTGCGATTCAAACTTTTTGCCAATTTCTGCTGCTAATGGTGCGATCGTACTTGAACCAGTAAGTACCAATTTTCCTTGTAGCCTATTTGCATCATTTGTGACTGCTTGCGGAGGTTGAGAACAACCTTGCAACCAAATGCTTGTCACTAATCCTATTGCGATCGCCGAAATTTGTGAATGTTTCATCTTCTCCCTTTACTTCTATAAATATTCCGGGTTTTAGTTGAACGAGAGAACACAACAGCCGAGGTTTAAAGCCTTGCCTGTAGCTACTTCGACTTGAGGGGCAAGACGATAGAGAAATGCTTTGCCATCTCGCTCCCGCATAACCAATTTGGCTCGACGCAAAACCTGTAAATGATGAGAGAGCAGACTTTGCTCCAAATGCAAAATCGCATTCATCTCTCCTACTCGCTTTGGGCTGTCAATCAAAAGTTGTAAAACTGCCAAACGGGTTTCATCAGCCAGTACCTTAAGCTTGTCTACACAATCGATGCTTAAATTTGGACTATTTTGCATTGCCTTGAAAACGATAAGTTTTCGTTGTTTCGGTATAAATAGCAACAGCTACAGAGTTGACAATTAAAATTTATTTGCACTTTTTAATAAACGAGTGTTCATATGAAATTGTATTCATGCTTATGCTTAGTGTCTCATAATAGTCCACATCAGCAGAACTTTCGGCAGTAAGAGAGAAAATCGATTGGCTACGTTTTGCTTTAAGAGCGATGTCTACGACGGGCTGCGCCTACGCTACTTTCTCATCCTCAAATTTCTTTACTCAGCACCCCATCACCAGCAACCATATCCTCTAACCCACCAAAGAAGAAGCTCAAAGTCGCAGATGCCGTCTATGATACGCTGGCTTGTGCTGACCTTTAAAATTCGTAATGCCAACTTCAAGATGATTCGTTTTTTGCGTAAAGCACGAAACTTGAGGTGAATAATATTATGAAACGGTATTTACTTAAGATGAATAAATTGTTGACCGTACAGCAGCATTCAAGACTGGGCAAGGAAGTTCTACGAGATTGTAATCTTGCATCCATAACAGACCAACAAGTTGAGGAATTGAAGCAATCTCTCTGGGAACACGGGGTTATTGTTGTCAGAAAGCAAAAACTGACGGCATCCCAGTTGAAAGACTTTGCCATCCAGACGTTTGGTGACTCAACCCTCGGTCATCGCCCCAAACCTCTAGATCCCGAAATCGCTCCAGACTTACAAAGTCCTGGAGTCTCCATTTTAGGTAATCCCAAGGGGCTTTCTGGTGAGGTGGTCGGCAAAGTTGCTTGGCAATGGCATCACGATAAAGACCATCTCCCTAAAACACAGGGACTGGATATGAATGCCCTCTATGTCGTGATGCTTTATGGGGTGTCCATCCCGGACAAAGGAACGGATGGACAGCCCCACACCACTGAATTTCTCGACATGGTGGAAGCCTACCACAATCTCGCTCCCCAACATCAGCAGCAATTAGGACTACTGTCGATGTATCACCTGTCACCTATCTCCCCACAGCCAGGGGTAGAGATTCCTCGGAAATTACATCCAATTGTCTCAACTCACAAAGTAACTGGGCGCTATTGTTTATATTTGGGTTCAGACACTTCGATTCTCAAAGGGCTAGAAAACAAACCAGAAGCTGCTAAACAGTATTGGCAGGAATTGTTTCGGGAGATTCTGGACTGTACACCAGCTTATGCCCATATTTGGCAACCTGGAGATATTGTGTTTTGGGATAACTCCCAAGTTATGCATACAGGTATGCCCTACAATGCAAACAAATATAAGCGGATTGCTCTCCGTGTTGGTGTTATGGCCAATAGCTGAAGTTGGAGACAATTGCGGGGTTTGGCGGGGTCAACAAAAGAATGCTAGCCCTCAATTAGTTCCGGTATTGTCTCTCCTTGCGGGGTAATTAGTTTTGGAAACTTAACACCCTGATTATTAGTGTTAGCGCACTTGAAAGTTTCAGTCCCCTTGCGGGGTAATTAGTTAGGCATTTCTAGAATTTAATCTGTAACACCGTACTCTTTCTCTATCAAACTCAACAATTTCTCTTCCACAGTCGTCAAATAAGGCCGATTCAGTTTCCCCAACGACTGCAACAGGCTTTTGACTGTCTCCTCCAGCAAATCGGAATATATTCGCGCTAGGGCAATACAGCACCAGAAAGACCAGGATTAGCGATTGCCCCCTGAAGTTGGCACGACTTGATTAGCTTCCCACACTTTGCTGATGCCCCACTATACAAAATCAAAGTAGGTGATATGCTTTTTATCATTGCCGAACGTGAGTTAGGTAATGGTAATCGCTCCAATAAGGGATGTCTATCGACAAACTGTTGCCCGTCTACGCACAAATTATCCGAAAGCACTAAACTTCAAAGATCAATATTACCATGCTCAAACTATTGCCTAAATTTGCAATTGGGATTGCAACTGCTGCTCTTAGCACTGGCGTAATTGGAACAAGTCTTGCCCAAAACTCTACTGTTAGCTATGACTTTACAATTAATGTCACTAAAGGCTCCTTAGCAGGCAAATCGTTCAATGGCAGCTTCAGCTACGATAATTCGACCTTAAAAGGCATTGGAGTTGAAGAGTTGGGAGTTGCTCAGGGATTAAAGGCTTGTTTTAACTATCTTGGACGTAACTATAGCGAGAGTGATGATCGTGACTATCCTACCTTCCCGAAACTAGTTTTTGAGAATGGCTTAATCAAACAACTAGACTTTTGGTTACAACCGGAAAAGCGTGTTGTCTGGTGGAATTTACCTGGATGGGAAGTTAAGTATACCCAGCGTCAAGCTTCTGCCCCTACCGTTCTAAATTGCCAAAAACACTAAACTGCCAAAATTATTTATACACTAAGCTCATAGTTAACAAGGGAGGTTGGAATACTAGAACTTTTACACTACTGAACAGTAGGTTAAAAAAACCTTATGGGAAACCTTAAAGCAATTTTAAGGACTCATTGTTTTTGCCAACTTTTCCAAGAAACGCCTGACTCGTACTTTTTGAGCGAGAATATCCATAGTTAAAGTTAAGTTCTGTATCCCTAACCAGCTTCTCCTTTTAGAAGTTCCCATGTGCCAAAAATAGGGCTAATGCAGTTATTTAATTTGCCAAATATGTACAGTACTATCCTCATTGCTACTAGCAAGGGTTTTACCATCCCGGCTCAAAGCAAGCCCTAAAACAGAACTGGAACCATCTTGAAAGGTATGCAACGGCTTTAAAGTCTCTAAGCTCCACAGTTTAATACTGCCATCATAATTGCCGCAGATGAGAAATTTTCCATTCGGGCTGATCACAAGAGATTCAACTGAATTAAAATTATCACTAAAGTCATGCAGTAGTTTTCCAGTTTGAAGATTCCATAATTTCAGAGTACTAATCGCACGATTTCGAGAAACTAGCTGACCAAAACTACCAGTAACAAGCTTTTTGCTATCTGGAGTAATGGCAATAGCATCAACTCCGGTTTTGTGCCCTTTGAGAATATGGCGTGTTTTTTTGGTTTGCAAATCAATCAGCCTAATTGTATTATCATCGCCACCCCCAGCACTTACAAGGGTTTGCATATCAGGGCTAAATGCAACTTTACTCACAAATCCTGAGTGTGCAGTAATGGTATCAAGCAACTTAAGCGTGTGTAAATCCCAAAGCTTGATTGTATGATCGTCACTGCCACTAGCAATCAATTTACCATCTGAACTAATCGCAACGGTTTCTACTGGTTGAGTATGCCCACTGTCGCTGTTAAGCATAAGGAAAGTGCGTAAATCCCAAACCTTCATTGTTGGGGTGCTTATCCCACCAGTTACAATTCTCTTGCCATCTGGACTAATCGCAATTGAAGTGACACCATCTGAGTGAGCTTCTAAACTACGCAGCAATTTCCCAGTACGTAAATTCCAGAATTTAATTGTATCATCTCTACCTGCACTAATTAGGGTTTGCCCCTCTGAGCTAATCGCAACGGCTCGAACACCAAAAGTCACTTTTTTATGCCCAGTCAGTGTGTGAACAAGTTGAATCTGTGGTTGGGACTGAGTAATTGTACTCTTGCCTATGGGAAGATTTGAACTAGAAGAATCTACATCAATAACAGTGATGTTTACTGCAATTGCTAAAACTATAATGACTGGTCTGGATTTGAGAAAATGCAATAATTTCATGGTGCCCAAGAACGCAATTACATAACATGGTTCCCATTTGATGGGGCACAATCGCTTATAAATAGAGCAAATCAAATCTTAGTTAATCAATTGGTTCTTGCACTGTCATAACTTTTCAAACATTCTTTTACGGGTGGCTTGGTGCAGGAAATTTCCACTCCGTAATTCCGTCCTGTGTTGCACTAAACAAAGTCTTGCCATCCCTACTAAATACCATTGCCCCCGACCAGTTGCTAACATCGGGCAGAGTTGCTTCCATATTTCCTGTTACCAGATTCCACACCCGGTATGGTTTATAGCCTCCACCAGCAATTAAAGATTGCCCATCAGGACTAAAGGCGATGGTGATCTGCGGAAAATAGAAGCCCCCAAAATCCTGCAACAATTTTTCTGTTGTCAGGTTCCACACTTTTACCTGCTTGGCACTACCACTAGCGAGCAACTGACCGTCACGACTAATGGCTAAAGCAGATACTGCACCATAATGTCCAGTCAAAGTGGTGCGCTTTCGTCCAGTTACCAGATCCCATACAGTGATGTGATTGCTCGAATCGCCACTAACCAAAGTCTTGCCATCCGGACTCAGCGCCAAAGTTATTACAGCATCCGGTGTTTGTGCCAATGTGCTTGTTAATTGTCCAGTCGCCAAATTCCATATCTTAATGGTATTGTCGGAACTGGCACTCACAATTGTTTGCTGATTGGGTGTGATCACCAGTGCATTTACAACTTCAGAATGCCCTTTGAGAGTAAATTTGAGTTTTCCCGTCGCTAAATTCCACACCTTAATGGTCTTGCCTAAACTCCCACTCACCAAAGTCTGACCATCAGCAGAAAGCGCAAGGTCATAAATATCATTCGCGTCTCCTTTGAGGGTTAATTGAGGCTGCTGACTTGGCAAATGCCAGACGCTAAAGCTTTTGCCACCGCCGCCCACTAGGGTGTGACCATCAGAAGAAAGGGCGATCGCTTCTGCTACTCCACTTAACTTCCGCACTACTGTCAAATCGCAATACTGGGAATGAGGCTGCGACAACTTGCAGATATTCGTTGCTCGGTAACTGCTCCAGAAATATGCTCCGACTTGTATCAAAAAAATCACAATCACTACACCACGCAACAACCATATCTGTTTTTTGCTCAACCAGTTGTCTAACATCAGCTCTGTTCTCTTTTCGGTAGGTAGTTGAATTGATCGCAAACAGGTTATGGAGTATAGGGTGTGGGATGTAGGGAAAGACTGTTTGCCCCATACCTTATAAGTACGAGCTATTACATTTGAGATGAAAACTTTTCTCAATAGTAATTGAGGCTTAAAATCTCGTATTGCTTTTTATATAGATTTTCCTGACTATACAGGTGAGGAAATACAGTCTATTTTCCTGACAATGTGTAATAACAAAAAGCCTGGATGGATATGTCCTGAAAATGTATCAGAACGCTTGAAAACAATATTCATCAAAATGGGGCAGATATAGCATAGCTGACACCAGGGGCAAACTAAACTGTTTACGTTAAGTTGACCCCAATGACAGCTATGCGCCCCTACTTTATGGTTGGATTACCTGAAATTTGTTGTAATTAGGAATTAATATGAGCTACAGGTTTCACTTGACTCAACAAACTGTGCAGTTTTTCGCCTTCAATGACCTCTGTTTCTAAGAGTTGAGTCGCGATCGCTTCTAGCAAGTCTCGATTCTGTCTGAGAATCTCTAGGGCTTGTTCGTGGGCTGTTTCCACGATTTCCTTAACTTCGCTATCAATCGCTTTCGAGGTTTCTTCACTCACCGCCCGTCGGGGGTTAGTACCACCATTGCCCAGGAATGCTGCTTGTTGTCCTTGTTGATAAGCCAATGGCCCTAAGACTTTACTCATACCATAAGCTGTTACCATCCGTTCTGCTAAGTCAGTTGCTCGTTGCAAATCGTTGGAAGCACCTGTGGTAATACTGTTAAACACAATCTCTTCGGCGGAACGTCCACCCAACAAAGTTGCAATCTGACCCCGCAGTTCCTCTTCATTCATCAAAAAGCGGTCTTCAGTTGGTAATTGCAGAGTGTAGCCCAAAGCTGCCATCCCACGGGGAATAATCGAAATCTTTTCTACCCGACCGTTTCCGGTTGTGAGCGCCCCGACCATTGCGTGACCAACTTCATGGTATGCAACTATCTTTTTCTCTGTCTCGTTCATTACCCGACTCTTTTTCTCTAAACCGGCAACTACACGCTCAATTGCTTCGGCAAAGTCTTCTTGAGCAACACTTTGACGGAGATTGCGAGCTGCCAATAATGCGGCTTCGTTCACCAAGTTTGCTAAATCTGCACCAGCAAAACCGGGGGTACGAGTTGCGATCGCTTTTAAATTTACATCATCTCCTAATTTGACCTTTTGAGCGTGAATCTTGAGAATTGCTTCACGATCAGATAAATCGGGACGGTCTACCAACACTTGGCGGTCAAAGCGGCCTGGACGTAGCAATGCCGGGTCTAGTACTTCGGGGCGGTTGGTAGCTGCTAACACAATCACCGTTGCATCGCCAGCTGCAAACCCATCCATCTCTGTTAGTAATTGGTTGAGGGTTTGTTCTCGCTCATCATTACCACCGTAGAAACCGTTACTGCTACGAGACTTACCGATCGCATCCAATTCATCAATGAATATAATACAGGGAGCCTGTTTTTTAGCTTGCTCAAACAAATCTCGCACTCTGGAAGAACCCACACCGACAAAAAGTTCCACAAACTCCGAACCAGAGATACTAAAGAATGGAACTCCCGCTTCTCCGGCTACGGCTTTTGCTAAAAGTGTCTTACCAGTACCTGGAGGACCAACCAATAACACACCTTTGGGAATCCTAGCGCCAATTTGCGTAAACCGTGCCGGAGTCTTGAGGAAATCCACAATTTCTACTAACTCAGTTTTTGCTTCTTCTACTCCAGCCACATCTGCAAAGGTGATTTTAGCTGATTCGCCTTCAACGTAAACCTTAGCTTTACTCTTACCAATGGAGAGAGCGCCTTGAGGACCACCGCCACCACCACGGGCGAGAAAGAACTGCCAAATGCCAATAAAAATTAGTGGTGGAATCACCCAACTTAAGAGGGTTGTAAACCAAGTATTCTTGGGTGGAGGTGTAGCAGCGAATTCAACTCCTTTTTGTTCTAGCAGTTTGGGTAACTCTAAATCAAAGATTGGTGTTGTTGCAAACACCTGGGCTGGTTCGGCATTTTCTGTTTTTAGTTGGTAGAGGATCTCGTTTTGACCAACGGAAACGCGGCTGACTTCCCCTTCTTGTACTTGATGAATAAATAGGCTATAGGGAACACCAGCAGGGCCAGAAGCAAATAAATTAGGCAAGAATAAATTTAAAAGCAGGAATAGTCCTGATACTGCCAGCAATATATTAGCAATGATCCGAAAGCGAGGTGATTTAGGTTGTTCTTTAATTGCCATAAATGTTACCAATCCTTAGAATGAAAACTAAATAGGGGAATGGAGAATTGAGCATTGGTTATTTTCCCTGCTTCTCACATTCCTTAACGGTTTGAGAAACTTAATTAAAGACTGGTCAAAAATGCTGGTATACTTGCCCAATCTAAGCGATGTCTCCGATGGTCACTGAGCTTGCCCTACCCCTACGGGGAAGCTAGGCGCAGCGTCTCGTAGAGAAGTGCGGGCTATACCTATGCAAAGTTGTTCAGTTTGTCTTGATTGTCAAAGATACTACCGCTTCTCATAATTTCTCTCCTCTAGCAATGGTTGCACTGTTTTCTCATTTATGTAACTAAACTTAACAATTAAATTAATCTTTGGGAACTAATCAGCAAATACGGTTTACCGTACTCAAAGAATTAACACCACTCGAAATCAGAAAACTTTAGTGAAGAGAACGCCGTCAAAAAAGACGCAGAGATGGGGAGACGCACATAGAAGTCCCCATATCTTCTTCCATATTTCCGGGTTATGTTCATTTTTCACCAATGATTTATATCTTTAGATAGATATATGATCTCAAAAGTGCAATATCTCAGGCCAGCTAAACTTAGACAAAAACTTGACTTTGCACGTCAAAAAGTTAATTCTAACTTTAGCAGAATTACACTTAGCCTATTCACACTACTTGCATAAGCGATGTCTACGACGGGCTACGCCTACGCAAAATCCCAATTTTTTTGTCAAGTCTTCTATGGCAGCAAGCAGAACAAACATCATACTAGATTAATAACTACGCAATTTTCATTGCTAGTTGATACTAACTTCCGATCTGCGTAGGCGTAACCCGTCAAAGACATCGTATCAACTATATATACTCAATTTATCTTGCAGTTCTCCAAAATCAAAAATCTTTGAATATCCAACGCCCAGAATCAAGTATTTCTATTCTCTAGCAATGACAATATCGTTTGATTTAATGACTGCATAAGCTTCTTTTCCCTCCGATAGTTCCAACTCTTCTGCGGAAGCTCTGGTGATAATCGAGGTTAATTCTACTCTGTGAATAATCTCTAGAGTTACCTCACTATTAACTGCTCCATAAACAACCCTTTTAACGACACCTTTAAGAATATTCCGAGAGCTAACTTTTAATGATTTCTTTTGAATACTACTTTCTATCTCAGGCTTTTGAGTGTAGGTATCTTCCTGTTTTGGCTGCTGAGTTGGTGGTGATATTGGGGCTGATGAGTGCTGATTGAGACTACGCACGAGTTCCCGCAGAATCTCAGTCTTGGTGCGTTGAGACTGTTCGCAGAACTCCTCCAGAATCTTTCGCTCGTCCTCTGAGGTTTGAAATGTTACCCATCCTTGTTCTTTTCTTGGCATAATAATATTATTATCAATTTTGGTTATCTTGGTAAAATTCTACCAACTATCAATTCTATATGTCGTTTTAGTAATAACATTTTTTTGTCATGATTTTTGGCATTTTTATCGCAAATTAATCAAGTAATCTTATATAGTCGACTACATATATATTTATTTTTTCCTAAATGGGAAATATTTTGTGACTTGAAATTTTCTAAATTATCACAAAAATATTACCAACTCAGATGGTATGATAACAGGTTACTGCATAAGCTCCTCTCACAATCAGATGCGGATTAAATAGAAAAAATTTATCGTCAGAATCATGCTCATTAGTACCACTAGCATCTAAGCTAGTACGGGTGAACTATATACAGCATAGAATGTCTGACTTAATTTTGTTTTGGCATCGGCGCGATTTACGCATTTCTGACAATACGGGACTGGCTGCGGCAAAAC
This sequence comes from Nostoc sp., assembly GCF_036917135.1. Taxonomy (GTDB): domain Bacteria; phylum Cyanobacteriota; class Cyanobacteriia; order Cyanobacteriales; family Nostocaceae; genus Nostoc. Next base: position 25,277 of record NZ_JBALEA010000048.1, on the reverse strand, counting down.
GGCAGAGTCCGAAGATAGTGGGCGTGTTTTGCCTTGATCCGCATATTCTGGAACGGGATGATGTTGCTCCTGCCAGAGTAACTTATATGATTGGATGTTTGCAGAAACTCCAACAGCGATATGCTCAAGTTGGTAGCCAGTTATTAATACTCCATGCCAATCCTGTACAAGGGATACCAGCTTTAGCAGAGGCAATAAATGCCAAAGCTGTTTTTTGGAATTGGGATGTAGAACCTTATTCACAAGAACGCGATCGCACCATTATAAATGCCCTCAATGAAAAAGGTATTGAGTTTCTTAACCAAAACTGGGATCAAATTCTCAACTCCCCAGAGGATATCCGCACAGGTGGTAACAATCCTTACACCGTTTACACCCCCTTCTGGAAAAATTGGATTACTAAACCAAAGAGTCAACCAGTAGAAACACTACAAAATGTTGAGGGCTTAACCGAAGCTGAACAAGAAATTGCCAAACTTGCAGGAGCGATCGCATTACCTTCAGCGAAAGATTTAGGATTTATCTGGGATGAAGAATTAATTATTTCACCGGGAGAGGCGGCAGCGCAAGAACGATTAGAAGAATTTACTAATAAAGCGATTACTGAATACCAAGAACAGCGAAATTTCCCCGCAGTTGACGGAACATCACAACTGAGTGCAGCTTTAAAATTTGGGGTAATTGGCATTCGTACTGTTTGGCAAAGCACCATAGAAGCATTAGAAAATAGCCGTAGTGAGGAAACAGCAGTTAATATTCGCACATGGCAACAAGAATTAGCTTGGCGGGAATTTTATCAACACGCAATGTATAACTTCCCCGAATTAGCTGATGGTGCTTTCCGGGACACCTTCAAAAACTTTCCTTGGAAAACTAACGAAGAACATTTCCAAGCTTGGTGTGAGGGGAAAACAGGCTATCCCATCGTGGATGCAGCAATGCGCCAGTTAAATGAAAGCGGTTGGATGCATAACCGTTGTCGGATGATTGTCGCCAGTTTCCTCACTAAAGACTTGCTAATTAATCCCCAATTGGGAGAAAAATATTTTATGCAAAAGCTGATTGACGGGGATTTATCTGCCAATAATGGCGGTTGGCAATGGAGTGCTTCTAGTGGCATGGACCCCAAACCTGTGCGGATTTTCAACCCAGCCAGTCAAACACAAAAATTTGATCCAGATGGCGAATATATTCGGCAATGGGTATCAGAATTGCGGTCTGTAAATACAGAATATTTAGTTACTGGTAAAATTCCACCTTTAGAACGTCATGCTGTTGGCTATCCTGACCCAATTGTGGATCATAAAATACAACAACAGCAGTTTAAACAGCGTTATCAACAACAAAAAGCTCTTAGTAATGGTGAGTAAAATTGTCGCCCATAAAATACACGCCCAGATGCTAAACTGATGCCCAAGGTACATACCCCAAGCCGTCGCTCGACTCCAAAAGGTGGGGTTTGGAAGTTTCCAGTAGTACCAGTTTAATCCTTGCTCAGGAAGTTTAATGATGCTTGCAGGAATACTCCCACCTAGCCAATACTTGACAGATTGGTTCTTAGTATTGTCGCTAAAATTAGGTTTTTATTGAGAATTGACGACGAAGGAATCAGGGTTAGAAAAAGCGTGAGTGAATACTCTGGTAAATGTTGAGAAAGATCCGGGTAATGGATAGCCCATGTCTGGGAGAGGGATTTAGGGTGAGGGCAAAAACTACGGTTCTTAATTTAGATGAGGTTTAGCTATTGTTTGTGTAAATCCTAATTTTGTAAAGTCTCTTCACACGGTAGAATAACGAAATTTTGCAAGAGGTCTAATCATGAAACCATTTCTTTTTGTAACCGATCTAGATGACACCCTCGTATACCGCACTGTGGGGGATGACAGCGCTTTGCCAGAACTAAATCAACTGCTGAAGAGACATCGCCAAGAATACGGCACTAAAATTGTTTATTCTACTGGGCGATCGCCTGTGCTTTACAAAGAACTCCAAGGTCAAAAAAATCTTTTGCAACCAGATGCCCTCGTCCTTTCTGTGGGTACAGAAATTTACCTTGATGGTACTGATACTCCAGACTCAGATTGGTCAGAAATCATCTCTCTAGGATGGGAACGGGAAACTGTATTATCTATTACCAGGAAATATCCTGAGTTAGTTCTACAACCAGATTCAGAACAGCGTCCCTTCAAAGTAAGTTTTTTCCTGGAACAAGAAGTATCTGTCAGAGTGATATCAGAACTTGAAGCAGAGTTGCAGAAATTTAAATTAAATGTAAAGTTAATCTACAGTAGCGGTATTGACCTTGACATTGTACCCCATAGCAGCGATAAAGGTCAGGCAATGCAGTTTTTACGCCAAAAGTGGAAATTTGCAGTAGAACAAACAGTTGTCTGTGGTGATTCGGGTAATGATATTGCTTTATTTGCTGTAGGCAACGAACGGGGAATCATTGTGGGGAATGCCCGAAAAGAGTTACTCCAATGGCATGATGAGTATCCCGCTACCCATCGCTACCTGGCTTCATGTTTTTGTGCAGGTGGAATTATCGAAGGCTTAAATTATTTTGGTCTCTTGTAATGATTAGTTATCTAAAAGGTATAGTCGCTGGTATCCAAACAATTGGCGCTAATCGCGTCATTCTGACTCTGGAAGTGAATGGCTTGGGGTATGATTTGCAAGTTCCCCAACGGCTAGCAAACCACTTACCAGAGTCGGGAGGAGTGACGCAAATTTTTACCCATTTCCAAATTCGGGAAGAAGTGCCCTTTCTATATGGCTTTGCTTCGCCCGCCGAACGCGATTTATTTCGCCACTTGCTGACTGTCACAGGTATTGGTGCAGCCTTAGCGATCGCCCTCTTGGACACTCTGGAACTACCAGATTTAGTCCAAGCAATTATCGCTGGCAATACACAAATCTTAATTCAGGCTCCAGGTGTGGGTAAAAAAATCGCAGAGCGCATCTGTTTGGAACTGAAAAGCAAATTAGTCGAGTGGCGCAAATCAGCCGGGTTCTTCGTCGCCACAGGTGGTCCAGCACCAGGAATTCTCGAAGAGGTGCAAATGACCCTCTTCGCCTTGGGATATACTGCCCATGAGGTCAGTCACGCCCTGCATGTGGTGAGTGAAGATATTGGACTACCCAAAGATGCCTACGTCGAAGATTGGATTAAACAAGCGATCGCTCACCTCAGTAGCGAACTTAATAGTCATTAGTCATTGGTCATTGGTCATTGGTCATTGGTCATTGGTCATTAGTTATTCTCCCCCATCTCCCCCATCTCCCCCATCTCCCTCATCTCCCTCATCTCCCCATGACCGATCCTTATGCTTGGCTAGAACAGTCCTTAGCAACAATTCATCGGGCAGACTGGTATCGTTCAGTACAAACAATCCACGGTCGTCCAGGTGCAACGGTGGTTTTAGCTGGGCAAGAGGTAATTAATTTTGCCAGTAATGACTATTTGGGATTGGCTGGGGATGAGCGCTTGATGGCGGCTGCAACTGCGGCGATCGCCGAATTTGGCACTGGAAGTACTGGTTCTAGATTACTCAGTGGGCATAGAGAATTACACAGGGAGTTAGAGGAGGCGATCGCATCTACCAAACAAACAGAAGATGCTTTGGTCTTTAGTTCCGGGTATCTAGCCAATTTGGGTACAATTACCGCCCTCGTTGGCAAGCGTGATTTAATTCTCTCTGACCAGTACAATCATTCCAGTCTGAAAAATGGAGCGATTCTGAGCGGTGCAGTAGTTGTAGAATATCCGCACTGTGATATTGCAGTTCTAAAAACTCAGTTGAGTCAACATCGGCAAAACTACCGGCGCTGTTTGATGATTACTGATACCGTCTTTAGCATGGATGGTGATTTATGTCCAATGCCCGCACTGTTGGCGATCGCTGATCAGTTTAGCTGTATGCTGCTAGTCGATGAAGCTCATGCCACTGGAGTACTAGGAAAAACTGGCGCCGGGTGTGTCGAGCATTTTGGGTATACAGGAAAGCAATTAATTCAAGTTGGCACATTGAGCAAAGCTTTGGGTAGTTTAGGCGGGTATGTGGCAGGAAGTAGCGCCCTTATTGACTTTTTGCGTAACCGCGCAGCCAGTTGGATTTACACCACTGGGCTTTCACCTGCTGATACGGCAGCAGCCTTAGCAGCAATCAAAATAGTGCAACAAGAACCGCAACGCCGTGCCCAATTGTGGGAAAATGTACAATACTTGAAAAATTTGCTCCAAAAACAGTTACCTAATCTCAAATTATTGCCTTCCGAATCACCCATATTATGTTTTCAATTACCTAGTGCTACAGATGCCCTCAAAGCTGGAAAACAGCTAAGAGATGCTGGCATTTTTGCCCCAGCAATTCGTCCTCCCACGGTGCCCACAAGTCGGATTAGAATATCTTTAATGGCAACTCATCAAGCAGTACATATTGAAAAATTGGTAGCAGTGCTGAAGGATATCTGTTAGAGGTTGTTTGAAAAGTATTTAGCTGTGATTTGAGGCACTTGTTGATCCCCCCTAACCCCCCTTAAAAAGGGGGGAACCAGAATCAAAGTCCCCCTTTTTAAGGGGGATTTAGGGGGATCTCCAAGGGTTAGGCGTATACAAAAAAACTTTTCAAACAACCTATTAGACCATTTTAGATTTTAGATTGACCCCATGCTTACAGCAGTTTTCATGTATTTGAACCACAGATGTCGTAGGGAACATGCTGTGCCCCTACCCCGTGGTCTATTTACCTGAAAATAGCTGTAAAGTCATTGCCTTTGTAAATTAATTTTGGATTTTAGATTGATTCCATATAGCTTGCTTCTAGCAAAGTTCTAAACAAGATCCCCGACTTCTTCAAAAAGTCGGGGATCTGAGCTTCTCGGTCTTTACAAAAAAAATACAATTGCTATATATAAAATTAACGATATTTTTTGTTTCCCATACTATATTTTTGAGTAATTAGCTTCTAACAAAAGATATTTTTCCAACTAAATAAAAATCTATCTGTAGATAAGTTACTAAAATTTACAAACTAGCTTAGGGTATGTAGAGCCTCTGCAATAAGTATTGGTTGTTCCAAGACACTTTCATGCCTCCTATTCATTCTTCCCAATTACTGCGTTATGGCATTGTTGTATTAAGTGTCGCAATTGCATTAGTGCTAATGTTGATGCTAGACCCCTGGTTAAGCATGAATGGAACTCCTTTTTTGCTGTTTTTTAGCGCTGTAATGGTAAGTGCCTGGGATGGTGGTTTGAAATCAGGACTTTTAGCAACCAGCTTGTCTGCGCTACTGAGCAATTACTTCTTCCTACCGCCAGTTTATGAGCTAAATTTTGATCTATCAAATTCTGTGCGAATTGGATTTTTTGCATTACAAGGATTACTCTTTAGCATCATCTGCGAAGAATTAAAGACTGCTAAAAGACGGGCTGATGAAAATCTCCAAAAGCTGAGAGTTAGTGAAGAGCGATTTCGATTAGCGCTAAGTAGTTCAGATATCGTGATCTTTCAGCAGGATCGTGATTTACGATATCAGTGGATTCATAATCCTCAAGGTCTAGAGACTGCTGAGGAGATGTTAGGTAAGTCTGATGATGAATTATTTCCAGCTATAGTAGCAGAACAATTGAGCGCAATTAAGCTGAAGGTAATAGAGACTGGTGTGGCAACCCGTGAAGAGGTTTATCTGATAATTCGGGGAGAAGACCGTTACTATGATTTACTAGTTGAACCACTAAAGGATGCAAATAATAGCATTCAGGGTATTACCTGTGCAGGTGTGAATATTACTGAGCGCAAGCAGGCTGAAGAAAGACTGCGTTATATCGCCCAAATTAGTAGTGTACTTTCGACTTCTCTAGATTATGAACAAACCTTAGAACAGATTGCCAAAATCTCAGTACCCCAGCTTGCTGACTGGTGTAGCGTTGACATTTTAAATGAAGATGGTTCCATTCGCCGCCTACCCATTGCCCATGCAGACCCATCGAAAGCGGAGTTGGCGCGTAAACTTCAGGAGTATGTGAAAGATTACAAGGGTGCAAGTGCAATTACTAGAGTACTGCAAACTGGGCAAAGCGAATTAATCTCAGAGATACCTGACTCCCTATTAGTGGCAAATACTCAGAATCAGGAAGACTTAGAACTGGTTCGGCAATTGGGGATGAAGTCTGTGATAATTGTGCCATTAGTCGTACAAGGGCGAGTACTGGGCTGCATCAGTTTTGTCAGCGCCGAATCAAACCGTCGCTACGATCGCAATCACCTAACTTTAGCAACAGATATTAGCCATCGTGCTGCCTTAGCAGTAGAAAATGCTCAACTTTATCGAGATATCCAACAAGCTTTAATTCATTATGCCGAATCTCTATCTCTTCTAGATGCGCTGCTAGAAGCCGCTCCCGTTGCTGTATGCTTTTTGGATCGGGAACTGCGATATATCCGAATTAATCAAGTTTTCGCTGAAATTAACGGTTTCACCATAGAAGAACATCTAGGACGCCAGTTTGGAGAAGTGTTACCAGCAATGGCGGCTGAGTTGGAGCCGCAATTACAGCGCGTGTTGGATACTGGAGAACCCCTGCTGAATGTGGAAATTAGCGGTGAAACGAGGCAACAACCCAGACGTTACGGCTACTGGCTGGGCAACTATTATCCTGTCAACAACCCAATGGGTGAAACTGTAGGAATTGGAATTATTTTAGCAGACGTGACAGTAGCAAAACTAACAGAAGTTGCCTTGCGGGAAAGTGAAGAAAGATTCCGCACCATCTTCAATCAGGCCACCGTAGGTATTACCCTAGTGGCATTAGATGGACAATTTCTCCAGGTGAATCCGGCTTTTTGTGAGATTACTGGGTACAGCGTAGAAGAATTAATCGAGTTGAGTTTTCAAGACATTACTCACCCTGACGACGTGAAAGTTGATTGGCTTTATGCTCGACAAGTATTATCCAGGGAAATCAATGGTTATTCTTTAGAGAAACGCTACATTCATAAAGATGGTTCCCTGGTGTGGGTGAAGGTGACTGTATCAGCAGTTTGGGCTGAGGGTAAACCAATGTATGCTTTGGGGATTATCGAGGATATTAGTGATCGGCAAGCCGCGCTACGCGAACGCAAACGAGTAGAAGCCACGCAACAATTTTTATTAGAATCCAGCGCCTTACTAGCTGCTTCCTTAGATTATCAAGTCGTTTTGAACAACGTCGCCCATCTAGCCGTTCCCACCTTAGCAGACTGGTGTGTTGTGGATATTTTTACGGAAGATGAGTCAGTTCAAAATCTGACGATCGCTAGTGCTTACCCCATCAAAACCAAGATCATGGAGGAATTACAACGGCTTTATCCTAGGAGTACCAAGCGAAGACGTTCAATTTTCTTCAGTTTAAAGGAAGGAAAATCCGTTTTTCATCGAGAATTTTCGGATTCGTTGATCGCAGGGTTCGCCGAAGATCAGGAACATCATCAGTTGCTGTCCAGTTTAGAGATTCGTTCTCTGATGCTAATTCCCCTCTACTCCCGTGGGCAATTATTCGGCTCCATATCTTTTACTACAGCCGATTCTGGGCGTTATTACACAGAGGCAGATTTAGCTTTCGCAGAGGATATTGCTCGTCGCGCAGCCACAGCCATCGACAACGCTAGACTTTACCAAGAAACTCAACAGGCAAAACAGGCAGCTGAACGGTCTGTCAATCGCACCATACTTTTACAAAGAATAACTGCTGCCCTCTCGGAAGCCTTAACTCCCGAGGAGGTGGCTGATGTAGTGGTGAACCAAGGAATTGCCGTCTTGGAAGCTACTGGTGGTTCCGTTGTCTTACTTGATGAGGGAGATAATACCCTGAAAGTTGTGCAAGCAATTGGCTATCCGCAAACCCTCGTAAATACTTGGGCAACTTTTCCCATCACATCACCTAACCAAATAGCAGAAACAGTCAGAACTGGGCAGCCGATTTTTTTAGAAAATTTAGCAGCCATGATTGCTAGATATCCCAACTTAGCAAATGTTGTGACTGTTATGGGGAATAATTCTTGGGCTTCCATTCCCTTGATCGCAGAAGGTAAAGTAATTGGGGCACTGGGATTAAGCTTTACCACTGGACAAATATTTAACGAAGAAGACCAGGGATTTATGTTGACACTGGGACAGCAGTGTGCCCAAGCGATCGCCCGCGCTCAACTTTACGAAGCCGAAAAGACTGCCAGGGCAGAAGCTGAAACAGCTAACCGCATTAAAGATGAATTTCTCGCTGTCCTTTCCCATGAACTCCGAACTCCCTTGAATCCGATTTTAGGGTGGGCTAAGTTACTCAGAACCCGTAAGTTCGACGAAGCCACTAAAATCAAGGCTTTGGAAACAATCGAGCGCAATGCCAAGTTACAAACCCAATTGATTGGAGATTTACTTGATGTTTCGCGGATTTTACAAGCTAAAGTCAGGTTAAATCTTTATGCAGTGAATTTGAAAGTAGCGATCGCAGCTGCATTAGAAACGGTGCGTTTAGCAGCAGAAGCTAAATCAATTCAAATTCAAACAGTTATAAGTAATGATATCGGCAAAGTTCTCGGCGATAGCGATCGCTTGCAACAAGTAATGTGGAATCTCCTTTCCAACGCCGTTAAATTCACACCCACAGAAGGATTTGTAGAAGTGCGTCTACAGCAAGTTGGGTTAGATGCTCAAATCCAGGTGATTGATACAGGTAAAGGCATCAACCCGGAATTTTTGCCCTACGTCTTTGATTACTTCCGCCAAGCAGATGCCAAAACAACTAGAGTATTTGGCGGATTGGGATTAGGACTGGCAATTGTGCGCCATCTAGTAGAACTTCACGGTGGTACAGTTCAGGCAGAAAGTCTGGGAGAAGGACAAGGGGCTACCTTTACAGTTAGACTACCTTTGCTCAAAAATTCTCAGTTGCGAGTCAGCAGTGATGATGAGGCTTCTCAAGCAGAACTGAGTAATGACGACATACTACTTGCTGGAGTCCAAATACTGCTTGTGGACGATCAAGCTGATGTACGAGAGTTTTTTAGCTTTGTGCTGGAACAATATGGCGCGACTGTAACCGCAGTTGAATCAGCAGATGAAGCCCTGGAAACATTAGCCCGATCATTGCCAGATATCCTGTTAAGCGATATTGGAATGCCCTTAATGGATGGCTATATGTTGCTGCGCGAGGTGAGAAAATTACCAAAAGAGCAAGGTGGGCAAATACCCGCGATCGCTTTGACTGCTTATGCAGGAGAAATTAATTATAACCAAGCAATGGCCGCAGGATTTCAAAAACACCTATCTAAACCTGTAGATCCAGTGGATTTAGCGACAGCGATCGTCAATCTCCTTGGGCAAAATTAAAATAATTCGTAATTCGTAATCAGCTGTCCCACATTTAAATTGCATATCACTTTAATAATGATACAAATACTTTGGTAGGGGCATGACATTGCCCATAGGTGTCAACTTACAGCAGTTTTCATGTATTTGAACCACAGATGTCGTAGGGGCACAGCATGCTGTGCCCCTACCGCGTCGTCTATTTACCTGAAAATAGCTGTAAGCCCTGGCGAATAGAATAATGCCTCCGGCACGCCAGGGGCGAACGCGGCTATACAAACTCTCGTCCGCCTACGCGGACTATAGCGGTTCTCGTTTACATGAGGTACACCCGTAGGGGCACGGCATTGCCGTGCCCCTACATTTCGTGATGTAATATTGTACCGCATCTGAATGGGAACCGCTATAAGAGAAATTAATGTTTTTAACCCGCGCAGGTGGTCACTGAGCCTGCCGAAGTGCGGGTTTCGTCTGTGTAGACAAGCCAATGCGTTGGGCGGCTCCGCCGACTTGAAGCAACTGGCGCGCGGTTTCTAACCGCCCTTTTCACTTGGGTTAAGCGTGAGATTCGCAAACTCGCTCATCCCGCCACAATTGATATAGCCGCGTCGCTGGCATCGTCATATATAAAACATCGCCAACACCGAGGTTAGTTTCTAACAAATCCCAGCCGTGAAGGGTTTGGTGATTAGTTTCTACGTACAAAGGTACACAGTCAGCAGACATGGCGACATCTTTCACCCACTGACCACAAAAGGCGTGTGAAGGTGTAATCACAGTGGCAAAAGCCACCCAGAGACTATCGGCTGTGATCCCATTACCAAGGATGCGTCCCCCTAGTGCCGCCGCCGCAAAAGCTGGGGCTGCCAATTCCGCCGGACTCAGTACGGCCTCAAAGCCAAATAACTGTTGCGCTATGCCCGCAAAATCGGGATCGGCATAATGAACAATCACCGGAATACTGGGTGTCAAGCCTTTAGCTTTGAGGGCAATTTCCAGATTGGTAGCATCATTGCTAGTCACAGCCAGCACTGCGGCAGCAGACTCTATATTGCTAGCTTTAAGTATTGTGCGAAAGCTGGCATCGCCCTGAATGACAGGGATACCGAGTTCGCGGGCGGTGTTGATATACTTGTTGTTAGAGTCGGGTTCAACCACTACAACTTCATGTCCGCTAGCGTGGAGTTGCTGGACAATTCTGACTCCAATACCACTCAAGCCACAAACAATGTAGTGATATCGCTGGGGAATTCGGGCTGCATCCCAAAATTGCTTAAAGCGGCTTCCTAAGACAAAATCGGTAAGCATGGCATACCAAATACCAATTACCACTGCTCCCACCAGCATCATTACAACAGTAAATAACTTAATACTGTTAGGAGCATTTTCTACTACTTTGTCATTACCACCCGCTCCAGTAATCATCCCTACAGAAAAATATAGAGCATCCACAGGAGACAAACTTAACTCAGCCGACGTATAGGTGAGTGTAGCGATCGCAATCACCGCCAATAGGACAATAGCACCCACCACTACCGATTGCCCGTGTTGCTGAAACAGCCTAAAATTAGTCAATACTTTGAGTATTTTTCTAATCAATGATCTCCGAGGAGAACGGATACGGGGTTGGGTGCCAACAATTAAGCGATCGCCTACTTGGATTTCTTGTCCAGATATGACAGCTGACACCAAATCCATCTCACCTTTGACTGGTAAGTAATAAATTAGCATCCGCGATCGGTCTGACCACAATTCACTCAGCTTTCTACCCTTCCACAAATGCTTTTCATCAATGTATTCTTCGTGAATTGGCCAAGTTTGCTGAAATAATTTGATTTGTCCGATCGCTCGGTTTCCCAGTGCTGCAAAGGTGAATACGGGTGCTGCTAAACCCACAACACTCATACTCAAGTGGTCTGGCAAACTTTGATCTAAGCGTTCGCCCAAATTTGTATTATAAAAACGGTTGATAATCCGAATCTGGGGATTCAGCACCCGCGCTTGCATCATAATTGACAAATTCACAGCATCTTTAGATCCAGCGATGACTAAAGTGTGTGCCTGTTGAATTCCGGCTGCTGTCAGGGTAGCAGCTGCTTGTAAATCGCCAACAATTACATCCCCTGCTGTTTCGCCAGGGATGGATTGGTGGTGAATACCAACAACGAAGGCTCCCTGATGTCTCAGCAGACGAAAGGTTTTATATCCGGTACGTCCTAAGCCGCAAACAATAATTCTGGGTTTCATGAAACGGCAGCATCTTTTACAGGTAGGGCTGCATTTCTAGTTATTGATCAATATTGTTGCCCACTTTCCTCGAATATAACTGTAGCTGACAACACGATTGTTTTAATTGGCGACTGGAAGTAGACAGAGGATGATTAGCCCAGGCGATTATTGAAAAAATGTATGATAAAATACAGCTTTTTCGATAACAATTAGCTGTAGCGATCAGCTGTAGGGTGTGTTATGCCGTAGGCTAACGCACCTGGGATTGTGACGGTGCGTTGCGCTCTGCGACAACACACCCTACATTAAAATTTCTTAACATAGTTGGAAATATTAGCACCGACTTACTTATGATAAAATACAGCTTTTTCAATAACGTTATGTAGTTGGTAAGTAGAGCGGCGTGAATAATTCAAGGTTTGTAGTGAGCGGCTCGATCCCTCAAATGAAGACTATAGCGCTTCTCTGCTGAGTGCAATACAGACCTAACCCCCAGCCCCTTCCCTTGTAGGGAAGGGGAGCAAGATTCAAAGCCTCTCTCCTTTTAGGAGAGAGGTCAAAGTGTATTGCAGCCATTCGAGAACCGCTATAAAGTCCTCTCTACAAACTAATCTCAAGATTTTTTACATTACGAAACCCCCCTTCCCTACGAGGGAAGGGGGGCTAGGGGGGTTAGGTTTCCGAGGCTTTGGTGTTACGAAAAATGCTTGACAAACATCCTCTTATGGTTTGCGAATGTATCCCCATTTACCTCCCAGAAAATATGCTTTCCCTTGTTCCTTATCTTCTTTGAATTCTCCACCAAAATTAACTAACGCGATGCTTTCACAAAAAGGTTTAGCTAAATCGAAATCTGGGGAAATTACAAACTCACCGACAAATAGTTTTCAGAACTCCAAGGATAAACACTCGGAGCCAATGAAATAATTGATTCAGAATTGATACTAATTATTTCGCGGTAGACGCGGGTTAAAAAATTTGAAAGAATATCAGCCCGCCACTGTAACCATTGTGGATCTTTGGAATTTACGGGCGGTAGTTGATTAAACTCTTGCTGATAGCGTTCAACAGTTTTTTGCTCATAACCACCTTCACTGGGAAAAGCCGGAAAGCGATCGTCCCCTTGTAGCGTTTTGATTTGGCTGCAAGCTTTTGATATCTGGGTAGTTAACAATAATCCGCTTTTCGGTTGCGGCGGCGATCGCACTTGTCGCATAACTGGGAATTTGCCCGAAATCACTATAATACTTTTTCACAGTATTTATCGGGTCTATTGTCACTCCATAATTTAACCCAGAAGCTAAAGCAGCTATTGCTTGCACACGCAGGATTAGTTCATTGGGCTTGAAAAGAGAATTGGGATACCCAGACAGATATTTTGTCTGATATGCTTCGGCGATGGCTTTAGCCGCCCAGTGATTGGCGGGTACATCTGTAAACCTGATCCCAGGACGAGATGATAGCTGTTTCGGTAAGGCTACGGAAATAATCGCCGCAAACTCAGCACGAGTCACAGGTGCATTCGGGCGAAAAGTCCCGTCTACATAACCTTTGAATATATTTCGCTTAGTTGCTGCGAGAATAGATGCTTTTGCCCAGTGATTTTGAATATCTGAAAAAATTTTGACACCTCACATAGTAGAGTTTTTTATAGTCAAAAATTTCTCTTGAATCTCTTTACTCTGTGTTCTCTGCGCCTCTGCGGTTTAAAAGTAATTAATTCAACCACACATTGAGCCACTTTCAAAGGGCTAGTCCTAACCGTAAAAGAAATAAAAGAAATAGATGGCAACTTTTGTAGGTTATGATACGCTATCTCCTTGAGAAGTGTCGAGGAACCGAAAATGACTAAGCTACGCGTGGGGTTACTGTTTGGCGGTCGCTCGGGAGAACATGAAGTTTCAATCAAATCAGCAGGGGCGATCGCTAAAGCCTTGAGTGCAGAGCAAAATGCTAATAAGTACGAAATATTGCCTTTTTACATCCAAAAAGATGGACGCTGGCTTGCGGGTGAAGTACCCGAAAAGGTTTTAGCAACCGGCACTCCGCTTCTGGAATCAGAACAATCAACTTCTGAGGGACATCTGACATCCAACCCTCAAGCCCAAACCCTCAGCAAGTGGCAATCTCCCTCTCAAGTTGCCCAAGTGGATGTTTGGTTTCCCGTTCTCCACGGCCCCAACGGTGAAGATGGGACAATTCAAGGGTTACTTACCTTGATGCAAGTCCCCTTTGTGGGTTCTGGGGTGTTAGGTTCGGCAATGGGGATGGATAAAATTGCCATGAAAATGGCCTTTGAGCAAGCTGGACTACCACAGGTAAAATACAAAGCGATCACTAGGGCGCAGGTTTGGTCTAATCCTTGCGTATTTCCGAAATTGTGTGATGACATTGAGGCAGCATTAGGTTATCCTGCTTTTGTCAAACCTGCGAATTTAGGTTCATCGGTGGGTATTGCCAAAGTGCGATCGCGCCCAGAATTAGAAGCAGCCTTAGATAATGCTGCCACTTATGACCGCCGATTAGTTGTAGAAGCTGGTGTTGTCGCTAGGGAAGTTGAGTGTGCCGTTTTGGGTAACGATCAACCCCAAGCCTCTATCATTGGAGAGATTAGTTATGATAGCGATTTTTATGATTATGAAACTAAATATACTGAAGGTCGGGCAGATTTACTGATACCTGCACCAATTCCAGATGCGATCGCTCGTCAAATTCAGGACATGGCTTTGCAAGCTTTTGCAGCTGTTGACGCTGCGGGTTTGGCAAGGGTAGATTTTTTCTATGTGGAAGCGACAAAAGAAGTCTTGATTAACGAAATCAATACCTTGCCAGGCTTTACTGCCACGAGTATGTATCCTCAACTCTGGGATCAGAGTGGAGTTTCCTTTCCCGAATTAGTTGATCGGTTAATTCAACTTGCTCTTGAAAGGCATTCTCCTAGCTGATGGAAAAAAGAAACGAACTGATTTTAGACTATTACAGTCATAATCAATACATAATATTGGCCAAATTTAGCCAGATTTGGCAGCTTATGTTTTACAAAAAAGCTACTTGAATCGGAAATTTTGTTACGGATACCTGATGCTTGACTCCTCCAGTACAATTTATTGACTAGAGGGGTACAAATCTGAAAGTAATCATGGAAAAAAGTCAGAGTGTACAGCGTGAGCGAACCCAATTAAAAAGGGCTACTCCAGAGCTGACAAACAGGAAATCGAGACTAAGAAAAAGCTCGAATGTTCTGATATATCTGGTTGCACATCATCCTTGGCTATTGTTAACCGGTTTTTTTGCCATGTTTATGGCAGGTGGTACCTTTGCCGTGTATAGCTTAGGTAATGCTGGTCCAGTAGCACAAGAAGAACCAGAAAAAATCCCAGTTATAGTTGAAGAACCAATCAATGCGCCCTCCGAGAGTAGTAATCCTACACCTTTATGGATGGTAGCTGCGATCGTCCTGAGCTGTGGTGGCGGTTCCTTGCTCATTTTCCGAATGCTGAACCGGACAAAGATTAGCAATAAAGTCCAAAAACAGGTTAAACGCCATCAAGTGCCCTTGGCACAGAACCATTACCAAAAATTGGAACCACGCCTTCCCAAGAACGAGCCAATTTTTGTGCCACAGCCACAACTAATGACAGTTATGCAGATGCAGCCTAAAACAAAACATCTGGTGACGGTTCTACCAGCAGAACACAAGCACCACCTGGATAAGCGCACAGAACCTTTAGCAGACTTAATGGATCTTCGTAAAAATAGTTCATTGTCTGCCATTTTACGCCAGTATTAATACTACTGTAATGTAAAAGCTAGTTAAATTAACACTTTTTGCCAATTAGCTTGGCTTAGATTCCCGACTTCTTAAAGAAGTCGGGAATCTTGTTATGTACGAATGATTTATTGCAATACGGTTCACTTAAGGCCAAAACTCTTTTTTTACGTAGACGCTTCTCTACGAGACGCTACGCGAACGGCTTCCCGCAGGGTACCGCAGAGGCGCAGAGGACACAGAGAGAAGAGAGGGAAAAAATGCTTAACTGAACTGTATTGTGATTTATTGCTACATAGCCGATTAACTGCTTTTAAAAAGTTATATATGAACAATTGGGAAATTTAAAAACCTGCCAAAATGGCAACCAGCCTTTGATTAACCAAGTTAAATTATATGAAGATAAACGACTTCAAGGGTTTTGTTATCAAGGGCTACCACCTAAGTAAATTCCTTTTGTAAAACACTATTTACTAAGTGATTTATAAAAAGAAAAAACTATCTATACTAATTATTTGCAGAGTATTTTTCTCAGCAAATAAATACCAATAATTAAGTTTGGCATTTGCTGCAACAGGAATATTAAATGCGTATGGGCGTTGTTGTTGAAGTACGCATTAGCCCCCAAATAACGGGCAACGTCTGTATATATTCCTGTTCACTTCAGCAGCAAATGGCAGAGTGGGAGTTTGAAAGCTGACGGATATGCTTCCTCCCACTCTCTTTTTATCGAAAATTTGGGTTTAAAATCCCGCCGTTCACGGTCAGTGCTTTATATTTCTTCTATGCTACAATAATTTTCTTTAAAAATTAGTATCTTGTAAAAACTTCAGAATCGCTGTATTTAGCGCCTGAGAAGCACCAGTTGAAGCATCATGGCAGCAGTTAGACAAAATCTGTAATTTGGAATTGGCGATATGCTGATGCAACTTTTCACCATGACTAGCAGGAAACCAACTATCTTGCTCACCCCACAAAACTAGTGTAGGACACTCAATTGCACTCAGGTTATTTTGAATTTTGGTGAGCATATTTGGCTTTTTAGCTTGCCAATTATCAATTTCTCGCGCTGCTATTTGTAACTCTTCGGCGACTTTGGCGATCGTACCAGGTAATTCAATAAACGGGTAAGTTATCCAATAGATATCTTCCTGTGTCAGGATTGACGGATAAAATAATACTTTACGTCTTTCTATTGCCATAATTTCTCTAAATAGAGGTGCAAACAAATATGCCAGACGTAAAGAGTCAATTGTTTGCATTACTTCTAGGGGCGTTTGGGCAAGTAACCACATAGCCCAATGGGGTAGATGTTCGGCAAAAACAGGTACGTTTACTACTACCAGCCGCCCGACTAACTGCGGATTTTCTTGAGCAATGGCTAGGGCAACTAATCCCCCTAGAGATTCAGCCACAATCACTGCGGGTTCATCACATAATGCTTGAATAACTCTTTGAAACTCAATAACTTGATGCCCATTTTCTTCTCTACGAGACAATGGTTTTTCGGAAAAACCAAAACCTTTGGCATCAAAACAAATTACCCGAAAATATTTAGATAATGGTGCTATGCTGTGATGCCAATTGTAGCTCCAACTACCCATACCATGTAATAAAATTAGCGGCTTACCTCTACCTTTTTCACCATAAGAAATTTGTACAGGATACCCTTTAGCATCAGTAATAATTAGACTTTGCCGCCCTTTGGGAAAATTAGCTTGCCACCAATCTTTCATTCCGTTATCAATAAATAATTTAACTAATTCTGGGCGTTGAAGTTTCATAGCAACTAGCAAAACCTTCGGCTAGCGCTCAGTCAAGTCGCGGCATCTAAATCCCCGTTACAAAACTTAATTAGGTTAGCGTCACGCAAAGCGAGTCTGTGTACTCCTGCAAAGAAGCTACGCCAAGCGTCTCGTCGAGAGGGTGATTACGAATTACTTTAACCGCCTGTTAAGGCGTTCCACAGCAATCTAATTAGTATCACAGGCAATGCTATTAAGACAATGGCAATCAGCAACAATCCAGCCAAAACCGCCAAGATAAACCACCTGTCTGCACTCTTTTGCTCGCTGGGAAACTTTAAGTAATCCTCCAAGAGCTTAATATTATAAGTGTTAGCTGTCCAGGCAAAATCAAAAAAGTCTCCCAAAACTGGGACAGAGCCTACCAAACCATCAATGATTACATTTAAAACCATTTTGCCTAAAGTGGCTCTAGATACACCCAGCCGCGCCGCTTCTAGGATGATGTAGCTAGAAAACATCACTCCCAAAAAGTCACCACCAATAGGTATGAGTCCGATAATTGGATCTAGACCAAAACCAATTTTTGTGCCAGGAATGGTAATAGCATGATCCAGCAGGCGACTTAACTGACGTAGGCGCTTCAAGGTGGGTGCTTTAGCATCAGGTTCAATCATCGAAAATCGAGGAGGAGAATCAGACATGAAGGCGATCGCTAACTTTGTATTGAATCGTTAGATATTTTACTCCCCTACAAGGCTCTTGCCAAAACTTTCTTAGGATTTACTAATTAATATTTTTCTTGAGATTGCGACTGTGCTTTTAAGCGCATATCTTCGCCGACAGTCACGTTTAACTGATCGCCGATTAACAGAACAGCAGCGCTCATCGACAACCAGAGCATTAAAACTATCACAGCCCCTACAGCACCATATACTTTATTATAATTCCCAAAATTCGCCACATAAAGCCGAAATAGGGCAGACAATATTGCCCAAAAAACAGCCGCTAAAATTGCTCCAGGCATCATTGGTGTACCTGAGTTCCACTGGCTTGGCCCATAGCGATAGACAAAGCCAAAGGCGACAGCAACAATACTTAAAGCTAAAGGCCAGCGTAGCAGTTTCCAAATATCGAATAAAAAGGTCAAAGAAGCATTTTCGCGCACCACTATTGCCAACAGCCAATCGCTGGTAAACACTAAGAAAGAAGCTAACACCAAAAGCAACATAGTACCAACTGTTAATCCCAGAGAGACGAGCTTGGCTTTCCAAAAAGGGCGCATCTTTTCTGAAGGAACTTGATGGATTTGGTCGAGGGCTGTCATAGCGGTATTCACCGCACCAGAAGCAGTCCAAATTGCTAACACAAAGCTCAGAGAAAACAAACCGCTATTTTTGGAATTGGTAATTTCTGTGGTGGCAAAATCACGAATCAGATCCAGGGCTTCTTCAGGTAATACTTGACTTAATTGAACCGCCAGTTGTCTAAAGGTAGCTTGCAAAGATTCTGCCAATAAACCAATCGCTGTGATCAGAGCCAGAATTGCTGGAAACAGCGATAGCATGGCATTGAAAGCGATTTCCGAAGCGAGTCCCAAAAGTCGCCTTTCAATTGTCCTCGCAGAAGTTTTTTTGAGCGTGCGCCAATTGAGGTGGCGAAAGAAGCGGAAAAAACGAGGCTTTGGCATGATTTAGAGTTAAAAGTCGTTAGCTTTCTTAACTACTGTGCCAAATTTTGTGTAGCGATCGCATTATATAGCAGTCCTAAATTATTCGTGAACAATAAGATACCCGAGTTCTCAAAGAAGTCGGGTATCTGAATCTCTTCTAGGAGATTATAAGGGGAGAAAGCCACGCTATTTGCGGGTGGGGCTTGAACCTTCCCCCAAAAATGTTAATCGCCCACAAGGAGAAGCAGTGCCGTCTTCTCCCAAAGGGAGAGGCCAGCGCCAAGGGATTTTCCCAAGTAGAGCAACTGCCGTGATCAGCTTGAAACACTTTTGGCTCCACGAAGATTTATTTTGCAAAACTTATAGCAAGAACTGCCTTGATTGTCAAATAATATAACGCAATCTGCAACTTAATATTCTGACCTTACTTTTATTCCTCTTTCCTTAAAGGAAAGAGGAATAGAATTTTCCCCTTTACCTCAGATGGAAGGAGGCTAGGGGGTTAGGCTTGAGTAAAAGTTGCACACGGCGTATAATATAGAACTCCTGTTTTATTTTTGAGCAAAACTCAGTACAGGTTTATTCCTTGTTGCCTGTTACCGAGCAAAAACCAGTGTTACAGGAAGAAGGCAAGTCCAGATCATATTCCTCGTTAGCAATCTCTAAAGCTCTTCTTCTTGATGGGTTAAGATTGTACAGTCAGAAGTGGGATAGGCAACGCAGGTGAGGACAAATCCTTGCTTAATTTGGTCGTCGTCTAAGAAGTTCTGATCGTCTTGGTTAATTGTACCTGAAATTAACTTGCCGGTGCAGCTAGAGCAAGAACCAGCCCTACAGGAGTAGGGCAAGTCTATACCTTCGTCATCGACAGCAGCATCTAAGATGTACACATCATCATCAACTTCAATTGTTTTGTCGCCTTCTGGGGTCTTTAATGTGACTTTATAAGTTGCCATGTAACAATCCTTAGTTGAAATAAACTCCATATTCGATACTACGAGTTTATGTGCTGCTAGTCTAGAGTTGATTGTGGTTGACTGTTCTAGGCGGTTAGTTGGGCTAGTTTACATATACCAGAAAAGGAATCAGAAAATCACAGAAGGAAAAATGTGGCGATCGCTTCAGCTTATGCCTCAAATGAACTATAATCCCTAGACAATAATTTCTCCCTGCTGTCATTATGCTCTGCATGGAAATGGCTAATTAGACATCTCCGAAAAAGAATTGTTTTGACGTAGCAGTGCTACGTCAAAACAAGGGTTCTGGGTGATGCATATTTAATTTCTGGAGATGTCTATTAGAGACTTTGCCTCCAGTGATACATTGAGTCGGAGCCAATTCATCTGCCCAGACATCACCCTTGACTCTGGCTTTGCAGGCAGGCCGCTTATAGATGGTGCTAGTTTCGATGGCAAAAGTGTGGGTGATAGAGATAGAGATGATGTGTTGAGGCTACTCAATAGTAGCGATCGCATTGGTAAAGCTGTCAATATTGCCAGATGTTTAACCCAGTTTAATTTTTGTCTCAAGTCAGTTAGTTTAAGACTGAATATTTTATAGTAAATAAGGAATAATTACCTGCACATTAAGAATTTCTTATTATGAAAAACTGGCTATTTTTTATTATGGCTACATTGGTATATTTCTCTTCAATTTATGTTGTTTATGCATCTCATCACCCCTTAAGGCATTCAGATAATAGTTGTAATTCTACAGTGATAAGAAAGGGAGAAGGATGTTTTGTTTACAAAGCTAAATCTAGTAATTTCTCTATTCCTGTTTACTACTATTTACCTAATAAGTTGCAGGAAGATACTCAAGTTTTATTTACCATGCATGGTGAAAAACGTAATGCTCAAGATTATCGAAATGATTGGATAAATATTTATAAATCTAACAGTGATCAGCATACAAGTTTTATTTTACTTGCTCCCCAGTTTGAACAAAAGTGGTTTCCAAAAGCAGTGGGGTATAATCTTGGCAATATGTTTACAGAAGATTTAAAGATATTAAATCCTCGAAATAAATGGGCATTTACTGAAGTTGAAAATATCTTTACTTTCGTCAAAAAAACCACGGAAGTCAAGGCTGATAATTACTATATCTATGGACACTCTGCGGGGGCACAATTCGTACATCGAATGGTCATTTTTATGCCCAATGCACATATCAAAAAGGCTGTGGCTGCTGAGGCTGGTTCGTATACAATACCCGATGAAAATAGGGAATATCCCTGCGGTCTGAAGAAACTAACTGGAGAGCAACTATCATCTGTGGATCTGAAAAAAACATTTGCTATACCAATGAGAATAATTTTAGGTACAAAAGATAACAAAATTCTACCTTCTGAACATGATTCTTATGCTTGTGATACACAGCAAGGTTCTAATCGTTTAGCTCGTGGAGAATATTTCTACACTCAAATTAAAAGCATTGTTCATAATAAAAAAGAAGATTTTAATTGGACGCTCAAAAAAGTTACTGCTACTCACATTATTGCAAATACAAATCCCCCGCTTGAAGATCCGATGTTAGTGTCTTGTGCCGCCTTGGAATTTTTTCCTAAATTGACCTCCGTTAATTGCAAATAGTTATTCAGTTACAGCAGATTTCAGGTAAATGAAGTACATATATAAAACCCAAAACCTTGTAGAGACGTAGCAGTGCTACGTCTTTACGTATATTCGATTAGAACGCAATCTGCTGTAATGTAGCAAAATTTTCATCCATTTTTTCAAAGCTCATTGTCTCCATCTGCACCGAGGCTGTTGCTGTAGGCGTGCCACTGGTGTGATGGTACAATTCATGAATTTTACCTACCAAGGATTTCGAGCAAGCCCTAATTAAATTCGGTCAATGTCTAATCAAATGATGACATACAGCCTCCAATGAGGTCATTGTGTATATATCACATTTGATTCATCACTTATATGAACATTTTAATGCTATCTTCCACCTTTCCCTACCCACCAACGCGCGGGGGAACTCAAGTCAGGACATTTAATTTACTTAAATATCTGAGTCAACGCCATACTGTTACCCTCGTGACTCAACGCGAGGGCGATGTTACAGACGCAGAAGTAGCAGGATTACGGGATTGTGTGGATCATCTAGCCATTTTTGAACGCCCGCCAGATTCTCAAACCACCGGAATATTCCAGAAAATACAGCGATTTGGTAGATTTCTGCAACAGGGGACACCGCCAAGCGTACTCAACCGCTACTCAGTTGAGATGCAAACATGGATTGATAACTGGGTGGAAGCGGGGAAATGTGATGTAATTACCTGCGAACATAGCGTCAATGAAATTTATATACGTTCGCATTTTCCCAAACAGCTAAAAACTATAGTTAATGTTCATAGTTCTGTTTACGCTACCTGTCGTAACCAACTAGCAATCGGCATTTCCGAAAATTCCCTTAGAGACAAAATTAATCTGCCACTTTTGCGGCGTTATGAGCAAAACTACTGTGCTAAATTCTCGGCAATTGTGGCAACAACAGAAGAAGATAAAATTCAACTACAAGAGTTTAACCCCAATAGTGAAATTACAGTTATTCCCAATGGTGTAGATTTAGTTTCTTTCCCCAACCGTACAACCGATCCTGGAGGACATCGCTTAATTTTCATCGGTGCGATGGATAACTTGGCAAACATTGATGCTGTCTGCTTTTTCAGCAACGAAGTTTTGCCAGAAATCCAAAAGTTGTATCCTGATACAACTTTCGATATTGTTGGTTCTCATCCGGTATCAGAAGTTTTAGCACTTGATCAAAAACCAGGAATTAATGTGATTGGGCGTGTGCCTTCGATGGTAGAATATTTACATCAAGCCACCATCTGCGTTGTACCCATGCGAACTGGGTTTGGCATTAAAAATAAAACTTTAGAGGCAATGGCAGCTGGTATACCGATAGTAGCTAGCGATCGCGGGTTAGAAGGATTAGCCGTAGATGGTGCTAGTCATACATTACGGGCATTACGAGCGAATAAACCTACAGAGTACGTCACCGCTATTAGTCAACTATTTGATCATCCACATCTGCGTTCAGAATTGTCTCACAACGCCAGACAACTGGTAGAAACAGAATTCACTTGGGATATTGCTGGTAAAAGCTATGAACAAGTTTGTCTTGGAAGGAGTAAGACTAATTTGTAATTCGTAAATTGCCAGCCCTATATCCCCGACTTCGTGAAAGTTGTCGGGGATTTTATTTTTGCGTATTTGATTCAGGATTACCATAGATAAATCCTAATTGTTCTTTATTATCGGTGTGGGACAAATATGTGTAGAGACGTTGCATTACAACCTCTCTACATCGGTCATCCAAATTATCTTATCTAAATCGTATTGGTTTTTAGTTAGCTTGTGAAGAAACACATTAATTATTGTCAAACTTAGTCGAAGACCCTAACACAAGTAATTTCTTATGCTTACGCTTATTCTTATTCTTAAGGGTAGTCAAATAATTATCAACGTAGCGAAAAGCAGCAGCAGAGTCATAATCAGCAATGGCTATAGCTTGCAAAAAAACCTTTGAGGGAATCTCAAACCCTAAAAATTTCTCTGTTAAGATTAACAAATCTTCATCTGTAGCCGGAAAAGTAGTTTCTTCTGTCCCTTCTGAATCAGAAAATATATCTTCAATTAATGCTTTATACACTTTGTACCTCCCCAAAAGCATAAGATGCAAAGCCTGTGATAAAATTTAGCTGCTGATCGCGAGTCTGTAAGTTAAGCGGGAGTTCAGTACCAGGACATCCGATCTCTCGTAAAATCTCTAAACAATAACTACCGAGTTGAGTGTATGGAGCAAGCTCCAATTCTTGAGCGACTTCTAGAGCCATCTCCAGATTGACTTGGATAATTGTCTTTACAGGGTTGGTCATAAACACGCCCTCATAAACTGGATGCTCTAAGTTTTGATCACAAGTAGAAATAGCGTAACGGTGTTTTTGCGGAATTTATGAAGAGGGGAAATTAAAATATCAGCGCATTTGCGGTGATGTATCAGAAATTATGTAAACTCGGCTGAAAATTCGGCAATTTTGATTTAGGTGCGTAGGCGTAGCCCGTACTTCTCTACGAGACGCTGCGCGTAGCAAGATCCCCGTAGGGGTACGGCTGCGCCCTTCTCCTATCGGAGACGCTGCGCGAACGGCTACGCTTAGGACAGGCTTAGTGACCATCCATCATATTTTCTGACACAAGAACGCATTTTTGAGAAACCTGAATCCTGACGTATTTTTCTTTCACGAGATATATAAAAGTGCTAGGACTTATATCATGTCCGTATAAATATAGGATTACTATTTGATTTTTGAACAACACGTAGGGTGTGTTATCGCCGAGAGTACGGCACCAAACCCTTGAAAATGGTGCGTTATGACTTTAGTCTAACGCACCCTACAAATACTTAATTTTTTTCAGAAATCAAACCGGATTCCTATAGTGTTTATTGAAAGCGGCGGGAAACTCCATCCCGCAAGTGGCGTGGAGAGGGATAGCCGCCCCAAGCCTTGGGGCATTGGCCAAACAAGGCATTGGTAACTTCATTCCTTATGCCCCATTCCCCATGCCCAAAAACTCCACCCCACTTGCGGCATGGAGTTTTTCATTTTTGCCCTACGTCGCCAAGTGCAGGTGTACGCGCAAAATTCCTTGAATTACCTGTTGTACAGTTTCTTTACTCAAGCTGCCATCTACCCGCACAATTCGTGAGGAATGGGATGCTGCTAAATGTGCGTATCCTTGCTGAACGCGCCGATGAAAAGCGATTGTTTCCTGTTCAATGCGATCTAGTCCTACTTGGACTAAGAGCTTGCGGGCTAGTCCTACTTCGACATTGACATCTAACCAAATAGTTAGGTCGCTCTCTAAACCACTAGTAGCAATATTGTTAAGCTGATTGATTAAATTCATGTTCAGACCGCGACCATATCCTTGGTAGGCAATGGTAGAGTCAGTGTAGCGATCGCATAAAATATGTTTCCCGGCTGCGAGATTTGGTTTGAGTTCTTGTTCAACGTGTTGCGATCGGTCAGCAGCATACAACAAGAGTTCTGTCAATTCTGCAACTGGCTCGCCCTGAGCGGAGCCGTTGGCGCAGCCTCTCGTAGAGAAGGGTTTATCCTCTGCCTTTTCTAGTAGCAAGCGACGAAGATGTAAACCTAACTCTGTTCCCCCTGGTTCACGAGTTACTACCACAGAAACACCTAGACTTTCCAACCACTCAGAACAAAGCTGTATTTGGCTGGTTTTGCCACAGCCTTCTACCCCTTCAAATACAATTAATTTGCCACCCATGCTTTTTTGCTCGCTGCAATAAACTGATTCGCTGACATCTCATCAAGAATAGCGCGAAGTTTGACATCCTCACCGGACTGAAGCCACGGTGATTCTGGAGTAATAAGTAATGAGTAATGAGTAATGAGTAAGAATATTCACTTATTACTTATTACTTATTACTTATTACTTATTACTTATTACTTATTACTTATTACTTATTACTTA
>NZ_JBALEA010000047.1:0-16403 GCF_036917135.1 Nostoc sp. | reverse complement strand
AATTCATGAATACTGGAATGATCGAACAAGACTGGAATTTGTAAAGTCAGTCCTAAGCGTCGATTGATCGCGTCCAGTAGTATCAAACCGCGCAAGGAATCGACACCATAATCAATAAACCGCGCTTGTGTGTCAACCTCGTCAGGCATCATTTCCAGTACCTGGGCTGCCAGTTCGACGATGCTCTGTTCAATATCTGTTGTGGATGAATGAGTAACAGGCCTTTTCTTTTCTAATGTCTGTTCTAAATGGGGGTAGTATTTAATCGCCTCAGAATAAGACAAAGCTCCAACGCCTAAACGCTCCAGGTTAATCTGTAATGTCCGCTCTGGTGTTTGGTGGGCGGCAGCTTTGCGAATCGTCAGCAGCACATAACGCACCAGGTTCGTTTCCAACACTTTGCCGAAGTTATGCCAGCCTCGGTGTTCTTTTTCCACATCCGCCATGTCTGGGTAAATCGAACTTAAATAGGCGGCATTCTCCAGGAAATTGGGGTCAGATAAAAAGTTGCTGATCTCCTGGCCGACATCCACGCATTCGATAATAATTAAACCATTGTGCGCCAGGATTTTGCTGTATTCCTCGGCGGTGCTGGTATATTGTCCTAAGTGAGAGGCATTAATTGAAGTGACGGTGTTGGCCACACAATCGGCCAGGACAATAGTGCCATCATCGTTGAGATGACGCGCCATATTACCGAATACGCCTTGCTTGTCGGCAATATGTACGGTGACCTCAAAGCCGATAATTAGATCGAATGTGCCTGGAAACGGGTCTTTGGTGCTATCGTTGCACGATACCTGAACACGCTCACCAAGACTTTCGTCCTGAATACGTTGTTGACCGAATTCAATTTGCTTAGGCGAGATGCTAAAACCCCTGCCGCTCAACTGTGGATGGCTCTTTGCAAGTTGGATTAAATCGGTGGCATAGCCGCAGCCAATATCAAAAACGCGATGCACTTTCTGAAAGTCTACCAGGCGGTAGAGCATGGATTTCAGCTCGGTTTGTTTTTTAAAGGTCAGCTCGAAATGCTCCCGATGTTTTTCCGGTTCAAAAAACATCATCAACCACGAGAAGCCCTCAACGCGCTGGATAAAGGGGGCAAAAATCAGATAGACTTCTTCTGAGCCGATCTGATTTTTCCGGGATTCAGTTACTTTGTCATAATAATCGGCTACAACTTTACCTATTTCTGACATTTCGGATTTCATTTGAGATGTTTTTTGGGGAGCTGTCTCGGATAAGGTCTGAGCAACTATTTCAACGGGCATTTTATCTTCCGCTTTTTGCCACCAGCAACGGCGTTTTTGAAAGGAGTAAGTTGGCAGTGAAACACGCCTGGGAGGATGGGCATAAGGTAGCCGATTCCAGGGAATCAGCTGGCCTTGTGTCCACAATTGTCCAAGACGCTCCAGTTTATTGTCGCTCCATAGCGTTTCGATGTTTATGTCCGTAGTTGAAACATTAGTTGACGATAAACTGCCAACAAAAAGAGGCGCGTGTACTGGCTCATTTGCCAGAAACCGAGTCAGTGCCTCTAGCAATTGCTCTTTGCTTTTTACCACCAGTGCCCAACGCTCGGCAAAGGCTTCGCGCCCTTGCTGAAGGGTAAAGGCGATATCGACCAGGGAAATCTGGTAGTGCTGGCCATCTGAAGAATCCGCTTGGCGTTGCAGATAATCTCTCAATAGCAATAGTGCTTGACGCAACTGTTTTTGGGTTTTCGAGGAAACCACAATCAGCGCTGCTGGATTTGACTCAAAGGGGGATGCATTGTCGATTTCTGCTGCTGAGACATATTCTTCTACGATCAAATGTGCATTCACACCCCCGGCACCAAAAGAATTGATCCCTGCCCGCCGGGGATACTCTTGGGGAGAAACAGCCGAGTCGCTTTGCAATGAAGGCGGCTCCCAAGCCCTTAATTCGTCTTGAAAATAGAAGGGCGAACCGGGATGGTTTATGCTCGCGTCTAAAAGCGGGTCTCTGCGATCGGATATTTTGCTGGGTAGCAGCTGGCGGTGTTTCATTTGCAGCAGGACTTTGCTGAATTGAGCAATGCCGGAAGCGGCCTCCAAATGGCCAATATTGGGTTTCACTGAACCTAAACCACAATACTGTTTGTACTCATTGCCTTTGCCTTGGGCACCATAGGACTGGGATAAGCTGCGCCATTCCACTTGATCGACCATCTCCGAACCCAATGCCTGAAGCTCGATATAACTTACTGTTTCGGGAGCCAGATGGGATTTTTGTAGTGTCTGGCGAAACAGCGCGGCCTGACTTTCCAGAGACGGCATCAGATAGCCATTACTGCGTCCTTTATGGCAGACGGAGGAAGCTTTGATCACACCATAAATCTGATCGCGATCGCGCACAGCCTGTGCAAGGGGCTTGAGTAGAACAGCGCCCACCCCCTCCCCAGGTACAAACCCGTCGCCACCGTCTTCAAATATACCGGAAGAAATTTTGGTGGATAACAATTTCTTCTGACACATTAATATATATTTGGAGGGGTGCAAATAGAGATTAACGCCCCCGGCGATCGCAGTCTCGCATTCCCCATGACGCAGACTTTCACACGCCATGTGAATCGCTACCATAGAGGAAGAGCAAGCCGTATCTATGGCAATGCTGGGACCGGTAAAGTTAAAAAAGTAAGAAATCCGGTTAGGTACATTAAAATAGGAGGTGTCAACCGGCGCACCACAATCAGCGCGATCGCTGCGATCGTGTTCTAACAGTGGATAGGTGTTCGAGGTCACGCCAACAAAAACCCCCACGGTTTGACCACTCATTTGTTCTCTGGAATAGCCTGCATCTTCCAATGTCAACCACACGGTTTCTAACATCAGACGCTCTTCAGGAGGCATACTTTTCGCTTCCAGGGGTGTGATCTGAAAAAATAAAGGATCAAATTGATCGATATCGTTTAAAAACCCACCTTGGGAACAATACATTTTTCCCATAACCGCCTGGTTGGGGTCAGGATCATAATATTTTTGATAATCCCAACGGCTTTCTGGAATATCTGTGATGGCATTTTTTCCAGCTTTCAGGTTTTCCCAAAACTCGTCCAGGTTCTGGGCTTGAGGGTATCGACCACTTAGACCGATTACGGCAATTTCCTCTACCGCGCTGGGATTTTCCCGCTCTGGCGCTTTGTTCGCAACACGATCGGAAATAGAGACGCTTTTGCTCATTGGTTTTTCTGAACCGGGCTTTTCACCGCTTTGATTCGGCTCTAAGGAAGTATTTCCGAGAAAACGATTTAGCTCGCTGCTGTATTGTCCGATTAAATAGTCAGTTAAATCACGTACTGTCGTGTATTCCAAGAGCAATGTTTTTGGTAATGCACCGAGTTTTTTCTCCAGTAAAACACTGGTTTGACGAATCATTACCGAATCCAGTCCGAATTGATCGAAGCCGGTATACACGTCGATGTCTTGCGGCGAAGCTTTCACCACCGATGCAATTTCATTTTGCAACCAGCTCATAGTAACTTCATAAAGCGTCTCGCTGGACGTGGCGCTTTCATTGGCGATGGGCTTCGCCCCGATAGAAGCGATCGCAGCCATCTCCTCTGCTCTCTGTGTCCTTGCAAACATTTGACTGAGTTGATCCCTAAAGCCGTAGGCGACAAAATAGGAATGCCCGCCTGGTGAGTTCAACAAACAATCCCAAGCCGCTAAACCCTCGTGAGTGGGCAATGGCTGAAGCCCCGTCCGTTCTACCAATTCCTGATAACCTTGCTCGGACATCGACATCCCGCCGTCGCGCCAGTATGGCCAGTTGATGGCAAGGGTTTTTCCCGATCGCTGCTTTATTCCCCGCAATTGTTCCCGCCATGCCGCAAAATAATCCATGAAGCGGTTGGCGTAAGCATAATCACTTTGCCCGATATTTCCGATGACAGCAGTGGTTGAAGAGAACAATACCAAAAAATCCAGGGGGATATTTTTAGTGGCCTCATCCAAATAAACTGTACCATAGACCTTAGGCGCTAAAACCTGAGCCATCTGTTGCTGGGTTTTATTGAACACCAGCGCGTCGCAGATCACACCGGCAGTATGGATAATGCCATGCAAGGTCTGAAAGCGAGTTTGAATTTCTGTAATTAGTTCAAATACGCGATCGCGTCTCGATATATCTGAGCGGATATAGACGGCCTCTGAACCCATCGATTGCAGCATTTTTATCTGTTTTTCAGATTCGGGTGTTAGCTCAGAGCGTCCACTAAGAACGAAGGTCGCCTTTACCTGAGCAGCAATATGGCGGGCGAATTGTGCCCCCAGGCTGCCACTGCCGCCGGTAATTAGATACACGCCGTGGGGACGCAGGTTTTTTGATGAAACCTGGATTTGGGGATCTTGCCATTCACTAAAGTGCTGCACCCAACGCTGTAAAGCACCTTGATCGTCATAGCGTACTGTCTCATCGGCTAAGGCGCTCCCCTGCAATTCTGCCAGAAAAAGATTGATCGTGCGTGCGTCGATATAGGACAAAGACGCGGGTAGCTCTATGGTCTTACAGGAAAATCCCGGATGCTCTAATGCCACCGTCCGGGCAAAACCGCTTACTGCTGCACAAGCGGGTTGAGACTGCAAAGCCCCTGCGCCATAACCATAGAGAATATTGCAGACATTGCCAAAGGCGTGTTTTATCAATGCCCGAATTAAATGACAAAGGGAATAAAAACCTCGCTCTATCTGCAAACCCAGGTGCTGGTCATTGTTGACGGCTTTTTCCTTTGGCTGCCACAGGTGAACGATCTGACGTGGCCACAAAGCATTCTGCCGAAGTGCCTGTGCTAGGCAAGCATAATCTTCATATTGCTGTGGATTGAGTTGGTAATAGTGCGGTTCCAGCAGACGAAAACTTTCTCCGATACACACTCTTACACATCCCATTCCCTCTTGCTCAAGCTGTGCCTTCCATACCTCGCCCATTTTTTTATCGGCTTCCAAAAGTAGGACAAGCTGTGCTTCTTCGCCCGCCTCAATGGTCACTGGGAAGAGAAGCTCCGTCTGAGTCCATTCACTGCGATAATAGATGCGTTCGACGTTAAGCTTTTCATCAATGGGTGTCATTGAGGATTGAACCTCTTCTGATCGCAATCTTTTATATTGATCGTGATTCAGTCCAGAGGTATTTTCACCATTTCCACTAGGGATCTGTATATTGACTGGAGTATCGAACCAATACCTTTGCTGGGCAAAAGGGTATGTCGGTAAAGCTTGGCGCTTGGGCTGGTTCTGCGAATACATCTGCTGCCAATCAATCTCTGCGCCTTGTACCCAACATTGTGCTAATTTTCGCAGTGCTTTCTTTGCGAGCAGCGTGGCGATCGCCTCGTCTTCTCTAAGGGGCGCGAGGGGTCTATGGTTATGGCTGGGAGCGCCTTCAAACCACTGACCTCTATGGGGTTCGCCTTGCACATAAGCTGCCAGTAAATGAAGCAATTGTTCTGACTCTTCTACGATCAGAGCCAGCCTTTGAGTCATGGCGTCGCGCCCGACTTGCAGGGTGTAGGCGAGATCGCACAACTTGATGGTGGCTGATGCCGCCTTGTCGCTGAGATGGGAA
This sequence comes from Nostoc sp., assembly GCF_036917135.1. Taxonomy (GTDB): domain Bacteria; phylum Cyanobacteriota; class Cyanobacteriia; order Cyanobacteriales; family Nostocaceae; genus Nostoc. Next base: position 10,814 of record NZ_JBALEA010000047.1, on the reverse strand, counting down.
TATAAATTTTTTGCGACTTCTTTGAGCCGCTCTTCGTTCTTCGCCGATAAGAGGATCAGGTATGGTGGGGTATGTTCATCACGGGTATGGGACAGTTCTTGCTGATCTTGATATTCCTCCAGCACAATATGGGCGATCGCACCGCCAAAGCCAAAGGAACTAACACCGGCTCTACGCGGTATCTCCTGCCCTTGCTCATCGATCAGACGCTGCCATGAGGTCTTTTTGTCAACGATATAAAATGGGGTCTCGCTCAAATCGATATAGGGGTTTAAGGAATCGAAGTGCAAAGTAGCGGGCAGGGTTTTATGGCGCATCGCCAAAAGCACTTTTACCAATCCGGCAATGCCTGCTGCTGGCTCTAAATGACCAATATTGGTTTTCACTGACCCTAATCCACAGGTGCCAGATCGACTGGCAAATGTGCCTTTCTGATGCATATAAGTTTTATACGCCTTTTTCAGGGCGGCAATTTCCACTGGATCGCCTAGTTCCGTCGCTGTGCCGTGTGCTTCGATATAACTTATGGTGTCGAGGCCAAAGCCTGCATCTTGGTAGGCTTTTAACAACAACTGAGCTTGTGCTTCCGAGTTCGGCGCAGTTAAAGAATTAGCTTTGCCGCCATGCTGGATCGCACTTCCCCGAATAATCCCATGAATCGAATCGCGATCGCGCAAAGCGTGGGACAAGGGCTTCAATAAAAAGCTTCCTACCCCTTCACCACGCACATAACCATTTGCTTTCCGATCAAAAGTCTTGCATCGCCCATCAAGGGATAAAACGCCCAACTGGGTTATATCCAATAAGGTATCGGGGGACAGCATCAGGCTAACCCCGCCAACAATTGCCGCAGTGCATTCCCCATTGCGTATCGCCTGTACGCCCTGATGCACCGCCACCAGGCTGCTTGAGCAAGCAGTATCAATGGCCAGGCTCGGACCGTGCAGATCAAGCAGATAAGAAATTCGATTGGCTAATACTGAATGTGCATTGCCGGTGAGAATTTGCGCCCCGCTTTCTCCGGCCTGCTTCAATAAATGTTGATAATCGTTAAACTGGACACCAACAAAAACGCCGATGTTTTCTCCAGATAAAGTGGCTGTGGCGTATCCGGCATCTTCTATCGTTGCCCACACACTTTGTAAAAGTAAGCGGTGCTGGGGGTCCATTAATTCTGCTTCCCGGCGGGAAATGCAAAAGAAATCTGCATCAAAGCTATCGATATTCGGGAGAAAACCACCCCATTTTATCGATGTTTTCTGAGGATCATTCACTGGGTCTCCATAGTATGCCCGCCAATCCCAGCGATCGCCAGGAACTTCTTTCACCAGATCGTGCCCAGCACTCAGGTGCTTCCAGAATGTTGCCAAATCGGGTGAGCCGGGAAAAACGCCGCTCATGCCGATAATGGCGATATCCTGGCCAGCTTCAGTGGGAACTGTTTGTGGCGCATGGCGCACAGGTGTTTCGGGATGATTTTCTGGGGATGCCTGGTTTGATTCTTCTGGAGCATAAAAAGCTTTCATGTCTGCTTCAAAATGCTCCCAAAAATAGGTACTGAGACTTTGAATATTTGCGTGGGCAAAGAAGACGATGGGTGAGATTTTCAGATGATAATACTGACTCAGTTGATCTGCAAATTCTTTGATGGTGATGGAGTCAAAACCATAGGCGCTGAGGTTGGCATCAAGGGCTATTTGTTCCGCCTTCATTTGTAAAAGTTTCGCTGCCATATATTGCAAATCTTCCTCAATGCGGACAGTGAAAAACTTTTCACCTGCAATATCTGGCAGCGTGGCTGCGTCTTTTGCTACAGGTTCAGACCTGGGCGTTAAAACTGGCTCGGTAATCCTCTGAGTTTGACGTTTTACAACACCTTTTACCCCCAGGTTACGGTCTATTTTCTCCGGGTTTCCCGATAATACCATCACCTGAGAATGGGGGCTGGCTAGAATTCGATCTAACGCGTCTAGCCCCTGCTGTGCCTCTAAATATTCCATACCAGAAAAAGATAGATACAACTCTTCAGCATCGAGGTTGAGATGCATCCCGCCTTCCCGCCATAGAGGCCAGTTGACTACAACGGTACGTCCCTGGCGCTGCCCTTGGGTACGTAAACTTTCTCTAAAACGGCCATAACCATCTAAAAATCGGTTTCCAATGGCGTAATCGCATTGTCCAAAATCCCCTAGAATTGAGGATGCTGAGGAAAATAATATCACAATATCCAGCGCTGGTTTTTCGATCGATTCATTTAATACCTGATCTAAAACCAAGGTTCCTTGAATCTTAGCCCTCAAAGTCTGCTGAAAATCCGCCAGCGATTTTTCTGGGAAGGAGGCAGCGCTCATCTGTCCGGCGGCATGAATTAAGCCCCGCACTGGGCCGAAGACCCGACTAGCCCAATCTAGAAGCTGGCGCACGGCATCTGGATCTGTGATGTCGGCCTGAAGGTAAACCCCATCACCGCCCGATCGCTTGAGCTGTTTAATTAAGGCGTTAATTGATTTTTCTGTTTCTCCCTCGCAGGCTGATCGTCCGGTGAGGATCAAACGCGCCTGATAATGCTCTGCCAGATAACGTGCCCAAAGTGACCCTAAGGCTCCCGCGCCCCCGGTAATCAGATATACGCCACCCTGCATCCAGGGAGGGTGTTCAGCAGAAGACAGGTTCAAACGCACAGGGGTTTTGATTAGTCGCTGCCCTTGACGATATAACACCTCAGTCTTGACATCTTCCCGTTCTTCACCTTTGAGTCGGGAAAGCTCTCTGCAAACGGTGGTCAATACTTCACTTGCATCGGGCGGACCGGTTTCAAATTGAATTGAGCGAAAAAGCATTTGTGGGTAGATGAGCTTCAGTGAGCGCCCATAACCTGCTACGGCTTCCATAAACGGATTGCCCTGTCCTTTGTGTCCATGAGAGAAAAACAGCAGTTGGGATAAAGGCGCGTGTGCGCTTTGTGATAGACTTTTGAGAAGATGATAAACGGCGTAAATGCCTCTGGATAAGGACGATGCCTGATGATCTAGCAAACTTTGATCTGTACCTGGTGGCTCTTGCAAAGCCCAGGTAAAAATTGCGTAGACAGGCTTGAGCTTTTTTTGCTTAAGAGCAGTAGATAACAATTGATAGTGGTTTTCGCAATCGGGGTTGATCTCAAAGTCCCCGTTACTGCACTGTTTAAACTCTTGTGCAGGCTGAATAAGCAGCAGTTCTACTCCCCACTGCGATCGCCAAGTCCGCGCCAGCGATTCATTACTATCAAAAAGTAAAATGGTCTCACCAGGCTTGATATCGGGCTGACTGGCAAGCACTTGAGAATGCTCACTCTCTTGCCAAACATAGTTGTAATAAGCGTTTTGAGCAGGTTCTTTACCTTGATTTAATGGCGCATCTAATGTGTTTCCCTCAATCCAGAACTGCGGGCTATCAAAGGAATAGCCGGGAAGTGAGGCCTTAGTAAAAGAGGTGGCATCGACTAAGCCATGCCAGTTGATATTCAGTCCATACAACCAGAGTTGTTTCACACCTAATATCAAATGGTCGGGGTTTTGGTCGCTGTTCAGAAAACTCAGCCAATCGCCCTTGTTACCCACGATCTCCGAGGGGGATACGTCGCCTTCATCACCTACCGTCAACAGCAGATCACCCTCATTTATCGGCGTTTCCAAGGGGATTTTACCAATACGATCCAACCAGGAGGGGGTATTATTAAAACGTTGAATTTGATATTGCCGCAGATATTCATATCTCTTGACGCTGGAGGCTGGGATTAGTCGTTCTTTGCCATCGGGAAATAGATACTCTTTGCCTGCATCCCAGCCTTTAACAAGCAAGATCACAACCTCTTTAAATGTCAGAACGCGATCGCCAATCAAATCTAAAAACTCACTCAAAAAACGATCTGACGAGGTTTCCTTCTCGGATAATCCCCATTTTTCATAAAGCTGTTTTAAGCTGGTTGCAACAATAATGTAGAGGAGAAGCCTTGTAGATTCCTTTTCCGGGAGTGCTGGATGATTCCCTATAAGTTGATGGACTTCCAAGCCAGATTCCTTTAACGCCGGATTCCACGCTTCGAGATAATTTTTAAATGTATACTGATGCTCATATAATAAAAGGGCTTTTTGAAGATTGCTTTTGCAGACAGACTCCCTGACCTGAATATTATTAACCAAGGTCTGCAAATAACCTGAGTCGATGCGATCGGGCGACAGGGTTGCCCTTTGAATCTGATCGTAAACGGGGTAACACAAGCGCTGGGCGCTAAGATCGAGATGATCCACTAACCCCATCGAATGTCTTAGCCCCTGGGAGAGCGTCCATAGCCCGCTAAGACATAATGCAACGCCGTGGCCAATGCGATCGCCACAGATTAAACGTGGCCGCACCCCCAAATCTAACAGCAAACGTCCACCAGCATAGGCAGAAGCAAAGCCATAAAGGGCTTCATGCTTGGCTAATATCTGGGGATTTTTGCCAGTCCAGGCATTAACCGGTTCTGCTCCATAAAACTTTTTCACCAGGCGACGACAGGTATCAAAATGCTTACGAAATCCGGGATGCTTTAGATACCAGGAGGCAATCACCTTCCTTTGCCCAGAATTCACCGATCCGATCCGCAACAGTATTGACGGCATCTCTGCACGGTCAAAAGCTCCATCTGGTGGTGATCTGAGTGCTGAACGTAAGGCCTTTTTATCTTTCACTGGCATCGCAAAGCGAAACGGAAACTGTTCCCGTCCCGTCAGCAGCGTTGCACACAAATCCTCAACCGTGATGGCGGAGCGTTGCGGATGATCAAGGAATGTTACCCAATCGCTTAACAGGCGATCCAGACTTGAGCGGGATTTAGCGGATAAGGTAAAGAGGTGCTTGTCACTTGTCTGCTTCTGGGGCAGAGATTCAGGTGTATGCTGTTTATGGACATATTCCTCAAAAATCGCATGGGCGTTGGTTCCGCCAAAACCAAATGAACTGACACCCGCTCGGCGCTTAACCCCTTCTTCAGACTCCCAGGGGTGCAGCCGATCGCCAAGATAAAGACTGGTATCCGTCAGATCAATCATTGGGTTTACGGTATTTAAATGAAGTACTTGGGGAACAAGTTTGTGCTTCATCATTAAAAGAACTTTGATCACTCCGGCGATTCCAGCAGCAGCTTCCAGGTGACCAATATTAGTTTTTACCGAACCAATGGCACAAAACGGTTTTATCCCGCCAGGGACAGCAAAGACCTGTTTCAAGGCTTCAATTTCCATCGGATCTCCCAGTGATGTCCCCGTTCCGTGGGCTTCCACATAGCTGACGCTCGTCGGGTGAATATTCGCGCTACGCAAGGCGTTGTTAATTACACTGCGCTGGGCTTCTATGCTGGGTGCGGTGATGGAAACCTTTTTTCCGCTCTGGTTTTGAGCTGGTTTTTCACCATGATGGCCGTTGTTGTTGATCGCCGAGCCTTTTAATATCCCATAAATGTGGCATTTCTGCTCCTGTGCTTTTTCTAGGGCTTGCATCAGAATAACTCCAATCCCTTCGCCTGGTACGTACCCATCAGCACTCCGATCAAAGGTTTTGCATTTTCCAGATGGACTGAGCATCCGAGATTTCGAGAAGGAAATATACTTCCAGGGATGACAAATAATATTCACTCCTGCGGCGATCGCATAGTCACATTCTCCCGCCTGTAAACTCCGTCTGGCATCATGAATAGCCACCAATGATGAGGCGCAAGCAGCATCAATGGCTTTACTTTCTCCGCTAAACCCCAGGCAGAATGATAAACGGTTCGCTAATAGGGCACCATAATTTCCCAGGCAGGCGTAGCTGTCCACGGGTTGACTGTTTTGGGCTATATGTTGATGGTAGTCAATGGCCATTACACCGACAAATACTGAAGTGACTTTTTGTTGAAGTGTTTTCAGGGCAATGCCGGAGTCTTCGACGCAATGCCAGGCTTCCTGTAATAACAAACGTTGTTGTGGGTCCATATTCCGCGCTTCACGCGGGGAAATATTAAAAAACAGGTGATCAAATTCATCGATACCCTGAATCAGCCCCCCCCATTTACTGATACTTTTCCCCGGCTCACTAAAATCGGGTGAATAATATTTTTTTGTATCCCATCGGCATATAGGAATCTCTTGAACACTATCAATACCGGCAATTAAATTTTCCCAAAATAGATCGTGGTGACTGGCACCAGGAAATACAGCACCCATTCCGACGATGGCAATGTCCTTTGCATCCAATTAACTCACCTCCCCATTCTTTATGCTTCCATTAGCATTGACTATAATATGCTGCACCACTCCTTGAGCATTGAGTAGCAAAATATACACGTAGTGTTGTATATAACTGCGATCGCTCGTGAAGGCATCCATGACATTTCTGCCAAGAAAAATATTGCACTACAGCGCATAAAAGTGCATACTCAGAGTGTATACAGCAGAAACACTTATATTAACCAGCATAAAAGGATGGAGTCAAGCAAGTAACAAAGGTCACAGTCGGTACTTATACCCGATAGAAGAATGTAGCGAGGTGATTTGACCATGATCCGAATGGCACTAAGAAAAGATATAGCCCTTGCCCTGACTGGTTCCCAGCCTGGAGCCTGGGAACCGATTCTGGGAGGCTCCGCCTCCAGTAGCTTGACGGGAGGCACAGCCTATGAGAATACATTCCCAGCCTAGAGGCTGGGAACGAGGCGACACATGCCTTTAGGCTTTTCTTAGTGCCATTGACCATGATCCACAACTACCCCACAGTTGTGGATCATGGTCAATAGAGAAGATATAGCAACGGACAAGGAGTTTAGGACATTAACTGATGATAAAACCTATAAAAAGACTTTCAACCCAGTCCCAAGCGATGCACTGAGCTTGTCGAAGTGTCCCCAGTCCCCAGCGATGCACTGAGCTTGTCGAAGTGTCCCCAGCTATATAAGCCCCGATCGCCATCAGATAGTAGAGATTCCACCAATCAGTCCCATCGTCATTGAGCAAAAACGGTTCGCACCTGTCGTCAACTATGATTCTGACTTGTTGAAAGCAGCTTAGTTTGATTGCTTTCCCAAGGGAGATGTTTTTCGTCTTCTTTGCACCCCCTGAAGGCTTACCTATTTTTCCTATTTATTGAAGATGTCTAATAATCAACAAAACCAAGCGATAAATCCCAGCCACTATTTGATTGCTTTGTCGGCGAAGAATCAAAATCGCCTGCATGCGATGGTTGAGAACTTGCTTAACTACTTAAAAGCCAATGGTCATCTCATCGAGTCCCGAATCGCGGATGTCGCCTTTACGCTGCAAACGGGTCGTGAGGAGATGGAAGAGCGTTTGGCATTTGTGGTTTCGGATTATAGTGATCTGATTAACCAGTTAAGCGATTATCTGGAAGGTGCAGCAAGCGTTAAAGCGATTTATCGCGGACAGATTAATCTGTTTGACCAGCCTGTGCAGGGCAGTAAAAGTCGCACTCAAAAAGAGATCGACTGCATACGAATGATTCGGATACACGATATGCAGGGATTAGCCGAACTTTTTGTCCTGGGCGTACACATCGACTGGAACCCTTTATATGTTAAAGGAAGTCCCAGGCGCATAGCGCTACCCGGCTACCCCTTTGCCCCAGAGCGTCACTGGGTGACGCGCCAGTATCTTAGCAGCCTGGTAACAAAAACGTCCTCAGTCCAAAATTCACACCCTCTACTCGATGAACGTGATGACAGTCTGAGCCTTGAGTCCGGCTTAGTGTTTCGCAAATTGTTGCATATAAATGATCGCGTCCTTCAGGATCATCAAGTCAACGAAACATCAGTATTCCCAGGCGTGGCCTATATAGAAATGGCCTATGCAGCATTGGCGCAGTTGTCGTTTTCTAATCCAGAAGCTTTGCAGAAGACCGTATTAAAACAAATGGTTTGGCTACAAGCGCTCACAGTGACAGAGCCAAAGCACGAAATTTTCCTCTTATTGGAGAAAGAAGCCCAAGGAATAAAGTTTGAAGTCAAAGATGATCAAACGCTTTATGCTAAGGGTCGATTCGATCAGTCGGGTGACTTGAGTAAAAGAGAACCAAGCCTGGAACTGGAAAAACTGAAAGCGTGCTGCCCGCGTGTAAAAAATCACCAGGACATTTACCAGGACTTTCACAACTCAGGATTAAGTTATGGGACTTGGTTCCAGGGCTTAGAGCAAACCTGGTTCAGTGAAGGTGGTGACGCGCAACAAGAGGGGGAAGCCCTAGGACTGTTTAAAATCCCCTTGATTTACGAGTCGCAATTATCCGCTTATACCTTCCATCCTGGTCTGTTGGATGCCGCTTTGCAGACAGTGGCCAGCGTGCCCGGATATTGTGCCACCGGCTCTGGTGATCTTTTACTTCCCTATGCGGTAGAAAAGCTGGAGTGGTTTCAGCCCTTTCCAGCCTGCGGATATTCCCATGTTCGCCAGATTGCTAAGAATCGGTTTGACATCACAATCTGCGATGAGCAAGGCAACGTCTGCGCCAAATTTTCTGATCTCAGTGTTAGACCAAGCCGTTCCCCAGATCCAGAACCCAGCCTGAATAAACTTACCTACCGAGGGATCTGGTTGCAGCAAGAACTTGGCGCAAGGCGATCAGCAGCAAGCCGTCCCGCAAAAACCGGAACCGTGCTGATCATCCATTCGCCGAAACAGTGGGCATTGGCACAAGAGCTAAAGGAAGTTTTAGCAAAAGCCCACGGCGAAAATCAAGTACTGCGGATGTGCCTGAATTCAAAAGACTGGGACTTTAAATATTTAGAGAACTGGAATCATCGTATCAGTGCCATCCAGGAATTGCGCGAGATTTATTTTATTTCTGCTATGGAGCAGACAGTTCAGAGCGGAAACTCTACTGTGGATACCCTAGATTTCGCTAATAGCCAAGAGCGTGGACTACTCTCTTTATTCCGCTTGCTAAAAGTGCTGGATAAAAACCAGATGCTGTTAAAACCTCTGTCGTTAAAAGTCCTAACGACGGGAAATTATCGAATTTTGCCAAGGGACACTATTCATCCATTTAGTGCCGGCTTACAGGGTTTTTGTCGTTCCATCTCTCAGGAATACCCCTTGCTGGCGCTCAGTTGTATTGATTTGGAATGCATGGATGGCGAAGCCATGTCTGCGGACTCACTGAAAAAACTGGCACAGTTAATCGTCGCCGAACCCGCGCATCAGCCCAATGAAACCGTCGGGATACGCGAACATCGGCGCTATATTCGCAAGCTTGTTTCAGTTTGTTTGCCCGAACCCACCTTGGCACAGGGAGATCAAAGGGCTTTCAAATACCGAGGCGTATACTTGATCGTTGGCGGGGCTGGGGGCATTGGCATGGCACTGGCTCAGTACCTGGCCGTGAGCGTTCAGGCGCGTCTGGTCTTAGTGGGCAGAAGTGCTATAGACACCGATAAAAAGCAAAAAATATCGGCACTGGCAGCAGCAGGCGGCGAAGCACTTTATATTCAGGCAGATATCTGTTGTCTGGAAAGCATGAAAAATGCCGTCGCCAAAGCACGCCAGCGTTTTGGCAAAATCGACGGCGTGGTTCATTCCGCCATTGTCTTAAACGACCAAAGCTTGTCCCGGATGAGTGAAGAGGTTTTGCGGGCAAGCCTGGCACCAAAAGTCGAAGGCAGTATCGTGTTGCAGCAGGCAATGACAACGGAGCAACTAGATTTTATGTTGTTCTTTTCTTCAGCAATCTCCTTTAGCGGTAACGCTGGGCAAAGTAATTATGCGGCGGGATGTACCTTTAAAGATGCCTTTGCTCATTATCTGACGCAAGTGGAAGACTACCCCGTATTTAACATCAACTGGGGATATTGGGGCAGCGTCGGTGTTGTAGCGAACGACGCTTACCGCAAGCGTTGGGCAGCCAAGGGTGTCCATTCTATTGCCCCCACACAGGGAATGAAAGTGATTGAATCGATCCTGATTAACGGTATCGATCAAATCGTTGCTGTGAATGTCGATAAGCCCTTTCTAGAGCGTCTGGGCGTAGATATGTCCCTAACCCAAAAAGTACTCACACAGCATAGCCCCTCGTTAATCGCTAAACTTCCTAGACTCGCTTTACCAGAAATCGGGCAGTTTCAAAAAAATGTTAACCGCCTGGAAAAACTGAGTGCGTTTCGCTGGGCAAAAGTGTTTAAAAATATGCTCACCACGTCCAGTTCTCAGGAAACCTATTCCCGCTCTGATCTGAAACAACAATTACAGGTTAGCTCCGAACACCATCGTTTGTTTGACGTACTTATTACCATATTAATTAAAGAGGGCTATTTGAGCCAGCAAGGAGAAAGCCTGCTGCCTACACCTTTGTTGAATGGCGATCGCTTCCAGCAGCAGGAGGCGGAGGTAAAATTGCTGGAAAATGAACTATCCCAAACCGACGATGCCTATTTAAAATTGCTATCACGCTGTCTGGATCACTACCCCGCCATTTTGCGGGCTGAACTTGTAGCAACCGAGATTATTTTCCCCCAAGGCTCTATGGAATGGGTGGAAGGCATTTATCGCCACAATGCTTCTGCCGATTATTTTAATCAGCAGTTGGCAGAGCGGCTTGTTGCCTATATTCAAGCACGTCTGCCTTCGCTGGACGCGAGGGAATCTATTCACATCCTGGAAATTGGTGCAGGCACCGGCGGCACCAGCGCCATTGTCTTCAAGGCACTCCAGCCTTATGCCAGGGCAAACGCATCTTATTTACTAATAAAAACTAAGAAAGATTGCAAAATGATATAGATAATTGCAAAAATTGATGTAACGATAAGCAAACTA
>NZ_JBALEA010000046.1:0-98749 GCF_036917135.1 Nostoc sp. | reverse complement strand
AACATCGGTGAACCCTTGTAAGAGGTTAGTGGCACTGATGGTGTAGGCGGTATCTTCTGTACCATTACTGAGGGTGGCTGCTGTTCCTGTTAATGTGGGTGCGTCGTTAACAGCTGCGAGGCTAAAGGTGCGAGTTGCAGGGGTAGTGCCACCTTTGCCATCGGTGACGTTGTAGCTGAGGCTGACTGTACCGTTGTAGTTGGCATTGGGGTTAAAGGTGTAAGTTCCGTTGCCATTGTTGATGAGAGTGCCATTGGTAGCAGTTAATCCAGAAACGGAAAGGGTATCACCGTCAACATCGGTGAACCCTTGTAAGAGGTTAGTGGCACTGATGGTGTAGGCGGTATCTTCTGTACCATTACTGAGGGTGGCTGCTGTTCCTGTTAATGCGGGTGCGGTATTCAACTCTCCTGTCGCACCAAAAAAGACTAAATACCCTGTGGAAGTAGTTTTCTGTACTGTGATACTTTGAAGCGTTTTAGCTGCATTCGCTGAGAACCTTACCCCAAATACCGCCGGGTTATTCGCATCCTCGAAGCCAGTTCCATCAGTTTTACTGCGGTCTAAGCCATTACTCAGATAGTAGAGCGTATTAGATGGGGTGGTAATTTCGTTATACCAGTCGGGAATTGTTTGGCTACTGGTGGTTTCTGTTGTTCCATCACTGTAGTTAAAAGTCAAACTGACATCGCTGCTTCCTTCCGTTGAAGTTAAGGCCAGATGCACATAAGCATACTGACCAGAAACATTAAAGGTAAAAGTCCCAGTAGAGGTTTTAATTAGACGGGCATTATTGCCGTTGTCAGTGTTTTTATAACTGAGTTGAATATCTGGATGAAAGCTAGTAACCCCAAAAAATCCGTCATCTGGCAGTCCATTACCCGAAGTGCTATTGCTAAAAGTAGCGAAGGACTGAGTTATCAAAGCATTGTTGGTCAAATCAATCGCCGTTTGGGTGGTGTCGGTGACTCCTCCGGTACGGTTGACAATGATATCACTATCAAAAACTGATGAGATGTTAAATGCTACTGTGGAGGCTAAAATACCTGCATAATTTGCGATCGCTTGATAACTAAAAGCGAGTTGGGGTATGATCTCACCCACAGTCACTTCTAAATTCCAATCTCCTCCTAATGCTGCATTACCGGTTTTTGTGGCGGAAGCGGCAATGTTAGCACCAGTTAAAGAATGTAGTTTGTGAATAAATTCTTCTCCCGCATCACCAGCAGCCACATTACAACCGTATAAAAGTAAGTTGAGATTTTCTCTCGAACAAGCCTGTAATTGTGACGCATAATTTTTTAAGGTATCAAGGCTAAGTTGACCATTACCTAAATACAGACATCCTGGCGCACCGTGAGAGATAATGTGAACTGTCTCTACTTCCTGGCGTTGTTTCAATACTTCTGTAATTTGCTCTACTCCGTCTCGTTGTGCTGACAGAATAATAGTTTCAATTCCAGGTAATGTTCCTTGGAGAAGAATTTCTGCGTCGCTGACACAAGCATCGAGGAACAGTATTTGTACATTCATTAGTACTGTGGGGCTATATGTGGTGATTATAGGATTCAAAGACATAATAAATTTCTCTTAACTAATTGGTCTGCTTCCTTATGAATAAAATTACTTCTAAGCAACAAGACATTCGCCAATTGACGAGGTTGGAAAATAGAACTTAACATAGTTAATACAAGCTACATCTGTAAGAAAAGTGGAAAATTTTGCCGAATAAAATCGGCTCAGTTTTTTTTAATACCTTTGCCAAAAAGAGAGGTAGTCTTAACTTTTACCAAAACAGTCTCAGACAAGCATACGCTTGATTAAACTTAGGCAAAAGCTCAAAACCAGCCTTGTATGGCAAGGTAGTATAAATTAATTCCACAAAAAATATACAGTATTTTTCACTCAGTTTTTGACTGATGCGAGAATAAGCCCGTATTAGCTGGGTTTAGCTTATGTAAATCCTCATAATTTAACGAAGGTATTAAAGCAAAAAAGCTTTTTTCACCCCTAGTATGTAAAGCATAATTCACAACTATATCTATGGAAATACGTGTAAATACTGTTATTCGGAAAATGTTCAACAATTGAACCTCAAACCGGGAATTTGACCGGATCTGTTAGTTAAAAAGTAGATATAGAAGTATATATCAAAACTTCAACCTCAACGCCTCGCCGTATACGAGGCAAAGGTACATACATAAGTATACATAGAGCGAGTTGCTAGCCAAAAAAGCCAAATTTGCTACAATGACAAATTCATTGTAAAAATCGCTTTTTCGGTATTTAATGGTTCCTTTTTTGCAGAATCCTAATAGCGATCGCTATGCAGATATACGATACCTATCTAAAAGGATGTTTTAAAAGTCGCAAAGTATACTAAAAAAACCTCTCCCCGAAAGTCGAGAGGCTTTGATGTTAACAAAAATACTTTTCAAACATCCTCTAAGCGTATTAGACTAAAAAATTTTTCTAAGTAGAGCGGCGTGAATAATTCAAGGTTTGTAGTGTACCCCCTTCGGGGATCTTGCTACGCCAAGCGTCTCAAACAAAGGGCTGGAGCCGCTTACTACAAAGTAATCTCAATATTTTTTACATTACTTAATGTACTTTGATTTATTCTCGCCGACTTACATAATCACTGATATATCTATAGACTGAATTATTTAAGCGCTTCTTCAATTACAATTTTTGATATTTAGTGAAGTTCTAAGAATATTATGATGCCAGCATGATAATAAATATTGAGTTCTTTATTTAGCTGCCCACAGCAAAATAAAATATTTATTCCTAATAATTAGGATTCTAGCATTAATCCAAGAATACTAAACATCCTGCCTAGATTGGAGACGATAAACTTTTTATAAGAGTAATTTTCGCAAAAACTCGAATTTCCTAATATTTCAAAGCAGGTATGTGGCAATGGTGCGATTAAAACCCTGGCAGTGGGTAGTTTTAGCAATTCCGATCGCGTTTATCATCATTTTCTTACTGGTATCCGCCGGTTCGCAAATTCACGTGTGGGGTATTAGTTGGATTTGGGGTGTGTTTACCCTTTTATTCGTGGGTTGGCGTTGGCTATTGGTAAAATGGACTCAACCTGCTGTTAACCAAGTAGAAGCTGTATTAGCCCAAGTCCGCGAAGAATTGGAATCGACGACAGAAGATACTGTAGTACCCGTGGGAAGTGACACCACAAAGCTTGCAGAAACAGCACTCCAAGAAATTCTGCAAGTAGCACAAAGCGATCGCCCCATTTGGGAAGATTGGCAAACTTTTTGGACGCGATGCCAAGATTTAGTCGTAGCGATCGCGCATATTTACAATCCCCAAATTCAATATCCCCTGCTGAATATTTACGTCCCCCAAGCTTATGAGCTGATTCGCGGAACAGTGGATGATATGGATCAGTGGATGCAAAAGTTATCCCCAGTCCTCAATCAGGTAACGGTTGGACAAGCATACCAAGGATATGAAGTCTACCGGAAGTTGGAACCATCAGCTCGGAAATTCTGGCGGGTTTGGAACTGGGCACAGTGGGTTTTAAATCCGGTGGCGGCGGTGGCAAAACAAGCTAGCCAGGGTTCTAGTAACCAAGCAACTCAGCAATTATTGGGGAATTTAAGTCAGTTATTCCGGGAAGCTGCCCTGAGAAACTTATGCCGACAAGCGATCGCACTCTACGGACGTACCCCAGTTTCAGCAATCTCACCTACACCAACTTTACCTAAAGCAAAAACCCAAACACTCCGAGAAATCTTGACTCAAGCTCAACCAGTGGAGGTAGTTGAGCAAAAACCCGTGAATATTCTGCTGGTGGGGCGCACAGGCTCGGGAAAAAGTAGCCTGATTAATACGCTATTTCAGGCAGATTTAGCAGCCGTTGATGTTTTACCCAGTACTGATCGCATTCAGAATTATCAATGGCAAGCTCAAGGTGGCGAAACCCTGACGCTTTTGGATACACCTGGTTATGAACAAGTCAACCGTGCCGATCTCCGAAATCTGGTGCTTGATTATGCCATCAACGCAGATTTACTGCTGTTAGCTACCCCGGCTCTAGATCCGGCTCTGCAAATGGATGTGGACTTTTTGCAAGACATCAAAGCAGAAGTTGCAGATTTACCAGCGATCGCCATCGTCACTCAAGTAGATCGTCTGCGTCCCATCCGCGAATGGCAACCGCCTTATGATTGGGAATGGGGCGATCGCACCAAAGAAGTTGCCATTCGAGAAGCTACTGAATATCGCGCCAAATTCTTGGGAAACTTCTGTAATCTAGTTATACCCGTGGTTACAGGTGATAGCAAAAAAAATCGAGTTCCTTGGGGAGTGGAGGCACTATCCTTGGGATTAGTAGATGCGATCGCACCTACTAAACAACTGCGTCTCGCCCGGTTTTTGCGTAATCTAGAAGCCCGCATCGTCGCCGCCGCCAAAATCATCGACCACTACACCTTCCAAATGGCGACAACACAGGGACTAACGGCATTGCTCAAAAGTCCCGTCCTCCAGTTTATTTCTACCCTCTCAACGGGATCACCAGCCCTAGCATATATGCTGGCAGAGCAAATTCCCGTGGAACAGTTACCGATTGTCATTGGCAAACTTCAAATGGGATATGAGCTTTTCTCACTCTTGAATACAGCTAACCATAATCCCCTCAACTTTGAATTGTTATCTCTGTGGCCGCTATTGCTGGAAAACTCCGCTTCACCCGATCGCAACGCCTGGGCATTTGGTCACGCCCTAGTGGAATACTGGACTCAGAATTTAACGGTTGAACAACTCCGACAGCGATTTGAGTATTATTTGGCGATCGCAAAATAACGAGTTTACTAACTAGACATCTCCAGAAATTAAATATGCGTTACCCAGAACCCTTGTAGAGACGTAGCACTGCTACGTCAAAACAATTCTTTTTCGGAGATGTCTACTACGTAACTCCAGTACATCAAACATCAGGAGTTTCATTAGTATATAAGAGTTAATTACGAATATTTACCCAGTAGTCTTAAAGATATTTATACTATAAGGGGATGACAAAAAATGCGATAACAGATTGTACTCTCAATATCAAAGTTAAGATTACGATTTAAGAGTAAGTTTCAGCAGACACTTACCCGCATTACCAGAGTTTTTATCCAGACATCCCTTTTGTTCGGAGTCTTTTATGAAAAATATATTACAAACCTCTATCTCTCAAGAACAGAATTCACATCATAGCTATAGCATTTCGTCTTACAACAGGCTGCTTTCGGTCGTGAAAGATTTGGCTTGTGTGCGGACTATTGAGGAAATTATTGAGATTGTGCGCTTGGCTGCTCGTGATCTCACAAATGCTGATGGAGTAACTTTTGTATTACGGGATGGTGAATGTTGCCACTATGTCGATGAAAACGCCATTGGGCCACTTTGGAAAGGTATGCGTTTTCCGCTCAAGTCTTGCATCTCCGGTTGGGCAATGCTCAATAAACAAGCAGCCGTCATTGAGGACATTTACCAAGATGCACGAATTCCTATTGATGCGTATAAAGTAACTTTTGTCAAGAGTTTAGTGATGGTTCCCATCCGGGTTTCTGATCCACTGGGTGCGATTGGAGCCTACTGGAGTACAGTACACCAAGCAACGCCCCAAGAGATCGGACTGCTGGAGATTTTGACAGATACTACCGCAGTTGCGATCGCAAATGTGCAACTTTTCCAAAAACTGACAAACCAAAACGCCCTGAAAGACAAATTTATTGCCATGTTAGCTCACGAGTTGAGGAATCCCGTTGCCCCTATCTCCAACGGGGTTCAACTTCTCAAGTTGAAGTTGGGCGAGACTGGCGCAGTCGGGGAAACAGTTTTAATGATGCAACACCAGATTAAGCATCTCTCGAAATTGATCGATGAGCTACTCGACATATCATCCATCACCTACGGGAAGGTTTCATTAAACCTCGAAAAGTTTAATGTAGTAGATTTGGTTCGCCAGAGTCTTAATAACCATGCACAAGCAATAGAGAAATTGAACCTAACCGTCATCCAAGACCTGCCAAACAGTCCCGTGTGGGCTTATGTTGACTCTACCCGCTTCTTCCAAGTTCTGGGGAACCTTCTTGATAACGCCTTAAAGTTTTCCAAACCAGGTGGGATGATTTGGGTGGATCTCTCAGCGATTGTAGGTGAAAATGGCTCAGGTAGTGTGGCGGTCTTATCCGTAAGAGACACAGGTATAGGGATAGATCCGACAATATTACCAGAACTCTTCGAGCCATTTACCCAGAGCGATCGCAGTTTAGACCGTTCAAGAGGTGGTCTAGGTTTGGGACTCTCAGTAGTCAAAAGTCTTGTGGAACTTCATGGTGGTAATGTTGAAGCCTCAAGTAGAGGGATCAATTTGGGAGCAGAATTCAAAGTCACTCTCCCGGTATGCGAAGAGGTTACAGCCTTCGACAACGATTTGGAGATTACAGAGGCGGCTAAAAAATCGTTGAAGATTTTAGTCATCGAAGATAACGAGGATTCAGCCGTATCATTACAAGCAGTACTTGAGTATTTTGGACATGAGGTTTCCATTGCCAAGAATGGAATTTTAGGGGTAGAAATTGCCAGGAAGCTTGAACCTCATGTGATTATTTGTGACATCGGACTTCCCGAAATGGATGGATTTGCCGTTGCACAGGAGCTAAGTAAAGATTCTAAATTTAGTCGCTCAATTCTGATTGCCCTCACCGGCTATGGTAGCCAGGAGGATCGACAGCTTGCGCTTCAGGCTGGTTTCAAATGCCACTTGACCAAGCCTGTAGACTTTGAAATACTGACAGCAGAGATTGATCGATACTTTATCATGAATGCGTAAGCGTAGCCCGCACTTCGGCAAGTGTTACCCTGAGCTTGTCGAAGGGCTCAGTGACCATCGGAGACATCGCTTTTATTCCATTAAATCATTTGTGGCAGACTCACCCGGATAAAAGCGATCGCTCAAAATTTCCTCAAAAGCATATAAACATTGGTTGGCAAAAGTTGAGAGTGGCAGATTTGTTTCTCCTGACGCTAAATCCCTAGCATTTTCATAAGATTCCTGGAGTGCTTCTTCAAGATAAGGCTTCAGGCTAGGATTTTCGTTCAACAACTTGAGAATTTCCCGTCGTTGTACTCTAATTGTCGCTAACCAGCTACGACTGCGTTGCTTTGGTTGATATTCCCATTTGAGCAAATGTCCAATTAAAATACTAAGACGATTTCTCAATTCTTGGCGTTCCTTTCTTCCCAAAGATTCAATTTCCTCAATTAAATTGGGCAAGTCAAGTTGGTTCCATTGGTGATGACGCAAAAGGTTAGCCTGTTCTTGAGTCCAACTGTAGAAGTCTGCTTCATAGAAGTTTTGCATCAGGTTTTTTGTCGTTTTTCAGGTTTGTAGAGTTTGCATAATTTTAAAATTCATAATTCATAATTATTTTTCAGATAGATATTTAAACCTTATTTGAAACAAGACTGTCTGCACAAGCATCAGGTACAAAGCCTTTTTAATTACGAATTAAAAATTAAGAATTAGAAAGTCACCACACTGCGAATTGATTCACCTTTATGCATCAACTCAAAAGCATCATTAATTTGCTCAATGGGCATTACATGGGTAATCAAATCATCAATATTTATCTTACCTTCCATATACCAATCAACAATTTTTGGCACATCTGTACGTCCTCTAGCACCACCAAATGCTGAACCTTTCCAAACGCGCCCAGTTACTAGTTGAAAAGGACGAGTACTGATTTCCTGTCCAGCACCCGCAACACCAATAATCACACTGACACCCCAACCTTTGTGGCAGCATTCTAATGCTTGACGCATCAATTTTACATTACCGATACATTCAAAGCTGTAATCAGCACCGCCTCTTGTTAAATCAACCAGATAGGGAACTAAATCACCTTCTACTTCTTGAGGATTGACAAAGTGCGTCATCCCAAACTTTTCTGCCAAGGCGCGTTTGTTGGGATTAATATCTACCCCGACAATCATATTTGCCCCTACCATCCGCGCCCCTTGGATGACATTTAAACCAATACCCCCCAAACCAAAAACTACGACATTTGCCCCAGGTTCCACTTTGGCAGTATTGATGACTGCACCAATACCAGTAGTCACACCGCAGCCAATGTAACAAACCTTATCAAAGGGGGCATCTTCCCGAATTTTTGCCAAGGCGATTTCTGGCAGCACTGTATAGTTGGCAAAAGTGGATGTACCCATGTAATGATGAATCATCTGCCCATCGATACTAAAGCGGCTGGTGCCATCGGGCATAACACCGCGTCCTTGAGTTAGGCGAATGGCTTGACAGAGATTAGTTTTAAAACTCAGACAATATTCACACTGGCGACATTCAGGAGTGTAGAGGGGAATTACATGATCTCCTGGTTTGAGACTGGTGACACCAGCGCCTACTTCCACTACCACACCAGCACCTTCATGTCCCAAAATAGCTGGAAACAAACCTTCGGGATCATCACCAGATAAGGTAAAGGCGTCGGTATGACAAACCCCGCTTGCTTTAATTTCAACTAACACTTCACCGGCTTGTGGCCCCGACAGGTGAACGGTTTCAATCGTCAAGGGCTTACCTGCACTGTAAGCTACTGCTGCTTTAACTTGCAATGTCAGCGCTCCTGTATAGTTTTTTCATTGGGCATTGGGCACTTGTACTGAGTTTCGACTACGCGGTAATCGAGCGAAGTCGAGATTCAACTACCGCGCAGCCTCTCCAAGAGTTGTATGGGGCATTGGGCACTTGTACTGAGTTTCGACTACGCGGTAATCGAGCGAAGTCGAGATTCAACTACCGCGTAGCCGAAGTATGGGGCATTGGTTATTAATTCTTGTCCCTGATCTACTCCCCACTGCCTACTCCCCTGTAACGATAAATATTACCTTTGTTAAAATACCATTCTCTAGCTAGATTGGTTAAAGGTGGTAACAGCTGCTTTGACAACGATGTAAACTGGATGTCAGCAGCAATCCCCAAATAATTTGTCCATTCCTCTAATATTATATTTTGTCACAGCTTATGAACCCTGCCCTAACACAAATTGGCGCTCAAATGTCCAACCTGACTGGCGTAAGAGCAATCATGAAGGATATTATCGAAACATTACGAGCGGGTGCAGGGCAGCAGTTTATTAATTTGAGTGCTGGTAATCCGTTGATTTTGCCAGAGGTAGAGCAATTATGGCGGGATTGCACTGCACAGCTTTTGGCTAGTCCCGAATATGGTGAAGTAGTTTGTCGCTACGGTTCAAGTCAGGGCTATGCACCATTAATTGAAGCGATCGCTAATGATTTTAACAAACGCTACGGGTTAAACTTAAGCGATCGCAATATTCTCATCACCCCCGGTAGTCAAAGCCTCTACTTCTACGCTGTCAATAGCTTCGGTGGCTACACCCCCAGTGGCGAGTTAAAACAAATCGTTTTACCCCTGAGTCCTGACTACACAGGTTATGGCGGTATCTGCTTAGTTCCAAAAGCCCTAATCGCCTACAAACCGACTCTTGATATCGATGCAGCCGCCCACCGATTTAAATATCGCCCCGACTTCAGCCAACTGTCAATTACAGAAAACACTGGTTGCGTTCTCTTCTCTCGCCCCTGTAATCCTACTGGTAACGTCCTCACCGATGATGAGGTGAAAAAGATTGCTGCCCTAGCTGCGCCTTATAATCTGCCAGTTTTAATTGACTCCGCTTATGCGCCTCCCTTCCCAGCATTAAATTTTACCGATATGACCCCAGTGTTTGGTGATAATATCCTCCACTGCATGAGTTTATCAAAAGCCGGATTACCGGGAGAAAGAATTGGTATAGCCATTGGGGATGAAAGGTGGATTGAAGTGCTGGAGTGTTTTCAGGCAAACATGAGTCTCCATTCTTCACGTTACGGCCAAGCGATCGCAGCTTATGCAATCAATTCTGGTGCCTTAGTGGAAATTTCTCACACTGTCATCCGTCCCTTTTACCAAAATAAGTTTACCGTTTTAGAAACCAGCTTAGAAGAAGCGATGCCCAAGAATTTACCTTGGTATCTCCATCGCGGTGAAGGAGCAATTTTTGCGTGGTTGTGGTTAGAGGATTTACCCATCACTGACTGGGAATTTTACCAGCAACTCAAGCAAGTAGGTGTGATTATTGTCCCTGGAAGTAGCTTCTTCCCTGGTTTAGAAGAAGAGTGGGCGCATAAACACCAATGTTTCCGCATCAGCCTCACCGGTAGCAATGAGGAAATTGTCACTGCGATGCAACGTTTAGCAAAAGTGGCTGAAGAAGCTTATAAGCGTGCGGCTGTAAGTGCGTAGTAGGAAAAATGGAAATGAAACACGAAGAAGCTAACAAAGAGATTGGAAGCACAGAAGCAGAGGGGCACAGAAGCAGAGGGGCGCAGAAGCAGAGGGGCAAAAGAGTAGAAGGAAATTCAAAAACTAAAAATGCCCAATCCCCAATCCCCAATCCCCAATCCCCAATCCCCAGTCTTGATAATTGGCTAGAAATTGGTAAAATTGTTTCCCCTCAAGGATTGTCGGGAGAATTACGGGTTTATCCTGTATCAGACTTTCCCGAAAGATTTGAGGTGCCGGGAAAACGTTGGTTGTTGCGTTCTGGTGACACGGAACCACAACCAATGGAATTATTGACAGGACGTTATATCAGTAACAAAAACTTGTATGTGATTAAATTAGCTGGTGTGGAAAATTGCGATCAGGCGGAGGCGTTGCGCGGTTGTACGTTAATGGTGCCAGCTAGCGATCGCCCCCAATTAGGCGAAGATGAATATCATGTCCTCGATTTGATTGGCTTGGAAGTCTTCATGCAAGCATCTGGCGAACTCGTGGGTACGGTGGTAGACATTATCCCCGCCGGCAATGATTTGTTAGAAGTCAAGTTGCATGAATCATTTACTACTGACAAAAAGCAAAAGACTGTTTTGATTCCATTTGTGGAAGCGATCGCCCCAGTAGTAGACTTGAAATCTAATCGCATTGAAATCACGCCACCGCCTGGGTTATTGGAAATTAATAATTAGGTTATTTCTTGATCTGCCTCTAGCTAGTTTTGCTGTACTGGATAGTTGAAGGAAAAGCAAAGCTTGAAGCATGAGAAAATTAGAGTACATAGTTTATTTATCTGATTATCTCTCTCAACTTCAACAAGAGGACGCAGTTTGATGCGAGGAGATGTTTATTTAGCTGATTTGAATCCGAGTCGAAGGCTGGAAAAATTTATCATGGATAGATGGCAATAATTTTGAAACCAAGTATAATTGCTTACTGAATGAGTTCGCCAACATCCTTTTGTAATGGAGTGTCGAAAATGACATTAGCAACGACTCCACAAACAAAGCCTTTAACAGATGAAGAATTACGTAAGATAAACGCCTACTGGCGTGCAGCTAACTATCTTTCCGTTGGGCAAATATATCTACTCGACAATCCGCTACTAAGAGAACCCCTAAAGCTGGAACACGTCAAACCCAGACTTTTGGGGCATTGGGGAACAACGCCAGGGCTGAACTTTATCTATGTTCACCTGAATCGGCTCATTAAAAAATATGACCTAAACACAATCTACATTGCTGGCCCGGGTCATGGAGGCCCTGGACTGGTAGCCAACACTTATCTAGAAGGCACTTACACCGAATATTACCACAACATCTCTCAGGATGCTGAGGGAATGAAGAAACTTTTTAAACAGTTCTCTTTTCCCGGTGGTATTCCCAGCCACGTTGCACCCGAAACCCCTGGTTCGATCCACGAAGGCGGGGAATTAGGTTATGCCCTCGTCCACGCTTTCGGCGCTGCCTTTGATAACCCTGACTTAATCGTTGCTGCTGTTGTCGGTGACGGTGAAGCCGAAACAGGTGCTTTAGCAACTAGCTGGCATTCCAACAAGTTTCTTAACCCTGTTCGTGATGGTGCTGTACTGCCGATTCTGCACCTAAATGGGTATAAAATTGCTAACCCAACGACATTGGCACGGATTAGCCATGATGAGTTGGAGAGTTTATTTGTAGGCTACGGCTACAAACCATACTTTGTTGAAGGTGACGATCCCGCAGATGTTCACCAGCAGATGGCGGCGACTCTAGAAACAGCGATCGCCGAAATTCAAAGTATCCAAAGGGAAGCTCGTGTACATGGTTTCACTGAACGTCCTCAGTGGCCGATGATTGTCATGCGAACCCCCAAAGGTTGGACAGGGCCTAAAGAAGTGGATGGTAAAAAAACCGAGGGTTCTTGGCGATCGCATCAAGTTCCCTTTGGCAACATCGCCAAACAGCCAGACCACCTGAGACTCCTAGAAGATTGGATGAAGAGTTACAAACCAGAAGAACTCTTCGACGCTAACGGCACACTGATTCCCGAACTAGCAGAACTAGCCCCCAAAAAGCATCGACGCATGGGTGACAATCCCCACGCTAACGGCGGTATTCTGCTGTGCGACCTGAAAATGCCCGATTTTCAAGACTATGCTGTAGATGTTGCTGAACCAGGGAAGGCGATCGCAGAAGCTACCAAAGTTACTGGCAAATTCCTGCGGGATATCATGCGACTTAACCAAGAAAGTCGCAATTTCCGCGTCTTCGCCCCCGACGAATTAGCATCGAATCGCTTAGACCCTGTGTTAGAAGTTACAGACCGGGTTTGGGAAGCGGAGATTTACCCCGAAGATGACCACCTTTCCCCCGATGGTCGGGTGATGGAAGTTCTCAGCGAAACTTCTTGCCAAGGATGGTTAGAAGGCTACCTCCTCACAGGTCGTCACGGATTCTTCACTTGTTACGAGGCATTCATCCACATCATTGATTCGATGTTCAACCAACACGCCAAATGGTTGAAAACCACCAGACATATTCCTTGGCGTAGACCGATCGCTTCCCTCAATTACTTACTTACCTCTCACGTTTGGCGACAAGATCATAACGGCTTCTCTCACCAAGATCCCGGTTTTATCGACCATGTACTTAACAAAAAAGCCGAGATTGTTCGCGTCTATTTGCCCCCCGATGCCAATACTCTGCTGTCGGTAACAGACCATTGTCTCAAAAGCCGCAACTATGTTAACGTCATCATTGCTGGAAAACAGCCAGCATTGCAATATCTCAACATAGATGCAGCCATTAAGCACTGCACCAAAGGCATCGGCATTTGGGAATGGGCAAGCAACGACGAAGGCGGCGATCCAGATGTAGTGCTGGCTTGTGCTGGGGATGTTCCCACCTTAGAAACTTTGGCGGCTGTAGACATCCTGCGCCAGCATTTCGCAGATTTAAAAGTGCGGGTAGTGAACGTAGTTGATTTGATGACACTTCAGCCAAAAAGCGAACATCCCCACGGTTTGAGTGAAAAAGATTTTGATACAATTTTCACCACCGACAAACCCGTTCTCTTTGCCTTTCATGGCTATCCCTGGCTGATTCATCGCCTAACCTACCGCCACACTAATCATCAAAACATCCATGTGCGTGGCTACAAGGAAGAGGGAACTACCACCACCCCCTTTGATATGGTTGTTCTCAACGATTTAGATCGCTTCCATTTAGTAATTGATGTAATCGATCGCGTCCCCAAACTAGGATCTAAGGCTGCTTATGTCAAACAGCAGATGCAAGATAAGCTGATTGAACACAAGCACTACGTTCAGAAATACGGCGACGATGTGCTGGAAATTCGTGATTGGAAGTGGCCTTATTAAAAGGAGATGAGGGGAAAGAGGCAGAGGAGAAACTCTTCTCCCTGCTTCTCCCTTTTTATAACTTACGCAGAAGAGATTCTCTAACTCACTTAAAAAGTGGGTCTTATTGATAAGAAGATAGTATTTAGGCGAAACTAGAGATGGTGACAAAAAAAGTCAACCCATGCTCGGATGATTAAAAATGAAATCAGCACACGAAAGAGAACAGTTAATTAAAGATATTAACGTACTGCTAACTCAAGCTGATGACAGTACTTTAGATGAAATTCACGCACTCTTGAAAAGAATCGATCATGTAGACGACGAAGAAGATTTAAAAGCCATTAAAGAGGCTAGGGAAGATATACGCATTAATGGTACTGTGTCTTGGGATGAAATTCAAAACGAAATAAGAAATGACATAAACAAGAATGTTGCGTGAGTTACGAAATTAAATTTTAGAAGGGTGCAAAAAAGCAGTTTAGGAAACTACCTCTAGACGTACAAGAACGCATACAAACTAAATAAAATCAACGACTATTCTCGACTAGAGGACTCATATTTGATTATTGAAATATACGTAGGGTGCGTTAGCCTTTGGCGTAACGCACCACCTTCAAGTTTTGGGTGCGTTAGGCTACGCCATAACACAACGCCAGTCCGCTCAAGTCGGGAAACCCGCCCATGCGGCTGGCTCCCCTACATACTACTTAGATTTTTTCAGAAATCAAATCATATTCCTATATATTACCAAAGCTACAGAAAATACAGTGATTTGAAAAGCAAGCAAAACACCTAAGTAAGCGGAAATAAATCAAATATAGTGAGAAGTACTTTAAGTTACTTAATGCACCAAACACTACCCATTTCCACGGTTAGCGCTAGGATAGCTATGTATTTTATTAAAGTATAAATATGGCTCAAACTTTTTACGTAAATCCAGTATCAGGCAGTAATACCAACACTGGTAGCCAACAAGCCCCGTTTAAAACTATTACGCAAGCCCTCAAGGTAGCTACTGTTGATACCAAGATTCAATTAGCTGATGGTAATTACAATGCTGCTAGCGGTGAAGTCTTTCCCCTAACGATTCCATCTGGTGTGACAGTGGTGGGGAATGAAACCAACAAAGGTAATGGTATTTTGATTGAAGGAAGTGGTAACTACCTGAGCCGTACTTTTGCTGGTCAAAATGTCACATTTGTGCTGCTGGACAAAGCCGAACTTCGAGGAGTGACTGTAACAAATTTAGCTAGCCGTGGTAGTGGTGTTTGGATTGAATCAACTGCCCCTACTGTTGCTAATAGCACCTTCACCAACTGTAAACGGGAAGGAGTATTTACAACAGGCGAGGCTAATCCAGTGATTCTTAGTAATGTCTTCAGTCAGAATGCAGCGAATGGAATTGCGATCGCTAAAAATTCTAAAGGTCAAATTGAAAATAACACCTGCTCCAAAACAGGTTTTGGCATTGCTATTAGTGATACTGCATCACCCACCCTTCGAGATAACAGAATTTCTGAAAACCGCTCTGGGATTGTCATCTCTGGTACTGCTCGTCCCGTATTACGTAATAATGTCAGTGAGAATAACACTGACGATGGTATAACAGTTATTGGAACTGCTCTACCGGATATCGGTAGTACCAATAATCCAGGAGGCAATACTCTACGCAATAACGGTAAATTTGATTTGCAAAATGCCAGCTCCAATAAGCTGGTTTCTCTAGGAAATAAAATAGATGCGTCTAAAGTCACCGGAAACGTAGAGTTTGCAGATAGTTCGGTTGCAACAACTCCAACACCTACAACTCCAACGCCTACAACTCCAACACCTACAACTCCAACGCCTACAACTCCAACACCTACAACTCCAACACCTACAACTCCAACACCTACAACTCCAACACCTACAACTCCAACGCCTACAACTCCAACGCCTACAACTCCAACGCCTACAACTCCAACACCTACAACTCCAACGCCTACAACTCCAACGCCTACAACTCCAACGCCTACAACTCCAACGCCTACAATCGAATTAACCGATATTAGTAATCATTGGGCAGGTGGGTTTATTCGGGAATTAGTCAAATTGGGGATAGTTAATGGTTTTCCCGATCGCACATTTAAACCCGATGCAACGATGACACGGGCACAATATGCGGCATTACTAGTAAAAGCTTTCAACCCATCGCCAAATCGTGCAGCAAGCAAATTCAAAGATGTACCCGCAGATTTTTGGGCATCTAAGGTAATTCAGCAGGCATATCAAGGTTTATTTCTCTCTGGTTTTCCCGACAATACCTTTGGCCCAAACAAAAATATCCAGCGCGTGCAGGTGATTGTCTCCCTGGTAAATGGACTGGGGTTATCTAGTGATGGTACGGCAACTATCCAAGTTTTCGATGACCAAGCCAAGATTCCTGAATATGCCAAAGATGAGGTAGTAAAAGCTATAAACAAGGAAATTATCGTCAATCACCCAAATCTGAAACAACTTAATCCTACCCGCGATGCTACACGCGGTGAAGTAGCGGCGATTGTATATCAAGCTTTGGTAGATGCTGGGCGAGTAGCGGCGATCAACTCGCCTTATATAGTAACTGCTTGATAGCTACGGTGTATACACAAGTCTTTTAGAGTTGCCCCACAGCTTTAGATCCCCCCTAACCCACGCCAGTCGCTCTACTTGGGGAGACCCCAAGACCGCGCTGGCTCCCCTTAAAAAAGGGGGGGACTAGAATCAAAGTCCCCCTTTATAAGGGGGATTTAGGGGGATCTCCAACAATTTTGGTTTTGTACAGAGATGTGTATACACCGTAGCCTTCTAGGAGAGAGAAATAGAAGAGAGGTTTTCCAGATGCCGTGAAAAGTTAGGAGAGCGATCGCTATCAATATTTTTACTTATTGCCATCTTCCAGTAATAAAATTAATAACGAAGACTTTGTAAAGTCTATCAAAAGATAGAAGCTCCACTAGCAGATTTTACCTGTAAAAAAAACAAAAATCTGTATTCAAAGTAAGCTTGTAGCATATAAAACCCTTGTAAGATTTTTATGACTTCCCGGATTCGCTTTTTAATGTGCCCTCCTGACCACTACGATGTAGATTATGTGATTAATCCTTGGATGGAAGGGAATATTCACAAATCATCGCGCGATCGCGCCGTGGAACAGTGGCAAGGACTACACCAAATCCTCAAACAACACGCCATTGTAGATTTAGTACCACCTGAAAAAGGCTGGCCTGATTTGGTTTTTACTGCCAATGCTGGCTTAGTACTAGGCGATAACGTCGTCCTCAGTCGCTTTTTGCACAAAGAACGTCAGGGAGAAGAGCCTTTCTTCAAACAATGGTTTGAGGCAAATGGTTATACAGTCAATGAACTACCCAAAGATTTACCCTTTGAGGGCGCAGGAGACGCACTGCTAGATCGGGAAGGGCGCTGGTTATGGGCGGGATACGGTTTTCGCTCAGAATTAGATTCTCACCCTTATCTAGCTAAATGGCTGGATATTGAGGTGCTATCCCTACGATTAATAGACGAACGTTTCTATCACCTGGATACTTGCTTTTGTCCCCTAACAAATGGGTATTTGCTGTACTATCCCGGTGCTTTTGATTCTTATTCCAACCGCTTAATTGAAATGCGAGTCGCACCAGAAAAGCGAATCGCCATTGCTGAAGCCGATGCAGTCAACTTCGCTTGTAATACGGTGAATGTGGATAGCATCGTCATTATGAACAAAGCGAGTGATGCTTTGAAAACCCGCCTTGGAGATGCAGGTTTCCAAGTGCTGGAAACACCTTTGACGGAATTTCTCAAAGCTGGTGGTGCAGCTAAATGCTTAACTTTGCGGGTGACAGAACCAGTTAGGGATGAAATTCATGCCAATGTCTCGGTAGAAAGCCGCGTCATTCGCATGGAAGGACATTTGCTAGATGCTGGTTTAATTAACCGCGCTTTGGATTTGATTATAGACGCTGGGGGAAGTTTCCAAGTCCTAAATTTCAACTTGGGAGAACAGCGCCAAAGTACCTCAGCCGCAGAGGTGAAGGTATCAGCACCATCTCATGAGGTGATGGAAGAAATCATCTCAATGTTGATTGATTTGGGTGCTGTAGATTTACCCCATGATGAGCGAGATGCCAAACTGGAGCCGGTAATTCAAGATGGCGTTGCGCCTGATGATTTCTACGTCAGTACCATTTATCCCACGGAAGTCCGAATTAATGGTCAGTGGGTAAAGGTGGAAAATCAACGGATGGATGGCGCGATCGCGATTACTCAAACTGCCACCGGTTTCGTTGCTAGGTGTAAAATATTACGCGATTTAGAAGTTGGCGAACAGGTAATTGTAGACGTTTTAGGTATCCGCACCATCCGCAAAACTGAATCGCGCGAACTCCGCAGCACCCAAGAATTCAGCTTTATGTCGGCGGGCGTTTCCAGCGAGCGGCGTGTGGAAATAGTCGTTGAGCAAGTGGCTTGGGAATTGCGTAAAATCCGCGATGCTGGTGGTAAAGTAGTTGTCACGGCTGGCCCAGTAGTGATTCATACTGGTGGCGGCGAACACTTGGCGCAACTGGTTCGAGAAGGATATGTACAGGCGTTGCTGGGTGGAAATGCGATCGCAGTTCACGACATCGAGCAAAATATCATGGGCACTTCCTTGGGTGTAGATATGAAGCGGGGTGTCGCCGTCCGTGGTGGACACCGCCATCACCTCAAGGTAATTAATAGTATCCGCCGTTATGGTAGCATTCCCAAAGCTGTGGAAGCGGGGGCAATAAAAAGTGGCGTGATGTATGAGTGTGTCCACAATAATATACCTTTTGTGCTTGCTGGTTCAATTCGGGATGACGGACCTTTGCCTGATACCCAAATGAATTTGATTCAAGCACAAGAAGAATATGCCAAACACTTAGAAGGCGCAGAGATGATTTTGATGCTGTCATCAATGCTGCATTCCATTGGCGTGGGCAATATGACCCCGGCTGGTGTGAAAATGGTGTGTGTGGATATTAATCCAGCTGTGGTGACTAAGTTAAGCGATCGCGGTTCTGTAGAATCGGTGGGTGTGGTGACTGATGTGGGTTTGTTTCTCAGTCTGTTGATTCAGCAGTTAGATAAGTTGACAAGTCCTTATGTGAATAAGGTAGGTTAAGAGACGAACCGCAGAGGCGCAGAGGGCGCAGAGAAGGGGAGATGACAAGAGTAGCTTTGAGTGAAGAGTTGCAGGTTAATTGGGTGAGTTTGATTGCTGATTTCTTGTTGGCGGGGATGGTTTTTGGCCCGCCACTGGCTCCCTTTCTGGCTGCGTCTGGGGTGTGGTTGCTTCCTGGGATTGCGGACATCATTTATTTCATGGGTAATCATGTGTGTCCGCAGCCAAATATGGGGTTAGATTTAGCACCACCGTTTATTATGGCTGTGTGTATGCGCTGCTATGGTACTGTAACGGGTTTGCTGATTACTCGTCTGCTGTATGGGCTAACTGGTGGTAAGGGATTTTATTGGTTAAGTCAGTATGGCTGGAGTGGTGTGGCTTTATCTAGTGTGCTGATGATGGCTTATCCTTTGGAATTAGCAGCACAAGTTTTTGGTTTGTGGAATTTTAATAACTATGTAGTTACGCCTTTTGGGTTAATTACAGGTTTGGCGTGGGGATTGTTTACTATGCCGATTTTGCATGGGTGGCGGGTTGCCAGCCGATGCATTAATAATCAGGTTTCAGCATAACTTTTGCGTAGGCGTAGCCCGCACTTCTCTACGAGACGCTGCGCGAACGGCTGCGCTCAGTGACCGTCGTAGACATCGCTTAGTCAGCATTGCCTAAATTGGTGGTTTGACAGCAGCGATCGCTACCAGCCAATAACTGTTAATATTGACACTTTCGCAAATTCCCGATCCGCCGTTACTAGGTTTGCAGTTGCCTGAAGCGCCATCGCTGCAATGATTGTGTCGGGTAGTTTCAGCCGATATTGCTGACGAAGTTGGATGATTTGCTCAATTAACACCGTATCACCAGCCATGAGACTAACAACTTCGACTCGTTGGATAAATTGCTCAAAAAGTTGGCGATCTCCCTGACTCAACCCCGAAAAAGCTAGAAATTCAATTTTACTAATAATTGAAATCCCGAGCCAATCAGCATTTTGTAAAAGTTGCAGCAGTTTTGAATTACCTTGTAGGAGTGCTACGATCGCATTTGTATCCAACAAGTAGCGACTACCATTCATCCCGCAGCACCTTTTGCATCGCTAATGCATCTCCCTCCCAGACCAATTTCCCTGCAAGATCGGAAAAATCATAATCAGGTTTTTGTGTTCTGTCTGATGCAACCGGATTCAGAACAACCACAATATTTACCTGCCCAGGCGCTAACTGTGTTGGGATATCAAGATGCAAAAGCCCCGACGCATCAACAATTGTCGTAAGTTGAAAAACTTCCATTGTGATCCCAGCTGTTGAACTCTGGTTTCATTTTAATGTGATCGCACCCTTAAACTAACAGTCTTGGTCAAACTCAAAGTCACTAATTAGCGATCGCTAGCATCTACACTACTAGCGATCTTATCTAGCCTCTACCTTCTATGATCCTTCAAGGATTTGGTAGAGTTTTTGTTCAAATTTTTGCATACATGCCGACCAATCAAAGTCAAGTATAGAGGGGCGAGCCTGCCGAGTCATCTCTGCTTTCAATTCGGGATTTGCCAGAATTGCAATTACCTTTTCGGCAAAATCTTTGGGATTGTTAGGTTGGGCAAGGAAGCCATTACTACCAGGAAATACCTGTTCTGAGGTTGAAGGTGCAACAACGGCAACTACAGGGGTTCCAGACGCTAACGCCTCGTTATTTGTAGTGCAGAAGTTCTCGGTGACAGAGGGGTTGACAAAAACATCCGCTCTCGCAAACCAACCTAAAAGTTCTGTACCGTGAGACTCACCCCAGATAGTAATACCCGATCCAAACTTTTTAGCACGCTGACGGATCTCTTCATCCAGGGGACCACTACCAACAATCACCAGATGGACATCAGGAATTTTGGCCGCTATCACCGGAAATATATCAAGCAGCTGGTTGACATTCTTTTCGGGGGTGATGCGGCCGACAAACAAAAGAGTCGGTCGGTTGTCGTTAGGAATTGGGTTGTAATTGATGTTTCGCGGGTGAAATTTTTCGCAATCAATGCCTTGATAAGGGACATATTCAGCGCGTTGGCATTTCAGTTCTTTGTATTTAGTGAGTTGTTCTTTAGAAGAGAAGTAATTAAAGTCATAAGACTCACTAAATTGCTTAACTAAAGCGGGAATAATGGGACGAACTAAGTTGAAGAATCTATCCCCAAAGTAATATTTGATATAGGCAACGATATCTGTATGGAAGAGTGATATTATTGGTGTGCCTGTTCGTCTGGCGTATTTAGTGCCAATTGGACGACCATAACCTTGCAAGAAAAATGAGTATAAACCTCTCATTTGTGCGGCTTCTTCAACCACAATAATATCAGGCTTAAACTTCTCCAGCAACTTGGTATCGCTCCAATGTCGATAGTGCAATGGTTGAGGAAGAGATTTATAGAATAGGAGTGGTTGTGTAGGGAATGCGTAAGCAGAGAAATTGGGAAAAGACTGAATTTCATTGAGTCCCGGCATGGGGCGATCGCCAACATTTTTCGGGTAGCGATCGTTGATTTGCGGATGGATTAGAAAAACCTCATGTCCTTGCTCTAGCAACCAACGAACCCGTTGATGTACTGCAACAGAAACTCCAGTTAAAAAAGGAGCGTACAAACCTGTAAACAGTGCAATGCGAAGTTTTTGCTTAGTCATATAAAAAGGGAATATTTTACTAAAATACTGGTTTTGAATTTAGGATTTAGGCAGAAAATATTTCATTAGGAATTATTCAAAGAGAAACCTTACTATCAATAGGCTGATCCAACCATTGATAAGGGCGATATTCCACTAACCGGACATTCCAAGGCCCTTGAACTCGATAGCTGACACCGCGCCAGGTGACTTTTGAAACCCACAGTGACGATAGCATCGCTAACCCATAAACCCATTGTGTTAGCGGAATCGCAATGAACATTTTGAAGATTGTCGCAATTGATAATTTGGCGATCGCTTGGTCATTAGAGCGAACCATTCGCTGGATCTCTAATTCCAACACCAGCATGATCAACAGTAAGGCGGCTGTATAGACTGTATAGCAGCCTAACAAGAGAGCCGCAGCAGCCCATTTGGCCTCAAACAACCACTCTAGAACTAACATGATCACTGTAGTTGGAAACAAAATGCTAGAAACAGCTTCACTAACTAAAGCTAACCAACGTGGGTGATAAAGTCGAGAACAAAGGATAAGACGTTTGAGATATTCTATTAAGCTGAATAAATCAGTCTCTTCACGATTTACTATCAGTAGCGAAGGCACAAACTTGACCTGCAACCCATGTTTTTTGAGGATGTCGTGCATCATAAAATCTTCGCCTAAAGCTTGTCCCCACTTATCTAGGAGTTCTGTTTGGCGAAGCACTTCTGTTTTCACAGCCAAAGTCCCACCCCAAGGAATCTGGAAGATAAACATTTGCACTACTGTAGATACATTGCCGGCGTAGCGCACTAAAGATCCCCAATACTTACCTGTAGGTACGTACCAACGATTACCCGTTGTCGCCCCGACTTTCGCATCTCCAAGAGGACTGACTAATTCTCGCAGCCAATTCACATGGACTATAGTATCAGCATCTACTAAAGCAACCACCTTGTAAGAATCATCCAACTCACGGATAGCTTGGACTAGAGAACTGCATTTGAGACTACAATTGTTGCGTACTACTCTCAAAGGGCTGATTTGAACGTTAGTAGCTTCTTGCTCTGTGATGGTTTCACTGGCAATTTTCCAGGCGGGATCTTCGTGACTATCAACGATCAACTTTAAATCATACTGTGGATAGTTTTGATTTAGGAGCGATCGCAAACATCGAGGCAAAAACGGATCAGCTCCGCGTAGGCAAAGAATCACTGCTGTTTTGGGCAATTGGTCATCTGGTAATAAGTTTTTTTTTGATGACCGCAGATACCATATAAAGACAAGCGTAAAACACACCTGAATAACCAACCAACCCATCAAAGACTTAGACAGAAATATTGCCAAATCTTCCATTAAATTTTTAATCTCCAACAGAATAATGGATTGGGGACTGGGGACTTGTACTGAGTTTCGACTACGCTCAACTACCGCGTTCGCGTAGCGTCTCGTAGAGAAGCCGAAGTATTGGGGATTAGGGATTGGGAATCAGAAATATAGCAAGGGACTTGGAGGTTAGGACATTAACTGATGATAAAACCTATATACAAGAAGACTTTCAACCCAGTCCCCAGCGATGCACTGAGCTTGTCGTTGGCGCAGCCTCTCCAAGAGTTGTGTCCCCAGTCCCCACTCCCTTTAGGAATCAAGGGAATATTTAATGATGATATTGACTGTTGTATCTTTGTTCACTACAAAACTGGCATCACGAAACTTTGGTGAACCTGTTTGTATAGACACAATTGGATTTTTGGAAATTCCAAAACCTTCTTTGGGAATACCGAAAAAGTCTTTATTGAGTTTGCGATCGCCATTCTGATCGTCAACCACGGCGACAGCATAAGTTCCAGGCTTCAAACCGGAGAATTCTTTTTTTACAGAAGTGCCACTAATCTTAACGCAGCCACTTTGAGATCCACTAGAATTACTCATCGGAAATCCTTGTTCACTAGCGTAAACTCGGAAGCAAATTTCACCTTTTTGGTGGTGTATTCCATTGACCACAACAGTAAGTTTTTCAGTCGGCTGGGCATTCACTGTTTTAGCAAAGCTGATGCTCATTAAAGCAGCAAGCAAAACATGAGATAATTGAGATAGTTTCAGCATAGTTTTGTAATGATCAAGAGGTAACTTTGGACTATTTGACCAACTTTTGAATATCAGTTTTTTGCAGCCATTCATTTGTTCGCTGCATTCCAGATTCTAGGTCAATTGTTGGTTTGTAATTTAACAGATTTTGTGCTTTGACAATTGAACAAGCATAAGGACGAGTCATAAAATCTATAGACTCTGGCAGAATATCGACTTTTTGCCGAAAAAGTTTTTGTCCTTGAACACGTAGCTTTAGAAACAACTTGATTTCATCTTTAGGTAATGAAAGAGGTGCTGATAAACCTTCCATTGCTGCTAAATGCAAGAAATACTCTTTCCAAGAAGTTTCTTGTCCGTCGGTGATATTAAATATTTCACCGTAGGCTTCTTTTTCTATCGCTAGAAAAATACCATCAATCAGGTTATCAATATATACATGATTCATCACTCCTTTACCATCGTTGGCATAAGCAAATAATTTTTGACGCATCATCAGAATTGGTCTGACTATCCAGGGAATACTACCAGGGCCGTAAACATCTCCGGCTCTAATAATGATGATGCCAAAATCTGAGGGATTATTCAGTTGTAAGAGTGCTGTTTCTGCTTCTATTTTCGTTTGACAGTAGGGATTATTTTCCCCAGAGAGTGGCCCGGATTCTGTAACACCATTAGGATAGTTGAAACCGTAAACCATCACACTGGATAGATGCACAAATGTTTTCACTCCAGCCTGTTTAGCAGCTTTAGCTATATTGACAGTACCGCCAACATTGACATCACGAAAATGGTTAATGGAACCAGCTTCTTCGGCAACTTGCTCTGTGTGTAAAACGATATCTACTCCCTGACAAGCCTTTTGAGCAATAGTAGAATCGGTAATACTGCCAATAATTACATCAACACCTAAATTATGTAATTGTTTGTTCTTTTCTGTAGAACTTTGTAGTCCACGAACTTTCATTCCCTGCGCTATTGCTAACTCGGCTGCACGTAAACCGACAAGTTGATCAATCCCGGTAATTAGGAGGGTTTTGTTGTTGAGGTTCATATATTAAGGGGTATACCAATTTTGGATTTTGGATTACAACAAAAGCGTGATGGTTTGTAGTAAGCACTTTAATGCTTAAAATACAAGGACTGAAGTCCTTACTACAAACTTGATTAAACTTTACATAAGAGACTGTGGCAGAATTTTGCCTAGATTTAACAAGCTTTTCTGAGGAAGTTATCTTGCTTAGAAAATATCTCCCGGATCTGCGGAGCGGAGTTTGTTAATAGCAAGCGCACCGGAAGTTATACACATTAAAACTGTTGAGATTAATACAATTAATGCATTATTAGTGGTCATAACTATTGGTAATTTAGTTGCGTCTTCTGCAAAAGCATATAACAATACAGAAGTCATAAATCCGGGGATATAACCTAAAATTGCCAAAATTAAAGCTTGCTGAAATACCACATTCAACAAATATCTATTGGCATAACCTATGGCTTTTAAAGTTGCGTAAGCAACAAACTGTGTAGCAATGTTGCTGTAAAGAATTTGATAGACAATGACAACACCCACAACCGCAGCCATTGTCAACATTAAGTTAAGGATAAAACCAATGGGTGTTCTGACAGCCCAATATTTTTTCTCAAAATCAATGAAGCCTTGGTGTGTAAAAACTTGGACATCTTTAGGCAAACTTGCTTGCAAATTTTTCAGTACTGTTTCGGCATTAGTACCAGGTTTGAGGGAAATCAAGCCGATATCTATCATATCTGCTGGACGACTATTAGGATTTATCCTCAAAAAAGTTGAGTCACTGACAAGTAAATTACCGTCTACCCCAAAGGAAGGCCCTAAGCTGAATAAACCTCCAATTCTCACTCTATAGCCAATTAATGAATTGAAGGGAAATATTTCAATTGTCTGTCCAATATTTCCCGCATTAAATTTTTCAGCTATTGGCCCAAACTCTGGGCGAGAACTCTGGTCAAAAAGTACGACATCGGGAATTTTCAGTTTATCTAAATTCTTCTCAACCTCTGGGATATTGATTACAGGTCTACCTGGATCGAAACCAATAACGTATATTGAATATTTCTCACCAGTTGCCGGATTTTTAAGTTTGGCAAATTGCAAATACATGGGGCTAACTGACTCTATGCCATCAAACCCCATAGATTGATATAAACGAGTCCGCGAAAAGCTTTGATTTGAGGTCAAAGATTTATATTGCGAACTTACTAAAAATAAATCTCCCTTGAGGTTCTGATGCAGTGCGGTTGCACTGGAATAGAGGGCATCTTGAAAACCAAGTTGCACAAACATTAGCAGCACAATAAAACCAATCCCGGCTACAGCTACTAGTAAACGAACTTTTTGCTGGGCTAGCTGTAGCCATGCTAAAGGAATTTTGAAAATCATGGATTTATTTGTCATTTGTCATTTGTCATTTGTCATTGGTCATTTGTAAATGACCAATGATTAAATATGAATGGCGACATCCACTTGTAGGTTAGTTAAACGAGCTACTCGCTTACTATCTGTGGGCTTATCAATAGAGATTTTTACCTCAATTATTTTGCGGTCTGTATCTGAACCCGGGTTAAGGCTGAAGATATTTTGCTTGTCAACTTGCCAACCAATCTCTTTGACAGTTCCTTGTAATGTTCCAGTAAATGCAGTGCTGGTAATGATAGCTTTTTGTCCTAGACGCACTTTTTGAACATCGGTTTGATACACCTCTGCAATCACATACATTTGAGATGTCTTACCTATATCAGCAAATCCTTTGTTAGTGCTGATTACTTCTCCAGTTTTGGCATGAATTTTTAAAATTTTGCCATCTATGGGAGATTTGATGTAACTTAAATCTAAATCAGCTTTTGCTTGTTGAACAGAAGTTGTAGCACTGTTGACTTCGGTTTGTGCCACCTTAACGTCTACACTACGCACTTCACTAATACTGGTGAGTTGCGCTTGTGCTTGTTTGCGTTGTTCTTGGAATGTGTCTTGAGTCCGCTTGAGGGTGGCTTGAGCTTCTGTTAGTTGCTGTTGTGTAGTCTTTAGTTGCAAAGCTTTGGTATCTGCGACGGAAGCTGCGATCGCACCTTGTTTGTATAATTGCTGATAGCGATTGTTCTCGGCTTGAGCGTTGTCTACTTCCGCCTGGATGCGGTCAATTGCCGCCTGTTGGGTGGCAACGTCTCCTTTATATTGTGGCTCTAACCGGGCGATGGCAGCCTTTTGAGCATCGATATCTCCGGTTTTAGCTCCAGATTTCACCTGCGCTAATTTAGCTTTGGCAACTTGCAATTGGTCTATAGCCTGTTGCAATGCGCTTTTAGAACGATCATAATTTTCTAGATACGCCAATAATTGCCCTGCTTTAATTGCATCTCCTTCTTTGACTAACAGTTTTTCTACACGTACACCGTTGTTGGAAGTAGGAGCAGTCAAAGTAGTAACTTCGCCTTCTGGCTCCAAACGTCCCAAGGCAGTTACAGCAACTTTTGCAGGTGTGGCAGCTTTTGGAGGATTTACTGGCGCTGTCACAACTTTCGGTTTAGACCAAAAAGGTACCAAACTATAAAAAGCTATTAATCCAGCCGCTAAAGTCAGAGAAGCTGCTAAAATTAATTGCGATCGGCCTACGGGTTTTGTGAATAATCGGCTTTCTTTATTTAGTGCCATATTTTCATTCCAATTCTGCTTTTTTAGGAGATAGCCTGGTTATATTTAGTCGATTAGAATAGACTCATCCGCAAATTACCAAGAGGCTTTTCCTCAAGTTTTTCTACCTTAATCAAGTGGATGGGTCTAAATTGGTTTTATATGAATTGTTGTACGCTTTTACCGCCCAAACTTATTATTGTGGCGTGAAAAATAATGGCGTGTTACTTCAAAGCTTCCTAAGTTATATCCTAAATTGACATCTAATCCCGTAGCGTAAAATACAATAGCGCTAACCAGAAAACTTAACTCTCAAGAACAACGAAGCGCTAATAAAAATAAACTCATAATTTGGATAAACTTGGTTTTAATTATGGCGTAAAAGTTGAATTTTGTCAATCGTTTTAATTCGCATCAATCCTGATTCTCTCACTAAAATATTTGTTTGCAGTCAGATTAGAGACTGAATATTTTACTCGCCACTAATCTTTCATCTGCCAATTGAATACCAATAGATTGTTAGTTATTAAGCAGATTTGATATTAGTAACAGATTATTATTAGCAAGGTTGTGTATTATAAGACATTCTGATCGCGGTTTCCGGTGCATTAGACGTAGAAACCCAACAGATATAGCGGTTCTCGTTCACGTGAGGTACACCCGTAGGGGCAATTCATGAATTGCCCCTACTGAACTGACCCAGAAATGTTTATTATGCAACATACTAAAAATTAACATTTGCTTTATAAATAACCGCCTGGCTTTTTAACTTAACTTATATTGAAAAATAACCAACAACTTTGACTCAATTATGATGTTTATCTGAGAAAGAATACTTATGGTTATTCAATTTATCTATGTAGACAACAGATTTATACTGTTAATTTCATCAAGAGAATATTTATGTCTAACCCGTAGATAAGAAAATCTCTCACACATTTATATAGTTATAAATTATACTTTTCTACTGGATTTTATTCAAAATTCACATCAGTAATAGTATAGGTTATTTATAAAATAACTTTAAAGGAATGATTTAGTTTCTGTAAAGTGTGTTAGTGTTTTTATTAATTCAATGCTTTAAAGTGGTTAGACAAACTAGTTATTTAATTGAGATTTTGAAATTAAAAATAACTAAAGATAACTGCTTTATCATCACCTGATGATCGTTTAATTACTTTTCTAACTTGCATAAACTCGGATTAAAGGTGGTGTCTTTTCTGTAACGAACTTGTCAACTTTCCTGGGTCAAATCCCATAAAATATGTTATCCCGGACGTTGAAACTAGTTATGACATTTATCAAGATACAGAACGTTGTGATTAATAGCAGCAACATAGCTGCTATTAAGCCAGATAATCAAACTGTGTCGGTTGAAAAAAGCGTTTCTGCTCTATAGTGCTTCTCTGTTGACTACAATACAGACCTAACCCCCAGCCCCTTCCCTACTAGCGTTGGGGAGTAAGATTCAAAGCGTCTCTCCTTTTAGGAGAGACGCTTGGAGAGAGATCAAAACTGTAATGCACCCAAGCGAGAACCGCTATATTAGCTACTCGTGAGTTTTCCTCGCTCCAGTAAAATACCATTGCTCAAAACATTTTAGATTTTAGATTTTTTTGGTTCGTCCTGCACTCATTGTAGGTGAAACAAATCTAAAAGACGCTTAAGACTCGCTAATGCAAATCTAAAATCCCAAATTGATTGACACCACAATATCAATAGTCTAGCGTTGTGTAACATTTTTTTGCGATGTCTACGACGGGCTACGCCTACGCAGTGTGCCAAAATCGCCTATAAATCTAAGGCTTTCTCAAGGCAGTATGTGTCGTGTGGTGTCGATTTGGAGAAAAGCATTTAGCTTGCAAGACGAGAGATTTTGATTATTTAGTAGGCAACAGAAATTACTGTAACTACACAATCCACAGTACTAACTATGCCCTATGTCTGCTTATTCAATTGATAGTGCCTTAGCGGAGTTAGAGAGCCTTGTCAATAATTGTGAAAAGGCTGTAATGAGGTCTATAGAGGAAAAAAACATGAAGTCAGATAAATCAGATAAATCAGTGTCAACCAATAAAATTAATAGACAATTACAACACAATCCTATCGCTATCGTTGGGATGGCTTCTTTATTGCCTCAAGCCAGAAATTTGCGGGAATATTGGCAAAATATCGTCAACAAAATTGACTGTATTACTGATGTTCCTTCCACACATTGGAGTGTGGAGGATTATTACGATCCCAATCCCAGAACTACTGAAGATAAAACCTACTGTAAAAGAGGTGGATTTCTTCCTGAGGTTGATTTTAACCCGATGGAATTCGGCATACCGCCCAGCATTTTGGAAGTCACAGATGTATCGCAACTATTAAGTTTAGTAGTTGCAAAAGAGGCGATGGAAGATGCCGGTTATGGCGAAAAACGTGAGTTTAGCCGCGAGACTGTTGGCGTAATCTTAGGCGTGGCGATGGCCAAGCAGTTAGGAATGCCACTTTCTGCCAGGTTGGAATATCCGATTTGGGAAAAAGTGCTTAAAAGCAGTGGTTTATCTGATGAAGATACCAAAAAAATCGTTGATAAAATCAAAAGCGCTTATGTGAAGTGGGATGAGAATGCTTTCCCTGGAATGTTAGCGAACGTAGTCGCGGGTAGAATTGCCAATCGCCTAAATTTTGGCGGGATGAATTGTGTAGTTGACGCGGCTTGTGCTAGTTCTTTCGGTGCTTTAAAAATGGCAATTAGTGAGCTAGTTGAGCATCGTTCTGACATGATGCTGACTGGTGGTGTTGATACCGATAATACCATCATGGCTTACATCTCGTTCAGCAAAACACCGGCGGTTTCTCCTAGTGAAAATGTCAAACCTTTCGATGCTAAATCTGATGGGATGATGCTGGGTGAAGGTATTGGGATGATTGTCCTCAAACGGTTAGAAGATGCTGAACGGGACAACGATAAAATCTATGCCGTAATTAAAGGTATTGGTACCTCCAGCGATGGGCGTTACAAGAGTATTTATGCTCCCCGCAAAGAAGGCCAAGTTAAAGCTTTAGAACGCGCTTATGAAGATGCCGGTTTCTCTCCGGCTACTGTTGGTTTAATGGAAGCACATGGCACCGGTACAATGGCTGGAGATCCGACAGAATTCGGTTCTTTAAAAGACTTTTTTGATGTGCATGATGAGAAAAAGCAGCACATTGCTTTGGGTAGTGTGAAATCACAAATTGGACACACAAAAGCGGCTGCGGGTGCGGCGAGTTTGAT
Source organism: Nostoc sp. (assembly GCF_036917135.1). Classification (GTDB taxonomy): domain Bacteria; phylum Cyanobacteriota; class Cyanobacteriia; order Cyanobacteriales; family Nostocaceae; genus Nostoc. Next base: position 68,195 of record NZ_JBALEA010000046.1, on the reverse strand, counting down.
TAAAACTGCTTTGGCTTTACATCACAAAGTATTACCGCCCACAATTAACATCACTGAGCCAAATCCCAAACTCAACATTAAAAATTCATCCTTTTATTTGAATACCGAAACTAGACCTTGGATTCGTCCAGAAGGGGAAGCGCCAAGACGTGCGGGTGTCAGTTCCTTTGGCTTTGGTGGCACCAATTATCACGTCGTTTTGGAAGAATATGAAGTTGAACAAAACCACGCTTACCGCTTACATGGTGGTGCTAGTGAAATGCTGTTGTTTGCTCCCACAGTAGAGCAATTGTTGAGCAAATCGGAAGAGATTTTGGGTAAGTTGCGATCGCCAGATGCACCTACACATTATGCAGAATTAGTCAAGGAATGCAAATCACAACAGATTCCCCTTGCTGCTGCCAGATTTGGGTTTGTCGCTGAAAATCTCGAAGAAGCTTGCAAGTTGCTGCAAACTAGCATTGACTGGCTGAAACACAAAGGAACAGCAGCATCTTGGGAACATCCCCAAGGGATTTATTACCGCGCCTCTGGTATGGAGTTGGGCGGAAAAGTTGTCTCTCTATTTTCTGGTCAAGGTTCGCAATACCTGGAGATGGGACGCGAACTGGTAATGAATTTCCCTTTGATGCGCCGTCTTCATGGCTATATGGATAGCCTGTTAATCAAAGATAATTTGCAGCCGTTGTCAGAGATTGTTTTTCCTCATCCTGTGTTTGGAGAAGCAGAAAAAAATGTCCAAATTGCTGCCTTACAACGCACAGAATACGCTCAACCAGCCATCGGGGTGTTGAGTGCAGGGATGTACAGCATTCTGCAACAAGCTGGATTTAAGTCAGATTTTGTTGCCGGTCACAGCTTCGGGGAACTGACAGCTTTGTGGGCTGCGGGGGTTTTGAGTACCGAAGATTACTTGTTTCTAGTGAAAGCTAGGGGTCAAGCAATGGCGGCACCCGAAGACCCGGATCATGATGCGGGTAGTATGTTGGCTGTCAAAGAAGATATCAGCAAAGTGGAAGCAGTGCTGAGGCATTTTCCCCAAGTTGCGATCGCTAATCAAAATTCTCCCACTCAATTTGTCTTGGCTGGGCCGACCGCAGAAATAGCGAGAATCAAAGAGGCTTTACACGAGAAAGGATATACAGCTGTATTGCTACCTGTTTCAGCAGCGTTCCATACACCGCTAATTGCCTTTGCTCAGAAATCATTTGCGATCGCTACCAAGTCTGTCAAATTCCAAAGTCCCAAAATCCCTGTTTACAGCAACGTTACCAGTAAGCAGTATCCCAAAGAAGCCCAAGGTATTCAAAAAATCCTCGAAAGCCACCTTTCCAATTCGGTGCTGTTTAAGCAGGAAATTGAAAATATCTATGCAGCCGGTGGTACTTGCTTTGTGGAATTTGGGCCGAGAAGAATTCTTACCAACTTAGTCAAAGATATCCTTGGCGATCGCCCACATATTACCGTATCTTTGAACCCCAGCGCTCAAAAGAATAGCGATCGCTCTTTGCGAGAAGCAGTTGTGCAGTTGCGAGTAATTGGTTTGGCTTTGAATAACCTCGATCCTTACCAACTTCCCCAAACTATCCCCCCAATTGAGACGAAGAAGACATTAAATGTCCGTTTAAACGGCATAAACTACAGATCCGAAAAAACGAAAAATGCCTTCGCTCTAGCTTTGCAGGATGGTCATAAAGTCACATTACCCACCCCCGAATATTCTGATGCGGCTCCTTTATTTAGCAGCCCCGGTGTAACTCCGACTCTCGCCGCGATCGAGACTAACGGACATAAAAAAACAACTGCGATCGCTAACGTTGTGACTGCTAATATCATCACCCAAACAGAGCAACAGATGAATCCTGTTACCCTGTCACAACCAGCCCAGGAATCTAAGATGCAACCAGAAAAACTTACAAATTATCAACAGCTTTTAGAAAGTTTAGAATACCTCCTGACACAGTTCCAGGAAAATCAAGCCGAGAATTTACAAGTTCATGGTACCTATCTCAACCATCAAATGGAATACGCCAAAGCGTTTTTCCAACTGATGCAGCAGCAGAATTCCTTGTTGAGTGAAAGCAAATCAACAGCCGAAACTGCCAAAATGAAGCTAGTTGTCATGGAAAGCTTAGAGCGTAGCATGATGCAGTTTCATTCCCAACAAGGTGAAACCCTACGCATCCATGAGCAATATCTTCAAGAGCAGTTGGAATATACTAAGAGCTTTTTCCAACTTATCCAGCAAGAGTATTCTCAAATCATCTCTGGTGAGGGAGTAACTCAACTCACAGAGAAACTAAATGAGGTACGCCATCATTTTACAGTAGAAACAACTGTTACTGATGCACCAGTACCTCCTACTACAAAGATAGTAGAAAGCCAGCCTTTGCCTGTAACTGAGCCTGTAGCTAAAAATGGCTTAAATGTTACCCAAGCACCTCTGGCGGCTGCTGTAGAGCCTGTATTTGAAACTCCTGTATCCCCGGAACAGACGCGATCAATCGCGTCTCTACTGCCCACTCCCCACTTCGCCAGTGTCGAGACAGTAGTCGCGCCACCTGTCCCAGTTGTAGAACCTCAAGCCGAGGTTGTAGTCAAAATTAGCTCACCACCAGAAGTTGTTGCATTCACCCCAGAGCCAGCACCTACAACTGCTGCACCTGTAGCTGGCGCAACCATCGATATTGTTGACTTGGATAAAAACCTCTTAGCCATCACCAGCGACAAGACCGGCTACCCAGTCGAAATGCTGGAAATGGACATGGACATGGAGGCTGATTTAGGGATTGACTCTATCAAACGGGTAGAAATCTTAGGGGCGCTACAAGAAATGTACCCCAACCTGCCCAAGCCCAATTTAGAAGAACTGTCAGAAAAACGCACCATCGGTCAAGTTGTAGAGTATCTGCAATCCCACGCTTCCAACAGTGTTTCGGTAGAAATTGCAGTTCACGAAGTACAACAACCAACCGAGACTGCACCAGTAGTTGAGGTAGTTAGTGTACCGGAAGTAAGCGTAGTTGTCTCCTTCACCCCAGAACCAGAACCCGCTACAAGTGATGAATTTGCAAACTTAGGTGAAACCCTGTTAGCCATCACCAGCGATAAAACCGGCTATCCAGTGGAGATGCTGGAACTGGACATGGACATGGAAGCCGACTTGGGGATTGACTCGATTAAACGGGTAGAAATCTTAGGGGCGATGCAAGAAACTTACCCCAACTTACCCAAACCGAATATCGAAGAACTCGGCGATCTCCGCACCATCGGTCAAATAGTTGATTACCTACAGCAGTTGGCTGGAGGTGAAAAAAAAAAGTCTGAACCTGAGTTTGTCCAACAGCAGCCACCCCAATTAGAACATGAATTAGAGCATAATATCCAGCGCCATCTCGTCAAACTCAGAAGTTTACCACAGCCTGATTACTTGGATTTCACGTTACTAGAGGGACACATCGGTTTAATCACCGATGATGGTTCCCTCACCACTTATAAATTAGCTGAATCCCTAATCGAGAAAGGCTGGAAAGTAGTAGTTATCAGCTTCCCCCAATCGCTCATCGCCCAACAAGCGCCCTTACCCACAGGAGTAACCCGCGTCACCTTAGCAAACTTGAGTGAAGAACATCTTCAACAACAACTACAAGCGATCGCATCTCACTGTGGAGCGATTGGGGCCTTCATCCATCTACATCCCATCTTTGTAGGAAATCACACCGGGAGTATTTCTTATAACGAATCAGAAAAGGCGATCGTCAAGCACGTATTTTTGATGGCGAAACACCTCAAACCCTCCCTCAACGAAGCCGCAAAACATGGACGTAGTTGTTTTTGCACAGTTGCTCACCTTGATGGAGCCTTCGGTTTAGAGTATAAAGTCAACTTCGGTGCGATCGGCGCTGGTTTATTTGGATTAACCAAAACTCTGAGATGGGAATGGCCAAAGGTATTTACTCGTGCGATCGATTTAAGTCCCAGACTTGACGCCAAACAGTCAGTACAAAACATCATCGCCGAACTTCACGACCCCAACCTTTATATCAGTGAAATTGGCTACGGCTCACAAGGACGAGTCACCATTATCGCCGATTAATTAGTTCTTTGATATAGCAGTCTTATTTCAGTTGTGAAAATTCCTGTTTTTAACGAACCGCAAAGGACGCAAAGAGCGCAAAGAAAAGAAATAAACAGAGAATTTCACAAATTTTTAAGACTGCTATTAGTATCTTTTTACTTTCTTACTACTACAAGAATATTGCTTATCTCTCTTACTTTGCGTCCTTTGCGCCCTTTGCGGTTCGTATATCAAAAAACCCAGTTTATGCAGGTATTTACGAGGATTTATGACACAAACAGCCCAGCTTAGTCCATCATCTGTCTTTGTCGTAAGCGGCGGTGCAAAAGGGATTACGGCTGAGTGTACTATCAGATTAGCCCAACAGCAACCCTGTAAATTCATCCTCCTCGGTCGCTCCGAACTATTAGAAACCGAGCCAGATTATGCCCAAAATTCCGATGAATCCGCATTGAAAAAATGCATCATGGAAAATCTTCTTTCTCAAGGAGAGAAGCCCACACCCATGAATGTGCAAAAAATATATAACAAAATTACCTCCAGCCGCGAGATTAAAAAGACCCTAGCAGCAATTGAAAAAACCGGAGCTAAAGCCGAATATATCAGCGTCGATGTCACAGATACGCCAGCTTTACAAGAAAAACTTGCCACTGCTGTGCAACATCTTGGCCCAATTACCGGAATCATCCACGGCGCTGGGAACTTAGCTGACAAGTTAATTGAAAAGAAAACAGAAGAGGATTTTGAAAAAGTTTACGCCGCCAAAGTTCAAGGTTTAGAAAACCTGCTAACTTGCGTCAATCCTAATCAACTTCAGCATTTAGTTTTGTTTTCTTCCGTAACAGGCTTTTACGGAAATCCCGGACAATCTGATTATGCGATCGCAAATGAAATTCTGAACAAATCAGCCCATATATTTAAGCAAAGTTATCCTTCATGTCATGTCGTCGCTATCAACTGGGGCGCTTGGGACAGTGGAATGGTGACAGCAGAGTTAAAGAAGATTTTTCAAGAGCGAAAAATTGACATAATTCCCATTGCAGTTGGGGCACAAATGCTCGTTAAGGAAATGGATAATACCAATCATGCAACCGCACAAGTTGTTATTGGTAGTCCACTAGTTCCAATGGCTACAGAACTAGATTCAGAACTACGAACTTATCGTATTCGTCGCCAAATGACATTAGAGGCTAATCCATTTTTGCACGATCATACTATTGCTGGTTCTCCAGTTTTACCAGCAACTTGTGCAATGACCTGGATCATCAATGCTTCTGAACAATTATATCCTGGCTATCGGTTGTTTAATTACCAAGATTTCAAAGTTTTGAAGGGGATTACTTTCAATGAGACATTAGCGAAAGAACATATTTTAGAAATAGAAGAAATTTCTAAAGTTAATCTTGAAAGCATCGAACTTAAAGCCAAAATTTCGAGTAGAAACCCCGAAGGAAAAATCCATTTTCATTTTAGCGCTCAACTCAATCTCCAGCGTGAAATCCCAGATGCACCCATCTATGAATCTCTCAATCTCGAACCAGATAATATCATCACCGCTACAGGAAAAGCTTTTTACCAAAATGGTGGGGCGACATTATTTCACGGCCCTGGTTTCCAAGAAGTTAAAAGAGTTTTAAACATCAGTCCCGAAAAAATCACAACAGAATGTCTGTGGCCAGAACTCAGCGCACAGCAACAAGGACAATTCCCCGTCCAATGGGTAAATCCTTACACAACTGACTTGAGTATGCACGCCTTATGGATTTGGACACAACACTTTCATGAAGAAGGTTGTTTGCCAGGAAAAGTAGAAAAATTTGAACAGTTTGAAGCGATACCACATAACGAAACATTCTACGTTTCTTGTGAAGTACTAGCTAAGACACCAAGTAGTGCGATCGCAAACTTTATCATACACGACCGCCAAGGAAAAATATACTCACGAATGCTCGGCGCACACGCCATTATTTGGTCAATGAAAATGCTCAGAAGCTAGTAATCTTTTTTGGCTTTTCACAGTTAACGCGAAACCTAACCCCCCAGCCCCCTTCCCTTGTAGGGAAGGGGGAGAATTCAAAGCCTCTCCCCTTTTAGGGGAGAGGTTTGGAGAGAGGTTTCCATCTTCAAAGTTTGGGGAACAGCGTAAATCCTGCCTTTTAATTATCTCTTGCTAAATACCCAAACTCGGAGCATATAAATCGTGGAAAAAATAGCCATCATCGCCTTGTCATGCCTATTCCCCGATGCTAAAAATCCTGAAGAATACTGGCAAAACATCGTTAATCAAAAAGATTCGACATCCTCTGCAACCGTCGAAGAAATCGGAGTAGATCCGACAATCTTTCATAATCCAGTCAAAGGGACACCAGACAAAACCTATTCCCTCAAAGGCGGATACATCCGCAACTTCCAGTTTAATCCCTCCGAGTACAATCTACCATCAGAATTTGTTGCTGGCTTAGATAACACCTTCAAATGGTCATTGTATGCCGCCAAACAAGCAATTGTACAGAGTGGTTATTGGGGTAATCAAACTGTTCTGGCAAAATGTGGCGTAATTTTAGGTAATTTGTCATTCCCGACAAAATTATCTAATCAATTATTCTCTCCAATTTATCAGCAAGCTATTACTCCTGCTGTCAGAGAACTTTTGCAGTATGAAGACTTTAATTTAGCTGTCCCAACAGCAACCAAAGCATCTTTATACAATGCGATGATATCTGGTTTACCAGCATCTATCGTAGCTCAAGCCTTCTCCCTCTCCCAGATTAATTTATGTCTGGATGCTGCTTGTTCATCATCATTTTATGCTATTAAACTAGCATCTCATTATTTATGGTCACACAAAGCTGATGTCATGTTAGCTGGAGCCATCAGTTGTGCAGATTCGCTATTCGTGCGGATGTTATTTTCTGGTGTTCAAGGGTATGCAGAAAACGGCATTAGCCGCCCCTTAGATAAGTCATCTAGAGGATTAATCCCCGCCGATGGTGTTGGGATGGTGATGCTGAAAAGATATTCTGATGCCGTTAGAGATGGCGATAATATTCTTGCTACCATCTGCGGTAATGGACTTTCAAATGATGGCAAGGGTAAGCACTTACTAAGTCCAAATCCTAAAGGACAAGTCTTAGCTTTTGAACGAGCCTATAATGAGGCTAAATTTAGTCCCAAAACCATCGATTATTTAGAATGTCATGCTACCGGCACATTACTGGGAGATACAACCGAATTTAACTCCATAGAAACATTCTTTGGTCAAAATCAAGCTGCGCCTCTGGTGGGTTCTGCCAAGGCAAATACTGGTCACTTGCTAACTGCTGCTGGCATGGTTGGCTTGACTAAGGTGATTTTGAGTATGTCTCATGGTGTAATTCCACCAACTATGAATGTTTCTGATCCTTTAACGTCAGAAAAAAGTACAATTTCCGCCGATAAAATTGTTAGAACAGCTACAGCATGGCCTAATAATAATGCATCAATTAAACGAGCGGCTATTAGCGCTTTTGGATTTGGTGGTACTAATTCTCATCTGATTTTAGAACAAGGAAATACAACAGAATCAGTTGAATCAACTCCACCTGTTCCACCTACCAAAGTTGCTATTGTCGGCATGGATGCCTTTTTTGGTAACTGCAATGGTTTAGATGCTTTTGAACGCAGTATTTATGATGGGACACAACATTTTACTTCCCTACCGCCTCAAAGATGGCATGGGATAGAAAATCAAGAAAGTGTCCTGAAAGAGTACGGTTTAACAGACGGGAAAGCACCAGTAGGGGCATATATCAAGGATTTTGAAATCGATACTTTATCGTGCAAAATTCCACCGAATGAAATCGAGAAGTTAAACCCACAACAATTGTTGCTCCTCAAGGTTAGCGATCGCGCCGTGAAAGATGCGAAACTACAGGAGGGTGGCAATGTGGCAGTTATAGTCGCCGCCGAGACAGAATTCTCTGTGCATCAGCTACAGCAAAGATGGAATCTATCTTGGCAAGTTAAGGATGGCTTACTCAACCAAGGAATTTCTCTACCTGCTGAACAGCTTTCCCAACTGGAAACCATTGTCAAAGATAGCATTCACCAACCAGTAGAAATCGGCGAATATGTCAGCCACATCGCCAATATCATGGCAAGTCGAATTTCTGCTTTATGGAATTTCACTGGCCCTGCATTCACCGTCAGCGCTGGCGAAAATTCTGCCCTCAAAGCCTTGGAAGTTGCCCAAATGCTACTCGCTACGGGTGAAGTAGACGCGGTGGTTGTTGGTGCAGTAGATTTAGCCGGTGGTGTAGAAAACGTTTTATTCCGCAACCAATTTGCACCAATTAACACCGGTGTCAACACATTGGGTTACGACCAACAAGCTAATGGCTGGACTGTTGGCGAAGGTGCCGGCGCAGTTGTCCTCAAGCGCTACGAAGCTGCTAAAGAAGATAATGAACGCATCTATGCAGTAATTGATGCCATGAGTTTCGCACAAGGTAATTCTACTTTGAGTGAGGCTCCGGTAAAACCTGATGCTTCAGCTATCAGTGATGTCTGCAAACAAGCTTTCCAGATGGCTGAGATTCAACCCACAGAGGTTAACTATGTGGAAGTCTTTGGTAGTGGCATTCCCCAGGAGGATGAAGCGGAAATCACAGGTTTACTGCAAGCTTATCCAAAAGTGGGTAATGGTTTGCATTGTGCATTAGGTAGCGTTAAATCCAATATCGGCCACACCTACACAGCATCGGGAATTGCTAGCTTAATCAAAACCGCTCTTTGTCTTTATTACAGGTATATTCCCGCCACACCCAAATGGTCTGGTGTCAAAACACCGCAAGTATGGGAAGGTAGCCCTTTCTATGTGGCAATGGAATCAAGACCTTGGTTTGTCGATAAAGGCGGCACACGCAGAATAGCAGCAATTAATAGTATGGGTATAGATGGCAGTTACGCCCATTTAATCTTGTCGGAGGAACCCAGCCAAGAGGAGCGCGATAACAGATATTTGCAACAAATGCCTTTTCATCTGTTTCCCATCGCAGTTAGCGATCGCACCACCATCTCCGATCTTCTCAACAATCTCCAACATAACATAGAAGCGAGTTCTTCTTTATCAGCTACCGCCAGCGAAACATTTGCTAATTTTGAACAGCATTCTAATCCGAAATACGTCTTATCAATCACAGGACGTAACACAAAAGATTTACTCAAAGAAATTGAATCTGCCCGTAAAGGTATAAACAATGCCTTTGAAAACGGCACAGATTGGCAAACGCCACTAGGAAGTTATTTCACCGCGAAACCATTAGGTAAAACTGGAGCAGTTGCTTATGTTTACCCCGCAGCAGTCAATTCTTATATTGGCATTGGCCGGACTGTTTTTCGCTTATTTCCGAAAGTCTTCGAGGACTTAAAAAGTAACAATCTCTACAACCGGGCTGCCGATGTTGAAAAGTTAGTTTATCCAAGAAGCTTACCTAAATTGACAACTAGGCAACTAGAAACTCTCGAAAAGCAATTGTTAGATGATTCACTAGCAATGTTTGAAAGTGAAATTGCTTTTGCCAGATACATGACAGCAATTTTCCGAGATGATTTTAAAGTCAAGCCGCAATCCGTATTTGGGTATAGCTTGGGTGAAACTAGCATGATGGTTGCCCAAGGAGTTTGGAGTGATTTTGAGGGTGGAAGTAACACCTTAAACTCATCCCCTCTATTTGGCGATAAGTTATCTGGCCCGAAAAATGCTGTGCGTGAATATTGGGGATTAACCGATTCACCAAACAACAATTTTTGGAATACCTATGTTCTCATGGCTACTCCATCGCAAGTTAGAGAATGCCTGAAACAAGAGAATCGCGTCTACTTAACTCAAATCAACACACCAGAAGAAGTATTAATCGCTGGTGATGATGCAGCCTGTAAGCGAGTGATTGCAACTTTAGGTTGTAATGCCTTCCCCGCTCCCTTCGACCATGTGATACATTGTGAGGCGATGCGATCGCAGTACGAGGAAATCAAGAAGGTAAACACCTTACCATCCCAAAATCTTCCCGGTATCGTTTTTTACTCAGCCGCCGATTATCAACCGATTGTACTTGAAAGTGATGCGATCGCGCATAACATCGCCAAAGGATTGTGCCAAGAACTTGATTTTCCGCAATTAGTTAATCGTGTCTATGGTGATGGAGTCAAAATATTTCTCGAAGCAGGTGCCGGTAATGTCTGTTCTCGATGGATTGATAAAATTCTCGGCAACCAAGAACATATCACAGTCTCTCTGAATCGTAGAGGGATGGATGACCATGCTGCAATGGTCAAAGCATTAGCAAAACTACTCAGTCATCAGGTGAACGTGGATTTATCACCACTGTACAACAAAACTCAAGGAACCGCTAATCAAAATAAAGCAACATTGAGAACAGTTACCTTGGGTGGAAAAGCAATTGCTGCTACAATTTTGAGCGAAGAAAATCGCAAACTTGTTAAAGATTTTGCTGGGGATCTTAGGAGCGAACGTTTCAAAATACAGCATCCAAAGATACCTAATCTCCAACCATCTGAAATTACAGATTCTCTTAACACTTCCAACCAAATCACCCAACAAGAAAGTCATTCCCCTAACATTTTGCCTCAGCCAGAAGAAGTAAAACCGAAAAATATCATTGATAACGTTTTTGAACCGAGAGAACAATTACAATCTTCTGAGTCAAGCGCAATTAGACAGCCAATTCCTGTTTTTTCCCCACCCGTCAGAACTAAAAAAATTAGTAGCATCATCAGCATGTTCGATTTAAATAAGACCCAGTATCAAAAGCTCAATGCTAATAATTCAAAGATAACCAAAGCGCACACAGCCTTCTTACAAGCTAGACAAGATTACAGTCAACAAATGAGCGAAATCATTCAATTGCAACTAGCTTGCGCCCAAAACTTGCTTAACGACGAATCTTGAGAATTTCAAATGTAGACTCTTGTCAATATGGTTCGGTTAAGATCCCCCCGCCTACGGCGACCCCCTTAAAAAGGGGGTGAATAAGAAAAATAGCTTCTTTAAGGAGTTAAAAAAGGAAAATAGCCCCCCTTTTTAAGGGGGGTTGGGGGGATCTCCGAGCGATAAACAACTTAACCAAACCGTATTGAAACTTTTTCCAAGAGTTTACACCCTTCAACCTTCAACTTTAATCATCCATTGTTTGTATAATCCGAGGGATAACTACCGTGACAACCGTAGATACGGTACTAAGTAAACACGATAATGGCCTTAACTTCTCCGCTTGGTCATATAACAAAAACCAGGTTTGGAAAGGTTCTTTAGAAACAGTATCTTTCGAGAAACAAACCATCAAAGATAAATTGATGGTGTTAAATAAACCCTGCTACATCGTGAAAATTGCCGGAAAAATCGGTGTTACTAACGAGGGTTATTTATCCCCAGGTGATAATGGCACAACAGCACAAGTAGAACTGCTAACATTTGCAGCCCCAATCCGCATTCAACAATTTGGAGACCCCAATTTTCTCTCCTCTTATGGAGTAAAATATGCCTACATTACCGGCGCAATGGCTGGCGGAATTGCTTCCGAAGAAATGGTCATTGCACTCGGAAAAGAGCAAATTTTGAGTTCCTTTGGTGCAGGTGGTTTAACTCCAGAACGTTTGGAAGCAGCCATAAATCGCATTCAACAAGCTTTACCTCAAGGACCCTACGCATTTAATCTAATCCACAGTCCTAACGAACCTGCGATTGAACGCCGCGCAGTGGATTTATATCTCAAATATCAAGTGAGAACAGTAGAAGCATCTGCATTTCTCGACTTGACCCCCAACATTGTTTATTACCGTGTTGCTGGATTGGGTTTGAATAACGCCAATCAAATTGAAATCAAAAATAAAGTCATTGCCAAAATTTCTCGCCGAGAAGTTGCTACTAAATTTCTGCAACCAGCACCAGCGAGAATTATCAAAGAACTTCTAGAAAAAGGATTAATTACTGAGTTACAAGCAACTCTTGCAGCTAAAGTTCCGATGGCTGATGATATTACCGTCGAGGCTGATTCTGGAGGTCATACAGATAACCGTCCTCTAGTTTGTGTGTTACCTTCTATTATTGCCTTGCGGGATGAAATTCAAGCCCAATATCATTACCAAACACCCATTAGAATCGGTGTAGCAGGAGGAATTGGGACACCACAATCAGCATTAGCAGCTTTTATGATGGGTGCTGCTTATGTAATGACTGGCTCAATTAATCAGTCATGCGTTGAATCTGGGGCTTGTGAACATACCAAAAAGTTACTAGCCCAAGCAGAAATGGCTGATATGATAATGGCCCCAGCAGCAGATATGTTTGAAATGGGAGTCAAATTGCAAGTTCTCAAACGGGGTACAATGTTCCCCATGCGAGCGCAGAAATTATTTGAACTCTATCGCGCTTATGATTCCATCGAAGAGATTCCTTTGGCAGAAAGGCAGAAATTAGAAAAACAAGTTTTTCGCAAAACTATTGCTGAAGTATGGGAAGGAACTGCGGCTTATTTATCCCAAAAGAATCCTGAGAAACTTGGGAAAGCAGTCAATAATCCTAAACTAAAAATGGCGTTGATTTTCCGTTGGTATCTAGGATTATCTTCTCGCTGGTCGAGTTCTGGTGAAAAAGGTAGAGAAGTCGATTATCAAATTTGGTGTGGCCCGGCAATGGGCGGTTTCAATGACTGGGTACGCGGTTCCTATCTGTCTGAACCAAATAATCGTGGTGTAGTTGATGTTGCTAATCAAATTATGACTGGTGCAGCCTTTTTGTACCGTGTCCAAAATTTGAAAATTCAAGGGCTGCAAGCTGACGATTATTACAGTCAATATCACCCTGTTCGTTCTACATCATTGTTGGAGATTTAAAAATGACTATAAAACAGTCTTTCACAGCAGACGATATTCAAGTATTTTTGGTATCTAACTTAGCTAAGTTGCTAGGAGTAGCAACTGATGAAATAGATGTCAAAGAACATTTAGAAAACTATGGGTTGGATTCAGCCCAAGCAATGATTCTGGTAAGTAACTTAGAAAAGTTGCTAGGATTTCAACCATCTCCGTTGCTTTTGTGGCATTACCCAAATATTGAAGCCCTTTCACAGCGTTTAGCTGAAGAAGTGCAAGAAGGTTCACCGATTCAAGATACAGGGGTGAAATCCTCTAATGCCAATGTTGCACCCTCAATTCTAGATTTAAGTGCTGAGGCTGTTCTTGACCCCACCATCAATCCCGGTGCTGCATCTAATGCGCCTGTAGGTGAACCCAAAAACATCTTTTTAACTGGAGGAACAGGCTTTTTAGGAGCTTTTATCATCCGGGAATTGCTACAGGAAACCAATGCGGATATCTATTGCTTAGTCCGTGCTGCTAATGCGGAAGAAGGCAAAAGCAAACTCCAAAAGAATCTGCAACAGTATGCAATTTGGCAGGAAGAATTTAACTCCAGAATTATTCCGATTGTCGGCGATTTATCTCAGCCATTGTTAGGTATTGGTTCAGAACAGTTTCAAATTTTAGCTGCCAATATTGATACTATCTATCATAGCGCTGCTTTGTTGAATTATGTTTTCCCCTACTCAGCACTGAAAACAGCCAATGTTTTAGGAACTCAAGAAGTTTTGAGATTGGCTTGTCAAATTAAAGTCAAGCCTGTACATTACGTTTCTAGTGTGGCTGTTTTTGAATCCACTGCTTATGCTGGCAAGGTTGTCAAAGAGCAGGATGAATTCAATCATTGGGAAGGCATTTATCTTGGTTACTCTCAAACTAAATGGGTAGCTGAAAAGTTAGTTAAAATTGCTCGTGACCGTGGACTTCCTGTAACTATTCATAGACCGCCACTGATTTCAGGTGATAGCAAAACAGGCATTTGCAACACACATGACTTTATCAATTTGATGACCAAAGGCTGTCTACAAATGGGATATTTCCCTGATGTAGATTATATGTTGGATATGTCTCCTGTAGACTATGTAAGTAAAGCCATTGTTTATCTATCACAGCAACAAGAATCCATAGGCAAGGCTTTTAACTTACAACATCCCCAACCTGTTTCTTTGAAAACATTAGTTGATTGGATACGTTCTTTTGGCTATTCAGTTGAGATGATTCCTTATGAAAAATGGCAATCAGAGTTAATCAATAATGTGTCTTCTGTTGACAATCCTTTGTATACTCTGCGACCATTTTTACTAGAACGTTGGTCTGATGAGCAACTAACTATTCCTGATTTGTACCTGCAAGCTAGAAGACCCCATATTAGCTGCCAAGATACTCTTCATGCACTAGCAGGTAGTTCTATTGCTTGTCCTCCCATTGACTCTCAATTGTTTATGACTTATACCGCCTACTTAATTCAAAGTGGCTTCTTAAATATCGCTTAGAAACACGAATTTATTCGGAGGGTGCGTTACTTTCCTAACGCACCCTACCAAAATTTTTGCTTAATGCATATTCTTTAAGACTCAGTACTACTGAACAGCCAATATTTCAGATGCCAGTTAACAAACAATACACTAACAGTGGCAATACAATTGCCCTGTTTTTTTATGTTCAAAAATGTAAATTTTTCAAACTTACACCTTGACAGAAAAATCGAGTATACAATGGTTAATGTCGGGCATAAAAGTTTGATTTTACCCACGCTATTTTTGTGAGGAATCAAATACGTGTATAGAAAAGAGCGATGTCTGACGAAAAGCCTCTACGCGTCTATCCTAGCAGTCTGAAATAACCAAATTTCCTTGATGCCCAACTTCTTCGATGCATAAGTCCTAAATTTACGTTTGGATTGCTGTGATATATCAAGCTCTTTACTAACCCATTACCCAAGCATTTGAAAGGGTAATAACTCAAGATATTTCTTGTTGGTTCAGATATTACGCGTACTTAATTGTAGAGCGAGAACCACTGAAAATGCAACGCAGCTTCATCCAATTGAATTCACTAACATTCTTATATGAACACAACACACCAAGGACAGGGCAAAAAAACTGCTCTTATTACTGGGGCAGCCGGTGGAATTGGCTACGAATTAGCATGTATTTTTGCTGCTGATGATTACAACCTTGTCTTAGTAGACAGAAACGGGCTAAAGCTTGTAGAAATTGCAGTTAAATTTGAAGAAGAATTTGGAAATTTTGTCAAAACTATTGTTAAGGATTTATCTATATCAACCGCTCCTGAAGAAATTTTTACGGAGTTACAACTCGCCAATATTGAGGTTGATGTGCTGGTAAATAATGCTGGATTTGGGATACATGGATTATTCCACGAAACAGACTTAGCTACTGAACTGGAAATGCTACAGGTAAATTTGGTGTGTCTCACCCATTTAACCAAGCTATTCGTGAAGCACATGGTCAAGCAAGGTGAAGGAAAAATATTAAATGTTGCTTCGGCTGCTGCCTTTCAACCTGGGCCTTTGATGGCGGTTTATTTTGCGACTAAAGCTTATATCTTATCTTTTTCAGAAGCGATCGCTAATGAGTTAGAAGGTACTGGTGTCACTGTGACAGTTCTTTGCCCAGGCTCAACCGCATCTGCCTTTCATGAAAGAACCGGAATGGCTGACTCTAAGTTGCTCAAGGGCAAAAAGATGATGGATGCAAAAACAGTAGCCGAAATTGGTTATCACGCCTTAATGAAGGGCAAAACCATTGTTATTCCTGGTTTTATGAATAAACTACTGGCAAAAAGCGTCAGATTTGTACCCAGAAAGATTGTGACAAAAATTGTCAGAAGTATGCAGGAAGATAAGTAGGGGTATGGGGCATTGGGGCATTGGGTATTGGGCACTTGTACTGAGTTTCGACTACGCTCAACTACCGCGTAGCCGTTGGCGCAGCCTCTCGTAGAGAAGTATGAGGCATTGGGGAAGAATAACTAATGACTAATGACTAATGACTAATGACTAATACTGCCAACATTTTAAATTCCAGCCAAAATTCTCTACAGCAACAGCAGCAACATAATTGTTAGCAGGTACTAGTTCAAAAAGACTCCAGTCTTCAGTTATCTGTAACTTCGCTGGTTCTGTGGGAGTTAGCAATACTTCAATTTGCTCTAACTGAGATAGTCCGTCTCCAGTTGCTTTTAAATAAGCTTCCTTACAAGTCCAGTAACGAAAAAATACCTCTTGCTGTTGGTTGAGAGATAGCGATCGCAACATTTCATATTCTCTCGGTAAAAAGAACCGTTTGGCAAGAGCTTCTAAATCAGACATGGGGCGAATATATTCGAGGTCTACACCAATTTGGCGGGTGCAATTCACTGCACACAAACCCAACCCTTGGGAATGAGACAAGTTAAACGCCAATCCACTATCGGCAAATGTAGCTGCTAATATTGGTTTACCTCGGTGTTGATAATTAAACTGAACTTCTGATGGCTTGATATCTAAGTAGCGCCCTAATATAGTTCGCAGAATACCGCGACCAGCGATGAAATACTGCCGATGCTTTGGAAAATAAAACCGTTCAGCACGAGCCATCTCGTCACTCGAAAGAGTTGTTGTCAAATGTTGCAACTGTGCTTCTGTTTGGTCAAGTTCTATGCGCCAGACATGAATCTCATCGGGTAATAAAGTTAAATCTGTCGGTGTAGGTAGCCAGAGATGATGAGTAGCAGTCATGAGCATTCATAATTCGTAATTAACTTTGATTGGGTTTTTGCTGGTACTGACGTTGTAATTCGGGAAAGTTTTTTTAATCGTCTATAGTTTGTGACACTAGAAATGTTTGATTACTGTCAGATTTAAACCTATCCACGTAAACTTGAAAGGCTGCCTCTAAGATAGGCTCTGGCAATCCTTACCCTTGTTAGTTCCTCAACTGGAGCATTTTTGTAGAGTATTTTAGCGTAGGCGTAGCCCGCCGCAGGCATCGCACGAGCGTGTTCGATCAAAAGTTGGTTTTCTTCTTCAGTCATAGTAGTTCTGGTAAATAAGCTAAAAATCTTTTAATTTGCATCCTCAAAAAAATGAATCTCTTGTGGGGTGGGCAACATGAGCGCCCTAGTTGTGCAATCTTATTTGCGCGACAGCTTAGCGTAGGCGTAGCCCGCCTTCGGAATCGCTGCGATTATTCTTCACCATCTCACATCTCATTTATCTTTATCGGCAGAATAAAAACTAGGATGCTCCTGTGCAGACCAAAATCAGCAGGTCAATTAATATCAGAGTAGTCTAGCGAGATTTTTAGATCGGTTTGATCGCTGATTTTCCAAGCGATCGTTGGTGCAATCAAATATTTTTGATCGGGTTCGGTGAAGTTGGACGCACTGTTAAAGCTCTGGAATAAACCCTTGGGGCAACTAAATTCTCCGCCAGTAAACTTGTCCCAGTCTTTCCGGCTTCAGCTTGCTGTAGGTATGGCTTCTTTTGATTTACGATAAATTCAAATATTGGTTGACTAAAACGATGCTTCCTTTCATCCGGTCAGATTTAGCACAATTCACCGCGTACAAACCTCATCCCAGTAGCGATACAACCGATTCTGTCCCCACACAGTTCGATCGCCTGGATACAAATGAAAGCCCCTATGATTTACCACTTGAGTTAAAAGAGAAATTGGCATGGACATATCAGCAAGTAATTGAAACAAATCGTTATCCCGATGGCGGACATGAAACACTTAAGGATGCGATCGCACAGTATGTCAATCAGTCACCCGCCCTGTCTTCATCCTTGTTTACTGCTGCCAATATTTCTGTCGGCAATGGTTCAGATGAACTAATCCGCTCTTTATTAATCGCCACCTGTTTAAGAGGAGAAGGTTCAATTCTCGTTGCCAACCCCACTTTCTCAATGTACGGGATTTTGGCGCAAACTTTGGGCATTCCGGTAGTAACGGTGGGTAGAAATGAAACAAATTTTGAAATTGACATCAGCGCGGCACAGTCAGCCATCGAACAAACTCAAAATCCCCCCATTCGGGTAGTTTTCGTAGTGCATCCCAATTCGCCGACTGCCAACAGCTTAACTGGGGCAGAGGTGGCATGGTTAAGAAGTTTGCCAGAGCATATTTTGGTAGTAATTGATGAAGCTTATTTTGAATTCAGCCAAACTACCTTAGTAGGTGAATTAGCACAGCATCCTAATTGGGTAATATTACGTACTTTTTCTAAAGCCTTTCGGTTGGCATCTCTCCGTGTTGGTTATTGCGTCGCTCATCCCGAAGCGATCGCCATCTTAGAAAAAGTTCGCTTACCCTACAATCTCCCCAGCTTTTCCATCGCAGCAGCATTGCTTGCTTTACAAAACCGTACACTCTTACTGGAGTCAATTCCCCAAACCCTAAGTGAACGAGCCAAACTCATCAAAATTTTATCCCAGCAACCAGAACTACAAATTACCCCAAGCGCTGCCAACTTTATTTACCTGCGTCTTAAACCAAATGGCTTTAATTCACCAGATGCTCCCTTAAAAACTTTTCATCAGAAACTTAGGACACTCGGCACTCTTGTACGACACATTAGCGGAGGATTGCGAATTACTGTCGGGACGATAGAAGAAAACACCCGCACCATAAATCGAGTCAAAGCCGCTTTATTAAATTTGCAATCTTAGCAATTCAATCAGTAATTAAATCGGCTATCTATCTCACTACCCAAACGGCGTACAATTCCCACTGTTTGGGGCAACACACCCACCAAAAGAGCAAAGGCAACATCCGGCAGAAGAGCCACTATTTCTGGTGGAAAGTATTGTTCAAATTGATCGAGAATCTTCTGAACTCGCTGCCCAGGCACTGGGTTTTCGGTAATTTGTTTGATCAATCGAATCCACTGTCGCCTAATCAAGTAAGCCTTCTGGCGCTCTTCATTAGATTCGGGAGTTAATAAAGACAGATTACCTATAGGCAGTGCCCTTTGGCAATCACAATCGTAATCCCCACCCACAGCAGCCCCAGGCCCAGCAAACTCTGCATGGTAGCGTTTAAAGAGGATTAATCCATTTCGTCTACGACTATTGACGATGAAAACTTCTCCACTGTGCAAACGTGTAAGAATATCCGAGCCTTGCGAATGCTCAGTTCCGTCTGACATTTCAACATAGTCAAGGAAACTAGTTTCAGGGTGATAAGTTGATACCATAGAGGTCTGATAGCGTTGATGCTGTTCGCTATCCATGTTTTTTAAACTTTCAACGAATGTGGTAGTAGTATACACTTCAAAAAGAAAATAGGTGTTATCTCAAATCAGGTTTTTGAATTCTTTTATATCAAGACTTTTCTGGTCAATTTAACTAAAATAGCAATAGATATCGCTTTTTTTAGCAATTCAGTGATTATATTTTATGAAATATAACTAGATTTGTCTGTAAACTCTTGGAGTGTTTTCTTAAAGTTTTTATAAAGATGAATATCTTAATTACAAAGTTATTATGAGGAAGTAATGATTTTTATGAGCGTAATTTCACCCATAACTATATATAATTATATCGAACACATTAAAATATTTTTTAACGATAAATCAAAAAAGGCAAAACTTAACATTTTATAACATTAAAAGTTTTTATGGAAAAGATACTTTTTTCAACTAATCAATCAGATATTTCGTAAAGAGTCTGAAAATAATTTTCTTCCTAAAAAGAATTATCAAAACCTATTTACTCGCTTCGTAAACTCATATATTCTAGTTTTTATGTAGATATTTAGCTAATATTAGCTGAATTTTTAATTAGGTTAGTTTGTGTTTGATTACCGCAATCAGTGACAGATTTTATCCAAATTAATTGCAGCACAAAACTTGACAATTGCCAAAATAAAATTCAGATAATGGAGTCAGCGCTCAGGCGTTTGTGCAATAACATCTGGCTTGAGCGTCTTAGGAAAAATGTATTCCAATTTGATTCAACTTTATGCACCCGATATCCCAGCTTGAAATAAAGCTGTCTTGCTTGATGGTTATTTTCTAAAACATGGAGATATAAGTCTTGAAATCCCCACTCACGAGAGACTTTTTCACAGCTAGTAAGTAATCCTGAAGCCACACCATGTCTACGGTATTTTGGGTGAACCGCTAAATTAGATAAGTAAGGAAAACCTACGCCAACCTGACTCCATGAATCACTGTAACGTACACCCAATTCCACACTTCCCACTAAGTTATTAGCCTCACTAGTAGTAGCATCAAGGGCGACTAAACAAACATGACGGGGCGCAGGTGATGCCATCCGATGCCTTAAGTCTTCGTAAATACCCAGACGCAGCAATGGGAAAGCCCATCCCCATATACCCGTATGGGAGTGAAAGCTCTCAGTAATAATTTGGGCAACATCAATCAAATCAGCAGGTGTAGCCGTACGAATTTGGAATTGGCAGGAAGCTGAATCGATTGGCTGTTGGTGGTATAGATGAAAAAACCGATATTTCAAGGCTAGTTCAGTATTAATTTTATTCAACGAAAATTTTCTCAAATACCCGAAAACACCATTTTAACTAAATGAAAAGTTAATAGCTGCCAGGAGATTGAACTTACCTGATATTGCTAATTCGCTTTTGCTTGTGAATCAAACAAAGTTTTACACTTTAGTTTGGGGTTTCATAACCTGCATTTTTGAAATAGTCTTAGGAGTTACAGCTTCATAAATCTATAATATTAAATTCAGTAGGTTCAGGTGCATCCCTTGTTTTAATTAGACAGGATATCAGACTGATTACCACAAAAACACCTGTAAAGTGATACAGCTTTGGGTGAGTGGGCAGAGAAATAGCATAACTTGTCCCTAGGGAACACCGACAAAATTGTTAAGTAAGTACACCATCGGCAAACTCTGGTTTAAAACTACCCTTGGTTGCAGTACTGAACTTATTTTTGCAGTTGCCGCTACACTGACAGTACCTGGCTACTAAATTAGATGAATATGTTGTACAGCCACTGGGACAAGAGTCCGTAAGGTTCCGCAATCCCTAATTTCTAACTCTTCAACCACTAACACTTGTCTTAATGATAGTTCTGATTGCTAAATTAGAAAGAGGTATTTGTCTAATACTATACTTTGGCTTTAAATCTTATTGTTTTAATCTTGCTGCTCTACCATGACTACCATAAATAAAATTTACTTGCAAGTGTTAGTACAACTGCTGCGGAGGGAAAACTTAATATGCAGCTTCATCTGGATCTTTCAGCTAGCTATGAGCGCTGTATGTATTATGAGACATTGCTCACGGGGGATGAAGGAAGATTTGGCAAGCAAGCGTCGACTCTGTAACACTAAAACTGACTATGAAAGCAATTCACTGCACCAAAGCAAACGGTAATCGGCACAAGCCATTGAGACGAAACACTGTGAGCAAACGCTCCTACACTCAGCAGTCATATAGCCAAACAGCCTTATTGGTCGAAATGCTCTGCTCTCACCTGACTCAGAAAAATCCTTACCTGATCAGATTATTCTTTATCCGACTGCCGTTGCAGCAGGAAAGCGGTGCATGAAATCCCAAGCAAACAGTAAGCCTAAAATTTTGGTTGTCGATGATGAACCGGACAACCTTGACTTGCTTTACCGCACTTTCTATCGCGAGTATAAGGTGCTAAGGGCAACCTCTGGACCTGCGGCCCTCGATCTGCTGGCTCAAGAGGGAGAGGTCGCGGTGATCATCTCCGACCAACGGATGCCGATGATGAGCGGTACAGAATTTTTGAGTCTGACAGCAACTCAATATCCAGATATTATTCGGATTATTTTAACTGGCTACACCGATGTCGAAGACCTGGTGGAAGCAATCAACGCTGGCAAGGTATTCAAATATGTGACCAAACCGTGGGAAGCTGAGGAACTCAAAGCAGTGGTACGCCAAGCTTTGGATACCCACAATGTTCTTAAAGCCAGAACTCGTGAACTTACCCGCACACTCCGTCAAGAATCGCTGCTGAATACCGTTACAAATACGATTCGCAGTGCTTTAGACTACAGACAAATTTTGCAGGCAATTGTCGATACAGTGGGTCACATGTTGGAGGTGGATGTCTGTCTGTTGCGTCCCTTCCAAGATGAGCAGTTGGCGGATAAGGGATTCATTTATCAGAAGCCTCTTTCTGAAGAAGCGGAGGGGCAGGGGAGCGGAGGGGATGTTGCAGTAAATCCTTCCCCTCTACCCCCCATCTCCTCTCCCTCTCTGGCTCTTTTGGCTCAGACAGTGTGGGAAACTCGGGAAGTTCAGGTGATTCACGATGTGGTCGATGATGAGCGCATTTACGGTGATACTCCTGAACTACGCCAACGTGGGGCAGCTTTTGTTGCTGCTAATATTTGTTCTAGTTTAGTTGTGCCATTGATCTGCCAACAAGAACTGATGGCAGTACTGGCACTCCACCAGTGTTCTCTGCCTCGCTTTTGGGGGGATGATGAGGTGCAGTTAGTTTTGATGGTAGCGGATCAGGCAGCCTTAGCTTTGTCTCAAGCTTATGCTTATGAACAAGTACGTGCCCTTGCCAAACGAGAAGCCCTCATTAATACGATTACTAGCGCGATTCGCTCTAGCCTAGATCCCCAAGATATTTTTGCGGCGATCACTCAGCAATTGGGACAAGCTTTACAAGTCGATGGCTGTGTTTTGTCTTTGTGGACAGAGGATGATGAGTTTGTCGAGTGTGTGGGCTTGTATGACAGTTATCAACATTTGGAAAATTTACGTAGGCACAGCCCAACCCAGGCATCGCTAGCCCCAGAGAATCACTTAAGTAGCAATAATCACCTATCAAACCAGAGATTACCTTATTCTCAAGCATCCATACAGGAGAATCCCATTCTTCAACAAATGCTACAGACACATGAACCTGTGGTAATTGGTAATGTGAGTCATTCTGCCTCAGATGTGCGGGGTTTTGATTTGCCTTTAAAAATGCCAGCGCGATCGCTAATGTTTGTACCATTATTGGCTGATGGGAAATGTATCGGTAGTATTACGTTACATGAAGGTAAAAAAGTACGCCAATGGCTGCCGTCTGATATTGATTTGGCGAAAGCAGTCGCAGCTCAAGCCGCGATCGCTGTGCAACAGTCACACTTGTATCAGAAAACTCGCCAACAAGCTGAACGCTTACTGGAATTAGACAGGCAAAAAACCGAATTTTTCCAAAATATTTCCCATGAGTTTCGCACACCCATCACCTTGATTCAAGGGCCTTTAGAGTCGGCGGTGGCGGCTGGTGAGGGATTATCTTACTCCCAATGTGCGATCGCCCTGCGTAACTCCCGCCGCCTCCTGCGACTAGTAAATCAACTTCTGGATTTACAACGCCTGGATGCGGGGAGAATGCAGCCTAGTTTCCATCCCTGCGACATAGTTGAATTTGTCAGCCAAATTGTGGAATCTTTTCGTCCTTACTGCGAGAAAAAGAAACTGCATCTCGCCACCCAGTTAGATGAATGTTCTACGGTGTACTTGGACATGGAAAAATTTGACAAGGTGGTTTATAACCTCCTGTCAAATGCCATGAAATTTACTCCCGAAGGTGGCACGATCAGTGTCAGACTCAAATCTGAGCGCGATCGTTGCATATTGCAAGTACAAGATACTGGAATTGGCATTGTTCAAGAACAAATTCCCCACCTATTCGAGCGCTTCCGTCAAGCTGAAGGTTCAGCAAACCGCTCCTATGAAGGCAGTGGTTTGGGTTTAGCTTTAGTTAAAGAATTGGTAGAATTACATGGTGGTCAAGTCACTGTGGAGTCAGTTTACGGACAAGGCACTACCTTTAGTTTATGGCTTGTGACTGGAAATGCTCATTTACCCGCACAGCAAGTACTAGAAACGACTACCGAACTGAACATGAGCCGCGCTAGTGTAGAATTGGCTGATTTAGAACTGGTAGAGCCAACAATAGACAATATTGAAGATATTACAATAAACTTACCCCCCACTATTGATACTCAAGGCTCAGCACTTAAGACTAAAACTCAGCACTCAATTTTAGTTGTAGATGACAACCCGGATTTGCGAACCTATGTATCTGAGATTTTCCGCCGCAACGGTTATCATGTACAGACTGCTCGTAACGGTTATGAAGGGCACAGTATCGCTAAGGAAATTATACCCAACTTGATTGTGACTGACTTAATGATGCCCTTGGTGAGCGGGCTTGAGATGATTCAGCTGATCCGCAATGAGGAGAAGTTGAAAGGAATACCAATCATTCTGCTGACAGCGAAAGTTGACGAGGAAACCCGCATCGAAGGTACAGAACATGGGGCGGATGCTTATTTAGCAAAACCATTCAACGATCGGGAACTTTTAGCGGAAGTTCGGAATCTTTTAGCGTTGAAGGAAAATGAACGGCGAATCGTGGAGTTAAATACTTATTTAACAGAATCGGTTCTAAAGCGCTTCTTGCCTGCTGTGTTGGTGCAAAAAGCTGCAACTGGAGATTTAACGTTAGATTTGCGTCCAGAACCACGCTTAATTACAGTTTTGTTTAGTGATATCGTCGGTTTTACACAGCTATCAAATACTCTCAGATCCCGACGAGTAGCAGAGCTGCTAAATGAATATTTAGAAGCCATGACTAAGGTTGTCTTTAGCAATGGCGGCACTGTAGATAAATTTATGGGAGATGCTATTTTAGCTTTATACGGAGCGCCGGAAGAACTAACCCCCAATGAACAGGTGCGTCGTGCCATCAATACAGCGAGAGCAATGCACCACTCACTAGCTGAATTGAACCAACGCTGGCAAAACCAAGGTGTATTCGATGGCGACAAACTTACTAGCGTACAGTTCCGGTGCGGTATCCACCAAGGTACTGCTGTTGTGGGGATGTTTGGTAGCGCTGAACGTGCCGATTATACTGCCATTGGCCCAAGTGTGAATATTGCTGCAAGGTTGCAAGCTGCTGCTGTTCCCGGTACGATCCTGGTTTCTGCTGCCGTGGCAGATTATTTGCAGGAAGAAGAAATTACTAAAGGTAGTCCCCTAGAACTTAAAGGAGTAGATGAAACAGTTTTGACTTTCGCTGTTACATCAGAGGTAATGGTTAATCGCTAGAATTTAGAGTGGTATTTTAAAGTATTACCAATGAGTAAAAGTGCTTAATTATATCCAGTTTCTACAATATGACACCATCGGTTGCAGACAAAACTCCAATTCCAGCGAAAGTTTGGAGGCGACACACTGACCCACCAGGTTTGTGGATTTCTGTCGTTATGGGTTCAGTCTCTCTGCACTTGTTGGTGTTCTGGCTGATGCGCTCATCTAATGCGTTTAGTCTATGGTTTCCCCAACAAACTCAATCTGCTGTTCCCATTGAATTGATAGACATTGCTCCCAAATCAAAATCAACAGCCAAAACAGTTTCGCCAAAGCCACTATCCTCAACTCAAAAGTCTGTACCAGCACGTTCACCACAAACAGCAAGAACTACGCCCAGAAATCAAGATTTTGGTGCAATAACTTCTGCTGATCATCTCCAGCAGAAGAGCCGAACTTACGCATCTAAACCGAATAGCAAACCCAAACCCTTTAGGCAACAGAGAGTTCCCAAGCCGACACCGACACCGACACCAACACCGACACCGACACCAAAACCGACACCAAAGCCGACACCAAAGCCGACACCAACACCGACACCAAAACCTACAGTTCCAGTTCCAGTTCCAGTCGGTAATCTACCTTGGAACCGCCGTCAAGACATCAAACTGGGAAAAGGAACGCTACTACCAACAGGTATTCCATCAAATCCAGTAGTTTCCGAAACTCCAACTAAAGAAACTCCACAAACTCCCACTAGAGAAACTCCACAAACTCCCACTAGAGAAACTCCACAAACTCCCACTAGAGAAACTCCACAAACTCCCACTAGAGAAACTCCACAAACTCCAACTAGAGAAACTCCACAAACTCCAACTAAAGAAACTCCACAAAGTCGCACTGGGGGAGCATCAGTAGCAATAGTAGCTCCTTTACTTAGAGATGAAGTGATTAACTTGATACGATCAAGAGGATTCCGACAAGATGTTTTACCCGACGTTATTGCTTTATACAGGGGAAGCAACACAAAACAATTAGACTCAAGTTTTCTTGCCCACAATTCTGGACTTGAGCCAGCACAACTCTTGGCTAGCTTGATAATTGATAACAATGGTAACTTTAAACAGGCTATAGTTCTAGAAATAGAACCAGCAGCACTGCAAAGTGAAAAAAGCAGATATGAGCAAGTCCTCAATGAAGTTTTCAAAACAGAAAACTTT
Organism: Nostoc sp.; assembly: GCF_036917135.1. GTDB lineage: Bacteria > Cyanobacteriota > Cyanobacteriia > Cyanobacteriales > Nostocaceae > Nostoc. The sequence goes on along the minus strand of NZ_JBALEA010000046.1, from coordinate 41,901 downwards.
CTTGCTGCCCACAATAACAACGGCACAAAACCAGAATTGAGCAATCTGTATGTCAAGATCAAAATTCAAACTGCCAATTAGAATTAAATACTTGAATTTTTAGAAAAGCTGTGTTATGTTTATAGGGTTGGAATTTCGCGGGCGTAGTTTAGTGGCAAAACTATAGCCTTCCAAGCTATTAATGCGGGTTCGATTCCCGCCGCCCGCTTAAAAAAAAACCTGAAATGCACTAGTGCAATCCGTTAGAGAAGGTTTTGGTAGGTTGAGTGGCGTAAATAATCAAAGACTAGTATAGCGGTTCCCATTCAGATGCAGTACAACGTTACATCACGAGGTGTAGGGGCACGGCAATGCCGTGCCCCTACGGGTGTACTGCTATAGTGAGGAATAAAGTCCTTATCTGGGAGTACACTACAAAATAATCTCAAAATTTTTACTATAGAACTCATATCTGATTTTTGAACAAGATTTCAGATAAAACCGTGATAAAACGGGCTTTTCAGTCTCAGGATGTTTTCAGAAATCAAATCGGAGTTCTATATATTCTCGCCTATTTACTTAGTTCGCAATTGGTGCTAATTGAGATTTTCTAGGCGAATGCGTGGATCGGCTGCTTTCAGCATCAAGTCGGCGATTAAATTGCCAACAATCAGCAGCACTGCGCCCATAACCAAGCTTGCCATTAATAAATATAAATCTTGAGATTGTAAAGCCTGTAGAGTCAACCTCCCTAAACCAGGCCAGTTGAAGAAAAATTCGGCAATGAAGGCACCGTTTAATAAACCAGCCAATTCAAAACCCAATAAGGTAATTAAGGGATTTATGGCGTTGCGGAGTGCATGAACGTAAATGACACGGTTTTCTGGGAGACCTTTGGCACGAGCTGTTTGGATGTAATCTTGACGTAGCACATCCAAGAGTTCGCCGCGAGTGATGCGTTGCAAACCGGCAAAACTGGTAATTGAGAGTGCGATCGTTGGTAAAATCATGTGCCAGCCGATATCTAAGATTCTGCCAAACCACGATAGTTCGGAGTGATTAATGCTAGTCATGCTACCCACTGGGAACAGGGGCGATGTGATTTGGGCTAAAACTAGCAGTGCTAAGGCAGTGATGAAACTGGGAAAGCCTTGTCCGGTGTAACTAATCACTTGTAAAATCCGGTCTCCTAGCTTATTTTGTTGAACAGCAGCAAAGATCCCTAGAGGGATGGCGATCGCCCATGTCACAATTAAAGATGCGATCGCTAATAGCAAAGTCGCTGGTACCCTTTCCCACAACAGCGATGCCACTGAACGTTGATAAATAAAACTCGTACCAAAATCCCCTTTTGTCAAGATTCGCCATATCCACAGCCAAAATTGCTCTGGCCAAGACTTATCCAGACCAAACTGCCGCTTGATTTCCTCAATTCTTTCTGGAGATATCTTGGGGTTTTGCCGCAGGGTATCTACATAATCACCGGGAGCGAGTTGAATAATAAAAAACGATAATGCTGATGCTAAAAATAAGGTCAGCAGTGCCTGCAATAGCCGCTTTGCCACATAAACAAAAGTTTCGCTCGTGACTAGCCTGATTAGCCAATCTCGACCTGTCTCCAAGGAAATTTTCGTAGATGTCATTTGTCTTTTATCCTTTGTCCTTTGTCTTTTGTTGTTTGCTAATGACCAATGACTAATACTTCGACTCCTTTCGACTTCGCTACCTCGGCTTCGCTCGGCACAAGTCAAGGCAAGTCGCTCAGTACAAGTGACCAATGACCAATAACTAATATTCAACTAGGGAGATAATCGGCACATCCGGCAAATGTGTACGCCCTTGTAAATCCCGTAGCTCGATAATAAACCCAAATCCTACTAGTTCGCAGCCAATCTTCTGCACTAGCTTTGCTGTAGCACTTGCAGTTCCACCCGTGGCAATCAAATCGTCTACAATCAACACTCGGCTACCTTGGTGTAAAGCGTCTTGATGCACTTCTAGACAGTCTGTACCATACTCTAGTTCATACTCAATTGAGTAAACCTCTGCTGGTAACTTACCTTTTTTGCGGACGGGAATAAAACCAACTCCTAATTTATAAGCTAGAGGTGAGCCAAAAATGAATCCCCTCGACTCAATACCGATGACATAATCTATTGCTATTCCAGCTTCATTGCATTTTTGTGTTAAAAAGTCAATAGTGTAGCGCAGTCCTTCTGGATCACGCAGTAGTGTAGTAATATCCCGAAATAAAATTCCGGGTTTGGGGAAATCTGGGATGTTGCGAATGAGAGACTTCAAATCCATAAGATGGGGAATAGGGAATGGGGAGTAGGGAGTGGGGAAAGTTAGGAGTGAAGAGTGAGGAGTTATTAATTTAAATTGATAGCTATCCCAATCCCCAGTCCCGAATCCCCAGTCTCCATTTTCAGATACCTGAAAAATCGTACACTATAATGTCATACGCTGGGGGTCGAGGCTGAAGCTTCGCTCTTCATTGACGATAATTAGAATCTAAACCAAGCTAGAAAATGTGTTGCGCTAATAAATGAGGTAAATTAACTGATGATTTAAAATTTTGATTTCAATATAGGGAAAACTTTGAGTAGAAAGAGTAAGTAATGTATATATCTGGTAGTCGTGCTACTGCCACAAGTTTAGTGGTTTCGTCTTGGCTACCGATCTTAAATTTGTTTTATCTAGTCTGTTGGAACCGCATAAGGTATTTTATAGAATGAATGTCTCAGCAAGTTTAACGCCGTTCAACAGTTCAACCCAAGAATCACTGCCGATGATTCTGGACACTTTACCAGATCCTGCGATCGCTTCCAAAACGTGTCCTCGAAGAACGCGGTTGCAAATTGACCTGATTTTATTGGCAATTGAAGCTTTAGAGCTTGGTGGTTCTGAAGCAATCCTGGCTTTTGCTCAAGAGTTGGATCTGAAAGGAATTGTTAAAGATCGGGTGAATTTATGGCGGATGCGTAGCTCTAACCCGCTACGAAGAGCGCATATGCGCCGTCCCTTAACTATTATGGAAGCAAAAGCTCTGGTGGTCATTGCTTGCTACATAGCACGGCGTTTAACTGTTGTCATCCGTCAGTTACTAATGATATGTCAACAAATGGAAGAAAAGCAGATTCCATTAGAACAGAATTTGCGGCTATCTAATTACCTAGAGCGGTTTAGAGCGCATTTTAAGAGCCGGATGAATGCTCGACGTTCTGGTGTACTAGCATTAACTTCTGATGAAAAATTAGATGCGCTAGCGATAAATTTGTTAGGACAATTACTATTTTGTACTGGTACAGCTGGAATGCAGCGATTCTGGATTAGTCTTTTTGACGGTGAAGTGGAATGAATATTCAACGTAAGTATAGTCTACCTAATTGTACACTGCTTTTAGAAGGGTTAAGTGATGTCACTAGGGCTGCACACTTCCAAGAAATGCGCCCGGAATTATCAATATTGGTAAATGCAGAATGCTATTTATCTGGTTACAATCAACCGCTAACTGGAGGACGGGAATTTTTTGAAAGTTTGGTGAGGGCTGTTAGTGGCTATGCCCAAGAATTTTTAAGTAGTGTACCTAACCCACAAGCACATAACCAGGAATCGGAGCTAGTAGAGTTTCAGAAAATTGACAGCAACCGACACAGGTTAATCATACATTCAGAAGGTGCTGCTGAGGGGTTTGAGTCTAACTCTAAAAATTCCAAACGTCCGCCGATTGAAATAGATTTGAATACGGTGCAGTTGTTTGATTTAGTGGAAGCAGTGGATCAGTTTTTCGCTGATACCCAGACTTTACCAGAATTATCCCTGGAGCTACAACCCGTTACTAGACGCTATGGCGGTGCTAGTCAGGCTTTGATCCGGCAGGTTGTTCCTGCTGCTGTGGGAGTATCAAGTTTAGCAGTAGCAGCGATCGCATTTAACCTGATTCCACCTCCCCAAATCCGGCCACCGCAGCCGAAAGCAGACGAGCAAAGTAGCTCTACAACAAAGAGCCTCACTCCTCTAGCATCAACTGCTGCAACACCCATCGCAGCGGCAACACCCACACCAACACCCGCAGCTAGTGCAAAGCCAGTAGTTAAAGATTTAGAAGCACTTTTAAATACGGTTCCTGAAATTACCGATCCATCCCAGTTGCGTGCATTGAATCGCCAAGTATATAACCAAATTCATCCAGCTTGGACTAAACGCTCAGGATTGCAACAGGATTTGATCTATCGTTTAGGTGTAGCTGCCGATGGTGCGATCGTTGGTTACAAGGCGGTGAATAAAGAAGCAAATCAAGGAGTCGGGCAAACCCCTCTGCCTAACTTACTTTATAATCCTGCTAACCGCCCTCCCATTTCCAATGAACCCATCGCCCAATTCCGAATAGTCTTTACTACAGATGGTGTGCTACAAGTTAGCCCTTGGCGGGGATATGCTAGAACGCCAGATGTCGTTGGTGCAAAAATTACTGACTCGAATATAACTAAAGGTTTAAATCAAAAGCTTTATAATGCAGTTCGTCAAAGTTGGACTGGTACCCCCACCTTTACGCGAGATTTGAAATATCGGGTAGCGGTAAATAAAAATGGTGTAATTGCTGACTATGAACCACTCAATCAAGTCGCCTTTGACTATTTTCGGGAAACACCCCTTCCCAAGATGTTCAACGGTATCTATGGTTCTAATGTAGCTGCTCCTAATAACAAAGAACCTCTCGCCCACTTCCAAGTGATATTCAAGCCTAGCGGCACGCTGGAAGTCATTCCTTGGCAGGGATATCAACAATAGGGAATGGGGAATCCCGCATTTCTCACAACCTTGAGGTGCAGAGAGGCAGAGGGACACAGGGGAAAAAACTTATACAAGAACGGGAGCAACGCGATTTTGTGAGGTGCTAAAAATTAGGGGTATAAATGACCTGTTTAATAGTGCGATCGCAGTGAAATAGCTGTTTTTATTGAGAATAAAGCTATGTAACTGAGAATTAAACCCCGATCTCACTTTTTCGCGTTGCTCCCTACAAGAACTCTCCTCTGCTCCCCTGCTCCCCTGCTCCCCTGGACAAGGCTTTGAGATATCTGGTGAGAAATCCGGGGCTACAACCTTTTCATACTTTGCATAAATGATTTGATTAGCTCTGATATTTATACAGAAGATTCTCTTCAATTTATTGAGGTCGCTATTTGACGATTTCAAAAGTCAAACCAGATTCAAGATAATTGAGACAAGGAAAATATTATGTCTGCAAACAAGCCAAATTTAAATCCTTTACAAGGACAGCACAAACCTCACGGCAATTTGAGGGCGATGAGATCCGAACTGTAGAATTGGACATTGGCACATTAGTGAGTGTAACGAATAGCACTAAGTCAAGATACAGCCCTTGCCCTGACTGGTTAAGAGTCTAGTGCGTTCAGTAGTTTTCATTCCGCATGGAGACATGATAGCCAGTAGCAGTGCCGATAGGACAGTCAAACTCTGGTCTCTGCCTAAAAAGAATTATCGACTCAAGTAAATACTCACAAACCCGATAAGAAGCTTTCAGAAAGTAAACAAATCTATAAGGAGGAAATCTGATGATAGACAGGGATACATCCTAGCCGACATTAATTTGACAACTAGGCTATGCCATCTCTGCTTACAAAAGTGTCAAAGCTGTCAAAATCACTTTCTTTTGATAAGTTTATCGAAATCTAAAGTGCAGATTGCTTTAACGCAATAGTCATTCAATCAATTAACTTTACCTTAATTTTGGAGCATCATATGAGTGGATTTGGTCACGGTTCCGTCGGCACACGAGAACAAGCATTTACACATTTACTGCCTTTAAGAGCAAAAAGCTATCCGACCCATGAACTGCTAGAACTTGCTAACAGCATAAAGTCGGACCCTGATAAAGTCAAAGATGGTCCTGATCCTGAAGAAAATTTGCTCTTACCAGCAGGTTATACATACTTTGGTCAATTCATCGATCACGATCTCACCTTTGACAACACATCATCTTTGAATCCAGCAGATATTGGTTCTCAAGAGCGTTTCCCAACTAATTTACGGACTCCACGCTTTGATTTGGACTCTTTATACGGTGACGGACCTGATGCTAACCCTTTTATATACGCTGAGGACGGGGCTACTCTTTTATATAAAAACGGCACTGAAAATCAGGTTCAACCTAGTGCCAGTAATACAAAGCTAGTTGAAGACTTTAAACATCAGGCAGATCAAGACCTACTGCGTAGCCCCAATGGTCGCGCGATTATTGGTGACAAACGTAATGATGAAAACTCGATCATCAGTCAAATTCAATTGTCTTTTGTCAAGTATCATAATGCAGTAGTAGCAAAGCTCAAACAAAACAATCAGAAACTGCAAGACGATCAGAAACTGACAGGTACTGCTTTGTTTGAAGCGGCACAAAACGAAGTACGCTGGGCTTATCAAAAGATAGTGATAGAAGACTTTTTGCCGCGCATTGTTAACGCAGATGTTCTAGAAGGTCTAAAAGACAAAACTCGTGACCAACGCGCCCAAAACTATGCTCTTTATACAGAAGACAAACGCGAGAATTTACCCCGCGAATTTGTAGTAGCAGCTTACCGTTTTGGACATTCTGGAGTGCGCTTTGGTTATCGCCTCAACAAAGATAAACCCTTTAGCATTTTCCCGGGTAGCGATAATGACAACCGAGACCCTGACAGTTTGTTAGGATTCGAGCCACTACCAAAAGATCATGTCATTGATAACTGGGCGCGCTTTTTCCCACTCACAAGTCCAGGAGTGTTACCCAATGAGCCTCGTGAAAGTCCTGCTGATGACAAAGAAAGACCAGAAGTACGCTTACAACTAGCTTACAAAATTGATTCCAACTTGGTTGATCCACTTGGCGTTTTACCGTCCCCTGTGTTGCCAACCAGCCAGAATGTTGGGGGGGTTATTAAAGAAGTTAAAGATGCAATAAGCCCTGACACTTTGCCAGATACGAAAGTACCACCACGTCCATCCCTGGCACTGCTTAATTTATTGCGAGGCAACAACTACAGAGTACAAAGCGGGCAACAGATTGTCAAAGCTTTACAGGACAAAGGTTTTACTCAGGCTATCCCTCTCACATCAGATCAACTCAGTGTGCGACAATCAGCGGGTGAAAATGCGGAAGGGAATGCACAGTTCAAGTTTGAGCAAATTGCTAAGAGCCTGCAAAACGACACCCCACTCTGGTTTTACATCTTAGCTGAGGGTCAAGCTCCTTTAGTAGATCACTTTGGTGTGGAAAAACCTTTTTCCGAAGTAGAGTTACTCAATGGTGTTGGTGCTAAAACTCAGCTAGGTTGGGTAGGTGGTCGAATTGTAGCCGAGGTGTTTTATGGACTTTTAGATTCTGATCAGGAGTCTTATATTAATAAAGCACCTAAAGATTGGCAGCCAATTTTAGGTGGTGATCAGACTGTTATCTTTGCTAACCTGCTCAAATTTGCCGGACAAAAGATCGAACCAGTTCCAAGCAACACAAGCACCGACAAAAACTCAGGTTATTGCTGATGGAAAAAATGATAATTATGCAATCTGTTTTTGCTTGTTTGTGACTAGTTAGGTATTAGTCAGATTTAGGGCTTGATCACAATTTCTGAGAACCAATTTACCTTGTAATCCGCCGCATATAATTCCCCCACAACTGAGCGGCTTGAGCGCTGCTGCCAGATGTCGGGGAATTATTGTCGTTTCCCAGCCAAACACCAGTTACAAGTCGCTGGCTGGGGATAAAACCTATGAACCATAAGTCAACGTTTTTATCAGTTGTGCCAGTTTTACCAGCTTCCCCTAGTCCAAGGGCAGCACTACGACCGGTACCTCTGGTAATTACGCCGCGCATCAAACTAGTCATTTCATCGGCGACACCATTTGTCAGTACTCGTTTGTTGGCATCTAGATCTTGGTCGAAGGAGTAGATTACACGGCAGGTTTTGATATCATTGCGATCGCGGCAATCACCACTGTCTAAAATTCGGTTAATCGCATGGGGAGGATTTGACACGCCACGATTGCCAATAGCGCCAAAAGCACCAGTCATTTCCAAAACATTTACCACGCTTTGACCCAGTACCAATCCAGGAACCGGATCGAGGGATGATTTTATCCCCAAACGCTGCGCCATCGCCACCACTTTATTTAGCCCAATTTCTTTAGCAACTCCCAAGGCAATGGGATTTTCTGAAAGAGCCAGCCCGGTGGCAATATCTAAACTCCCAGCACTTGAACGACAAGGTTTGTAGGTGAAGCCTTGCCAAGTTAAAGGAGCGCAGGAATAATCCTTGGATGGTGAAATTCCCTGTTCAATAGCGGCGGTGTAAGTAAATATTTTGAAGGTGGAACCTGGTTGTCTTTTAGCTTGGACAGCACGATTGAACTGACTTTTTTTGTAATCAGTCCCACCTACCATTGCCAGGATGCTACCTGTACTAGAGTCAAGAGTTACCACAGCCCCTTGAGAAAAATTAAAATTTGCACCACCGTTGTTCACTGAATTCCGCAACGCTGCTTCTGCTTGGCTCTGTATAGTTGGATCAAGCTTGGTTTCAATGATATAATTTCCTTCTCTTGCAGCTCCCTGCCCCAAGATTGATTCCAGTTCCGAGAAGACGTAACTGTAAAAATAAGGTGCGATCGTTTTAGCTTGCTGTTCACAGACTTTAGGACTAACTTGGACGGTGGAGCGTCTGGCTCGGTTGGCATCTTCAGGTTTAATTTTGCCCATCTCCAGCAACCGCTTAATCACGCGATTCCGATATTCAGCCGCTTGTAGCTTATTTGAACCATTCCCACAAAAATCAAAAGCGTTGGGGGCTGGTAAAATTCCTACTAATGTTGCTGCTTCTGCCAAAGTTAATTCTTTAGCCGGCTTCTCAAAGTAATACCGGGCTGCATCCTCAAAGCCAGAAGTATCTCCCCCCAAAAAAACCCGATTTAAATACATCAGCAAAATATCATCTTTGCTGTAAAAGGTTTCGAGCTTCAGGGCAACAACTGCCTCCCGCAACTTGCGTCCAAGGGTATCTTGCCTGCCTACATACTCGCGGAATAAACTGCGGGCAACTTGCTGGGTAACTGTGCTGGCTCCTTGTTGCACATCTCCGCTACGACTATTGATCAACACGGCTCGTAAAATCCCCAGAGGGTCAACCCCAAAGTGCCAGTAATAACGAGTATCCTCTGAAGCCACCACCGCAGCAGGCAAATAAGGGCCAAATTCCTCTAAACGCTTCATGTCTACATGAGAGGTCGTCCGAGGCTCTCTCAGGGGAGTGGCTCCATCACGGGCGTAAACAACTACTGGGGCGCGTGTAGCTGTCGGTAGGGGTCTGACTGTAAATTTCAGCCATTCCACGCCAATTACTAACGCTAACAAGGCACTGACGCCGCCAACACCATAACCTGTCAAAGTTGCAGCTTTTACATACCAGGCTGGTGGATCGACGTATTGCAACCGCACAGAAGCGGCGAGTTCTGGAGGTCCCAGAGTCAGAATATCGCCGTGACGCAGTTCTAGGGAGCTAACACGACGCTTGCCACGATAAATGCCATTGGTGGAGTTTTCGTCTTTGATAACGAAAACTGGTGTGCGCTGAGTCGAATTCCGCGATAGCGACAGGTGAATTTGACTGACAACAGGGTTACGGATGACGATATCGCTGGATTTGGAACTGCGACCGAGAATATAGCGATCGCCCAACAGTGGATATACCTCTGCCTTATCCGCCCCCGCATCCTGCACCCAAAGTTCCGGTACTTTGGCATTAGGCTTGAGCGCCAATTTAGAAAAATCGACCCTAGCTTGAATCGTATGTACTGCTTGAGTCAGTTGACCTAGTAACGTTTGTGGCTTGTGAGGCGGTTGGGGAGAACTCATCGGCTATTTACATCACAGTTTTTAGTGAAGAATCGGGCGAACTACAATTTAGATATTAATCTTCCATCATTTTACTCATAAGCCAAAGCATAAATTGGCTATATGGGTTTTTGGATTTATTTTATACCTAAATATATTTAATGACTAGAAATAAGTTGTGATTTTTCTCACTCTTTTACAAATACATAATTTTCCCCTCCATTCTAAAATGCTTATTCTATCTACTCTTAGTAGTTAAATAACTACAAGCAGCGCTTTTGTAGTTGTATTTTTAAACACTTCTTTTCAATAAACAACAGATTTATTTTTTACCACTTTTACATATCCACATATTTTGAAATAAACCTAAACATCTTCATTTAGGAAGATTTTCTAAATCTTATTGTCTGTTTTAATAGTGCGAGTGTTCCGTTAAGGTTAATTTCAGAATGATGGGAAAATCTCTGACAATGATTGGTGCAGCTCTATCTTTGGCACTCACCACCAATATTGCTGTAGCCGAATCCAGTAAATCCCCCATAGCCCAATCTAGTAGCGACTCCACTAGCGCACCAACGGAAATCAAGATGTCGCCAGAAGGTATGAAAATTCTGTGCGAGTATTTTCCGCTCAACTCTCGCTGTCCCAACGGCACAGCACTAACCCCTAGCGCTCCTAGTAGCACTACAGTACCAGCAGAAACCACACCAGGAACAACGACCCCGCCTGGATCTGTCACTCCCGAAAGCTCTCCAACACCTCCAACACCAGGAAGCATTACCCCATCGGCACCAGACGCTCCTGGTAACTTAACTCCAACACCAGGAACCCTTACCCCACCGACACCAGGCGCTCCTAGCAACTTAACTCCAGCACCAGGAACCCTTACCCCACCGACACCAGGCGCTCCTAGCAACTTAACTCCAGCACCCGGTAGCTCAACCGCACCTGAACAACCTGGCGCTCCTAGCAGCACTACCGAACCAGGTAGCTCAACTGCACCTGAACAACCTGGCACTCCTGGCACTCCTGGTAGCAGTATTGAACCAGGTAGCTCTCCCAGTACTCCCGGCTCTAGTTCGCCTTCGCCAAAAAGTCCTACCACAGGTAATTAAATTAAAAGCTGGGGCATAATCTGAATACTAGTTTGTCATCAGCGATCGCCAGTGCATCTTCATTTCTTGCACCAGTTCGCATAACTGGTCTAAGCTCACAAATAAAAATCGCTAAAACCTTATAGTTAAAGTCTTCGCATATAAGACTGAGCAACGGTTTCAGTAATCAATAGCCTGGGATTAACCATCCCAGGCTTAATACTTTAATTAATTCGTAATTCGTCATTACGAATTACTTTAATCTTACCTACCAGTTGAAGTCGGTGTTTTTTGCAAAGAAGCAATTAACAGACAAACAATACCGATACTAATAAATGAATCTGCCACATTAAACACAGCAAAGTTAATTAGACGAAAATCAAGAAAATCAACGACGTACCCTAAAACAAAGCGATCAATACCATTACCCATCGCTCCACCTAAAATCAAGCCATAGCCCAACTGATCCCACAAATTTAACGTTGGTCCAAACAAGGCTAACGCTATCAATACTAAACTCACTCCTAAAGATAGCCAGCGCAACCACTCTACTTTGCCACTTAACAGGCTAAAAGCGGCACCCGTGTTAGTTACATAGGTAAAATGAAATATTCCAGGTAAAAATGGTAGTGTCTGCCCCAAGCTAAAGGTTTGCACCACCCAGTATTTTGTTATTTGATCTAAGAAAAAAGCTATGAAGGCAGCAATCCAGAAAAAGCGATTTTTTAAACGCATGATGAATTAGTCATTAGTCATTGGTCATTGGTCATTAGTCATTAGTCATTGGTCATGAGCTTTTGACAAAGGAAAATCAATTAATAAAACATTAAGTGACGCAATATGTATGCTATTACACTAACGGCACAGACCACAGTTAGTTGACCTGGTAGTGCAAACCAGGAGTATCTGAGGATTGCTTGCATCAAGGGTAGATTTTCAGTGCCTTTCCACTGAAAAAAATAGCTAATAATCAAATAAGTAATACCGCAGATGTGGAGAGTTAACAAGCCACAAACGCAACTAAAGGCAAGAGTTTCTAGTCGAGGCCTAGCTTTAAAGGCAAACAAGCCACAAATCCAAGCTCCAGGAATAAAGCCTAGTAGATAGCCAAACTGAGATAGCTTGACATAACCAATACCGCCGCCATCGGCAAATACAGGTAACAACGTTAAACCCATAACTAAGTAGGCAATTTGCGAGAGCGCTCCGGCATTTTTGCCCCCTAGACAACCCACCAACAATACTGCGCCAATTTGAAAAGTGACACCTAAAGAAAAAGTCTGAATTCCGTGCTGACTCCAACTCCAAGGTAAGGTGATGCCATAAGCTTCTAGGAAAGTGCCACCCATTGTCAGGAGTAAGCCAATCATAGACCATAGTAATTGATTGGAAGCAGCAAACATTTATCAGGCAACTAAGAAAAAGCAAAAGGGAAAACCAACAGCTAAAATTTTTGCTGACATCTTAAGAACTAGCATATTTTCTTTTGACTTTTCGGTATGTAATTTTTCAGTTCTGCGAATTGTGACTTAGGTATCCATCTGACTTTTCACGTTATGTGGAAAAGTTAACGATTGACCTAACCCCCTTCCCGACACGGGAAGGGGGAAAATTCAAAGTCTCTGATGCCACCTGCAACAAGAGTGGCTCCTCCTTTTAGCAGAGAGAAATAGAAGTGAGGTTTTCCAGATGCTGTGAAAAGTCAGAGATATGCATCTGTCTGATTTTATTAACTGAGGCGTGTTCTTAATTCTGGTATTTGACCTGAAATAGAACTGAGTATTTGTACTAATTTTTCAGAGCATTGTCTAAAATTGGCTACGAAGTGCTTATATTTACATACTTTTTTTACGACTTGACCAATGAAATTACACTATCAATAAAGTTTTGTAAATACGTGCAACTAACTTACTGTGGTGCTGTTTGTATCTTAAAACTAAAGCACGAGTATAAAATTTATCAAGACAAACTATAAATAAGGGTTTCCTTTTCATCAAAAAAACAAGCATCTTTTGGCTCTGTTAACCTATTGTTAATCTTTATTGTTACCCTTTAGGGTTATCTTGGGAACGCTCACCTGAAAAGTTACTAAAAAAATTGATAGCGATGCTCTCACGTCTTAGTGTAACAAAAATTTATCGCCTCACAGGTTCAATTTCAGTGTTAGCACTGACAATAAGCCTAGCAGCTTGTGGCGGACAGCAAACCCCAGATAGTACAGCCACCAAGGAGACTCCTTCTGGTACTGCTACTGATACTGCTGCCTCTAGCCCAGCTAAATTAGACCTTGGTGGAACCGTAAAGTTAAGCGGGGCTGGTGCGTCTTTTCCAGCACCACTATATGATACCTGGTTTACGGATTTAAACAAAAAATATCCAAATCTGCAAGTTGACTATGCCTCAGTTGGTAGCGGTTCTGGAGTTGAGCAATTTATCAAAGGCACTGTAGACTTTGGTGCCAGCGATGTGGCCATGAAGGATGAAGAAATCCAGAAAGTACCAGCAGATAAGGGTGTTATTTTACTGCCTGTGACTGCTGGTAGCATCGTGCTGGCTTACAACTTACCAGATGTTCCAGAACTCAAACTATCACGAGCCGTTTACGCTGATATTCTACTAGGCAAAATCAAGTCTTGGGATGATGCCCAAATTGCCAAGGCTAACCCAGGTGCAAAACTTCCTAAACAGCCAATCACAGTTGTTTATCGTTCTGATGGTAGCGGAACCACAGGTGTATTCACAAAACACCTCAGCGCGATTAGCCCAGAGTGGAAGACTAAAGTTGGTGAGGGCAAAACTGTCAACTGGCCTACAGGAGTCGGTGCTAAGGGTAATGAGGGTGTTACCGCCCAAATTCAACAAACCCAAGGTTCTATTGGTTATGTCGAGTACGGCTATGCCAAACAAAATAGTCTCAAGTTTGCTGATTTGGAAAACAAAGCCGGTAAATTTGTTGTAGCTAGTGAGGAGTCAGCCTCTAAGTCTCTGGCATCAGTACCTTTACCCGCAAATCTCCGTGCCTTCATTTCCGATCCAGAAGGGGCTGATTCCTATCCCATCGTCACTTACACCTGGATTTTGGCTTACAAGAAATATCCCAATGCCGCAAAAGCTAAAGCAGTTGAAGCCGCGATCGAATACGCTTTAACTGATGGTCAAAAACAGGCTAGTGCATTAGGGTATGTTCCTCTACCTGCAAACGTGATCACAAAGGTGGCCGCTGCTGCCGATCAAATCAGTCCAGAGTATAAAATTTCTGTTGGCAGTGCTACTAGCGCTAACAAGTAAATATCAAACACGCCTAATCAATAGTAACTGGAAACAGGCAGTTACTAAATATATCACTTTAAATAGATGATGAGGCGGCAATTTTACTAAATCTTGTTGCCTCCCCGATTTTCCTCTGATTTAATTGTTAAAGTCGGTATTCATGACTACAAATTCTCAAAATCTGTTATCAGCGATGAAAAATCGCTCTGGCGCAGAAAAATCCCTAGATAGGGGTTTTATTTGGCTGACTAAAATTTTCGCCTTTGGGGTTGCTGGTACTTTATTATGGATTGGGTCGCAGGTTGCAATTGGTTCTTGGCCTGCCATCCAAAAGTTTGGTGCTGGCTTTTTAGTCAACACCACTTGGAACCCGGTTAATGATAGCTATGGCGTGCTACCTCAAGTTTATGGAACTCTCTTGAGTTCTTTTATTGGTCTGCTGATAGCAGTACCAATCGGGGTTGGTACTGCTATTGTACTGAGCGAGGATTTTTTGCCCGCTAAAGTGAAACTGGTACTGGTTTTTGCAGTAGAACTGCTGGCAGCTATTCCCAGCGTTGTATACGGCGTGTGGGGTATTTTCGTTTTAGTACCAATCTTAACCGGCTTGGGAAAATGGCTCAATAGTTACTTTGGCTGGCTGCCATTTTTTAGCACTTCTCCTACAGGTCCAGGGATGTTGCCGGCGGGAGTCATATTAGCGATTATGACTTTGCCCATCATCACAGCTTTATCCCGCGATGCCTTAATTTCTGTACCCCCCAGTTTGCGCCAAGCCTCTCTAGGACTGGGAGCAACGCGCTGGGAAACGATTTTGCAAGTTCTCATACCAGCAGCCTTTTCGGGCATAGTTAGTGCTGTGATGCTGGGACTAGGCCGGGCTATGGGAGAAACAATGGCTGTAACGATGTTAATTGGCAACTCCAATAACATCAGTCTCTCTCTTTTAGCACCAGCCAATACGATTTCTTCTCTACTGGCAAATCAATTCTCAGAAGCTAGTGGTTTACAAGTTGCGGCTTTAATGTACGCGGCTTTAGTTCTATTTTTCTTGACACTGGTAGTCAATATTCTGGCAGAGTTGATCGTTGTGAGAGTCAAGCGGATATAGCTTAGTTTTTGGTTAAATTATGACTTCTAATTTTCCAGAGCGCAGTTTAACTCGCTCTCCCACGTCTCAGAGAACACTGTTTAATACAGTGATGACCGTAGTCGCATTCACTTGCGGAGTATTGGCACTTTTACCTTTGCTAGCAGTACTTTCTTACGTGATTATTAAAGGGTTTAGCAGTCTGAATCTGGCTGTGTTTGTGGAATTGCCACCCAAAGCTCTCCAAAAGGGAGGAGGCTTTGGAAATGCAATTTTAGGCACACTGCTGATGGTAGGAATTGCTGCCTTGATTAGCATCCCATTTGGAGTTTTGGGGGCGATTTACATCACAGAATTTAGTTCGGCGAGAGTAGCTAGATGGGTGCGTTTTGCAGCTAACGTCCTGAGTGGAGTCCCCTCGATTATTGCTGGGGTATTTGCTTATGGGATTGTAGTTTTGACACTGGTAAAGTTAAACTTAGGATCATATTCCGCTCTCGGTGGAGGCTTTGCACTGGCAATTTTGATGTTGCCAATTATTCTGCGAACTACTGATGAAGCCTTGCAGTTAGTATCGCAAGATTTGCGACAAGCATCTGTAGGGTTGGGAGCGACTAACTTTCAAACAGTAAGTCAAGTAGTCTTACCAGCAGCTTTACCAGCAATTGTAACTGGAGCAACGCTAGCGATCGCTAGAGCCTCTGGAGAAACCGCACCATTGCTATTTACTGCTCTGTTTTCTAACTTTTGGCCCGATAGCTTATTCCAACCAACAGCTTCTCTGGCTGTTTTGGTTTACAAATATGCTATTTCTCCGTTTAAAAATTGGCAATCTCTAGCTTGGGCAGCATCTTTGATTTTGGTATTGATGGTTCTAATCACAAGTATCATCGCTCGCTGGGCAACTCGCAAAAAAGCTTAGTAAATAACCATCTACAGTCCAGATACCCATCGCCCAAACCAACACTAAACTTAATTTATGGCTACCAACACTAGCACAGTGAATGACACTGAAACCGTTTTACGCACTGAAAATCTCAATATTTACTACGGCAAGTTTTTAGCCTTACAGAATATTTGGCTAAATATACCGAAAAATCAGGTGACAGCCTTTATCGGGCCTTCTGGTTGTGGTAAAAGTACGTTGTTGCGATGCTATAACCGCCTCAATGACCTGATTGAGTCATTTCGGGCAGAAGGTAAAATACTTTTTTACGATAAAAACTTATATGCATCCGACATTGACCCTGTAGAAGTGCGCCGAAGAATTGGGATGGTGTTTCAAAGACCAAATCCATTTCCCAAATCAATTTATGACAATATTACTTTTGGAGCCAAAATCAACGGTTACAAAGGTAATTTCGATGAGTTAGTAGAAAGCAGTCTCAGAAAAGCAGCTTTGTGGGATGAAGTCAAAGATAAACTGCGACAAAGTGGTTCGTCTTTATCTGGTGGACAACAACAGAGGTTATGTATTGCTCGGGCGATCGCAGTCCAACCGGAAATTATACTGATGGATGAGCCTTGCTCCGCTCTTGACCCCATTTCCACCTTGCGGGTTGAAGAACTGATTCACGAACTTAAAGAGCAATATACTATCGTCATTGTCACCCATAATATGCAGCAAGCCGCGCGTGTTTCTGATAAGACAGCTTTTTTTAATGTTCGGACTTCAGAAACAGGAATCCGTAGCGGCTACATGGTAGAATACGACGCAACAGAAGTAATTTTCAATAATCCTCAGCAAGAAGATACTCGAGATTACGTCAGTGGCAAATTTGGATAAATATTTATTTCACATTTTGATGTTAGAGCATTGAGGGATACTCGGAAGCTAAAGCTGTACGATATTCCTCTAGTTTTTTATTTGCAGGATTTTTTACTTCCCAAACAAAAGCAACCCCAACTAACCAGCAATAGTTAGGAATTCTCCCCGACTCTCCCCATCCACATCTCCATGCTGTCCGAAGTTTATTACTTGGTGCGCTCAAAAACTGACGGTAATTATCTCATCGCTCGTCCTGACGCTGAAACATCGGGTTATTTATTGCTGTTTCAGGAAAACTTTGATGCTCTTAGCTATCTCAACACCCATGCAGGAGATGTAGCAAATCGCTTTGCTGTAGAATCTATTGCGCGTACACAGTTGGGAAACTTGCTCAAACGTTGGGGTTTTAGTGGTGTAGGTATTGTGACTGACCCGTTATTGCCTAAAGTTGAGTTTTTACAGCACAGTTAAAAGCAGTTTTGCTATTTTCAGAAAGAGTAGAGTAAAAACTGACTCACAAGATGACCTCTTGTGCAGGAGACTTATCGCGTACATCTTTCCAAACCTCATCGGGATCAATCTCGGTTCCTTCTTCTATGATTTCTTGACGAAATCGCTCCACAGATTCCCAAAAACCCAGCTTTCGATGCAGTAGACGTTCATATTCAGCCGTAGGCAGAATCACAGCAACTTGCTGCCCCTGCCGCCTAATCTGTACGATTCACCTTGTTCAACTTCCTGAAAAATTTTATCCACATTCGTAGTAACTTGCTCAATTGAGTACTACTGAGACATTGCACCTTCTCCTCTGTCCGTTACTAAAAAATAAATATTGACTAAATGATATTCCTTACAAAGAATAATATCATTGACATTCCTTATAAAGAATATTATACTCTGAGGTAGGAAGTGAATTGGAGTTGGGAACTTTATCAAGATGTCAATGGGGAAATCCCCAAAGATTTGCTTGCTTTTTTCATTAGGATGATTCCTGAACAGGAGCAACCAGAAAATCCACCAAAGCCATTACTGAGTCTTTCCGAAACCAGGCGTTTGCAAGTTAACCTTGGCTACCTGTGTAACAAAGGACTCGCATCACTCACCAGTGGCATCTTTGAGAAACTCGAAGATGACCTGTATGAGTTACGTATGACCAAGAGCGAACATAATCCAAGGTTTATATTAACGGCTGCGACTCCTCAGCGCTTTGTAGTGCTGCACGCCTTTATGAAGAAATACGGCAACGCTATTAAAGATAGAGATAAAGAGCCTGCAAGAGTAAGATTACGTGAATTGCAGCAGAGGGAAAATTGATGAAAAAACCTAATTTTCAAACTTGGTTACAGGAGAAGGTAAGCGACGAGTCAGAAGTGATTTTGGCAGGAAAGTTAGAGTATCTGCGCCTATATCTTACTGATGCCATGCGGGAAATACGTAATAAAGCAGGATTAACTCAGGCACAGCTAGCCCAAAAACTGGGAGTAAAGCAGGCGGCTGTGTCCAAGTTGGAGTCGGCGTTAAAGGAACATGAGTTGGAATCGGTGTTGCACTATTTACATACCTTGGGTGCAGATTTGTTGGTAGCCGTCAAACAAGGGGATGACTTATATCAAGCTAGTGATAACGAAGGTGTGTTGCTGGTAGATGTACCAGATGTAGTTTTCCAAAAAGCATTGGCGGCAAACATGAGCGTCCGGGAATATGTGCGTGTCGCTGTTGAGAAGTTTTCTGGTGAGGGTGATGGACTGAGAACAGCTTTGGTAAAACTGCTCGAAAGTGACGATTTGGTAGCTGTGAAAGTAAGAGCGCGTTTAGGTTCAAGAACAATCCAAGAAGTTGCTGTAGAGTTGGAAAAATGTTTGAGTCTATCTGAAGAAGATAAGATTTTTGCTGTGAAAAATGTTTTGGCTGCTAATGTGGCGTGTGGAGAAAGTAATCGTGGGAGTAGTGATGAAGTTGATGAAATTGAGTTGTTGGATTTAGCTGAAGAATTGCTAGAAAAGTTGGCAGATATTTAGGATGACACAGACTACAGTCTACCTTGGTACTACATCTCTAATCTAAAGATAGAGAGTTTTCCACTTATTATTTAGACTGATAAAATAATTTTAAAATTTTAGCGATATACTACAGATTTGAGGTTTATCATTATTTGCAAGCCAAAGAAATTAAAACACAATTAAGATTACTCATAGATGAAGCATCGGGAGCATCTCACCTTTGCAAATATAGGTATAAGTGAGGGAAGATAGTTACACTCTTTGACACGAGTAGCAAGTGCAACTCCTATGACCCCTGAAGACTCGCAACGTCTGGAAGCCTGTTTGCTGGAAGCAGCAGAGATTCTTTATCGGAACACTCAAGCTCAAGAGCTAAGAAGCTTTGAGAGTTTAGAAAAAGCAGTAAGAACTCAAGTTCTAGAGCAAGTCAGCCCAAAAATTGCTTTTTTTTTATTAAACAAGTCACAGGCACAGAAAAAGGTAGAGCAAGAATAGTCAAGAGCGTTGTAGGCCAACTAAAACTGACAGATAGGCAAGCAAAAATCTTGGGGTTAAAGCCTTATAGCCAATTGAGTCCATTATTTGAAAAAAACTGCCTGCTGCTGAGTGGGAATGAATCATTTCAAGATTCTGAAAAAGACATTGAAGCATTAACAGGTATAAAGGTCTCTCATAGCACTTTGCAACGACTAGTTCATCGGCAGGAGTTTGAGGAGCCTACAGCATTACAAGGTGTATCAGAAGTGAGCATAGATGGAGGAAAAGTCCGTCTCCGTTCTCAAATCAAGGGTGTGGAAAGTTATTGGCGGGATTACAAAGCCGTTCGCTTACAGGGTATTTATTATGGTACATTTTTTCCACTTTATTTACACCTATTTACTTACCTACCCCTGCGGTAACGCTTGCACGAAAATCCTAAATCTAAAAATAAATATTGGGTGGAGCGATGCCTAGGTTGGCAAGTTACGCCCCACCCAACCTAAAATAATCTAATAAGTAACGACTAATTCGCTACCTCAGCTACCTCAATAACCCGCCCTTCATAGTCCTTGACTAAAAAGTTCAGGGGTTTCTGGTTACGAATCTTCAATTTCAAACCGCGCGTTTCGACTCGCATTAAAATCATTTCCAGGCAATCATGGTCAAAACAAATGTGGCGTTGCTGATTTTTGATACCTAAACTCGCGCCAGTAATGACGTGTAGCTGGGTGTTTTTCTTCAATTGATACCACAGCCCATCGTTGCCATTATTCATCATTTTGCTAGACAAGCTCGGCCCAGTAGACATATATAGTGGATCAATGCCAGTTGCGCCTAGAGTTTGTTCGTAGTTGTAGTAGTAGTGCAATGGCACCTCGGCTGCTGGCAAATCTAGCAGCCCTTCATACAACTGTCGGGCAATCTCCAAATCTGACACCATTACAGTGTGTACTTTTGGGGCACTGGTGAGAAACATCCACATGGCACCAGCATAAGCCGCTAGCAGCATCACCATAATGCCTTGGGTGGAGAATAGGCTATCCAAGGGCAGGGAAGGCAGAAAGGAGCCTAAGGTAAGGGGACTGAGCAGGAACGAAATCACACTAACTGCTATAACCATGAACAAATAAGGATTCTATAAGGGAGTTGATTTTATGACTGTCGATTAAGACTAAAATTAAGTCCTTGTTTCTAGTTTATCAATACTCAAGTAGTCTGAGTCTGGGCTACAAACTGGGCAACACCAAGATATTATGCGATTAACTACGGGAGTTCAATTCCCAAAACTATTTTAACAACTATCAACTCAAAGGCTTGTGCAAATTCCTCATTTTCCCGAAGCTAATCACCCACTGGTGAAGTCGCTCTTTCATCACAGTGACCATGAATTACTGACTCTGTTTCAGCGCTATCCAGATGCTGGAAAGTATTTTACAGTGATTTTCTGCCGCTATAGTCCCATAGTGTATACCTTAATTCGGCATTCAGCGCGATCGCCTGTGCAGGCAGATTATCTGTTTGCTCTCACCTGGCGACATATCTATTACGAACTCGGTGGACTAAATTTAACTGACTCGGAATCAGGTGAGTCAGCCTTAACCATGCAAAATTGGTTAATTAATATCACAGCTTTTTGTATTAACGACATTAAACTACCACCTACAGAAGCAATTCATTATTCCCTTCAAGGGACTTCGCCGCCGCTATGGTGCTACGTAGAAAAGGCGTTAGACCAACTACCACCAGTTTTACGATTAATCGTGTTAATGGCTCAAACTTTCCACTGGAGCGAAACTAGAATTGCTGCCTATCTGCAAGCTGAAGGAGAAGCGATCGCTCCTAGCGAGGTAGCCAATTTTCTCCAGGAAGGCTATCGTATGCTAGAGGACAAATTACCCACAGATATCCGCGACATATACTTTGGGGAAGATTTAGCTCAATCCTAACTTAAGTACAAACGCGTATATTGACTGTCTTCAATTTAAAAACTTAAAACTTCTTCTTAGACCTTCTACTTAAACCCGCAACTTTACGGGTAATTTTTATGAAACAAAGGCTTGTATTTCCCAGGCAAAAGGTAGGCTTAATTTGTGTAGGTAAGCCGGCGCGTTGCTCTGGTTTCGAGAGTTGTAGCAACTGGCGTGCAATTTCTCGTCCCCAACTACTTTTACACAGCTTTTTACTGATTACTTTTTTGCTGAGTCCCATAGCTGCGGGTGCGGTTGATATTACGCAACAACTCCATCGCCCTTTAAATAGTTCCGTTGGGCGAGAATCAAGAGATGAAGCAGATAGTTTGCTGAGTATCGGTGAACAACAGTACAGTTCAGGATATGCCGACAAAACAATTGCGTCTTGCTTGCGGGCACTGGAAATATATCATTCAATTGGCGACCTGAAAGCACAAGGTCTGACTTATAATTTGCTTGCTAAGGCTTATATCGAGCTAGGTAGTTCAAAAGAGGCGGAAGATGCTTTAAGACGGGGATTAGCGATCGCTCGTGATACTAAAGACTTCCAAGCTCAGATTTTTGTGCTGAATAATATCGGTACATTTTTTCTGATCCGAGGCGAATCTGCTGCTGCTGGTAAAACTGTTGAGGATGCACTCGCAATTGCTCACGGTGTCAAAAATATTGCAGGTGAAGGACTATCTTTGAGTAATTTGGGTTTGGTAAGTGCCAGGTTGGGAGATTACAACAAGGCGATTAAATTGTACGAAAATGCCTTAACTTTCCGCCGTCAGACTGGCGATGCCATCGGTGAAGCTAATACCTTGAATAATTTAGGTGATGCTTATTTAGCATCTGGAAATTATCAAGATACCATTGCTACTTATGGTGAAGCAATGCAGACAGCTAAAACTAACCGCGATCGCACCAATGAATTACGCGCAATTGACGGTTTAGTTACGGCTCACACGGCTGTCGGACGCTACGAACGCGCCTTTGACTTATTAGAGCAACGTTTAGCACTTGCTAAAGAGTTGCAAAATTTGCGAGAAGAATTGAAATCTTTTGAGTCTTACGCTCAAGTATATAAGCAACAAGGTAATTACCTAACTGCCCGCAATTTTTACGAACGGGCGATTATACTGGCGCGGACATTGGAAGACAGCAAGCAAGAAGTGCAATTACAGGATCAGCTAACTAAAATGCTTCAAAAGAAATAGGGGCAATTCATGAATTGCCCCCAATACAGTTCAGTTAAGCTTTTCTTCCTTCTCCTTCCTTTGCGTCCTTCTCTGACGAGACGCTGCGCGAATGCGTCCTTTGCGGTTCGTTAAAAAAAAATTGAATTTGACAAAGAGTTAAGCCTTAACCCAAGCGTATTGGAATTCCCCCTACTTTCGCGCTATTTGGTTAATTCAAAAACACTGAACCATTTCGTTCAATTCTCATCGCACTTCTACCCTGTGCTGCATTGGTGGCTTCATTAAATGTAACTTCTAAGCTTCCCGGTTCTGAAGAAGTTTGTGGAGTCACTATCAACTGTCCACCATCTTCTCGTTCAAATGTTACCGTTATCGGTGTCCTTAGACCTTGGAGTGTTACATCTGACTTACCTTGTAGCGATCGCGGTGCCGTATCGCCAATCACTTGGAAAGTTACCTTAGCCGCAGTGTCATTCACCAACCTGACATTAACTGTACCATTAGTAAGTGCGATCGTCGCGTTGGGGGCTTGCCGTGGTTGCAGCAGTGATGGTTGGTCTGTGGAAACCCCTTCTCCAGAGGCTGGGCGTGGTGGTCTAGTACTTGGTTCGGAACCGTCACCGGCGACACCCAATCCTGTTTGCTCTTGTGATGGGGTAGCAGGGACGGGAAGAAGTCCTTGAGCAGCTAGTCTTTGTGTTAGCGCGTTGGGAGGACATCCTTGTGGTACCACAACCTGATTATTATGTGGTTCTTCGTAGAAAATTCTCGGACAAGGGTTGATTTTGGGAATAGATTCTTGTGCTAATACTTGAGGAATTGCTGGCAGACTAATCAGTAATCCCCCACAAATAGCGCCAAGTAACTCAGCAGACTTGCGAAAATTTTGAAACTTCATATTCATTGTTGACTCCTGGGAAAACATGAAATTATCTTCTTTTTAAGAATTTAAAAGCAGACTTTTAATTAAGCTGTAATTTATGTATTTAATATTAACTATTCATTCTTTAATTTTGTATCTAGCCAGAGACTTGAAAATTAGACATAACTATTTCATTCCTAAGGCTGAATAAACTAAATCATTAGTGATAAATTACAGAATTCACTAATGTTATATTTATACAGAATTATATTGAGCGATCGCAATGCAGCTGCAAAAGTACCAGATTTAGCAACGCCGCATTGCTATATGCTTTCACTAAGTAGAGTGAATCAACCCGAAGTTGGTAAAGAAACGTGAATCTCCCATTGATTATTCGTGCTGAAGAATACAACGATAAAACAGCGATTATCGCTCCCAGTGGCTGCGCCAACGCTACAACAGATGGAGTATTTACTTATAGAGATTTGCTGCATGCTTCTAGTCAAATAGCAACAGGTCTTCTTGAGAATACAGAAGATTTACACGAGCAGCGAGTTGCCTTTCTCATCCCGCCTGGGTTTGAGTATGTAGCCACTCTATGGGGAATTTGGCGGGCTGGTGGTATAGCTGTACCTCTATGTATTTCCTACCCGCGACCAGAGTTAGAGTATGTAATTACCAATTGTGGAGCATCGATTATTGTTGCTCATCCTAATTTTGAGGGTATACTGCGATCGCGCAGCGTCTTTGCAGGAGAATCGCTCGCCCAAGAACAAAATTTGCGATTTATCCTCACCTCAGAAACGCTTCCACATAATGTTCGTCGCCTCCCAGAGGTAGATATCACTAGACGCGCCTTAATTCTTTACACGAGCGGTACAACAGGTAAACCGAAGGGTGTGGTTACGACTCACCAAAATATTCAAGCGCAAGTGACTAGTTTGATCGCGGCTTGGGAATGGACATCTAGCGATCGCATTTTACATATCCTGCCACTACATCATATTCATGGGATTGTCAATGTATTGACTTGTGCTTTATGGGCTGGAGCGGAGTGTCATATATTGAGCAAATTTGATGCCGAAACTGTTTGGAGGCGAATTTGTGAGGGTGACTTAACCCTATTTATGGCAGTACCGACGATTTATGTAAAGCTGATTGCTGCTTGGGAAGATGCCTCTAGCGATTCTCCTGCAAACACGCTGCGCGATCGCCAAAAAACTATGTCAGAAGGCTGTGCTAAGATGCGGCTGATGGTTTCTGGCTCGGCAGCGTTACCAGTTCAAGTTTTAGAAAAGTGGCAGACTATCAGCGGCCATTTTCTGCTTGAGCGCTATGGCATGACTGAAATTGGTATGGCGCTATCGAACCCTTTACACGGTGAACGGCAATCGGGATATGTAGGGAAGCCTCTACCTGAAGTTGAAGTGAGATTAGTGGATGAAAACGGAGAGTTAGTCCCAGCCGGAACACCAGGAGAGATTCAAGTTAAAGGCGCTGGAGTGTTTTTAGAATATTGGCAAAATCTCCAAGCAACCGCCAAAGCTTTCCAAGATGGCTGGTTTTGTACTGGAGATACCGCCGTCGTTGATAACGGCAACTACCGGATTCTGGGACGGATGAGTGTGGATATCATCAAAAGTGGAGGGTATAAAGTTTCTGCTCTGGAAATTGAAGAAGTACTGCGATCGCATCCAGATATTCAGGAATGTGCAGTGGTTGGGGTTCTAGATATAGAATGGGGTGAACGGGTTTGTGCGGCGTTAGTATTGCAAGGGTCACAACCTTTAACATTAGAATCTTTCAGGAGTTGGGCAAAAGAGCGATTGGCTGTTTATAAAGTGCCAACCAAAATTTTGACGCTTGAAGAATTACCGCGCAATGCTATGGGGAAAGTGACTAAGCCAACGGTGGTTGAGCTATTTCGAGTATAGCGATCGCTAAAATGACTGTGAATGAGTCTTTGAACTCCGTGAACGAGTCTTTGAACTCCATGAACGAGTCTTTGAACTCCGTGAACGAGTCTTTTAGCTCCGTGAATGAGTCTTTGAACTCCGTGAATGAGTCTTTGAACTCCGTGAACGAGTCTTTTAGCTCCGTGAACGAGTCTTTGAACTCCGTGAATGAGTCTTTGAACTCCGTGAATGAGTCTTTGAACTCCGTGAATGAGTCTTTTCACGGTATCTGAAAAACCTCTCTCTAAATCTCTCTCCTAAAAGGAGAGAGACTTTGAATTTTCCCCCTTCCCTTGTAGGGAAGGGGGTTAGGGGGTTAGGTTTTTCGTTAGCTTTTCCACATAACGTGAAAAGTCAGCTCCGTTAACGAGTCTTTGAACTCCATTAATAAAAAATATCTAACTATTCCTGAATTTACAGGGGTGAGCGTGTAGTAAAATTTGCTCACCTCCGTAAAGTGGAACATGGCTTTAGACTTCTCCGGTCAAAATCTCCGAGGACACAACTTCAAAGGTAGGAAAGACCTTGCGGGTGCAAACTTTAGCTATGCCGACATCCGAGGGGCAAACTTCACCAACGCTAATTTAACAGGTGCAAACTTCAGTCATGCCAAAGCTGGACTGCAACGGCGTTGGGCAACTTTCGTAGTCCTTGTCTCGTTCTTATTGTCGGGAGTGTCAGGATTTTTATGGGCTGTCAACGGTTATTTGGTATCACGAATATTTGATACTTCCAGCTTAGAGAATCAAATTGCCGGCTGGGTTGCTTTAATCGTATTAATTGCCTTTTTCTTCATCACAATTCGCCAAGGAATAACAGCTGGTTTAGGAGCCGTAGCCTTCGCCTCCGCCGTATCCGTAGTCTTGGCCGTAGCCTTGGCCCTAGCCGTAGGCGTAGCCGGAGCCTTCGCCGTAGCCGGAGCCTTCGCCGGAGCCTGAGCCTTCGGCTTCGCCGTAGCCGGAGCCTTCGCCGGAGCCTTCGCCGGAACGTTATTTAGTATCTACATCAGCTGGCGAGCCATGAAAGGAGATCAAAAACACTCCTTAATTCGCAATGCTGCGATCGCCTTTGCTGCAACAGGAGGTACAAGTTTTCGTGGCGCTGACTTAACAGGTGCTGATTTCACCCAAGCTACGCTCAAAAGTACAGATTTCCGAAACACTATTCTTATCTGTAGCCGTTGGCATCAAGCCAAAATGCTTGACCGTGTTCGTCCTGGTTTAACTTATCTTCAATACTCACAAGTACGTCAACTGCTGGTTACAGGACAGGGACAGGATAAGAATTTTTACCGTGAAAACCTGCGAGGTATCAACTTACAATCAGCAAATTTAGCAGATACCAGCTTTATCGGCGCTGACCTCAGTGAAGCTAATTTACAAGATGCCGATTTGTCAAGAGCAAAGCTAAAGCAAACGCAACTAGACGGCACAGATTTAACAGGTGCAAATCTCACAGGTGCGTACATCGAAGATTGGGGGATTACAAATACAACTAAATTGCATGGGGTGAGGTGTGAATATGTCTTCATGCGCTTACCCACCAAAGAAGATCCCGATCCTCTCCGCAAACCTGATAATAAACAAGAGGTATTTGCAGACGGCGACTTTGCCGACTTTATCAAGCCAATTTTTGACACCCTCGACCTTTATCATAATCAAGGCGTTGACCCTCGCGCGATCGCCTTTAAAACCCTTGCCGAAAAACATCCAGAAGCCGAGTTAGAAATCGTGGCAATGGATAAACGCGGCGATGATAAAATCTTGCTCAGAGCCAAAACCGCAGTAGGGAGCAATAAATCTCAACTGAGTGCCGAATATTTTGATGATTATAATCAAGTCAAAGCTTTATCGCAAAGTCAGCAATTATTGCTGGTAGAAAAAGATAGTTATATTAGTGATTTAAAAAATATGATCACAACTGCACTTGGGCAGCCTAAGTCTTATACACAAGGAAATACCATCATGTCTGATATCAGTGGCATCAGTATTCAAGGCAGCAGTAATGTTAGCGGTATCGCTGGCGGTGGTTCGGTTGCCAACCTGGGAACCATTAGCGGTAATGTGAGTATTGCTCTCAATCAATTACCTGATTCACTAGATGCCGAAAAACCAGGAATTAAAGAATTGTTGACGCAGTTGCACGAGGCAATTTCACAGTCTTCAGATTTGCCGGAAACAGACAAAGCTGATGCCTTGTTACAGGTAGAAGCTTTAGCAGAAGCAGGTAAAAGTCCTCAAGAATCGACTAAGCAAAAGACGGCAAAAAATGCAATCATCATGTTGAAAGGGATATTTACAGGCTTACCTGCGATCGCTTCGCTTGTTGAAGCTGGTAATAAATTATTGCCTGCAATTTCTAAATTATTCGGTTTGGGATAATTTATCGCTACCCCCTTAATCCCCCCAATGCATCGGGGAGGGTTAGGGCAATACGGTTCGGTTAAGGCAAGAGACGCGATAAATCGCCGTCTCTACAAAGGACTTATTGTACGGCGATTTATCGCGTCTTAGTAATCTAGGGTCAGTCATGAAAAAACCTTATCCGAACCGTATTGAGGGTTAGGGTGGGGTAGAACCCAGATTCGTAGGACATGATATGAGTGACTTAGTTTTTTTACCCGCTCATCAACTTGCTCAGATGATTTGCGATCGCCAAGTCTCTGCTGTCGAAGTGTTCGATGCTTACCTGGCGCAGATTTATAAACACAACTCAAAGCTGAATGCAATTTGCACCTTAGACGAAGACAATGCTCGTGCCAGAGCAAAGCTTGCAGATGAAGCCCTAGCTAGAGGAGAATACTGGGGCGCTCTGCACGGTGTCCCCATCACGATCAAAGATATCTTTGAAACAGCAGGACTCCTTACCACAGCAGGTTACATTCCTCTCAAAGACTACATTCCTCAACAGGATGCCACCGTTGTTGCAAGGCTGCGGGCAGCAGGAGCCGTGATTCTTGGAAAAACGAACATGGCAGAACTGGCTGGTGATTTTCAAAGTACAAATTCTTTGTTTCCCCGGGTAAATAATCCCTGGAATCTTGACTACACAGCCGGTGGTAGTTCTGGAGGCAGTGCTGCTGCTGTTGCAGCTGGACTTTCACCATTAGATATAGGTAACGATATTGCGGGTTCGGTGCGCCAACCTGCAACTTTCTGTGGTGTGTATGGCTTAAAGCCAACAGATCGCCGGATTTCCACCGCCGGAAGTATCCCGGAAGTACCGGGAATGCCGCTATGCTTGCGACAAATGTTGACTATTGGCTGTTTTGCGCGATCGCTCGAAGATATTCGCCTTTGTTTCTCGCTGATCGCTGGTGCGGATCTGCGTCGCCCTGATGTGCCACCGGTTCCTCTTGATACTCCATCAGGCAAGTCTTTGCAGGATCTGAAAATTGCTTGGATTGATGAATGGGTGGAGGTTCCCGTTGCTGCGGAAATTCGAGGCGCAATACAAACAGCCGTGCAAAAACTTGCTCAAGCAGGTAGTTATGTTGAACGCTGGCTTCCCAAAGACTTTGATTTATCGACAGTGTGGAACCTCTGCGGGCGGATGGAAGCATACATCAACAACTACGCCCAACCCAAGGATCGCTATAATGTGCTACGCAGCTTAGAGTTACTCTTTCGCACGGCAACTCAAGGGGACAAAAAATTGCGAAAATTGGGGAATTTCAGCAGCTTTCTGCCAGAAATTTTGAATCCCAGCTTAAAAGGATATTTTGAGACACTCACCGAGCGCGATCGCTTCATTGCTCAAATCGATGAAGCCTTGGAAGTATGGGATGTATGGCTGACTCCTGTGACAGCAACCCCTGCATTTACCCATTGTCTGGCTTGGAGCGCCATTGATATTGAGGGCAAATCCTATCCTCATGCGGTGGCAAACGGAGCTTATACCATGCCCTTTAATCTCAGTGGTCATCCGGCGGTGGTGATTCCCATAGGACAAACTCACAATGGCTTACCGATCGGGATGCAGATTGTGGGAAAACGGTGGCGCGAGATGGAGTTGCTAGCGATCGCTACTGAACTTGACAAAGTGGTTGGTGATTTCCGCCATCCATTGGGCTATTAAAAAAGAGGCAAGGGAGCAGGGAGAAAAGAAAAATATCATCTGAATAAATTGGGTAATTTATTCTTTGGAAGTCCCTAAACTTCACAGTCTCATACAAATCTATCAAGAAATTGATAGAGGCATATCGGACTGAACTTGAAACCGAATACCAAGTTTTTCCTAAGAGGTTGTTTGAAAAGTCCTGTTGTTGGTAGCAAAATCTTATAGATCCCCCTAAATCCCCCTTAAAAAGGGGGACTTTGATTCCGGTTCCCCTTTTTAAGGGGGGCTAGGGGGGATCTAGAAGTAAGTACTTCAAATCTACAGCCAAATACTTTTCAAACAACCTCTAAGGAAGCGGAGGAACTTCGGCAATACTTTGAAGAACAAAATCACCAGGTACTGACAAATAAAAAACATCCCAAATTTTTTGTGGGATGGGTGTCCCCACCCGTCCCAGATTTAGAGGGCTCATGTTGCCCACCCCACAAAATGGATAATTTATTTCTTGTCAGTCCCCCAGTCCCCAGTCCCCAATACTTCGGCTTACCTCGGCTCCGCTCGGCACAAGTCCCCAATACTTCGGCTTACCTCGGCTCCGCTCGGCACAAGTCGCGGTTCCTGAGCGTAGTCGAAGGGCAGTACAAGTCCCCAATCCCCATTTCAATCCTCTACTCTCCGACGCCGACGACGCGGTTTTTGTTGTTGATCTTCACCCAAGCGACGACCGACTTCGCTAAAGAAATCCCGCCGCAGATAAGGATAATCACTAACCCACAGGTTGCGACTGGGAAAATATATATCGCTGAATTCTTCAATACTGCTCAAATCTGGGCGATTTGACATCACTACCATTTCGGCAATTTGGCCGCGATTAATAATTTTGTGGGCAGAACGTAGTGGTGCGACAAATTCAATGGTAAATCCTGTATCATCACCCACTTCTAGGTTTATCTGTTTTTCTCGGTTTTCTACAATCACCAATTCGCCTTTGTTGTTGACTGTTTCGGTTTTACCCATCAACTGGTCTGTAATCCACCAATCTATGACTCGACCACGGAAAAAGCCGCCGTACTTATAACGGCGGCATTGCAAATTCCGCATACTTGCTTGAAACACCGGATACCACAGCCAAAAAAAAGCGCTAACTATCCCTAGCACAAATACTATTGAAGCAAACTCAAGCTTGAAAACAAATGTGACAAGCAAAATAGCGACTACGGCAACTACAGAAATTAACAGCCGTTGCAAAAAATTTGAGAACTTCCCCCAGTAGTACTTGTACTGCAAACCAGTGGCAATTAGGGGGACAACTTGTTCAAATTTCTGGCGAGTCAGTGGTACTAACATGAGTGCCCAATTGTATGTTTAAAGTATCTTTTCTAATCCATATACTAACGACTTTAGCGCTAAGACTTTGCGAATCGCTAGTAGCACTCCTGGCATGTAACAAGCGCGATCGCTCGTATCATGTCGTAAAGTATAAATCTGTCCGGCTGCGCCAAAAATCACTTCCTGGTGAGCAATTAATCCTGGCAAGCGCACACTATGAATTCTAATCCCTTCATCTGCTATACTGCCTCTAGCTCCTGGTAATTTTTCCGTTTCTTCTACAAGAGCAGAATTAAAAGTTTTACCTAATTCTCCTAATAACTGTGCTGTTTGAATAGCAGTACCACTAGGAGCATCAGCTTTTTGGTTGTGATGTAGTTCGATAATTTCCACATGGTCAAAATATTTTGAGGCGGCGATCGCAGCTTGTTGCAACAGCACCATCCCAATGGAAAAATTAGGAATAATTAGACAACCAGTGCTAGCTTTGTCGGCAAAGTCTGCCAAGTCTTGAATTTGTTTTGGGCTTAAGCCAGTGGTGCCAACTACAGGACGAATACCATAGGCGATCGCACTACGAATATTGTCATAAACTGAATCTGGATGGGTAAAGTCCACAATCACCCCTGGAGGAGATTTTCTGTCGCCAGCTACATAACCCAACATCGGCTCTAATTGATTGGTAATCGGCACTTCCAGAGGTTCGCTTAAACCTGCCAACTCTCCAGCGTCTTTATCTTGATGTTCAGGACTGTGGTCAATTGCACCCACTAAGTTTAAGTCAGGCGCTTGTGCCACTGCCTTGATCACCTCACGGCCCATTTTACCAGCAGCACCGTTGACAATAACCGGGATAGGAGCTTGATTCGTCATAAGTCGAGAAATACTTTTTGAGTCAACAAGGGAATTGTAAAGACTTTGGTGATCTAGTAGCTAGCTTCTCAAATCTCTGGCTTAATTCCGACTACCCTAATTTGTGCAGCCAATCGCTCAGTTTTTCCACTCCCCAAAAGATCGGCTAATAAATTTGTTGCTTCACTCTCACTCATGGTTAATGATGGAGTTAAGGAAACTTCCGAGCGCGCACTTCTACGGCATAATCTTGCACAGCTTTGGTAATCGTCTCGCGCAAATTTGTATAAACTTTGGCAAATGGTGGATGCTTCTCTACAAGTCCAAGGACATCTGAGGTAACTAAAACCTGTCCATCACAGTGAATTCCCGCACCGATACCAATTGTAGGAATACTTAATTTTTGGGAAATCTGCATTGCCAAATCTGCGGGTATATGCTCTAACACCAGAGAAAATACACCGGCTTGTTCCAGAGCGATCGCTTCAAGTAAAATTCTCTCACTGGCTTCTTGGGTCTTACCTTGTTGGCGCAAACCCAATTGATGTACCGATTGCGGTGTCAAACCCACATGACCCATGACCGGAATTCCGGCTTCTACTAAACGAGCCACAGTTTCGGCCATTGCTGGATAGCCACCTTCCAATTTTACCGCTTGAGCGCCCGTTTCCTTCAGCACCCGCCCAGCAGAGTGCATCGCTTGTTGGAGACTTTCTTGATACGTCAAAAATGGTAAATCTACAACTACTAATGCCCGTTTCACCCCACGGCGCACCGATTTGGCATGATAGATAATCTCATCCAAAGTGATTGGCAGTGTTGTTTCATACCCTAAAACTACTGCCATAGAGTCACCTACGAGGATTAAGTCTACACCAGCTGCATCGAGGAGTTGAGCGATCGCATAATCCCAGGCCGTCAATGCGACAATTGAACGTCCTTGTTGTTTCCATTGAATTAATTGCTGGGTAGTGATTGCCATTTTTCTCGGTGGGGAGTTAAGAGTGAGGAGTTAAGAGTGAGGAGTTAGGAGTTTTTAATTTAAAAAATTCTTTAACTTATAACTCCTAACTCATAACTTTTCATTTAACAGCGTGACTGAAAGCAAGATGGGGTTTTGCACTGTTGGTTTTGGGCATTAACCAAGCTAAACCTTCACTAGTGCCAATCCATAATTTATTGCTGATATCAGGTGCAAGGGTAAGAACCCGACTAGAAGGAAGTCCAGCAACTTCTGCATCTAACACAGCTCCTGTATTTGGATTTAATCGTAACAAACCATTACTAGTCCCAACCCAGACACTACCATCTTTAGCAAAACGTATCGCTGTTACGTCACGCCCACGCAGGCGAGTTACAGATCGCAACACTGCACCAGTTTTTGGGTTAATAACTAGTAAATTATTTGGCATTCCCGCCCAAATTAACCCTTCTGGACTTATAGCCAAAGCTTGTACAGTCGTCCCTGGTAAATCGGTTATCCGCTTCATAACCGCAGCACTAGCAGTATTTACCCGCACCAATCCATCTAGAGTGCCAACCCATACTTGACCTTCAGCATCTAAAGTCAGGGTGTTAGCGCTGACACCAGGCAGATTTTTTAATGTTGTCATAATCAAGCCTTGGTCAGGACTAATGAGAGCTAAACCGCTATCGGTTCCAGTCCACAAATAACCCCGTTTGTCAAGTAACAGGGACAACACCCGTTTAGAAGGCAAAAATAAATTCTGTGCGGTGATTTCGCTAGTGCGGGGGTCAACTCGAATTAGTCCCTCATAAGTTCCCACCCACAAGCGTCCTACTTTGTCTTGGGCTAAAGCACCAATGGCAACATTCGGTAAACTAACACGAGAAATAATCTTGCCGGTTTTAGGATCAATCCGCGATAGTCCGCGCCAAGAACCTACCCAAAGATTGCCTGTAACATCTTCTAGTAAGTTACCGACACGATAATCAGTTTCCGGCGAATGTTCTTGCACTCCCCGTTCATCCGGCAAAGGTTCTACTCGCGGTGGCGGTGCAGAAGGTGGGTAAGCGGGGGTTACATCAGATGAATTGATGTCAGGAGTTTTTTGTGCCCATCCCATACTTGGCACAGCTATCAACCCCAGCAAGATAGAAATAATCAATAAACTAGTACGCTTGCAAAACAATACCACGGTAACATTTCCTTTGGAGACAGTACCCATAGCGTTTACCTAAGATAGCTTTGGGTTAATTCCAGTGTTCCCCTAGCTGGG
This sequence comes from Nostoc sp., assembly GCF_036917135.1. Lineage (GTDB taxonomy): Bacteria > Cyanobacteriota > Cyanobacteriia > Cyanobacteriales > Nostocaceae > Nostoc. The sequence continues at coordinate 7,880 of NZ_JBALEA010000046.1, read as the reverse complement.
ATTTTTTAAACATTGGGGATTGGGAATTGGGGACTTGTACTGCCCTTCGACTACGCTCAGGAACCGCGACTTGTGCCGAGCGGAGCCGAGGTAAGCCGAAGTATTGGGGACTGGGGATTAGGAAATAAATATTTAGGAATACTTCATTACCCAATACCCAGTCACTATTCCCCAATCCCCAGATACCACTGATGACACTTTGTAAAGCTTTTGTAACAAAATGTTTAAATCTTTATGTAATAACAAAATTAAATAGATAAGTTAAAAACTTTCAAAGAATAACTTATCGAATTCTTGATATATTGTGAAATAAGTTACAAATCGCGTGGTGTGCAATTCTTTTATCGTTCACTCACCACTCTCCTAAATCTCTGTCAAGTAAATTCTTTTCTGGTATCTTTTCCATGAACGGGGAAGATATCAGAAGTGTGAAGGCGGGAATGTGTGCCAACCAGCCCAATCCCCTGAATATCCTAATTTATGGGGGAATTATCCATCTAAATGCTAGCCGCCAAGTGTGGAAGTTTTAGTGAAATTGAGAAGGTTTAGTTGGGTGCGAAGAAAAGATAAAAAAGAATTTTGATTTTTAGCAAGAGGGAACAGTAGAAGCGCTAGGTCGTGTATCCCTAGAAGGGAAAACACTGGTGAGGAGGGCTACCACCGCTACCAAAGTGTCCGCCGCAAAAAAACTGCTAACCTCTGCCAAAGGCAACTCCTAACAAAAATTTTTCCTGATCTTCCCCTCGCTTAAGGGTTCAAGAACGGGGTGAGGGAAAGTTGCACAAAACGTGATTTGATAATTAACAAGAGTGATTTCAGGGAAGGATAAAATTATGTCTTACGCTCAAACGAAGACTCAGAGCAAATCTGGGTATAAAGCCGGGGTTCAAGATTACAGATTAACTTATTACACACCCGATTACACACCAAAAGATACCGATCTTCTAGCTGCGTTCCGTATGACACCTCAGCCTGGTGTTCCTCCCGAAGAAGCAGGTGCGGCTGTCGCGGCTGAATCTTCCACAGGTACTTGGACAACTGTGTGGACAGATTTGCTTACCGACCTCGATCGCTACAAAGGTCGTTGCTATGACATCGAACCAGTTCCCGGCGAAGATAACCAGTACATCTGCTACGTTGCTTATCCTTTGGACTTGTTTGAAGAAGGTTCTGTAACCAACGTTTTAACCTCAATTGTCGGTAACGTATTTGGTTTTAAAGCTCTACGGGCATTGCGTCTAGAAGATATTCGCTTTCCAGTAGCTTACATCAAGACTTTCCAAGGGCCTCCTCACGGTATCCAAGTTGAGCGCGACAAGTTAAACAAATACGGTCGTCCTTTGCTGGGTTGTACCATTAAGCCCAAATTGGGTCTTTCCGCTAAGAACTACGGACGCGCTGTATACGAGTGCTTACGCGGTGGTTTGGACTTCACCAAAGACGACGAAAACATCAACTCCGCACCATTCCAAAGATGGCGCGATCGCTTCTTGTTCGTTTCTGAAGCTATCAGCAAAGCCCAAGCTGAAACCGGTGAAATTAAAGGTCACTACCTCAACGTCACCGCCCCCACCTGTGAACAAATGTTGCAACGGGCTGAGTTCGCTAAAGAACTCAAGCAGCCCATCATCATGCACGACTACCTCACCGCAGGTTTCACCGCGAACACCACATTGTCTCGTTGGTGCCGCGATAACGGTATCTTGCTGCACATTCACCGTGCTATGCACGCTGTAATCGACCGTCAAAAGAACCACGGTATCCACTTCCGTGTATTGGCTAAAGCCCTACGTTTGTCAGGTGGCGACCACATCCACACTGGTACAGTAGTTGGTAAGTTGGAAGGTGAGCGCGGCATCACAATGGGCTTCGTTGACCTATTGCGTGAAAACTACATTGAGCAAGACAAGTCTCGTGGTATCTACTTTACCCAAGACTGGGCTTCTCTACCTGGTGTAATGGCAGTTGCTTCTGGTGGTATCCACGTATGGCACATGCCCGCGCTGGTAGAAATCTTTGGTGATGACTCCGTACTACAATTCGGTGGTGGTACTCTGGGACATCCTTGGGGTAACGCTCCTGGTGCAACCGCTAACCGCGTCGCCTTGGAAGCCGTTGTTCAAGCTCGTAACGAAGGCCGTAACTTGGCTCGTGAAGGTAACGATATCATCCGTGAAGCTGCCAAGTGGTCTCCTGAACTAGCTGTTGCTTGCGAACTGTGGAAAGAAATCAAGTTCGAGTTTGAAGCAATGGATACCGTCTGATAATTTTAGATTTGCGATTTTGGATTTTAGATTAATCCAAAATCCAAAATCCACAATCTAAAATTCATTGAGGGCTGGGGTCAAGCATGAATCTTAAGCAAATTGCGAAGGACACAGCCAAAACTCTCCAAAGCTATCTGACTTATCAGGCTCTAAGGACAGTATTGGCACAGCTAGGCGAAACGAATCCGCCATTAGAACTTTGGTTGCATAACTTTTCGTCTGGCAAAATTCAGAATGGTGAGTCATACATTGAGCAACTGTTCCGAGAAAAACCAGATTTGGCTTTGCGAATCATGACTGTCAGAGAACACATTGCCGAAGAAATTGCAGAATTTTTACCGGAAATGGTTCGCACTGGCATTCAGCAAGCCAACATGGAACAGCGTCGCCAGCATTTAGAACGCATCACACGAATAGACACATCTAACCCCAGCCTGCAACCAGAACAGCAAGCAACTTCAGATCCGAATTTGGATAACTTATCCAATTAGTTCGGTCAACCTAGTAGTAAAAAATCGCAACCCATTCTCAAAAACTATGCAAACTTTACCAAAAGAACGTCGTTACGAAACCCTTTCTTATCTGCCCCCCCTGACTGATGCTCAAATTGCCAAGCAGATCCAGTACATTTTGAATCAAGGCTATATTCCAGCAATCGAGTTTAACGAAACTTCTGAGCCAACAGAATTATATTGGACAATGTGGAAGTTGCCTTTGTTCGGTGCTAAATCCACTCAAGAAGTATTGAGCGAAGTTCAAGCTTGCCGTTCTCAATTCAACACCAGCTATATCCGGGTTGTGGGTTTTGACAACATCAAGCAGTGCCAAATTCTCAGCTTTCTTGTTCACAAACCCAACAAATACTAAAAGCTAGGAAGCTTTAAGTAATTAGTTTATCCCCATAGGAGAGGTAGAATTATCTGCCTCTCCTATTTAATAGATTTTTTTTGAAACGCAGAGGTTTACGCAAAGGGCACGGAGTTATCCGAAGCGTCCCGCTTGGTGGGACAATAAAGACGAGAAATGATGCAAGCCTAGTGTTGTCTCCAGCCCAAAGGAATCTGTATAAATGTGGAAACGAATTGTATTAATTTTGTTATTGGCGTTGAGCTTCAGTCTGAGTAATTCGGATGTAGCGGCTGCGGCTGGACTCAAAAGCTTTGTAGACACTAGTGATGGCTATCAGTTTTTATATCCTAACGGCTGGCTGCAAGTGAAAGTTGCCAATGGCCCAGATGTGGTTTTCCATGATTTGATTGAAGTTTCTGAAAATGTTTCGGTTGTCATTAGCCCAGTTCCAGAAGGCAAAACTTTGTCAGAATTGGGAACCCCAACAGAAGTAGGATATAAATTGGGAAAAGCGGCTCTCGCGCCTCCTGACTCTGGTCGTTCGGCGGAATTAGTCAATGCCGCACAGCGAGAAGTAGATGGTAAAATATACTACCTTTTAGAGTATGAGGTTAATCTCCCCAATCAACAGCAACGACACAACATCGCCAGTGTTGCTGTTAGTCGTGGGAAACTTTTTACCTTCAACGCTTCAATTCCTGAAAAACGCTGGCAAAGAGTTAAACGAATGATTGATGAGGTTGTTAATTCTTTCTCTGTCTATTAATTGGGGAATGGGGAGTGGGGGAGATGAGGGAGATGAGGGAGATGAGGGAGATGAAGAGAAATAACCAATACTTCGGCTTACCTCGGCTCCCTTCGACTGCGCTCAGGGCGAGTCGCTCGGCACAAGTCGCGGAGTCGTACCACTTGCCTACGGCACGCTACGCGAACGTGGAAGCAAGCTACGCGTAGCGTCTCGTAAGAGAAGGGCAGTACAAGTGCCCAATACCTAATTGTCAAGTTTTTTTCAAATCTTATGAAAATTCCAGCTTTTGTACTTGCCTCAGCTTCCCCAGCCCGTCGCCGCTTGCTGCAAACTGTTGGTATTGAACCGATAGTTAGACCTAGTGACTTTGATGAGTCGCAAATTGAACTAAGTGAACCAGCAGAATTGGTGAAAAGTCTTGCTGACTACAAGGCAAAAACTGTAGCCCCGCAGTTTGAATCGGCTTTGATTATGGGTTGTGATTCAGTTTTGTCGATGAATGGTGAAATTTATGGCAAACCAGCAGACACTTCTGAAGCGATCGCTCGGTGGCAGATAATGCAAGGTAACTTTGGCGACTTATACACAGGTCACGCCTTAATTGATATACAGGAAAACCGTACTTTAGTCAAGTCTCAAGTTACAAGAGTTTACTTTGCTCAAATGAGCGACAAGGCCATTGAAGCTTATGTTGCCACAGGTGAACCCCTCAAGTGTGCGGGTGCCTTTGCCATTGAGGGTTTTGGTAGTTTCTTCGTCGAAAAAATCGCAGGTTGTCACAGCAATGTAATTGGACTCAGTTTACCCCTGCTGCGGCAAATGCTAGGAGAATTGGGATACGATGTCACTGATTTCTGGCAGCAATAGTCATTAGCCCCATACAACTCTTGGAGAGGCTGCGCCAACGGCTACGCGGTAGTTGAATCTCGACTTCGCTCGATTACCGCGTAGTCGAAACTCAGTACAAGTGCCCAATGCCCAATCCCCATAAAGTGTTTGCTTATATTGCAGTTCACAACAGGTATGGCACGACTGGTTGTAGACTGGCTACTAGATCGCATTCCCAACTAGCTTATGTCATTTACTTCTATGCCCTCGCTGCGTGAGCAACAACATCCCCTAATTCGTCAGCTAGCTGATTGTATTGAGGCAGCTTGGCATCAGCACCTGGATTTATCGCCCTACCATTTGCCTGATGAGTTGGGGTATGTGGAAGGTAGACTAGAAGGCGAAAAACTGACGATTGAAAATCGCTGCTATCAAACGCCCCAGTTTCGGAAAATGCACTTGGAACTGGCGAAAATCGGCAATATGCTGGATATCTTGCACTGCGTCATGTTTCCCCGTCCAGAATACAACCTGCCGATGTTTGGTTGCGATTTAGTTGGGGGTAGAGGTCAAATTAGTGCAGCGATCGCAGACCTTTCGCCGATTCAATTAGAACGCACCTTACCAGAATCTTATACCTCTGCACTGACACAGCTCACAGTGCTTAACTTTTCCCAACCCCGTGAATTACCTGAATGGGGAAATATTTTTTCGGATTTTTGCATCTTTGTCCGCCCCAGTTCTCCAGAAGAAGAAACAATGTTTCTTTCGCGGGTGCGAGAATTTTTAGATATTCATTGTATGCAAGCGATCGCCTCACATCCCGTTTCAGTTGAACAAGTTACACAAAATCTTGCCGGACAACACAACTACTGCACCAAACAGCAGCAAAACGATAAAACCCGCCGCGTACTAGAAAAAGCCTTTGGCCCAGTTTGGGCAGAAAATTACATGACCACAGTTTTATTCGATCTGCCCAATTAAGCTGCCATATCCTTTAAGCTTCTCAAGTCTGTTGCGCGGCATCGTCTCCCCTTGGGAGAAGAGTAATGAGTAATAAGTAACAAGTAATGAGTAAATACTCATTACTTATTACTCATTACTTATTACTTATATATATGGGTGAGATTATTTCATTTTTTATTTCACCAGAACTACTACAATTACTATTGATGCTAGATAATGGGAAGGCTTTGACATTTTCTTGCAAATCTAGCCCAGACAAACAGAACTAACACTTATGCGAACTCATTATTGCGGCGAACTCCGAAAAGAACATATTGGAGAAACAGTTACCTTTTACGGATGGGTAGACCGTCGCCGCGATCACGGTGGGGTGATATTTTTAGATTTACGCGATCGCTCTGGAATTGTCCAAATTGTCAGCGATCCGCAACGCACCCCAGATTCTTACGAACATGCCAACGCCCTGCGAAATGAATATGTTGTCAAAATAACTGGTAGGGTAACACAACGTCCCGAAGAATCGTTGAATATCCGCATCCCAACAGGCGAGGTAGAAATCTACGCCGATAAAATTGAACTCCTGAATGCTGTCCGCAAACAGTTACCTTTCCAAGTTTCTGTAGCTGATACTGAAACAGTGCGGGAAGATTTGCGGCTAAAATATCGTTATTTAGATTTGCGACGCGATCGCATGGCACAAAATTTGCAGCTGCGTCATCAAATTGTCAAAGCAATGCGTCGTTATCTAGAAGATTTGGAAGGTTTTATCGAAGTCGAAACCCCAATACTTACCCGTTCTACCCCAGAAGGGGCGCGGGATTATGTTCTACCCAGTCGCGTCAATCCTGGTGAGTGGTATGCTTTGCCGCAATCACCCCAGTTATTTAAACAATTGCTGATGGTATCCGGCTTGGATAGATATTATCAGATTGCCCGTTGCTTTCGTGACGAAGATTTACGCGCCGACAGACAACCAGAATTTACCCAATTGGACATGGAAATGAGCTTCATGTCCCAAGAAGAAATTATCGAGTTAAACGAGAATTTAGTTTGCCATATCTTCAAAACCGTTAAAGGTATTGAGTTACAGCGCCCTTTCCCCCGTCTCACTTATGCTGAGGGGATGGAACGTTACGGGAGTGATAAACCAGATACACGCTATGATTTGGAATTAGTTGATGTCTCAGATATCGTTAAAGACTCTGGTTTCAAAGTCTTTCGGGACACTGTTATCAATGGTGGTATCGTCAAAATCCTCCCTATTCCCAACGGTAACGATGTAATTTCTAATGTCCGTATTAAACCAGGCGGTGACTTATTTAAAGAAGCCAGCGAAGCCGGTGCTAGAGGTTTAGCTTTTATCCGCGTCAGAGATGATGGCGAAATTGACACCATTGGCGCGATTAAAGACAACCTAAGCGTTGAGCAAAAACAAGAAATTTTACGCCGCACAGGTGCAAAAGCTGGACATTTGCTATTGTTTGGGGCAGGGGAAGCTGCTACAGTTAATAAAACTTTAGATAGACTACGGCAAGCGATCGCTAAAGAATTTGGTTTAATTGATCCAGAAAAAATCAACTTACTCTGGATTACAGACTTCCCAATGTTCGAGTGGAATGGTAACGAAAAGCGTCTAGAAGCACTGCACCACCCATTTACAGCACCACATCCTGATGATTTGAGCGATTTAAAGACTGCACGCGCCCAAGCTTATGACTTGATACTCAACGGCGTAGAAGTTGGCGGCGGAAGTCTACGGATTTATCAGCGAGAAATTCAACAGCAAGTGTTTGAAGCCATCGGTTTATCTCCTGAAGAAGCGCAAAGTAAATTTGGCTTTCTCCTAGAAGCATTTGAATATGGTACACCGCCACATGGTGGCATCGCCTACGGTTTAGATCGTTTGGTGATGTTGCTAGCTGGAGAAGAATCTATTCGTGATGTCATTGCTTTTCCGAAGACACAACAAGCACGTTGTTTATTAACAGATGCACCTTCGAGTGTAGATGCTAAACAGTTGAAAGAATTACACGTTGCTTCAACTTATAAACCAAAGGCTTAGTGAAGCAGGGAATTGTCTAAATAAGATTTGGTTGGGTTTTGAATCCCCGACTCCAACTGTCTTTAATTTTGAAGTAATGAGTAATAAGTAATGGGTATTACTCATTACTCATTACTCATTACTCATTACTCATTACTCATTACTCATTACTCATTACTCA
>NZ_JBALEA010000045.1:0-81967 GCF_036917135.1 Nostoc sp. | reverse complement strand
CATTACTCATTACTCATTACTCATTACTCATTACTCATTACTCATTACTCATTACTCATTACTCATTACTCATTACTCATTACTCATTACTTATTACTCATTACTCTTTTTATTTGTCAGTCCCTTAAGCCTGATCAAGCTAGGTGAGCCAAGCAATTTATTACAAGCGCTAATATTATGTAGAAGTTTATTTCACTTTTTCAAAACTACATAGAAGGAATTTAAATACCCAGTAATGGTTTTAGCTAATGTCTTCTGCTGTTTTTTTGTAGTTATTGCCATTACTTGATATAGTCTTCCTTCGGCAACATACATTCTACTTATAGTGATTTTCCCTCCCGAATTGATGTATTTAATTTCTTTGCCAGGATGATTATTGGAACTACGAATGTTTCGTTGACTAATTAAATTACTTTTCGTAGTCTTTAAAGCCATATCTCGTGCATTATTAAGTACAGCCTGTGGGTCTGTGATTTGACCATAACTATAAGGAAAATCATTGTAAGCAACTAGATATGCTATTTGCTGTTTTGGTGGTTGAGCGACAAATATTTCTAAGGTAATTTCCCCCATGTAAGTTTTTTGGTATTCGGTATTTCTGTTGGGGTTTCCCGGCATCAAAATACTAAAGCGCCCATCTGGAGCGGTGAATAACTTCCATTGGGACTGCACGGGTTGAGAAACAGTTGGTTTAACAACAGCCACTGGCGGTTTAGCTTGACGCGCTTCCACAAGAATAGAGCCACCACAGACAAAGGTGGCAGCGATGAATGGCAACAGACTTTTAATTGTCATAAATTTTGCCTTTTGAGATGCTGATCTCACTGATGATGCCAGCTGTTATAACCTAGCAGCACATAAAGCAGCACCAATTAGCCCCACTTGGGTGTTGAGGATAATATACACGGGGATCTCTTCGAGGAGGCGGCGCATTCTACCTTTTTGGGTGAAATTTAATAAGAAACCGCTATTTTGGATTAAGGGCAAGATTTTGGGCGCAATTCCCCCAGCGATGTATAAGCCACCGTAAGGTAGGAGTTTCAGGGCGAGATTGCCGGCTTCTGCACCGTAAGCGTCGATAAATAATTGCAAAGTTTGTTCACAGAGGCGATCGCTACCTTCTAGTGCAGCAGTACCAATAGCCGCACCGGGATCAACGCTTTTCTCTTCTTGTCCTGCTTCTTGTTCCCAAGTTCTGACGATTTGGGCAATATCTGGTGATTCAGTGGCAAATTTGCGATCGCGCAAAAATTGATAAATTGCCACAATTCCCAGTCCAGAAACCACCCGTTCCACAGAAACGCGCTGGATATCATGTTTACCCAGCAGATATTTCAACAGTTGAAACTCGATTTCGTTCCGAGGGGCGAAATCAGCGTGTCCACCTTCTGAGGGAAAGACTTGATAGTTGTTTCCCTGTTTAATTAAAAATCCTTGTCCTAAACCTGTACCAGCACCAATAATTCCAATGGGGGCTTCCGGTTGAGATTTGCCAACTTGCAACCTCAGCAAGTCTTGTTTTTCTAAACCTAAAATGCCGTAGCCAACGGCGGCGAAGTCGTTAATCAAAGAAATGTGCGGGATGCCCAATTCTTCTTCTAGACGTTCGGTATCCAAGAACCAAGCCAAATTGGTGAGTTTGGCAGTATTTTTGACAACAGGCCCTGCGATCGCAAAACAAGCCTTTTCTGGTATCGGTGTATTCGCTTTCACCAAAAACTGCTGCACTATGGGTACTAAATCGGGAAAATCAGCACTGTGGTAACTTTCCTGATAAATAGTATGCAAACTTGGTGAATCTGATGTTTCAACCAATCGTAAAATAGTTTTCGTACCGCCGATGTCTCCTGCTAGTAACAAAGTCATAGAACTTATTCGCGAATTACTTACTTTTTTGTAGAATATACCCAAGGTATCAGAAGTCATGAACCCAAATATCTATCAGAGGTTTAAGCAAATCGAATAACTTCTTCTATGTGGGTTAAATGGGAAGTATCTCCCTTTAGTTCTAATAACCATTCTGGATCTTCGCGCACGACTTTCACCAGGGAACATAGAGAAGCCTTGACTTCAGTTTTGGCAATTTCCCCCACTAGCCCCATTGCTCCGCCCAACACAGATGCACCATGTGCCACTAGCAGGATATCCTCTGGAAAGAATTCAGTAGCTAAACATCTCGCAGTTTGCCCAGAACGTTCTCGCACTTTTTCGTGAGTTTCAGGATATTTGGCGGCGATGCGCGAAGTATAGCTGGTGTCAATTCTGGGGAATAATTTTGCTAACGCTGGAGTTGAAAGTCTTTCGGGTTCTTCTGTCATCCAAGCTGGATTTAGCCATTCACTCAAACCTATTTCCAATTTGATCGGTAACTTGAGAACTTCTGCAACTGCGTTTGCCGTTTGCACGGTTCGCAGGAAAGGAGAAGCAAAAATATGGCCAATATTTTCTTTTTTCAAACGTCTAGCTAACTGCTGTGCCTGCACCATCCCATCATCAGACAATGGTGGATCGTAGCGTCTTTCGGCAGTGAGAAACCAATCCGGGTTTACGAAATCGAGGCGGTTAGCGTGTCTTGCTATCCAGACAATTTGACTCATGGGTTTAATTATTCCGGTGAATAGAATTCGCCGCTAAACAAATAATAGATATCTGCAAGGAGGGCTATAAATATTAATATATTATGACAAAATCGTAATAATTATTAATAATACTAATGATTAGGAAAAGTTATCAGTGGCGTTAGTGTTAAGTAACTAGGCGTAAATAAATTAAAGTGAGTTCGACAAGTCTTATTTGACCTCTCCCCCAGCCCCTCTCCGACGCGGAGAGGGGAGCAAAAAGCGGAATTTTTCTTGCTCCTCCCTTTCCGTTTCGGAGAGCAAGCGAGAAGCTTGCTCTGATTAGGAAAAACTATAACTTCAACCATCCAAATAGTTGCCCTACAGTTAATTGAAAATCACTAACTAAATCTGGAACTGGTAATTTTTCTTGTTCTTCTTGTAAAAGTTCTGGTTGCTGCTTTGGTGGATAGACTAAAACAGAACGCTCATCTGGATCAATTAGCCAACCGAAGCGACTACCATGCTTTAAACAATGTAGAATATTTCCGGTTACTTTAGTCTGGCTTTGATCTGGCGAAAGAATCTCAATTGTCCAATCTGGATAAGTCTGGAAGACATTAGCGACATCTCCCCATTCATCTAAAGGAATCCGTTTCCAAGCAAACACAGCTACATCTGGCACAATTGAACGTCCGCCAAAAGTACACCGCAATTTTGGAAATGCAAGGGCAACTCTTTGAGGTTTTACCACATAATTGATATTACTGACTAGTTCACCCTGAAGAATACTATGTTTTCCCTGTGGCATTGGCTTTTCAATAATTTGACCGTTGATATATTCTGAGCTAGGTTTGGTTTCTGGTAGTTTTAAAAACTCCTCTAAGGTTAGAGGTTTAGTTGGTGATTTTACCATCTGCTTGTACCTCCAAAACTTTCATTTAATTAATTATCCTAAATAAGCTTTTTTAACTCGTTCATCACTAATTAATTCTGATGCCGCACCTGTTAAGGTAATAGAACCAGCTTCCAAAACATAACCGCGATCGGCAATTTGTAGCGCCAGATTAGCGTTTTGTTCAACTAATAGAATAGTAACCCCTGTAGCCCGGAGATTTTCAATAATTGAGAAAATTTCCCGAACGATCGCAGGTGCTAAACCTAAGCTAGGCTCGTCTAAAAGTAAAAGTTGTGGTTTACTCATAACAGCGCGAGCGATCGCTAACATTTGTTGTTCACCACCGCTAAGGGTTCCTGCTAGTTGATTGCGTCTTTGTGACAAGCGGGGAAATAGCTCAAATTGGCGCTGAATATCTGCTTTGATCTCGGCTTGATTGGAGCGAATATAAGCACCCAAAAGTAAGTTATCAAATACTGTTTGCCGCGCTAATACTCTACGTCCTTCAGGACAATGAGCGATACCAAGTTGTACAACTTCGTGAGTTTGGCGGCGGGTAATATGATGTCCATTATAGATAATCGCCCCACTCTGAGGATTAACTACTTTAGATATGGCGCGGAGTGTAGTAGTTTTACCAGCACCATTAGCACCAATTAGAGTAACTACCTCGCCTTTTTGAATAATTAAATTAATCTTTTTCAGAGCTTGGATACCGCCATAATTAACATCAAGTTCTTGAACTTCCAAAATTGTATAGTTTGGTTTACTATCGGCTTTCATCTGTGGTTTATATCCATAAATTTTGAATGCTGATTCACAATTTAATATACATCAATATCCAGTTTCAAACTACTGTGTAGAGGATGTTTGAAAAGTCCTGTTGTTGGTAGCAAAAAGTTTTAGATCCCCCTAAATCCCCCTTAAAAAGGGGGACTTTGGTTCCGGTTCCCCCCTTAAAAAGGGGGGTTAGGGGGGATCAAGAGGTGCTGAAAATCACAGCTAACCACTTTTCAAACAACCTCTTAGGCGCAAATAACTAAATATAGTGTAAAATACTTCAAGGATTCGGCAATACACCACAAACCGAATAAAAAATTTTAGATTGTCGCTCACAAGATGTTTCCATTGAGTCCTAACTCCTAAATTCTGCTAAATTTTAATTATTTAATTTTTTTTAGCTCATATAATACAACTTATACGCTATTCAATCCCTTGCTCAAACGCGATTTCTAACACTAGGATGTCATGCTATGAATAATTAGCAATTCCTCGATAAATATATAGATAGCGAATAATATCTGTGGAGTATAAAAAATATGACAATTTTCTCCTAAAAGGAGAGAGGCTTTGACTCTCCCTTACCGAAACGGCAAGAGGGGCTGGGAGGTTAGGTATATTTTATGTTTTTTAAGTTTGTTTCACTTAATCAATAACTTAGAGTTCTCTTATCAAGTAAACCTGAAGTAAGGTGCGTTATAGCTTTAGCCTAAGAGGATGTTTGAAAAGTAATTGGTTGTGATTTTAGGAACTTATCGATCCCCCCTAACCCCCCTTAAAAAAGGGGGGAACCGGAATCAAAGTCCCCCAATTTATCGGGTAGCCACTGCGCCCTTGCGGTTCCCCGACTTGTTCGCGCAGCGTCTCCCCTTGGGAGAAGCACGTGGCGTGGATTTAGGGGGATCTAGAACATTTTGCTACCAAGAAGAGGACTTTTCAAACAACCTCTAACGCACCCGACATTAATTTTCTTTTTACTTCATAAATTTTTAAGCACTAAAGTGCTGACTACAAACCCTCAAAACTAGATTAATCAAGTTCAATTAATCATTGGTATCCGTTATGAATTTATTTCAATCTAACGAGTCAGAGTTTGCTTGGTGGGTAGAAATTAACACCGCCGTTCCCCTATGTACATATTACTTTGGCCCTTTTGATAGTGAAAAAGAGGCACAACTTTATAGAAGTGGCTACGTGGAAGACTTATATCACGAAGAAGCCAGAGATATCATTGCAGTAGTCAAGCAATGTCAGCCTGATGTCCTGACGATTTTTCAGGATGAAGCAAAAGTCGAAATATCTACTTTTTGAAGCCCCTCTCGCAGATATTTTGCTAAAAGAGGTCTTTCGAGAATATAACTTGTTGCATGATTTTCAGGGATGATTTCCACTACTTTTTTAACGAAATGGGGAAAGTCTTCTAACTGTCCATGTGATATACCTCGACCAAGCCAGATCAAAGCTATTACCTCTGCTTTTTCTTCCTGGGAAAATTCGTCAATATATTTATATAATATGTTAACTGAACATCCTCCGGTCATGTTGAAACCTGCTAAATAATTAGACAATTTATCTACAAATGTTTCTGGTCGTTGTGTTCTTTCAGAACCATAAACTAATTCAGCAATTTTAATAACATTATATATTTTGTTAATTGATAATAGACCCATATTTTTATATTAAATTTGGAGTCAGTAAACACAAGTCAAAGAATATAAATAACTTAGCCATTTAAATGACTAAAAGCTGTTAAATAGAAAGATACATTGAGATTATAAATCTCTAGTTCCATTACTAGAGATTTATAATCTACCAAGTAACCCTTCAGCCTCTACTTAAACATTACAGATAAGTGCTTGAATTAAGGTATGTCAAAAGGTTGAAATGTATAAAATGAAGGTATAACGTTTGATTTCAATACAAAAATTTAAAAAATTGAGAGCGGCTCGGGAATTTTGTATAACTTTAAGTGAGTAGAATGTTGGTATCACAGAAAAAGCTATAGAATCGCAGATGTTAATAAAAGTTAAAGTCTATGATTTGAGGAGCAGAGTTTTTGTCTATGGTCAAGCGATCGCTCCAAGCATCATTCAATGGGATACAAGAGGCAAAAAGATCATTTGCCCGCAAGGGGTGGACACAAGACAATCTAGCAGCACAAGTTAACCTCAAGACTAGACAACCTATTTGGCGTTTTTTTAGTGGTCGTCCAGTAGAGCGTCATACTTTTATTGAAATTTGTTTGGTATTGTCACTGAATTGGCGAGAGGTTGCAATCAATCCCCCGATAGAATTCTTAGAACTAGAAGAATACCTCCGGTCTCCTGTGGTGAATATTGATAAATTAGTGCAACAAGTGCGATCGCAACGCTTCGACAAAATTCAATACCAGTGTGGTATTTTGCAGTTATTAGATATCAGCCGTCTCGTTGCGATCGATGATATATATATAGATGTGAATATTCTGGAGGAGATTGCCAGCCTTCAGCATTTAGAAATTACCGATTTGCAAAGCCTTGATCCCAAAGATTTTGACCGTTTTGGCTTAGGTGACGTTGACGAAAAACAAATACCTGGTACACAGGCAGTTGAAATCTACTCCCATCTCAGGGTGCTAGGCAAACCAGGAGTAGGTAAAACCACTTTTTTGCAACATCTCGCCATTCAGTGTAACCGAAACGCATTTGCGGCAAATCAGGTGCCAATATTCATCACACTCAGAAGTTTTGCCCAAGAGTCTAAGATTAGCAATGAGTTCAGCTTATTAAGGTACATCCACCAGGAATTTCTCACATCTGGAATTTCCGATGCCTCAGTCATCGAAACCTTGCTGAATGCAGGTAGGGTATTACTGTTGCTTGATGGCATGGATGAAGTTCTTAAGCAACAAAGCAATGCTGTTTTAAGCGAAATTCGGAGGTTTTCAGAAAAATATCACACAAATCGGTTCGTGGCCACCTGTCGAACAGCAGCTCAAAAACTCAGACTCCGAGGCTTTACCGATGTTGAAATTGCCCCATTTACCTTAGAACAAATCCGAGCCTTTGCTCAAAAATGGTTTGTGGTCTTTACCAAGACCAACATTGAAGATGGTCTAGCCGAGTCCGTTGAGTTTATTCAGAAGTTGGAATTAGCTGAAAATTGGGAATTTCGGCAAGTTGTCGTCACCCCCCTATTTCTGCATCTTGCCTGCTGGGTGTTTCACGGTCAAGATAAATTTCCGACTAAGCGGACTGACTTTTATAAGCAAGGTTTAGACCTTCTATTGGGTAAATGGGATGAAGCCAGAGGTGTTGAACGGGATCAGGTTTACCGAGGGTTTTTATTACCACAAAAGCTGAAGTTATTGAGTCAGATTGCCGCAGCGACATTTGAGCAAGGCCAGTACTTTTTTGAGCAGCGCGTCGTTGAGCAATACATTGGTGACTATATTCAGAATCTCAGCAATGTGCCAATGGATGCAGAAGAACTGCAAATCGAAAGCGAAGCAGCGCTGAAGTCAATCGAAGCTCAACATGGGCTACTGGCAGAACGGGCGCGGGGAATTTTTTCCTTCTCCTATCTGGCCTTTCAAGAATACTTCACAGCCAGGAAAATCGTTGCCAGCTATAACCTAGAAGCATTTGGGCAAGCGCTATCCGGTCTGGTGAGTCACATCACCGACCCGCACTGGCGCGAAATCTTCTTATTAACCGCTACCATGCTCAGGAGTGCAGACTCTCTAGTACAGTTGATGAAGCAACAGATTGATACACTGGTTGCCGAAGATGCTTATTTACAAGAGTTTTTGACCTGGGCTAGCCAAAAATCTCGCAGTATTCCTACCCCAAAAGATGCGACAGTTCGAGCATTTTACCTAGCTTTGAGTCGGACTCCTCACATAGCTTCGCACTTTGCCCTAGCCAGTAGCCTCGACCAGGGGATGTTTCTAGATGCGGCATTAGATGACTTGCTGACAAAGTGTGCAATTGATGGGAGTCAGGATTTTGCCCACATCCACGCCTGCGGAGAAGCGATGAGCAACATTTTGGGTATTGTTCTAGATGTTGGACTCCATAAATCTCTGGAAAAACTCTCTCACCAATTGCCAAATTCGGCTCAAAGTCAACAACGGTTTGAGTTATGGTCACAAACTAACTATTCAGCTTGGGCTGAACAGTTAAAGAAGACGGTGATTAATTATCGCAATATTAACCACGAGTGGCAGTTTAGCCCTGAGCAACAGCAAGTACTGCAACGCTACTATGATGCTAATCAGTTACTACTCGATTGCCTGCATAGCAATTGTGAAGTAACTGCTGCTATCAGGCAAGAAATTGAAGCCACCTTATTGTTGCCTCAAAAGGAACTTGAGGATAGGGAATGGCAATAGTTATTTTGGTTAATTCCTCAAAGAGGTGTAAAATTACTCCCCTTAATCCCCCCGTTTGGGGGAAACAAGAAATCTAGTTCCCTCCCCTTTCTAAGGGCAGGGTTAGGGTGGGGTAAAACCTTGGTTAATCAACCTGACAACGTACTCTCAAAGATATAGATTTTCACTATCAAGATTTTTATATGGATGACTACAATCAGGGAGATGAAAACAATTTTATCTACCACGTATATCTGGGTAAATTCACACCCCAGAGCTTTCTATTCAATGCTAATCTTCAGGAATTTTCTCAAAGAGTCGATTACATCTCCAATTTACACAATGAAGAAAAACTTTCTTCACAGGAGTGCTACGAGGAAATTGAGTTACTCTGGCAGCAGTTAACACAGAGCTTTAAGGCACTAGAAAGTGAATAATTACCCCGCGATCCTTTAAAAAGTTTTGCTACGTTTTGTGTCGTAGTTAATCAAATCATTTAGCAAATCAAACAACACCCGCTCATAGTACAAGAACAAAACCTAATAGTTGTAACCATTAAGTGGTTCTCTGCTAACTTTTATCGAACAGAATAAAGGTGCCAGTCGTCAGAATTCAGCAATGTTTTCTGACCGAAAAAGCGGATAGCGCGGGCGGCCAGCGAGTCTTCTCCCTTGCCGCTAGCCTCTCTCTTTGGGAGAAGGGGAGACGCTTTAGGTGAATTCTAGTAATAAATTTACCATAGCCGTTGGTTTCGACTACTTCGACTTCGCTCAGTACAAGTTCGCTCAACCAACTGAGTGGCCGAGAGTTGAGCGACTTGTGCCGAGCCTGTCCTGAGCGTAGCCGAAGGGCGGAGCCGAGGTAAGTCGAAACTCGTAAACATGGTATTTTTTTAATCAGAAATCACCTTAGCGCAACGAGCGTCTTGATTCTGATTCCTGAATTCTTCTTCAATTGACCTTTCCGGTTATCTCGTCTCTTTAAGGCTACGGATTTTTCAGATCACTTTGCACTTAAAGTCCTAATCGTAGGTCTTATTATGAATTTAATCAATGACTTTTGCTTGGCAGTTGGGATACTCAAAGGTGTACAAGTACTCGTTGTAGACAACGATGGCGATAGTAGAGATTTGTACGCATTTTTACTGAAAGACTTGGGCGCAAATGTGGTTACTGCTGGTTCAGTAAAAGAAGCTTTAGAAATCCTGAGTTGTTTTACACCCAACGTCATTGTCAGTGAAATTAGGTTTTTAGGTGAAAGTATTTATACATTGCTAAAGACATTGAATGCTATGGAAGCTGACAATGGCAATCATATCCCAATCATTGTGACTTCAACCTCTACCATAGGTACATATCACCAAATTCCAGACGTAGAGTTTGAAGAATATTTACTTAAGCCATTAGACCTTGACAAATTTGTTTCCATGATTACAAATCTAGTACAGAAAAATGTGGCAGAAATTTTTCACCATGATTTAGTAGTTTTACAATAAGTAGGTGGGCGTAAATAAATTATTAATTTTGAAATCTGCTAAAGTTTCAGTTACCCTGAACTGTAATGTAAATATTACTGTTTAATTATCAGGATAAAAGCGCGATTCTCTTGTGGAGAGGCGGCGCGATCGCGTGCAGAATATTTACATTGCCTAAAATTATGGATAATTCCCCAGTGTTCGCTCAAGCAGACGCATCCTTAGTTGGCTCGAATTCACTACCAAAGGAAAAGGTAGGAACTGACTTTGACTCTCGCATGATGTTACGGTGTTTAGAACTTGCTCGCCGCGCTTTAGGACAGACTTCGCCAAATCCCCTAGTGGGAGCGGTGATTGTCAAGGATGGCGAGATTGTAGGCGAAGGGTTTCATCCTCGCGCAGGTGAGCCTCATGCAGAAGTGTTTGCTTTGAAAGCAGCAGGGGATCATTCTCGTGGTGCAACAATCTATGTGTCACTTGAACCTTGCAATCACTACGGGCGTACTCCCCCTTGTTCGGAAGGATTGATTGAAGCAGGGGTGGCAAAAGTCGTAGTGGGTATGGTTGATCCCAATCCATTGGTAGCTGGAAGTGGTGTTGCTCGTTTACGGGCGGCGGGGATCGAAGTGCTAGTTGGTGTAGAAGAAGCAGCTTGTTATCAGCTAAATGAAGCTTTTGTGCATCGCATTCTCTACAAGCGACCTTTGGGAATTTTAAAATATGCCATGACTTTAGATGGCAAAATCGCTACTACCTCTGGTAATAGCGCTTGGGTAACAAGCCAAGATGCCCGCAAGGAAGTACATCAACTGCGGGCGGCTTGTGATGCCATAATTGTCGGCGGTAATACAGTCCGCCAAGATAATCCTTACTTAACTAGCCATCAAGTGGGGGCACATAATCCCCTGCGGGTGGTGATGAGTCGCCATCTCAACTTACCGGAAAGTGCCCATCTGTGGCAAACTGCCGATACTGCAACTTTGGTGTTGACACAGAAAGGGGCTAACCCCGATTTTCAAGAACTGTTGCGAAAACTTGGTGTGGAGGTGGTGGAATTAATATCACTGACACCAGATAAGGCGATGGCGTACTTATATGAACGGGGGTTTTGCAGCGTGTTATGGGAATGTGGTGGTACCTTAGCTGCTAGTGCGATCGCTCAAGGAGCTGTGCAAAAAGTTTTAGCATTTATTGCCCCGAAAATCATTGGTGGTAGCATTGCTCCCACACCAGTGGGCGATTTAGGTTTGACTACCATGACTGAGGCGTTGTCTTTAGAACGTGTTCGTTGGCGTTTAGTCGGCTCTGACTGCTTAGTGGAAGGTTATTTTCCCCAAAAAGCCAATAGTCAATAACGAGAAAGATTCTGAATTCTGAATTTAGCGATCATCAACACTGACGTTCATGGGCAAGATCGCGTATCAGGGCTAGCCGAGATTGAATGTAGTGGCACAGATAATCAGTTTCGTTAGAATCTAACAAGACTTGCGTTTCGGTTTGTTTCACTAACCACTGCACTAAGCTAGCATCATCCAGTTGTAAGAGGAGCTTGGCTTGAGCGGTTTCAACCACTGACCAAAGCTGACGCATGATTGTAGGAGTCATCAGACCTCAATTGAATAATTTAGCTTTGCTGTCTTTAGATTACACAATTGCGATCGCAATTGACGACATAAATGTAGAAGCTGAGACAAGTATTATTAAAAACTTAATAATGCTATTTATAACTTTATGAAGATTAAGAATTAAATTAGGGAATGGGGAATGGGGATTGGGGAATGGGCATGGGAAAGATAGATTTTCATTAGTTTAGTTACAAAACCTAGAAAACGAATGCACCAATTCTAAAAACTGGGTTTTTGTGCTTGGGAAGACTGAAATTATCTTGATTGTAGCCCAATAAAGAAAGTTTTGTAAGCACTATATTGAATACGGAATCTGTCTTTTAGGATACAAAAATTTAACTTTTTAAAACAACTTTTTCCAGTAAATTAACACTGCTTGGCTGTAGATGGACTCACAAAATCATGTAAATCTACATCCCAAATGCTAATGTAAATAAAATCACATTCTTGGCGGATAATCTGACCCTTGACTGAGCCATTTTCAAAACTAAAATTATCAGACTGACGCTGTTGTACCTGTTTAAGTCCCTGCTTAATTTCTTCAGTGGCTTGCCCATTTAACATTCCATTTAAGGTAGTCTCCATTACCTGCGGATCTACCGATTGGGCAAAAGATACCTCAGTTTGACGCAGCACTTTAGAGTTACGATCAAATAAATAGCCAAGGTCAATTTTGTTTGGCACAAGTTTGTAAACCACAGCCCGAGTCTTACCCCATGCGCCTCGCAAATCTTGATTTGGTTTGCCGAGGCTAGCTTCTACAATGTTTCTTCCTGTACCTGTAGGAAATGCGGGAACGCTTTCTTTACTCATAGTGGCAGCTAATTTACTGCGCGGTTTGTTTTGTGGGGTGGAACGCGCTTCGGGTGTAGGAACTGCCCTTACCTCATTCTTTGGTTCTGGCTGTGGTGTAGATACTGCTTCTGGCGATGGAGTATCTAAAATTACAGGCTCTTTTTTGGGCTGTGGGATCGATATAACTGGGGGCTTATAGGTGGGCAAAGGATCGGCAATTACTGGCTGCTGTGGTGGCGATATCGGTATAACTGAAACTGGAGAAGTTTGGGAAGAAACAGGCGGTTCGGGAGATGGAGGAGTGGAAGGCAAAGATTCGGGCGATGGGGCGGGACTTGTGGCAATAGTTGTTTCTGGTTGTTGCTGACGAGTCATGCTAGAAAATGCTACTGCACCAATCAAACCACCTATAAGCAAACTACCAACAATCACAGCAGGTTTTTGCCAATTTCTACCAGAGGAATACCCTGAAATCACAGAGTTTTTTTGCGGTGAATATAATGGCTGGGTTTGTCGAGTCGGTGTAGCGGTGGGAGAAAAGTTGACTGTAGAAGTATTTGCAGTTGACTCAGGAGGTATATTCTGAGCAGACTGCAAGGCATACAGCATTTTACTAGCAGTGCTGTAGCGATCGCCAGCATGAGGCTTAATTGCCTGATTAAGTACCAATGCTAATTGGGAAGAAACATCAGGGGCGTGATCTTGCCAAAGTATTTCGCCAGTTTTTAGATCAGTTTGCAATTCTTGGGGGTGTTTGCCAGTTAACAGATAAATCGCCGTTAAACCTAAGCTGTAGATATCAGTGGCGTAAACTGGGCGGCCAACAGCTTGTTCGCTAGGCATATATCCAGGCGTACCAATAACGAGCGATCGCGTCGGGTATCCTGGAGAACTCACCACCGAACGGATTGTTTCTTTGACTGCACCAAAATCAATCAAAACAGGCTTACCATCAGCAGAACGGAGAATGATGTTATCTGCCTTGATATCGCGGTGAATAATCCCTTTGCTGTGGACATAATCTAAAACTGAAAGCAAACTCAAGAGAATTTGCCGAACAGCAGTTTCACTCTCAAATCCTTTGGCTTCGACAATTTTTGTCAGGGTTTGGCCGTGAATCCATTCTTGGACGAGGTAAAATTGCCCATTCTCAGAAAAGTAGGCGTAAAGTTTAGGAATTTGGTTACAACTTTCACCCAAATACTCTAAGGTTGCTGCTTCTCGTTCAAAGCGCTGTTGGATAAGTAGGTAAGTTTGCGGATCATTACTGGTTATCGGTTTGAGTTGCTTGATCACACAGCGACGGCGAGAAGGCAGATGGACATCTTCTGCGAGAAAGGTTTCGCCAAACCCACCAGCGCCAATTACCTGGATAACTTGATAGCGATTGTTCAGCAGGGTTATTGTCATGACAAATTATAAGCGACCCAGTGCGGAGCCGGAGATTTCCTCTCTTCTCTGGGCTTGTCGTCAGACATCACCCTTTCCAAATGTACATCAGATAAGTTAGTTGATGAAGTGAACTACTCCTAGTTGCCTTCGGCTGAACTAGGAGCTTCTGTAATCACAGGGGAGTGCCTAATTTGTTGTCAGTCCCTAAGTCAATTCCTTCTAGCCACGAACAAGGGTAATCTGAGCAGTGTCAAAGTCTTGTAGCCGAGTCATGTTTCCACTGTTCTTATCTACGCTATACACAGCATTAGGTGACTCATATCTCATCGCTCCAAAGGCGAGGAGTTGACCTGTTGCAGAGCAAACTAAGCTTTGTAAGCCATTATTCCATGCTTTACCATCAAATTTCAATTGTGCCAGTCTGATTGGCTTTTTTTGATTTGAATCTAGCTGCACCAGAGTTGTATCACCATCGAATCCAAGTAAAGAGGTATAGAGTTTTCCATCTGGGCACTCAGCTAGATTGCTAACCCGCTCATCGTTCGGGAATTTAACCTTACTAATAGAACTTATCTCTCCTGTTTGAAGGTTAATATCTACCAATCTGATCGGTGGTGTACCGTTCTTGTTACCTACTAGAGCGATAAGTCGCCCATCATTAGTGCCTAGCAAGCTCCCAAGCTGTTGATTCTCTTTAAGTCCTGAGACGATCAAAGTTTTTACAGGCGTACCCAAAAATGTAATGCGAGTAGGTGTCGCTTCTCTCCTGCTAATGCTAAGAGGAGTAATGGCTACAACAAGTGTGCCATCGCTTAAAGAAGTAAAGCCACTCAATATCTCATTAGGCTCTACTAAAGGTGTACTTTTATCCACAAGTACCTGAGCCTTTCCTGTCATTAAGGATTGCAAAACAAGTCCTAGAGGCTTAATATCTCTGGGTACACTCTTTGAGGCAGTGCTATTAAACTCAGTGGTGTTTCCCTCTGGAATCACCTTTTGGTCAGTGGTGATGATAGAGCTAG
Source organism: Nostoc sp. (assembly GCF_036917135.1). Classification (GTDB taxonomy): domain Bacteria; phylum Cyanobacteriota; class Cyanobacteriia; order Cyanobacteriales; family Nostocaceae; genus Nostoc. The sequence goes on along the minus strand of NZ_JBALEA010000045.1, from coordinate 67,072 downwards.
AACCGATACCGACAATATTTAAACTTGGTGTTTGGCCTAAAGCTTTGTTGGTTACATAACTAAGCCCAGATACTACACTTCCAGCAAGTACCAACTGGCCAAATTTCCGACGTGAGAGTTTGTAACTCATATTTCTACTCCTAGAATTAATGACTTTTATTAAGTAGCAGTGTATTGAACATAAACGGGTAAGGCTAAGATATTTGCGTCCAGGTTGCTACTGAGGGTGTCCCATTGTTGTCACTAATAAAAAGCATGTACCAGCCTGGTGGTGCGATGTTTCGATTGGTTGTTACCGTGACATTGAGAGAAGTAGCGTTCCTAAAATTAATTGGTAGATCCACTAACCTTTGTTCTGTATCGCAGGAGTGGGTGGTTGCCATTGGTCTAATCAGACTAACCCATTTAATATTTCCAGCCTGGGGTGTCTGAATCGTAAATTGCAGCCCGTAGCTCAATGTTTGAGGAGCGCTCCGAATAATTGGCCGTGACCGCGACATATAGGCGGGACTGTAGATTTCTAATCGCAGTTCATTGACAGTCCGTTGAGGATTACCCCCAGCTGTAACTACCCTACCATCTGGCAGAAGTAAAGCTATGGAGTGATATACACGGGGGACACTTTGTTTAGCTACTGGTGTCCAAGTATATGTGGGTGGATTGAAGATTTCTGCTGGCAGCATTGATTGTGTTGTGTCCTCATTCATTTTGCTACCATTGCAAACAAACACTGTGCGATCGGGTAACAAAACTGCACTCAGATGCATCCGAGAATATTTGAGATACCTTGATGGTACGTAAGTTGGGTTAGTAGCTTTTAGATTTACAAGATTCACCCTGTTTGTTGCCGTAGTCGCATTACCCCCACCCATAATCATTACTACTTGGTCTTGTGCAGGTGGTAAAAGCACACTGGCAGCTTGATTACCGAAATCTGGGTTTTGCAACCCTGGCACCATTTTTTCTTTAATGGATTGTGTAAATGTCCCTGGCAGGGTTAATATCCTCGGCGCACTCACTCCACTGCCCATCTGGGCACCTGAATAAAAGATGTTTCCATTACTTAGTAGAAACAATTGTGGGTATGACTTGAAGGCACTAGTTGCTGGAAAAGCATTCCAACCATTTGCAAATGTAGAAGAATAAATTTCTGGTTGTATGTTGAGCTTGCCATGTATATCATACCCAGACACTGCTAATATCCGACCATTGCTTAGTGTTAACACAGTCGGATACCAGCGGCCATTATTCATTGATGGCTTGTTGATCCATTTCTCGGTAATGGGATCAAACATTAGAGCAAAGGGTGAACCATAGAATGGATCGTAGTGCAGAGTTCCACCCGCAACCATTAACATCCCATCAGGGGTGAAGGAGTGACCGGCGCAAAAAAGGTCAATAGGTTGATTATTACTATCCAATGGAGGCGCTTGATGGGAAAAGGTTCCCTTGTTTACATCCCAAACCACACTGTCATAGGGAGTATTTAAGCGACTGGGATCATTACCTGAGCCACAGAAAAATAGTATTTTACCAGTATGAAGTAGAGCAGCATGTATAGGTAGGATTGGGGCTTGGTACGGCAATACTTCCCATTTGTCTGTGGTAGTAGCCTGAGCGATAAAAGTCCCTAAATCCGTTTCCTCTTGAAGGTTCCTTGTGTTCTTAGTTTGAATCACTTTATTTACAATAATTCCTACGTGAATTTTCTTTTTTGTTCTTTCTTTCAGTAATTTTTTTCCAAGTCTAGATATATACCTTTTTAGGTTGACTTAATATAAAGAAGTAATGTTTTTACAACAAGATAATGTAAACTCAGGTGTTTTTTATTTCCGATCCTTTTTTTGCGGTGACATTAACAATGCAAGCCAATGCATTAACAATGCCAGCCAACGCATTAAGCTAAAACACATCTAATTTGCATATTAAAATTTTCTCAATATCTTGTGGGGTGGGCATCTTGCCCGCCCTGATTATGCAACTTGAACGCCGATTAGCTTAACAATGCATTGGCTTGCCAAATTTAATTCGCTACGAGATTAATGCAAAGTTGTACTAAGTAGAGCGGTATAAATAGGACTTACGCACTGTACAAAAGAATTATGTTGTCTATCAACGTAAATACGTCGTTTCAGGTTTTTATGAATCATTCTGTTGGGAACTCCAACAAATAAATTATCCAATCTTGTGGGGTGGGCAATATGAGCGCCCAATTTATAGGACGGGCGAGACACCCATCCCACAAGAAATATTAGGATCTTTTATTACTTGCAAGTCCCTTTGATGGTAAGTAGACTCCCACGGTAGGGGCAATTCATGAATTGCCCCTACGACAAATGTGGTTTTTCAAATCAGCCATATTTGCTCTTTCCTGTCAAGGCGTAAGTCCTAGTAAATAATTAAAGGTTTGTAGTGAGCGGCTCCAGTCTTCGCTTAAGGGCTAAAATCCTCTCTACGAGACGCTACGCGTAGCAAGATCCCCGAAGGGGTAGACTACGAACTAATCTCAAGATTTTTACATTACTTCACTTCACTTAATTAACTGAACTCTATAGTCTCAACAAACTCTAAAATACTCTCCTTGATATCTTCGGCTTCTTCTTCAACAGAATCGGGAGTTTCGCCGTCAAGAAAGCTGTGCTGACTACTAACTATATACAAAAATTCACCATTGATAAAGGTGAGCAGCCCCCGATATGCATCTAATCTGATTGCAGTTCCATTATTTTCTTGTTTAGAAATCGTGGAACCTTTGGGCATATCAATTAACACGTAGTAAGCGCCTCGCAAAGTATTTTCTAGATATTCGGTATACTCTACAGAAGCCTCTGGGACATTGGCAAAAATCGCTTGGGGTATATACTTGTTTACTAAGATTGTTTGTAAATATTCTTCCTGTCCAATAGATTCTAATTCTTCTAACTGTTCTAAGGGGAAAGGATAATAATCGATTCTCAGCAAAGTACCGATGTCATCAGAAAAGCCAACTACTCCTTCCTGACTCTGAATTCTACCGCCCTGCTGCGGATCAACCGGAATCGGCACTGAAAAATTATTTAAGGGAGATTGATATGTCTGTTCGGTAAAATCTTCTATGATTACGGTTTCATCATCATCTTCGTCGTCTGTATATTCTTCATTCTCTGCTTCTTTAAAGGCTGCAATTACCTCCTTAATAATTTCCTCTGCTTCTTCATCCTCCAGTTCTAAAGCTGCTTGTAGTTTTTTAAGGTAGACTTGTTTTGATTTGGGGATGGCAAGATCATCGTCCAAAAGCACTATTACCCCAGCAGCAAAACCATCCAGCACTAACTCATCTGAGAGAGATACTTTAGCGACATTAAACAGAGGCCCAATTCCCTCTTGTTCGGCAATCAAGATGAGTCGATCAACTATTTCGGTGATTTCATCTTCTGAGTATTCCTCGAAAACCTCGAATTCCCAGAGGATACCCGCCAAACTTTCTGCATCTACATCTTCAATCAATGAATCAGCGATCGCAGTGACAGTTGCGATCGCCGCCACCGCTTCTTCTGGACTTAGTGATTCCTCTGATGTCTTTGGTGAGTTAAAAACCTTGTCATATTTAGTCATAATTGCTACCTAAATTTAATTCCTTGATACTAATAACAGATTGAAGGTGACAATGGTCAGTTTACCAATGGAGCGAATCTTCTAGAGAAAAAGTTGGTTAATACGTTAAAAATTGAGAAGCAATGTTGCAATCAAACTTCGGAACTGATTGTAGCAATGCGATCGCACCTAAAATCACGAAAGCACCTCACCTTCGCTGGCAAGCGTCTTGCAATTTTTAACTTATAATTTTTAATTTTTAATTGGAGCGATCGCGCAGCGTCTCGTAGAGAAGCGACTTGACGGTAGGGGCAATTGATGAATTGCCCCGACACCGTATAGTGTTGCGTAAGTCATACAATCAAAAAGAAATTGAGAACTCAAGAAGTTAAGGATAAGTACTCATGACGACAAACAAAACTCACCATGAAATTTCCCTCCCAACTTACTTTATTTCCCACGGGGGCGGACCCTGGCCGTGGTTAAAGTCGGAGATGCCGGGATTTGATCAACTTGAAGCGTCTTTGCAAGAAATGTCGAGGGAGATCGGCATAACCCCCAAGGCAATCCTCATGATCTCTGGTCATTGGGAAGAACGTGACTTTACAGTGATGACGAGTGCTGCCCCTGGGATGCTCTACGACTACTCTGGATTCCCCGAACACACATATCACATCAAATATTCTGCACCAGGGTCGCCGCAAATAGCCCACCAAGTGCAAGAATTGTTGGAGAAAGCGGGATTTCAGACGCGTTCCGACAACTCTCGTGGGTTTGATCATGGTGTCTTTGCCCCTCTGGTAGTAGCTTACCCAGAAGCAAATGTCCCAGTGCTTCAGCTATCGCTTCGCAGAGACTATGATCCAGCAGCTCATCTGGCAGCTGGTAGGGCACTTGCTCCTCTAAGAAAGGAGGGAGTGCTGATCGTTGGCAGTGGACTTAGCTATCACAACTTGAGACAGATGGGACCACAGGCAAGTGTGCCCTCCCATGAGTTTGACGAGTGGCTGACTGATGCTGTTTGCGGATTGAAGTCGGAGGAAAGAAACCTGAAACTACTCAACTGGAGCAACGCGCCCTCAGCTCGCCTAGCCCATCCCAGGGAGGATCATTTAATCCCGCTCTTAGTGGCTGTTGGTGCGGCAGAAACAGAGCCAGGCGATCGCTTTTATCATGAGGATGCATTTATGGGTGGGGTAGCTGTTTCCAGTTTTCGCTTTGGTAAATTTTGGTGATGGAGCAATTATCCTTAATAACTGGTATATTCCGTTGTTTTTACCCTCTAGCAGATGAATTATATCTATGGATAGAATTATAAACTAGCTAGCGATAGATACCTATGCCGTGGGCAGGATGTCACAATACCGAAGTTTGTAGCAACACACAATAGTCAAAATGTTGTAGTGTTGGTTCTACAAATGTGACATTACATGAGATTTTGAGTTTTTTTATGGTAACAACCCCTCCATCCCAGTTTTCACGAGATCAATACAAAGTTGATTCTGTACAAGAAAAAGTAGACGCTATTATAGAAACCCCACCATCGGAAACTGAGATTGATTTAGAGTTTCTTTACACCAGAGATATTGAATTTCGTCAAGAAACCATTTATTTTCTGGTAGTTGATCGCTTTTATGATGGCGATCAAGATAACAGTGAAGGTGCAAATTCAGAATTATACGATCCAACTAGACAAGAGTGGGGTAAGTACTGGGGTGGCGACTTGCAAGGTGTCATCGATAAGTTAGACTATCTTAAAAACATGGGAGTTACTGCCCTTTGGCTAACTCCACTATTCGAGCAGGTAGAAGAGTTATTTATTAGCAATGCAGCGATGCATGGCTATTGGACAAAAGACTTTAAACGGATTAATCCCCGCTACATTGCTGATGGAGAAAATCCTTCTTTAAATGCTACTCAAGAAGAAAAAAATACGACCTTTGATCGGTTAGTTACAGAACTGCACAAGCGGAATATGAAGCTGGTGCTAGATATTGTCTGCAACCATAGTAGCCCTGATACCAGTGGTAGCAAAGGCGAATTGTTTGATGATGGGGTGAAAATTGCTGACTTCAATGATGATGTCAATAATTGGTATCACCACTATGGCGAAGTGCAAAACTGGGAAGACGATTGGCAAGTACAAAACTGTGAACTATCTGGTCTAGCAACCTTTAACGAAAACAATACAGAATATCGGCAGTATATCAAGTCAGCCATTAAACAATGGCTAGACCGGGGTGTAGATGCACTGCGGGTGGATACTGTCAAGCACATGCCGATCTGGTTTTGGCAAGAATTCACTGGCGATATGAGCAATCACAAACCAGATGTATTTATTTTTGGTGAATGGATTTACAGTAATCCGAGTGACGATCGCTCGGTGGAATTTGTTAACCACTCAGGGATGACACTTCTAGACTTTGGGTTGTGTGTGGCAATTCGAGCTGCACTGGGACAAGGTTCAGAAATGGGATTCCAGACAATTCAATACATTTTTGATCAGGATTATCGCTACAACGGCTCAACAGAGCTAGTTACCTTCATCGATAACCACGATATGTGCCGCTTCCAATCGCTGAACCCCGATCCAGCGATGTTGAAAGTAGCGATCGCCTTAATTATGACATCTCGCGGCATTCCCTGCATCTATTACGGCACAGAACAATATCTGCACAACGATACCGACGGCGGTAACGACCCATACAACCGCCCAATGATGGAAAATTGGGATACTGAGAGTGAGATTTATCGCTGCATCCGGCTGCTGTCCGGCTTACGGCGACTGAATCCAGCCGTATCAATGGGTAGCCACTGGCAAAAATACTTAACACCCGATGTTTACTGCTATGTCCGCCGCTATCGTGACTCTTTGTGTTTTGTCGCTTTAAATCGGGGAGGAGAAGTTACTCTCCCAGAAGTAGAAACAGAATTACCCGATGGCGAACATACTTGCGTGGTGACTCGCAATAAATATGAAGTCAAAGACGGCAAAATTTATAATCTGGTATTAGAAGAACGGGGAGTGCTGGTTTTCAGCCACGTTGGCGAACGAATCAAAGCCCAGACAATTGTCCGCGTCCAACTAAATGGCGTGGATACCCAACCCGGTGAAATCATAGTGGTGACAGGAGATTGCCCAGAGTTGGGTAACTGGGATATCAGCAAAGCCTATCCTTTAGAGTACATCAACTCCAATACCTGGTCTGCCGAGATTCCCTTTGATGAGAGTGCTGGTAAGCTGATTACTTATAAATATGCCATGTGGCGGGAAGGGCGATCGCCTCTGCGCGAAAATCTGGTAACTCGCCGTTGGGTGATTGCCAAAGAAGGTACCGTTAAATGGCGTGATACCTGGGCATCGGGAAGAGAATCATAGAGGGGAAAATTCCAAGTCTCTCTCCTTGTAGGAGAGAGATTTTCCAGATACCGTAAAAAGTCAGTTAACGAAGCCAAACCCATGTAGACTTTTAGATATTTAACAATCAGCCTGTGAGCCAGCTTAAAATTTAAGTAAAGAAATATTTCGTAGCTTACAGGCATGAAACGCATCGTCTTGGTTGCTGGGTTTGAATCGTTCAACGCGGACTTGTATAGAAAAGCAGCTTTTTTGGCTAACTCTCGCTGTCCTGAGTTGGATATTCGGGTATTTAGCGATCGCGATCTTACCAATAAACGCACCGAGGTAGAAGCAGCACTTGATGACGCTGATGTGTTTTTCGGTAGCCTCCTATTTGATTATGACCAAGTTGTGTGGCTGCGCGATCGCATTTCCCAAATTCCCATCCGTCTGGTGTTTGAGTCAGCCTTGGAATTGATGAGTTTAACCAAGCTGGGTATTTTTGCCATTGGCGACAATCCCAAAGGAATGCCCAAACCAGTTAAATTCATCCTCGACAAATTTAGCAACGGACGAGAAGAAGACAAACTCGCTGGTTACATCAGCTTCTTAAAAATTGGCCCCAAACTACTGAAATATGTCCCAGTGCAGAAAGTCCAAGACTTACGCAACTGGTTAATTATTTATGGTTACTGGAATGCTGGCGGTTCAGAAAACGTCGCTTCATTATTCTGGACACTAGCAGAAAAATACTTGGGTTTAAAAGTCGGCGACATTCCCCCGCTAGTGGAAACCCCCAATATCGGATTACTCCATCCCGACTATCCAGGATTTTTTGAATCGCCAAAAGCATACCTGGAATGGTATCACAAGAAGGGCATGGGAAATATGCCCAAGTCTTACTCCCCAGTTGTAGGAATTTTACTCTACCGTAAACACGTTATTACCAAACAACCCTACATTCCTCAACTAATTCGCAGTTTTGAAAAAGCTGGGTTAACTCCTTTACCCATTTTTATCAACGGCGTGGAAGGACACGTTGCGGTACGAGATTTGATGACAAGCGACGATGAAATTCAGCAACGACAACTAGGTAATATCGAAACTCCCTCACTATCTAGTGAAGCAGTTAAAGTCGATGCGATCGTTTCGACAATTGGCTTTCCTCTCGTGGGTGGGCCGGCTGGTTCAATGGAAGCAGGGCGTCAGGTGGAAGTAGCAAAGCGCATCCTCACTGCTAAAAATGTACCTTATATTGTTGCCGCACCACTATTAATTCAAGATATTTCTTCGTGGACGCGCCAAGGTATCGGCGGATTGCAAAGTGTAGTGTTGTACGCTTTACCAGAGTTAGATGGGGCTATTGATACCGTTCCTCTCGGTGGTTTGGTGGGCGAAAATATTTATCTGGTTCCCGAACGGGTGCAGCGATTAATTGGTAGGGTAAAAAGTTGGGTGGCTTTGCGGCAAAAACCTGCATCGGAACGCAAGATTGCGATTATTTTATATGGGTTTCCTCCCGGTTATGGTGCTGTGGGGACAGCTGCATTATTAAATGTACCGCGTAGTTTGCTGAAGTTTCTCCACGCACTCAAAGAACAAGGTTATACCGTCGGGGATTTGCCAGAAGATGGAGAAGAATTGATTCGCTGGGTGAAAGAAGCGGATGAAGCTAATCCTCTTGTGGGGCAGTCGTCTCGCCTGCCCCTAGATAATGGCGCTGATGTTGCCCACCCCACAAGTAGTGTCAATGTCCGTACCCTAGAAAAATGGCTGGGATATCTGCAAACATCTCGCATCGAAAAACAATGGAAATCTCTCACGGGGACTGGTATTAAAACTTATGGCGATGAATTCCAAATTGGTGGTGTGCAATTAGGGAATATTTGGATAGGTGTACAACCACCTTTGGGGATACAAGGCGACCCGATGCGGTTAATGTTTGAACGAGATTTAACGCCTCATCCCCAATATGCCGCTTATTATAAATGGTTGCAAAATGAGTTTCAAGCTGATGCTTTAGTTCACTTTGGCATGCATGGAACGGTGGAATGGCTACCTGGTTCTCCTTTAGGTAATACGGGTTATTCTTGGTCGGATATTCTGTTAGGAAATTTGCCTAATTTATATATATATGCGGCGAATAATCCTTCGGAATCGATGTTGGCAAAACGTCGCGGTTATGGTGTGTTAATTTCTCATAATGTACCGCCTTATGGTCGTGCAGGTTTGTATAAGGAATTGGTGGCGTTGCGGGATTTGATTTCGGAGTATCGGGAAGATCCCCAAAAGAATTATGTCTTAAAGGAAGGGATTTGTAAAAAAATTGTGGACTCTGGTTTGGATGCAGATTGTCCGTTTGCAGATGCTAAACAGTTGGGGATTGCCTTTACTCCTGAAAATGTGCGGATGTTTAGTGGTCATGCTTTTGATGGTTATTTGGTGGAGTTGTATGGATATTTGCAGGTTTTAGAAAATCGGTTGTTTTCTTCGGGGTTGCATACTTTGGGGGAAAAGCCGAGTGAGGAGGAGTTGGAGGGGTATTTGGAGGCTTATTTTGGAGACGAACCGCAGAGGCGCGGAGAACGCAGAGAGGAGGAGAAGGAAATAAGGGATTTGTTGATGCAATCTACGGATGAGTTGACGAATTTGTTGAGGGGGTTGAATGGGGAGTATATTCCGCCTGCGCCTGGGGGGGATTTGTTAAGGGATGGGGCTGGTGTTTTGCCGACAGGGAGGAATATTCATGCTTTAGATCCTTATCGGATGCCTTCACCTGCTGCATACCAACGGGGACGAGAAATTGCTCAAAAAATTATCGCCCAGCATTTGGATGAGTGTGGGAAGTATCCTGAGACGGTGGCGGTGATGCTTTGGGGATTGGATGCGATTAAAACTAAGGGTGAATCTTTGGGGATTTTGTTGGAATTGGTGGGGGCTGAACCTGTTAAGGAAGGAACTGGTAGAGTTGTTCGTTATGAGTTGAAACCTTTGGCGGAGGTTGGACATCCCCGCATTGATGTGTTGGCTAATTTGTCTGGGATTTTCCGGGATAGTTTTGTAAATATCATCGAATTGTTGGATGATTTGTTTCAACGGGCGGCTGATGCTGATGAATCGGAAGATCAGAATTTTATTAGAAGACACGCTTTAGCTTTAAAAGCCCAAGGTGTGGAAAATGCATCGGCGAGATTGTTTTCTAATCCGGCGGGTGATTTTGGTTCTTTGGTGAATGATCGGGTGGTTGATGGTAATTGGGAATCTGGTGAGGAGTTGGGGAATACTTGGCAAAGCCGCAATGTATTTAGCTACGGGAGAGAAGATAAAGGTCAAGCTAGACCGGAAGTTTTAAATACTTTGTTAAAAACTAGCGATCGCATTGTCCAAGAAATTGATTCGGTAGAATATGGTTTAACTGATATTCAAGAATACTACGCTAATACCGGCGGTTTGAAAAGGGCAGCAGAAAAACAAGGCGGTAAGAAGGTGACAACCAGCTTTGTGGAAAGTTTCTCGAAGGATACTACACCCCGCAATTTAGATGATTTGCTGCGGATGGAGTATCGCACTAAGTTGGTAAATCCTAAATGGGCGCAAGCAATGGCGAATCAAGGTTCTGGTGGTGCTTTTGAAATTTCTCAACGGATGACGGCGTTGATTGGTTGGGGTGGTACTGCCGATTTTACCGATGATTGGGTTTATGACCAAGCGGCTGATACTTATGCGTTAGATGCAGAGATGGCGGATAAATTACGTAAGGCAAATCCTGAAGCTTTTCGCAATATTTTAGGGCGAATGTTAGAGGCACATGGGCGGGGTTTCTGGGAAGCTGATGGTGATAAATTAGATAAATTGCGTCAGTTGTATGAGTTGACAGATGAAGAGTTGGAAGGTGTGACGGTTTAGAAATAGGGAGAAATTATGAAGTTTCTGTCTGAAGAGGGATTAAGGAAAGACATTTTGACTATTGGTGGAGATTAAAGAATTACCCGAAGAAGATACCAATCAATATGATATGATGAAATTCTTTACTAAGACTTGATATCTGCTTGATATCAAGTATTACTGAAGGTTTTAGATGTATAATATGAGTGTATAAAGTTGGGTTTGAGTTTGTCACAGAAATTAAACAAGTTCATAGTATCGTGCTGGATTTTGTATAAGTTTTCAACGGGCAGAATTGTGATATAACATCAAAAACTATACAATCACAGTTATTGATAAAAGTTCAAGTAACCTGATATTAGGAGCATGGTTTTGTATTATGGCCAAGCGATCGCTCCAAGCATCACCAAAAGGAATTGAACAAGCAAAAAGAGCCTTTACCCGCAAAGGTTGGACGCAAGATAATCTAGCGGCAGAAGTTAACTTAAAGACTCGACAACCCATTTGGCGTTTTTTCTCTGGACAGAGGATTGAACGTTACACATTTATCGAAGTTTGTGTTGTGTTGGAATTGGATTGGCGAGAGATTGCTATCGATCCTCCGGCAGAATTTTTGGAATTTGGAGAAGTTGCCCAAGCTGCTGTCGTGGATATTGATAACCTAGTGAAAGAGGTGCGATCGCAACGCTTTGAGAAAATTAAAAATCAGTGCGGCATCTTGCAGTTCTTAGATGTTAGCCACCCCGTTAGCATTGACGATATTTACATCGATATCAACATTTCGGAGGAGATTACGAGCTTTCAGTGGTTGGAGTTTGCTGACCTGCAAAGCTTCACGTCAAAAGAACTTGATCGCTTTAGCTTAGGTGAAGTATCCCAGACGCAAATTACGGGTATCAAGGCAGTTCAAACTTACTCAAAGCTGCGGGTGTTGGGTAAAGCAGGAGTAGGTAAAACTACCTTTTTGCAACATCTGGGAATTCAATGTCAGCGAGGTATATTTGCAGCTAATCGAGTTCCCATTTTTGTCACCTTAAGAGATTTTGCAGACGAAGAAAGAGAATCACAGGAATTCGATTTACTCAACTATATTCGCAAGGAATTCTTGATCTGTGGCATTTCAGATCCATCTGTGCTGGAAACTTTGCTGTTGGAGGGCAGAGTTTTGTTGTTACTGGATGGATTAGATGAAGTCTACCATCAAGAGACTAAGGCTATCATCAACGAGATTCGCAGACTCTCTGAAAAGTATCACAACAATATGTTTGTCGTGACCTGCCGAACTGCGGCTCAAGTTTTCAACCTCACACGCTTCACAGATGTTGAAATTGCCCCCTTTAGTCAAAACCAAATTGTTGCCTTTGCTCAAAAGTGGTTTACAGCACTCACAAAAACCAATGTCCACCAGGAACAGGCAATTCAATTCATTGAAAAACTAGATTTGCCTGAAAACGTACAATTTCGGAGACTTGCCGTTGTCCCTTTATTTTTGCACCTCACCTGCTGGGTTTTTCGTCACAATAACGAATTTCCAACCCAAAAAGCTGCGTTTTATAAGCAATGTTTAGACCTTCTGCTTTACAAATGGGACGAAAGTAAAGCAATTGAGCGCGATGAAGTGTACCAAGGTTTTTTCTTACCACAAAAGCTGAAGCTGTTGACTCAGCTTGCTAGCGAGACATTTGAGCAGGGTAATTACTTTTTTGAACAACGCCTTGTTGAGCAATACATTGGCGACTATCTCCGTGATTTACCGAATGCTTCAACGGAATCAGATGAATTGCAATTAGATAGTGAAAGGATACTGAAGGCAATAGAGTTGCAACATGGATTACTGACAGAACGATCGCGGGGGATTTTCTCCTTTTCTTATTTGACGTTTCAAGAATATCTGACTGCTCGAAAAATTGTTGCCAGTTATGATTTACAAGGATTAGAAGAACCTTTAGAAGGTCTGGTTAGTCATCTTACTGAACCCAGATGGCGGGAAATCTTTTTGTTAACGGTTCCCATGCTGCGGAATGCAGATTTATTAGTGCAGTTGATGAAGCAAAGAATTGATGCGCTAGTGGCTCAAGAGCCATCTTTGCAAAAATGTTTAACTTGTGCTAGCCAAAATTTCCTTCCGACTCCCTCCCCGTTAAAAGAAATGATCTCCAAGCATCAAAACATTCAGCATCACTGGCACTTCAGCCCTGAACAACAGCAACTATTGCAACAATATTACTATGCCAATCAGTTGCTAATCGATTGTCTGAATAGCAACTGTCAAGTAACAGAGGTTGTGCGTCAGAAGATTGAAGACAGTTTGTTGTTGCCTACAGAACAACTTTGTTTGGGATACTGCTCCTCGGTTAAGAATATTTGTAGGTTGGCTTGAAGCTCAAGCGTTGCCCAACAAACCCCAGATTTTGCGGGGTTTCGTTCCTCAAAGACCACTTGCTTCTCCCAGCTACGATGTACACACCTGACTTTTTACGGCTGGAAAACCTCTCTCTAAATCTCTCTCCTAAAAGGCTACGGTGTATATAGCAGTTATCGTTTACGTGAGGTACACCCGTAGGGGCACGGCAATGCCGTGCCCCTACACCTCGTGATGTAACGTTGTACTGCATCTGAATGGGAACCGCTATACACATCTTTGTGCTAAGTGCAAAATGTGGCTTGATCCCCCTAAATCCCCCGATAAATTGGGGGACTTTGATTCTTTTCCCCCCTTTTTTAAGGGGGGTTAGGGGGGATCAAAACGTTGTGGGGCTAGGTTATAAGACTTGTGTGTACACCGTAGCCAATATATCGGGGGGATTAAGGGGGGTAATTCGACCTGACTTTTCACGGCATCTCTGGTTAGGGCTGGGTGTAGGGTGTGGGGTGTGGGGTGTGGGGATTTATTTACTTTCAAGCGCACGAATCAAAGCTAGTAGAAGTCTGCCAACTGATTCACATTGATTAAGAATAGGGTTAATACTCTCATAAGAAGCTAATTCAACTCTTTGAGAAATTAACAAATGAGTTTCTAATTCTTTAAGAGAACCTTGAGCGATGTATAAAAATTGGATATATTCTCCCCTGGTTTTACGTCCATACCCCTCGGCAATGTTTGCCGCTATCGATACGGACGCTCGCCGTATCTGAGTTGTCATCCCATACAGTTCTTCTTTGGGAAAGGTTTTGGTAAAACGATAACAACTTTCAGCTAAATTTACCGCCTCCTGCCAAACCTTTAAATCCCGGTAAGATTGAATTTTTGAGTCTCCCATAGGTTTTTCAAGTTATCCCTACACCCTACACCCTACACCCTCTGACTTTTCCACATCCCGTGAAAAGTCAGGTAATTCGACTTGTGTGTATACCGTAGCCTTAAAAACTTCGTCCACTTAAGTTTGCAACCATCAAGGCCAATTGATTTGGGTCAATTGGTTTAGCCAGATGCATTTGAAAGCCAGCATCAATTGCCATTTGTTGCTCTGCTTCGCTGACATAGGTCGTGATGGCGGCGGCTGGAATTTGTCCCCCCGTTTCAGCGTCAAGCGCTCTCACCTGACGAATCAGGGATAAACCGTCTGATTCTGACATGACAATATCTGCTAGTAGCACATTATATCTGCCAGGAGATGCAGTTAGAGCCGCGATCGCTTCCCCTGCCGATGTCACAACTACTACTTGGGCCCCGAAGTCTTCTAAGATCCACTTGATTAAGTCGCCGCTATCGTCTTGATCGTCTACAGCCAGGATGCACAGGTTTTCTAGAGTCAGGGATGCAATATTACGATCTAGTGTATCCACAGTCTTTGACAAAAGGCTCGGCTCTAAATAATTTGGTGCAGTCATCTCCAGTAGCATTGTGTGCAACAGCAGCCTGACAGTAATGGTGGTTCCTTGTTCTTCGCCTGGACTCTGGATTTCAACTGTTCCACCGTGAAGTTCTACAAGATGACGGACGATGGACAAACCTAATCCCAGTCCTGGAGTCACTTTGCTGGTGGTAGAATCACCTTGGCGGAAACGATCAAAGATATGTGGTAACAAGTCTGCCCGAATGCCAATTCCGGTGTCGCTGACTCGAATCTCGGCGTGAGTCGATAGAGGTTGGAGGATGATTTCTACTCGCCCACCGGCTGGAGTGAACTTAATGGCGTTAGAAAGTAAATTACACATCACCTGCTGTAAACGATCAAAATCTCCAACAACCCTTGCCGAGTTCAAGTGTGCAACAATTTCAATGGTTTTCGCCTCTGCGGACAATTTGATCGACTCAATCGCACTATCTATGACTGAAACTAGATCAATTAGACGAGTGTTTAAATTCAGCTTGCCACTGGTAATCCGTGAAACATCCAGTAAATCATCAATTAAATGAACTTGCACCCTAGCATTCCGCTCTATCACTTCCAAAGCATTAGCGACTGCTGCTTGATCTAGATCGCGGCTGCGGGAGAGTTGCGCCCAACCAAGTATGGTATTAAGGGGGTTACGAAGTTGATAGGAGAGGTTTGACAGGAATTCATCTTTAGCTCGGTTGGCGATTTGGGCTTGTTGACGGGCTGACTGCTCCTGTGCTAGAAGTTGCGATCGCTCCAACTCAAACTCCTTGCGATCGCTAATATCTTCAATCGCCAGTAAGATCCTTTGAGTATTTCCCTCTTGAATAATTTTCCAACCATTGAGCAGCATGGTTTTCTGCCCAATCTGCTCAAAATGCTGCTTTATCTCAAAGTTGTGAATAGTGGTATCGTTGGCGATAATATCTTCTAAGAGCGATCGC
Organism: Nostoc sp.; assembly: GCF_036917135.1. Taxonomy (GTDB): domain Bacteria; phylum Cyanobacteriota; class Cyanobacteriia; order Cyanobacteriales; family Nostocaceae; genus Nostoc. The sequence continues at coordinate 51,509 of NZ_JBALEA010000045.1, read as the reverse complement.
AGTCCAGGTAAGTTCCACTGACCATTGCCTAGCTCAAAAATCAGAGATTGCGCTGTCTCTGATGGTGAAACCTGAAATGTTTCATAAAATGAGCGATTAGCTTGGCTCACCCGGAAATTAGCATCAAGTACGATTAACGGCACTTGTACCGTCTCCACAATCCCTTCGGCGTAATTTCGGGCTTGTTCTAAGCTTGCTGCACTGCGTTTGAGCACATCAATATCAATTAATACTAAAACTACACCGTCAATCTGGTTTTCTGTGGTGCGATAAGGACGGATGCGGAGATTATACCAATGTCCCCCCAGAGTTTGGACTTCTAATTCTTTGATGCTGAGTGTTTCAAGTACCTCCAAAATTAGAGCTTCTAACTCAGGAATATTTAGATTCGCTCTGATATCGCTTAAAGGTCGTCCCGCATCGCTAGCAATGAAATTGAAAAGCCGTTGCGCCATTGGCGTGAAACGTCGAATCCGTAAGTCATTTGTCAACATCAAAATGGGAATATTGATACTGGCAAGCAAATTCGTCAAATCGTTATTAACTTGGTGTAATTCCCGATTTCGAGAGCGAAGTTCTTCATTAGTTGTGTTGAGTTCTTCGTTAGTTGCTTGAATCTCTTCTTTGGCAGTTTCTAGCTCCTCATTGGTGCTTTGCAACTCTTCATTACTCGACAGGATTTCTTCATTGGCAACTTTTAAGTCTTGATTGATGTCTTCTTGCTCTTGGATCACGGCTTGCAGATATTCTTGAGTTGCAGCCTGTTCAACTTTTGCGGTTGCGAGTTCCTGCTGGAGCCGAATAATCTCACGTTCTAGGTCTCCCGGCTGGTGGCTCTCAGGATTCATCGGGCTGAGGTGACTAACCGTGGGTGGGGCTTGTTCAAATAAAACCAGAAAGTAGAGTTCTGAGCCAGTTGCAGGTTTGAATGGAATCACCTCAAGATTGACGATTCTGGAAACATCGCCGGATTCAATCCGTAACCCTTCCTTTCTAACTAGAATTTTTTGCCGTTGTGACTGATAAATTGTGGCACGTAGCTCGATGAGCAAGCCCTGACGCACCATTTTAAATAAGTTCAGACTCGGTTTCCCTGGTGCAAGTTTGAGGTAGAGATCGATGTCTCCCCGAAATTGCAGCACGTCCATTTTGTCGTTGATGACTACACCCACTGGGGCATAGCGATTTAAGATCAGTTGGTCAGTTGTTCTCTCTAAGTCAAAGCCATCAGATGGATTGTCATTTATTGGCCGATGTTCGTCCACTTTTGCCATCGGATAATTGCTGGCAACGAAGGAAAAAGTTGGACGAATTGTGGTTAGCCTTTTGGTATAGATTTTATACTTTCCGTCAATTAGAGTAAACAAATCGGAATAATTACCTGTGCTTTCTGAAGTCCCTAGCAGCAGAAAGCCTGTCTGGTTGAGACTGTAATGAAAGATCGGCAATATCCGTTTTTGCAACGTTGCGTCCAAATAAATCAGTACATTCCGACAACTAATTAAATCTAAGTTAGAAAAAGGGGGATCGCTGCCCAAGTCTTGGCGGGCAAATACACACAGTTCACGGACAGCTTTGCTAATTTGATATCTACCACCCTCAATGGTATTAAAGAATCGACGGCGGCGCTCTGGTGAAACCTCCACGATTTGATTTTCGGCATAAATTCCCAACCTGGCTTTGTCAATGGCCATTTCGCTGATGTCTGTGGCAAAAATCTGGATTGGCGGCTGGGTTACTTTATTTGACAAAAACTCTAGCAAGGTGATGCCGATGGAATAGACCTCTTCGCCCGTCGAACACCCCGCCACCCAAATCCGAATCGGTAACTCTGCCAACTTGTTTTGGATGATGTTGGGAAAGACTTGTTCTTTCAACAGTTGAAATGCTCCAGCATCGCGGAAAAAATAGGTGACGTGGATCAGAATTTCTTCAGAGAGCGCCTTAACTTCAGTTGGATGTTCTTGCAAATACTGGGCATAATCTTCCAGCCGATCTAGTTTGTACAACAGCATTCGCCTTTGAATTCGCCGCTCTAGGGTGTTGGGTTTGTAGTGGCTGAAGTCAACACCAGTTAGCGATCGCAACAACACAAAAATACTTCCCAGCGCATCTCTTTGTTGGGGCAATTTCTCCAGGTTTATTAAGGGCAACAAGTTAGAAAGAGAAGGATTGCGACTGAGGTTTACCAGTTCTTCGGCAATTTTTTGAGGTGGGAGGATAAAATCGACATTTCCTGTGGCAACAGCAGTATTGGGCATACTATCGAATTTGGCTGTGTCTTCACACTGAGCAAAAGTCACGCCTCCGGCTGCTTTGATTGCCTTCAGACCCACTGAACCATCTCCATCCGATCCAGATAAAACCACTGCGATCGCTTTGCGCCCTCGATCCGTCGCCAATGAAGTAAAAAACGCATCAGCAGGCATATATTTCCCCTGAACTTTCTCTCGCGGCATGAGTTGCAACACCCCTCCAGACAAGATCATTTTAGTGTTAGGCGGAATGATGTAAACTTGGTTAGGTTCTACAATCACCCCATCTAGCACTTCACTGACAGGCATTTGAGTTGCTCTTGCCAGAATCTCGCTCAACAGACTCTTGTGGTTAGGGTCTAAGTGTTGAATCAGTACAAATGCCATACCTGTATCAGTAAGCAAATGCCTGAGTAACTGCGTAAATGCCTCTAATCCCCCCGCAGAGGCGGCAATCCCAACGATGGGAAATAAAGCATCTATATTCTCTTGCTGCTCTACGTCGAACACTTGATTAATGGGGGATTCAGGTATAGATTGTTCAGAGGATTGATCATAAGTCATAGAATAAAGTTTAGCATCCTAATAGTTTGGTAAGTTGATTTAATTGGTCTGTCACTTATAAGAATTTAAGTAACAACTGAAACTTTAAAACAAGGCTCTTAAGGTTGAATTGGAGACTGGCATTGGGAGTAGTTCACCTTCCCCCGTGATCATTAAGCTCGACTTTATCCATTTTTTTAGCAAGGCGATCGCTATCGCTGAAATCTATGTGGGATAGTAGTTTTACTTCTTGAAGTTGATCTATGCTTTGTGACGTAGAAAAAGTATTTGCCAAAAAGCCACGATTTTTGCCAGATAAAGAAACCGAGTTCTTAATTTTGGATAAAGTCGAGCTTAGAGATATGAGTGAAAAAGAATTGTTTTGACGTAGCACTGCTACGTCTCTACAGGGGTTCTGGGTAACGCATATTTAATTTCTGGAGGTGTCTATTAACTGGTGAAAAGTTGTTAGATGGTAAGCACATCCAGGGAAAGCTGATGAGTAAAGTAGTAAACCTACTGTTGCAGGAATTGTGTAAAATAATTCCTCTGACCTGATGCGATCGCCCTTCATCCAAATGAAGGATTTTTAAATCTCTCAAAGTTTCAGTTACCTTGAAAAAAATACATATCTAAATTTGACTAAACCATTTCAAACAATTTTTAGTGAACACCGGGTATTTTGGGCTGTTTCACTCCTTGTTACAGCACTGGTGGTAACGCTAGCACTGTCGCTGTCTCAAGGAGCAGTACCTTTAAATATGTCGGAATTTTGGCAAGCCATTCTCCGCAAAGGCGATCCAGTTAAACAGACAATTCTCTGGGATTTGCGTCTCCCACGCATTACGGCTGCTCTCATTGTCGGCGCAGCCTTGGGAATGTCAGGAGCGCTGCTGCAAGGAATGTTACGCAATAGTCTTGCCGATCCATTTATTTTGGGTATTTCAGCAGGTGCAGGATTAATTGTGATTATGATGATCGTGTGGCAAATATTCCCGATCGCAATTCCTCTAGCAGCGTGGATGGGTGCAATTTTGACTTCTGCGATCGTGATTTTGCTCGGTCGTGCGGGATCGGGAATTTCGGTTGAGCGGTTGATTTTAGGTGGAGTGGCGATAAGTTCTTTATTTGGTGCCGTACAAAGTACATTGCTGCTGTTAGCTGAAGACGGTCAAATTCAAATTGCGCTCAGTTGGCTGGTTGGTAGTCTCAATGGACGGGGATGGCAAGAAATTGCTACGGCTGGACCTTACATCATTGTTGCATTGATCGGGGGATGCTTGCTGGCGCGATCGGTAAATGTGCTGGCTTTGGGAGATGATTTGGCTGTGGGTTTGGGGGTTTCGTTGACGCGATCGCGCCTGTTAATTGGTGGTGTCGCCACTCTATTAGCCGCAGGTGCAGTCAGCATTGGTGGCTTGATTGGATTTGTTGGTCTTGTTGTCCCTCATGGTGTCCGCCTTATCGTTGGTACAGATCATCGCTTTGTTTTACCACTTTCCGCCCTGGCCGGTGCATGGTTACTGACTTTTGCAGATTTACTCTCTAGACTAGGAACAGTAGAACTACCAGTCGGTTCCGTCACCGCCTTGCTGGGTTCACCCTTGTTTATTTGGTTACTTTATCGTCGTTCTGCTGGGTTTAATAAATGAGTAATAAGTAATGAGTAATGAGTAATGAGTAATAAGTAAAATTTCTTACTTATTACTCATTACTTATTACTCAAGGTTTAAACTCCAACTCAACTGATACTACGTGTAATGGTTGGGGTCTTAAACCCTTGAATTTACGATAAATTTTGAGCTATTGACTTGCATTTATGCCAATTACCCCGATGATTATTAAGGCAATCGACAAAAGTTTGAGAAATGTGGCAGATTCACGAAACCAGATAATACCAATGATCGCGATTAGGATAGTTCCCAATCCAGCCCAGACAGAATAAGCCACACTCACTTCAAGTCTCTTGAGAGCAAAGGTCAAAAAAGTAAAACAAAGTCCATAGAAGACAAATATTAATACCGAAGGAACTATTTTAGTAAATCCCTCGGATAACTTCATGCAAGTTGTACCTGAAACCTCAAAGAGGATTGCGAGGATGAGGTAAATCCAACTTATTGACATATTTTTTGTAAGTGGTTTGTTAAGAACAATAAACGGGTGGCACACCATGCGCTATAAATGGAAGAAACAGTCATGAAGCTAACAGATTAAATTTTGAATATACAATTTATAAATCCAAAATTTCAAATCCGAAATCTAAAATTCGGTGAAGCATTGGGGCAACGTCTGCTGTAGCATAATTGTGGTTTTATCTTACTAATGGTATGAAAGATGACCGCTCAATTTGAATACAGCACTCTTGCCCATCCAGAAGATATTCAGCAGTTTGGGTATATCCTTGAGCAGTGTTTTATCAGCACAGTTAGTGGCGAGAAAGTTTACATCAACCTCATTGGTGTCGAAAATTTCCGTATTATTCGGGGATTGGAGCAATTAGTTGGTGGATTGGCAACTCTCGATATGGGTCAGTGGTGGGGTGGTGTGCGTGTAGCAATGACAGGAATTGCCGCAGTGGGCATAGCTCCAGAGTATCGTGGTTCGGGAGCTGCGATCGCTCTCATGCAACACACCCTCAAAGAACTTTATGCCAGAGGAGTTCCGATTTCCGCTCTTTATCCCGCCGTTCAAAGTTTGTACCGAAAAGTCGGGTATGAGCAGGGTGGTAGCTGGTGTATTTGGGAAGTTGCTACCAGGAATATCCAGGTGCGGGAGCAACCCCTAGCTTTAGAACCAATAGTAAACATCAATCATCAAGTATTTCATGAACTATATCAGCAACAGGCGAGACTAACGCAGGGATATTTAGACCGACATCCAGCAATCTGGGAGCGTTTAATCCAACCAGATGATCAGGAAACAGTCTATGCCTATTTTATTGGCACTAAAGACCAACCTCAAGGCTACATCATCTTCACTCAAGAACGAACAGAAGATGGTGAAATTCTCTGGGTGAAAGATTGGGTACTCCACACCGTTGCTGCTGCACAAACTTTCTGGTCTTTTCTGGCAAATCATCGCTCCCAAATTCATCGGGTACGATGGAAGAGTTCTGTAATTGATTCCCTGACATTGCTGCTACCTGAGCAAACTGCTAAGATATGGCGTGAGAGTCGTTGGCTGCTGCGGGTAATAGATGTAGTCAAGGCGTTGGAGATGCGGGGTTATCCATTAGGAATTCAAGCGGAACTGCACTTAGAAATTCAAGATAATTTGCTAACTGAAAATAATGGTAAATTCATTCTTTCTGTTGCCAATGGACGCGGTGAAGTCACAAGAGGTGGAAAGGGTGAGTTGCAGCTAGATATTCGGGAATTGGCATCATTGTATACAAGTTTATTCACGCCCTACCATTTGCAAATAGCCGGAAAACTCTATGGGACAGAAACAGCTATCTTAGCAGCTACGCAAATATTTGCGGGTAGTTCTCCTTGGATGGCTGATTTTTTTTAACATGGTCAGAAAATCCTGGTTGAAAATTTCTGGCTTGGCGACTCATAACACCATTCCTTTGAAACTTCAGGCTACGTGTCAATAGTGTTTATTTTCTCTCTGCACTAAATATAAGGAAGTTCAAGGAAAGTGAAGTACACAAAGATTCGTTTTAAAGCCAGGTATAAAAAAAGCCTGTTTTACTTCAATACGGTTCAGTTAAGGATTTTTGGTGCTGATTTTAGACCTGTAGAGACGCGAAATTGTACTTCGTCCCGCTACGCTAACGCTTCTCTACTAAGGGTTTTGGGCTTAACTGAACGGTATTGTGTTTGACTTCTGAATTCTGGCTCCTGAATTCAGAATTATGCTATGAGTTGGAAACATAATTAATCCGACCCTCGTCCTGACGCTAGATTAACAATTTCTGTTGTTGTCAACTCACACCACAAATAAAACTGTCAGCGATTTACTTTTAATAAGTAATGATGATTTATCGTGCTTATCTAATCCCAAATATCAGCTCAAAAAATAACTCAATGGGATTTATGACTTTTTCTCCGGAATTTAAGCACAGTCATCAGAAAAGAATCTCAGGTAAAACTGATTAGTTGCTCCATACTTGCACACCCACAATCACAACATGAAATCACATCTACTGGCGATTGGTTTAAGCAGTTTGCTTATAGTCGCAGGACAAGCAAAAGCCTCACAATTACAGTCTTGGTACTATGATTCTAGCCAAAACCAATTAGACTTAACTACCACTTCGGGAATAGAACCAAAAGCCTTTTTATTAGATAATCCTAGCCGATTGGTGATTGACTTACCTGGAACTAATTTTAATTCTGATAGTGTCAAACAAAGTTTTGGTAAGGCGGTGAAAGAAATTCGCATTGGAAAATCAGACTCTCAAACCACTCGTTTTGTCGTAGAGTTAGCTCCTGGTTATGATGTTACTTCCCAAAATATATCAATTAAAGGAGATTCTCCTTCTCATTGGATTTTCAAATTCAATTCATTTAACCGCCGAAGTAATCCCATTATTGGGGAAAATAGAGAAGATATTGCCATCAAATCTACAGATGCATCTACATTTGCTGGAGTTGTAAATCTTGGTCAAGAAATGGTTGGCATCACTTCTCAAATTCGCGGATTATTAGCAAGTTATAAATCATTGAATCCGGGAATATTTTTCTTAGATTTATCTACAGGAAACTATATAGATATTAATGGCGAAAAAAGATTTGCTGCTGCCAGTACAATCAAATTTCCCTTATTAGTGGCTCTTTTCCAAGAAATAGATGCAGGTAGAATTAAACTCACCGATAAATTAGTGATGCGGCGCGATTTAAGGGTTGGTGAATCGGGAATTATGCAATACAAACCCATCGGAACTAAATTTAGTGTGCTGGAAACTGCTACCTTGATGATGACAATCAGCGACAATACCGCCACAAATCTGGTACTCGATCGCTTGGGTGGTGCAGCAAAAGTTAGTCAACGTTTTCGTAGCTGGGGATTGCAAAATACAGCACTTCGGAATTTACTTCCAGACATCGCTGGCACAAATACAACTAGTTCTAAAGATTTGGTCAGATTGGCGGCGTTAGTTTCTAATAATCGTTTGTTATCCCCAAATAGCCGCAATCAAGTTTTAGGCATTATGCGCCATGTCAAAACTAATAGTTTACTACCAGCTGGTATCGGTCAAGGAGCTACCATCGCTCACAAAACTGGTACATTGAGATTTATCATTGGTGATGCGGGTATTATTCAAATGCCCAACGGCAAAAGCTATTTAGCAGGTGTTTTGGTGCAAAGACCAAACTACGATCCCAAAGCTGGGGATTTTGTCCGTGAAGTTTCGAGAAGAGTTTATAATTACCTAGACAATACCAAAGTTAGCAATATAGAACCGATAGTTGGCGATGCCTCCGGCGGGCTACGCCTACGCACTCGGTAGTCAAGCCATAGTTGCGATCGCAAAAATAGGGGCGTACAGTTAGTTGTACGCCCCTACATATCTCAATACGCTTGGGTTAAGGCTTTACTCTTTGTCAAAGTGATTTTTTTTAACGAACCGCAAAGTACGCAAAGTACGCAAAGAAAGAGAAGGAAGAGAAGCTTAACTGAACTGTATTGCTACATATCTATCTCAGGTATTTCGTGAAATGGGATTAATTCAGGAAATTTGGTGTAGGACTACCACCATTTCTACCAACAGCAGGAATTTCCAGTAAGCTATCTGTAGCTTTGCCAGTACCGTCATCGGTAACGTGTGTAGAGTCACCCGGATGTCCATTGGGGACAAACAGTTGCGGGTGGTCAAAAGGCGCTCTATCATACCGAACTCGCTCATCAGTCAGTCCCTTTAAAAAGGCGACCAATTCCTGTTTTTCTTCTGGTGAGAGATTCAGTGGGGGAAGAAGTCCAAAATCACCACCCCGATTGTAAAAATCAACCAATTGCTCTAAGGTCGCCTGACCTCCATTGTGGAAGTAGGGAGCAGTAAGTTCCACATTGCGAAGTCCAGGTGCTTTGAAGGCTCCATCTGCAACTACTGCTTCACTGGGATTCAACGGTGGAGTAAGGATGGGGGGGTTTTCACCAAGGAGATCCTGAAATTTACCCAGTTGAGCCAATCGTGCCTCTGAAAGGGGATTACCTTGACCGTTACCCTGCAAACCGTCATTCCCACCCAAACTCGGGTCGTCTGTGGTCGGTCTGACACCGATATTGAAAAAGCCAGTGTCTTCGGGGGATTTTGCCCCAAAGGGCACACGTTTGATTCGTCCGTTTTGAGTGACGCTGCTCACTGAAGCAGATGTTAATTCTAATCCAGTGTGGCAAGCAATACATAGGGCTTTGCCCTCAAACAGTCCTTTCCCTAGTTGCTGCTGCGGGGTTAGGGCGGTGGTGTTTCCTTCCAAGAAGCGATCGTAGGGCGTATCGTTGGCAATGAGTGTAGACTCGTACAACTGAATTGCAAGCCCAAAGAATAGCGAGAAGTTGTACTCCATCAATGTATACTCATTAGTCTCCAAGGAGCGATCGGGCTTCTTGACAAAGGTTCGTTGACCTTGAGCATCGACTTGAATGAGTCGATTAGACTTCCACCACTCCGACTTGAAGGCATCTTGAATGAGCTGATCGTAGGTTCTATTTTTGAGTCCGAGTTTAGGCCATCTACTATCCTCGCCTAAAACACTGTCTTGTGGATGCACCACCTGTTTACCTAGCGGTCTGAGGGTAAATAACTTTTTCCCAAGTTTTCGGGGGAGCTTTTTACCCTTATTAGTTCGTCCGAACTTATCACCAATTTCTTGAAAGGTGCGACCATTGGCGGATAACTCGGTAGAACTGAGTGGCGGTCCGAGCGCTTGGGAAGCCAAAGACGAATTATTCAGGCTGATTTTGACAAATTCGAGCTTATTTGGGCTTTCGGCTTTGACAACAGAGGCGTTAGGATCTCTTAAACCGAAGGGATTCACCCCATTAAAGATATTTTGTGCCCTTCCGTCCCAGAAGTTGCGGAAGTTGAATGCTGCATTAATTACAGTTGGCGTGTTACGCCCCTGAACGTGGCGCACATTTATACCACCCACATTAAACACCGGATCTGGCTCGTTTGTTACTTTGTCTTCCGCACTACCAGGTATAACATCAACAAACTTCGTATTGAAGACCCCCTGAGAGGAAGTGATATCGTTACGGTCAGATACAAGAGTAGTAGGATCATTTGGGTTTGACAGCTTGTGGAAGGGAAAATCTCCCGGCTTGAGCTGGTAGTTTGCTAGTCCACCTACATCAAAAATTGTATCTGGATTCGCTGTCCCATTGGCATTGATCCGCAAAAGCCCAGGATTAATCTGATTTTTGGATCTATTGTCGGCTCCAGCATGGAAGTGACAACTAGCACAGGAAGTGTTTCCATCGCTTCCAACCTGCATATCCCAAAAAAGAGCCTTTCCTAACTTGATTGCAGATCGTTTGTCTTTTACGAAGTCTCCAAGATTGCTAGGCTCTGGAACCGATACGCTCTTGAGTGAAACTTGAGGTGATGCCGAAACCTGTGCTGATACAGTATTTCCAGCTATTACTGTTGCCGTAATAATGGCAGCAATTGTTATAGTTCTTGAAAATTTTGATCTCAGGTAGTTATGCTTACCATATCTAAATCTCCAATCTTGGCGCTGTATTTTTGTCACCAAAGATTTGAGCAAAAATCGACCTCTTGAGGTCAGTAGCAAGTAGCTTGATAAGCTAGTAATAAATACTACTAAGCTGATTATGGGTATAATCCCCATAGTTTTTTGTAAAAAAATAACATCGACATAAAGTATACATTTACGATCAAGTTTGAAATTTAATATTCATGTAAAGTAATTACGTAATTTACGAATTTCCTGTGAACAAAAAAAAACTCTTGCGATTAGAAATTGCGGCTATACAAACGTTCGCCCTTGGCGTTCCCGAAGGGTAGGCCGCCTACGCGGACTCAAAGAATTTGAAACCCAGGTCGGTGAGTTTTGTCTGTATAGCCACGTTCGCCCTACAGCCCTTTGAGCATCCTACGGCAGGCGTGCCGGAGACATCATTCCATTGCCAGGGCAGGGGTATTTTTAGACTCATTGAGATGCTCCTATTTAGATGTGCAAATTAGATATTTTTTAGCTTATTATCAGCCCTACTTTTAGTAGGATATTTCAATGTCACTCCATCAAACTTCTGGCCATTGGCGCTTAGGGCTAACGTTATCACTATTGACGGTCTTCTTGTGGGGAATTTTACCTATTGCTCTTGCTGTAACTCTACAAGTACTTGATGTCTATACCGTTATTTGGTTCCGCTTTTTAGGATCATTTGTAATGCTTGCTGTGTATTTAGGAATACGGGGGAAATTACCAAAGTTAGAAAAATTGCGTTCTGCTTCTTGGAAGTTATTAGCGATCGCTACACTTTTCTTAGGGATTAATTACTTTCTATTCATGCAAGGTTTAGCATTAACATCCCCTGCTAACGCTGAAGTTCTGATTCAATTATCTACCCTTTTATTAGGTTTAGGAGGGCTAGTGATTTTTAAAGAACGTTACCGGCTGTATCAATGGATTGGTGTAAGTGTAATGACTTGCGGTTATCTTTTATTTTTTCGGGAACAACTAACGAATTTGATTACAGCGCATGGCACATATATACTAGGTAGTGTCTTGATTGCACTAGGATCAACAGCATGGGCTATTTATGCTTTGGCACAAAAGCAGTTATTACAATCTTTATCTTCCCCTAGTATCATGCTAACTATTTATGGCGGCTGTGCTTTATTATTAACTCCTTTAGCCAGAGTAAAATCACTTTTTATACTTGATACTTTCCATTTAGGTATGTTGGTTTTTTGTGCTTTGAATACTTTAATCGCTTACGGTGCTTTTGCCGAATCATTAGAACATTGGGAAGCATCACGAGTAAGTGCAGTATTAGCTTTAGCTCCTATTGTGACATTAATATCAGTCGCAGTTGTATCAGTGATTGCACCTGATTGGACACCACCAGAACACTTTACTTTCATAGCAATATTAGGAGCGGGTTTAGTCGTCACTGGTTCAGTAGCGATCGCGTTGGGAAAATCTGATTAATCGGAATGCTTTTCAGGATTTTTACTAGGTTTTTCATCTAGTGAATTCGTGCCATCTTCAAAGCTACAACATAAATACTGAGGCGGAGTATTTTTTATTTGCTATGATTTAATAGTGAAGGCAAACTACTAGGGTCAGCCGGATACTTTACCCATCTGTGTGACTCTAGAGTATTTGATTGTTGACTTTATAGCCGAAAAATCCTTGAAAAAGAATTCAAAATCAGAATTCAGGAGTCAGAATAAATTACTAGGGGATTGGGAATCACTACTTTTTTTGACTACCACATTCTAGATTTGGTGGGAATTGTAAACCAGTTTATACCTATTATTTTTAGCAAGCTACATTCGCAGGTTATACATAATTCATCGTGAATTATAACTGCTGACTCCTAAATTCTGTTTTGATAAAATTGAGGCTAATAACTTTAAGTAAACCAAGCAGGGTGTCCGAATAACTACCAAAGCCAACACCTGATAAAACCAGACCACCGAAAAAGTTGAGCGATGAATAGTTTGTTTGGTAATTGGGCCAGCACCCTCAGAAAAAATTCTCTATTGCTGGTTCTTTCAATGGTGCTGCCAACTTTTGGGATTAGTAATTCTGTTTTGGCAGCAGAGCGGATTTATGCATCTTATTCAGCTTTAGAGCTTTCAATTTCAGTTAAAACTTTAGAAAACTACGCCGAAACAGGTGTAATTAACGAAGACTTGGCAGCCTATCAGCAATATCTGCCTCTACAACAGCTTCAAGAATTGCGGCGGATTTTACTTAATCGTGTGAAAGTTACTCCGGTAGTAGTTTCACAACTTCTCCAGACACCCCAAGGAGAATTTTTGCTGCATCGGTTGGCGCAAGTGATTACAGCCAAATCCCCTCAGCCAGAAACAGGATTGAGTACTTTGCGTTCGGCGCTAATTTTAGCCTCTGGTGAATCGGGAGGCTTGACGCTTTTGAATGTGTTGCGTAAATATCCCAGCAGCAGCATTCACCTTGATGTAGCGCAGACTTTGGAAATAGCTACGGAATTAGATAAACTTGTTAGCCAAACCCATCGCGCGATCGCAGCTGTTTCCCAAAAGTCTAAAATAGAAGCTGCTAGTATTTCGCAACCCAATTTATCACAATTGCCCGATTTACAGGTTCCGGGAAAGTTTAAGTCGCAAAAATACATCCTGAAGTTTTTCGACTCAAGGCGCAATCGGCTTTTATTGACTGATGTTTACATTCCCAACGTCCAAAGTCCGGCACCTGTAATTGTGATTTCTCACGGCTTGGGTTTAGACAGCAGCAACTTTCAATATTTAGCCACCCATCTAGCTTCCTACGGATTCGCCGTCGTCGTTCCCAATCATCCTGGTAGTGATGCTAAACAATTGCATTCTCTGCTAAATGGACATGCCATTGAAATAGCCGAACCAAGTGAATTTCAAGACCGTCCTTTGGATGTAACATATATACTGAATCAGTTGGAAAAAGGTAATCAATCTGATTCCCGGTTTAAAGGTCGGTTAAATCTGCAACAAGTTGGAGTATTTGGTCAATCTTTGGGAGGCTACACAGCCTTGGCCTTGGCAGGGGCTAAAATTAACTTTGAGCAGCTAAAACAAGACTGTAAACCAGCAGCACTCCAAAATACGTGGAATATGTCTTTACTGCTCCAGTGTCGGGCTTTGGAATTGAGCATCAGCAAGTCTGACAAGGATTATAACCTGCGGGATGAGAGAGTGAAAGCGGCGATCGCAGTTAATCCCGTTACTAGTTCGATTTTCGGCAAAGCTGGCTTAAGTCAAATCAAAACTCCAGTAATGATTGTCAGCAGTAGTGATGATGCAGTTGCACCAGCTTTATCCGAGCAAATTTTACCTTTTTCCTGGTTGGCAAATTCCCAAAAGTATCTCGTCATCCTTGTCGGTGGTACCCACTTTTCCACCATTGGCAATGGAAACCCCGCAAATCAACAAGTAGCATTACCTGCGGATATGATTGGTGATGCTTCCCAAGCGCGTCGTTACATGAATGTTTTGAGTTTACCTTTCTTCCAAACATACATTGTAGGAAAGTCACAATACACCCCCTACCTGAACGCCGCCTACGCTCAAAGTATTTCTAGTAAGTCACTTGGTTTGAGTCTCGTCAAATCATTGAGTACAACCGAATTGGTACAACTGCTGGATATTAAAGGAGGCAATACCGTAAAAAAAAAGTCCCCAACACCATAGTCAGCTTCGGATTTTGGATGTTGGATATTGGTGTTGCATTGTTGCATGTGATGATTTTTATTTGAGCCGAACTTGTAAAAGTCCGGCTGAGTTTCATTAATCGTCTATACGCAGTAGCTTGCGGTAAAACGGTTGGGAAAAATCGGTTACGCGATAACGTTTATAGTTGTCCATAAGTTCAATTAAAAAATTAATAAACTCGAAACTAGCCATCATCAGTTCATAACTCATATCAGCGTTGCCATCGAACTGGATTCGGCAACGGGTTAAGTCTGAGGGTAGGGTAGCAACATTCCAGGAGGCGACAAAGGGGACGTGTTCACTAGCTTCTATCTTCCGATGTCCCTCCAAAACGCCTTTTTGATAAAGGCTGATGGCATAAGGTAAGAAATTGCGCCTAGCGCCCTGAACGTAAGGTAAGTAAACACTGGCTTGCTGTTGAGTCGCAGGCTGAATTTGATCGATAGACATTGTTAAATATTCCTCAAACTAGTTGACAGCAGGGGATATTAGTGGCTGTTAGTAGTATTCCCAAAAGATGTGTCTAAAGCACATGGGGGAGTGGGGACTGGGGAGTGGAGTTCAAAGACTCGTTAGGGACTTCCAAATAAAAAAATGTCCCAAAACTGACCCAAAAACCCTCTCTATTTCTCCTTTCTCTGTGTTGCGCCAGTTGCTTCTCCCAGGGGGAGACGCTACGCGAACAAGTCGGGGAACCCGCCCAACGCACTGGCTTCTCTGTGCGGCAGTCGCTCATGGGGTAAACCACGCCAGATGCTCCACTTGGGGAGACCCCAAGACCGCGCTGCCTTGTCTCTGTGGTTCGTTTATTTGGATAATTTATTTCTTGAAGTCCCTTAGCAACTATCAAAGACTCATCTCTTATGCCCAATGCCCAATAAATGAAGTTACTGCTAAGAAATATAAAAATCTCGGTTACAATGATGCTGCATTAACTTTTATCGAAGCTGGGAACGATAACATTAAAAATCCTGACTGTAAAGTGATGGATGCAGTTATTGCAGTTTCTCCCAACAACAAGCTGCTGCTACCTTGTTATTACTTTGTCCAAACCGGAGTTCTCATTAGAGAAAGTCCAACTCTACAAGCTTCCTGCCCAAGTGGGTATCAAAGGAGTCAAGCCTCTGTCTAAGAGTATTAAAGGTGGTTAACGCGGGTAATTACGCAGAGTGGCGGTGACAACAAAGGTAATCCCAGTAGCTTTTGGTTTAAGGATAGCGGGTATTGCAGTTTGCCCATTCCGATTAATGTCGGGAAAAGTAGCTTAGGGATATTTGTCCGTAAAATTACTAACTGTAGACAAATACTGATTTTGGAATCAAGCAACCTAACCTATGCCAGCGAATTCCTGGCCCGAAGAAGATTCTTATCAAGAGCTTGATCCGCTCAACTCCTTGTTGTCTGACCTATCAGTAGATGAGGAGTCTGTGTTAGAAACAAATCCTGTGTCTCTAACACCCCGGTTTCAAGGTCGTAGAGGCAAAGCCGCTCTAGTCTTGACTATCGTCTGGAGTGGCACGATCGCTCTACATTTAGTTTCTTGGGCTTCTATATTTATTCTAGGATTGGCCACCATTCTAGGATTTCATGCTTTGGTGGTGGTGTTTACTAAATCCCGTCGCTATCCAAAAGAAATACAGGGGGATTTGCCCTTTGTATCTGTGCTAGTGGCTGCGAAAAATGAAGAAGCGGTAATTGCTAAATTAGTCAAAAATCTTTGTAATCTGGAATATCCAGGTGGGCAGTACGAAGTATGGATAATTGACGATCATAGCAGTGATAGCACGCCAGATTTATTAGCAGAACTTGGACAGAAACACGATCAACTGAAAGTATTAAGGCGTTCAGCAGAAGCGAGTGGCGGCAAATCGGGGGCGTTGAATCAGGTATTGCCGCTCACAAAGGGCGATATTATTGCAGTATTTGATGCTGATGCCCAAGTGACACCAGACTTGCTGCAACAGGTAATACCTTTATTTCAAAGAGAAAAGGTGGGGGCGGTGCAGGTGCGAAAAGCGATCGCCAACGCTAAAGAAAATTTTTGGACTAAGGGGCAAATGGCCGAAATGGCGCTTGATACCTGGTTTCAGCAACAGCGCAGTGCCCTTGGTGGGATTGGCGAACTGCGAGGCAATGGTCAATTTGTCCGGCGTTCAGCCTTGGAAAGCTGCGGTGGCTGGAATGAGGAAACCATTACCGATGATTTGGATTTGACAATCCGCTTACATTTGGATAAATGGGATATTGAGTGTGTTTTCCATCCAGCCGTGCAAGAAGAAGGAGTGACAAGTGCGATCGCACTTTGGCATCAGCGCAGCCGTTGGGCAGAAGGCGGATATCAGCGCTATTTGGATTATTGGGATTTAATTCTCAAAAACCGCATGGGATGGCGCAAAAGCTGGGATTTGCTGATTTTTATGCTGATTATGTATATTTTGCCAACAGCATCAGTCCCAGATTTATTAATGGCGATCGCTCGTCATCGTCCACCAATGTTAACTACCATCACAGGCTTGTCCCTGAGTATGTCGATGGTAGGGATGTACACAGGACTGAGGCGAATACGTCAAGATCAAAAATTACCACCTTCTACATATTTTCTGATGCTGCTGCAAACCCTGCGCGGATTTTTATATATGTTGCACTGGTTTGTCGTTATGAGCAGTACAACCGCCCGGATGTCGGTAAGACCAAAACGGCTAAAATGGGTGAAAACTTTGCATACTGGGAACGGGGAATAGCCCTTTTGGAGAATTAAAAATAACAGAGGCAGGAGTCAGGAGGAATAATGCCCTCTGCCTCCTGCCTTTTTCACTGTAGAGCATAATATTCACAGTTCGTTTTTTCTTCTGAAAAAGCTAGACTAAGCTAAAACACATTTAATTTGCAGATTAAAATTTTATCAATATCTTGTGGGGTGGGCATCTTGCCCGCCCTAATGATGCAAGTTAAATGCCGATTAGCTTCCTGATGAAAATGAATGAAGAACAATGGCGGCTACTTAGGAAAGAACACTGGTTACTGCTTAAGCAGCAATTTCCCATTGGTCGTAAATTTTGGGCAAAAGTAGGAAAAATTAGACCTTTTGGCATATTTATAGAAGTCGATGATTTTCCAAAGGATTCCTATAGGTATATAGGTTTAATTCATATTGGGCCTATTTTTTACTACAAAGAGGAATGTAAACCACTACCCCTAGATTATGCTCAGTGGCCTCAAGAAGGCACGTATATTTATTGTATGGTTTGTTATTCTCGAGAAGAACACGACAACAAGAATGGACAACTTAGCTTACGTTGGCTGGGGGAAACCAGTCAGTTTAGACCTGAAGCATAGCGATTATCCCTCACTTTAGAAGCAACTATATGGAACTTCCAAAGAATAAATTACTTAACAAAAATCGGTTATATTGCATATTTTATGGTACAAACAACTAACGAATTAAATTAAACAAAATAAACTTAACTAGTAGTAAAAATAAAAATCTAAGTTTGATATAGCTTTGTAGTATTTTATTGAAACTAAAATCATGAGTAAGATATAATTAGTAACATCAGTTTTGATTATTTTTCCACATCAAATAAATTTTATTCATTTCCCAGCTTTTAATTCAATATAAGAGCATTATTCATCATCCACATCTGCTTCTTCTACCCATTCAGGTGTAGTCATGGAATCGGAGAATTCTGTGGAATCATCTGCAAAGCGGATAATTTGCCCGTTGAAAAATTCGGCTAGGCGTTGAGCTGCGATCGCTACTTCATCAACTTCCCAATCAGGTGCAGGTGTTCGCTGTGGCGGTGGAGGCAAAGTTTGCGCCCCATTTCTATTTCCACCATTTCCATTTACCCCATTTCCATTTCCACCGTTTCCATTTACGCCATTTCCATTTATGCCATTTCCATTTTTTGCTGCTGTCGGTGCTGGTGGTGGATTAGTTGGCTGTGGTACTGACGCTGGAGACGAAGTTTGCTGGTTGTAACTGGGAGTTGGTGGTTGCTGAACGCGAGTAGAGTCTTTTGGGGGAGGATTTTTTTTGGCTGAGGTAGGAGTTATAGAGCTTACCTGTTCCAGATTTACCTGAATTTCATGCCCAAAAGTCTTCTGAAAAGCTGCCTTGATCATCGGGAGATCCGATTTAAGTGTTTCATACCATTTAGACCCTTTGACAGCCACACGCGCCATACTACCGTTAAACTCTATTAGTTGGCACATTTGCCCCAGTAAAGCTTGTCTCGAAGGCATCGGAAAATTAGCACGCACTTGTTGCCAAACCTGAGTTAAATCATATTGCGCTTCCCCAACAACTTCTGAAGTTACTGGTTCAGTGTTCGCAGGTGACACAGGTACAGATACTGGTTCAGGGGTTGGTGGTGAAACTGAGTTAGCAGCAGAATTGTGATTTGTTTGCTGTTCAACTGGGGGAGATGAAGTGACGGGCTGATTTTGGGCAGTCGCGAGATGATTGGAAGATGCAGAATTATGATTTGTTTGCGGTTCAGCTAAAGGTACAGAAGAGACTAGGTGATTTTGGACAACTGCTGAAGGATAGCTTGGAGATACAGCAGGTATGTTAACTCGCGGCGCAACACTTGGGGCTTGTGGCTGAATATTCGTCGCACTGGGTAACAATCCTAGTAATGTTACCTCCAACCACAAACGCGGCTGAGTGGTATTTTTAATTTGCACTTCTGATGTTCGCAGGTGTTGCTGTCCTGCTAAAATCACGCTTATATCAAAGTATTGAGCAAATTCAACCAGCGCTGTCCAAGTTTGTTGAGTACAAGCAACCAAATCGTGGCGATTGGGTGCGGTTTTAGCTATGAGTAAATCGCGGTAGAAGGCGGCGAGATTTTGCAGAAGAGTTAGGGGTTCTCGACCACGATCTAGGATGTAGTGAGTACAGTCTAGAACTGCTTCCGGTTTATCTTGAGCGATCGCCTTTAACAGCCCCAGCAAGTCCTGTTCGCTTACCGTCCCCACCAAATCCCAAACTCTATCTGGTGTCACTTCACCCGCTAATAAACCCAATTGATCAAGTAAGCTTTCGGCATCCCGTAACCCTCCTTGAGCAAGTTGGGCTACCAGGGTGACAGCATCGGGTGAAATATGAATGTTTTCATAAGATGCGATCGCACTTAAATGCTTCACCATCGCCTCTAACTGAATGCGTCTAAAATCAAACCTTTGACAGCGCGAAATAATCGTTGGTAACACCCGTTGCGGATCTGTTGTTGCCAATATAAAAACTACGTGTCTCGGTGGTTCTTCTAATGTTTTTAGTAGGGCGTTGAATGCCTGAGTACTGAGCATGTGGCATTCATCAATAACATAAACCTTGTAGCGACACTGCACAGGAGCAAACTGGGCTTTTTCAATCAACTCGCGGATATTATCGACACCAGTATTACTGGCGGCATCGATTTCAATTATGTCTAGGGCGTAGCCCTTGGTAATTCCCTGACAAACCTCACACACGCCGCAGGGTTCAGCAGTGGGCTGATCGCCTTTAAGACAATTGAGGGATTTGGCTAAAATCCGGGCACTAGAAGTTTTCCCCGTACCTCTGGGGCCAGTGAATAAATAGGCGGGGGCGATTTTGGATGTGCCGATCGCGTTCGTGAGGGTGGTAGCGATCGCTTCTTGACCCACCAGTTCAGCAAAACTCTTTGGGCGATATTTGTGGTGCAGGGGTTCGTAAGACATGGAAAAATAGACTTCAATGCCTTTCAACGTTTAATTAGTAGCACCGAGTCGAGTTTAGGATTCAATTATTTTAAACTCTGGTACCTGCTTTGTTTATTGATATTGCTAGAGCCACTGCACTCAACTAATGCCGTATATTTTGGCACTCAGGAACGCAAGCAACCAGAGCTTATCCTCTACTATGATTTCAAGATCAATGGTATTGGAATTATAGCATACCATTTAGTACATTTGTTCTAATTAACCAGTGAGGAAAAATCAATTAAAAATTAAAAATTAAAAATTAAGTGAGATAAGGAGACAAAGAAGATACCCAATGCCCAATGCCCAATACTTCGGCTTACCTCGGCTTCGCCCTTCTCCTATCGGAGACGCTGCGCGAACGGCTACGCTCAGGACAGGCTCGGCACAAGTCGCGGTAGTTGAGCGTAGTCGAAACTCAGTACAAGTGCCCAATGCCCCATGCCCAATGACTATACGTTAGTCCGGTGCGATCGCTACAATTTTATAGATAAGCAATACTCGATGGTGTAGCAGATGCTCAAGCAGCTATTTCAATGGCTCAAAAAGCTTTTTCAGAGCTTGTTTGGTGGAAAACAGACTGCCTCAAAATCTAGGGAGAATGTGGAAAAAGAACCAGCACCCCCCTTAAGCGATACGGATCTGGAATTTCTCTTCAACGAACTCTTGCAAGGAGTACATCAAGCACGAGGGGAAGCATGGGCACGGAAATGGCTGCATAATATTGAGCATCGCATTCCAACTGAAGACTGGGTTGAGTGGTTAGGGCGCTTTGGCGATAGATTACTAGCATCACCGACACCCAATAATGAAATGGCTGCGCGGTTAGTGCAACTGGGTGAGTTGGACATCCCAGAAATCGGAGATGTTGCCTATAGTATCGGGATGCAGTTGTTGACACGCAATCAAGGCGAACCAATTTGGGAATATGAAGGGCCAGATGTTCTTAACACAACTTTGCCACCTGAACTAACTGATCCAATATTAGAGTCAACAGACTCACCAGAGAATCCCTCAGAGAATCCCTCAGAGAATCCCCCAGAGGGAGAATACCAAACTGTCACCATAGAAGAGTTATTTGTGATGTTGCAAGAGGATGAAAACTTACGCCAACAGATTGCTCAACAGCTTGCCGTTGAAACAGATGATCCGCAAGTGCTTGTCCAGGCGTTAATTAGTCAATTATCTGGTCAATCGACTACAGAGCAAACAGAAAATTAACTGCTTGGCACGACAAAACTCAAGAGTTAAATCTGAGAATTGTAACGTTGTAATGCTATACTCTTGAAGCTTTGTATATTTTTTGCTATCCTTCTACGGAAGCGCTGTCAGAATCTAATGGATTTTTACGTAATTCATGATTTTTTTAACACAACGATGGCTACAATCTAGAAAAATAAAATCCAAGTGTGTGGCAGATGCTCAGGCGGATATCGCAGTCGCTTAAAAGGTTTTTAAAGCGACTCATTGCACGTAAACAGACTAGTTCTCTCAAGGGTGCGAGAGGAAACAATCTGGTGGAGATACTACCAGAACTAACCAATGCTGAACTGGAACAATTGTTTATCCAATTGTTAGAAGGCGTGCATCAAGCACGAGGACGACAGTGGGCATTGAGGTATCTGCAACGGCTGGAAAATCGCGTTTCGGCTGAACGCTGGATAGATTGGTTGGTGATGTTTGGCGAAAGATTGCTAGCTTCACCCGCCCCGAATCCTCTTTTAGCATCACAGATGGTGCAATTGGGGGAACTTGATGTTGGCAGAATTGGAGATATTGCATATAACATTGGCATCCGGCTGATGCAAAACTCACCCATACAAAACTCACCCACACCCATAGAGTATGACGACAATCAGGCGCAAGATGTCGTAGAAATCACTCCTGGGCAAGAACTAATCCGCGATTTGGGCGAGGAGTTATGGGAGTATGATCAGCCTGATGTCGTAGAAACTACTCCTGGGCAAGAACTAATCCGCGATTTGGGCGAGGAGTTATGGGAGTATGATCAGCCTGATGTCGTAGAAATCACAACCGACGAAGAAATTCTCCCAACTTCTCCTGGACAAGAGCTAATCCGTAGCTTAGGTGAAAAGTTATGGGAATATGATCTGCCAGATGTTGAACCAATTACGTCAGCACCCCAAAATCTGCCTTCTGAGGAAAGATTGACTGAGAATTTAGCGGAAGTGGTATTTGAGTATGAACCAGAAGATGCTCAAACCACAATCAGAGAAAATATCCCTCTACCCGCAGCCCAAGATTCAATCACCTCATTAGCCGAACTGAGGTTTGACGATGAAGAAGTTACTCCAACTAAAACACCAGCAAATCTGCTTTTTACTAGAGAAAGAAGCGAATTAGCAACGTCTTCCTCAGAGGAAAGCTGGGATAACACTTTGACCAATTTAGAGCCAAATGTGGCTTCTGCCCTAGATGAGTTGTGGGTGAGATTGGATCAAAGTACCAATTTAGTCCAGCAACTTGCTTCTAATTTGGCAGTTCAAAGCAGTAATTCTGCTGGTATTATTGAGCGACATAACGATAATCCCATTACCCACGCTCAAGGGTGGTTTTACCAAGGTCTAAGCCAAGCGAAAACCGGTGATTTGTTAGGCGCGATCGCCTCTTACGATCAAGCCATTGAACTTCAACCCGAATTCTCAGAATATTGGTTTAACCGAGGCTTGACACTTTTCCATTTAGAACGTTTTGAAGAAGCGATCGCATCTTACGAAACCGCCACACAATTAAAACCCGACTTCTACAAAGCTTGGTACAACCGGGGTGGAACTCTCGGAGAATTAGGATATTTTGAAGAAGCGATCGCTTCTTTTGACAAAGCCATAGAAATTAAAGCAGACTACCAAGAAGCGTGGTCTAGTAAAGGTTTGGCACTGCTGAAATTAGGTTGGCTACCCGAAGCGATATCTAGTTATGACCAAGCCCTGTATTTGGAACCAGAAGACCAGGAAAACTGGTATCACCGAGGCATAGCCCTAGCTGTCGGCGAACAATTTGCCGAGGCGATTATATCTTACGACAGAGCGATCGAAATTGACCCAGAGTATCACGAGGTTTGGATAGACCGGGGTGTAGTGCTGTTTAATTTAGGAAAGTGGTCAGAAGCGATCGCTTCCTGGGATAAAGCCCTTTCAGTTCAAGCCGACTTCTACTTAGCTTGGTACAACCGGGGTATAGCCTTAGACAACTTAGGACGTAGACAAGAAGCCATCGCCTCCTATCGGCAAACGATCGCCATTAAACCCGACTTTCACCTAGCTTGGTATAATCAGGCAGTAGCATTGTTTTATTTAGAACAATTTGCCGAAGCGATCGCTTGTTATGACAACGCTTTACAAATTAAACAAGATTATTGGGAAGCTTGGATTGGTCGAGGAACTGCGATCGGTCATTTAGTAGATTCTGACCCATTGCGGAATTTGTCGAGTAGTATCACAGCAACAAATCCCGCCTTACAACAGGGCGGCTACGAAGGAAAACTAGCCAGCTACGAAGAAGGGTTAAAACATCTACGAACAGATACCCACCCAGAAGGTTGGGGTAGATTGCATTTTGCGATCGCTAATACTTACTACGAAGAAGGCAAAAAACATACCAATACCCGCGATTATTGGCGCAAAGCCGCATCTGAATATCATCAGGCGTTGTTAACCCTGACATTAGAATATTTTCCCCAGTTGCACCTAGAGGTTTTGCAATCTCTAAGCAAAGTGCTGATGGGTTTGGGACAAACAACACAAGTTCAAGAATTGCTGCAACGCGGTACAGATTTATTGCGACAATTATTAAGTGAAGAAACTCGCTCAGACGAAAGTAAAAAACAACTAGCCCTGAAATTTGCAGGCTTTGATCAATTGGCTGTTGATTTAGCCGTAGAGTCTGGTGATTTAGTAGAAGCGTGGGAAATTGCCGAACAAGGGAAAAATACTTGTTTAAACTGGCTGCTTTATGGCTGGAATGATCAGATTTATTCGCCTTATTATGGCGCAATTCAACAACTATTTAATCCCACAACAGCAATTATTTACTGGCATATTAGTCCAGTCGCCCTACACACATTTATTCTCAAAGACCAAGCGCCATCACCGATTCTCCTATTTACACCCATGCAAGATACTGGGGCAATAACTTTAGGAGAAGACGCCATCCGTCTAAATGAATTGCCCCTACCCGAAGCAGTGCAACGCCTAATTGAATTTGAAAATTGGCTAGAAGATTGGCATCAGCAATACCAAGAATATCGCCGCACAGCCCAAGACAAAGAAAGTAAAAGCCAGCATTCTTGGCGAGTTGATATGGAAGCAAAGCTATTGCAACTGTATGAAATACTAAATATTTCCACAATTGCTCAGGAACTCGAAGGCATCACCCAACTAGTTTTAATTCCTCACCGTGACTTGTATAGATTGCCCATTCATACACTTTTCCATCTCTCTTCACCATCGCCGGAAGAGTTGCCAAATGTGGAGTCAAATTTCACAGTCACCTATCTGCCGAGTGCCCAAATAGGTTTATCAATAAGAACTGAGGATATTTGGCAGTGGCAAAATAAGTTATTGCTCAGTGTTGAACATCCTGAAAGTACAGGTTATCCCACACTTAAATTTGCCAAACTTGAGTCTGAAGTTGTGAGCCAGATGTTCAATAATACCCAACGAATTCAGGGGGCAGAAGCTACAAAAAATCTTGTTGAAAATGCCTTATCTGATAATTATAATATCTTGCATTTTACGGGTCATGTAACTAATAATTTGGTTGAGCCTAAAAAGTCAGAATTAGCATTAGCAGGTGAAGACAGACTTACTCTCGATGAAATCTGCCAACAAAATCTCGCAAGTTACAACCTGATTACCCTCTCTGCCTGTGAAAATTTAAGTACCAGCAACCAGACTATCAGCAGCGAATATGTGAGTTTAGTCAGTGGTTTTGTGAGTCAGGGCGTACCTCATGTAGTGAGTACTCTCTGGAGTGTAGAATCTTCGGCTAGTGCTTTGGTAATGATCGAGTTTTACCGACGATTACAGCCCAATAAATCAGCAGTTACTGCCTTAGCTGAAGCAACACGATGGCTGAAAGAATTAACGGCTGGAGAACTGACCAAATGGTATGAAGATATTTTGAATAATCTGCATCCAGAGGAAATAAGAATTCAAACTTATTTAGCAACACAACTATATAGAAATAGTAAAATGGCATCAGATAAAAATCTTTATAATCATCCTTACTACTGGGCAGCATTCACAATTACGGGTAAGCCGAATTAATCAAAACCCCACACTTACACTAGTTCAGAGAACAATGATTTTGACGATGCTATAGGACTCATATTTGATTTTTGAAATACACGTAGGGGAGCCAGTCGTGTGGGCGGGTTTCCCGACTTGAGCGAACTGGCGTTGCGTTATGCCTTTGGCTAACGCACCATCTAAAGGTTTGGGTGCGTTACGCTACGCGATAACACACCCTACATACACTTAGATTGTTTCAAAAATCAAATCGGATTGCTATAGTTTGTTGGCTAGTCGAGCAGATAGACTTTATGAAGAAGTCGAAAATTTGGAAATCGTCATCTCAGAATTGGAGTAGAAATGAAAACAATTGAAGAATTAAGGACTCGGATCAAAGAACTCAGTAGTCAAGCTGTAAAATTTAGTAAAAAAGCAACTTAAGTTTGTTTGACAGGCCGGGAACAAGCTAAACAGTTCAGACAACAAGCTAGGGAAGCTAGTAAGCGTTGTCAGTTATTGATACAAGAATTGAAACGGCAATAGGTTTAAAATAATTCCTAATGGGGAGGTTTGTTATGCCAGATGTTAGGTTTGATAAATACTATCGTTATGAAGACCTGACAAGCATTCTGCATAGTTACGCTGAAGAATTTCCCCAAGTAGTACGTATAGAAAGCATTGGCAAAAGTTACGAAGGACGTGATATTTGGCTATTGACAGTTACCAACTTTGCCACCGGCGCACATCAAGAAAAACCTGCCCTCTGGGTTGATGGCAACATCCACGCCACTGAATTAGCACCGTCAAGTGTTTGCCTATACCTCTTGCAAACATTAGTTACAGCTTACGGAACTCACTCAGAAATCACCCGTTGTTTAGATACCCGTACCTTCTACATTTGCCCCCGTGTTAACCCTGATGGGGCTGAGTTGGCATTGGCTGACAAACCAAAATTTATTCGCTCCGGTACTCGTCCCTATCCCCATGATGAGGAAGGCAACGACGGGTTAGTGATGGAAGATATCGATGGCGATGGGCGGATTTTACTGATGCGAATCCCCGACGCTAATGGGGCTTGGAAGGTCTGCCCTAGTGAACCACGCCTGCTGGTGCGACGCGAACCAACAGAAACAGGTGGTCAATATTATCGCGTACTACCAGAGGGAAATATCGAAAATTACGACGGAGTTCAGATTCAAATTCAGCGTTCTAGGGAAGGGCTAGACTTAAACCGGAATTTTCCATTTTTGTGGCGGCAAGAATCTGAGCAATCGGGGTCTGGTCCCTATCCGACATCTGAAACAGAAGTGCGATCGCTCGTTGAGTTTATCACCACACATCCTAATATTACAGGAGCGATCGCATTTCACACTTTTAGCGGTGTTCTCATCCGTCCCTACACCCACCTCAGCGATGACGAATTCCCTGTTAATGACCTCCGCACCTACCAACGCATTGGCGCTAAAGGTACTGAACTTACTCAATACCCAGCCATATCCGCCTTTCATGATTTCCGCTATGACCCCAAAGACGTAATTACAGGTATATTCGACGACTGGGCTTATGAATATCAAGGTCTATTTGCCTGGACAGTAGAAGTGTGGAGTCCGCAGCGCCAAGCTGGAATTAATGATTATAAATACATCGATTGGCAGCGAGAACACCCTGTAGAAGATGACTTGAAGATGCTGCGCTGGAACGATGAAAAACTTGCAGGTAAGGGCTACGTAGATTGGTATCCCTTTGAGCATCCCCAACTCGGACAGATTGAACTAGGCGGCTGGGATACCATGTACGCTTGGACAAATCCCCCCCCTGAGTTTCTGGAGAAAGAGATAGCCCTCTTCCCCGAATGGCTAGTTTGGCATCTGTTAATATCTCCTCGTTTAGAGATTTATGAGGCCAGTATCTACAGCTTGGGTGATGATACTTATCGGGTGCGATTGGTTGTGCAGAATACAGGCTGGTTACCCACCAACGTCACCCAAAAAGCCTTAGAAAAAAAGCTGGTGCGAGGCTGTATTTGTGAAATTGAACTGCCTCCTGGGGGAACTTTAGTAACGGGTAAGCCCCGTGAAGAGTTAGGTCAATTAGAAGGACGAGCTTACAAGCCTTCAACTCCCATTAGACGGCACAGTGATCCTACCAAGGATCGAGGGAAGGTGGAATGGGTGGTGCGTGTACCCCAAGGTAGCACAGTTAAACTCCTAGCCCGTCATGAACGTGCTGGAGTTGTTCGCACTGAATTGACATTCCCATGATTTGACATTTGAAATTGTCAAACATACTTCCTGGCATAATTACCCTAATACAGTTTTGTCTAAATCTATAATTACCGTTGCCTGATTACACGCGACGAACTTCCTCAACTTCTGGCTTTGTATCACCACCTAAATCCAGTCGATGCGCCTCTGCCTGCTGACGATATTTTACAATCCATCTGGGATGCTATTTTACATGATCCCCGTTTGTATTACATTGTGGCTGATCTTGCTAACCAGTTAGTAGCAAACCTGTAACTTAAGCATTGTTCCCAACTTGACGCGTGGCGCACGTCCATACGGGATTATTGAAAATGTTGTTACTCACCCCGATTATCGACAACAAGGATTAGGTACGCAAGTACTGCATTATGCCTTGGCTTTAGCATGGCAGCAACACTGTTATAAAGTGATGCTTCTGAGTGGCTCAAAACGCGAGGAGACGTTGCACTTCTATGAAAAAGCAGGGTTCAAGCGTTGAGTCAAAACCGGATTTGTTGCCCTACCTCCAGAGGAGTTGTGAGCAAGATTGATATAGATTAGACACCTTCCAAAAATCCTAGTTTATCTTTGGGTTCCTTTTCATAAAATTGTCTTTTGTCAAAAAATAATTCTTAGCCAAAAATCTGGGCGCAGTCAGGCTCGAAAATTTTGATTGCGATCGCTAATTCCCAGTCTAGCATTTTCAAATTGCCCATCACTGACAACTATCTAAAGAGTGAAAGTTTTTACTCAAAATCCAGCCCTGAGTTAGTTGTATAATCTCGATTAAGTGATTAATAATAATTATATAACCAAGGGAACATTTTATTTATTAAATGCTACTAAAGATCATGATACATTAAGTTTGACGGCACTAACCCTCCTCGGCAATTATAAAGAGACGGCTATGAAAGGCCAATTATTTTACTGCTTGACTGCAATTTTAGAACTAATAAAATCGCCTCCTTGCATTAATTATCTTTATTATTGCAACAGATCAGATCGCCACGGTGTCGCTGCTTATATTTAGTGTGATCTGCGGTTCTTAAAAAAAAAATAGGAATTACGCAAAACTACACGCACTCAGGGGCAATTCCTGAATTGCCCCCGATGGAAATCAGGGTTTCGGCTATTGTTTGCGTAAGTCTTGATGTTATGAGATGTTAGAGCAGCTACTCATAATGTCCCACATTTTAATTTTCCAGAGTTAACGGGTTTCATTTCTGGTTTCCATATCGAGGCAACCAACCAATGATCTGGATATTTGTATTCACTTAACCCTGCATCGTGTATTTTCTAATACTCAACCCAAGAAATTGAAAAGAGGATATTTCCATGTCTAGTTTGTCTCGTTGGTCATCAACAAAGATTGCTTTCCTAGTTCTGGGAATGACAACTGCCACAATCGCTCCCATTGTAATTTCTGCACCAGCTTTATCTCAAAATACTGTTCCATCTACACCATCGGCTACACCATCACCAACTTCAACAGCTAACCTGTCTGATGTTTCCTCAGATTATTGGGCGCGTCCCTTCATTCAAGCCCTAGCCGACAATAACGTAATTGCTGGCTTTCCTGATGGTACTTTCAGACCGAATCAACCTGTGACTCGTGCTGAATTTGCCGCCTTGATTCAAAAAGCCTTCAGTAGCCAAAGCCGAGTTCGGCAATTAAGTTCTGGTGGATTTAGTGATGTTCCTGCTAACTATTGGGCGGCTTCTGCAATTCAAAACGCCTACGAAACTGGATTCTTGGCAGGCTATCCTGGGAACGTATTTAAACCAAATCAAGAAATTCCTAGAGTGCAGGGGATTGTTTCTTTAAGTAATGGCTTGGGTTTGTCTGGTGGCGATGCGAATACTCTCAGTAGTTTCTACAACGACGCTTCAGCTATCCCTAACTATGCTGTTAATAGTGTCGCTGCTGCCACAGTAGGTAATCTTGTTGTGAATTACCCGGATGTAAAACAACTCAATCCGCAACAGTCTTTAACTCGTGCTGAAGCTGCGGCACTATTATATCAAGCTTTAGTTAAGCAGGGACGGGTACAACCCATTGCTAGCAACCTTCCGGCTAGTCAGTATGTTGTCGCTGGAACTCCAACCAGTAGTGATATTGTTGCTCTTGCTGCATCCAGTAGTTCTTTTACAACTCTGACTTCTTTATTAAAGACATCAGGTTTAGCTGATGTTCTTCAACAAGCTGGCCCTTATACAGTCTTCGCTCCCACCGATCAAGCATTTGCTGCTTTACCTGCTGCTACCTTACAAGAGTTGCAGCAACCAGAAAACAGAGAAGCATTGATTAAGATTTTGAGATATCATGTGCTTCCTGGTGCGGTAACTGCTAGTCAACTCTCTTCTGGGGAACTGAAAACCGTTGAAGATAAACCTGTAAATATTCAAATCGATCGCGCTAACAATCAAGTCTCGGTGAATAATGCCAGAGTTATCCAGGCGGACGTTAAAGCTAGCAATGGTATTATCCATGCAATTAACCAAGTCTTGATTCCGCCTGATGTTAATATCAGTAAGTTAAATCAGCCACCAACAGGAAGTACAGGTACAACACCTGATGTAACAGTAGGTAGAGCTACTCGTGGTGGCAGAAGCTATATCGGAGTTGCTGGTAACATTGGTTTGCTCGGCAATGATAGAGCTCTGAGCGACGGCAACTTTGCAGTCATCAGCAAAGTTGGTCTGACACGCAATATATCAGTACGACCATCGGTAATATTTGGGGATAATACACTGTTTCTAGTTCCCTTGACTTTAGATTGGTCTCCCCGCAGAGGAGGTTCGGTGGATAATGAAACGTTCTCTATATCTCCTTATGTGGGTGCTGGTGTAGCCATTGCAGCTAATAACGATACTGATTTTGGATTACTGCTAACTGGTGGTGTAGATGTTCCTCTTGGTTCTAAATTTACACTGACGGGTGGTGTAAATGCTGCTTTTTTGAATGATACTGATGTCGGACTACAATTCGGAGTTGGCTACAACTTCTAAGTCAACAGAAGTAAAACACGGAGTAGAGGCAATTCATGAATTGCCCCTACGTATAAATTAGAGTTTCGGCTCTTATTTAACGCGGTGTGCAACTTGCTCTCAAACCTAACCCCCAGCCCCTTCCCTACAAGGGAAGGGGAGCAAGACTTAAAGCCTCTCTCCGCTTCGGGGAGAGGAATGGAAGTGGGGTTTCAAGAATAAGTTGCACATCGCGTTATTTAGATAATTTGTGAGTAAATTGAGTTAAAACTATACTAAGGTCGCTTGATGGCTAGAGTCAGTCCATCGGCGATGGGGACAAGGGAGAGTGTTACACGTTCGTCATGATGTAACTTTTTGTTGAGCGCCCGGATTGCTTGGGTGCTTTCATCTTGAATTTGCTCCTGGGCAACTTGTCCTGACCATAAAACATTATCGATCGCAATCAATCCACCTGGACGCACTAATTGCAGCGATCGCTCGTAATATCCA
Source organism: Nostoc sp. (assembly GCF_036917135.1). Taxonomy (GTDB): domain Bacteria; phylum Cyanobacteriota; class Cyanobacteriia; order Cyanobacteriales; family Nostocaceae; genus Nostoc. The sequence continues at coordinate 20,638 of NZ_JBALEA010000045.1, read as the reverse complement.
TCATAATTTTCTTTATCAGCATCAATAAAGGCAAAATCAAAGGCCTCGCCTTGCCCATCTGCCAATAGCTGATCTAAAGTTTCTAAAGCTGGTGCCAATCGGAGATCGATTTTCTCAGCAACCCCGGCTTCTTGCCAATATCGCCGGGCGATCGCAGTAAATTCTTCACTCACATCACAAGCGATAATTTTCCCATCAGCCGGTAGTGCCAAAGCTACAGAAAGGGAGCTATAACCCGTAAACACTCCAACTTCTAGGGTTTTCTTCGCTCCAATTAACTGTACCAGAAGGCTCATAAACTGCCCTTGTTCTGGTGAAATCTGCATTCCACCCCGGGGATGACTGGCGGTTTCTTGGCGCAACTTCCTAAGAATCTCTGGCTCTCGTAGCGAAACGGATAAAAGATAATTGTAGAGTTGGTTATCAAGACCTATAGACTGTTTTGGCATGGTAGATAAGAGAATTAAGAGAATCTACAGTTATACTATCGCTCATAAGTGGAATCTCAGGAATAACATGGTGCGGTTAGTTTTGACAGCAATATTGCTAGTGTTAGTGACAGCTTGTGGCAGTATTGGGCTGCTACCCACTAGCGAGTTAGTGCAAAAAGCGATCGCACTTGGGCTAGAACAAACTCAACAAAAACTGAGCCAACAGTTGGATCTAGATTTTCAAGGATTTGAAATCAAGGGGCTATCAATTACCCAAGAACAACCCCTAACTATTGAAAATTTACCAGCTTTCCGCGTTCGGGGAACCTACGACTTGATTATTAAGTTACCAAAACGGCGCTTGACACAACCACAAAAACCCTTTGACGTTTACTTGCAAATTCAGCAAGAAGGTAAAACTTGGCGATCGCTAATTCCAGAAAAAGGTAGTAAAAATACTCAATCAATTTGGCGTAGCTATCTCATCCAATAGTTGATATGTGCAAATAGAAAAACCATATCATTTAACAAGAAAGGCAGAGGGCAGAGGGCAGAGGGCAGAAGGGACAGCAAATAATGGCGCGATCGCACTAAATCGACCTTCCTTCATGAGCGATCGCTTGACTTTTTACACAGTCCCTACAAGATAGAGTGATCGCACTAATGTGGTTGGGCTTCTATAGTCACGGTAATCGTTTCCTCTCCTAACAATCCACCTTTGCTACCTGATGTTTCAATGATTTTCCATTCAATGCGTTGATCTGAAATGCCTTTGCTTAAAGCCTCTAACGCTTTATTGGTAGCTGACAAAAGGGCAGATTGAAAATCCCCTTCTTTTGAGGTTCCTTGAAAATTTTGAATCTTTGTAGTATTCATGACAGTTCTCCTAAATTTTGAGAAATTGAGTTTTGTTGAACATCAGGTTCAGTTTTTTTGAACCTCATACTTATATATTCTCTCGACGTAATAGGATTGATAATTAACTATTTTTCGATAAATATCTAATTGCTAATGAATTATTTTTAGGTTTGAAAAAGCAAATTCCAGACTTATCTAAATCAATCTGAGATTTGAAAATATTAAGGCTCTTCCGTACCTGTTATGCTAAAAATGTCTGTAAATAAGTTTTAAACCCTTATTGGGCAATAATAACAGGCATTATGATTACCATTTGAGTCTTAGTGCTGAAATCGAGTTTATAATCGCCTGTAAGCCTTGATTTTAAAGGGAAATTTTGGGATTTAATTAAAATTTCAGCATAACACCTACTGAAGAACCATATTTTTCTACACCAAACCACTTACTCTAGATACATATCTGAGTTGGAACAGAAACTTATGCAAATTTCAAAAATATTTTTACAGCAATATTTTTGCCATATCGAAAATGTGGTGTGTGCAACTAGAAAAACCATCACAAGGATTTACGTATAACTGCGATCGCACATTCATGATCGAAGTGATAATTTCAACAAAGACAGGGGCAAGATGTATATTAACTTTTTTATCAGTTCCATTGCTGGAATTGTGATTGTGGTGCTGGCGGCTTTTGGCTTACTGCAATGGTTGCACATCCCTGCTGGTAACTTTCTTGACTGGGTGATTGGTGGTGCAAGTTTTTGGTGGCTGTTGGTAATTGTTACCGTACCGTGGAATGTGCATTTTCAAGCCAAAGAAGTCTTAGCAGAAGCAGCACAATCAACTGAGAAAGGAATTGCAGTCGATCAGAAACAAGTGAAGTATGTCACAGTTTTGGCCAAGCGATCGCTCTGGGTTGCAATTGCTTTACACTTATTCTCAGCCGTTGGTCTTTATACCCTTGCTGCCACTGGGATTAGTACGGTTGGGTATATAAGTTCTGGTGCAGCTTTGTTATTAACAATACTGCGTCCAGCGATTCGCGCTTATGAGTATTTATATGCACGGTTAGCGATGATTCGCCAAGAATGGAAGTATCCCCGCGAAGATATTTTTGAACTGCGCGATCGCTTCTCTATATTGGAACAAAAAATCCAGTCATTAGAAGATCAACTCAACCCAGAACAACCCTATTCATTAACCGCAACACAACAACGCTTTGCTGAAGAGACTCGTAGAGATTTAGCCCGGATTGCGGCTAACTTGGAAGAATTACGGGCGACAAATCAAACAGAACATGAGCGTTTGGCCAGAGAAGCCAGAAATGCGATCGCGCAACTTTCCACCGACGGGCAATTTCTCGATCATGTCCGCGAAATTATTCGATTTTTTAAGACCGCTTAATTATATTGCAGAAGTATATAGTAGTTCTCCTTTGGATGACAACATCTAGGCACAGCAATGCTCATTGGTGCCAACTTAAGCCTCGACGAATAGAATGATGCCTCCAGCACGCCAAGAGAAAATTAAGGTCTTTTAACCCGCGCAGGCGGGTTTTGCCTGTGTAGACGCGGTTTCCAACCGCCCTTTTAGCTATTGCAATTGAGAACCGCTATAAAGACATTAGAAATTATCAGGGCAAGGTATAAAACCAAATGTGTTATAACTTGGTACGGATGATATTTGGTCAACCTCACATAATTTCAGGAGTACTCACGGTGAATCAGATACAGATGACTTTAACTATTGGTTATTTATTAATGTCATGCTATTTTTTAAGTGATTGGTTAATATTTTCCCGACATCATCCTACTTCCACTCCAGAAGATAGATTTTTATCGGTTGTGATGTTTTTCATAACAACTATCTTCTGGCCTCTGATGATTGTGATGTCTTGTTTAGAAATGGTTCAAAAAAAGCGAATAGACTTTAGTAAAATGATTCCTGTTCTCTTAGCAATATTTGTATTTAGTATTTCATATTATTTAACCGAATAATTCATAATTCCTCGTCACGAATTGCATAGATATAAGAGATTTCCAAATAAAATCCTAATTCGTAGTGAGCGATTCATCGCTCAAAACAACAATTATCATGTACTCTCCCAATACAGTTCGGTTAAACCAAAAACCAGTTAACAATTCAAAATTCAAAATTCAAAATTAAAGACATTTCAGACGTTCGCGTAGCGTCTCGTAGAGAAGTGCCTCTACGCGAACGTAGGAGAGAGGAATGGAAGTGATATCAAGTCCAGATAATTAGTGATGATTCCCACAGTCATTGCACCACACCCCCAGCCCCTAAGAGTTCTTCGGGAGGGGAGACAAAGCACAGCTTTGGCGGGGTGGGGTTCTTCGGGTTTAGTAAGTATTCAAGGGGACATGATATGAGGTCTATTTGTGGTTCATTTACCTGAAAATCGCTGTAATACGCCTTAAAGCTTAACCGAACCGTATTGAGAGTGGGTTAGGTTTTTTGTGGCTTTTCTACATACAGCACATTTGATCTGAATGAAATACACAAGGGCGGGCAGGATGCCCACCCCACAAGATTGATCAGATTAAGATGTGTACTTCATTTACTTGCAAAGTGCTGTAACGTGAAAATTTAGGAACGAGACAACGAGACAAAATTTAGTTGCTCTGTATCGTTTGATTTTTCGGTCAATGCAGACTTCAAAGTATCCAGGACTTACGCAACTGGCATATTATTTTCAGTTTGTAGTGAGGACTAAAGTCCTCAAAATAAGGGCTAGAGCCGCTTACTACAAACTACAAATCCGATTTTTTTGTGACACTTGCGTAAGTCCAAGTATCGATAGTGTTCGAGCTGCATCAGCAAGGATATCTGTTGAAATTATCTGCGCCTGGGGGAACATGATCGAGTTTCTTCAGCCTCTAATTCATTTTTTAATCACAATAATCCTTATTCCATAGCCCTTTGCTTAAACATTCCCATTAATTTACGTTTACGAGCGTGGGTTTGCATCAAGTTTTCTCGATAGCTTAACCAGTCAGCTTTCTTCCCAGATTCCAAGTAGGCATTACGCGCTTTTTTTAACCATTCAACCGCGTAGCAGTAGTATTCGGCTTTACCTGCATCCATAATTTTTTCAGCACGGCGACAAGCATTAGCAATCACCCAACTAGGATTGTGAGAGATGGCAGCATTCATGACTTGGTGAATCAACTCTGAATAATTAGAACTGAGTTCATTAGCGATCGCAATTGCATCATCAATTAGCCCTTCATGCAAAAATATATTCACCTTGGCTGATTCTATTCCCCAACCACTATAAGTACGGACAATTGTCAGCAGGTCTGTTTTGACACTTTCCCAGTTTTCACCAGCCAATTCTGCCATCTTTTGGTAGTCAACCAAGGAAGGCTTGATTTGAAAAGCCGCCTTGATTGCTAATAAAGCAGCTTCACGATTACCCAACTCCACAGCCAAATCACTTGTCCAAATTCCCAACTCGTACTGACAATTACCCGGTAAATTTAATCCACTCTGGGCTATATCTAGTGCTTGCTCTAATGCCCCTTGTTTACTGAGTGTTTTCCCTAGGGCAAAGGCTTCTTCCATTGAGTTCATCTGGGTTTGAGCAGCATCAATCGCTTCTTCTACCCTACCTAAACGCCCCAACATTGTGAGATATTGCTGGGTTTGCCCTTCTGCTTGTGCTAAGTATAGGTATTCTTGATAACGTTCCTGACCTTCGAGAATTTTCAGGCGAATTAATGCCAAATCATCTGCATAATCTGGCACGTCTTCTTCCCAAGCTCCTCTTTCAGTGATATTACCTTGAAGAACTTGTAACAATGGTGGATAATCCCAACCTTGGCGTAAAGCTTCCATAACTAGGCCAAAATCAGCATTCCACTGATCTTGCCAAGCTTCTAAATTTATTTGGATATCAACTTTTTCCTCTGGGGTGAGTTCCACACTGAGAATTGCTTCACACCAAGCATTATTCAATTCCCCGACAATTTCATCGTTTTCAGCACCGTATTCGGCAACATCATCCCAATTTTCCGCACAGGTAGAAGTAATCGCTGACAAAATAGCGATCGCATTTTCACCTTCTCCCCGTTCGCTAAAATCTACCGCCGTTTGCACCACACTCAGCAAGTCTTCGGCAATCGGGTCTTCTTCATACCCCTCCTCAAAGTAGCGCACAGTATCCTTGAGAATCTGCCGGACTTGCCGCCGAAAGGGAGCCGGATCAAGAGTACTGCGGCGCAGAGATTTTATCGTTATTTGCTTGTCAGCAGGATTCGTCATCCAACTAACATGGCGATCAATCGCCTCAATCAATGGTGGGTATTCTGCTACCAACTCTTGCAGCAGTCTTTGGGTTTGGATATAATCTAGGCGATCGAGTAATTCTTCTAAAGTCGGGCGCTGCTCAATACATTCTGAGTTACGCGCACAGACGAGCATGGTCGCTACAATGTGTTTGCACCACCCATCAAGGTCGTAGGCACACGTGCAGTTGACTGAAGTTAACCCACTGCTATCGAAACTCAAATTGACATGATAAGGTCTAGCTTGACTGCCTGCAACATCTGCCTGAAGCAGATGACCACGTAAGGTAATAGCATTGACAGCACCAACTTCATAGTATGCCTCGCCTCGCTGGAAAGATTTGGCGTTGGCATGACGGCGGATAGTAAATTCACTAATTTGGGGAATAGACATCGAGCGATCGCCTGTGTAAATCCTCTGGATCAATCCTAAATCCAGCTTAGTGTTAGGCTAACGCACTGTAAAGAAATTCAAATTTATGGGCATTGGGGACTTGTACTGAGCGACTTGTGCCGAGCGGAGCCGAGGTAAGCCGAAGTATTGGGGATTAGGGATTGGGGACTTGTACTGAGCGTAGCGTCTCGTAGAGAAACCGTTGGCGCAGCCTTTCCAAGAGTTGTATTGGGCATTGGGAGTCTGGATGAGACTGCAATTTTTATTGATTAACTAGCTCAAAACTAGGAATCAGGTAGATTACCCTGCAAATACTCACCTAATTTATTGTCGCTTTTCTAGGAAAACCAACCCATATAATGAAAACATCCATATTTTCGCCAGAAGTGAGCGAATCATAATTTGAGTTAACAACACCCGAACCTGAAATCAGTGAACAGTCAACAGTAAACAGTCAGGGTAGTGTAAGGTGAGGGATTTAGAGTTCAGCGATAAAACTGATAACTGATAACTGTTAAAAGGGTTGCGCTGATTGTCGGTCAAGTTGAGAATAAATAGGCGAAGCAGACGGGGAAACTAACGTGACTCAAGGATATGATTACGATTTAGTAATTATCGGCGCTGGTGTAGGCGGACATGGCGCAGCCTTACACGCCGTAAGTTGTGGTTTGAAAACAGCGATTATTGAAGCTGCTGATATGGGAGGAACCTGTGTTAATCGGGGCTGTATTCCTTCTAAAGCGCTGCTGGCAGCATCTGGACGTGTGCGGGAGTTACGCAATGCCCACCACCTCAAGTCACTGGGAATTCAAGTTGGTAGCGTGGAATTCGATCGCCAAGCGATCGCTAATCATGCTGCTAATCTCGTCTCGAAAATTCAAGGCGACTTAACCAACAGCCTGAAACGTCTAGGAGTCGATATCATCAGGGGTTGGGGAAAAATCGCTGGGGCGCAAAAAGTCTCGATCGCTGGAGACGGCGGTGAAAAAACCATTACAGCCAAAGACATCATCCTTTCACCTGGTTCAATTCCTTTTATACCTCCAGGGATTGAAGTAGACGGCAAAACTGTCTTTACCAGCGATCAAGGTGTCAAATTAGAGTCGTTACCAGACTGGGTGGCGATTATTGGCAGTGGTTATATCGGCTTGGAATTTTCGGATATTTACTCCGCTTTGGGTTGCGAAATCACCATGATTGAAGCCCTAGATCAGTTAATGCCAGGATTTGACCGCGATATTGCCAAACTTGCCGAACGGGTGCTAATTACTCCGCGCGATATTGAAACGAAAGTGGGGATATACGCCAAAAAAGTCACCCCAGGCTCACCTGTGGTGATTGAATTAGCAGATTTCAAAACCAAAGAGGATGTAGATGTCATCGAAGTAGATGCTTGCTTGGTGGCTACGGGACGCATCCCAGTGACCAAAAATCTCGGTTTAGAGTCTGTGGGTGTGGAAGTCGATCGGCGGAATTTTATCCCAGTTGACGATCGCATGGCAGTACTATCAGCAGGTGAAGTCGTGCCGCATTTGTGGGCAATTGGTGATGCTAATGGAAAGATGATGTTAGCACATGCGGCTTCTGCTCAAGGTGTCATTGCGGTAGAAAACATAGTTGGGAGGGAAAGAATAGTAGACTATCGCAGCATCCCCGCAGCAGCATTTACCCACCCCGAAGTCAGCTATGTAGGCTTAACAGAAACCGCAGCAAAGGAATTGGGACAAACCGAAGGGTTTGAAATCGCCACAAGTCGGAGTTACTTCAAAGGGAATTCCAAAGCGTTAGCAGAAAACGAAGCTGACGGTATTGCCAAAGTGATATATCGCAAAGACACCGGAGAAGTCTTAGGCGTTCACATTTTTGGACTGCACGCCTCAGACTTAATTCATGAAGCGTCAGCCGCGATCGCCAACCGTCAATCAGTTCAAAGCCTCGCACATCTAGTTCACGCCCACCCGACACTCTCGGAAGTCTTGGACGAAGCTTATAAACGAGCGATCGCTATTTAGGGATTGGCGACTTGTACTGAGCGACTTGTGCCGAGCGGAGCCGAGGTAAGCCGAAGTACAAGTCCCCAATCCCCAGTCCCCAATCCCCAGTCCCCAATCCCCAGTCCCCAATCATGCAAATCCGTCGCCGTTCACCTAACCCAGCTATTGATGTATCGATATTGCGTTATCAGGCTGTCGTGCCTGATGCAGCGCCAAACAACATTTTGGAGGAAATTGTCTGGCAAAAAGAAGTAGAATATGACCAAATGCGGGAAAAAGTTCCTTTGCAACAATTGGTGAAACAGGTACTGACTGCGCCGCCAACCCGTGATTTTGTCGCCGCCTTGCGCCAAGGTAAGACTAAGCCAGCATTGATTGCCGAAGTCAAAAAAGCTTCACCAAGCAAAGGCGTTTTAAGAGAAGATTTTGACCCAGTAGCGATCGCCCTATCTTATCAGCAAGGCAAAGCAAGTTGTCTTTCTGTGCTGACTGATGTCAAGTTCTTTCAAGGTAGTTTTGACAACTTAGCCAAGGTTCGGGCTGCCGTAGATTTGCCCCTACTATGCAAAGAGTTTATCATTTATGCTTACCAGATATACTTGGCGCGGGTTCAAGGTGCAGATGCAATTCTCTTGATTGCAGCTATCCTGGGCGATCAAGATTTGAAATACTTCCTGAAAATCGCTAACAACCTGAAAATGGCAGCCTTGATTGAAGTCCATAGCTTGGCAGAACTTGACCGTGTGTTAGCCTTGGATGGCGTCTCGTTGGTTGGAATCAATAATCGCAATTTAGAAGATTTCTCTGTTGATCTGCAAACTACTTGCAAACTTTTAGCTGCAAGGGGTAGCCAATTGCAGGAGAAAAACATCCTTGTTGTCAGCGAGTCAGGACTACACAATCCAGAGGATTTGAATTTGGTGATGACAGCAGGTGCATCTGCTGTACTCATTGGAGAATCTTTGGTAAAACAACCAGATCCCGGCGCTGCGATCGCACGTATATTACCAGGGAATTTCTGAAAAGTTATACCTCTCATGCCCTAACGGGCGCAGGACAACTGCACCCAATAATTGGGTAATCGGGCATACTATGCGTAGACACGCAGCACTTTGCTGTCAAATATCATCAATATCTTTGCCAAATCTTCATTGCTATCAAATCAAAGCCATAAGTAACTAGTTCTTTATTATGTAACAATTTATTTACAAGAGAGAAAGTGTGACTAATACAAAATCCCAAATATGAAATCAAAATTTAACTTTATGGAGCAAATTCCTCTACCTTCACCTATTCACTACGAACTTATACTTCAACTCTTAGAAAGACAAACCATGTTAGCAGTAAATGATAATCCCGATTTACGGTATCAGGTGAATCAGCTAATTATTACTCTCCGTAAAGCTGCTGTCCAGCAAAAGCGACTAGAAGAAATTTGCGAATTTTCCTCTGTCAGTATTGATCACCGTTGGTCAATCAACCATCATCACGAGAGCAAAGTTGTCGCCCCCGATTGAAGCTGATCAATTAATATCTCAACCTCAAATTTGGCATCTTTGTTAAGTTAGCTTCCCATCATCAGAAAGGGTATTTGTCTATTGAAAGGGACAGTACTCAAAACTTCCGCCACAATTGCTTGACTCAAATGCACAGTTTGGGGTGTGATTTCAAAAGATTTACATAGATTATGGTTACAAAACTTTCTCTGCTTTGCAAAAACATCTAAACTAGATAAAGATTTAAAATTCGCAGTCACAACGCTCAGATTTTAGTTTATTTAGCTAGTTTACTCAAGTTATACATAGTTATTCTATCTCTAATTACTAACTTAGATTTTTACAATTTATACAAAAGTTATATTAATCTTGTAGGAAAAATTGTCATCTTTATAAAATTATAGCTCTGAAAAAGTTCATCTTGATTTAGAGCAAACTTTAGATCAGCTAAAATATTGATCATATAGCAGTTCTCAACTGAGTTCAATACAGACCTAACCTCCAACCCCTTGCCTACTAGCGTTCGGGAGTAAGATTCCAAGCCTCTTTCCTTTTAGGAGAGAGGAATGGAAGTGAGTTCAGAGTGCATTGCATCCATAGACGCGTAGCAGCTTCCCGCAGGGTACGATAACCGCGATATTCTGTCTCAAATTTGACGAAAAATGAAATATAACAACATTGATGAACTCTTCAGAAATAATCAGGCTTGGGTTGCCGAAAAGCTAGCTATAGACCCAACTTACTTTGAAGAATTATCTAGCGGACAAACACCACCTTTTCTATACATTGGGTGTTCTGATAGTCGTCTGGCATTAACAAGTTTTACCCGTACAGAACCAGGAGAGTTATTTGTACATCGTAATATTGCCAATCAGGTTTCTCTAACGGATATAAACTTTTTAGCTGTTTTAGAATACGCAATTTTACATCTGAAAGTGGAACACATTATTGTTTGTGGTCACTACGATTGCGGAGGAATTAAGGCAGCTTTAGAAGGTAGAACCATCGGAATTCTTGATAACTGGGTAAATCCGATTCGGGAACTGTATTTAGAGAAACAAGCAGAAATTGATACCTTACCAACAAGAGAAGAACGTCTAAATCGTTTGGCAGAAATCAATGTTGTAGCGCAAGTGAAAAATCTTTATCAAACTTCCATCATGCGTCAGGTACTCCATCAGCGAAAAGCGCCTATAGTTCATGGCTGGGTACTAGATATACGCACTGGGTTAATCAAAGATTTGAACGTCTCAACTGTGCAATGGCAATTGCACATCTGCCCCTTACTTTTGGAGTTTAGACTCTATGCGATGTTAAAAAATGAGAGCTAATTCGGTATTACTAGTCACACAAAAGCCCACACTATAGACTTAATAAATCTGGTCTTTAAAATTTTTATTTAAAGTAGAATAGATAGTTATTTTTCCTACAATATTTTCATAGCTAAGTCAAAGTTATAAACCAATACCCTTGGCTTTGTGAAAAATTAAAATTGTAGGTTAGGTTCAGCAAATCGCAACCCAACAAAGCCCTGGAAATATTGGCTTTTTTCTTCATTTCCATGCTCTGTATGCAAATGCATTAATTGAGGCTCCGACTCAATTTGTCACTGGATGCAGAGCCTCCAATCTACCCCAAAAAGAATTATTTCTTAGCAATTATCCACACTGCATGAATAATCCCAGGAATGTAACCTAAAAGCGTCAAAACTATATTAATCCAAAAGTCTATACCAAAACCTACTTGTAAAAAAACTCCCAAAGGTGGCAGGAAAATGGCACACAAAATCCGAACTAAATCCATTTAAACCTCCTATTAATCTCAGAAAAAATAGCTTGTTGGCGAACTGATTCACCACTGCTCAAGCATATTTGTACCTTTCAAAGATAACATTTCCTCTCTCAATGTAGGTCACGGTTAAGATGCGGTAAACCGCACTCAAGATTAGCCACCGCTAATTTTGGCCTTATAACCTAACTTGATCAAAATCTCGACAATTTTTTGCTTGTGTTCACCCTGAATTTCAATCTCATCATCTTTAATTGTCCCACCTGTCCCACACTGGTTTTTCAACTGCTTCACCAAATCTGCCAAGGTTTCCGGTTTGGCTTGAAAACCGCTAATCACTGTGACGGTTTTCCCTTTGCGTCCTTTACGGGAAGCTTGTACTTTGAGATTTTGTTGTTGTGGGGGCAGTTCTGGCACTGGTCTTTCTGTGGCGGCAGAATTGTCGTTGCCAAATTCGCGGTAGACAAAGCCTTTATCGGAAGATTTGGGATTTGAAGAAGACATAAAATGAATGTTTAAGAAAAATTTCAAAGGCAGTGGAAACTTCTACGCAACCATTCTGCTGGCATATCAATTTCTAGACTAACATCACAAATCCATTGCAAGGGATTTAAAGTAATTGGGCACTGGGCACTTGTACTGAGCGTAGCCGAAGTATTGGGCATTAGGCATTGAATATCAACGAACAATTTAGTTCCCAGTTCCCAGTTCCCAGTCCCCAGTCCCCAGTCCCCAGTCCCCATATATGCCCCAGACTTTCTATAATAATTAAGTCATTCCCGTCATCGAAAACAGCCTGTGACTACCACTCCCCTATCTCCAAGTTCAACTGCTCAGGTTCCAGATACGCTAGGCCGCTTTGGACGCTTTGGCGGTAAGTATGTACCTGAAACGCTCATGCCTGCCCTTGCTGAATTAGAAACAGCTTATCAGCAATACCGCAATGACCCTGGTTTTCAAGCAGAACTACAGCAACTGTTACGAGACTATGTGGGACGTGCGACACCATTATATTTCGCTGAACGCCTAACTGCTCATTATGCTCGACCCGATCGCACGGGACCGCAAATTTACTTAAAACGTGAAGATTTAAATCATACTGGCGCTCACAAAATCAATAATGCCCTTGGTCAGGTATTGTTGGCGAAACGTATGGGTAAGCAACGAATTATTGCCGAAACGGGGGCTGGACAACATGGAGTTGCTACAGCCACAGTTTGCGCTCGTTTTGGGTTGGAATGCGTCATTTATATGGGCGTTCATGATATGGAACGCCAAGCGTTGAATGTGTTCAGAATGCGGCTGATGGGGGCAGAAGTGCGTCCGGTGGAAGCGGGAACGGGAACTTTGAAGGATGCTACTTCTGAAGCAATCCGGGATTGGGTGACAAATGTAGAAACGACTCACTACATCTTGGGTTCGGTAGCCGGTCCTCATCCTTACCCGATGATGGTACGTGATTTCCATGCAGTAATCGGCCAAGAAACCCGCGCTCAAGCAATGGAAAAGTGGGGTGTATTGCCTGATATTCTCTTGGCTTGTGTGGGTGGTGGTTCCAATGCGATGGGACTATTTTATGAGTTTATGAATGAGTCTTCTATACGGTTCATTGGAGTTGAGGCAGCTGGAGAAGGTGTCAATACGGAAAAACACGCAGCAACCTTGACAAAAGGACGAGTTGGTGTATTGCACGGAGCCATGAGCTACCTGCTGCAAGATGAAGATGGGCAAATCATTGAGGCACACTCAATTAGTGCCGGGTTAGATTATCCCGGTGTGGGACCAGAACATAGCTATTTGAAGGATATTGGTCGTGCCGAATACTATAGTGTGACAGATGCAGAGGCTTTGGCAGCATTCCAGCGATTATCCAAATTGGAGGGAATTATCCCAGCATTGGAAACAGCCCATGCGATCGCCTACCTCGAAACCCTCTGTCCCCAGCTAACCGACAGTCCTCGAATTGTAATTAACTGCTCTGGACGCGGTGATAAGGATGTACAGACGGTAGTAAAGTTATTAGATCCAGCGTAAACCTACGTAAAATATTGGGGAAAAAGCCATATTGGATCAATAATTCCAACACGTGATGCTACCGTAACGTACTTACATGAAGAACCCCGAACGGCACTTCCTCCACTTGACTTAAGGCAGTGGAGGAAGTACCAACGGCGAATTTATTCGCATTCAATATTAAGGCTCTTTTAAGTTAAAACACATCTAATTTGCATATTAAAATTTTCTCAACATCCTGTGGGGTGGGCAACATGAGCGCCTTGATTATGCAACGCGATTTCCAATCCTCTGGATTATTCTCTCTCCAGAGTTATAGAAGAGCGTTAATTATGATGAGGGTCTTCGATATATATCTTAATTACATCTGCCGAAACTTCTCCAGCAGTGGAGTAAAAATAGCTCTCAAACAAAGCTAGTTGAAATCACGCAGAAATTTTGCTGAATAAATCCATGCAATTTATATTATATATTCCGCATCTTAAACTCTGACAATCGGTTTTTACTGACGCTTAGACGCATTAAAGGCTATTAAGTATACTTAATATCAGTAAAATAACTTAATGTTAGAGATAAATAATCATAAGCTAGAACTAAAAAAGCAAAAGAAATCTAGTAATTACACTATGTGATAACCTCGGTGTCGAATCTGGGATAAAAACAATCATACTAATGGTAGAAGACAATTACTTATTAAACAGCACTATTTTTTCGTAAGATTGTGAATCTAAACGTTTGTTGGTAGTTTTTGAACCTAAAACGGCATAAATAGAGCTATACAGACCTATAAGCAATTTGTCACATTGATATTAGTTGGTTAGATTGTCTAAAACTTTACTTCGAGTAAATGATCAAGACAATATTTTACAGTGTATTTTTAGGAACTCTTGTTCTCAGTAGTGGTGCGATCGCTACTCCCATAACAAATCCAACTTTTACGCCGACTTCTTTACCTGTATCAAATAGTACTGTTAAAATTGCGGCATCCAACATCGACACTGCTACTCTAGAACAGTCGATTTTCAACCAAATTAATAACTATAGAGCTTCCCAAGGGCTACCAGCGCTGACTCGTAATTCTGCCATAGATAATCAAGTTAGGATTCACAGTCAGAACATGGCTAATCGTACAGTTCCCTTCGGACATAATGGATTTGCACAGCGTGTTATAGCAACCGGTATTTCTTACAAAGCAGCTGGTGAAAATGTTGCTTTCAATCAGGGATATAGCGATCCTGCCACAGTAGCTGTTCAGGGCTGGCTCAAAAGTCCAGGGCATCTTGCTAATATCAGAGGTAATTATAATAAGACGGGGATTGGTGTCGCCAAGAATAGTCAAGGCGAAATTTACTTCACACAAATGTTCATTCGCTCATAGGTTTGACGCGATGTGCAACTTAATATTCTGATCTCCTTCTTTCCAGAAGAGAGGCTTTGAATTCTCCCAATTCCCTATTAGACATTTTGTTAAAAATCAGTGTAGATATGTAGCAATGCTACGTCTCTACAAGGATTCTGGATAACGCACATTTAATTTCACCAGATGTCTATAATGTAGTTTCAATGACATTTGTCTATTGAATACTATATTAGTTCATGAAAATCTTAAATTCTCAGCAAAGTTAACCGTGATTTCCATGAAGCTGACCTATTAAAAGATTGACCATTGGAAATGATTATTTATGTCCCTTGTAAAGGATGTAGCCAAACTGCCAAAATTCATCAACACTTAATAGTTTCGTGGTATATATCTTCGGAACAATGAGCTAGAGTATAAGTCTTATATCTCTACACATTACGCAATTCTCCATGTTCCGACAAACTGCTTTTGGCATCGCTTTAAGTGCGCTTGTCCTTGCTAGTGGATTAACGACTGTTCCGATACCAAATCATACTTCTACGAATACATCCACCCGTAATAAGCTGTTGTCGCTTTTTTCTAGTCAGGTTGCAATATCGACTCCTACTTTTAAAACTACTGAGTTAGAAAAATCAGTATTTGACGAAATTAATCGATATCGAGCTTCTAAAGGACTGCCAAAGTTGACCTTAAATGTAAGTATGACTCGACAGGCTAGAATTCATAGTCAAAATATGGCTAAAGGCAAAACCCCTTTTAGCCATCACGGGTTTGAAGCGCGAGTCAAAGCTATCCCTATTCGTTACAACAGTGCGGCGGAAAATGTTGCTTTCAATCGGGGATATAGCAACCCCGTGGAGGAAGCTGTTACTGGTTGGATCAACAGTCCTGGACATCTAAAGAATCTTAAAGGAAATTACAACCTGACTGGAATTGGGGTTGCTACTAATAATCAAGGCGAAGTCTACCTGACACAAATGTTTTTTCGCACTAGATAGATTTAATTTCTGGTTTTTTTGCCCAATAATAATGTAGTGTCTGACAAGACTTTTGTTTGCTGGACACTGCTATTATTTTTGAACATTTCATGACATTACAAGATTTTCAGGTGAGCGATCGCGATCTTAGTGACGCAGCCCTTAGCCAGTATTTAGAATCTACCGCGATCGCAGTTGATACCGAAACGATGGGATTATTGCCCCTGCGCGATCGCTTGTGTCTGGTGCAACTGTGCAACCCAGAAGGGAAAGTGACTGCAATTCGCATCGCTAAAGGACAAGTTGATGCCCCCAACTTAAAAAAACTCTTGGAAGCAGTCAATATTGTGAAAGTGTTTCACTTTGCTCGATTTGACCTTGCCACTTTGCGAGCCAATCTGGGGATTCAGGTTAAGCCTGTTTTTTGCACCAAAATTGCCAGTAAATTAGCCCGCACTTACACAAATCGCCACGGACTCAAAGATGTGGTGCAAGAGTTAGAACAAGTGGAACTGGATAAAAGTTCTCAAAGTTCTGATTGGGGTAACGCCGGTAGCTTATCTGAAACTCAACTAAGTTATGCTGCCAATGATGTGCGCTACTTACTTAGTGTGCAGCAGAAGCTAATAGAAATGCTCAAACGGGAAGAACGTTGGCAAATTGCTCAAGAATGTTTTGAATTTCTGCCAACAATAGTTTCATTAGATTTGTTGCAATTTAAAGATTTGTTTGAACATTGATCAAAGGGGAATGGGGACAAAAAACTTTCATTTCTCAACAACCCAATTTAGTAATCTTTCAAGTTGAAATTGATAGATAACTAGTTCGTAGTAAGGACTTTGGTCTTTGTTTCCTAAGCACTTAAGTCCTTACTAAAAACCCTCAAAACTAAGTTATTTTCGCCTAATATCAAACATTGGAATCATCAGTGTTTCTAGGGTTTTTAGATTCACTAACACCTTCCTTGATATTACTAACTCCTTCTTGAATGCCTTCCTTCAAGTTGCTTGCTCCTTCTTGAATGCCTTCCTTCAGGTTGCTTGCTCCTTCTTGAATGCCTTCCTTGAGATTACTAACTCCCTTCTTAACGGCTTCTGTGGCGCTACTTCCTCCCTTTTGCAGATTTTCTTGGTGATTTTTTAGCCGATCTACAACGTTGTAGTCATCTGCACCAGGGGGAGTTTTTGATTCAATAATGCCTTCTGTTGGTCCACCGATCTCCTTCCATGCAGCAAGACCACCTTTGAGTTGAGAGACACGCTCAAATCCATTAGAACGCAGTTGTTGTGCAGCTTGAGCCGTTTCTTCTTCATTGGCACCGTAAACGTAAATATCACGGCTCTTATTCAAGGAAGGTACTGCACGCTCTACCAATTCATCTACTGGCATTGGCATTGCTCCCATAATGTGCCCTTGATTGAAGGTAGTGCGATCGCGCACATCCAAGATTGTAAAAGCTGGTTCGCCCCATTCCAGACGAGTCTTCAAGACCTGAACATCAGATTGTGCTTCTATTGGTGGCTGTGGGGGAATGATGCCGCCTACTAAATTATTAGCCATAATTATTCCTTGCTGACGATATTAATAGCAATTTAGCGAACTGAATGTATTTAATTGCTCTTTCGCTGGTATGAATCTCCTCTAACTCTCTCCTCAGATATAGCAATCTGTGTAGGAGTTAGTTAGATCCCCGACTTCTTCAAGAAGTCGGGGATCTAAGCTGCCTAATAGACATCTGGTGAAATTAAATATGCGTTACCCAGAACCCTTGTAGAGAGGTAGCACTGCTACGTCAAAACAATGAGTTGATAAAAAACATTAGTTGAAAATGAAAAATATTCAGTTATTAATATAAGAATTGCGTACCTTTGCAATATCAGCGATCGCTACAGAAACTCATCAAGAGCAAGGTCAGGGTCAAAAGCTATGTTACCAACAAGGACATACTCAAGGTCATAACCAGAAGTATAGACAAAGGCGTGACGCATATTGTCAGAACTTCGCTCAACGCAAAGGAGGTAAAAGCCACGAATAGCTGCTGCTTTGTAGTGCGTAGAGACTGAACTAGATTTTTGATTCAGCCAGCTTAGAAAATTCTGTAATCTATCGTCCTCAATCTTGGCTTGTCATGAAACTTGTAGTATAGTATATGCTTAAGAGTCTAGCTACGTGTAAATGCATCAGAGTAAATTTTCGTAGATTCTCTTGAAGAAGACATACCAGTTGGGTAAGTAGGAGTTTAAAATCTAGATTGGCTTATAGCTTGGTTTGTGAGCATTTGTAGATATCTAATCAATCAGGCAGTGCGTTGATCTTCCAAAGTTGTAGCAATTTTCGTGGCGTTTGGTGTTTATGTGGACTATTTGCGATTATGAAAATGGTCTTAAATTACACTTTTTTTAAGTATGAAAGTTAAAAATATCCAATGCAAATTCAAAATCATACAAAAAACATAAGATAATTATACATTTTACAAGCATTCCGATGGCTGAAGTTTTCATAAACTTCATGGCAAATTAGTTGTGTACAAGTACTACAGTAGCGATCGCACTCACCAGAGACGCGCGTGAATACACTCTCAACAGAAACACGTAAGGCAAAACTGGCGCAACAGCGAATCGCCCAATCAACAATAGGCAGCATTATGGTTATGATTCCCCCTACTACTCCCAAAATTCTGATCGTCGATGACGATTTCGGTGTGCGAAATCTCGTCTATCGTTTTTTAAGTCGGAAATATCAAATAGAGTCGGCAGCAGATGGTAAGACTGCCTTATCGTTGTTTGAACAATTCAACCCGGCTTTAGTAATTCTGGATTGGAATTTGCCGGATGTGACTGGTTATAGCCTCTGCCAACAAATGCAGAGTCGTACTAATGTTTTAGTGCTGATACTGACTAGTAGGACTGACGAAGCTGATAAAATTAAAATCCTAAGCGCAGGTGCTGATGATTTCATGAGTAAACCATTTAGTCTTGCAGAAGTTGAAGTTAGAGTAGAAGCTCTTTTAAGGCGGATACGCTACATCAACGCCTCCCCAACCCAACGTATCGTTTTCAAGCACCTAGCAATTAACCCAGAGAGTCGAGAGGTAACACTTAACGATAAACCTCTCGCCTTAACAGCGCTGGAATTTAATATCTTACATTTTTTGGCAAGTCATCCTAATCAGGCTTGGAGTCGCCCACAGCTAATCCAAAAAATTTGGGGTTGCGACTACGCAGGAGATGGACGGGTGGTTGATGTGCATATTGGTCAGTTGCGTAAGAAGATGGAAGTTGATGCCAGCTTACCGGAGTTTATTAAAACTGTGCGGGGCTATGGTTATAAGTTTGAAGCGCCCGATGAGAATACTAATTCGTAATACCTCGACTTACTTCGACTACGCTCAGTACAAGTCGCTCGGCACAAGTTCGTAATTAATGAGTACTTGCACCATTGTTTATTAATGGAGACAAAAAAGCGCATTTATGCATGGAGTAATAATTATAAATTGTCATCACATCTGATTTACTTAAATACTTTTACTGAGGCTTGACCGTATAACTTGCGTTAATTTGGGACGTTGATACAAACTGATTTGGTAATTTCGTGTCTGCTCAAGCCTCAGACAGTAACTTTATTGCTTTTAATCTATCGTCTCAAGATAAGTTCCAACAAAATCAAAATGTACAAAGCTTAACCGAAGTTTCACCTATTGGTAAAATTTGGGATAAACACAGAGCTAATACTGATAAAGTCTTACATTATTACGCCAAAGCAGACGAAGATTATTTGCAGCAGTATGCTTGGCGGATGAAAATATGTTCCGAGTTGCTGAAATTTCAATTAGTACCAGAGGAATCGGAAGGTATTCTCAAGTTAAAGCTATCAGATGCCCGATTCTGTAGAGTTCGTCATTGTCCGGTTTGTCAGTGGCGGCGATCGCTAATGTGGAAAGCAAGAGCTTACAAAATTCTCCCACAGGTTGTCACTGATTACCCCAAGCACCGTTGGCTATTTGTTACTTTGACTCTCAGGAATTGCCAGATTAAGGAACTCAGGGAAAACTTGGATTCGATAAATAAAGCTTTTAAGCGATTTACTGAATTGAAAACATGGCCTGCGAAAGGTTGGGTAAAATCCACAGAAGTAACTAAAGGTAAAAATGGAGTCTCAGCACACCCGCATTTACATATTTTGGCAATGGTGCCGCCTTCGTATTTCAGTCATGGCTATCTTTCTCATGCCAAATGGGTAGCGTTATGGCAGCAGTGCTTACGGATTGATTACAAGCCTGTTGTTCATACTAGCGCGATCGCTAAACATCATAACCCGTCACTACTTATCCCTGAAATTCTCAAGTATCAGGTAAAAGAGTCAGATTTAGTGGGTGATAGAGAATGGTTTTTAGAGTTAACCCGTCAGCTACATAAAAGTAGAGCGATCGCTGTTGGGGGTATACTCAGGCAGTATATGCGCGAATTAGAGGAGAAAAACCAAGACCTCATTGATGAAAGTGAAGAGACAGATGAGGTGGATGGGGAAAGTTTGTATTTCCGATGGGAGCGCAAGTTACAAAGATTTAATATAGAGTGACATCAGCGATAGAAGAAAAAAAAGCTCAATGGAAAGCTGAACAAGAGGCATTTTACCAACGCTGTAAAGTTATTTTTGACCGAGTTAAACCAGAGTTAATCAAAACTCACTACAACTGGTATATGGCTGTTGAGCCTGAAAGTGGAGATTATTTCATTGATACAGATGAATTAGCTGCTATAAATAAGTCTCGCCAGCATCACCCGAATACTCCGGTGTTTATATTTCGGATTAATGAAACAGGAATAGCTGGCACAATATGATTCAAGGCAGCTTTGGTGATGAAGAACAGCTACTTTTTGAAATAGATTTTAGAGTTATTGAAACGAATAATTAAATTTTAACTAGCTAGGGGTTGCTGAAAAAGTCATAAAAAAGCAATTTCAAGGGTTGACCAGTTATTCAAGCATGAATAGAGATAGTTTTCTGTTATCTATAGCTAG
>NZ_JBALEA010000044.1:0-11937 GCF_036917135.1 Nostoc sp. | reverse complement strand
GTAGGCGATCTTTGGCAGTCGTAACGAGAGTTAGACTAAATTAGTCTAACTCTGTCTGTAGAATCTCAGTGTCTTTAGACCTGAGAGTGTCAAAACCTCTTTCGGCAACACAAAAAACCCATCTTCCCCCATCGGAGAGACGTTAAGACTATAGAACTTTTGTCAATAAATAATATTACTTAAAATTATGTGAAAAATTGGGCTAATCAACAGAATTTTTGGGCTAGCGATGCCTACGCTTGACATTTAAAAGCATCATTCATTCTTGCCTCAAAATTCAGTGCTAAGTAAGATTAATTTGATCCGAGATTTCAGCAAAAGCGGTGTTTTGCTTGGTATCAACGTAAATACCGCCGCATCGTTGTCAGATGGGAACGTCAAAAAAAACCTTTTGACGCATTCATCGATCTCGCTACTATCCACATTTGCATTAACAAAATATTATGGCGTTACATAATTGAGGGATGAGTTGAGGTGTTCTACTGTGCATTGTTTATACTGTTAATGTATTTATATAAAAAAATACACTTGCATGGCTAAATAAGACAATAGTTGCTTGACATTGACACGATAGTATTGTATTGTGAAAAAAAATTGATGCTAGAATTTACGCACTGTACAAAATGACTATCATGCGGATCAAAATCCGTTGTTTCAGGCTATTGGCTACTAGCTGTCTTATCACTAGCGTAGGCGCAGCCCGCCGCAGGCTAATAGTAAAAAAATCAAACTTAAATGCCTGAAAATCCATACTCATATTTAATTACTTCTGTCAATGCACAAGTCCTAAGTTAAAGCATCATCAACTCACCCTCGTAAATTTGCAAAGGTATTGTTTACTAAAAGCGTTACCCAAAAATGATTATATACAAATGAAACCAATGGTGCAGCATGCATCAAATGGAGGAACGACTGCATCACCTGATCTATAAACGTCAATAATTAGAAAGTATTGGAGGCTAAATGTTTAATAGAGTTGCTGCTGCTATCATCACCGCAACTATTTCTTTTTCAGCTACATCAGCTTTTGCTGTTAATGATCGTGTTCATGTTAACGGAAGTTGTGCAGCTTACAATAATGGAGGATATCGAGTCGCAATATTAAGACCTGGCTTCTATAAAATTATAAGGGCAATTAAATTTGGTGATGGTGATAAGGGAGTTACAATATGGGCTCGTCTTGACATAAATGGATCGTGGCAAAAGTTGAATGTCTCTTCTCGTTGTTTAGACTCACGCGGAGGAGTAGTTACTAGATATTAAAATAGACATCTCTGAAACAAAATCCTTTTTTGGTAAAAGGATATAAAATTATTTTTATTCTACCACAAAACTATAAATGACGTACCAAATGGTCATAGCTGAAAATTTTTAGGTATTTAATTTAATAGATGTTTTGGCTTTTAAACGAGTAATAAAATGGACTTATTGATTAATAAATAGGGTTCATGATAATTAATTAACAAATGCGATTAATTTTATACAGTAAACCCGGCTGTCATTTATGTGAAGGCTTGCAAGAAAAGCTAGAACAAATCCGAAATCTCAGTTTCGAGTTGGAAATTAGGGATATTACGACTCGTGAAGATTGGTTCGGTGCGTATGAGTATGAGGTGCCGGTACTTTATTTATCGAACCGCAGAGGCGCAGAGGACACAGAGGAAGAAGAGAAATTATTGCCACGCCCTTCTCCTCGTGCTAGTGTGCAACAGTTGGAGCAAATGTTGCGTAAGTATTTAGCCAATTAGAAAAAAATAATGCAGAATAAGCGCAAGATTAAGAATGTGGCGAGGTTCACAAGATGAAATTGCGGGAATTACTAAGGGCGGTAGATAGCGTTGAACAATTACCTAGCCATGCGACTTTAGAGGATGTGGAAGTTAGGGGTTTGAAGACTAATTCTCATGCTTGTGGTATGGGAGATTTGTTCATTGGAATGCCAGGAACACGGGTTGATGGTGGGGAATTTTGGCCAAGTGCGATCGCATTGGGGGCTGTAGCTGCGATCGTCTCTCCCGAAGCTGCACAAAAAAATCCTCCCACAAATGAGGCTCTGGTGATTAGTGCAAGTAACATAACTCAAGCTTGTGCCCAAATAGCCAGTGCTTTTTACGGTTATCCGGGGCGAAAACTCAAGCTGGTGGGTGTGACTGGTACAAATGGCAAAACTACAACTACTCATCTGATTGAATTTCTGCTGATCAAAGCGAATCTAGCTACAGCTTTGATGGGAACTCTCTACACTCGTTGGGCAGGTTTTGAGCAAACTGCTGCCCATACTACGCCCTTTGCAGTGGAACTGCAACAGCAGCTAGCAGAGGCGGTAAAGGCTGGTAGTGAGTTCGGGGTGATGGAAGTAAGTTCTCACGCTTTAGCCCAAGGTAGAGTGTTGGGTTGTGAATTTGAGGTGGCGGTGTTTAGTAATCTTACTCAAGACCATCTCGACTATCACACCGACATGGAAGATTACTTTGCTGCCAAAGCGTTGTTATTTAGCCCTAATTATCTCAAGGGACGAGCAATAATTAATGCTGATGACTCTTACGGGAAGCGGTTAATTGCCTCGTTGGATTCCGAACGGGTTTGGAGTTACAGCGTAAACGACAACAGCGCTGATTTCTGGATGAGTGATTTAAATTACCAGCCCAATGGTGTCAGTGGGACATTACATACACCAAAAGGTGATGTAGCTTTTCGATCGCCTCTAGTCGGACAATATAATTTAGAAAATCTTCTCGCAGCCGTAGGAGCAGTTTTACACTTGGGGCTAGATTTGCAGTTAGTAGCGTCTGTGATACCTGAGTTCCCCGGAGTTCCCGGACGAATGGAACGGATACAAATTGATGCTGACCAAGATATCAGCGTGATTGTGGATTATGCTCATACACCCGATAGTTTAGAAAATTTACTGAAAGCTGCACGTCCGTTTATACCGGGGAATGTGGTTTGCGTGTTTGGTTGTGGCGGCGATCGCGATCGCACTAAGCGCCCAAAAATGGGTAAAATCGCTGCTGAGTTAGCTGATGTGGCAGTAGTGACATCAGATAATCCCCGGACTGAAGACCCCGAACGGATTTTGCAGGATATTTTAGCAGGAATTGCTGATACAGTACAACCAACAGTAATTTGCGATCGCGCGATCGCAATTCGTACCGCAATTTTACAAGCACAACCGGGTGATGGAGTCTTACTTGCTGGTAAAGGTCACGAAGACTACCAAATTCTCGGCACCGAAAAAATCCATTTTGACGACCGAGAACACGCACGGGATGCTTTACACGAAAGACTCAAGATACAAGGTTAATTTGGGCATTGGGCATTGGGCATTGGGCATTGAAAAGAGGCAGAGGGGCGGGGTGCGGGGGGCAGAGGGGAAAACTTTTCTCCCTGCTCCCTGCTCCCTGCTCCCTGCTCCATATTTATTTCCGTGGGGATTTTGTAAAAAATGCACACATAAAGGTGAAAATCGAATACAGAGTTATTTCTTGCTTCATCCAAGTTGTGCTTGACTCATGAATGTTTCTCTGGCTAAGGATCTGTCTGTTTATAAACTGGTTATGGGAGTGCAAGCGCCTCCAAAACCATTGTCCCTCAGTCCTGCGACTCTGCTATCACTGGTGAGAGCGCAAATTGACTTACTAATTGAGCAGCAAATTGCAGCCACTTTATGGGTGAAGCTACCACCAGAAAAAATTTGGCAATCAGAATTAGCACGTTATAAATCCTCGGTAGGTGCGTCTAGTTTCATTTACACTTGCCAGATTGAGGAGAGTAGGAAAGCGGGAGTAGGGGGAGATGAGGGAGCAGGGGGAGATGAGGGAAAAGCAAGAGTAAATGCCTCCTCGTCCTCCTCGTCCTCCTCATCCTCTCACCACATCTCTGTTCACCTACCACCAGATAGCCAACTGCGGCGGGAAAATTTTCTGATGGTGTTATCGCCACAGTTTTGTAGTCTACTTGTGGCTCATCGACCACTTAAAAAACGCAAAAATCAGACATCTGGGAAGGTAAATACTGATAAAAACCAGCCGTTGTTGATTATAACTACTGTTGAGGGGAGAGTAATTCAGCAAGTATTAAATGGTATCCAACAAGCGATTGCGCCAGAATCATCTGCAATTTTACCTGCTAGTTTTATTTGTCCAAGCGTGCCCCAAGGCGCACTGATGAATCAACTGTTGGCAAAACAACTCCTACGACAAGATGAAATTAATCGTCAAATCATCACAGTACGCACCACCAAGTTGCAGCAGCAAAATCAAGAACTACACAACAAAGAGCAACTCAAAGATGAATATTTAAATAATGTATGTCAGGAATTGCGTACACCCCTAACGCACATGAAGACAGCACTCTCATTATTAAATTCCCCTAATCTTAAACCCCCCCAGCGACAACGTTATTTACAGATGTTAAATACCCAGTGTGATCATCAAAATTCGCTGATTACTGGTTTGTTAGAACTGGTGCGGCTAGAACGGGATTTGGAGGGGACGAATTTGGAGTCGGTGCGTCTTTCAGATATTGTGCCTGGAGTAGTAAGTACTTACCAACCTGTAGCCCAAGAAAAAGGGATTATGTTAGCCTACACCATCCCGACTGAACTCCCACCTGTTTGGTGCGTGAGTGGTGGTCTGAGGCAAATTGTGATTAATCTGCTGCACAATAGCATTAAGTTTACTCCTGATGGGGGTCAAGTATGGGTGCGTGCCCGTACTCAAGGCGATTATGTCCAATTAGAATTCCGCGACACAGGTATCGGTATTGGCGAAAACGAAATTACCAAAATCTTTGACCGCTTTTATCGTGTGCGTACAGCAGCAACTGAAGATTATGGTGGTGCTGGATTGGGGTTAACAATAGTACAGCAATTGCTGCTGCGCTCTGGTGGTTCGATTTCTGTGAGAAGTAAATTATACGAAGGTTCTACCTTTACAGTGCAACTGGCAAGAGTTGGCAATATCCCCAGAGCGATCGCTACAGAAAATGAGTTATGAGTTAAAATTCATAACTTATATGACTTATGCACGCAATAAAGCCCATGTTTGTCGTAGGGGCAATTCATGAATTGCCCCTACCGTGCTGGTCTACAACAATCAAATAATGATTCATAAAAACCGGAAACGACGTATTTACCTTGATACACAACATAATTGTTTTGTATTGTCAGGCAGTCAATCAAACAAACTAGGCAAACTTTCGCCACAGTGTACTAGTAGTCCAATCACAGACTATCGTAGGTTAGTTCTGCATTTGCCCAGTTGGTTTCTGCCAGAAATTCTCTAAATGTGGTCAGAAG
Source organism: Nostoc sp. (assembly GCF_036917135.1). GTDB lineage: Bacteria > Cyanobacteriota > Cyanobacteriia > Cyanobacteriales > Nostocaceae > Nostoc. The sequence continues at coordinate 6,638 of NZ_JBALEA010000044.1, read as the reverse complement.
TCCAGGAAACTCCTCTTCTCGTAAACGCTGGACATCCGCTTGATAACCTTGTTTGCGATACCACTGAATCAAATCGAACAGTTCCCTTTGCAGCAAGAGTAAGAAAATCCAGGCGGGTGTCTCTTTGTAAACTACTTTCATCCCCTGCGCTTGGGAAAATACTTCTGCCATCTGCTTTGGAGTCAGCACATCGCCAGCTAGCTCAATTTCTTGACCAATATACTTGGTGGGATGTTTAATTACGTAGGCAGCAACCCGGCCCATGTCCTTCGTTGTAATTAGATGAAGAGGCTTGTCTTGCTGAATGGAAAATGGGAAACTACCTTTGAGGATGGAAGGTCGCGTGTACTTCTTCCAAAACTCCTCCATAAACAAGCAGGCTCGCAACATAGTAGTCGGTAACCCAGCTTCTTTGAGAATTTCTTCTACTTGGTACTTTTGCTCAATGCGAGGGATTCCTGAATTCCTATCCGCCCCACCTGCGGAATTGTAGACAAAGTGCTTAATGTTAGCTTGCTTGGTAACTTGTCCAAGTCGCCTTGCCCTCTCCACCTCTAGGGGGTCAATTTTAGTGGAGTCCGCAGAAGTAGCGTGGCAGTAAACAGCCGAAATCCCGGCAAATGCTGCGATAAGGGAGGTTTCATCGTCGAGGTTGGCTTTTACAAGTTCCACTTTGGCATCGTTGAGCTTTGCAAGAGTTGGACGATTAAGGTCAATTTCTCTAGTGATGACTCGCAGGTTGGTAACTCCCTGTTCGAGAAATCCCTTGACGACATTTCCACCTGTGCCGCCAGTAACACCGATGAGTAATATTTTATCGGTGTTTGACTCTGTGCGATCGGGGAAATTTGACATTCTCTCTTCTACCTAGAGTTTTTTATTTAAATTAAGTTTATCGAAAATTTGGGTTTAAAACCCCGTGTTTCTAGCACGGCTCTATATCAATCAATGGGGAACTATTGAACATGCCTGCTTGATAGGAATCTCAATCACAAATTCTGTACCCTCACGAGGTGCAGAAATACACTTAATTTTTCCTTTATGTTTTTCCACTATAATCTGGTAACTAATAGATAATCCTAAGCCAGTACCTTTACCTATAGGTTTAGTAGTAAAGAAAGGGTCAAATAATTTAGTTTGAGCCTCCTTAGTTATTCCTGAACCATTATCTTTAATACTAATAATTATGCACTCTTTATTTTTAACTTTAGTATGGATAGTAATAGAACTAAGCTGTTTTTCAATCTCTCCTTTTAAGCACTCTGTTTCCCATTGATATAAAGCATCAATAGCGTTACTTAAGATATTCATAAATACCTGATTTAATCCTCCCGCATAACATTCAACAAGAGGTAAATCACCATAATCTTTGATAATTGTAATTTCCTGCCGATTCTGATTTTCTTTGAGACGATACTGTAAAATTAATAGGGTACTATTAATTCCTTCATGAATATCAACAAATTTCATTTCTGCTTCATCAAGACGCGAGAAGTTACGCAAAGTTAGTACAATTTCGCGAATACGTTCAGTACCAATTGCCATTGATGATAATATTCTCGGCATATCATCAATAATAAACTCTAAATCTATCTCATCAAGTAGAGTAGTTATTTCGGGGCTACAATTATAACATTGTTGCTGATACAGGGTAATTAAAGTTAGTAATTGTTGGCTATATTCTCTCAGGTGGAGTAGGTTGCCATAAATGAAATTAACTGGATTATTAATTTCATGAGCAACACCCGCAACTAACTGACCTAATGAAGACATTTTCTCGGTTTGAACAAGTTGTACTTGAGTGTGTTGCAATTCTTTGAGTGTCTGTTTTAGTTGAAAATTTTTGTATTTTAATTTTACTGTTCTTTCTGCAACTTGCATTTCCAATCTTGAATTCGTTTCTTCTAAGGCGGCTTGAGCAATTTTTTTATCTTTTAAGTATTGCTGCAATAAATGCAATACTAACAGCCATGCTGGAATCAGCATTACTAAACTTATAATAGATTCTAAAATTGCCCAAAAAATTCTTTGATAATATTCATCAATTTTCTGCTGTAACTGAAGTGAAATGTTACGCTTTCTTTGGGCAACACCATTAGCATAAATGCGTTTATTATTTTCATATTCGCTGCTAAAAAGCAGTAGTTTGGCTGACTCTTTTTGATTTTTATTAACTAAATCAAAAGATTGATATTCCATTGCAACCAAGCGCTGATTAGCAGCATCAATTATTTTGGTATCCTCATTTTTATATGCTTTAGGAGCAAGTTTAATAGATTCTTTAATAGCAATATCTAGCTTAGGTTCAAATTGGCGATACCGTTGTTCCCAAATCAAGTTACCTGTGGCAGCATTCATCCGGGCTGACATCGTTAATACTTCATCAAGATAAGTAATTTCATCACTCAGCATTTGTAGCTTAAATTCATATTTAACAATATTATTAAAGCTATGATATACTTGCCAGTTTAGCCAAATTTGAGGAATAAATAAGAGCAATGTCAGCAGTACTGTTACAGTTACAAGTTGAGAAGAAACAAATCTCAGTTTATAAGGTAGGCGCATTCTCATATTATTTTTTTAGATCCATTTTAATTAGTAGTAACTTCATTTAATACTCTCACATGGATTTCGTTTCATCAGTATTAATACCGAAAAACTTTCTTAAAAATTTGATATTTTCATTTTGATATATTTTAAAATCAATCTCATTTATTTGTTTAATTTTAATCTTTCTGCCATAGATAAATCCTAAGTTAAAATTCATGAAGTCTAACTTTGAAAATTTATAAGGATCTGGATATATAAACTTAGCAAAAAATTTATATATGAATAAATGTAGTTGATTGGTTTTTAAGTCATTACCCATTGTAAATCCTATTACAAAAGCTTCATCTTGAGGAGAAATTCCTCTACTTAAAAGTATGTGAATATAATCATGGTGGCGCAGAATAATTTTTCCAGGTAACGCCAATAGGCTCTTAGGATTCTCTAGTAACCAAATTACAAAAGGAATTTTCGGGTCATTATATAAACTAAATACTATTGAATGTGCCTGGTTCAAATTTATTTGGGTTATATCCAGTTGAAAAGCTTCATCTAAATCAAAAGCCATATATGTATTTATAATAAAACAACTAACTTATTAATATTTGTTTTTCTCCTAATTTGTCTATATTTACCAGCAAAGTTATTTGTATTTTTATAATTAAGTACAATAAAACAATTTTACATAAAATTACAGTACGATCACTGAGGTTAAGACTAAGGGCAAAGGCATCTAAATGAAGAATCATTGACTGATGCAGATTGCTGCAACTCTGCTGTGGAAAAAGGATGTTGCCACAATAGCTTGATCGTGGTTTAGTTGATGGGCTGTTTACCAAAGTCCTGAATTCGGTAAATATGTTGCCCAATATGGGCAACGAGCTAGATGCCAAAAAGTGTCAAACTAAATATTAAGTTTATAGAAAAGCCGCAAACTCAAACTATGACTCAGCAACCAACTGATTTAGACAAGAAAGCTGTATTTGAGCAGTTGCGGGAGATGACAAAAGAACTCCGTCAAAAACTAGTGGTCTGTCAAATTCATTTTGACGGTTAGAGAGACGCGATAAATCGCCGTCTCTACAGAAAATTTATTCGTCAATTAGTTCTTGACAGACTACTAGAGGCTCGTTTTCAGTTATATCTAAACCCTTGTGTAGAAAATTTAAAGACAACTGACCAATGCCCAATACAACTCTTGGAGAGGCTGCGCCAACCACTTCGCGGTAGTTGAGCTTAGTCGAAACTCAGTACAAGTGCCCCATACCCAATGCCCAATGCCCCATGACTAATTTTGAATCCTATCGCGCTTTAGCACTGCAAGTTACCTGTCATGCAGTCAACCAAACAAGCGATGCCTCCGGCGGGCTACGCCTACGCCACCAAGGGCGATCGCTCATAGAAAACTCCATCAACCGCCTCGCTCAACAAATTGCTGCTAGTATCGCTTTTATTGGCTTTGATTGTCGTTTAATTGTGCTGCCAGAATACTTTCTCACCGGTTTCCCAATGGGAGATTCTCTTGGAGGATGGGCAGAAAAAGCCTGTATAGAAATGGCTGGTGCTGAGTATGAGGCACTTGGTAAAATTGCCCAAAAGCACAAAATCTTTTTAGCTGGTAACGCCTACGAAGTTGATCCGAACTTTCCCGGATTGTACTTTCAAACCTGCTTTATTCTTGACCCTTCTGGCTCAATTATCTTACGGTATCGGCGGCTAAATTCTTTATTTGCTCCCACTCCCCATGACGTTTGGGATAAATATCTCGATTGCTATGGTTTAGAGGGAGTTTTCCCCGTAGCCAAAACGGAGATCGGTAATTTAGCTGCTTTAGCATCAGAAGAAATTTTGTATCCAGAAGTGGCGCGGTGTCTAGCCATGCGAGGAGCAGAAATTTTTGTCCATTCCACCTCGGAAGTATACAACAAAAACCTCACGCCCAAAGACGCGGCAAAAATCACTCGCGCCGTTGAAAACATGGCTTATGTAGTTTCAGCCAATACCGCAGGCATCGCTAATATTGCCATCCCCATTGCTTCGGCTGATGGTGGCTCGAAAATCATTGACCATCGCGGAATCGTATTAGCAGAGACAGGTGCAGGTGAGAGTATGGCAGCATTTGCAGAGATTGATTTAGCAGCATTACGCCGCGATCGCCGCCGACCGGGGTTAAATAATTTACTTGCCCGCCAACGCTTTGAACTATACGCCGAAAGTTATCAACAATCACACTTTTACCCAGCTAATACTATGCTGGAAGGAGAAGTAGACCGCAAACACTTCCTGCAAACCCAGCAAGCCACCATTGAGCGGTTGGCCAAATTAGGCATAATTTGAATTTGGGAATGGGGCATTGGGCACTTGTACTGAGTTTCGACACTTCGACTACGCTCAGTGCATCGCTACGCTCAACTACCGCAAAGTCGTTGGCGCAGCCTCTCCAAGAGTTGTATTGGGCATGGGAAGTAATAAAAAATGACTAATGACCAATGACTAATTACTAATGACAAAACCAATAGAAGTCCGCAATCCCCGAACTGGCAAATTTGACTACGTAATTATCCCGCCCCCTCCAAGGCTGGTGGTACAACAATGTAAGCGCACGCGTCGGGCACAAGTTCGCTGGCAGCAGTTAGGCTTAGAGGGAAGAATTGAAGCTTTACAGGAGTGGAAACAGGCGATATTATCTGGACGCGATCGCCTCACAGAAGCTTTGGTAAATGATACCGGAAGATTATCAACCTCTGTATTAGAAATAGATTCCTTCCTCTCTAGCATCGATCGCTGGTGTAGGCTAGCACCAGAATTGCTGCAAGAATCTGCAAAAAATACCGCCATTCCATTTATTGCCTTGCAACAAACATCTGTTCCTTATCCCCTAGTTGGGGTAATTAGCCCGTGGAATTTTCCCCTGTTGTTGTCTGCCATTGATACCATTCCGGCATTACTAGCGGGTTGTGCCGTTATTGTCAAACCCAGTGAAATCACTCCCCGCTTCGTAGCACCACTGGTTACAGCACTCAACGCCGTCCCCAAATTGCACGACGTATTAACTTTTGTTGAAGGAGCAGGCGCAACGGGATCTGTTTTGATTGAAAATGTAGATTTAGTATGTTTTACAGGCAGTGTAGCGACGGGGCGAAAAGTTGCACAGGCAGCTGCAAAACAGTTTATTCCAGCTTTTTTGGAATTAGGAGGGAAAGATCCGGCGATCGTTTTAGAATCAGCCAATTTAGAATTAGCAACCTCAGCAATATTATGGGGTTCCGTCGTCAACACCGGACAGTCATGCCTCTCAATTGAGCGAATTTACGTTGCAGAATCGATATTTGAAAAGTTTTATCATCAACTAGTAACTAAAGCACATCGTCTTGGGCTAGCTTACCCCACAGTTGAAAGTGGAGAAATTGGCCCCATCATCGCCGAAAAACAAGCAACCATTATTAGTGATCATCTTCTAGATGCAGTGGAAAAGGGAGCAGTAATTCACTGCGGCGGTGTCATTGAAGACTTAGGTGGCGGTTGGTGGTGTCGTCCCACAGTGCTTACCGAGGTTAATCATTCCATGAAAGTCATGACCGAAGAGACTTTTGGCCCCATTATGCCAGTCATGCCTTTTTCCACAGTAGAGGAAGCAGTATCTTTAGCCAATGACTCAATTTACGGATTAAGTGCTGCTGTGTTTGCCGAGTCAGAAACCGAAGCCTTAGAAATTGCCCATCAGATAGATGCAGGTGCCATCAGTATCAACGATGCTGGACTCACCGCTATGATGCATGAGGGAGAGAAAAATGCCTTCAAATTTTCCGGTTTGGGAGGATCGCGTATGGGTGCGGTGGCGCTGAAACGGTTCATGCGAAAAAAAGCTATTTTGATTAAAACTAACGCTACTAATGACCCTTGGTGGTTTGAGAATGGGGAGTGATCAATGCCATCATCACTCTGCAACTCATTACCGTAACCAATGGCATAGCTTGTCGCCGTTCGCAAAGCGTCTCATTGAAAACACAAGTCCATTCATTGAAAACACAAGTCCATTCATTGAAAACACAAGTCCATTCATTGAAAACACAAGTCCATTCATTGAAAAC
>NZ_JBALEA010000043.1:0-107515 GCF_036917135.1 Nostoc sp. | reverse complement strand
TATTTGGGAACCCATTTATCGTATTTGGGAACCCATTTATCGTATTTGGGAACCCATTTATCGTATTTGGGAACCCATTTATCGTATTTGGGAACCCATTTATCGTATTTGGGAACTCATTTATCGTATTTGGGAACCCATTTATCGTATTTGGGAACCCATTTATCGTATTTGGGAACCCATTTATCGTATTTGGGAACCCATTTGTTATTTCGGCGTGTCCATAACGCACCATACTGGGGTATCTAGACTAATATGTAGCAAAAAAAGTGTAGGTTGGGTTGACCTAACGAAACCCAATTGACACCAAATGCAGGATATCTCGCCAAAACGCGCTACTACGAAACTACTAGAAGAGTTGAAACCTATGCTGGTCATACTTGTGTGTACACTGTAGCCCACGGGGGGAGAGGCTTTAAAAACCAGTTTTAGTTTTAGTTTTTCTCTAGTTGTATGAAACCAGCCTGGTGTCGGGAAGGGGGTTAGGGGGTTTAGGTCAATCGTTAGCTTTTCCACATAACGTGAAAAGTCAGAGCAATAATCCCATCTCATCCATGAATATCAAGTCATCTTGAGCAACCCCTCGAATCGTTGTTCAGTAATCTAAGCGTTTTTGTTGTCTTTCCTCTGTGATGGCTTGTGTACTCCGAAACGTCTTACACTACCGACATAGTTATCACTGGTGGTGGAATACCGAGCGATGTATAGAAATGTTAAAAGATTTACTGCTATTTTTCTGTTGGTTTTTCTGTTGATTGTTTCTATCAACTTTGCAGTAATTGCTCAAGATAGTTCAGATGTCCCTTCTGTGAATTTTGCATCGCCTCAGGTGTGTTCAGTACCTCCTGGTCTCAAAACTCAACAAGTTATTGCTGACAATGATCATAACCAAGTTACAATGGGCGATCGCATCAGGATAAGAGTTGAAGGATTAGCAGCAGCGACTAGAAATGTAACCCCTAAAGGCAATTCATTTGATCCTCGCCAATTAGTATTGTACCTGGATGGCTATGAACTAGAGGATGTCCACGGAGAACCAGTCATCGTCACGGTTCCAGATAAAGATCAAAGCAAAATTGTTGATGATAATTGGTTAGCCTTTCGACTTGAACGTACCGACTCGTCTCAATCTGCATGGAATACGCTTCTTGGTCAAGGAAATAGATACAGTATTAACGTGATTGCAGGAGTAGGCTGTCCCAAGAAACTGGCGATTCCGGTGAGCAATCCTCTTTCACCGCCTAAATTAAAAATAGTTCTGTTCTCGTGGCGATTTTGGTTGTCTCTGATTCTACTTTTGTCTATTGCATTAATATTCACTAGGTATTGCCGAAACAGCCTTCGTAGCCCAGGAATAGAAGGGGTTTATTACTCTAAAAAAACACAAGAGGTTGAAACTGTTGGGATTCAAATAGAATATCGGAAAAACCCAATTAGTAAATTTTTTCTGGGGAGGAAAAAAAATAACAAAAACCCTTTCAGCCTATCGATATCTCAACTTGCTTTTTGGACATTTCTCATTTTTGGTTCTTACCTGATTATCTACGGCATAACAGGAGATTATGCCCATATTTTGAATCGACAAGCACTAATTTTATTAGGAGTTAACTCTGTAACTGCATTTGGTACTTCGTTAATTGATGGACAGGGTAATGAGGAAGATAGAAAAGGTAGTCAAGACGTTTCTGAAGGTTTTTTCACCGATATATTATCGGACATTAATGGAGTTAACTTTCATCGGTTCCAAACATTTATTTGGACAGTTGCGCTCGGACTATTCTTTATTGTGCAGGTGATTAAAAATCTGGCAATGCCAGAATTTGATGATACACTTCTCACACTACAAGGAATCAGTGCGGCAACATATCTTGGACTGAGAGGGCAAGAGCAGCATGGCATAAAAAAAGTTCCCGAATCTATAGCTAAAGAAGATAACTCACTCGAACAGCCGCTTCCACCAAAACAAGACAATCCACTAGAGAGCGATTCATCAGATGTTGGACTGAGAGGGCAAGAACAGCATGATAGGATAAAAGATCCAGAATCTACAGCTAAAGAAGAAAATTCACCCGAACAGCCGCTTCCACCAAAACAAGACAATCCACCAGAGAGCGATTTATCGATTCCTGCTAACTAACGCTCTTCTATGAGTAATAAGTAATGAGTAATGAGTAATGAGTAATGAGTAAATGCCATTACTTATTACTTAATATAGACTCATATCACGGGGATTAAAATCCCTCGTGTCGCTTCCCTCTCAGTACTGAAGTGACTGAGTTTCCCACTTTCCGCGTATCTCGGATGAATAGTTTGTAGTAAGCACTTTAGTGCTTAGAAAACAAAGACTAAAGTCCTTACTACGAACTTCTTAGTATGGGCAATAATTTCAGAGATTAGGATCAGCTAAATTTGTAATCATACTTTGTATGGTATTTCTCCACGCACTTTCAGATTTCATCGAATGCGATTTTGCAATCAGCGACTCATCTTGTAGTTATTGGTACGAAGGGCGTTGTCTCCAAAGTGGCGCTCGCTTAAAATTACCCCGCACCCCAATATCCGAAGCGATCGCTCACGGACTAATGCAACAACTTGCCAACAATGACTGTTATTCTCGTGAAGGCAAGATGTATGGAATACTATTGGTTGAACTGCCCAATGGCGAACAACGGGTACTCAAAGCCTTTTCCGGTCTTTTGAATGGTTGCAGTGTTGTTGAGGGCTGGGTGCCGCCAATTCCCGGAAGAGACGAAGTTGCTTTGGAGGAAGCCCGCACTTTGGCTGAGTTGGACACGATTAAACAAGAAATTATTACTTTAAAGCAACTGACTGAACGCCAGCATTACCAAACCCTGTTTGATGAATTTGAGCGTCAGTTACAAGTAATGAGCGATCGCCATCGCCATTGCAAACATCAACGACAGGAGAAACGTCAGCAAGTCTGCAATACACTCACTCCAGAAGCCCTAACTATTGCCCTGGAACAACTAGACGAAGAGAGTCGTCAGCAGGGAATTGAGCGACGACAACTTAAACGCCAGCAAAATGAAGTATTACAGCCTCTGCAACAGTTAATTGCCGCAACGGATGCGCGAATTAGCGAATTGAAACAACGGCGTAAAGCATTGTCTCGTCAATTACAAGCTCAGATGCAGGCTAGCTACAGCCTGACTAATTTTTCGGGGCGATCGCAATCATTACAGCAATTGATGCCAGGAGGTTCACCCACTGGCACAGGAGACTGTTGTGCCCCAAAGCTGCTCCATTATGCGGCAACCCATCATCTCAAACCACTGGCAATGGCGGAATTTTGGTGGGGTGCATCTTCAGGAAATCAGGATAAAATTTCGGGAGAATTTTATGGAGCCTGTGCGGAGCGATGTCAGCCATTAATGGGGTTTTTGCTCTCAGGGTTAAGACCTATTTCAATCCCTAATAGGGATTTTTACATAACTAACCCACTCTCGCTAAATACATTAACACATTTGCGTAGCTCCAATGAAAGTAATTTCCCAGCGTTCCCCTCTATTAAGGGAGAGATCCCCATTATTTATGAGGATGAATGGCTGATTGCTGTAAATAAACCTGCTGGACTACTTTCGGTGCCTGGTCGTTATGGCGATCGCCAAGATAGTGTTTTGAGTCGCTTACGTCATCTGTTACCGGATGGTATGGCACTTGTATCTGTGCATCGCCTAGATCAGGAAACATCTGGTATTTTGTTATTGGCACGCGATCGCCAAACCCATCGCCAACTCAGCCAGCAGTTTCAGCAACGCCAGATTCACAAGGTTTATGAAGCCATACTTGCCGGTGCTGTAAAAGTTGAGCAAGGTGTGATTGACTTGCCACTGTGGGGAGATCCTAAAAATCGCCCTGAGCAAAAAGTTGATTGGCAACACGGTAAACCCAGCTTGACACAGTTCCAGGTAATGGTGAGAGAACAAGACTACACCCGCGTAGAATTTACGCCACTCACAGGACGCACTCATCAGTTGAGGGTTCATGCGGCTGATGTGCAAGGACTTGGGGTAACTATTTTAGGCGATCGCCTTTATGGATGCTGTGCAGTTACCAGTCGCTTACATCTGCACGCTAGGGAACTTCGTTTCAAGCATCCACAGTTAGAAAAAACCCTGCATTTACAAGCAATTACGCCCTTTTGAAAAAGGGACTAGTGGTCTGTCAGAACCAAATTTGTGCATGAGCACCGTGTTTCGACTTCGCTCAACACTCGTTCATCTGTGGGTTGAGCGAAGTCGAAACCCACAACCTTAGACTTGACAGACCACTAGTACAACACGGCGTAAATAAACCACCTATTCAAAATCAATGAAACGCTTACGCTATATTCATTTTTAATTTTTAATTCCGCCTTGCGGTACTAGCCTATTGCTTTTTAAATTTGTATGTGATAGTTTCTGTTTGTAGTTAATCAACGGTTATCCGACCAACTTACCGGGTTTAAGGTAATTAATAATATCATAGCTAAGAGACTTCACAATAAAAAATATCCAACTAATTATTGTGAGACACCCCACAAAATTGGATGATTTATTCCTTGGAAATCCCTATAGCGGTTCCCATTCAGATGCAGTACAACGTTACATCACGAGGTGTAGGGGCACGGCATTGCCGTGCCCCTACGGGTGTACCTCACGTAAACGATAACTGCTATAAATGAGCGGTAAAGATCAAGAATGCTGGAGTTGACATCTAGACTCTCATTCTTACCTTTTCTTGAATAAAAGGAGTAATAAAAAAGTTGTTGAATCAGTCCAAAAAGTTATTATTTTTATTATCAGAACGCTCAGGTAAGTCCTTTAGTGGATTATTGGTTGCTAGTTCCTGGCTAGGTTTGGCGATTTTTGGCTGCGCTCCAATAATGCTGATGATGTTGCCAAAATTCAGAAGACTGCCGAGTGGATGCTCGATCAAAAGATTCTACCGAAAAGGGTAGATGTTGCTGCGACTATTTGCCCCACACCTAAGTAGGAGCAGGGGAAGCAGAGGGAAATGCCCAATGCCCCATTCCCAAATAAGATTTGTAATTTTTGAGGTGATGCACTATGCCAATTGCTTCTTTACTAGATGCTTTGCGAAGCTTCCACTTGCAATGAGGCACTTATAAATTTTACCACCCACTTACTTAATAATTCATTCATAAGGAATATAATTCATGACCAAAGTATTCATTCTCGATGCCAACCAACAACCCTTGTATCCAGTACGCATCAGCCATGCTAGGCTGCTATTGTCACAAGGTAAAGCTACCGTATTTCAGCGATATCCCTTTACTATCATTTTGAAGGAGTCCCTTTCTCATCTAAAGCTTGAGCAACTTGGCTTCAAGATTCATCCTGGCACTAAAATAATTCGTAATTCGTAATTAGTTAATCGGAGTCGCCTCCTAAACCGAGAAATATAGATGACGAACCACACTATCTTAGAACCATTAGCAGAAGACCAATGGTTTATTGAGAGTCAAGAACTACGATCCTTTGTAGCAACAGTGCGGGAAATTAGCGCCAGTACTGTTGACGATCACACACAAACTCTTGCCAGACTAGAACCATATTTTCAAGAACTGCTCGCCCAAGAGGAATGGCTACCCCAAAAGTTTGCCCAAGTCAATCCCGAAAGCCGCATGGGTGGAGGTATTGGTCAATGGTTGCTTTATCGCGCCAAAGACCGTTCCCTGTCGGTATTCAGTTTGGTGATTCCCCCAGGCTCAACGACTCCCGTCCACGATCATTTAGCTTGGGGATTGATTGGTTTATACAAAGGCAATCAAGAAGAAACAGTCTATCGCCGTGTAGATAGCGGTAATGCCCAAGGACACGCACAATTACAAATAACTGAAGTGCGTAGGCTTCAATCAGGCGATATCTACCGCCTCTTACCCCCAGATGGTGATATCCACGCCGTCAAAACCACATCCCAGAGTGCATCTGTATCCATTCATATCCTGGGTAATGATACTGGTTGCGTATTGCGTCACCAGTTCATCCCAGAATCTCAGAGCGTCAAATCCTTTCGCTCTGGATATTCCAACGCTCCCTGTAAAGAAGAAGAAAAAGAATATGCCTAGGTACGATAGACCAAAACCCCCAGTATTCCAGGGAGTTGAAGAAGAACGCCTGCACCGTAAGCAACGCCTCGCTGCTGCCTTTCGCCTGTTTGGTAAGTTTGGGTTCAGCGAGGGAATCGCCGGCCATATTACCGCTCGCGATCCTGAGTTTACAGACCATTTTTGGGTAAATCCATTAGGCACATACTTCGGTCATATCCGAGTTTCTGACCTGCTGTTGGTTAACAGAGAAGGTGAGGTGGTTAAAGGCGATGCTCAGGTAAATCAAGCTGCTTTCGCCATCCATTCTCAGATTCACGAAGCTCGACCTGATGTAATCGCTGCGGCTCACGCCCATTCGCTTTATGGTAAAGCCTGGTCTAGTTTAGGGCGTCTTCTTGACCCTTTGACTCAAGATTCTTGTGCTTTTTACGAAGATCATGCCCTGTTTGACGATTTCACAGGTGTTGTTTTAGAAACTTCTGAAGGTCAGCGACTAGCGCAAGCCTTGGGGCTAAAGAAAGCCATAATCCTGCGTAACCATAGCATTTTAACTGTGGGACATACAGTAGATGAAGCTGCCTTTTGGTATATTAGCTTAGAGCGATCGTGCCAAGCCCAACTGCTGGCAGAAGCTGCGGGTAGACCCACTACTATCAAACACGAAACTGCCCGTTTAACCCAAACTCAAGTGGGATCACATACAAGTGGGTGGTTCAGTTTCCAGCCACTTTACGACCGGATTGTGCGCGAAGAACCTGATTTGCTGAATTAGTGTTGTGTTTTTTGGCACTATGACAAGAGGCGGGTAAGTATTAATTTACCCCACTTACCGCTATTCTTATGTCAAATTTCCCTGAATTTTTATATACTCCGGTAAACCTATAAGTTTATAGTATTAATATAGTTCAGAGTAATCATTTTGATGATTAACGTAATCTTTCGCCGTTTCATTGCCAAGTGGATATCGCCCGTCAAGTTCAGGAATATCCTCTTTAACAACCAATATAAATTCTTCTTTTCTTCTTTTTTGCGAATAGTCGGGGCTTTTATTACAGGTCTTTCTCTGAGCTTGCTATTTGCTGCCTGTTCATCAACATCGACTGTTAATTCTTCTAATCCCAGTGCCACATCTGTTGGCAATTCTACTTCTAATAAAGCAAAAGTAGTCAGATTTGGCTATCAAAAATCAACCATTTTGCTGAGAGCTAAGGGTGTTTTAGAAAAGCGTTTAACACCAGAAGGTATAACTGTACAGTGGACTGAATTTCAGGCTGGACCTCAACTATTAGAAGCCATGAATGTGGGTAGTATTGACATTGGCCCTGTAGGAGAATCACCGCCAATATTTGCCCAAGCTGCGGGAGCATCACTAACTTATGTTGTTGGGACTGCGGCTACTCCGGCTAGTTCAGCAATTCTTGTTCCTCAAAATTCCTCAATTCAAAAAGTTACTGACCTGAAAGGCAGCAAAGTTGCCTTTCAAAAAGGGTCTAGTGCCCACTTATTGTTAGTCCAAGCTTTAGAAAAAGCTGGGTTGAAATATACTGACATTGAACCTAAATATTTGGCTCCGGCTGATGCCCGTGCTGCATTTGTCAAGGGTAGTGTAGATGCGTGGGTAATTTGGGACCCATTCTATGCAGCAGCTCAACAGGCAACTAAAGCCAGAGTCCTGATTGATGGCACTGGAATTAATAAACAGGGAGGATATTATTTGATGACCCGCAAATTTGTCACTGAAAATCCCCAAACTGTCAAGACAATATTGGAGGAGATTGAAAATCTAGAAGAATGGTCTAAACAGCATCGAGAAGAAGTAGCAAAAACTCTAGCACCTGTGTTAGGAATTGATTTAGAAACGATGATAAAAGCAACTAATAGGCGGACTTTTGGGCTTGTGCCAGTTGACGACAATCTGATAAATCTACAACAAGGTGTTGCAGATACATATTATAAATTGAAGTTAATTCCCAAAGAGATAAATGTGAAGGATGCAGTGTTGACAAAAGAAGAATATGCGGCATTTTCACCAAAAACTTAAACTAGTAGAATGAATCGGCTGTCAGGGCATATATCTCTATGCCACGACAGATGGAATTAGTGTTAGGAATAAACTAGCTGACAATTTTTGAAATGTGAATCTGGAAATTGATTATGACTAATCCTACAGAACTACTGCGATCGCGCTACGGTGAAATTCCCTTCAATCCCGAAATTGAATGGAATGATTCGCTGACAGCATTACTATCTCACCGTTCAATCCGGTCTTATGTATCTGATCCTTTACCACCGGGAACTCTGGAGTTGCTAATTGCAGCCGCCCAATCTGCATCTACTTCCTCGAATTTGCAAACCTGGAGTGTGGTAGCAGTCGAAGATCAACAGCGCAAAGAGGAGTTATCTAAGCTAGCGGGAAACCAAGCACATATTAAGCAGGTGCCTTTATTCTTGGTTTGGTTAGCAGATTTGGCACGTCTAAGTTACGTTGCTGAGAGTCGCGGCATATCTCATGATGCTTTAGAATACTTGGAAATGTTTGTGACAGCAACAGTCGATGCCGCACTAGCGGCGCAAAATGCAACTGTAGCTGCTGAGTCCCTTGGTTTGGGAACAGTATATATCGGCGCACTACGGAACCGTCCCCAAGAGGTGGCAGCACTACTGAATTTACCGCCTTCTGTGTTCCCTGTATTTGGTCTATGTGTCGGCTATCCGAATCCTGAAGTTCAAGCGGCGATTAAGCCAAGGTTGCCCCAGTCAGCGATACTCCATCGTGAAACCTATAAATTGGCAGAACAAGAAGAAGCGATCGCTCACTACAACGACATCATCAAAGACTTTTATACTGAACAAAAGATGAATGTTCCTGGCGATTGGTCAGAACACTCAGCCCAGCGAATTGCAACTGTTGAGGCTTTAAAGGGACGCGATCGCTTGCGTGAAGTTCTCAATAATCTTGGCTTCAAATTGCTGTAAACAAGAAGAATCAAGATTAGGGATTTACAACTTGGAATCTGTCAAGATTGATTTGGGAGAAGGGTTTGTAGAAATGCGACTACAAACCCTCTCACAGGTGAATTTAGGGTTACTTAATAGTAATATTTAGTTGTTAAAAATGCTTTTTTTGGGTTCGTATAACTTAGATAGATGATTAATCGCCTTTGTGCAAGCCATCAAGATTTTTTTGAAAATCAAGCTTAACTTAAGCGATCGCTAATTTGTCTTCAGGGGCAACAATGCCATTAGCTGTAAGACTGTTGGCTTCCTGATAAGCTATAACAGCCTTTTTAGTACCTGGGCCAAAAATCCCATCTGGCGATCCTGGATCGAATTCTGGGTGACTTGAGTCTTGGGCAACTTTTTTTAAAGTCTCCTGCAACTTTTTTACCTTTGGGCCGATGCGACCTTCCTGAAGTGAAACAGTAGGAACGGTTAAAGCTTGGAGACGATCCAAAGCACCGTTGAATCTATTCCGATCTACATCACCCTCTATCCCAGGAAAACCAGTCTGGTTTTCTCTGTATTGGTGGAAGGTGTGAAGTTCCCACCCACCTGGAATAGTAGGAGTGTCTGTATTAAAATTTGCAATCCATAGATCATAGTCAGCAAAGCGCTTGGTATTTCCCAACGTTACTTGCCAAAAGTTAGGTGCTGTGTAGATGATCGGTTTGTAACCTGTAGCATTTTCCACTGCATTTAAGGAGTTTGTAACATGGTCAAGCCTCTGTGTCATACTCAAGTCATCCCAACTGGAAGCTGGCTCAATATCTACAACTGGAGGGAGATCGCCTGGTTCTATTTCCAAGTTTTGGGCAAAAAATCTAACCTGTTGATCAATGTCTTGGGTGGGACGAAAGAAGAAATATGCACCCCGTATAATCCCAGCTTTCTTAATACTAGGCCAGTAAGTAGTAAATAGTTCGTCTGGATGGGTGATACCATCATTGACTCTAGCAAAAGCAAAGTGAATACCTTGACTTTTCACTTTTTCCCAATCAATCTTCCCACTAAATTGAGCAACGTCAATACCTTCAACTGACATAGCTTGTCTGTCCTTGTATGTAAAAGTACTTAGCTAGCTACAATGTCATATAGGCTGTTTTCGGAAATCTTTTATGCCGCAAGTAAAATCTTTACAAATCGTAAGCATCTGTCTAAGTGGTATTACAACTTAGCGGTGATGAAATTCGATCTCTTTCTCCAGAATCTTGATGTCATAGTTACCAAAGAAATCGTGGCCTAGTAAGCCGATGCTTGCTTTTGGTGCGATCGCTACCTGAAGATTATTGGCTGTAACTCCACCGACTGCAATAGATTTTACCTTACTGGTTGGGAATTTTACTTCGCTACCATCGGCAATTTGAGCTTGCATCGTACCTGTAGCCTGTAGTTGAAGTATATTCGCCATATTTAGAGTGATAATGGTTCCAGTGGCACCTGTATCTACAATCATTTCAAAGGTTTTTTTGTCATTGAAGGTGACATCAATTATAGGAGTTCCACCAAAGCGGCGTTTGATGGGGACTCGAAAAACTCTGTTGTCGAAAGGTGCGACTATATTGCCACAAAGCCTTCCCAATTCAATGGTTTTACCAGAGGAAGTTACCATATAACATATTCCTGGATCGTCAGCTGTTGCCCAATGAGAGAATGCTAAAAATATCAGCGTCGGCATTAGTGCGATTGCAGCTAAGTTAACGGTCGCAATCCAACGCATCCAAGCATTCTTCATATTATATTTCTCTCCAATTTTTCTGATATAGGTTAATAATTAAACTCCTTATAATGAATACAAAGTTTTGTGGTAAAAATCAGGTTTATTAATACAATATTTATGAACATATATCTCTTGCAACAAAGTTTTAAACACCTCGTACTCTTCTAAATATAATTTTTGTCTATATATAGCAGATTTCAGGTAAATGAAGTACATATATAAAATCCAAAACCTTGTAGAGACGTAGCACTGCTACGTCTCTACATTCATTTTCGGAGATGTATAAGGGAATCTTACTCCCCTTTGTAGAAGGGAAGGGTTGGGGGGTTCGGTCTATATTGAACTCAACCAAAAAGCACCATAATAATTTTCTTTATTTATATTTATTTATCAGATAAATTGCATCTTGCTCAATACATCTTACCTAGAATTACTGATTGATAATTAAAGATTAGGTAAAGACATGATAAAATTACTTAGAGCAGATTAAATCTGGGATGCTAAGAAGTTATATAAGAAAATTTGTTAGCTTATTCAAGGGTTGCTGCTGCATTTACAGCAGTTGCGATCGCATTTTTAACAGCAATATCTCTTTGTTCTAAGATGATATTTTCACCAATAGTACGCCCAGCAACTACACCGCAAATAGCAGCAGCAGCAAAATTATACACTCCTGCCATTTTGAATAGTGTGCCGCATTCCATCTCGTAATTCAAGATATTCAAGCGCCGATATTCTTCTGTAATGCCATGCAGCGATCGCATTAAATATGGATTTGCTGAATTAGTGCGTTCTTGTCCTTCATAAAAAGTATCAACTGATGCTGTGATTCCTATGTAATGTTCAATTTTTAATTCTCGTGCGGCTTTAACTAAAGCGACTGTCAGAAACGGATCGGCTGCGGCTGGATACTCCACAGGTGCAATGTCATTTGCTGCACCTTGGCGACACAATGCGGCACTGCTAATGACAACGCTACCGACTGGTATATAAGGTTGAATTGATCCACAAGTTCCAATGCGAATAATTTGCCGGATTCCTACTTGTACCAACTCATTCACCACAATACTTAATGAAGGCGCACCCATACCACTAGTAGCTGATAAGATGGGGCGACCATTAGGTAGGTATCCTACATAGCTATTGAGTCCGCGATTTTCTGACAACAAGCGTATATCTTGTAAATAAGTTTGGGCAATTAGGTGCGATCGCTCTGGATCGCCAGATAATAGGGCAATGCTAGGAGGCGATGAGCCTAAATCATCTTGCCCAAAGCCAATGTGATGAAAGCGTTTATTTGGCATTCAATTTTGGATTTTAAATTTTAGCTGTTGTGAAAATCCGCGATGTCCAGATCCCCGACTTCTCGAAGAAGTCGGGATCTAATTTTTCACGAGTGTAAGGCTTTGAGGCTGTCCCAAGGTAACTAGTGTCCCCACCTTGGGACACTAGTTACCTTGGTTGTTCATTGGTTATGTCGTTTTACTCAGGTGAACTTGTTCTGTGTTACTATCATCGACTAACGCTGTTGGCTACCGTCTGGCTAATCACACCAGCTAACTTAACCCCAGTTATCTTACTTCCATTGTCTCTGCTGCACCCAGTTGGAGGGCATAGAGGTTGGCATAGACACCCTGCTGATTGATCAGTTCAGCGTGAGTACCCCGCTCGACAATTTCTCCCTGCTGAATTACTAATACCTGATCTGCCTGGGTAACTGTACTGAGGCGGTGGGCAATTACGAAACTAGTACGACCTTGCAGCAAACGGGCGATCGCAGTTTGTACGAGCGCTTCTGTACGGGTATCAATGCTGCTGGTGGCTTCATCAAGAATCAGGATTCGGGGGTTGATCAACACCGCACGGGCAATACTAATTAGTTGTCGCTGTCCTTGGCTCAGGGGAGCGCCCCGTTCGCCTAATTGAGTTGTATAACCCTGTGGTAGTGAGGTAACGAACTCATGTACATTTGCTAGTTGTGCAGCCGCTTCGATCTCAGCTTGAGTGGCGTAAGGAGCGCCAAAAGCTATATTTTCGGCAACGGTGCCAGTGAACAGAATATTGTCTTGTAAAACGATGCCTATTTGCCGCCGCAGACTTGCTTGAGTAACGCTACGCACATCAATATCATCAATTTTCACTGCACCGCCAGATACATCATAGAAGCGCAAAATCAAGTTAATAATTGTACTTTTTCCCGAACCGGTCGCCCCGACTAAGGCAACCATCTGCCCTGGATAGGCGTGCAAATTCACTCCTTTGAGAACCAGTTGATCTGGGTTGTAGCCAAACTTGACATTGGAGAATGTCACTTCACCTTGAATGAGCGGCATTTCTGTTGCATCAGGTGCGTCTTTGAGTTCTGACGGTTCATCTAGTAATAGAAAGATTCGCTCTAATCCGGCGAAAGCAGATTGAGCTTGGGTGTAAAACTGGCTGAGAATTTGGATAGGGCGGAAGAACTGCTGGACGTATAGTAAAAAGGATGTCACCACACCCACTGTTGCAGCTCCCGTTACCGCCAGATAGCCACCATAAGCCAGTACACCTGCGGTTGCTAGTGTGTTGAGAAAATCGATGGAGGGCAAAAAGGCTGAAGTAATGGCCACAGCCTCTACGTTGGCATCTCTATTGGCGGCGTTAAGAATGTCGAATTCTTCGATATTCATCTGTACACGATTAAATGCCTGTGCTTCTCGGACGCTGCCAATATCTTCTTCTAACTTGGCGGAAAGCTCCCCAATGGTTTGTCGGGTGACGCGAAATCTGGCTCTTGCCCAACGTGCAAATAAGCCTGTAGTAAAAATCATCAGTGGCACAACTAGATTGCTCAACAAACCGAGTTTTAGGTTGATTGAGAGCATAGCAATAACAATGCCAACCAAACTGAAAGTGTTGCCCAGCATTTGGGCGATAGTCAATCCAAATGCCTGATTCACGGTATTGACATCATTTAGCAAGCGGCTCATTAAATCGCCTGCTTCGCTGCGATCGAAAAAGCTGAGTGGCAGACTTTGGATTTTAATAAAAATGTCTTGCCTCAGTTGAGCCAGCAATCGCTGCATAATCCAGCCGACTCGAACAATTTGACCCCGGATTGCCAAGATACCAAGCCCATAGTTCAGTCCAAGTAGAGCTAATAACTGTAGTAGTCCCTGTAAATTCCCTTGTTTAATCAGGTGATCAATTGACCAGCCGAGAAAGAATGGCCCAATTGCCTGGGTTATAGCACCAATGAATACTAATGTCAGGGCGATGGGAATTTCTTTGCGATAGAGTAGCACGTATTGCAAAAAGCGCCGCAGGGTGGAAAGTTGCTGACTCGTCTGCTCAGATGCAACAACGGGAATAGTGCCTCTCATAAAAATTTTGGATTTTAGATTTGGGATTTGAGATTAAAAGTCTTTATTACAAGGCTGCGATCAAAAATTATGCTAATTGTCGATCATTTTTCTCCTTCAGCTTTACCTGAGATTCCAAAATCGCACCGTAGAGCGGACTGTTTTGCATCAATTCCTCGTGAGTGCCTTGTGCCACCAATCGTCCTTTATCCATGAGAAAAATCCGATCGGCATTCTTGACGGTGCTAATGCGTTGAGCCACTACAAAAGTTGTACAAGCTCTTTGATGCATTAAGTCATCGAGTTCGGCCTGAATCTGGGCAGCAGTTTTGGCATCCACAGCTGAGGTACTATCGTCTAAAATCAGAATACTGTAATCGGTTAGTAAGGTACGAGCGATCGCAATTCGTTGTTTTTGTCCACCAGACAAGCCCACGCCCCGTTCACCCACAATCGTCTCGTAGCCATCGGGTAGACCGATAATAAAATCGTGCATTTGTGCAGTTTTTGCCACCTCAATCACCTGCTCTAAGCTTGCATCGGGTTTGGCGTAAGCAATATTTTCGCGGATTGTACCAGAGAAGAGAGTGGTTTCCTGAAATACAATCCCAATACGCGATCTGAGGCTTTTGAGTGTGAAACTTTTTACATCTCGTCCGTCAATGCGAACTGCTCCCTTTGTGGCATCGTAAAAGCGGGGAATCAGGTTCATAATTGTGCTTTTTCCCGAACCAGTCATCCCTAAAACGGCAATTAGCTCGTTGGGCTTGGTTTCAAAGGAAACTTCTTTGAGAGTTTCATCTGTGGCTCCTGGATAGCGAAAGGAAACATTTTCAAAGGTGATTCTACCACCGCAGGTTTCAAATGGGACAGCACCGGGGCGATCGCGAATTTCAACCTCTGCATCGACAACTTCATAGACTCGTTCGGCAGAAGCTGCTGCTTGAGCGATCGCGGGTGCTGCAAATCCAATTAACAAAATCGGTTGGAGAATCAACGCTAGGTAAGAGTTAAACGCCACTAGTTCGCCAATGGAGAACCGATTTCCAATCACCTGCGCTCCCCCGTAGCCGAAGACTGCCAGTGTGACAAAATTACTCAGCAAAAATATCACCGGGAAGGTATCACGGATGGCGCTAATGGTCTTCATGTTTGCCTTGACTAAGGCATCATTCATGGTCGTGTAACGCGACCTTTCGGTTGATTCCCGCACAAAGGCTTTCACTACCCGGATTCCTAGCAAGTTCTCTTGCAATACAGCATTGAGGTTGCTCAGTTGCTCTTGTACTTGTCGGAAAAGTTTGTTATTTCGGCCAATGAATCGTGCCATCAACCATCCAGATAGCGGCACTACTGTCAGGGTAATCAGTGCTAATTGCCAGTTCATCACCAGTAAAAGCACCGAAATACTTACCAATGTCACAACTCCACCAATGACCTGAATTAAGCTGGTGCCGACAAAGGTACGGATTTGCTCAATATCGCTGGTGACACGGGTTAGAAGTTGGGAAGTCTGCGCCTGATCGTGATAGCTGAAACTGAGATTTTGAATCTTGCTAAAAATTTTGTTTCGCAGATCATAAGCTACACCCTGAGATACGGCTTCTGCTAGATAGCTTTGTCCAAAGTTAAATACACCACGAGCGATCGCCGCGAGTACCATCCAGGCGGCGCTGTATAGCACAACTTGGAGGTTTTTTTGGCTGATGCCCTGATCAATTCCCCACCGAAATAGTTGTGGGGTAACTGCGTTTGCGATCGTCAACAACAACAGGCTGACCAATGCTCCAAGCGAAGTCCATCGGTAAGTGCTTAAACTTCTAAGCACGCGCTGGGTTGACCGTATCGACGAAGTTTCCTGGAGTTCTGGTAGCTGAACCAATGTCATTCACCCCTGTATCTTTGAAAAATTATAGAAACACTCGGTAAGCGTAAAACTCAGTCCCTTTAGGGACTGAGACATAAGCGACTCGAGTGACTTAAGTCACTCGAGTTTTTTTAATTTTGTGCGATAATAATATCACAAACAGGTGAAAAGATGGGTAAAGAAAAATATTTAATGGGTGTACAACAATTATTATTGCACCTAGATAAAGATACTAAAGCTATATTGCAATATCTCTGTGAGCAATCAGGAAAATTATATAACTCAGGAGTCTATTTTGCTAGACAAATACTCTTTAAGACAGGTAAGTTCCTGACAGGTAAATTTGATTTAATTTATGAGGCATCTATCTCTAAAACTACTTTAAGTAGTTCTTTACCATCTATCACTGCACAACAAACTTTAATTTCTGTTACCGAAGCTTTTAAATCTTTCAAAGAATTGAAAGCTAAATTTCACAAAGGTAATCTACATTTTCAACCTAGACCTCCTCAATATCTCAAAGGTTCTAAACTTTTCAAGGTTGCTTATCCCAACACTGGACTAGGTAGACCTATTCTAGAGGGAGACAGAATTAAATTTCCTTTAGGTAACACGGTAAATAGATGGTTTAATCTCAAGTGTTTTTCTTTACCATTGCCATCTAATATTGATTACTCAAGGGTTAAAGAGTTTACTATTCTCCCTAAAAATGGAGCTTTCTATCTAGAGATTTCTTATCTAGTTGACAAGCCAAAACACCAATTAGATATTAATCAGGCTTTGAGTATTGATCTGGGAACTTCTCAAAACTTAGCAGCTGGTGTTGATACGTTAGGTAATTCATTTTTGATAGATGCTAAATTTTTGAAATCAGCTAATCAACTTTGGAATAAGAAAGTAGCAACTAGGCAAGAGAATAAACCTCAAGGTTACTGGGATGAATGGTTAGATAGGGTAACTAGAAAACGTCATCATCAGATGAAAGATGGGATTAACAAAACAGCTAAGTTAATTATTGATCACTGTATTAAACATGGAATTGGTACTCTAGTTATCGGTTGGAATGAGGGATTTAAAAGTAACTCTAATCTGGGCAAGTTGAACAACCAAAAATTTGTTCAAATGCCTTTAGGTAAATTAAGAGATAGGTTATGTCAACTATGTGAGTTACATGGAATTAGGTTTGAGATAACAGAAGAAGCTTATACTAGTCAAGCTAGTTTTCTTGATGGAGACTCCCTACCTAAATATGGTGAAAAACCATATTGGTGGAAAGCATCTGGAAAACGAGTTAAACGTGGTTTGTATCAGTCTGCTGATGGATTGGTTGTTAATGCTGACCTGAATGGTGCAGCTAATATTTTAAGAAAAGTAGCGGGAAGATTAGGTATTTTACTTGATCAACTCAGTAGGCGATCTTTGACAGTCGTAGCGAGAGTTAGACTAAATTAGTCTAACTCTGTCTGTAGAATCTCAGTGTCTTTAGACCTGAGAGTGTCAACTCGTACTTTGATTGTAAAAAAACAATTGGTTATTTGAGAGTGGAGAATATGAAATATAGAACAACTCTCCTAGTTGTGGTGGAAATTCCGAGTTTTGGGACAGTGGTATGGGAGAATAACTTTTTGGCAAGAATTGCGGCTAATCCGTTTCCAGACCTCAGAAAACCAAAGAACAAGAATAATGGCTCAAAATTTTCATAGCGATTCCCAACTTTCCTCGGATATCCCAACTGCTATCAATCACACAGTCAAGCCAAGTTCTGAGTTCTACTCTCTTTTTTCTGAAGAAGAAGTTTTAGAGATAATTCATGCATTAGAAGTCAGACGAGAAATACCTCTAAAGTATTCTTATAAAGGTAGAGGTGCAAAAATTTGGGACAATTTTTATCTACAATATATTATTCCTAAATGGTATGGAAGATCAAATGTCGAAATTGACCTTTTAAAATATAACTTTAAATATCTGAATGGCAATATTAAAAATGGAGAAAAAGTCAACATTGTAGACGTTGGTGCAGGAAATTCCTATCCAGTTAAAAAACTTATTCACAGACTAAATAAGTTGGATAAAATTAATAAATATGTTGCCTTAGATATTAGTGAAGAATTGCTTCATGTATCCAGAAGTAATTTTAGAAAATGGTTTCCTCTCATCGAGTTTATCAGTTCCACAATTGACATAGAAAGTAGTTGTGTACCCAAAACTTTATTCCAAAATCAAGCTAATCTTGAAATTGACGACACACCAAAAATATTTTTACACTTAGGAGTTACCATTGGGAATCATCAAAATCGAGATCAGGTACTCAAAAACTTTAGAGATAGTATGGGAGAAAAGGATTTTCTCGTATTCACTAATGAAACTGGTTCTAACTCTCAATGGGATGGAAAAGTTAGAGGTGGCTGCAAATATCATGTAGAAGAAATATATGGGTGGGTTAAAAATAAGATTGGGATTAAATCTGAAGATTGTGAACTTGTGAGAAAGTATGATTTAACAACCGATAGTGTAGTGGCTAATATTAAACTGCTTCATGATTACACTATAAATTTTAGTCGAATGGGGATAGATAAAAAGATTCAAATCTCTGAAGGTGAAGAGATTACTATTTGGCGACATCACAAGTATGAAATGCCTAAACTTTTGCAAGAAATACAACGTTCTGGACTACAACTTCTTCACTATAGTACTGACAAATACAAATCACATATTATGGTTATTTGTAAGGTTGTTAGTAACTAAGCTTTTTAATTAGACTTCCTCATCCCCGACTTCTTCGAGAAGTCGAGGATCTAATTTTTCACGAATGATTTAGGATTGCTATATGAATATCTTTTCAAAAATCAAATAGTAATCCTATCGCCGAAATTTTCTTATCTGTATCTAGCGCATGTCAAATATTTCTGATGATGTTAAAAAATCAGTTTGACTTAGCTTGTGTATCAATCAAATATACATCAAACGCGGTCTAGGTTCAGGAACTGAACGGCCTAAATCCTTAGCCGTTTCTATCCATTCATGCACAACTAATTCTACATTATGTAGGGCTTCTTGATAAGTATCACCGTCAGCTGCACAGCCTGATAACTCTGGTACTTCAGCAATAAAGGCTTGATCTAACTCACTCCAGTAGAGAATAATTTCATATCGAAACATCATTTTTGCTTCCTAGTTTATACTTGACAATCACTGCCCGAACTTGTTTAATTTGATAGCTTTTGGCTTTTCCTCTTTTATGTTGCAGGTTCAATATTTCTTCAACATCAGCTTTGATAAAAATACGATGATCGCCACGAATCCGTTCATCAAAGCCTAATCTATATAAAAGTTGCCACAGTTGGGCAAAAGGGATGTCTGTATCAGAAGTCCCAGAGAGGATTTTTTCTAAGAGTTTGTCTTGCTGACTCACGTTTTTCTAACTGTCTTAATGTTTCTATAGTCTCATATTTATTTAAAATCAGGTATACAAATGATATCTTGACTACTTTTCTCCAATGTCTTAGGGTAGCGTTCCGCAGGAAAGGTATCGCCAATTTATAAGTAATATAGGCAACTACAGAGGGCAAATTGTTGAGATTGCTCATATCATAGGCTGAGGTATAAATCCGTCTCAGTTAATGTTGAGTATTGAGTAAGAAATATTACGCGAATATGAAAAACCAGATTCTAGGCGCAGCCGCATTTTTAACCACCATTAGTTTGACAACAAGCGTACAAGCAGCAAATTCTGAACATCTTAGACAGTTATTGGCAACTAAACAATGTCAAAATTGTGATTTGAGTAGTGCAGGTTTAGTGATGGCTGACTTATCTGGAGCCAATTTGAGCGGTGCTAATCTCACAGGCGCTAACCTCAGCCGTGCAAACTTGAGCGGCGCGGATTTGCGGGGTGCAAACTTGAGTGGCGCGAGTTTATTTGGTGTTAACCTGAGCGAAGCTAAATTTAGTGGGGCAAATTTGACGGGTGCGGATTTGAGAAATACTTATTTAGCAAATGCAGAACTGACTGGCGCTTACCTGAATGGGGCTAACTTCCAGGGTGCAGTTGGGATACCATTACAAATTGCTTCACCAGAAGAATTTTATGCTTGGGGTGTAGCAGAAGGGCAAAAAGGTAACGAACAACAAGCAATCAGTTATTTTAATCAAGCGATCGCTATCAAACCAGAATATGCGGGTGCTTATCTCGCTCGTGGTATCGCCCGTTACCAAATACTAGATAGACAAGGTGCATTCCAAGATGCCCAAGTGGCTCAAAAATTGTTTACATCCCAAAACAACAGCTCTGGAACGCAAACAGCCCAAGCTTTTATTAAAGAAATGCAAACACCAGTAAATGATAAAGTAAGTGCTGGTAGCCCCAGTTTCGTTGACTTGTTTGGAAGTCTTGGCTCAGTCTTGCTTCAGTTCTTCCCTTTTTAAGGAAGATAATCACAGATGACAAATAACAAATGACTTTATCTAACGAATTATGGGCAGCAAATCATGACTTAGCCCAAGCTTGCTTAAAGCATCCTTTTGTTCAAGGCATTGGCGATGGTACTCTTGAGCAAGCTAAATTTGCTTACTACGTAGGGCAAGATGCTTTTTTCTTAGAAGCTTTTGCCCGTGCGTACAGTATCGCCGCAGCTAAAGCACCAGACTGGTTAGGTTTCACCACATTTCATAACTTAGCTAGTGGAGTTTTAGAAGAACTGCGGCTGCATAGTGGCTATGCTTCTGGGTGGGGAGTCAATTTGCATTCTGTAGAACCTGCATCTGCCACCCGCCGCTATACTGACTTTTTGTTAGCAACTGCTTGGGGTTCAGATGTGGGTTTAACTGCTGCGGCGATGTCTCCCTGTATGCGTTTGTATGCCTTTTTGGGAGAAAAGTTGGCTGTTAACGGTATTCCTAATCATCAATACACAGACTGGATTCGTACTTATAGCAGCGCAGATTTTCAACCATTAGCACAACAATTAGAAAGTTTAGTTGACAATTATGCCACTACTAATGCTGTTGTCCATTCAACCTATCGTTATGCTATGTTTTGTGAGCGCGATTTTTTTCAGGCTGCGTGGATTTTAGAGCAGTCTGCCTAATTAAATCAGTGATAGAAATTCAATGTATATAAATATATATGTAAGAAATATGTTGCAGAGAATTGACAATGATTTTGCTGAATTGGCTACAAGCTAAATACAAAATATACAGTTCCAAATTCTATACAGAAAAAAGCGATCGCCTTAAACAACAGTTTTACTAATTCGCAGTCCCATGATCACTAAGTCTCGTTCAACGCTGTCAAGTTCGGCAATTTTAGGCAAATGTCCCCAGCGTTGAAAACCAAATGTTTCAAAGAGTTTTAAACTGGGCTGATTGTGGGCAAAAATCAAGCATACTAGGGTCTTTAAACCCAAGCTAGGACTTTCGCTAATTGCTTGTGCTAAGAGTTGCTGTCCCAAACCACATCGATGAAAGTTAGGGGCTATGTAAATACTAATTTCCGCAGTCATAGTATAGGCGGGTCGCCCATAAAAGGATTGGAAACTAAGCCATCCAGCAATTATTCCATCTACTTCGATTACCCAAAGTGGGCGTTGTGAAGGCGATCGCGCCTTAAACCAAGCAAGGCGACTTTCCACGGATACTGGTTCTAAGTCAGCCGTTGCCATGCGGCTGGGAACTGCGGCATTGTAAATTGCCACAATTGCAGGTAAGTCAGTTTCAGTCGCATGGCGAATAGTCATTGCTACCGTCTCGAAAAAAATCTTCAGAAAATATTCACAAATAATACAGTGTTAACAGTAGCAATTATACGGTTTCTATCGTAATTGTTATGTGAGTTAGAAGTGAAGAGTTAGGAATTTTAAACTCCTAACTGCTGATTTTATGCACGTGCTAATAAAGGAGCAGCAGCTAGTAAGGTTTTGGTATAAGGGTGCTGAGGATTGGCAAAAATCTTTTTTGTCAGACCAAGTTCGACAATTTTACCGCCATTCATGACCGCAATACGATCGCACAAAAATCGAGCTAACCAAAGGTCATGAGTGATGAATAAATAAGTTAACTCAAACTCTTCCTTTAATTGCAACATCAAATCCAGCACTTGCGACTGCACACTAGCATCTAACATACTCACTGGTTCATCGCAGATTAAAAGTTTAGGGTGAGTAATCAAAGCACGAGCGATCGCTACTCGTTGTTGTTGTCCACCAGATAAATCGGATGGATAACGCTCATAATACACTTCTGGCGGTGTTAACCCAACTTTCTCTAGCATCCACAAAACCTGTTCTTTTGCCTTGGCAGCATTGGCCAGATTGTGGATAAATAAAGGATCGGCGATACTTTGTCCCACTGTCATCGCTGGATTGAGACAAGCATGAGGGTCTTGAAAAACCATTTGGATTTGTCGCCGTGAAGAACGAATTTCTTGACGCGACAGTTTAGTTAAATCTTGTCCTAAAAACTCAACTTTGCCACTAGTGGGACGAATTAGTTGCAAGATTGTTCGTGATAGTGTACTTTTACCACAACCTGATTCCCCAACTAAGCCGAGAATTTCTCCTGGATACAGATCCAGGTTGATCCCATCGACTGCTTTAATTGTCTGTGTTTGTGTTTTAAACAGTCGTTCGATCAAGTTAGGTTCTATGGTGTAGTATTGCTTGAGTTCTGTGACACTCAAAATTGGAGATTTATCATTAATAATCGGTAATTGCTTTTCTTCGTCATTGGCAATTATCAATTCTCCACTATCATTTACTGCTTGAATGTGTAAAGCGGCTTTTAAGAGCGATCGCGTGTATTCATGTTGAGGGTGTCTAAATACGGTTTCTGTAGAACCCATTTCGACCATCTTACCGTTGTACATCACCCCAATGCGATCACAATATTCAGCCACCATTGCTAAATCGTGAGAAATCAGCAACAATCCCATATTTTCTTCACCGCACAGCCGAGTTAATTCTTGCAATATCTGCGCGGAAACGGTGACATCTAAACTAGTGGTAGGTTCATCGGCAACAATTAACTTGGGGTTGAGGAGTAAAGCTAAAGCGATCGCTACCCGTTGGCGCATTCCCCCGCTAAACTCATGAGGATACTGATTCCAGCGACTAGCGGGAATATTCACCTTTGCTAAGGTAGCAAGTGCTTTTTCTTTGGCTTCTCGCCTGGATAATTGTGGTGAGTGCGCCTGGAGGGTTTCGATACAATGCTTACCAATTGTCATTAGGGGATCGAGGCGTGTCATAGGATCTTGAAAAACTAAGGCGATCGCTTCTCCCCGAAATTTCCGCAACTGGTTAGGCATCAATTCAAACACCGACTTTCCTTGAAATATCGCCCGTCCCTCAACACGACTAGAGGCTGGTAGTAAACGCATTACTGCCCGTCCGATAGTTGACTTACCACAACCCGACTCTCCCACCAATCCCATTCTTTCGCCTGGTTGCAAGGTGAAAGAGACATCATCAACCGCCCAGCTTGCTTCTTCTCCACTCCGTTGAGGATAGGCAACTCGCAGATTTTCGATACAAAATAAGGCTTCACTCATAGTTTAGTTATCAGCCCTGAGCTACCAGTTTTTATAATTTCAAATTTAGGATAGTCTATCAAATTACAGCTATTTTCAGGTAAATAGACCACGCGGTAGGGGCACAGCAATGCTGTGCCCTTACGACAGATGTGGTTCAAATACATGAAAACTGCTGTAAGTATTAGACCTGTTTTATCAAAATTACCTAAACATAGCAAAACTTGATTTAGTGTATCTCGTAGCGCTAGCCATAAATTTCCAGTCCTAGAACACCAATTCAGTAATCCTGAAATAACCTCTCCCCCAACCCCTCTCCGAAACGGAGAGGGGAGTTTGACTCCCCCAACGCTCGTAGAAAATTCAAAGTCTCTCTCCTAGAAGGAGAGAGAAATAGAAGAGAGGTTTTCCAGATACCGTGAAAAGTCAGCTGAATCGATGCTCTAGCAATTGCAGACAGCTATCGATATTCTTGATAACCACTGCTAAAGTTGATACAGCACACAAGTATGATGTTATGAGTGCCAAATTTAAATCTGTAGGAACTAGAATCAAAATTAACTCAGAAAATCAGGATTTTTAAGTCAATATTATGGAGCAAAATCAGCCACAACAGCGCCACATCGCTGATCAGGTGTTTCAAAAATCCCTCGAACAGTTGGAGGATATCTTAGAAGAGGGTTCGACTGAGGAAGAAGATATCCCCCAACTGCATACTAGTAATTTCACTGAAGTCGAACTCGATCAAGACTTGATAGATATTGATTTAGCGGCTCTTGAGGACGCAGTTGCTGATATTGAACAATATCTCGAAGAAATAACAAAAACCGAATAGGGTTAAAATTCATTACTGACAAATCATTTGCCGTCGAGCTTCGTACAACATTAAAGCGGCTGCGATCGCCACATTTAACGATTCTACCCCAGGACTCAAAGGAATTCTGACTTGCTGATCTGCGATCGCTGCTAAATCTGCCGACAACCCTCCACCTTCATTTCCCAGTAAAATCAGACTGGGTTTTCGCCAGTCCACTTCCCAATAAGTTAAAGTCGCACTGGGCAAGGTTGCCACAACCTGCATTCCTGCCTCTTGACTTTGTTGGACTGTCGCTTTTAAATCTTCGGTTACGGCTGTTGCTAGGCGAAACCATTGCCCTGCGGAAGCCCGGAGAACTTTGGGGCTATCTAAATCTACACTATCTCCACTTACCCACAACCCCGATGCTCCGGCGGCGGCGGCGGTGCGGATCATTGTACCTAGGTTGCCGGGATCTTGTACGGTTTCTAAAGCTAGCACTAAACCAGTTAATGGTATTTGAGTTTGGCGTTCGCTTCGTTTTGCCGTTGCCACCACACCATCGGGTTGGACTGTAGTAGCGATCGCATCCAAGACTTCTCTACTGACAATTTCGGCGCGATCGCATCGGCTACAAGCCAGATCCCATAGCGAAAGGTGGGCTGCTTGCCATTCTGGGGTACAACAAACTGTTTCTAGTGGGTAGTTAACCGCACAAGCTTCTTCTAACAGGTGCGTCCCTTCGAGTAAAAATAACTGTTGCTTGTGCCGCTCCTTCGTGGAGTGGAGTTTGCGAATTTGCTTGACTAGGGAATTTTGTAAACTGGTCAACATCAAAAGTTAGGAGTTAATAATTAGGAGTTAGGAGTTAATTTAGTTTTATTTCAACTCATAACTCTTCACTTCTAACTCAGATAATATGCGGAACCCGGGACTTGAACCCGGAAGCCTTGCGGCACTAGAACCTGAATCTAGCGCGTCTGCCATTCCGCCAGTTCCGCTTGTACTTTTGTTTATCGACAATTTCCTATTATTGCGTAATTTTTTACCTTTGTCAAGTGCCATCGTCGCGCCCCGTTAAAAATCTCACACTGGAAACGAGTGATTCCGGCGATCGGTCAAATCAAAATATTAGCTGAACAGTAAAGTATTGATTTTTAGATAACACTTAAGTTATTTTACTGAGTATTTAATTTTGCTTCAACTTACTACTTATTCATTCTGGTTTGTGAAAATTTTCAAAAGCCCAAAAAGCTTACTATTGTTTGTTTTCAGCCCGCCTTTTTTACCTAAAAAACAATTTTATTGTCCAAGATGTTACCCTAAAACGTGGACATTTTGAATCTTTACTGTAGAATCAAAACCAACTTCAAGCATATAAAATACGTATTACTTTTGGAGGTAGGCTTATTAATCCTTCTACCAGCTTACCAGATGCCAAAATTGCTCCAGAAGCAGACTCCTCAGTCTTGCAAATTTGGGGTGGGCATCCTTTGCGAGGTCATGTGAAAATTAGCGGGGCAAAAAATGCAGCATTGGTAATCATGGCTGGAGCCTTGCTGTGTCCGGGCGATTGTCGTATTCGCAATGTCCCCTTATTAGCGGATGTAGAGCGGATGGGTCAGGTGTTATTAGCTTTGGGTGTGCAATTAACACGACAAGGCGACATTTTAGACATCAACGCCAGCGAGATTAAAACATCAAAAGCTCCCTACGAACTAGTTACCCAGTTAAGGGCGAGTTTTTTCGCCATTGGAGCAATTCTGGCAAGACTAGGAGTAGCACAAATGCCCTTACCAGGCGGTTGTGCAATTGGGGCAAGACCAGTTGACTTGCATGTTCGGGGACTGCAAGCAATGGGAGCTGAGGTGCAAATTGAGCATGGCATTTGTAATGCTTATGTTCCTGGCAGCAGCCGGAGATTAAAAGGTGCGAAAATTTACCTAGACATCGCCAGTGTTGGAGCTACGGAAAACTTGATGATGGCGGCTACCCTGGCAGAGGGTGAAACGATCATCGAAAATGCTGCCAGAGAACCGGAAGTAGTTGATTTAGCTAACTTCTGTAACGCGATGGGAGCCAAGATTAAGGGGGCGGGAACTAGCAGGATTATTATCGAAGGAGTCCCGAAGTTGCATTCTGTTGACTACAGCATTATTCCCGATCGCATTGAGGCCGGGACGTTTTTGTTGGCAGCAGCAATTACCCGCTCAGAACTTATCCTCTCACCAGTGGCTCCAGAACATCTTATACCAGTGATTGCCAAGCTGCGGGATATTGGAGTAACAATAATTGAGGACAAGCCTGAACACTTACACATTCTGCCAGCAGAAACCCTCAAGGCAACGGATATTGAAACTCAATACCATCCAGGTTTTCCCACAGATATGCAAGCGCCGTTCATGGCTTTGCTGACATTGGCAGAAGGCGACAGCGTGATTAACGAATCGGTCTTTGAAAATCGCTTGCGTCATGCCTCAGAGTTAAATCGCTTGGGGGCAGATATTCGTGTCAAAGGCAACGCTGCTTTCGTTCGGGGAGTAGCAAAATTGTCTGGGGCACCAGTATTAGGCACAGACTTACGAGCATCGGCAGCGTTAGTCATAGCAGGACTGGCGGCAGAAGGACAAACCACAATTCAGGGACTACAGCACCTCGATCGCGGCTATGATCGACTCGATGTGAAATTGCAGCAATTGGGGGCTAAAATCCTTCGAGTGGGCGAAACATCAGCAGATGCAGAAATCGCTCCCAGCATCAGTAGCCTGTCAAGTTGAAATTGATCGGTTGAGACTGACGCAAGGACAAGGGAGATAAGGTAAAATTTTCTCCCTCTCCTCCACCATCTATCTATACCCTGCCATCTGCTAAATTCTCCTGATAGATAGAGGCTTTTAAGCTTTGTAAATATCTTTTTTTAATGAATATTCCGGAAAAATCTGTGTTGGCTGTTACAATATTGATTGTTAAGAAAAGTTGCCCGTTGCATTTTGGGAACGCGCAATTGGGTTTTAACTCTCTTGAGAAGACAACGCAAAAAAAAATATTTTCTAGACCAGCTGTGGGAGGCTGGTCTTTTTGTATTTAAACTGCTTATTTATGGCTCTAAAAAGGGAAGATTTTTTAAGTAAACCTTGTCCGTTTTGAAACCGGGAGTAGTGCGGGCATTTTGCCCGCTACTGCCAGTAGAAAGCAAGATGCTCCCACTACTTTTAAAAACTATGGTTCTCAAAATAGATTTGGTTTAATTTCCGCAATTACTCTGTTTCGTATGCATTAAATCTACTAGAGATTTTTATTTTCCTGCCGCTACAACCGATTGCATCTACGTGAGAATCGCTATATTGTTTTGAGATCAGCTAAAAATCTTTTAATTTGCATCCTCCAAAAAATAAATCTCTTGTGGGGTGGGCAACATGAGCGCCCTAGTTGTGCAAATTAAATGCGCGACAGCTTATCATGCCCAGCAAAAATGCTGAGTTTTATTTTTGAGATCACACACAAGATCAAAGACGCAAAGTATAAATTTGCGTCTTTCGGTGAGATTGTGAAAATTAGAAAGTGAATGTGGTTCTCACTGTACCAATCACGATATCGTCGTTTTGATTGTCATGATCTGGCGATGTCAACCAGATCACTCCTGGGGTAATGCTGATATTGTCACTGAGCTTATATTGATAGAAACCTTCAATGTGATATGAAGTATCTGGATCTTTGTTGATACCTGCATTGCTGAGAGAACTGCTTACACCGGTAACTTTAGGTTCCATACCGACAACAATACCTGCAACGTTACCTTTTTTACCAAGATCCGGGAAAGCCAGGGTGACGGCATAGTTCCAGATTTCAGCATCGCCAGGAGTAACTGAAAGGATGCGAGCTTTAGTCAAGCCAGCCCAACCACCAATCACGAATTTTGAGCTAGGTTGGAAGGATGCTTCTATACCGTAGGAGTTGCTAGAAGCATTCTGCAATATGTTATTGGCGTTATTACTACCACCACTACCATTGGCAAAAAAAGTATTGTTGTAGGCGTTAAGGTAGGTTAAACCAAGGGTAATTTGGTTGGTAGGCTTAACTGTTAACTGCGCCATAGCACCATAAGCACCGTTGAACAGTCCAGAGCCTTGCTGAGGGTTAGCAGCATCATTGGCTAAATATCCCAAGCTTAATTCGAGCTTATCACTGAACTCGTGTTTGATTCCGATACCAGTCCCATTGGCTAGATAATAAATTGGGTTGCGAGTCCCAAAATGGGAAAGGGCACCGCTACCACCGTCTCCATCTAGGTAGGGGTTGACTGTGTTGGTGAAATCATCAATTGCACCTGCATTGGCTTCCAGGGTGACGTTTGTTTTCTTACCAAGAGGGAACTGATACAACAGTGCGTCTATCACAACTTGATTATTGTTGTTACCACCAGCAAATCGGAAGTCACCTTCTGGTGTAAAGGTAGCAGTCTTAGAGAAGGCATCTAGATTTGTTGCCTGAAGTCGTGTTCTGAGTAAATCTTGACCAGTAAAGCTGGTGTCGAGGTTCAGACGCACCCGGTCTGCAAGGACGGTATTTTGGTTGACTTTATTACCATTAACTGTGTTTCCACTGATGACACTGGCGATCGCTATTACGACTTCCCCATTCAGTTTAGTTGTGGTTGAAAACTGATGTGCTTCCAATTCAGCAGAGTGTGTTTCTACTCCATCCACACGACCTCTAAGTGTCGCCAGTTCTGCTGAAAAGTTTTCTCGCAGCCTTTCTAATTTGGCTAAATCTTCTTTTGTCACCAAATCAGCTGTGCCTGTGGCTATTAGTTCGTTAACCCGATCGAGACAAGAATTCAAACCAGCAGCAAACTCATATCGTGTTAGGGCGCGATCGCCGCGATACGTACTATTTGGGTATCCTGCTATACAACCATAGCGCTCTACCAGCGATTGCAAGGCTTGGAATGCCCAGTCTGTAGTTTGCACATCAGATAACTGAGACACTGAGGTAACTTGCGCCATTGTCTGATTTGGCGCTTTTGTGTTTGGACTAGCTAAAACTTGTGGTTGATTGATTTCAGACGTGTTGGATGTTTCACCTGCAAAGGCAGCAGTATTCACAAATAGCACTACACCGCAGATTGCTGGACTAACTAGCAGATATTTACAGAATTTGTTCACTTTTCTCCTCACACTGATCTTCAATTCACACCTAAACCACGTTTTATTAAACGTATATTTTATGAGAATATTTCTCATGAATTTTATCAGAATTTAGCAAACGTTTTTACAGAAAAGTCAATAAACGCTGATTAGGGAACTCCAAGAAATAAATTATCCAATATTGTGGGGTGGGCATCCTGCCCGCCCAGTCCATAGGGCGGGCGAGACGCCACCCCACAAGAGTTAATTAGATATTTTTTTGTCAGTCCCTTATTCAAGGAAAACTAAATTGCAAAGGACTGTACCGTCTAAAAAGTTTCGCTGTTAATTATTACACAGCAAATCTAGAATGATATTATTTGTTTTGAATGAGAATGAGAATTATTATAGTATAAACTTTAGAATAGGTCTCATTCTCAATGAGAACTGTGACAGAGGTAAAGTAAGCATTCGTTTTGAGGAGAAAACACCGTGATTGTGAATTGCAAAGGACTTAGAACAGGTAGACAAAGAAGCGGTATCTTGCCGATCATTGCTCTGGTGATGTTGTCAATGGCTGGAGGTTGTAGCCAATCGAATCCGAATCAGGGAAAAACTGCCGAACAGTCGCCGCAAGCACGGGAAGTTGGTTCTACCCCTCCGGTGCAGTCGGGAAAAACTAAAGTAGTGACGACATTTTTGCCGATGTATTTGTTTACTAAGGCAGTAGTTGGAAATGTGGCAGATGTAGAAATATTAGTGCCACCTGGTACGGAGGTACATGAATACCAAGCGACACCAGAAAATGTCAAAGCGATCGCTACTGCTAATGTGTTAGTAAAAAATGGTTTAGGTTTGGAGGAATTTCTGGAGGGTACTGTCAAAAATGCCCAAAATCCCAAATTAACTGAAATTGATGCAAGTAAAGGTATTAAACCCTTAAATGAGATTTCACCTGTTGATAAAATAGTGCAACAGGAAAAAGACCACGAACATACCCAAGGTAATCCTCACGTT
The DNA here is from genome assembly GCF_036917135.1 of Nostoc sp. Taxonomy (GTDB): domain Bacteria; phylum Cyanobacteriota; class Cyanobacteriia; order Cyanobacteriales; family Nostocaceae; genus Nostoc. Next base: position 77,053 of record NZ_JBALEA010000043.1, on the reverse strand, counting down.
TGGTTAGATCCAGTTTTGGCAAAACAACAGGTAACAAATATTCGGGATGGATTAATTGCTGCCGATCCCGCGAATAAAGGTACTTATGAGGCTAATGCTAAGGCTTATATTAAAGAATTAGAAAGTTTAAACAGCGAATTTCAGCAGACTTTGCAAAAAAATCCCAGTTGCACCTTTATTACATTTCATGATGCGTTTCCATATTTAGCTAAACGCTATAACCTCAAGCAAGTTGCTGTGGTAGAAATTCCCGAAGATCAACTTTCACCAACGGATGTCAAAAATGCAATCAATGCAGTAAAAAAGTACAAAGTTAAAGCTTTATTTAGTGAACCAGGAGTAGATAATAAACTACTGGTCAGCCTCTCCAAAGACTTGAAGTTAACTTTGCGTCCTCTGGATTCTCTGGAAACTGGCGAAACAGATCCGCAGCATTATTTTCAAGCGATGAAAGCTAACTTAAAAATTCTAGAAACGGCGTGTAAATAAGTTAGGAGTTAGGAGTTAGGAGTTTGGAGTTTGGAGTTAGGAGTTAGGAGTTAAAAATCCTAATTTATCAATTATCATTTTTTAAATAATGAATAATGACATTGCTATTTTGAAAGTAGAAGGATTAACTATCTATCAAGGCAGCTATCTAGCTGTTAAAGATGTTTCCTTTGAATTGTTGCCAGGAACAGATACGGCGATCGTTGGCCCCAATGGTGCTGGTAAAAGTACTCTGGTAAAAGCGATTTTAGATTTGATACCTCGAAGTGCTGGTACGATTGAAATATTGGGTCGCCCAATTGCCAGGTTGGGGCACTTACGTAACTTGTTGGGTTATATGCCGCAAAACTTCATTTTTGACCGCAGCTTTCCCATTTCTGTCAGCGAATTGGTGGGACTGGGATGGACTAAAGAAGGTAAAAGAAAAAATTCATTTTTCTCCCAATTGTGGAGACAAGACCGGGAGAAATCAGCAGCAGTAACAGAAGCTTTGCGGCGAACAGATGCTGATCATTTAAAGCATCAAGCTATTGGTACTCTTAGTGGTGGTCAACTCAAACGGGTTTTATTGGCTTATTGTTTGGTAATGCCTCGGAAGCTATTGGTACTAGATGAAGCTTTTGCTGGTGTTGATGTGCAAGGTACAGCAGATTTTTATGCTTTGTTAAATGAATTAAAGCGAGAGGAGGGTTGGACAGTATTGCAAGTTTCTCATGATATTGATATGGTAAATCGCCATTGCGATCGCGTGCTTTGCCTGAACCAAAGTATTGTTTGTACTGGGAAGCCGGAAATTGCCCTTTCACCGCAAAACCTGTTAGCAACCTACGGGCCAGGTTTCAGTCGCTACCAGCACCAACATTAATACCCATAAGTATGAATTTATTTAATGATTGTCAGATAGCTTGGCTTGCGATCGCCAGTAGTAACGACTTGGTAAGCTTGTTACAATTCCCTTTTATGCAGCGTGCGATCGTCGGTGCTGTGTTGATGGGAATACTTGGCGGGATGTTGGGTAGTTTTGTCACCTTGCGCCAGTTATCCTTTTTCAGCCACGCGGTTGGTCATGCAGCATTAGTAGGTGTAGCGTTAGGTGTGCTGCTACAAATAAATCCTACTTGGATGCTGTTACCTTTTACCTTAGTTTTTGGTGTTGTTGTCCTCTACTTTATCGACAAAACCGACTTAGGTAGCGATAGCGTACTTAGCATAGTGCTATCCGGGGCATTAGCGATCGGTGTAATTCTCACAAGCCTAATTAAAGGATATCGTGGCAACTTGATGGCTGTGCTGTTCGGGGATATTCTAGCGATCGATACCACAGATTTGATTTTGACGCTGCTAGTACTTGTGGGAGGTAGTATATTTTTACTATCAACCCTACGGCAGCAAATTTTGTTGACCCTTAACCCTGATGTAGCGCAAGTTCAAGGTATTCCCGTGCAATTGTACCGCTACGCTTTTGTGGTCTTGCTTTCACTCGCCGTTGCTGTAGCGATTAAAGCTGTTGGCGTTTTATTGGTGAACGCCTTTTTGGTTATTCCCGCCTCTACCGCCAAACTGATGAGTCACCACTTTAGCCGCTTTCTGGTCATATCGGTGATAGTTGGTTCCATCAGCAGCATTGCTGGCATCATGGTGTCAGGTATTTTTAACCTTGCTTCTGGCCCAAGTATTGTTCTTGTCCAGTTTCTAATATTTGTAGCTGTTTTCATCTGGTTTAAGTTGAGTTTGAAAGCTGCATAAATCTTTTTTCTCCAAGGGCTTGCTATATTTTAGGATGTTTGCTACATTGAATAATCGTGGCTCACAAAAGCCCCAGCCGGGATAGCTCAGTTGGTAGAGCAGAGGACTGAAAATCCTCGTGTCACCGGTTCAAGTCCGGTTCCTGGCATAACTTACAACGCAATCTCAAGGGGTTCTGACCAAAACTCATAAATTTTGTTTAGGCAAGGTTTAGTCAGAAGATTTTACAGTTTTTCCGTAACCCAAAACATGGGAAACTTGGGGGCGATCGCTATTGTTTGCCATCAAATCAAAAGCCCTCTGGTGATGCTTATGGCTAATCCAGTGATGATAAAGTTCCGAGTGTACCTTGGCAGAATCTCCCATTTGCTGGGCTGCCAGAGAAATATCTACTTCAAATCAAACCCATTACTGATAATCCCACCATTGCGCTCATTAAGTATTTGGATAGATTCTTCTAAATTTGGAGAAGGAAGAATCAACACAACATTTATATATGGCTCTAAAACTTTTTGTACCCGTTTGAAAAGTGCGTCATCTTCATAAACAGAATGGCCTGCACCAAAATCAATCACATAATTGCTATATTCCGAAAGTACTCTTTCAACAGCGTAGGCTTCAAAGGGTTTCCAATAACGATAAATACCTTGAAATCCTTCTTTTTATCTTATTTCCTTTGCCAGTTCCTCATCATAATTTATTTCCTTATAATAATCCAATCGTACATCGTCCATAGAACACTGTGGAATCCCTAACTTCTGAGCAAGCAGTCTTCCAATGGTGCTTTTACCTGTACTAATTGGCCCAATAAGAATAATATCTGAAATCTTACGACTCATTTTAAAAAGCCTGAAGATTAGAAACAACTCTGCTATACAAATAAATAAGGCTTAGTTAGTTATAACTTCAACTCCTCCTTCATCCTCTCTTCCAGCACATCCAATAACCCATTCACATCCTTCCCAACTTCCTCAAAACAAATCGGTGGTGCTGGTTCCGGTACAAACTGAATTAACTTAATTTCCCCCTTTCCAATCCCAATCATCACAACTTCCACATCCGGCTTGTGATTCTCCACAATTCCCAATATTTCTTGCAGCCGATTTTCAACTCTAATATTTAAATTCTCTATCTGCTCTTTCGGGCAATAAACAAAATGTGGCGTTGGTTGCAAATCAATACCAACAGTACCCTGACTGTCACCATTTGCTAACCACAATCCCCAAAACAGTGCCGCCAACTCTTGCTGATTTGCTTTGACAAACTTATCCAACTGGCGACGCCACTTGTTATCACCTGATTCTGGTTGACTATTAGCAAAAAACATAAATAATTTGTAATGAAGACACAAAAAAATAGGCGGAAGTTATCTCAAACCTGACTGTACACGCCAGAGACTAGAATAAATCCCATCTTTCTCCAGCAGTTGTTCATGGGTTCCCGACTCTACTAATTTCCCATGTTCCATGACATAAATGCAATCGGCATTGCGGATGGTGGAAAGACGATGAGCGATCGCAATTGTAGTTCTATCGACTGTAATCCGTTCGAGCGATCGCTGGATTGCCGCTTCTGTCTCATTATCCACCGCCGAGGTAGCCTCATCTAAAATCAGAATAGGGGGATTCTTTAAGACTGCACGGGCGATCGCAATTCGTTGTCTTTGTCCACCAGATAACTTTTGTCCTCTTTCCCCCACAATTGTCTCATAACCTTCGGGCAAGTTAACAATAAATTCGTGCGCCTCCGCCACCTTCGCCGCCGTGATGATTTCTGGCTCTGTAGTCTCAAAGCTGCCATAGGCAATATTCTCAGCTACAGTACCATGAAATAAAAACACATCCTGACTCACTAAGCCAATGCAACGACGTAAATCTTGCAAATTCAAACTTTGTAAATCAATGCCATCGAGAGTAATGCTTCCCGTTTGCACCTCGTATAACCGCAACAAAAGCTTGACTAAAGTGCTTTTACCAGAACCAGTAGAACCGACAATTGCGATCGTTTTCCCCGCCGGAATATCCAAAGACAGATTTTTAATAACTGGAAATCTATCTTTATAGGCAAAATAAACATTTTTAAATTGCACTTCACCGCGCACTTCATTCACAGGTAACGCCACATCACCTGTATGAATAGCGATAGGAGTATCCAACAAATTCATGACTCGATTAGTAGAAGCCATTGCCCTTTGATATTGGTCAAATGTTTCGCCTAATCTTGTTAAAGGCCACAGCAAGCGCTGAATTAAAAACACTAATACGCTGTAAGTACCTACAGACATTTTTCCCGAAACCGCAGCCATCCCGCCATATAAAAGTAATGCCGTAAAACCCACCAAAATCAGCATCCGAATTAACGGTACAAAAGCAGCAGAAAGAGTAATTGCCTTAGAGTTACTCCGGCGATAAGCATCACTATCTAATTCCAAACGAGAGGCTTCATAAGTTTCGGCAGTGAAACTTTTAATAGTAGTAATTCCACTGATGTTGTTTGACAACCGCGAATTTAGGAAACCTACCTTTTCGCGGACATCGGCGTAGCGAGGGGCAAGTAGTCGTTGATAAGCAAATGAACCCCAGAGGATAAATGGCATCGGTGATAAAGCCATCCACGCTACACTAGGAGCCAAAATAAAGAAAGCAGCGCCAATAATTAAAACAGTTGCGGAAACTTGGATAATATCATTCGCTCCTCCATCCAAAAACCGCTCTAATTGGTTAATATCATCACTGAGGATAGACATTAAACCGCCAGTGCTGCGTTCTTCAAAATAAGCCAACTCCAACTCTTGCAAATGTTTGTATGCATCCAAACGCAAATCATGCTGAATATTCTGAGCCAAGTTCCGCCAAAGTCGAGCGTAGGCGTACTCAAAAACAGATTCTAGTATCCAAATGATTACAGTCAGGAAGGAAATAATCAAAAATTGTTGAAAGACATCCCGCACCCCTAACTGGGCAATTATGGAATCCTGTTGCTTAACTACCACATCCACTGCCACGCCAATTAAGCCGGGTGGTGCTAAATCGAAAAATTTATTGAGGATAGAATAAGTAGTCGCTAGCCAAATTTGTTTACGATACTGGTGTCCATACTCAAGCAAACGCTGAAGAGGATGCGTTGAATGTTTACGCCTTCTTGATGCCCGATGAGATTTTAATACAGTAGCCACGGCTTTTTGCGGTTTTGTGTCACTGATATTACCACGAAACAAAGTTTTCAGTCCCAAGTCCTGAGTCTGAAGATTGATTTAGACAGACTAATGAGACACTTAAACTAGTAACTGAGTTTACTTAAGTCAAAGCAAAACTAGGGACTGGCGACTAGGGACTGGGGACTGGGGACTGGGGAAAGGAGATAATAAGTAGAATAATCACTCTTAACTCTTAACTCCTAACTCCTAACTCCTAACTTATATTGGAGAAAGGAATTTGAAAAATCAGCAATTGGGTAATTGGCAAACCACAGTTTTGGGAATTGTGTTAGCAATACTAGTGATTCTGGGGCTAAATTCCTTTATCATTATTAATCCTGGACAAGCAGGAGTGATCAGCATCTTGGGTAAAGCAAAAGATGGCGCTTTATTGGAAGGTATTCACGTCAAACCGCCTTTTATTACTGTGATAGATGTGTATGATTTGACAGTGCAAAAATTTGAAGTGCCAGCCGAGAGTTCTACTAAGGATTTGCAAAATTTATCTGCGAGATTTGCGATTAACTTTCGCCTCGATCCGATCAAGGTAGTTGAAGTTAGAAGGAAACAAGGAACATTAGAGAATATTGTATCGAAAATCATTGCACCCCAAACACAAGAAGCATTTAAAATTGCCGCAGCCAGAAGAACAGTAGAAGAAGCAATTACCAAAAGAAGTGAGTTGAAAGAAGACTTTGATCAAGCCTTAGGCGATCGCTTAGACAAATATGGGATAATTGTGTTAGATACTAGCGTAGTTGATTTAGCATTCTCACCAGAATTTGCCAAAGCCGTGGAAGAAAAACAAATTGCTGAACAACGAGCGCAAAGAGCCGTTTATGTAGCACGTGAAGCTGAACAAGAAGCACAAGCAGATGTTAATCGCGCCAAAGGGAGAGCAGAAGCTCAAAGACTCTTAGCAGAAACACTCAAAGCCCAAGGAGGACAGTTAGTTCTACAAAAAGAAGCAATTGAAGCTTGGAGAAGTGGCGGCGCTCAGATGCCCAAAGTTCTGGTTATGGGTGGTGACTCAAAAAGCGGTGTCCCCTTTATATTCAACCTTGGAAACGTCCAAAATCAACCTTAATTAGAGTAAACAATACTTAGTAAGTTGGGCTAGTCCCAACTCAAACACAACAGAAAAACCAACAAGAAAATCATCGAAGTTTATGTCAACCTCCAATCATCACAATCTCACCGCCGAAGAAGCGAAAAAATTACTGAAAAAATTCAACTGTCTAGACATCGCCCCTATCCTGAATCCATCAGAAAAAGTAGTAATTCGTGATGCCTTAATTTTGCTCACCAAGCTTGCTGATTACCAAATTTTAGGAATTTGTGCTGATACAGCAGAAGAAGGAATATTGGCAATGAAAACTTATTCTCTGGCTTTGGGTTATGAACCACCAGACAATTTACTTACACCTGAAGGCCCAGTTTATATCAAATTAAATGGTAAAAACGGCTTATGCTATCTTGATTCATACTCTGGACATCATCGTGGAGTATTAGTATCTTGCCAGTCTGACGACGAAGAGGGAATCAACGAGATGTATGGACATTTACCCTTGGATTTATTTGTATAGAGTTCAGCTAATGTAGGTAAGGTATGTGCCTTGCCTACTCACTAATGAAAAATAGTTAATGAATTAAATCCTATGAGTATTATTACACTGCAATCAGTAACAAAAGACTTTGGCATCAAGGAAATTTTAAAAGATGCTAGCTTTAGCCTTGATGCTACCGATAAAGTTGGTTTGATTGGTACTAATGGTTCGGGTAAATCAACCCTATTAAAGATAATAGCTGGTCTAGAATCTATTGATAGTGGACAAATTTTAATCAACTCCGGTTCTAAAATTATCTACTTACCCCAGCAGCCAGATTTAGATGAAAATCACACAGTTTTAGAGCAAGTTTTCGCCGACAGTGGCGAACATATTGCTTTGGTGCGAGAGTATGAGGAACTCTCAGATAAATTGGTTCACTATCCAGATGATAATAAACTGATGTCTCGTCTTTCTGTGGTGATGCAACAGATGGATACGAGTGATGCTTGGGAACTAGAAACTAATGCCAAAATCATCCTCACAAAATTAGGAATTTCTGACTTTGATGCCAAGATAGGCACTTTATCTGGAGGCTATCGCAAGCGCATCGCTTTAGCATCAGCCTTGTTATCAGAACCCGATGTTTTGCTCATGGATGAGCCGACAAACCATCTTGATGCTCTTTCTGTAGAATGGTTACAAAGTTATTTAAATCGCTATCGTGGCGCACTTTTTCTGATCACCCACGATCGCTATTTTTTAGATCGCGTTACCAATCGGATCATTGAAATTGACCGAGGCGACATTTACACCTATACAGGTAACTACTCATATTACCTCGAAAAGAAAGCTTTAGCTGAAGAATCTGCTGTAAGTAGTCAACGTAAACATCAAGGCTTGTTGCGGCGCGAGTTGGAATGGCTCAAAAAAGGGCCGAAAGCTAGAAGTACTAAGCAAAAAGCTAGAATTGATCGCGCTCATGCTTTGCGGGATACTGAATTTAAACAAGTTCAGGGTAAAGTTGATATTTCTACAGTTGGTCGTCGCATTGGTAAAAAAGTTATTGAATTAAATCAAGTTTCTAAAGCATACAATGGACGTACCCTGATTAATAATTTTACCTACGAATTTAGTCCCGAAGACCGCATCGGCATCATCGGCGCTAATGGTGCAGGTAAATCCACCTTAATGGAGATTATTACCGGTCAGATTCAGCCAGATTCAGGTATTGCGGAAATTGGTACGACAATTCACATCGGTTATTTTGACCAGCATTCTGAAGAATTGCTCACAGCTTTAAATGAAAATCAGCGCGTGATTGACTACATTAAAGAAGAAGGTGAATTTATCAAAATTACCGATGGTACTCAAATTACTGCTTCCCAGATGTTGGAGCGGTTTTTGTTTCCTGGTAATCAACAGTATGCTCCAATTAATAAACTTTCGGGTGGTGAAAAACGCCGTTTATTTCTGTTGCGGGTTTTGATGAGTGCGCCCAATGTGTTGATTCTAGATGAACCGACAAATGATTTAGATGTGCAGACATTGGCAGTACTAGAGGATTATTTAGAAGATTTCGTAGGGTGTGTAATTGTAGTTTCTCACGATCGCTACTTTCTCGATCGCACCATCGACACAGTGTTTTCCTTTGAGGAAGGCGGTAATCTGAGGCAATATCCAGGTAATTACTCGATTTATCTCGACTATAAGAAGGCTGAAGAAGCACAGCAACAAGCTGCTAATAGTAAGGAGAAGCCGAAAAATGCCGAAGTCCAAAATGGTGCGGCTTCACCCAAGGATGTAGAGAATACAAAGCGGCGTAGGTTATCCAATTGGGAAAAAAAAGAATTTCAGCAGTTGGAGGGTAAAATTGCCCAGTTAGAGGTTGAGAAGGCAGAAACTGAGAAAACGCTCACGAATGTCTCACCGGGGAATTATAGCCAAGTGCAAAAACTGTATGATCATGTGGAAAAGCTCAAGCACGCGATCGATGTAGCGACTGAACGCTGGTTAGAATTGGCAGAGATGGAATCTTAGTAGTAAGCATTTCACGTTTGCAAATATACCTGGCAATTAGAAATCGCGGCTACACAGACAAAACCCACCTGCGTGGGTTCAAAACCCTTACAGCTATTTTCAGGTAAATAGACCACGCGGTAGGGGCACAGCATGCTGTGCCCCTACGACATCTGTGGTTCAAATACATAAAAACTGCTGTAATGTTTGTTAGTCCGCGTGGTGCGCTTCGCGCAGCGCAAGCGCGATAGGCGGACGAGAGTTTGTGTAGCGGCTATGTTTTGCTTGTGTAGCCGCGTTCGCCCAAGCCGCGCACCGGAGGCATCATTCCATTCGCCCGGATTTACAAACTCTCTCTGGTGTCGATGAGTGAGCGATCGCAATTAGTCATGAAATCATCAAAGAAATTGTCTAGACTGTCGATGAGCGATCGCCAGGGGTTCTAACTGAACCGTATTGGATACTATTCATCAATCCAAGTACTCAGAAATTCTACCTGGTTCTGCATTTCTTCTGCTGACTTAGCTGCAATTAATCTCAAAATACCGCGCATTAGTTCCCCCACTGAGTAACGTTGCTGCTGTACCAAAATCATCCCGGCATGAGATTGTTCTTTGGTCAACAAATCAGTGTGCAACCGATAAAAATCTCTGATATTAGAACTATATAAAACAAGACTTTGCTCACTTGCCCACGTTAGCTGTTCTTCATCGGTATATCCCAGCCTATTCAAATTTAGACTTGTAATCACATCTACACCACGATTTTGTAGAGCCAGAACTAGAGAACGTGCGGTAGAATCCTCATCCATATATAAGCGAATTCGGCTCATGAAAGTTTTTGAGTTTTATGCAGTTTCTCTAATCTGTCTCCCTCTGCCTCTTCTGCTGCAATGTCAGCGTCAATTTGGTCGCGGTTAGCATGATAATAAGCTAAAGCTGCATAAACCTGCGCCAAGGTCAAATGACTAATTTGATCTGCAATCTCTTCGGCGCTGTAACCTTGTTTATACCAGATGGCTATGCGTCTGACTGTCACGCCTGTACCAGCAATAATCGGACAACCGCCGTGTATTCCAGAATGATGGTTGATCAGTGTACCAATATCAGTAATAGTTGCCAAAACTTGTTCTCCTAAATGTCTCACACTAAATATTATTTCTATAATATTCATTACTTTGCACTTGCTTGGCTACACAGGCAAAGCCCGGATGTTGCGAGACTTGGAAATAACGATCGCATAACTCATTATCTCTGCTCTGAGCGGTTAGCAAGATATTCATCTATAGTCACCGACTCACCATCGCTATACTCAGTGCGAACTGCTTGAATTTCTGCCAGTGTTTCTGCATCGTCTTCATACAAAGCTTCTTCGGCTTCAAAAATTTGTTGCTCAAGAGCTTCTTGAAGTTGACATTTTTCTGTTAAATCAAGGGAAGATATTGCTTCTGCTAAAGTTTCTAAGGAGAGTTGTAGTTTAACAATGGCTGGCATTTTTTTCCTCTTGGGTGTGTTTTTTTTCGCACTTTGACACCATTATGCTGATTCTAACAGTTATATTTTTGTCAAGACCTCATGCTTGTGGGGTGCGATCGCAGCAATTAAATTCGCCTAACTGACGATTAGTGCGATCGCACTTCCACAAGAGACAACTAACTATTTCTCATAAACTGCTGCGATCGCGTACAAAAGTCTTGCCTACGCAGCCATACCCATCAACAAGCCGCTTTGGTGGTATCAAGCAGGTTTTGCATTTACAAACTATCTCTGGTGTTCATGAGTGAGCGATCGCAATTAGAAATCGCGGCTACACAGACAAAACCCACCGACCTGGGTTCAAAAACCTTAATTTTTTATTAGTCCGCGTAGGCGGACTTTTTTTGTGTAGCCACGAATTCCATTCTCTTACTATTTTAACTGTCTTAACTGTCTTAACTGTCCACTTAACTGTTTTACTCCTATTGCATTTTGTTGATAAAGCTGAGATGATTCATAAGTTGAAGTTCAGTATATTGTTTTTAAACAAACAAGCTTCTTTTAAAGATTGTCAAACTAAATCTTATTTTGTATTGTTCAGGTTTTAGCCGAACGGTTGAAAGCTTGCATTGAGCAAGCACAAGCAAACATCTAAGTGCAAAGATGGTTCTAAGTTCTAACTATCGAGTAAAAAAATATTACTCAATAGCTAGGACTAATTATTTAGTACGAAAGTACTATTTTGGTTTACAACAGATATTCAGTTAATCTCCAGAATATGCCAACCCAAGTTGTTCCAGCCCAACCTTTAACAAATGCTTTTTCCGGTTTTACTCAATTTTGGGAAGACGTAAAAGCGGTTGTCCAGCCTTACTGGTATCCAACAGAGCCAGGAGAAAGAGCATTTTCAGATGTGATTCGCGCCTGGGGAATGCTCATTCTCCTGATATTATTAATAATTGCGCTTGTAGGTACGACTGTTTTTAATAGTTTCATCAATCGCTATTTACTCGATATCATTATTAAAGAGAAGGATCTGTCTAAGTTTTTTGATGCTTTATTACTTTATGGTATAGCTCTGGCATTGGTAACCCTCTTGGTTGGGTTTTCTAAATTCCTTAGAAAGCAAATCGCTCTCGATTGGTACCAATGGCTAAATAATCGCATTCTATCAAAATATTTGAGCAGTCGAGCCTATTACAAAATAAACTTTAAATCTGATATTGATAATCCAGATCAACATCTATCTCAAGAAATAGAACCCATTGCCAGCAATGCGTTGAGTTTTTCAGCTACTTTCCTGGAAAAAGTCCTGGAAATGACAGCTTTTTTAATAATACTTTGGTCAATCTCTCAGCAAGTTGCGGTAATTTTAGTTGCTTATACGGTCATAGGCAATTTGATTGCCGTTTACTTGACTCAAGAATTAAATAAGATTAATCAAGAAGAACTCGAATCGAAAGCTGACTACAGCTATTGTCTGACTCATGTTCGCACTCATGCTGAATCAATAGCTTTCTTTCGGGGAGAAAAACAAGAATCAAATATCATTGTCCGCCGATTTAGTCATTTGATAAAAAATGCCAAGCGCAAGATAAATTGGGAGAGAAACAAAGATATTTTTAATAGAGGATATCAGGCTGTAATCCAAATCTTTCCATTTATAGTATTCGGTCCTTTAGACATTAAAGGGGAAATGGATTTTGGAGAAATTAGCCAAGCAGCTCTAGCCTGTAACCTATTTGCTACTGCTTTGGCAGAATTAATCAATGAATTTGGGACTTCTGGACGATTTTCTAGTTATGTTGAGCGTTTATCTGAGTTTTCAGATGCTTTAGATGAAGTAACTAAACAACCAGAAAATGTCAGTACTATTAAAACAATAGAAGAAAACCATCTGGCTTTTGAGAATGTTACCTTACAAACGCCCAACTATGAACAGGTAATCGTCGAAGATTTATCTTTGTCTGTTCAAGCTGGAGAAGGATTATTAATTGTTGGCCCTAGTGGTCGAGGCAAAAGTTCTCTATTGAGAGCGATCGCTGGTTTGTGGAATGCAGGGACTGGTCGTTTAGTGCGACCTCCCTTAGAAGAAGTCTTGTTTTTACCCCAACGTCCTTATATAATCTTGGGAACTTTACGCGAACAGTTACTTTATCCTAATACTAATCGTCAGATCACCGACGTAGAACTCAAAGCAGTATTGCAACAAGTCAACCTGCAAAACTTACTTAGTCGAGTCGATGGCTTTGATACAGAAGTTCCTTGGGAGAACATATTATCAATAGGAGAACAACAACGCCTTGCTTTCGCACGACTGTTAGTTACTCATCCTAGTTTTACTATTTTAGATGAAGCAACGAGTGCTTTGGATTTGAAAAATGAAGGAAGTTTATATCAACAGTTACAAGAAACGAAAACAACATTTATCAGTGTTGGGCATCGGGAAAGCCTGTTTGATTATCATCAATGGGTTTTAGAACTTTCACAAGATTCCAGCTGGCAGCTTATGACTGTGCAGGATTATCGGACTCAAAACGCAAGTATTACTAAACCCCCAACAAATGCTCAAATAAAAACAGATGATTCATCTCAAGATAAATCCCTAAACCAAGCAGAAATAAACACAGTCGAAGGATTTTCTCATAAAGAAATGAATGCATTAACATACTATTCCATTAGTACTATTAGAAGTAAGGCAAGTAAAGGCGAGTCTATTACTACTAAGGACAGCTTTACCTATCGCTATGATAAAGATCCCAAGATGTTGAAATGGGTGAGAGTTTAGCGATTAGGCAGAGCCAAGTCATTGAGGAGTCGGATGATGTGAAAGTGTCACGTCCGGTTTTGAAGACGAGCGGGACTCGTCAGAGTCTCACTTAGTTTAAGGGACTGACAAATATAGGACTTACGCATTCTCTACGAATTCTTGGCGTTCTTGGCGTCTTGGCGGTATGCCTGCGGCACGCTACGCGAACGAGAAATTAAGCTTTTTGGCAATTTTTGCGTAAGTCCTAAAATAAAAAAATATCCAATTAACTCTTGTGGGGTGGGCAACATGAGCGCCCGCCCTATTGACTGGGCGCTCATGTTGCCCACCCCATAATATTGGACAATTTATTTCTTGGAGTTCCCTAATCTAAGATGGGGTAAGCTTTTCAATAAGTGCTTTCTCGCATCAGATTGGTGAAAGAACTATGGTTATGCTGCTAATTTTGATCTAGTTTGAACGAAAAATCGTCGTTTCAGGCACTTGAAATTTTCTTAGCGTACAAGAAACCTTTTTTGGCACGGTGATGCCTTTTACTATGAAAGAAAGCAAATGTGGAGGCATAACAGCTTATGAATCTTGTCCCTCAACAATTTCTTTTTGGATAAAACTAATTTGTACAGCTAATTCCTGCCTAGTAGAAGCTTTGAGTAGATATCGGAAAAAAAACCAAATTATGTAACTAATTCCAGTTAACTCAAAAACTAGATTTAGCTGCGGAATTTCATTTAGTACATCTAATACAGCTAGAACTAGTTTAATTGCCAGAGTCCCTACAATAATTGTAGCAAAACAAATAATTGGCATCTGGTATTGGGTGAAAAATATACCTAAGTATTTAGGCAATTGCTCGAAAAAGGCAAGAAAATTACCGCCAATTTGCTGCTCTTGAAGTAATGATTGATTAGCAGGTAATAGTAATGGTTGAGTATCAAATTTTGAACTTCCAAGTGCTGCGAGCGGTTCAGTTGATGTAATATCAACAAATTTAGATTGTTGTAATTCGCTCTCCCGATGTAATGCTTGATTAGCAGGTAATAGCAATGGTTGAGTATCAGATTTTGAACTTCCAAGTGCTGTGAGCGGTTCGGTTGAGGTAATATCAACAAATTTAGATTGTTGTACTTCGCTGTCTATAACTTTCCTATTTTCTTCACGGATAATAGTTTTCATTTGCTCACCACGGATGTCATCTTTAGCGAGTTTCATCAGAGGAGAATAAATGGCATTGTACATATCCCTTGCCATATTCACCGCACCTTCAAAACCCATATAAGGGCCATTGTGGTAGCCGTGACCATTCACATAAGGCAAATGCAACTTCTTCACCAAAGCACCCACCCGTGGCCCAGTCAAAACCAAATCCGGCTTGACCATTTCCAGCACCTCGAAAAATTCGAGTTCATTACCATCATCAATATAGATAGTCCCTTCTTCACCTCTGGCAATTACCTTTTCAAAATCCTCTTGGTGTCCAAACTTGGACGACATCGCTACCACATGCATTCCTAAATCGTCTTCCAGAGCTTTAGTCCAGTGCCACAAACGTGGTCCACCTGTCCAAATACAGACTTTTTTGCCAGTCAAGCGCTCTTTGTACCACTCAAGCTTCGATTCATATTTAGCGACTTCTTCAGCAATCACCGCTTCGGCTCTATCTTCAATCCCAAAGAAAGCCCCGATTTTGCGTAACCCTTCCTTAGCATAGTCAAAGCCCCAGGTATCCACATCAATGCGGGGAATGCCATATTTTTTCTTTAATTCATTGGCAATATACCCAGCAGAACGGGCACAGTTGGTTACATTCAGCTGCGCTCTGTGCATCCCGCGTAAGGAGTCATAAGTACCATTGCCGGTAAAATGGGCAATAATTTGGATGCCCATTTTTTCCATGTACTTCTCCATTACAAAGGTATCCCCTTGAATGTTGTAGTCACCAATCACATTAATTGTGTATGGGCTGGTAATTTCTGGCTCGTAGGTTCCTACCTTGTCAGTCATCCACCCCATGTTAAATACGTGGTGTCCTTTGGACTGACTCACCCCAGCAAAACCGGGACACTCAACGGTGAAGATATCGACATCACCAAGTTCTTTTTCGACTTCTTTGACTACAGGCTTAATATCATCGCCAATCAAAGCAGTAGAGCAGGTGGTGTACACCATCATCCGCTTAATGTGGGGAAATTCTGCAAAGGCTTCGAGCATCGCCTTCTTGAGCAGCTTTTCACCACCGAAGACAACGTGCTGTTCCTTCATGTCTGATGACCAGACATATTTGAGTTGGAAGTTGCCATTGTCGCTGGGATAGCGTTTGGTGTGCCATGTGTCATAAGCACAGCCCACAGGCCCATGTATCAACTGAATAGTATCTTTGAGGACACCACCAATTACTAGCTTTGCACCACAATAGCTGCATCCGCGCTCAGATAATGAGCCGGGAATGGTTTCGACGTGAGCGCTAGGGAGAAACTGGGTTGTATCTTCTCCTTTTTCTTTAATATATATGTGCTTCTCCCGTTCTGGGATAGTTTCGTCGCACTTAAACAACTTCATTGGCATGGCTGATTGCTCCTTGTGCAATAGCTGATAAGAAGAATGATTCTTCTATCTGTTTAATTTTGTCAGAAACTTCTTGGAGTTCCTTGATTTCAAAATCCTATCAACCTTTTTAATTAATAATAGTAATCTTGATAACACTCAACTAATTTAATGTTGCAAAATAGGAACAAAGTTGATTTATAATAGACAGTTCTGTATAAATTTAAAGCAACCCCAATCCTTTTATATATAAGACTTTTGTTAATAAAAATAGACAGACTGTTCTAACTGTAGATGAAGAGATAAATGATTTAAATTCTGTCCTCACTATAGATATCTCTCCAAGAAGAAATCGACGATATTTTCTCAACTTTCAACAACAGAATAACGTAATTATCGGCTTTGAGGCTCTTTAGCTGATGAGTAATTGTAACCACGAATACTGTTTGTAAATTAATTCCTCAGCGCAAGTAAATTGGCCAAATGTATGATATTCTTGATTTATAGGGAATCTAAATCGCTAAAGCACAAAGGATCTCCAAGCACTTGCGCTGTAGTGATGAAGCCAAATCCCATAAGTTAACCAATTGTTTGATGAACTGATGATCTTGCTCCATAAGTCTCTGGAGGATTGTGGAAGTACTTGATCGGTAGCAGTTCTGAAGTTCGGGGGGACTTTGGTCTGCTTGCAGTTCATCAATCACTTTTGGGATAAACGTTTTATTATTTATAGATGGTTTTTTCTTAAATCCTCAGAAATAATCGAAGCTTTGGCGAATGAAAGAATAGGACAAGCAATTGATAATAGCCCTAAATCATTCATGAAAAATTAGATCCCCGACTTCTTTGAGAAGTCGGGGATCTGGACACCACAAATTTTCACATAATCACATAAAATTGCTATAGATGAAACACTCTAATCTTTACAATCAATCAAAGAAGAGTTAAGAGTGTTTTCTAATTTACAATTTTTGTTATATTCACACAGTCACTTCAAAAAGCTAGTCAATATTCAGGTTTAACCCCTTGTGAAATTGAGAAGATTTTTGTCATTATTATTTATCAACTATTGAAAAATTAAACATTATTCAAGGATGCGAGCTAAATGACTAAAGCAAAAACAACCCGTAAATCTGTTCGCGATCGCATCCTAAGTACAGCATCAGGCTTATTTTACCGCGAGGGAATTCGCAATGTTGGTATTGACAGAATCGTTGCGGAATCTGGGGTTGCTAAAATGTCACTCTACAATCATTTCAAGTCAAAGGATGCATTGATTGAAGCGTGGCTGCTACAACAGGATGAACAATGGTGTGAATGGCTCAAAACCACGATTGAGCAACGAGCTTCTAACCCATCCCAACAACTATTGGCAATATTTGATGCGTTACGGGAATGGTTTGAAAGCCCAGATTTTCGAGGTTGTGCATTCATTAATGCTTCAGTGGAACTAGCGAATGCTGACCATCCTGGACATCGAGTGGCATTGGAGCATCAACAATCGATTTACCGTTATATCAAGAGTCTAGCTCAAGAAGCAGAAGTTTCATCGCCGGAACAGTTAGCCAGGCAACTGCTTCTTTTAGTGCAAGGTGCGATCGTGGTTGCGATGATGGAAGGAAGTTGGTCAACCGCTTCACAGGCGAAAAAAGTCGCGGCAACACTAATCCAGACTGCATCAAAATCCGGTATTACCGAAACAGTTTTGACTGCCCAGTTAGAGTGCTGAGTATATTCATAAACCCAAAGAAATGCTTGCACCGGATGATGGTTTTAATAAGATAAATACTGCGGCGTGTAAAATTTTAGAGTATTTTGCTAATTGGACTGACTAAATTCTTATTTATCCCGCTATTTCTAGTATAAAACCGTCTATTTTTCTAAACAAAATGTGCATCTTTAGGATTGAATGCCAGCTTAATTATTTCATGGGGATATACATTGCCGAATATATGATTCCGAGGCACTCTGGCAATTAAAGTCTCTTCTCCTACCTTAACCCAAATACTACAAATCCCAATACCATTTAAAACCCGTTCTACTAGCCCTTCAATAATTACCGAACACAGTTTGTGTCGCATTGAAGAACTTGCATCGTAAAGATTGAAAGTATCGGCAGATAAACAACATGCAGTAATTGGCTTTGTGATTTCCCCAGCATATAAAAACTTTATCCCGTTTGCAAGTTTGATAAAACTCCCAGAGCTACTCCGTTCTACATGGCACGGAATAATATTATCTATCCCTACGAGTCTGGCAAGTTGCTCGTTAGCTGGTCGGCGGATGATAGTTTCCAAGTTATCATCTTGGACAATACAACCGTCAAATAAAGCGATCGCTCGATCAGCAAAATGCAGTATATCTGTAAAATTATGACTGACTAATATCACTGCTGATCCCCTCGCTTGCGCCCATTGTCTAATTTTCTCAATCATCTGGGGACGTATTCCCACATCTAAAGAGGCAGAAGGCTCATCCAAAAGCAGCAATTCGGAATCAGCAACTAAACCACAGGCAATACAAACCCGCTTTGCTTCACCACCGGAGAGAGAACGAGCTGACTGATTTGCCAGGTGTTCACAGCCAAAAGTTGCAAGTGCAGTATGTACCGTTTGCTTAATCTTGTGTGTTGGTGTGCCGCGAAACTTTAATACCTTGGCAACATTATTAAAAACAGTGTCATCTAGTAGTAATGTTTCCTGGAATACCAAAGCTGAACGACGACGCAACAATGTTTTATTAGCATTGCGGACATCCTCTCCAAATAATTGCATCTCACCACGGTAAGGTTGCAAGAGATTGATTGTTCTTAACAGAGTGCTTTTACCAGCGCCATTGGGGCCAAGTACAGCAACCAATTCTCCAGGACGGACTGTAAAATTTTCAATTGACAGGATATTTTTACGTGTTTTGCTATCGACGCTAACCTGTCGCATATTCAGGGCATATTCGTTAGTACTCATAGGATTTTCTTGTCATGCTGTAGGATAGTCAGCAACACGATAACGGTGTATGTGATGATCAGAAGAATGTATGCGATCGCCATAGCAACATCGTAATTTCCTTTCCCTACTTCCAAAACGATCGCTGTAGTCAGGACTCTTGTCTGCCCCTTGATATTGCCGCCCACCATCATGGATGCACCAACTTCCGAGATAACGCGACCAAAACCAGCCATGATTGCAGCCATTAATCCTAACCGCGCTTCCTTGATTAGCAACCAGTTGACTTGCCACTGTGTCGCTCCCATTGATAACAATCGCCAGCGTAGTTTCGGATTAATACTGATAATTGCCGCAAAACTGAAGCCAGCGACAATTGGAAAAGCAATGATGGCTTCGGCTATGATCATCGCTGTGGGCGTGTACATCAAATCAAAATTTCCTAACGGACCAGATCGCCACAAAAACAAACTGACGAATAAACCGACTACGACAGGTGGCAATCCCATACCGAAGTTAATCAAACTAGTCAGAGTCTGCTTGCCGACGAAATCCGCTAATGCTAGCCACAGTCCTAATGGTAGTCCCAGTAAAACGCTAATGGCTGTAGCTGTTCCAGAGACGAACAATGTCATCGTCATGACTTGGAAAACGTCACTATCGCCACTGGTTAATAGCTCAAGAGCTTTCACAGCTCCTTCGATGATTGTATTCACAATTTATTGCCCTGACAATCTGATTGCTGCTATCAAAGCTCAGATATCTATACTTGCAGAAGTAGCAGAATATACGGCATTAGTTGAGGTTGTCTGCTCTAAATGCTACACATCTGCTGCAAGATCCTATGTCGAAGGTGAAGCAGACAAATCACCGCTTGTGGTTAGAACTGCAATAGCTTGCAACACAAAAACAAGAACACTTACTATTAAAAACCCGACTTTGGGTGCAAATACGAAAACCACCGCCAAAATCCTCCTTGCCCCATCTTTGAGTAGATGGCGTTTGGTAAAAAAGATTTGGGTTTACCTCCGTTGCTTAGGAAATGCTATAGTATTTATTTCCATGCTTCCTCTGAATGTTTATCGTAATCATTGTAAGCATTCACCAGACCCTTGAGTACTTCGGCTGTAGTCTCAAAAAGAGCCTGAGCCTTTGGATCTTCGATTTTGCTAACATCTTCACGCAAGTGTGTAATCAGATCGTTCAACTTACCTTTGATTTTCGCTGTATGGTGGTGTGGGTCGGTTTCGGGCGAGTTTTGTTGGATTGTCATGAGCTTACTCCTGGTATAAAAAAGAATAACTTTTACTGTGTTCAATTCAAAGAATATTTTGGCTCATTGTTCAGATACTCAAGTTTCTTTAAAAGCCATAATCTTTCTCCGTTTTACCGCCATCAACATAAAATAGCGGTTGTTTGAACTCTTTTTTGCCGTGGGCTGCAATTATTGTCTGTCCTTCAGGAGATAAGACAAAATTAATAAACGCTTTAGCTCCTGCACTGTTCACCTTGGGAAATTTCTGAGAATTTACTTCCATGACATGGTATAGATTTAACAGTTTCTTGTCTCCTTGCACTAGTATGGGCAAAGACAGGTTTTTCTTCTGAAATATATAGGTTGCTCGATCTGCTAAGGTATATCCTAGTTTTTGGTTAGCGACTTGCAAAGTTTGCGCCATTCCTGAACCTGTTTGCTGATACCAAGTGCCAGATGGTGTGATATTTGCCTGTTGCCATAAATCTTTTTCTAGTTTGTTAGTCCCTGAGTCATCACCCCGCGATACAAACAATGCTTGATTTTTGGCAATCAGACTGAACGCTTCCACAGCATTCTTTTTACCTCGGATCTTTGCCTTGTCAGCATCTGGGCCGACAATCACAAAGTCATTGTGCATTACCAAGTGGCGATTAATCACCGCACCACCTGACAAAACTTTGCGTTCGGCTTTAGGTGAATTGACGAATAGCGCGTCAACCTCACCTTTTTCAGCCAGAGCCAAAGCTTGTCCGGTTCCGACTGCAACCTTTTTGAGCTTATATCCTGTTTTCTTTTCAATCGCCGGAACTAAATCATCTAGCAGCCCGCTATCTTCAATGCTGGTTGTCATCGCCACAATCACATCTTTCTTCGCTGGGGACTGTCCAAGAGTTGGCTCTTGGTTGACTAGATTACTACCAAAGCCGATGCAAAGAATCGCCAGGAAACTTACCAAACACCCATCGCGCACAGCCCGATAACTGATCATTGCACTCTCCTACCAATCTTTATGCCAATATTTTTTACTATGGCAAGTAAAGCTTACATTGGGAAGTATAAGCAAGATTGAGTAGGAAATCAACCATTTATGTTGTTTTCCAGACAATGGTTACTTCTGGGAAAAGCGATATCACAGTAGCGGCTTTGAGAAAACCGATTATCAAAGGGCTTTAACAAAGTTTAGGGGTTTAATTCCCCTGCCTAAGAAGGGCAGAACGTTTTGGGTCGGGGTCTGTCTTACAAAGTTGCTCCTCTTCTCCCAAGGGGAGACCCCAAGACCGCACTTTGCGCTAAATCCCCGTCACAAAACTTAATTACGAATTACGAATTACGAATTATTTAAATACACTGCGGTACATTCACAAATATCCCAAAGCCACCGAAACGTAGCAGGGATTTTTCATACCCTCGTTGTGGCCGAAGCGTCCCTAGGGGTCTAGCTTGAAAAGACCTTGTTATTTGCTGCTAGCTGTGTGATACTTTCGTTGAACTTAAAAAATAGCATAAATCTCTTAAAAAAGGTAAAAAGTGATGAGATTCAAGAGATTTAGAACGTGGAGTTTCTTGATTGGATTAGCACTATTGGCGTTTGGATTTGTAGCTTGTGCTTCTGGTAATCAAACTGCTTCACAAACACCAGAAAAAGTAACAATTGCCTATCAACCTGGAATTAATTACGCTAATCTACTTATCGTCAAGCAGCAGCAAACTTTAGAAAAAAAGTTTCCCAGGACACAATTTGCATGGAAAGAATTATCGAATGGTGGAGCTATTAGGGATGGGATTATCGCTAATCAAATACAAGTTGGTGCTGGTGGTCCTGGGTCGTTTCTCGTAGGTTGGGATAAAGGCGTGGGCTGGAAAATATTAGCTTCACTTAACTATAGTGAGTTTTGGCTAATAACCAAAAACCCCAATATCAAAAGTATCAAAGATTTCAAGCCAGAAATGAAAATTGGTTTACCATCTCTAGATGGGGTACAGGCAATTGTACTGCGGAAGGTGGCACAAAAAGACTTAGGAAATCCCACAGCACTCGATCAAAACCTGCAAGTAATTGCTCACCCTCTAGGGTTGCAGTCTCTATTAACTGGTCAAATTGATGCACATTTTACGACACCACCTTTTCAATTTCAAGAAGTTGAAAAAGGTGGTAGGGTAATTATTAAAAGCTCTGATATTTTTGGTAAGACTAGCATAGCTAGTGTATTTACGACTGAAAAATTCTACAATCAATATCCTGAGTTTGGAAAAGCTTTGTATACCGCAATTGTGGATGCAACTAAACTCGTGAATGAAAAACCTGAAGAAGCGGCCAAAATTCTCTCAGATATAGATGGTGGAAAAGTCTCACAGGAGCAATATAAAAAGTGGCTCACGAATAAGGCAGTGGCATACGGAATTGAGCCAAGAGCCTTTCTCAAATGTGGAGCATTTATGCATGAAATCGGGATGTTAAACAAGCAGCCAAAATCCATTGAGGAATTGATTTTACCACCGCTTAAAGGTGCTGGGGGAGATTAAATTGATGGTTAATTTAGAATCGTTAATACTAGCTAAAAATGTACACATTAGCTACAGCGAAGGTAAGAATAAATTTCCGGCTGTGGAAGATGTTAGCTTTGCTGTCAAACCAGGAGAAAAGTTTGTAATTATTGGGCCATCGGGTTGTGGAAAGAGTACCCTGTTAAAGGCGATCGCTGGTTTTCAGTCTATCAGTAGCGGCGAATTACTGATGGCAGGTAAACCCATCTCTGCTCCCAGTCCAGATAGGATCGTTGTCTTTCAGGATTTTGAACAACTTCTACCTTGGCAAACTGTGGTGCAAAATGTTGTCTATGCTCTTGAGACTACAGGTAAAGCCTCTGGGAAAGTTGCCATTGCTGAAGCTGTAAAATATCTCGACTTAGTGGGAGTCTCAGCAGCTGTCAATAAGTATCCCCATCAGTTATCAGGAGGGATGAAACAACGGGTAGCGATCGCCCGCGCTTTGGCTGTAAAACCTCAAATTCTTCTGATGGATGAGCCTTTTGGCGCTTTGGATGCGCTGACGCGGACTCAACTGCAATACGAACTCAATACTATTTGGCAAAATACAGGGTTGACAATTATTTTCATTACCCATTCTATACAAGAAGCTGTTTACCTGGGACATCGAGTTTTAGTGATGACACCAGTACCTGGAACTGTCAAAGAAATTGTTGATACCGCACAGATTAATAACATCAACACTAATAAGTTTGTCGAAGTTGCTGCCTATTTAGAAAGTTTACTCCGCAATGATTCCCGTCGTGAGGCTTTTCGAGTATGAGATTTGTGACTCGAACAACAGCAAATTCCCATAAATTTGAGAAGTTATATGCTTCACTCCAAGCCAGTAGTACTTTCAGGCGCGGAGTCATTTTTTGCGGTCTATTGATTTTTTGGCAATTGTATGTATGGGTTAGCCAAGTTCCCCCCTTACTGATTCCTGGCCCAATAGCAGTCCTAGAAGTACTGTGGCAGGACTTATTGAGTCAAAAACTGCTGCAAGCAACACTAAGTACTTTGTCCGTGTTATGTACTGGTATGGTCTTGGGTGTGATTCTGGGTACGGCTTTAGCAGCTTTCGCCAAAGTTTCTCGTTTTGGTCAAGATTTGCTAATTGTAATGAGTTCGATGCTGAATCCCTTACCTGCGATCGCTATTTTACCCCTAGTGATGATTTGGTTTGGGTTCACTTCTATTTCTATGATCGTAGTTACTGCCCATGCTACAACTTGGCCTATTGCCCTGAATACAGAAATGGGACTCAGTACCATCAACCCAACAGTTCTGATGGTGGGGAAAAACCTGGGTTTAGATGGTTTCAGACTGATTCGAGAAATTATGCTCCCTGCTGCATTGCCTCATATCTTAACAGGCTTGAGAACTGCTTGGGCTTTTGGTTGGCGCACCGTGATTGCATCTGAGTTAGTGTTTGGTTCAGGAGGTGCTACCAGTGGTTTGGGATGGCAGATTAATAACAGTCGCTACTTTCTGCAAACCGATCGCGTATTTGCCGGATTAGTGGTGATTGCAATTTTGGGTTTAGCTGTCGATTATATTTTTCGATTAATTGAAATCAGAACAGTACAAAAATGGGGTATGAAACGTAGTTAAACTGGGGTTTTGATGAAGTATCAAAGGCAGTTGTTGTTGAAAGGTCGAGTTGGGATAATTAGGCGTAGCCCGTCGTAGACATCGCTTCTACACCACTGAGATTTGCCGCCACATAACAGCTAAAATTTTATCATTTGATACTGGAGCGATCGCAGTTGATCAAAGACTGCGATCGCAACAGGTTCGTGTATCCACGATGGATTTAAGAATAGCAACGGTCGGCATCCAGGTAGCCCTAGATATTAAAGAAAGCTATTCTCCGGGCATCAGTAAGCGGTAAAGGAAGTTTTTACTTACTTGGTTTTGTCTAGCCATTTCCAAAAGTAGTATATCTCCATTTTTTAGGAGGACGAAAAAGCATTGAGCATCGAGGTAATCATCGTTGCGTAATCCTTCATCAGCTACCTTTGTTTCCTCTATGTCTTCATAGTTCAAGTAATGCTCTTTGTCTTCAACATCTAATACATTAAATACGACTGGCATAGGTTTTCAAGCTACAAGAGTACATTGTCGAGCATAAATCGTATAGTTGCTCCAAGTCTGTTGGTTTAGTTGCAAAATACAACCCTCCTGGGATGTCCTGAGATGGTTCGTAATTTCAGTATTGCAAGGGTATCTAATGCGCCTTTGGTATTGTAATTAAGTTATTAATTAGGCAACTTTGAACAAATCAAGGCAACCAATTTATCTAATACTTGCACTCATCACTTCATCAATTGTGCGCGGATGAATGCTGACATGATTTGTGGATATGCTCTGCTATTGGAAATTCTTCCTTCTTTTGGCAACGCCTCCTATTTTATTATTTAATGCTGGAGCGATCGCAATTTCAATATGATCCGATGGAATTGCGCTTTTCAAAGGTTTGAGTACGGTGCCTAATGAAAGCAAATTTGAGTGAAGCGATAAAAGTAAGTTGTAATTGCTTGCTCGTCAGCGCTGATATTATTGTTGAGTGCGATCGCAGTAATTGTCGTAGGAAGTCTACTGATGTCTAGCTATCCTGCAATTGATTAATCGAATGCGAGGTGTTATTTTAGGCACATCGCATTCGGAATATTTCTATTTTCCTGTGGCGTTTAGTGATGGAGGACTAATTTCCCATTAAACAACCACAAAATTGTTTTCAGTTAGTGACACTCCACTAGATAGTTGTGCAAATTGTACCTGAGTAAACCCAGAGGCACTGCCATCAAGGTCAAAGAAGAGTCCACCTGTAGCGCTATTGTAGATAAATCGCTCTTCGCTAGTAGTTGCAGATGTTCCGATGGTGAACTGACTTGTCTTAAGTAAACTTGGTGATAAACCACCGCCAAAACCAGCAGCAGATACCTGAATCAATTCATTAGTCGGGTTCAAGTCATAAATAGTGTCAACACCTTGATTGTAACTATTGAAAGCAAAGGTATCAGTACCATCTCCTCCATAGAGACTATCATTACCCTTGCCACCTGTGAGGTAGTCATTGCCATTACCCCCATCAAGGGTATTATTACCAGAGGCACTAGAGGCGGTGAGAGTATCATTACCATCCCCCCCAGAGAGGAAATTAGCGCCTGATGAATAATCAACAATCAAACGATCATCACCAGCACCACCATTGAGGGTGTTATTGCCAGAGACAGTATAAACTCCATAGGAAGAGTATAAAAAGGCATTACCAGAGGCTGTGAGAATATCATTGCCATTGTCTCCAGAGAGGAGATTAGCACCTGATGAATAATTAGTAACTAAGTTATCATCACCAGCACCACCATTGAGGGTGTTATTGCCAGATATAGCATTGAGAGATAAATCGGCTCGGTAGTCGTCGTAGGAACCAGAGGCACTAAGGGAATCATTGCCATCGCCACCAAAGAGCAGGTTATCACCATTTGAGTCGTTAACGTTCAATGTATCGTCACCTGCACCACCATTGATGGTATCGTTGCCGCCATTGCCTCCCTGGAGCGAATCGTTGCCATTGCTCCCCACAATCAAGTCATCGTAGGCTGTACCAGAGACATCTAATCGTTCGATATTCTTGTAGGTAACGACATCCGTACCCTTTGTAATCGAGCCAGTGTTAGTAGCAGCATCGAAAGTCGAAGTGATTCCATTGCTAGTAGTATAGTTGGAGAACGACAACAAATCGTCACCTGCACCACCATCAATGGTGTCCTTGCCGCCATTGCCTCCCTGGAGCGAATCGTTGCCATTGCTCCCCACAATCAAGTCATCGTAGGCTGTACCAGAAACATCTAATTGTTCAATATTCTTGTAGGTAACGACATCCGTACCCTTTGTAATCGAGCCAGTGTTAGTAGCAGCATCGAAAGTCGAAGTGATTCCCTGGGTTGGATTATAGTAGGAGAACGATAAATAATCGTCACCAGCCCCCCCATCTATTGTATCGTTGCCACTACCGCTCCCATCATCTATCGTATCATTACCACTGCTGCCGACAATATTATCATCGTAGGCTGTAGCTGAGATATTTAATTGTTCAATATCCTTGTAGTTAATCAGATTTGTGCCTGCTGTAATCGAGCCAGTGTTGGTAGCAGCATCGAAAGTAGAAGTAATTCCCCCAGTAGGATAGATATATGAGACGCTCAACAAATCGTCACCTGTCCCCCCATCTACTGTTTGAGTCGCTAAGGAAGAGGGAGAAATATACAGGACTAAAGAGAAGGAATCATTGCCAGCACCACCATTGAGGATGTTATTGCCAAAGGCACTCCCTTCATCGTAGCTAGAGAGAAAGAGATAATCGTTGCCATCGCCACCAGAGAGCAGGTTATTACCTGTTGAAAATCCAGCAATCAATGTATCATCACCAGCACCACCGTTGAGGGTGTTATTGCCAGATGTGGCAAATCCGTATCTGTCAGAAGCGTAGCTACAGGCAGACAGATAATCTTTGCCATCGCCCCCAGAGAGTAGGTTATCGCCTGTTGAATAGTTAGCACTCAATGTATCGTTACCAGCACCACCGTTGAGGGTGTTATTGCCAGAGGCGGCATTGGTATATCCTTGGTTGTAGTCAATGTGATACCCAGAAGTGGAGAGAGAATCATTGCCATCGTCCCCAGAGAGCAGGTTATTAGCTTTTGAAGAGTTAGCACTCAATTGATCGTTACCAACACCACCGTTAAGGATGTTATTGCTTGTTGAATAATCAACATTCAAATAATCGTTACCTTCACCACCAAAAATCGTATCATTCCCATAATTGGTATCATTGCCACTACTACCCCCGAAGAGCCAATCGTTGCCATTAGTCCCCACAATATTGTCACTGTAGGTTGTACCTCTAATTTCTAATTGTTCAATATTCTTGTAGTTAACCCGATTCGTGCCCGCCCTAATGGAGCCAGTGTTAGTAACAGCATCGAAACTCGAAGTGATTCCTGTGTTAACACTGGTATAATATACAGACAAGTAATCGCCACCTGTTCCTCCATCTACTATTTGAGTCGTTAAGGAAGAGGGGGCAGTTCCTGGGGCGGATAAATAGAAGAAGTCATTGCCATCGCCTCCACTTAGAGTGTTTCTACCCTGGACTTCATAGGCGTAAAAGTAATCATCACCCTCTTTGCCTGAAACTGTATTATTGCCACTAGAGTAGCTAATATCAAGGTAGTCATCTCCTGCATCTCCACTGAGGATGTTATTTCCAGAAGAATAGGAGGCATCAAGAGTATCATTGCCTGCACCACCCCGCAGCTGGTTATTACCAGTACCACCAACGAGAGAGTCATCATCCGTACCACCAGTTAGGGTGTCATTGCCCGCACCACCAGTTAGGGTGTCATTTCCGGCATCACCCATTAAAAGATCGTTGCCACTCTTGCCATTGATGATATCATCACCTGCTTTAGCCTTAATTGTATCCGCGCGGTTACTACCTAGTAGGGTATCTTTACCGTTGGTTCCAATGATATTCACCATAATTTTCACCTTAGAGAATCGATTTTTTGAGTAACTTCAGTAGATGTCTGGCAAAAGTCCACTAACATTCTCTCCCCTTAGGCCAGGGTAGTTTCATCCGAAAAAAGAAAAATACATAAGTCTTGATTTCTCATGTAAAACCATAGATTTTGACCCTACTTCCATTCCTCTCTCCCACGGGGGGAGAGGCTTTAAAAACCAGTTTCAGTTTTTCTCTGGTTGTATGAAACCACCCTGACATCTTCTCCCCGCAGGCGGGGCTACCCTGTCCTAAAAACCCAGCTTGATAAGGCTTTACTCGTTCCTGGGCTGCCGCCTGGGAATGCATTCATTGAGTCTCTAACTCAATGTCTCGACTGGAGGCAGCAGCTTTAAGCATCGCATAGCATCCTTTAGCCTTCACTGTGTTATGAGGACTCAATGATCTGACAGGAGGCAGCAGCCCAGGAACGAGATAAACGAAAAAACAATGGGAAATCAAGCTTTTTTCGACTTGTGTATACACCGTAGGCAGGCGGGGTGGGATTCTTTTTTTGATTTCTGCAAAAAGTCTAGTTCTGAATTTGTTGTTAATACTGTTTGAGGACACATGGAACTCGCCGAGAGTTAGGGCTTTCGACATATTTTTATTGCCTAAAACCCCCACTTCATATTTGTTGTTAATATGTAAGTTCTATTTACCTCAAAATAAAGGACAATAGACCATTGATAGGGAGAGAGATTTTTGTACCCCCGTTGCGGACTGTTGCCCGTACGTGTCTAGCTTAAAAATAAGAAACATCTAAGTAACACCGTAATAAACATATCTGAATATTTACTGAGATGTCTATACTTCCAAACACATCTTTGCATACTCTTCACATTACTTGATGGAAAATGTATATATAATTACTTATGTTTTGACGGTGCGATCGCGCAGTTAACTTTTCAACCACGCGATCGCTTCAGTATTGCTTCACCCGACGTCAATGCTTACAATAACCTGGGTGAAGATTCAGCAATCCCAGGTTATTGTAGCCAAAAGCTAACTTGGGCTTAGTTACCGATTCGCCAAAATATCCAATTCCAAGTACTTAGTCGCCTTATTCAATCGATTACAGCTAACACAGCTTTCGGCAATAACTTATCTTTAAACCAAACAATTCTAGCGGGGACATCATTTAATTTTACTCCCGCTTTTTCTAAATTAAGTCGCTCGGAAATTGCCAAAATCAAGTCATCGCGTCCAGCACGCCGCACTTGAGAAAACTTCTTTTGTAAATATTCTGGCCGCCAATAACCAACAATTTCTAATAAGAAGGTGCGTCCATCAGGATGCACCAAGCGAAAATCGGGAATCATCACACTACCGGGAATTGGGATCAAATCAACTTCTCGCTCTAATGCCCAGCCACTTTTTAACGCATCCCACTTATCAGCAAAGGATGCTTCTAGCATACTATCGTAGGGCTTGCCTGGTGGATAGTGGGATACCAAACCACATTCGGAATTGAGGGTGAAACGTCCAGTTTTCCAAGTATTTGTATAAGCGTCGCGGGTTTGGAGAATAGAAGAAAGACTCCATTTTGTCACGTGAAGTAAAGCGGGAATAAGTTTAGCGATCGCTAACCCATACCGTGTACTAGGATTAAACAAACTCGTCGGTCCGTCAATGGTAATTGTAAACCCGTGGTCAGCATCACCTTCAATATAAGCCATCAATTGAAACAACTTCAGATAGCGAAATAACAGCTTATATTCACCCGGAACATTCCGATGAGCATTTAACACAAGTTTACTGGCTTTATAAAATACACCCTGCACTTGAGATAAGTTATATCGATTTAATAAATCTGGTGCGATTGGGGCATCAAAAACAGTTAAAATCTTATTCTCAGATAAATCAGCATATAATCCATTCCGAACCTGTTCTGTTAAAACTTCTCGCTCAAGTTCTTGAGTTAACTCATCAGCAATTTTACTCAGAGTAACTTGTGTAGATTCTCGACTAGAAACAGACTTTGCCGCTAGCGAAAACACTCGTTCTCTTAACATCTGTGGTTCCAGAGGACTAATTACCTCAAAAGTGCAAAAACTACTTTTGAGAATATAAGCTAATCCCCGCTTCACCCGATAATCTGTAGAATCTCCTTCAAAATCAGTCAATTGTCGCTCAAGCACACCTTGAGTCTTCCCCACTGCCGATTGATAATAATTAATTAACTCAATCGCCAACTCCGAAGTTTTCTGATCAATCTTCAGTCTCTTCGGAATAATCTCCTCCCCGGTTTGGCGATGCATCAGTAAGTCTGTCGGTAACATCTGCTGAATTTTGGATTTTAGATTTTGGATTTTGGATTGAATAATTAATTTCTAACTGTTCGGCAGCCTTCAAATTCCTTTCCTTCCCACTTCCATATACAACCTGCAACTTTCCTTTACTCTCTTTTTCTCCCCCTGCCTTCCTTTCTCCTCTTCGCCTAGCTGAAGTTCCCTCTTCACTCGTATCTTCCGCCACCACTTCATATAAAATCGCTTGCTTATTCTCAATATTCCCCTTCCGTAAAATCCTCCCCAATCGCTGAGTATACTCCCTAGCCGAACCCGTTCCCGATAAAATAATTGCTACTGAAGCCGCAGGCACATCAACCCCTTCATTCAACACATGAGATGCAACCAAAGTATTATATTTACCCTCTCGAAATTTTGTTAATATCTCATGGCGTTCTTTCACTGGAGTTTGATGAGTAATTGCCGGAATTAGCAACTCTTGAGAAATGCGGTAAACTGTCGCATTATCCGCAGTAAAAATCAGAATTCGTGCCGGGTAATGTTCTGCTAATAAATTAATTAGAATTCGCAATTTACCATCAGTACCCAAAGCGATATCTTTCGCTTCTCGGTGTGCCAACATCGCCCTCCGTCCCGATTGCGATCTAGCACTCATTTGCACGAACATTTGCCAACCTTGCAGACTCCCCAAAGAAATCTTTGATTGCTTCAAAAAGTCATTGCGGGTTTGAATTAGTTGATTGTATCTTTCCCGCTCAAGTTGGGATAACTTTACCTTAATTTGGACAATTTCATGCTCTGCTAATGCCTTTCCTGCCAAATCTTCGGCGCGTTTGCGATATACTTCTTGACCAATGAGGATATTTAAGTCAGCGTGTTTACCATCGGTGCGTTCCGGTGTGGCAGAGAGTCCTAGGCGATAAGGTGCGATCGCATATTCAGCAATCACCCGATTAAAATCTGTGGGTAAATGATGACATTCATCAAAAACAATCAACGCATATTGATTTCCCAAGGTTTCGGCGTGAATTGCTGCACTATCATAAGTTGCAACTAAAATTGCCGTTCTATCCCGCGAACCACCCCCCAGCAACCCTACCTCAGCATCAGGGAAAGCCGCCACCAAATGTGCATACCACTGATGCATTAAATCCAAAGTTGGCACTACAATCAACGTCGTTCGTGGTGTTGATTGCATCGCCATTTGCGCTAAATAAGTCTTTCCCGCCGCCGTGGGAAGCACAACAACTCCTTGTCTACCCGCCAGTTTCCAAGCTGCTAGTGCCTCAGTCTGATGGGGATAGGGTTGCATTTCGAGGCTAGGAACCAAATCTACAGGATAAAATTGCTTCGCCTCGTCGATAAAATAAACATCTTCCGCTTGTAGTGCTTCCACTAGCGATCGGTATCTAATTGCCGGAATGCGGAATTTTTCAACTCTATCATCCCATGTCGCGTAGTCCATCCAACCTTTGCCACGTGGTGGTGGATGCAAAATTAATGTGCCACGATCAAAATTTAATGTAGGGGTACGAGCCATGATTATTGGGGATTGGGCATTGGGGACTTGTACTGAGCGAAGCCGAAGTATTGGGGATTGGGAATTGGGGACTTGTACTGAGCGAAGCCGAAGTATTGGGGATTGGGCATTGGTAATTATTTCTATTCACCATGCCCCATTCGCTACTCCCCACTTCCTACTCCATTGATTACTAATAACGCGAAAAGTGCATGACTCATCCAAATAACTCAGACAAAATCCAACTAGATACGCTCATTAGTCACGGAATGTCATATCGGCAAACTAACAATAACCTTGCCGAATCTTATAAAGAACAGCAACAGAGCTTTCTGCTAAAACGGCTGCAATTGCAGGCGCAGATTTTGCTAGTAGCTGGCTTGACTTTAAGCGCTTTTTTTCTTTGGGCAAATTCACAATTACAAGGCAAGATATACGCCTTTAAAATCGGCCTTTTAATAGAAGTATTCACACTCATTTGTTGGGGTTTATGTAAAACCTCAATAGGTCGTCGTTATCCAAACTTAATTTTTTTGAGTTTATGCTGGTCTGTAACTTGTGCTGTTCAAATTAATGTAGCTTTGCTGTTTAATAATCTCGAGCCTAGAGGCAATCTCTGGAATCTGATGTTTCTCACTCAGGCTACAATCATTCCAGTGCAATGGTGGCTACATTTAATCTCACAAGTGGGGACAATTATTTGCTATTCAGTTTTATATTTATTATATAATCCTTTATTAAAAAATTCATCAGCTTTCTACATTGAACAGGGGTTATATTTATTTTGGACTTGCGTTATTTGTGTATTTTCTGTATTTTTATACGAACGCTTGCGAAAAAAAGAATTTTATGCTCGGAAGGCAATGGAACTCGCACAGTCTAAATCAGAACGGCTGTTATTAAATATTCTGCCAGAGATGATTGCAGAACAATTAAAACAACAGCCAACAACTATTGCCGATAGCTTTCTGGAAGTTACGGTATTATTTGCTGATATTGTTGGCTTTACAGAGCTTTCAAGTCGCACGTCTCCTGCGGAATTAGTCGAGTTATTAAATACAATATTCTGTTTGTTCGACCAATTAGCAGAACGTCATGGCGTAGAGAAAATTAAGACCATTGGCGATGCTTATATGGCTGTTGCCGGTTTGCCAAATCAGTCTAACAACCATGCTCCAGCGATCGCTAACATGGCTTTGGATATGCAAAATGCTATAGCTACTTTTAATGAAGAAAATAACCAATCCTTTCGCATCCGTATTGGCATTAGTACTGGGCCAGTAGTAGCAGGGGTAATTGGGCTAAAAAAGTTTGCCTATGACCTTTGGGGAGATACAGTCAATACAGCTAGTAGAATGGAATCTCATGGTATCGCAGGTAGTATTCAGGTTTGTGAAGCAAGTTATCAGCTTTTAAAGGATAAATATTTGTTGGAAAAACGAGGTTTAATTCAGGTTAAAGGTAAAGGTGAAATGATGACTTATATACTCAAGGAAATTATTATAACAAATTAATAAATCTAGACCTTTACAATCGATTTAATTTAGTTTCAATCCCTAATAGGGATTTTGATGAATTGCAATGAGAGGATACCTAGCAACCTCATCAGTAGGCTGATGTTTCAATCCCTAATAGGGATTTTGATGAATTGCAATACATTATTTAACTGATGACGAAGGACAAGATAGAGCGGTTTCAATCCCTAATAGGGATTTTGATGAATTGCAATTTTACTTTTTAGTGGTTTTTGGGTAAATACTCAGTCTTGTTTCAATCCCTAATAGGGATTTTGATGAATTGCAATTTCAGTAAATACGGCTATCCAAACATCGTATAGCGTTTCAATCCCTAATAGGGATTTTGATGAATTGCAATCTCATCACATTACTGTTAGGAACTGCAATGTATCTGTTTCAATCCCTAATAGGGATTTTGATGAATTGCAATCTTTGAGTGCCTTAGCCTCATCTTTAGTGAAGTGTTTCAATCCCTAATAGGGATTTTGATGAATTGCAATAATGTATCCCCGATGTGGGAATGGGCATTTACTACGTTTCAATCCCTAATAGGGATTTTGATGAATTGCAATATTAGCGATGGCCATATATTGGGTGAGAAGTCAGCCGTTTCAATCCCTAATAGGGATTTTGATGAATTGCAATTTGAACATCAACTAATGAGCGATACTTCCCTTTGTTATCTTCCGTTTCAATCCCTAATAGGGATTTTGATGAATTGCAATGATGGAGTTGATTTAGAAGAATGGGATAAACCGCATGGTGTTTCAATCCCTAATAGGGATTTTGATGAATTGCAATGGCGGGAGCCTGAAAGCCAAGCTGTATTTAGTTTTCAAGGTGCGGTTGCGCGATTCTAGAGTCATCATAGCATTAGAGAATTCCTTTGGGAAGAGTGTCGGGAAAGGTTTAAGGCTGACACCCACTTTTTGTAAGCATTTCAGACATTGCGCGGATGAAAATTGGGCGATTAGAGGGGTGAAACGCTTGCTGGTGTTGAGATAGAAGCACTTTTTTGGGGCGCTGGAATTTGTACACCTACCTGTCCGCGCATTTTGCATCAGAATAACCTAAAGGTGATGGGGGGCGCGATCGCTGCCAACGGAAGTCAGAAATCCCAGTCTTTATAGCCTCCCACATCACACGCAACACTTGTAATATTAGTCTTGAGACTCCTCAGAGCTAGGTTCTGATTCGGTTTCAAGTTCTTCTGTTTCGACTTTGACTGGAGGTTTAACGGGTTTTGGACCACGCGCTAAGGCAGGATTTCCCTGATGCCTGTTTTCATCTCCGAATGATGCTTTTTTTTCTGTGCCAGATGAGCGATTACGGGTCGGTTTTGAGCTTTTGGGGTTGGATTCAATAGGAGTTATAGAATCCGATTTTTCGGAATTGTTGTCAGTAGTTTCTTGGGACTGACGTTCCGATTTCTTGATTGGACGTTCTACCATTGTTTATTTTTGTAAATTCATCTGTATGATACATCGGTTTGGTGAATATCAAACTGTTGAGTCGCATTTTTAAAGATTTTTATCAGAAAAGAATTCAGGAGTCAGAATTCAGAATTGAAGTCTGACTGGCGAATGAATAAATGGTGAAACACCACACTCAATCTTTCCTATAGAACGTGCAAGGGACAATAAACGGGTGCGTTATCGATAGCTGAACGCACCCGACAACTATTTAACAAAATCAGGTCGTGCTTGTTGCCTTGATTTAAACTTTTCCTCTAAAACTGCCCAATTTTCTTGCTCAATTAAGCTAGTCAATTCATCGAGATTGTGACGATATTGTTGCAGCGATCGCAGCAATGCTTGACGATTATACCGCGCCATCATCACGCCCAACTCTGGATTCCCACCACCCACGCGACTGGTATCCCGAAAGCCGGAACTAGCTAACTTTTGGGCTAATTGCAAAACATCGGGGTCAGTTTCACTCAAACAAGCAGCAATCAAGGAAGAACTGACCATTACAGGTAAATGGGAAATCCAACTCACAGCGCGGTCATGTTGCTCTGGTTGACAATAGTAGATATTTGCTCCTAGCGATCGCACAATTTCTTCTACAACGGTAATTGCACTAGTTGGTGTTGTAGTTATCGGTGTTAGAACATAAGGTTTATTGACAAATAAATGCCGTTGTGCTGCTTCTATACCACTGTCTGTTCTTCCCGCCATTGGATGACCACCGATAAAATTATCCCAAAGGGGAGAAATATCTTTAACTATCTGTCCTTTGGCCGAACCGACATCAGTCACCACTGTAGCCACAGGCAAATGAGCGATTAACTGTTCAAGTTGGGGCACAATAAGGGCTAGAGGCGTACAAATAAATACAACTTCGGCGGCGGCTAACAAACTTAGATCAACTGATGCTTGATCAACACTGCCGAGGTCAACTGCCTTTTGACATGTGGTTTCGCGGCGACTGACTCCTAAGATATGATGTCCTTGCGATCGCAAATCAAAACCCAAAGAGCCGCCTATCAGTCCCAATCCTAAAATCCCAATATTCATTTTGATTTTGACATTCCGTTTTTTATGACTTTACCAACAATTAAAGTTGGCATCCAAGGGGTAGCATCAATGACTGTAGAGGAATTACTGGAAAAATATGCAGCAGGAGTCTTAAATTTTAGTGGTATTGACCTAGCGGAAGCTAACCTAAGTGGGGTCAAACTCAGTGGCATAAATCTCAGCAATGCTAATTTGAGTATAGTCAACCTGAGTGGCGCGAATCTGAGTGAAGCTAACTTGAGCAATGCCAAGCTGAATGTAGCCAGGCTGAGTGGCGCGAATCTATGCGATGCCATTATGAACAACGCCAGTCTCAACGTCGCTAATTTGATTCGAGCGGATCTCAGTCGCGCTCAACTCAGAGGAGCCTCATTGATCCGCGCCGAGTTGATTCGCGCTGATCTCAGTCGTACTGACCTATTGGAGGCTGATCTCACTGGTGCTGATTTGCGAGAGGCGACACTCCGCCAAGCGAATTTCCGTCAAGCTAACTTGAGTGAGGCCGTCTTGAAAGGCGCTTCTTTGACGGGAGCAAACTTGGAAATGGCGAACTTAAACGCCAGTGATTTCAGTCGTTCTGATCTGAGCGGTGCAAATTTGCGAGATAGCGAACTCAGACAAGCCAATCTCAGCCGTGCTAACTTGAGCGGGGCAGATTTGAGCGGGGCGAATCTTCGATGGGCAGATTTGAGCGGGGCGAATCTCCGGTGGGCAGATTTGAGTAATGCCAAGTTGAGCGGGGCTGATTTAATTGGCGCAGACTTAAGCAATGCCAATTTAACGAATACAAGTTTAATCCATGCGAATTTAACTCAGGCAAAATTAATTAGGGCGGAATGGATCGGTGCTGACTTAACAGGAGCAACTTTAACAGGAGCAAAACTTTATGCCACCTCCAGATTTGGTTTAAAAACCGAAGGGATGATTTGTGAATGGGTTGATCTTAGTCCAGAAGGCGATCGCTCTATTGTCCAAAACTTCCATTCTGAAGAGTCACGAGATTTTTTTAACGAAACACCGCCAACAATTCGGATTATTGTGGATGCAGCCCTAGAACACGAAGCCAATTTTGCGATCGCAGGTGCTTACTACCAAATTGCTCAAGAATACCGGGTGCTGAAACAACCCCCAAACATCGAAAGTGGTCGTCGTCGAACTATTTTCACCTTTCATGTCGATAGCGACGAAGCATTATTTCCCACTGCTTACATTGTGATTCTTCCCTTTCTAGATGCAGTATCTACTCAAAAGAATATTTCCAGTATGCTAGAAATGCTCAACAGTGAAGTTGTTGCAAACCAAGATTTAAAATCGCTCCATATAGTGAAACAATTAAGTATTCTTTTAGAGCCAGCCATAAGTCAGGCTACAACAATTAAAAAGACGAAAAAAAATATCGAAGTAGCTGCAAAATTAAATTTTTGCAAAGCCCCAACCCAAATAGTTTTAACAAATTCCAGTGCCCACACTTTGATTGTCCACGATCATCCCAATTTTGGGAAAAGATTTATTAATCGCTCTGCTCTCAATCCTTCAGCTTATAATAATATATCCAGTGAATCAACAAAATATATATTACCTTCATTAGATATGGTTATGGATTTTCTCAAAGGATTTCACTATGTTAGTCATTAGTTATGGGGCATAGGGCATGGGGCACTTGTACTGAGCGACTTGTGCCGAGCGAAGCCGAGGTAAGTCGAAGTATTGGGCATTGGACTAATGACAAATGACAAATGACAAAAAAAATTTTGGAGGACGAAAATGAGCAATCTCTTTAATAAAATGATCGGTCGAACTCGCTATGTAGTCTTTCGGCTATTTCTGCACTTGGGGGGAGGTGAAGTAGCCCCAATTTTGGGAGTATTAAATAGTGTTGGACGAAATGCCATCGATGCCGATGGCGACTTAGAAGTTTTGGGAGAAGGATTAGCAGAAATTAGCCAAACCCTGCTGCAATACGATGAATATTGGCTTTCTGCTGCCAACGAAGGTGACGTATTTTGGAGTGAAGGCGAGGCGGGAGATTATGTGAACGAATTATTTACCGACTCTGCCCAAAGATATCTCAGTGAACCAGATTACAGTTCTGATTCTGGATCGAATGAACCTTTATCGATACCTGTAACCCGTAACGTCATTGTGATAATTACAGTAGCTTATGAAGGAGAAGTACCAGATTTAGAAACTGATCTTTCTAACGTCCAGGCACTCAAGGAAGGTTTGAAAGCCTTAATCAATTTGCACTACAAACATAAACTCCAGGCAATCCAAGTGCATTTCTCGCCAGCACAATTAGGCGATGAACTCACTAGCGATCAACTGTTGCAATATTACCCAGAATTAATTCCTTTGTAATGTGTTGGGTAGTCCGTACTTACTACTTACATCAAGAAATTGTTAAGCTCAGAGATAGGACAATAATCCAATGATCATGACCATAGTACGTAAATTTACAGCCGTTTTTTTAGCTCTGAGTTTGTGTTTTACAACTGTCGCTTGTGGAGGCGGAAACCAAACTAATTCTTCACCTAAGAACGTTAGCCAAACCTCTAATGCTACCAAACTCAGTGACGGAGAGTATCAAATACAACAAGCTACCTATGACGATGCCTCTGGGGAGTACAACCTGTTTTTACTAAACAATAAGCCCCCAACCTTTTCAACCGAAAATTTGCAAATGGCGCGGTTAACTGATGATCAAATCAAGGAGGGTAAGAAAACCTATCTCAAGGTAGAAAAAGGACAGCCAATTTTATATCTAACGGAAGACTTTAAAATTGAGTACGTCCACAACGTTACCGAAAATAAAACCAATCCCCAAACAGGACAACAAGAGACGGTTGTAGTCCGTCGAGA
Organism: Nostoc sp.; assembly: GCF_036917135.1. Classification (GTDB taxonomy): domain Bacteria; phylum Cyanobacteriota; class Cyanobacteriia; order Cyanobacteriales; family Nostocaceae; genus Nostoc. Next base: position 38,312 of record NZ_JBALEA010000043.1, on the reverse strand, counting down.
AAATAGCTTCTGGGCACCCTTTGCAGGGTCTGTGGCTGGTAGCTTGGCGGGTCAAGCAATTGGTAGTCTATTGTTTAGACCCCAATATTATGTACCCCCTGCCTATCAATCAGGACAAGGATTAAGTGGCTTCGGTGGATATGGCGGCAGCTATGGACAAGCAGTTCAAAACTACCAGACTCGCTACAATACGCCACCCGCAGCCGTGGTAAATCGGACTGCCTTCCGCAATACAGGGACAATTAGAAGGTCATATCCGGGAAATTCAACTATACGCAATACACCGCGTAGCACTACAGGTAATAACCGTCCTTCTGGTTCTGGTTTTGGTGGTAGTACGTTACGACCTTCTGGTAACTCCAGCACTACCAAACGCAATTCTGGTAGTAGTTTTGGTAGTGGGCGTAGTACAGCACCCCGCCGTTCAAGTGGTTTTGGCAGCAGACGCCGTTAGGAAATTATCAACGTTCAATTCAATAAATACACTGCCTAACAATTAAAGGTAGTGTGTTCCATAAAGAAGTCGGAGGATTGACTTGTTACCCTCCGGCTTCTTTTACTTGTGGGGTGGGCATCTTGCCCGCCTTTGATTAACCCTCTTTTGACCAAAGAATTGGGTCTAAAGCCCCGTGCTTCACGCAATGCTTTAAAGTAATGAGTAATGAGTAAGGAGTAATGAGTAATGAGTGGATGAAAAATGGGTATTTACTCATTACTTATTACTTATTACTCATTACTCATTACTGCTTCTTAAGAGCGCCTTTAGGTCGGTGAGGATGTCAAAAAAAATAGTCTGGTGCAATGATTAATAAATATCTTCAAAATCTGATCGTGTCCTGCTTACCTCTGAGTACGCTTATATTAGTCAGTAACATATTTTCTAATCCACTGAAAGCTCAGGCTATTGATACTACACAATTACTAGTTGGTAATTTCATCCTGTCACAACAATTACCACCACCACAGGATGTCCAACCACCCTCACCTTCCCCACTTCCCTCACCTGAACTGCCACAGCCACTCCCCCCACCAGCAGAACTATTTCCACCCTCTGCCCCAAATCCGACACCTGAAGAACGACTCCCTGGGAACTTTCCTCAAACTATTGTTGTTGAACGCTTTGAAGTTTTTGGTAGCACAGTCTTCAGTGCTAAAGAGTTAGCCCAAGCCACTGCGGAATTTACCAAACGACCGATCTCACTGACTCAAGTGTATCAAGCACGTTCTAAAATCACTGATCTATACTTCAAAAATGGTTATATTACTTCTGGTGCATATATTCCACCCCAAACAATTCAATCCGGTGTAATTAAAATTCAGGTGATTGAAGGTAAATTAGAAGACATCCAGATAACTGGGACTCGACGGTTGAATCCGAATTATGTCCGCAGCCGACTAGCTATAGCGACATCACCGCCTCTCAATCGCCAGCGTCTACTAGAAGCACTGCAACTTTTACAACTGAATCCTTTAATTCAAAAGGTGTCTGCTGAACTCTCAGCAGGATCGCGGCCTGGTGTGAATCTGCTAGAAGTTAAGATCAGGGAGGCAAAAACCTTTAGTAGTCAAATAGTTCTTGATAATGGGCGATCGCCTAGCGTTGGCAGTTTCCGTCGCCGATTACAATTGAATGAAGCCAACTTATTGGGACTGGGAGATGCTCTGGGTGTAGCTTACACTAATACCGATGGGAGCAACTCCTTTGATGCCAGCTATACATTACCACTCAATCCCAAGAATGGAACCCTCACCTTTAATTATGGCACTACGTCAAGTAATGTCATTGAACCTCCTTTCAACATTTTAGATATCCAATCGTCTTCTCGCTATTACGAACTAACATTTCGCCAGCCCATAGTTCAAACTCCTACACAAGAATTTGCTTTGGGGTTGACAGCCTCACGACGGGAAAGTGAAGCCTCTTATATTGACATAGATCGAATCCCTTTCCCTGGTTCAGGCGCTGATGAACAGGGACGCACTAGGGTATCTGCGTTGCGATTTTTTCAAGAATGGACTTCTCGTAACAGTCGTCAAGTTATCGCCCTACATTCTCAATTCAGTTTGGGCATAGATGTGTTGAATCCCACTATTAATCAAAATCCTCCCGATAGCCGTTTCTTTGCTTGGCAAGGGCAAGTGCAGTGGGCACGTCTTTTAGCTCCTGAAACCTTACTTTTACTTCGTTTAAATACCCAACTCGCAACCAGAACACTTTTACCTTTAGAGCAATTTGGCTTAGGTGGGCAAGATAGCATTCGGGGCTACCGTCAAGATTACCTGCTGACGGATAATGGCACTTTTCTTTCTGCTGAAGTTCAAGTACCAATTCTGCGTTTACCCCAGATAGATAGCACCTTACAGGTTGTCCCCTTTGTGGATTTTGGTGTTGGCTGGAACAGTTCTGATCGAGAGAATCCCGATCCTAATACTCTAGCTGCTGTTGGTGTGGGGTTGCGTTGGTCACAGAGCGATCGCTTCACCGCTCGTCTTGACTGGGGCATTCCTTTAATATCTGTTAATTCAAATGATAGAACACTACAAGAAAACGGTCTGTATTTTAGTTTACTCTATAATCCTTTTTAAATTTGAATTTTGAATTGTTAATCTGGGTATCTTAAGTAAAGACAAAGTTGAATGATATAGACGAAGGGAGAAAGTTTATAACTTATGTATTAGTGGAGAAACCATCTAGAGCTTCTACCGCAAAAACTGACTGAACAATTAGCCATCTCATGAAGGTTAAAGCGTCGCGCCATTCCTCCCCCACAAGAGATGCCGAAGTTGGGGAGGAATGGCGCGACGGGACTGGGGACTGGGGACTGGGGACTAGGAAGAGTTTTCTGCAAAACAAGGTTTAGGTCTGAATCCCCTTCCAAGTTTTCCCAGTCCCTAGTCTCTAATCCCCAGTCACCAGTCCCTTTTTCAATCATCAAGAGAAGGGCTGGTTTACACGCTCATGCCAATGGGATCACAAATGGTGACAACTTTGATTGAGCAAATTTTCCCAGAAGTGCAGCCTGAAAAGCTTAACTTCTGGGAGTAGTATTTTTCCAACTAAGACATAAAGAGATGAGAATTTGAGGAACAGCCATGCTAGGAACTGAGCGGGAAAAAATACGCCATCTGTTGGTTATTCAAGACCTACAAGGGCGGCGAACTATCCCCTTACGAGAGACTACTTATTCACTGGGGCGGCATCCCGCAAATACTATTGTCTTGGCTTCCCGATCAGTATCAATGCAGCATGCAATTTTATTGCGAGTAACTGTTCCAGAAACTGACCAATATGGCTTCCAGATTATTGATGGCAACTACAAGGGAAAAGCAAGTACTAATGGATTATTTGTAAATGGCAATAAATGCTTTTCTCATAATCTCAGACACGGAGATGTCATTGCCTTTGGTGGTAATCAAGCTCAAGGTAAATATTATGCTATTTCCAACCTTTCAGAACAAGCATTTTCTGAATCTTGTGATGTTGAAGACTTATCTGGTTTCCTCTCAGAGCAAGCCAATCCTGCCAATCCTTTTCAAACCCTAGCTGTCGATCCCGGCTTGGAAGCAGCTAGTGAATCTGCCCTAGCTCGCCTAGCATCCTTCCCTGAACTCATCCCCAATCCAATTATTGAGATGGATTTCGAGGGAACAGTTACTTATCTCAATCCAGCCGCAGCTCTCAAGTTTCCCAAACTTCGGGAAGTTGGGACGCAACATCCGATTTTAACAGGACTTCTGAGTGGAGTTAAAAATCTAGAAAAAAATTCTTTTGTGCGGGAGGTGGAAGTAGGCACAGAAGTTTTTGAACAATCCGTTCTCTACCTTCCTGAAAGTGATTTAATTAGAACTTTTATTATTAGGGATATTACAGAGCAAAAGCAAGTTACAGCCGAACTGCGCCAGCGCGATCGCTTGCTACAGGCAGTTGCAGAAGCTGCCAATTATTTGCTGGGCGAAATGAATTACGAAACTGCTGTTGCTCGATCTCTAGCTGTACTGGGTGAAGCTGCCCAGGCAGATCGTGCCTATCTCTTTCAGAACCATCCCCATCCTGCTACAGGGGAAATAGCAGTCAGCCTACGCTTTGAATGGACGCACCCTAAGATTAGATCTACCCACCATAATTGGCAAAATCAGCCTTATGAAGATTCGGGATTAGCCCGTTGGTACACTGTTCTCTCTAGCGGCCAGTCCATTAGCGGACTCACCCAAAAATTTCCTGTCGCCGAACAAGAATTCCTGATTCGAGATGGGATTCAATCCCTTCTTCTAGTGCCTCTGCGCTTAGAGAATGAGTTCTGGGGGTATCTTGGCTTGGCAGACTGCACCTCTGAGCGTCATTGGTCAAGGCACGAAGAATCTACCCTGTTGACTATGGCGGCCAGTATCATTAGTACCAAGCAGCGTCAGCAAGTAGAAGAAAAGATTCGCTATCAAGCCCTCCATGACTTGCTGACAGGGTTGCCCAATCGCCTACTATTTAACGAACTGCTCAGTAAAACCCTGCCCAATGCCACTCGGAATGGCGAAAGTTTAGCTGTGATCTTCCTCGACCTCGATCGCTTCAAGGTGATTAATGACACTCTGGGGCACACTCTGGGAGACCAATTGTTACAAAGGGTCGCTCAAAGATTAAATGACTCACTCAGAGGCGGAGACACCATAGCCCGGTGGGGAGGTGATGAATTCACTATCTTACTCCCGCGAGTCAATGATATTGAAGAGGTAACTCTGGTGGCGTACAGAATCTTACAATCCTTAGAGGATGCTTTCCATCTCCAAGGGCACGAACTTTATGTGACTGCCAGCCTCGGTATTGCCTTGCTTGATAACAACAGTCCTGATGCCGAAACACTAATCCAGCACGCCGATGCCGCTTTGTACTACGCCAAGGACAAAGGGCGGAATAACTACCAATTCTACAGTGTTTCCTTGAGTGCCAAAAATCCTGAACTCCTGAGTTTAGAGAAGAGTTTGCGCTATGCCCTAGAACGTAATGAATTTACGGTGTATTATCAACCTCGTGTGAACATTGCCACAGAACAAATTACTGGTATGGAAGCTCTGTTGCGTTGGCAGCACCCAGAGATGGGATTGGTTGCACCCAGTGTCTTCATTCCCCTGGTCGAAGAAAGTGGATTAATTGTCCCCATCGGCGAATGGGCGCTGCGGACAGCCTGTAGCCAAAATAAAGCCTGGCAAGATGCCGGATTGCCACCGATAACGATCGCAGTCAATCTTTCTCTTAAGCAGTTCCGCCAACCCAAATTGGTGGAGACTATAGCCAAACTTTTAGAAGAAACAAGGCTGGAGCCGCGCTTTTTAGAATTAGAAATTACCGAAAGCACAGCTATTGAAAATTTAGCTTTTACCACAACAGTGTTAGAAAATCTACAACAGATGGGTATTGATATCTCCATTGATGACTTTGGTACAGGTCATTCTTCGCTCTCACGCCTACAGCTTTTGCCACTGCACAATCTGAAAATAGATCAGTCTTTTATTCGAGATTTGACGCACGATGTCAAAGTAGCTCATATTATCAAGGCCATAGTTAGTTTGGGAAAGAGCTTGGGATTGAAGTTGACGGCTGAAGGGGTAGAGAATAAAGAGGAATTGGAGTTTTTGAAATCTATCAACTGTGATGATGTACAGGGCTTTTTATTCTACCGACCGCTTTCTGCAAAGATTGCAACAGAAATCCTCGAAAGTAAACGACCAACACTTTAGTATTTTGTGAAGATGGGGAGCGCCAAAGTGAAGGAGGCAGGAGGCAGGAGGAACCCACGTTTTTAAACGTGGGATTGAACCACTTCTACACTGATAGTAACGGGGAAACAGTCGCCAATCCTAGACATCTTCGCAAGAGTGAAAAGTCTTTGAGACGACTGCAACGCCGGATGTCTAAGACTAAAAAAGGTTCCCAGAACAGAATTAAGTTTAGAAATAAACTTGCTCGTAAGCATCTCAAAGTAAGTCGTCAGCGTAAAGACTTTGCTGTAAAAACAGCAAGGTGCGTGGTGAGGTCTAACGACCTCGTGGCGTATGAAGATTTGATGGTGCGGAATATGGTGAAAAATCGTCGCTTGGCTAAGTCGATTAGCGACGTTTCGTGGTCGCTGTTCCGTGAATGGGTTGAGTATTTTGGTAAAGTGTTTGGTGTTGTCACGGTTGCTGTTCCACCCCACTACACCAGTCAGAATTGCTCTAACTGTGGCGAGGCTGTGAAAAAATCTCTTAGCACTAGAACTCATTCTTGTCCTCATTGTGGGCATACCCAAGATCGGGATTGGAACGCGGCACGGAACATATTAGAAAAAGGATTGAGTACGGCGGGTCACGTCGGAACTAACGCCTCTGGAGAGACCGATCAATACTTGGGTGAGGAAACTCCTTCAAGCAAATCAACTCGTGGAAAGAGGAAACCTAAAGAGCGATCTTTGGAATCCCCCACTATATTCGTTACTCCGAATTAGTGGTGGGAGGATGTCAATGAAAAAGACGCGATATTTCGCGCCTCTAAGAACCAAAATTCCAATTCTAAGTGTTACCTTAAATCTTTGTTTGTAGATATTGCACTAACTGGGGCGCTTGCATCACTCCCTCTATCCGCTCCACAGGTTGACCCTGCTTAAACAGTACTAAGGTTGGCAGAGACGCAATTTTATACTGAGTAGCCAAATCTGTGTATTTCTCTGTGTCAATTTTGACAATCCGTAGGCGATCCTTAAGTTGGGCATTGACTTGCTCTAAAATTGGCACCATCATCTGACAGGGGCCACACCAGTCAGCGTAAAAATCTACTAATACAGGTACATCAGAAGCAGACAGCATCTCTTCAAAGCTGTTAAATTGCTTTTTAGTTGCCATGATGACACACACCGATTTTCAATTGTTTGTTTCAATAGTAATTCTTAGAAAATAAAATCGGTATAGATTCATCGGTTTTTGTTGGTAAAAGATTAGATTAGTTGATCTAGACTGATTTGCCGGATAAGAATCTTAAATAATTATAATAAAATGCGTATATTATTTTAATTTGTGTATACGCAATAGATATATATTTAATGGCACGCCTCTACGCTGATAAACAGATGTAAACGACGAAGAACTTTATCTATTTAATAAGTGTAGTTAAAATTCCTAACAGATTATCAACAGGGTTAAGATAGATTTCATTTAAATCAATATTCACCACCTGATTTTCTAGCTTTAAAAATCGCCAAAATGACATATAATTACTACTTTTATCGGGTGTTTTTCATAAAAAAACTGACTATTTATTAATTATCTAATTTGCATCATGACAGCAACATTGTCATCCCGCAAGAGTTAGATTTTATTCAGAGAATATTCAGATGTTCCCGAAATCACCATAAGATAATTAGCGCGGTATTTCTAAGATTGAGGAACATGAAATGACACTATTACAAGATAAAGTCGCAATTGTCACAGGTGCATCACGAGGGATTGGGCGGGCGATCGCAATTGAATTAGCTTCACAAGGAGCGATCGCAGTTGTCAATTATGCCAGTTCGAGTGCGGCTGCTGAAGCAGTTGTTACAGAAATTACAAGTGCGGGCGGTCAAGCGATCGCTATCCAAGCTGATGTTTCTCAAGGCGATCAAGTAGACGCACTAGTTAAGACCGTCATGCAAAAGTTCAGCCGTGTGGATATCTTAGTCAACAACGCAGGTATTACCCGCGACAATCTGCTTTTGCGTTTGAAGACAGAGGATTGGCAAGCTGTGATAGACCTGAATCTAACTGGTGTTTTCTTATGTACACGCGCCATCAGTAAAATTATGCTGAAACAGCGATCGGGGCGAATTATCAACATTACTTCCGTTGCAGGGCTAATGGGCAACCCAGGCCAGTCAAACTACAGCGCCGCCAAAGCAGGTGTCATCGGCTTCACCAAAAGCGTTGCCAAAGAACTAGCTACTCGCGGCATCACCGTTAACGCCGTCGCCCCTGGATTCATCGCCACCGACATGACTAGCGATCTTAACAACCCGGAAGATATTCTGAAATACATCCCACTCGGTCGCTTCGGCCAACCTGAAGAGATCGCTGGCATGGTGCGCTTCCTCGCTGCCGATCCCGCCGCAGCCTACGTCACCGGACAAGTTTTTAATGTCGATGGCGGTATGGTGATGTCCTAAATAGTGCTGAGTTAGGAGTAGAGACACGATTAATCGCGTCTGTACAGGAGTTACGCGGTGTGCAACTTTCTCTCAAACCTAACAAGAACAGCCCCTTCCCTACTAGCGTTGGGGAGCAAAACTTAAAGCCTCTTCCCGAAGCGGGGAGAGGAATGGAAGTGGGGTTTTAAGAATAAGTTGCACATCGCGCGGAGTTAGGAGTTAGTAATTTTTGTAGAGGCGTGACAAGGCTAAAATATTGCAAAAAAATTGTAGGTTGGGTGGAGGCTTTGCATAACCCAACATCCTGATATATGTTGGGTTGTACTTTGCTTAACCCAACCTACAATTTTCCTTAACCCAAGGGTATTGCCCTATAGTGCCCTTCTAACAGTTACTTTGTCGTCGTTAACCACAATGGCATCAGCCTTGCGATCGCCGGTGACATCGGCGAAGAATGTTCCCCGACTTCCGTAGTAGGGATTCTGCGTGAAGGACTCGTTACCAGTAAAACTAGAACCATTGGAGCGTCGGACAGTTACTTTGTCGTCGTTAACCACAATGGCATCGGCCCTGCGATCGCCGGTAACATCGGCGAAGAATGTTCCCCGACTCCCGTAGTAGGGATTCTGCGTCCAAGACTCGTTACCAGTAAAACTAAAACCGTTGGAGCGTCGGACAGTTACTTTGTCGTCGTTAACCACAATCGCATCAGCCTTGCGATCGCCGGTGACATCGGCGAAGAATGTTCCCCGACTCCCGTAGTAGGGATTCTGCGTCCAAGATTCGTTAAAATTGAATTGCGCTTGTGCGGGATTTCCAAATATTGACAACAACACAACAGCAGCAAACAGCACAACAGAAGCAATTCGCTTGACCTTTGTTTTTTTCATCGGTTATGCACAACTAGATAGGACTTATACCGTTTCTTTGTGAAGCTGCATATATTTCCCCCCGATGCCTTGGGAGGACTTCTTATGTGCATCTTCATACAGAAATGGTATTAAGCATGAACAAAAGTTAATTTTGAGACTTGAGTTTCAGCTTCAGCTTGAGATATCTAAGACAGATAACTTTCTAGCTAAAAATATAATTTTTACAATAGTTTTTAACTATTAAATATTAGTCTTAAGAATTACATCAAGCTAACAAGCTTTATCAAAAATATAACATAATGCTAGTAGCTACTTGATACATAACTTCTTAAAAATCTACATAATTAGCGCTCTTCTATCACTCTCGTTAAATAAAAATCAGCAATAGCCGGATTGGGTGAGAAGCCTACACTGCAATGCTTGCAGTCCGTGTAGGAGTATGTCACGGATAGATTGGCGAGCCAGCGCGGTCTTCTCCCTTTGGGAAAAGGGGATACACCAAGGCAACGAGCGTCATAGCACGTTGTAAACATCACTTTGCATTGGTAAAATATCTTGGCATATAGAGAATAAAAGATAGTAGGGCTAGCATTGCAATGCCAACCCTACAAACAACTAAGGCTGTTGACGTATCCTTTGCCAGACAGTAAAGGCCAAAAGAAGGATAATGCTAGTAGCAGTAGCTACCATCACAGTCAAACTCATACCTTGTATTCTCATCGCCAGCAAGTTAAAAACTAAGGTAATTGACCAAAGCGTGAAGGCAGCATTGCGCTGGGAGAGTCCCCAAGCAAGTAAGCGGTGGTGCAGGTGGTCTTTGCCAGGAGTACTTAGAGGGTTATTTCCTGCTAGTAGCCGCCGCACAAATACTTGAGTGGTGTCTAGCACTGGTAACAACAGAAATAAAACCGTAGGAATTAGTGCATAAACTGTGTTTTGTTGCAGTTTCCCTAAAATACTAGTTGCTGCCAGCACATAACCGAAAAAGTATGCTCCGGCATCACCCATAATAATTCGTGAAGGATGAAAGTTATGGCGTAAAAAGCCCAGTGCAGCACCTGCCAAAGCTGCGAGTACTAAAATTGCGGCTGCACGGTTGTTAAATTGGGCTGCAACGGCCAACAAACTCATGGCCGTAATAAAGCTGATTCCTCCTGCCAAGCCATCCATACCATCCATCAAGTTGATGGCGTTGGTAATCCCTACTACCCATAGTACTGTTAGCGACATGGAAAGGAGCGAGTCGATGGGGGTACCAAACATCACTTTGACGCTGATGCCATTAGCTACCAGCAACAGTGCCGTGACAATTTGCGCCCACAATCGAACAGAGGGCGGTAAGCCAAACTGATCATCGATAAAGCCCACAAGGACTAATATCGAACCTCCCAACAGAATAGTGAGTACCTGAGCCAAGACGTTTTGGAGTTCGATCGGTCGTAAAAGGCTAGCTAATACCAGCGCGGCAATTACACCCGCGTAGATAGCCAACCCCCCTGCATTGGGTAAAGGTTCTCGGTTGAGTCGCCGGGCGTTGGGTTGGTCAGCCCAACCTACCCGCAAGGCGAATTTGCGTACTGTCGGAATTAAACGCCAAGTTACAACCCAAGCCAAGAGGAACGTAAATACTACTGCCAACCAGCCGGTGCCGCCAGGGTCGGCAATACCAAGGGATTTAAGGGAGTTCTCTAGATTCATCTCCCAATTCAAGCATTACTGCCAGTATCTAATATGAGCATCACCTGTATATTAATCAATTTTTTTTATTTCCATTTGTAACTTGAGCCAGTTGGGAGATTAGCACTCTTGCTCTGTGAGTGCTAAATTGTCTAATGGAAGCGCTGGAGAAATCAAACATGGCGAAAATTATTGCATTTAACGAGGAATCTCGGCGAGCTCTAGAAAGGGGTGTTAACGCCCTTGCCGATGCCGTAAAAATCACCTTGGGGCCAAAAGGTCGCAATGTCCTTTTAGAGAAAAAATTTGGCGCACCTCAAATTGTCAACGATGGTATCACTGTTGCCAAGGAAATTGAATTAGAAGATCCTTTGGAAAATACTGGTGCAAGACTCATCCAGGAAGTAGCCTCAAAAACTAAAGATGTCGCTGGAGATGGGACAACCACCGCCACAGTTTTAGCACAAGCCCTGATTCGGGAAGGTTTGAAGAACGTCGCGGCGGGTAGTAACCCAGTTAGCTTGAGACGCGGAATCGACAAAACTATTGAGGCACTGGTACTAGAAATTGCCAAGATAGCCAAGCCAGTAGAAGGAAGTGCGATCGCTCAAGTTGCCACTGTCTCTGCTGGTAACGATGAAGAAGTTGGCCAAATGTTAGCCGAAGCAATGGAAAAAGTCACCAAAGATGGTGTAATTACCGTTGAAGAATCCAAATCCCTAACCACTGAACTAGAAGTAGTTGAGGGGATGCAGATTGACAGGGGTTATATTTCTCCCTACTTCGTCACCAACAACGAGCGACAAATTGTGGAATTTGAAAACGCTCGGATTTTGGTTACTGATAAAAAAATCAGCAGCATCCAAGATTTAGTGCCGATTTTGGAAAAAGTCGCGCGTTCTGGTCAGCCCTTGCTGATTATCGCTGAAGATGTTGAAGGTGATGCTTTGGCAACTTTGGTGGTAAACAAAGCGCGGGGTGTACTAGCCGTAGCTGCCATTAAAGCACCTGGGTTTGGCGATCGCCGCAAAGCTTTGTTAGAAGATATTGCTATTCTCACCGATGGACAGTTGATTTCTGAAGAAATCGGCTTAAGTTTGGATACCGCTTCTCTCGAAGCCCTGGGAACTGCCCGCAAAATCACCATCGACAAAGAAAGCACCACAATTGTCGCTGGCAGTGTCACCAAGCCAGAGGTACAAAAACGGATTGCTCAAATTCGCAAACAGTTGGCAGAAACCGATTCCGAATACGATCAAGAAAAACTGCAAGAACGCATCGCCAAGCTCGCTGGCGGTGTGGCAGTGATTAAAGTGGGTGCGGCAACCGAAACCGAACTCAAAGACCGCAAATTGCGGATTGAAGACGCGCTGAACGCTACTAAAGCCGCCGTGGAAGAAGGTATTGTTCCTGGTGGTGGGACGACCCTAATTCACTTGGCTAAGAAAGTAGAAGCGATTAAAAACAGCCTAGAAAATGAAGAAGAAAGAATTGGGGCTGATATAGTCGCACGAGCGCTAGAAGCTCCTTTGCGCCAAATAGCAGACAACGCCGGTGCTGAAGGCTCTGTAATCGTCTCTAGAGTTCGGGATACCGACTTCAACATTGGCTACAACGCCGCTACCGGGGAATTTGAAGACTTGATTGCTGCTGGGATTATCGACCCTGCCAAAGTCGTGCGTTCAGCTTTGCAAAACGCTGGTTCAATTGCTGGTTTGGTCTTAACCACCGAAGCGATCATTGTTGAAAAGCCGGAGAAGAAATCCGCAGCTCCTGCCCCTGATATGGGCGGTATGGGCGGTATGGGTGGTATGGGCGGCATGGGCGGCATGGGCGGTATGGGTATGTTCTAACTTCTGCTCACCCAGATAAATATTTTTTAAACAGTTTGTCTTGGCAAGACAAACTGTTTTTTGTAGCATTGCTGATTCAGAGGCGATATGTTATACCAATTCGTAATTCCTCAGATTAAATCTGACTGATGATCAAATTAGCAACCTAAATAATTGCTTAATCTAGAAATGACTGTCTTTGTATTAATTTTTGTAAAATTAGTGTAACTTGTTATTTGTTATTCACTAATACTTCGACTTACCTCGGCTCCCTTCGACTGCGCTCAGGGCGAGTCGCTCGGCACAAGTCGCTCAGTACAAGTGACCAATGACAAATGACTAATAACTATTAGGTAGTATTGCATGGCACGAAAACTGCGCCGCGCTCCGAAAGTAGTAACTAAGCGATATGAAGATGAATTCTATCATCAACCAGGAACTCTGCCAGGAACCATTATTATTGATGCAGATGCTCCGCCACCGATAATTTTCTTGATTGACTATAACCAAACCAATTTCACCCGTGAACAAATAGGAACTCCAGAAGAGTGTGTTCCATATCTGGAGATGGAATCTATTTCTTGGGTAGATGTACAAGGTTTAGGCAGTCAAGACATATTACAACGATTGGGTAACGTTTTTAAGTTACATCCTTTAGTTTTAGAAGATGTAGTCAATGTGCCGGAGCGTCCGAAAACAGAGGATTATGAAGACCAATTGCTATTCATTAGCCGCATGGTAGTACCAAAGGAAAGAATATGTGGTTTTCATAGCGAGCAAGTGAGTTTAATATTAGGTAAAAATTATTTGTTGACAGTCCAAGAAGAACCAGAACATGATTGCTTTGAAGCGGTGCGATCGCGGATTGAAAAAAACAAAGGTATCATCCGTAAACAGGGAGCGGATTATTTAGCTTACGCTGTGTTAGATGCGATTATTGATGGCTTTTTTCCAGTGCTGGAGCTTTATGGGGAGCGAATCGAAGAGTTGGAAGAGGAGGTAATAGTCAGACCAACTCCGCAAACACTCCAAAATATTTATCAAATTCGGCGAGAATTACTGCAACTACGTCGTGCTATCTGGCCCCAGCGAGATGCAATTAATGCCTTAATTAGAGATGGTAGTGATTTGATTAGTGAAGAAGTGCGAATCTACCTGCGAGATTGTTATGACCATACCGTGCAAGTAATGGACATGGTGGAAACTTATCGAGAGCTAGCATCGGGATTAATGGATGTGTATCTTTCGGCAGTGAGTAATAAAATGAATGAAATTATGAAGGTACTAACGGTAGTTTCAACAATTTTTATTCCCCTGACTTTTGTGGCCGGAATATATGGTATGAATTTCAGTACTGAAAAATCGCCATATAATATGCCTGAATTGAATTGGTATTGGGGCTATCCACTTTGCTTGGGATTAATGGCTGCGATCGCACTTAGTTTATTATTCTTTTTTTGGCGACGAGGTTGGCTACAAAATTCTGTCACAATGAAGGGCAATTAAAAATTGCAAATGAACGATGAGTAAAATATACATTCATTAGCACCGGGAGTTAAGATTCTGAGTTATGAGGAGTAGCGACCAGAATTTAATAGTTTTGACGGCTTATATTATCGGTGTCTCTTATGTGTTTAACCGTATGGTTGAATCCATCGACGACCAAATTAAGTTTGAGTTTAAGAAAGGAATCGTTGATGAGCAGCTAAAAGAACAAAATCTCGACGATAAAATTGGAATTTCCTTTAAACTCAAAGCCTCATATCCAATTGACGATTTGAAAGATTTAGGAATTAGCATTGAAAATAAATCCGATCATGTTGCCGTATACGTTGACTGGGACAACAGTTCTTTGGTAGTTGAACATAGTAAGCAATCGCGCCGCGTGATTCGGAAATCACCAGACTTAACCCGCGACTTAGCAGTACCCCAAAGTCCTAGTCTGATTGCTCCCAAGAAAACACTTTCGGAAACGGTGACAGCAGAAGATGTTTTCGAGCGCGATAAAGAAGCTGGAACCTATTCAGCCAAAAAACCACTAATTGATATCAACGGGCTGCAAAAAGGACAAAAAAAGTTATACAACGACTTTATTAACAGAAGAAAGGAGTTGGATTTTTCCCTGCAACTGGTACTCAGAATATCTGAGGTGCGTTTAGGTCTAGCCCCAGGTCGTGATTTTCCTGCCATTAGCATTATCAATTGTCCTTTCACAGTCAAGAAGCTACCCTGGACTTACGCTCTACCTTGGAATAAAAAAAAGCAATAGCAACCAGACATACTATGCCATCCAAGATTACACTGGATCTAAGGAGAGAGTAGGCGCAGGTGGTTGCAGATCAGTCATAGTCACTGGTTTGAGGAAAGTCCGGACTCCCGAAAGACCAAACTTGCTGGATAACGTCCAGTGCGAGCGATCGTGAGGATAGTGCCACAGAAAGATACCGCCAGGACTAGGGACTGGGGACTAGGGACTGGGGACTGGGAAGAATTTTCCTAATCCCCAATCCCTAATCCCCAATCCCCAACCTGGTAAGGGTGCAAAGGTGCGGTAAGAGCGCACCAGCAGTATCGAGAGGTGCTGGCTCGGTAAACCCCGGTTGGGAGCAAGGCGATAGGAATTATGGTTGGTCTTTTACCAGTTCCGCTCAATGAGAGCCGCTAGAGGCGTTTGGTAACAAACGTCCCAGATAGATAACTGCCCTCGCAAGAGAACAGAACCCGGCTTATGTCCTGCTCTCTCCCCTGCAATGGAGTATGAACCTTTCACGGTTTGTACTCTATTATTTTTTGTACGGATTTTGAGCGATCGTCTTTTATTTTTTCCACAGAGGTTTACCCACAAACCTTTAAAAATCAAGCTTTTTTGGATAAAAAACCCAGGTGTGATGTCTGGATACTAGTTCTCATTTTTCTTTCATTTTTACCTGCTCTATGGTAATTTTGAAAAATGAGAGAATTATGAGTAATTTATGAAGAAAACAGAACGAATTCCTTCTCTGCCAGAAGTTCACCGAACGATTAAAGTGCCTGTCGGAGGGGGTTTCTGGCGTAAGATGTTGGCTTATACAGGGCCAGGATACTTGGTTTCAGTGGGCTATATGGACCCTGGCAACTGGGCAACTGACTTAGCTGGCGGTGCCCAATTTGGCTATATGCTCCTGAGTGTCATCCTATTCTCTAATTTGATGGCAATTTTGTTGCAGGCGCTTTGTGTCAAATTGGGGGTGGCAACGGGACGAGATTTGGCACAAGCCTGTCGAGATAATTACAGTCCGCGTGTCAGCTTTTTCCTATGGATTCTATGTGAGATTGCGATCGCCGCTTGTGACTTGGCAGAGTTAGTCGGCAGTGCGATCGCCTTACAATTATTATTTGGCATTCCATTAGCTGTAGGTGTTTGCATCACAGCTTTAGATGTGCTAATGGTGTTGTTTTTGCAAAGCAAGGGCTTTCGCTACGTCGAAGCTTTAGTGATTACCATCATTGCGGTGATTGGTGGTTGCTTTATCGTTGAATTGATTGCTGCTCGTCCCGATTTGGCTGGAGTTCTCCAAGGCTTTATCCCTCAGTCAGAAGTGGTGCGAAATCCAACAGCACTATATATTTCCATTGGGATTTTAGGGGCAACCGTTATGCCCCATAATCTTTATCTACACTCTTCCATTGTGCAAACGCGCGATTGGCAAGAAATTCCTGAGAAAAAGCGCGAAGCCATCAAGTTTGGCATGATCGATTCAAGCGTTGCCTTATCGATTGCTCTATTTATTAACGCTGCTATTTTAATTCTATCTGCTGCTACCTTCCACTTTTCCGGTCATCAGGATGTGGCAGAAATTCAAGACGCTTACAAGTTGCTGTCTCCGGTGCTTGGGTTTGCACCTGCGAGTATTCTCTTTGCGATCGCTCTGCTAGCATCAGGACAAAACTCTACATTGACTGGAACCCTAGCCGGACAGATTGTGATGGAAGGATTTCTGCAAATTCGACTGAAACCTTGGCTAAGACGCTTGCTAACTCGTCTGGTGGCCATTGTTCCAGCCCTCCTAACCATTGTATTTTTGGGCGAAGGTAGCACCACCAATCTACTGATTATGAGTCAGGTAATTCTGAGTTTACAGCTTTCTTTTGCCGTAATTCCCCTGGTGATGTTCACTAGCGATCGCCGTTTGATGGGAGAGTTTGTTAATCCTCGCTGGCTGAAAGTTCTTGCTTATGCCGTAGCGACGGTAATTGTTGGACTAAATGCTTGGTTGTTATGGGAGACATTCTTAGGATGGCTATAATAAAATCCATTAATGTAGGTAGGTTGGGTTTCATTCCTCAACCCAACTTACCCCGGAGTGCTTTTTTAGGCTTAACCGAGCAGTATTGGGGTTAGCTGACCACATCGTGTTGACTGTAATTTGCGATCCTTTGTGCAGAAATATATTCAAAATAAGCTAAATATAGCGGTTTTCACTCGATTGCCCCCTTCGCCTTGTTATGTAATGCCCCTTGCCTATCCACGCCGTCAACGGCAACTCGAAAGTTTAGTCCAAAAATTAGGTTTGTCGCTAGATGCACCTATAAAGTGGGAACTGCTAGATTTAGCGCTAACTCATCCCACTGTCTCTGATTCGGCAAATTATGAACAGCTGGAATTTGTTGGTGATGCAGTGGTGCGGCTAGTGTCGGCTGTGGTTTTATGGGAAAATTATCCCGATTGTCCAGTCGGAGATTTTGCGGCAATTCGTTCGGTGTTGGTGAGCGATCGCATCCTCGCCCAATTGGCCAGAGTTTATGGTTTGGAGTTATACTTGCTAGTTGCTGGTAGTGCTACTGCTGATAAAGTTGGTCTAGAGTCACGACTAGCAGATGCTTTTGAAGCAGTTCTGGGTGCGCTTTACTTAAGCACTCAAAATCTGGAACTGATTCGTTCTTGGTTAGATCCCCACTTTCACCAACTAACCACAGAAATTCGCCTCGATCCTGCCAGACTTAATTACAAAGCTGCTCTCCAAGAATGGACTCAGGCACAATTTAAAGTTTTACCAGAGTATCGGGTTGTGGAAGTCAGTCAACCGCACCGTAATCAAGAACGTTTTGTGGCTGAAGTGTGGCTGCACGGAAACAAACTAGGAGAAGGTAAGGGACGCTCGATCAAAACGGCTGAACAAGCAGCAGCCAAGGTAGCTTTTTTAGCAATTCCTAATCCGCAATAACCCTGAACTCAAAAGATTACAAATAAACTGATAATCAGTTGGTTGCCATGAGTCATTTTTTATTTGACAAATGACAAATAACTAATAACTAATAACTAATAACTAATGACAAACCAAATTAAAATTGCTCTCATCGGGGTTGGGCGTTGGGGAGTGCATCTGCTGCGAAATTTCTTAGCACATCCCCAAGTAAATGTAGTCGCTGTAGTAGATCCTCATCCAGAAAGATTAGCGGTGCTAAAGCAGCAATTTAACTTAGATAAAGATGTACTATTAACAACCCAGTGGCAGGACTTAAAGCAAGTGCCAGGGTTGACAGGAGTGGCGATCGCCACTCCTGCTACCACCCACTACGCTTTAATTAAAGACTCTCTCCAACAGGGATACCATGTTTTAGCAGAAAAACCCCTAACACTCAACCCAGTAGAATGTCGGGAACTTTGCCATTTAGCAGAGCAACATCATCTGATACTGATGGTTGACCATACTTATTTATTTCACCCAGCAGTTGAGTGCGGAAAAACTGTAGTACAGGCGGGTAAATTAGGTGATTTACGCTATGGCTACGCGACGCGTACCCATTTAGGGCCTGTTCGCCAAGATGTTGATGCACTGTGGGACTTAGCAATTCACGATATTGCCATCTTTAACGCTTGGCTGGGTGAGATTCCTGTGAAAGTACAAGCAACGGGTACGGTGTGGCTACAGGGTGAGGGGAGTAGGGAAATAATCCACTCCCCATCTCCAGGATTAGCTGATCTAGTATGGCTGACGCTGACATACCCCAATGGCTTTCAAGTTTATATTCACCTGTGCTGGCTGAATCCTGATAAACAGCGACGGCTAGGAATTGTAGGCAGCCTTGGCAGCTTGATTTTTGATGAAATGTCACAATCATCACCTCTCACCCTAATACATGGGGAGTTTGAACAACAGGGCAATCAATTTATTCCTGTGAATCAAAAGCAGGTGGTGTTGGAATTAGAACCAGGTGAACCATTGGGACGAGTTTGCGATCGCTTTGTTGTCTCTATCCTTAACAATACTCCCTCAGAGGTTTCCTCTGGCTGGGTAGGCACTGAGTTAGTAGAAATTCTTGCTGCTCTGACAGTATCTCTTGAGCAAGGCGGCAAACCTATTTTTGTTGATAAATGCTCTCCAGCATAATTCTCAAGTAATTATTTCCAAGTAGAAATACCTGACATCTGCTGATTAGCGGTAATAAAAATTAAAGTTACTCAAAGCTGTAAGTCTTAAACACAAGGAACGATAGTAATAGCCAATAAATTTATCTAGTTTACGTACCAGCTTTTGGAAAATTGAATTTTTGCGGTACTCAATCGCTTCGTGCTGTTGAAAATATATCAGCGTTTCATCTGGATTTGCTTGTCCCTTTTTGATTTTCTGGCGTTCTACCCAATCCTTGAAATAAACAATACCGTCCATAGCATCCCATCGAACTGGTAATCCAGCCTTAGCAGCAGCTAATCCTATTGCATAACCCTCAGCACCATAAAAACCATTTAATTCACAGTAAAGTGCAATGGTTTTCCAGTGCTTGAGAAATTCGATTTCACGCTCATCTTGCCTTGTAACTACAAATAACATTTCCATCACAAACTGGATACTATTATCTTCTAAATTCAAATCCAGTTTTTGTGCTAGCTTGTTAACAATTTCCAAGTCTCTAATTCTTTTTGGCTTGTGCAAGTCATTTACTGAACCAATGTAGGCTTGATTATGTTTGACAATACTCGTACAACTTCTTGCTGTGACTCCAGGAAGATATTTTAGATTTGATGCCACCTTATCCAATATTCTGATATCTACATCAACAAAAATGCAGGTATTAAATAGTAATAATGCTTGGGCAATAACAAACCTTTTATCGTGGTAACAACCAATGCTTTGTTGTTGATGCGAAAAGGCTAAAATATGAGAAAATTTACTAAATTCTTGTGGCTTATCTGTTAAGATTACCAACTTGGTTCCAGGTGAATGTTTTTCAATATCTTGAGCTAATAGCAAAGCATGAGAGCGATATCTTTTACCTAAGGCTAAGGTGCAAAAGCAAAATTCTTTTTCTTCTTGACTCATAGCTTATAAAACTCCTTTGAAAAAGATAAAAATAAAAATTTGCACGAAAAATCGTACAAGGGTGAGTATTCCTGACTATTCTTTGAGCAGAGATACTACAGTCTACGCACGTAATTTTAACGCGATTAGATATTATTTGTGAAATTTCAGTAAAAAATAAGTATTAACCGCGAGGAAATAATTTCCTCGCGGTATAGCGGTTCCCATTCAGATGCGGTACAAGATTAAATCACCAGGTGTAGGGGCACGGCAGTGCCGTGCCCCTACGGGTGTACCTCACGTAAACGAGAACCGCTATAAAGATTTACGTTAATTTGTATGTTGCTGAAGCTTTCTATAGCAATCTTATTTGATTTGTGAAAATCACAAGACTCAGATCCCCGACTTCTTAGATAAATCGGGGATCTAGTTGTTCAGGAATGATTTAGGATTGCTATATATTTAAGAAAAAGAATCTAAATCTAAAGATTGCATGCCTTCGCGTTCTATAAAGGTCATCATACTTCCCAGCTGCAACCAAACTAATAAACAAGTAAACAGACTAATTGGTAAACCGACTCCTAAAGCCAAGGAGGAGGGAAAGCCAAATATCTCTAAGCCTGAAGAGAGAAATACACAAGTACCAGCAGTTATACCGATAAATGGCACAAGCAGTTGTTTCAGTGATGAACGCGGTTTAGTATTTTCTGTACGTTCGCTTGGCCATTTCTGCACAATTACTTTCAATGTACCAGATAATGCCAAACCAGATGTTAATGCTGCCAAAAAGCCAACAAGTAATAGGAAGTAAGGTGGCTGTAGAGGAAAATAGTACATCAAAACTCCTAATTGATATTAAAGATTTTTTACTTTTTATTTGTTGACTGGTTGTCTGCAAAAGCCCCAAGTGATGTTGCTTTTGGCAGGATAGCAGCTGCACCTTCTCTGGATAACTCTGTTAAAATGCCGATCGCTACATTTAATAAACGATCCGGTTTTAAGTCATCTTTAATCAGGTTCCACACCCGTTGAACATCTTCGGTGTGGAGGCGATCATCTTCGGTGAGAGCAAGCACCAACTGACGCCGCAGAAATTTGCCTTCTTCGGACATTAAATATTGAAACCCCATCTGGGCTGTGGGCAATACATCAAAGTTGCTATCGGTACGAGCGATCGCGATTAAATTTTCTAAACGCTGCCACTGAAATTTACCATCTTTGAACAACACATTCAATAATCGTCGCCGCAATTCGGGTGATTCTCCTGTCAGCAACCGCCGTGCTATGTAGGGATAACCCACTTCCACGATTTTGAAATTCGGGTTGAGGGTAAGGGCAATTCCTTCTTGGGTAATGAGGGAACGAATAATCAAGGCAAACTTTGCCGGCACTCGGAAAGGATATTCATACATCAGTTCCGAAAATTCATCGGTAATAGTTTTGAAGTTAAAATCCTTGACATTTTTGCCAATAGCGTTTCCTAGCACTGCTTCTAATGCTGGCACTATGGGGCAAATATTCGTGTCTGGAGTCAGAAACCCTAATTTTACAAAGTCTTCGGCTAAGTCGGTGTAGTCTTTATTCACCAAATGCACTAGGGCATCCACAAGTGCTTCTTTGGTGCTTTCCTCCAATTGATCCATCATGCCGAAGTCAATATAAGCCATCCGACCATCGGGCACGGCAAGTAAATTGCCGGGATGGGGGTCAGCATGGAAGAAGCCATTTTCTAACAGCTGTTGCAATCCTGAGGTAACGCCTATTTGGATGATTGCTTCTGGGTCTAAACCTGCTTGGCGGATACTTTGAGTGTCTGTCAGCTTAAACCCATCAATCCATTCCAGGGTTAAAACGTGGGTATTAGTGTAACGCCAGTAAATACCTGGAACTTTTATTTGCGGGTCGTTGCGGAAGTCGCTAGCAAATTTTTCGGCGTTGCGGCCTTCATTAATATAGTCAATTTCTTCAAATAACTTCGTACCAAACTCGTCCACAATTAAAGTTAGATCGTGACCGAGATTTAAAGGCAACCAAGGTGCTAGCCAACCGGCTGCCCAACGCATCAGATATAGGTCGCGGGTGATTACTGGGTGCAAGTTGGGGCGTTGCACCTTTACAGCGACTTCTTCGCCACTCACTAGACGACCTCGGTATACTTGTCCCAAGCTAGCAGCAGCTACTGGTTTAGCTGATAGTTCGCTAAAGCTGGCGTGAATTGGACGGTCTAGTTCAGTTTCGATAATCTGGTAAGCGATCGCATTATCGAAAGGTGGTAACTGGTCTTGTAACTTGATCAGTTCTTCTAAGAAATCTTTGCGTATCAGGTCTGGTCTGGTGGAGAGGGCTTGACCAACTTTAATAAAAGTCGGGCCGAGGCGGGTGAGCATTTCTCGCAACTGGATCGCTCGTTTACCCTTGTTCTGCTCAACTTTATCTTGCCATTCGTCCCACTTCAGATTGAGTATAAATCCTGCAAAGGAGGAGATAATTCTCAGCAGTCGCCCCCAGGCTAGCCAAGGACGGTAACTATAGTAGCGAGCGATCGCATCTGGATTATAGAGTTTTAGTTGAGCAGGTTGATACTGACCCACGCCTTTTTTTTGCCTCTTCAACTCAAAAATTTACCATGATTTTTTTCTCCTGACCCACAATTTAGTTGCAAGTTCAAGATAGCGGTAGTATTTTATCTAAAACAACTAGAACTTTACCCTTTTAAGGCTACTGTTGGAAGCGATTTTAGCTTGTATTACTGCCTAGATTTGTTTATCTTTTTCTTAATTATACTTTATAAAACTACAACTAATTATCCAACTTTCAGATGATTTTATCTTTTCTTAACTTTACTTGAGATAAATATAAATATTTACCTATATATGCAAGTTTGATCAGGAGATGAGAACTCAGTAACCCCTCACAACAGAGATCCCCGACTTCTCACAGAAGTCGGGGATCTTGGTAGTATGTTTATTTACACACTGCAATTTAAGCGGAAAATAAAATATTCTTTGTGTCCACGATAAAAATTACAGCCGCAAGTATAACTTTAGTAATTGGTAGTAGTTTTGCCACAATTACCAATTACCTACTTTTAATTATCATGTAGTGCTATTTAGATTTGGCCTCCAAGTTTTCTAAACGGCTTCTCAATTCCTGATTTTGTTGTTTGAGTTGGTCGAAATCTTCACGCAATTGACGCAGGTTTTTTTCTGAACCAATGTTATTTTGCACCTTGGAAATTTCTTCTTCAGCATAGCGACGTACACGCCCATCGGCTGTTTGGTCAATTAGCGATCGCAAAATCCCCACTGCTTTAGGTGTTTCCATTTGTCCTAAGGCTGTGGCTACGGCTACTTGGGTTAAAAAGAAGGTTTCTTTGGCTAGTTCTGTTAATTTTTCTAAAATCTGTTCTAAATTAGCCGGACTTTGGCCTACAGAAATCTTTCCTAAAGCGCGAATTGTCGCTAAACGTAGGGGTTGTGGGACACCGAGTTTGGTGTATTCGATCAGTATATTTAAAGCTGCTTCTGAGGTTTTGAATTCAGCTAAACCAGCAACTGCACCACTCCGCACCACTTCATTCCAACCCGCCTTTTCTTCTAAAACGGATTTCAGCTGCTTTAATACTTTGTCTTCCTTGGGTTTTTCTTCCAAGTTTGCTGATGCAATCGCCCCAATTACACGAGATGCGGCTGCTTCTACGTAGTAGCTAGGATCGCCCTTTTGCACTACTCCTCTCACAACTTTATAGCTTTCAGCAGTTTTGATTTGAGCAAGTGCTTCCACTACAGATCGTCGCACGTAAGCATTTTTATCTTTTAACCCAGCAACTAAACCATCAAAGGCTTGATCTAAATTAATCTGGACTAGTTGTTTCGCTGCTTCCACACGCACACCCCACAATGGGTCATTTTTTAGCGACGTAGAAAGTGCAATAGTCGCTTCTAACCCGCCTTTTTTCGCCAAAGCTGCTGCTGCATAAATACGCGAAATCGGATCGGGATCAAATTCTAACTGTGCTTTTAACTCCGCTATTGGATACTCTAAAGCTACTGTTTTTAGATAATTATTTCCAACATCAAAGCTGATAAATTGGGGCTTATTCTCTAGGGGAAAGTAGAAGCTTTGTTCCCGTTCATTCACCCGCACGGTGAAAGTTTTGAGTTGTGAGTTACGAGTTATGAGTTTGGAATTCTTTTTAACTTCTAACTCCTTACTCTTGACTTCTTCCTGTTGGGTATAGCCAAAACCAACAGGTATTTTTAAATCAAACAAATCCTTACTGCTATTTTTGCCTTCAGCAGCTTGGGTTTGAGTTACCGTAATTTTTGCTAAATTAGCATCTCCATCCCAAGAGTAAGCCACTTTAAAATCGGGATGACCACCACGATAAACGTATTGGTCAAAGAGGAACAAAAGATTACGTCCCGTTGCCTTTTCAATCGCCCTGAGTAAGTCTATTGTTTCTACGGTTTTGTGGGCATTATCTTGGACAAATGTTTGGATAGCTTGCCAAAACAATTCATCTCCCAATTGGGCGCGAATCATGTGATAAACACAAGACCCTTTTTCATAGATGTGGCGATCGTAAAGTTCAATAGCTTCTCGGTAAACGTGTGTTACCATTGGCCGGCGATAACGGCTGCTATCTTCACTTAAGTAACGACGAGCTTCTAGTAAACGATAGTAAGCTGCTTCTTCTTGACTATATTCCTGTTCTGTCCACATCACCTCAGAATAAGAAGCCATCCCTTCTTTAATCCAAGCATGAGACCAATGCTTAATCACCACCAAATCACCAAACCACTGGTGCGCGAGTTCGTGGACGACTAAAGCTTCGGTATTGCGGTTATCTAAGGCGGCGCGTTCATCCAGCAAACATCTATCTGTTAACAGGGTTGTGGAAGTGTTTTCCATCCCGCCAAAGATGAAGTCATCGACGCAAACTTGGGCGTATTTCGGAAAAGCATAGAGATAACCATACTTTTGGCTCAAAAATTCGATCATCCGGGGAGTTTTGCCCATGCTGCGTTTAGCATCTTCCTCCCTTCCCTTTTCTACATAGTAGGTAACTGGTTTTCCGTTCCACTCATCCCGAATTTCAGCAAAATCACCTACTGCCAAAGTCATCAAGTAAGTAGGATGAACTTGTTGCTGTGACCAATGGTAGATTTTGTAATCACCATCTTCTGTAGTGTTGATCAATTCGCCATTGGAAATAGCTACCAGAGGGTTGGGAACGCGGACGCGAATTTCGGAAGTAGAAAGTTGTCCCGGATAGTCAAAGCAGGGGAACCAAAAGCGAGAGTCTTCGTCTTCTCCCTGAGTCCAAACTTGGGTGGGCTTGTTTGGGTAGTGCTTGTCTGGTTGAATAAAGTAAATGCCGCGTTGGGGTTTTGCCACCGAGTAGGCGATCGCAATTAGCAAGCTTTTACCAATTTGGGTTGCCTCAGAAAGTTGGATAGAAAGCTGTTCCCCGTCATAGTCAAAATTTTCTGGGATCTCGTCCACCTGCACAGACTCGATATTCAGGTTGACAGCATCCAAAGTCAAACGATCAATGCCATTACGGATTGGTAAGAGGCGAATGCTACAAGTGCCCTGATAGCTTTGCTTGGGAATATCCAAGCTGAGATCGAGAAAAATATGCTCTACTTGTCCGGGGCGATCGGGGTTGTAGTGTGGTCTTGCTCCCGGTAACTCAAAAGGTTTGTGTGTGTTATTATCTGTATCAAAATAAGACTTCGACATTGATCCTTACTGACCTTGTAATCCTGAAAAGTCTGGCTTGGCTGGATGTTGTTAAGTAAAATAGCGGTGTCTGTATTTCCCATATCAACAGGGTAGTATCAGGTGAAAACTCACCTTTGGGATTGGGGGATTGAAATTAATCTCACCCGAACTTCCGAAGATCGGCAGCCGATCCTGGGACTTTTTTCCATATCCCTCCCGCATTTACTTTTCCTGATATTTTGCACTTTTTTGTCATCGGTTCAAGAGTCTCTTGCACCTCGATAGATTCTCATTAAGTAGAAATACTCCTAATTATTCTTATAACTTAGGATAGCTTGCTGCTGCTGATTAGGCTATTTTGTTTGAGATGAACAGCAGATCATTTGCGGATTTGCTGATCATCGCTTTGAAGTATTTTTGAGAGTAATTATTAGACCGCTAACCTATAGGACTACTAATTTTATCAGTAAATACCGATCAATGAGCGGAAATTATTAATAAATCCGAAAACTCTACAATGACACTTGTATAAATCTCGGTGACAATCTGACCAAAAGAGGATAATAAAATGTCTGAAAGTAAATCAAAGTTTCTCATCCCTGCTGTTGGTGCTGCTGTAGTTGTAGTTGTAGCAGGAAGTATAGCAGCCTATACGTATTTGAAAGGTCCATCAGGAGGTAGCTCAGACGCTCTAGGCAGTGCGAAACTAGTACCTTCAACAGCATTGATGGCAGCTTATATTACTACTGATCCCCAAGCTTGGGCAAAGTTACAACAGTTTGGCACTCCAGAAGCACAAAAGTTAGTGGCAAAAAATCTGGAAGATTTTAATAAGCAAATGTTCAGTGACGGTAACGTTTCTTATGAAAAAGACATAAAGCCTTGGGTTGGTGGTGTGATGATTGCTGTGTTGCCACCAAATCCGGTGAAACCAGCACAGTTCAACACGCCCTCTGGGACACCTAATGTACCAACAAATGTACAACAGGAACCGAATATCCTGATCGTGGTGGGAATTAAGGACAAACTCAGTGCCTTAAATTTTGCTAACAAATTGAAGTCCCAAAAAGGGGTGAAATTACAGGAATCTGATTATCAAGGTGAAAAAATTGTCGAAGCTACACAAAATGGCAAGCCGAGCTACAGCGTAGTTTTAAATAATAGTCACTTGGTATTAGCCCCCGAAAAGCAAGCTGTAGAAAAAGCAATTGACACATTTAAGGGACAATCTTCTTTTGCCAGTAAAGAAGGTGCCAGCAGCACTCTTAAAGGAGTGGATGTCAAAAACAGCCTTGCTCAAATTTATGTACCAGACTATGCCGGGATGGTACAACAATTAGTCGCCGGAAATCCGCAGGGAAAGCAGTTACCACCACAAAGCTTGGCACAATTGAAGCAGATAAAATCTGTGGTGGCGGGTGTTGGTGTTGATGATGCAGGATTGCGGTTAAAAGCGATCGCTAATTTAGATCCGCAACTAAATAAATTTCAGTATCAATCAAGTCCTGGCAATATAGTCGGGCAATTTCCGGCTGATACCTTTGCTCTGATTAGCGGCAATGGCATCAGCCGGGGCTGGGAAGCGCTAGTAGAACAGTCAAAAGATTATCCAGAAATGAAGCAAGCTCTAGAACAAGCGCGAGGACAAGTGAAAATTGCCAATATAGACCTGGATAAGGATATTTTTGGCTGGATGAATGGGGAATTTGCCTTTGGTGCGATTCCATCAAATCAAGGGGTATTAGCGAGTGTTGGTTTTGGAGGTGCTTTAGTATTTGATACTAGCGATCGCAAAACTGCCGAAGCCACCTTCACAAAATTGGATACCATCGCCAAAACCCAACGAATCAACGTCGCCAACAGAAATATCGGCGGTAAAGACGTAACCGAATGGCAAATCCCTCAACAAGGAGCTTTATTGGCACATGGTTGGCTAGATCAAGATACAGTATTTGTAGCTCTTGGTGGCCCAATTGCTGAGGCAGTTAGCGATCGTAAAAATTCATCTCTTGACAATAGCGACACCTTCAAAGCCGTTACGGGTTCTTTGCAAAAGCCCAACGGTGGCTATTTTTACCTGGATATGGATAAAACTAAAACTGTGCCCCTGATCAATAGTTTTATTTCATCTAACGCCGATACCATCACCATCCTGAGTTCCATTCGTGGTTTTGGTATTACCGCCACTAGCGCCGATAAATCCACCAGTCAATTAGAGATGTTGTTAGCTCTCAAGCCTATTGCAAAATAGGGCATGGGGCATGGGGGAGAATCAATAATTACCGAAAAATTGGGTTTAAAGCCCCGTCGTTCTATGACGGCTTTTCTTGTAACTAAGAAGTAATAAGTAATGAGTAATGAGTAATGAGTAAGAAGTAAGAAGTAAGAAGTAAAACTTATTACTCATTACTTATCACTCATTACTTATTTACCTCATCTCCCTCATCCCCAGAATGTTTTTCAATTTGCATCTAGACTGGCCTCTAGCAACTATGTCATAAGTAGAAAAGGCTCTTCAAATGCAAATTGATTTATGACTGCTGCTGTAAAAACGAATCCTGGTTTAGCTTCCCGCTTGGTGAATGGCATACTGGCAATCCAGCCTTTAGCTAATCTAGCCAAGCATCAAGCTAGACAAATGATGATTAAACGTGCCGAAAGAATTGGTGTGCCTTGGACACAAGAAGTCGAAACACTACAGGCGCTTGATTGGAAGGCCGATTTAGCTCAAGTAGAAAATCCTCAGCTTTCCTACCCCGATTACTACGTCACCTCATTCCATGCCTACGAAACCGGAAATCTCAGTTGGCAAGCCGCTTTTGAGGTAGAACCTGCTGCTTATGCTGTCCACGCTAAGATTTGGCAGGGCACTGAAGAAGCCCAAGGCGATCGCAAGCTACGCGAAAGCTACCACAATATCGTGAAAAATCAAATCCCCAACGAGCCGCAAGACATCTTAGATGTAGGCTGTAGTGTTGGCTTGAGTAGTTTTGCCCTACAAGCAGTTTATCCCCATGCCAAAATTACAGGCTTAGACTTATCTCCCTACTTTTTAGCTGTTGCCAATTACCGCGCCCAGCAACGCCAAGCTAAAATAAACTGGCTTCATGCCCAAGCTGAATCTACCGGGCTACCTGATGCCTCTTTTGATTTAGTTTCCATTTTCCTGACGTGCCACGAATTACCCCAATCCCCAACCCGACAGATTTTAGCTGAAATGCGGCGCGTGCTGCGTCCCGGTGGCTACTTGGCAATCATGGATATGAATCCCAAATCTGAAATTTACCAGAAAATGCCGCCTTACATTTTGACATTGCTCAAAAGTACTGAACCCTATTTAGATGAATATTTCGCTTTGGACATTGAGCAAGCTATTGTTGACGCTGGTTTCCAAACTCCCACTATCACCAACAATACCCACCGTCACCGCACAGTAATTGCTCAGGTGAGTGGTTGATTTATCTCTACTGTTGTGGGCAGGGATACCACCGTTGCTGCTGCTAGGCTACTACTATTGCCGAGTGCCATTTGCCCCACCTCTGTTAAAGTTACTCATGTTCTTTATCATCGGGGCAATATCGGGGATCTTAGCCCTTAGCCTCGAATGGGTTTTTGAAACTGTAGCCAACTCTTTTATAGACTGGCAACAAATCAAACGTTGGCTTCCTGGTATAGCCTTGCGGCAGCTTGTGGAAGTAGGTTTAATTGAAGAAGGCTGCAAATTTGCAGCAGTTGTTGTCCCAACCTGCTATCTACAACGCAGGTATCGATTACTTCAGTCTACGGTTTTCCTCTTCACCATCGCCGTTGCCCTTGGATTCACTGCCGAAGAGAATTGGATTTACCTTTTCCACGGTACTGCATCAATTCTTGATCGAACTATTGGCACCCCAGTCCATGCTATGTTCTCTGCGCCTTGGGGATATGCTTTGGGAATTTATATTTCTTCCCATACTCGGTTAAATCGAGACAAGAACTTCATTTTTAGGGCTTGGCTAAATTCTGTAATCTGTCACGCCCTAGTTAATGTCTTATCTAGTGCTTGGGGTTACTCATTACCCCTACGTTTGCTGAGTTATAGTTTGTTTCCATTTCTGTTGTGGATGTTTTGGCGATTAGAACAATTACTGCGAAAAGTGCAAGGTAAAGCTGTAATTACCCTGATTTGCGACCGTACAATCCAGCGCCGTTACTGGCAGAGAAGTTTAGTGCTATTTGCCCTCGTGCTGGGTGGAAATGCGATTTTTGGTCTGTTTCTCTTAGCCAGTAAAATTAGTCCTTTGAGTCCGTCGAAGCTTTTTGACACTTATATTTTGTGGTTTATATTTAGTCGCTTTTTACTAAATCTCTTTTTCGGAGTTTTAGCTTGGGGCATTTATCGCTATTTGCGACATTCCGCCCGTCGTCGGTATTTTTAAAATATGATTTAAGAAAATGCTAGGGGGTTTCTATGCAAACAACTCCAGTGCGTTGGACGACTGCTGACTTAGAGCTATTTGCTAGCGATCGCAGAAATCGCTATGAGATTATTGATGGAGAGCTATTTGTGACTAAATCACCTAGTTGGGATCATCAATCAAGTTGTGGCAAGATTGTTACAGTTCTTAACAATTGGTCAGATGAAACTGGTCTGGGTAAAGCTGCGATCGCACCTGGAATTATTTTCTCAGATTCTGACAATGTGATCCCTGATGTGGTATGGGCAAGTCATGAACGCTTAAAAAACTTGCTAGATGAGGCTGGACACCTGACGGGCGCACCTGAGTTAGTCGTAGAGGTTCTGTCACCTGGTGAAAAAAACAAGAAACGTGATAAGGAAACAAAGCTAAAGCTGTACTCAGTGCAAGGGGTTCAAGAATATTGGATTTGTGATTCTATACAGAAGAAAGTTGAAGTTTATCGTCGTGAACAGGCTGCATTAAAGCTAGCAGCTACTTTATTTAGTCAAGATGAACTGACAAGTCCTTTGCTACCTGGTTTTAACTGTTTAGTTAGTAAACTTTTCTAGCTGGGCACTTGTACTGAGCGGAGCCGTTGGCGCAGCCTCTCGTAGAGAAGTATTGGGCATTGGGCATGGGGGTGATATCAATTCCCTATATCAAGCGATGTGCAACTTATTCTTAGAACCCCACTTCCATTCCTCTCCCCCACAGGGAGAGAGGCTTTGATTCTTGCTCCCCTTCCCTCTCTTCTCTGCGAGAGGCTACGCCAACGAGACGCTGCGCGAACGTAGGGAAGGGTTTGGGGGTTAGGTTTGAAAGAAAGTTGAACATGGCGTTATGTCCTATGCCTTTTCAAGTACCTCTAAACTCGTGCTAGCACTGGCTGATTCACGGCTGGGCTGACTGACTCTGATTCTGACTCCGTGCAGTAGATTTCGCAGGAGTTATTGGGACTTTCAATCAGTTTTACTTTGTAAAGTTTAGCTCCCAATTCCTGAATAGGCGATCGCAGTAAATTACTAATGTAAAGTGCGATATTCTCAGCAGTGGGCACAACTTCGGCAAAGTAAGAAATGTCTTTGTTTAAAAAGGTGTGATCGAATGGCTCTACCACATAATCTTCTACAGCTTGATTTAGAGCAACTAAATCAATAATCATGCCAGTACGTGGGTCAATTTTCCCTTTAACAGTGACTTCTAAATGATAATTGTGTCCGTGACCGTGGGGACGAGCGCACTTACCATAAATCTCAGCGTTTTCTTCATTACTGAGATGAGGATGAGCTAGCCGATGGGCGGCGCTAAAGTGAGTACTGATGGTGAGGTAGGCTTCCATTGCGTTTCCCATATAATCTGCCCAAAGTTCAGGATGTTCAAATAACTGCACACGGACTAGAGGCAAGTGTGGTGCTAGTTTCTGCCAGATAATCCGTGCAATATTCTCAGTAGTGGGCAGAGTTTGTTGAAATTCTGCCCATACATCGTTGATATAAGAGAAGTCCAATTGACTGGTAACTTCCTGTTTAATTACGTGTTTCACATCAGACAAGTTCAGCACCATGCCATATTCATCCAATTCCCCGGCTAGAGAGATGAATAAAACATAATTATGTCCGTGTCCCGGAAACTTAGAGCAAGCACCAAATTTCTCAATATTCTCGGCTTCACTCAGTTCTGGCAACCAATAACGATGACTTGCTGAAAACTGGGCGCGGCGATTAACAATGCATTGCATGAGTACACTATGAGCAGAATTTAAAATTTCTTAATCTTTCTCTGCTTCCAGCATAAACTAATTTCTTTGTCATTAGTCATTAGTCATTGGTCACTTGTACTGAGCGACTTGTGCCGAGCCTGTCCTGAGCGTAGCCGAAGGGCGGAGCCGAGGTAAGCCGAAGTATTAGTCATTAGTCATTGCTTCTTTGACATCCAGTTGAAATTGACCCATGCCCTGACCCCTCCCCTGCCCCACTATATAACAGACGCTTGTGCCTCACAGTGTAATCCCGTGGCTATGCGGAACAATTCTTGACCAGTGTGTAAATAACGCTCATCGTAGTTCAAAGGAAAATAACCTAATTCATCGAGTCCATCTGCTACTTGATCGAGACTGTAGTAAAGGTGAGCGGCTGTTCTTGCTAAACTAGGGGGATTCGGTAGGGAACGAAAAGTAATTTGTGCCTGCTTGAGGTCATCTCGACAGGTTTTTAAATATTCCTGAAATTCATCTAACAACTCATCATCAAAGGGATCGGCGGCTAATTGATCCATTTGTTCTTCTAACGAATAAAGAATGTTACAAAGCAAGCGATTAACTGGTTGGTAAACTTGACGTAGCCATTCTTCAACTTGTTCGTCAACATCCCGTCCGGTTTTTCTTCTTGTCTGGTAATGCTTTTGCGCTGATGCTGTACGCTGTTGGCGATCGCTATTTAATTGTTGAGAGTGATCTTGCAGTTGTTGGTCATAATTACGGCGATTTTGGTTATCGCCTAAAACCTCATAAGCTGCATTGATGCGGATTATCTGCTCGTGATCGGCACTTTCCTGATTACTGTCAGGATGAAACAACTTAACCAAGCGGCGATAAGCTTGCTTAATCTCCGTTTGGCTGGCACTTGGACTAACTTTGAGAGTTTCGTAATGGTTAGAAACGTGCTTATAATTGACCATTAATTCAATGTATCGTTAGCTAACGCTAGCGGCTAACCTTGCCTCCAAATCTTGGAACAACGGTGTACTCAAATACCTCTCACCAAAACTGGGCTGAATCATCACAATTAAACGCCCTTTGTTTTCTTGACGTTGGCCAACGCGAATTGCTGCACATAAAGCGGCTCCACTGGAAATCCCAGATAGTAGTCCTTCATCTTTTGCCAAACGCCGACTATAACCGATCGCTTCTTCATCGGTGACGGTAATCACTTCATCAATCAATTTTATCTTTAATACTTGGGGAATAAACCCAGCACCAATTCCCTGGATTTTGTGTGGCCCTGGTCGTCCCCCAGATAAAACTGGGCTATTGGCTGGTTCAACTGCGATCGCCTTAGAACTAGGCTTGTGTGCTTTAATTACTTCTGCTACACCACTGATCGTACCACCTGTGCCCACTCCCGCCACAATTATATCTACTTGTCCATCGGTATCTTCCCAGATTTCAACAGCTGTACTTTCCCGATGCACTTTTGTATTGGCTGGATTGCGGAACTGCTGCAACATATAGGTATTTGGTGTAGTATTAACCATCTGCTGCGCCCTCTGAATTGCCCCACTCATGCCTTCCATACCTGGCGTTAATTCCAGTTCTGCTCCATAAGCCCGCAACATCGCCCGCCGCTCTCCACTCATCGTCTCTGGCATGGTTAAAATTAATCGATAACCCTTAGCTGCTGCTGCCATTGCTAAGGCAATTCCTGTGTTTCCAGAGGTGGGTTCTACCAATATTGTCTTCCCAGGAGTAATCAGCCCCTCCTCTTCGGCGGCGTTAATCATACTTACCCCAATGCGGTCTTTAACTGATGCCGATGGGTTCATACTTTCCAGTTTCACTACAATTTGAGCAACACATCCTTCTGTTTGAGGAATGCGGTTTAACTGCACTAGGGGTGTACGACCAACCAGTTCTGTAATGTTACGAGCTATTCGCATAATTTAATCCTTAGTTATTAGTTATCGCTCTTTTCTTACTCTCGTCAGATTAAATTTGAAACCCTATTTTGACGTTAGTCCACGCAGGCGGTGAGGGGGTCGCAGTCTTCTCCCTTGGCGCTAGCCTCTCCCTTTGGGAGAAGGGGAGACGCTAAGAGCGATGGCGGTTCCCGTCGATTGCGAACTCCCGAACCCGAAGGGACTTTGTTTGTGTAGCCGCGATTTCTAATCGCCTGGATTATTCTCTCTCCATAGTCATAAAAGAGCGTTAGTTATTAGTCATTGGTCATTAATCATCAACAAATGACAAATGACCAATGACTAATGACTCTTGACTAAATGTAGTACATGATATCCAACTGCCGCAGAGAATCTCGTTTTTCACAAAGATCCTGGAGTGTATATTTTTGCAACACCGAATTTGCCGCGCGACTTGCTTCTTGCCAAATTTCTTCTATAACCGAACTGTCTACCGTTTTGGAATTAACCTTTTCTTCACCAGTCCGCGCCTCTAACCCTTCTAAACATTCCAAAATCTCAAAAAGGATGATTTTTCGAGGTTCTCGCGTTAACAGATAGCCACCTTTTGATCCGCGCTGACTCTTAACTATACCCCCACGCCTCAAGGTTGCTAGTAGCTGTTCCAGATAGCGATCGGGTATATTTTGTCGTGCTGCAATTTGTCGAATTTGCAACGGTTCGCCATTTTCGTAATGAGCGGCCATCTCTAATAATGCCAGAATTGCGTATTCCGATTTACACGATAGTTCCACAAGCAGCAATAAGTTAGGGGTTAAGTAGGAGTTAGGAGTTAGGAGTTATTCAATTTGGATTTGAGATTTTTCCTTCAATCTAAAATCCCAAATTCAAAAGAGAAAACCGTCCATAACTCACAACTCCCAACTTTTCTAGTATACTCCGGCTAACCACTGGGGTTTGTTAGTTGCTGCTATGGGCAACAAAAAGCCCCGCCTGATGGCGGGGAAAAATAGAGTTCCAAATTGTCAGTGAATAGTCAACACTCTAGAAGGTGAAAGTTGTTCTGAGTGTACCGATAATTGCATCGTCGTTAGTGTTGCTCTGACCAGGAGAAGTCAACCAAATTACACCAGGGGTGATTGAGATGTTATCTGACACGCGATACTTGTAGAAGCCTTCAAAGTGATAAGGTATATTATTACCAGTAAAACCTACTCGGTTAAAAGAATAGGGTTCTGCACCAGCAAAAATACCTAGAACGTTACCCTTTTTACCCAAATCAGGTAAGGCTACTCCAAGACCGTAGCTCCAAGCGTTAAAGTCATCATTTGCACCGAAGCCAGTGACCTCGTGGTAAGAGACGAAGCCACTAACTGATAGCTTTTCACTGGGTCTAAAAGCTGCCTCTACACCGTAGGAATTACTTGAAGATGCATTAATTAGAGTGTTAGCTTGATTAGTACCTACTGCAAAAGTTCCATTTGTCGTGGAAGTTGAGTTGAACAATGAACCACCTGCGGCATTATACCCGTGAACGTAGGTAGCAGCTAAAGCCACGCGATCGCCAACACTAAAGTTCAACTGTCCTAAAGCAGCATAGTCGCCGTTAGTCAAACCTGTATTCAGACCAGGATTATTAGCTTGCGATGCCAAGTAACCCGCAGTGATTGAGCTATTTCCTAGGATGCCGCCACCTTTACCAAGTGGTAGATTGACCGCTATACCTGCACCGCGACCAATGCGATAGATGGGACTTTCAGAAGCAAAGGTAGATAAAGCACCGTTACCACCGTCAGTTTTATCAAAAAAGTAAGGGTTATTCACAGCAGCATAGTGGCTATGTTGTCCACCACTAGCTGCAATGTAAACGTTGGCTGGGCCTATAGGAACTTCATAAGTCAAACGGTCTATACTGACAGCATTGCTACCAGTGTTACCAACTTGAAATGTTTGTGTACCTTCAGCACCAACGTTATTTCCATTTAGTGCAAAGCTTTGTGCATTACCAGCAGCAAGACGGGTGTGTAACACGTCTCTACCAGTAAAGCTGGTTTGCAAGTCTAAACGTACCCGATCTTGGAAGACAGTATTATTATTGTTACCATTGTTACCACCAAATACATCAGTAACGCCAAAAATAGCTTCACCGACTAGTTTAGTGGTAGTGGAGAACTGATTAGCTTCCAGCTCAGCAGTCCGCGCTTCTAGGGAATCTACGCGACCGCGTAGGGTTGCCAATTCTGCGGAAAATTCTTCTTGCAACCGTTGTAAGGTAGCTAAATCTTGTTTAGTCACCAAGTCAGCTGTTGCTGTGGCAATCAATTCGTTAACGCGATCCAAACAGGCGTTCAAACCGGCGGCAAATTCATACCGAGTCAAAGCACGATTACCGCGATAAGTAGCATTGGGATAACCTGCAATACAACCATACCGCTCAACCAAGGACTGCAATGCTTGGAATGCCCAGTCCGTGGGTTGTACGTCGGAAAACTGAGAAACCGATGTTACTTGAGACTGAGAGTTATTTTGGTTGCCTTCGTTACTGTAGCGGTTAACTTGATCTATCGTTGTTTGAGCCAATACTTCTGGCTGTTGGGCAACTTCTGTTACACCCGCTTGTTTAGCTGATGATACTTGAGTGGTTGTGTTTGGAGCCGCAATTGCTGTTGTCGAAACTAACAATGTTGCTCCCAAAACTGCTGGGCTAACCACTAAGGATTTCCACAAGAGATTAGACATCTTTACTTTACTCCTCACACCTTGTTTAGACAATTGGCTTCATTGCACCTAATTCTTAAAAATGCGACATCCCATTGAAACCTGTGGATGAGGCATAGTCGTCCTTACTACAATTCTAGTTTTTGCAAAGCTAATAAACGATTAACTTTGGGTTAAAAACCTATGGGATTAACTTATGCAAAAACATATCTTCATATCATAACATTATAAAACATCTGATCTAGATGGCAAGATTAGAGCGATCGCCTTAACAACTGTCACACCTAATGGTCTAAATATCTAAGCAGGGAGTACTGTTGAGGTCATTTGCTCCTACTGGGCTAAATTGCGGAAAGTTTTAGACACTTAGCAGCTTGTCATCAAAATCGCTTCTTGCAGTTCCCTTTGGCGATGATTAGAAATCCCAGGCCAATCAGAACACACTAACTTGGCGATACAAAAGTAGGCAAAGCCTTCTCGTAGCTTAGTTTGCCTGGTTTTATTGGATAAACACAAAATTAGGAATCAAGGTTTTGGAAACCCGCATAATCCAAAGCAAAACCCGTAGCTTTACTCTTAAGCAAGCTACGGACTACATCTCTCCCAGGAAAAGGATAGGTGTGTTTTGTCTATGTATTAGTGATTTTCAGTCGTCTAATGCAAGATATCAGAAGAAATCACTTAGTTGATTTGGGAAATCGCCCCCGCCACATCAAAGTCTGGTTGCGTCAACCCGCCTGCATCATGTGTTGTGAGTGTGATCTTCACTTTGTTGTAGGAAATCTCTATATCTGGATGATGTCCTGCTGACTCAGCCGGCTCCACCAATTTATTGACAAACTCAATTGCTTCGACAAAATCCTTGAATGTGCGGGTAATTTGCAACTTGGAGTCTTCAACAGTCCAATCTGTCAGAACTCTTGCCTGTTCTTGAATATCGGCTTCAGTGAGTAGTTTTGTCATATCAAAAAATTCCTACTTATATATCTGTTATGTCTCTTACATTTTTCATCTGAAAAAGGCAAACCCCTTTTTTCTCCACACAAAAGTAGGGGAGGATAGTCTAATACCGCAGGGCGTAATTCCAAATTCCAAATTCCAAATCAATGTAGCGTAAGCATTTCATTGATTTGGAATTGGTGGTTTATTTCCGCCGTGCTGTACTATTACATAATGTGTGCATATTTAAATCACACTTGGGGGATAGATGCTATTGCTCACATCGGAATCAGACCCCAAGGTTTGATGCGAGATATTTTTTTTAAGAAAACTTAAACGCTTTAGTTTTGCCCAACCCAGCCATTGCGATCGAAATTTTCAAAACAACCATTGATAAAACAAAAATCACCCATAAAAAACTATCCGCTCTGATTTAGATCGGTTGATCTAAGTCAGAGCGGTCTAGCGGGTCTTCAGGTTGCAACCAGACTGCCGGGAGGAACTCCTAGCTTGCCTAGCTACTTGAGCTAACTTAGTATCTCAAAGATAACTAAGGCTAACTTTTAGAGAACAGCCCCGGCACACAGCCGGCTAACTGCAACCTGATGACCCATGCATTTACTACTTTCTATCATGGGCATCACCTCCTTATTGCCTAAGCGGTCTTAGTTTTAAAAGGGCAGAGTTTTTACTCTGGGCTTATCACCTTCATCTAAGATAACACATAAATTTAGAGATATTAACCATATCCATATATAAAAAAAAAATCTCCCACCAAAAGGCGGGAGATGACTGGAGAATGGGGAATATTGACACTTTATTAGCTGATGTCAAGGAGATTATATAATCTGGGTGGTGTCAATTTTCCGCAACCACAACCCTAATTCAAGGCATGGTCGGCTTTTATTAATTGTTAGAGAGCGTTACCACGAGGTAGAACTTCCTCAGGAAATACAAATTGTTCGTGGGGTTGATCTTGAGGAGCCATCCAAGCGCGGATACCCTCGTTCAGCAAAATGTTTTTGGTATAGAAGGTTTCAAACTC
>NZ_JBALEA010000042.1:0-77439 GCF_036917135.1 Nostoc sp. | reverse complement strand
AACTATTTTTTCTCGAAGATCGACAGAGTATGATTTCATTTAAATGTATTTATATTTTAATTTATTGTACCTCATAACAGACGCAAGTGCTGTATCCATCAATGTAAACTTGACAGACTAGTAGTAGAGTAGGGTAATGGCTTTTGCTGACTGATCAGTGCGATCGCAATCTTCAACCAATCAATATAAGTCTCTTCTCTTCGGATCACCAACTCCAGCACCAGCCTTTGCATCAACTGTTCACGGTTGGCAGACTCATCACCGAGTGATGGCAAGTTGATGATTTCACATTCAGTAAGCTTTTTGCTGCGAGCCGCCAATTGTTGCTCTAGTAGGTGAATGATGCTTTCATTTGACAACTGATCTGCAAAATGCAATTGTAAGAGCAAAGGCTCTCGTACAGTCGGTAAGGGTTGATGAATCCCCAGCCATCGGGCGAATTCGGCTTTTCCTGGCTCCGTCACACTGTAGACTTTGCGGTTGGGGCGATCGTGTTGAATCTCAATGGTACAGGTAATGCAGCCTTGCTCAACTAGCTTATCGAGAGTTCTGTAAATTTGTGCCTGATCTGCTGGCCACAAATGGGCGATGCATTGATCAAAGCAGCTGGTTTTGAGGTCGTAGCCCGTCATTTCTTGCTGCTGAAGAAGACCTAGAATTACGTATGCTAGCGACATGAAGACGGTTTTCCCATAATTGATATTTTCTCGCTCAGTTCTACACTATGTACTTCTTATAAGTTTATGCTAATATATGATTAATCGAATATAAGATATAACGGCTATAAAAAGATATGTTGACTATAATGCTTCTTAGCAAGGAAACCAAATAGATAAAAAACTTCACTCACAAGGGCATGGAGCATGGAAAAGAGTTATCAATGCCCAATGCTTAGAAATTATTTAAGCGATTGAAGACTATTGTAACGAGAGGATGGGTAACATTGACTTCTAACACACTTCTACAAAGAATACATCAACATCAATATCTGCGTGATTTACGAAACAAATTACTCCACCTTCACAAGATGTTGCTGGAGACTGAACGCATTGCCTACGAACAGGTGAGTGGACGAGTATCAAGCGGAGAACTACTTCAGCTCGTCATCGCTCATGAACAATTTGCTTGGCTACATCGGATTTCTGAGATGGTTGTGCAAGTTGATGAAATGCTCCAAGCAGATGAACCAATATCCCTGGACGATTTCCAAAAATTGATTGCTGATGTCCGCACCCTGATTGTACCGTTAGAAACTGGCAATACCTTCGAGAGAAAGTATTACAACGCTCTCCAGCGCGAACCTGGTGCTGTGTTAGCACATGCGGAGATATCCAAATTTCTCACGTCTAAGGTTTAAGGGGTAAATGCAGTAGGGATTTCCATTAAAGCTACCATTATGGGGTGGACGACACGAGCGCCCGTAGCCAAGGGCGGACAAGATGTCCACCCCACAAGATTGGATAATTTATTTGTTGGAAGTCCCTAATGACTAATGACCCATTTGCGCCAGTCGTAGCACAACAGCAAGCCATAGAATTACTCACTCAGGCTGTCAGACAAAATCGGGTTCCTCCAGCCTACCTATTTGTGGGGCCAGATGGTGTAGGAAGAAGTTTAGCAGCCAGGTGTTTTGTAGAGTTGCTATTTTCTGGTGGGATGGGAGTCACTGCATCTTTACAAAACCGTTTGCGTCAAGGCAATCACCCGGCTTTGTTGTGGGTGGAACCAACGTACCAACACCAGGGACAACGATTAACGGCAGCAGAAGCAGTGGAGAAAGGACTGAAGCGTAAGGCAGCACCTGTAATTCGACTAGAGCAAATTCGGGGAATTACCGAGTTTCTGAGTCGTCCGCCCTTGGAAGCGCCAAGGAATGTGGTAGTGCTGGAGGAAGCTCAAACAATGGCAGAAGCAGCAGCTAATGCTTTACTTAAAACCTTGGAAGAACCGGGACAGGCGACATTAATTTTAATTGCACCTACACCTGAGTCTGTATTGCCGACTTTGGTTTCGCGCTGTCAACGCATTCCTTTTTATCGCTTAGATGCAGAGTCTTTAGCAGTTGTACTCACACAAACAGGTCATCGGGAAATTTTGCAAAATCAGGCAGTATTGAGCATAGCAGCTGGTAGTGCCGGAAGTGCGATCGCATCTTATGAGCAATTAAAAGCTATTCCCCCGGAATTACTCGAAGACTTGAAAAAAGCCCCTACTTCCTACCGCAAAGCCTTGGAGTTAGCCAAAAAAATTGATAAAGATTTAGATACAGAAGCGCAACTGTGGTTAATTGATTATCTTCAGCAGTTCTACTGGCAGCAGTGGCATCAACCTAGCATCATCAACCAGCTAGAACAAGCTCGTAAACACTTGCTTTCTTACG
Source organism: Nostoc sp. (assembly GCF_036917135.1). Lineage (GTDB taxonomy): Bacteria > Cyanobacteriota > Cyanobacteriia > Cyanobacteriales > Nostocaceae > Nostoc. The sequence continues at coordinate 75,059 of NZ_JBALEA010000042.1, read as the reverse complement.
CTCAACCACGGCTAGTTTGGGAATGTCTGCTTGTATCAGTGTATCAAAAATCAAATTCTATTTTTCCTACTCATCGCTGAGTGCGATTGTATTTCTATAGTTCCTCATAAAAGTCTCAGTACAATATTTAATTCATTCGTAGCGAAATAAATTAAGCAAAACTCTGCGTTCCTACCCTGCGGGAAGGCGAAGCGCCTATGCGTTTACTTTACGTCCCTTTGCGTTTCAAAATATTACAATGTCTTGTTCATCCTCTATCGTGAAGTTCATAGCGAGTAAAGGTATTGTAATAAAAGTGATTCCTGGATAAAACAAAAAATTTATATGACTTCAGTTTTTCCTCACAAAAAAGCCAGAGCCTTAAAACCTACCAGCCGCCGCCCTGCGAAAGAACTGTGTAGCGAGTGCGGACTATGCGATACATACTATATTCATTATGTCAAGGAAGCCTGCGCTTTTATTAATCAGCAAATAGGTGAACTTGAAGCAGAAACGCACACGCGATCGCGCCATCTCGAAAACCCTGATGAACTCTACTTTGGTGTTCACCAAGACATGATAGCGGCACGGAAACAGCAACCCATCGAAGGCGCACAATGGACGGGTATTGTGAGCAGCATTGCCATTGAAATGCTTAATCGCGGCTTAGTTGAAGGTGTCGTTTGTGTGCAGAACACCAAAGAAGACCGCTTTCAACCCATGCCCGTCATCGCTCGTACCCCAGAAGAAATACTAGCCGCGCGGGTAAATAAACCAACACTTTCCCCCAACCTTTCCGTGTTGGAACAGATAGAAAAATCGGGGATGAAACGACTATTAGTGATTGGTGTTGGTTGCCAAATTCAGGCATTACGAGCAGTAGAAAAACAACTTGGTTTAGAAAAACTCTATGTTTTGGGTACGCCCTGCGTAGATAACGTTAACCGCGCCGGACTGCAAAAATTCTTAGAAACCACCAGCCGATCGCCTGATACAGTTGTGCATTACGAGTTCATGCAAGACTTTCGGGTTCATTTCAAACATGAGGATGGCTCATCTGAAACTGTACCTTTCTTTGGCTTGAAGACTAACCAACTCAAAGATGTCTTTGCCCCATCTTGTATGAGTTGTTTTGATTACGTCAACTCCCTAGCCGATTTAGTTGTGGGCTACATGGGCGCACCCTTCGGCTGGCAATGGATTGTAGTTAGAAATGACACTGGTAAAGAAATGCTGGATTTGGTGAAAGACCAGTTAGATACTCAACCAGTGACATCTAAAGGCGATCGCAAAGAAGCTGTACAGCAAAGTATTCCTGCTTACGATAAAGGCGTTACCCTGCCGATGTGGGCAGCAAAACTGATGGGTGTGGTGATCGAAAAAATCGGCCCCAAGGGTTTAGAATATGCGCGGTTTTCCATTGATTCTCACTTTACTCGGAATTATTTGTATGTGAAGCGGAATCATCCAGAGAAATTAGAAGCGCACGTTCCAGAGTTTGCCAAGCGTATTGTTGGGCAGTATAAGTTACCAGAGTAGTGTATCGCGTTTGTGTGAAATATATCTGAGCCTGCAAAAACAGGCTTTTTTGTTTAGTGGCAAACTTATATACTAAATAGTAAAAGCTTGTTTGTAATTTTCGGCTGAGGCACACGACTTAATATTTTGTAATTATTAAGGCTGCTGAGAAGCTAATCTGACTTTTCACGTTATGTGGAAAAGCCACGAAAGACCTAACCCCCTAACCCCCTTCCCGATGCGGGAAGGGGGAAAATTCAAAGTCTCTCTCCTTTTAAGAGAGAGGTTTTCCACATACGTGAAAAGTCAGAGAAGCTAATCGCTTACGGGCTAGAGTAACTGCTTTGACATTCTCGGTAATTAATACCAAAAACCCCTCTCCAAACCTCTCCCCGAAGCGGAGAGAGGCTTTGAAACCCCCATTCTCGACTCAGTTGTAACTACTAGCTTGACGAGTAAACATCAAATGATACTGTCCGCCTAGTGCCATGAGTTCCTCATGAGTGCCTACCTCGATAATTTCACCGTGTTCTAGTACAACTACTCGGTCTGCTAGTTTTGCCAAGGCGAGGCGATGGCTGACTACAACGGCTATTCTCCCCTTCGCCAAGCTGTGCAAAATGTTGTAAATTTCATGTTCTGTTTTCGGATCAAGGTTCGCTGTTGGCTCGTCAAGGATGAGTAGTTCGGCTGGAGACAGTCGCAATAAAGCACGAGCGATCGCTAATCTTTGCCATTGTCCGCCTGATAGATCAATACCACCTTCTAGCTGTTTGCCTAAGAGAGTTTCCAAACCTTGATCGAGGTTTTCAATGACTCTCGCTAAACCAGCCTCAGCGATCGCTTCCCTAATCGCCTCATCATCCTGCATTTTCGGTAAATTCCCAAAGGCAACATTCTCACGCACGGTAGTGGGAAAACGAGCATAATCTTGCATAACTACATCAATCCGCGATCGCAAATCTTCTAAGGGTAGCGATCGCATATCTTGTCCATTCCAAATAATCGCACCTTGGCTAGGATCGTAAAGGCGACATAATAGCTTTGCTAATGTGGTCTTACCAGCACCATTCTCACCCACTAGTACAATCATCTCGTTAGGGTGAATCGTCAGGTTGATGTTTTTCAAGGTTGTGCGTGGTTTACCGCCGTAGGCATCGCTATTGGGATAGGTAAAAGATAAATTTTTGATGTCAATACCTGTCTGCAATGCTTCAGACTTAGTTGTATTCAAACGCGATAAAACTTGCCGATGTTCAGATGAATTATTGCCATTTATTTCAAAGTTCCGATTGTTAGCAGCCGATTTCTTGACTTTTCCCAATGCTTTCTCTGATTGCAACTCTACATGAGAATGGGATAACTGCGGCTCTAACTCCAAAAGCTGGAAAATAGGCGTGGTTGCCAGTGCAATATTGTATAACTCTGACCCGCCAGACATCAAATTATCCAAACTTCGACGCACTTCTAGAATTACCCCAGTATAAAGCGCTAAATCCCCTAAAGTATGGGTTCCACCTAGCACACCCTGAACTACATACACATAAGTTAATGCAAAGCCTAAGCCACTGAGTAAAGACCAACCAATAACCGCCGTTGTCCCCCGACGGCGAATCTGTTCCATTGCTTTAAAAATGGTACGGTAAAGTCCATGCCAACGTTCTAAAAGTAAGGGTTGTAAGCTAAACAAACGTAGTTCTTTAGCGTATGTCTCCCCAGTTAAAACCGTTTTATATAAGTTCATTTCCCGAAGAACACTCGCTTGGGTTTTTTCTACTCTCCAAACTTGCTTACGGTATTTCCTTTCTACATACATAGCAGGGATAACACAGATAAATAAAATTAGTGGTATCCACCAAGCAAGGGACGCTGAAAGCAGTATGGCTGGAATGAAGATAAAAATTCCCTCTAACATCGTCACAAGCCTAAGACAAAGCTCTGGAAGTCGTTGTACTCCCTTTTCGGTCAGCTGCACCAAATTTAGCAAATCGGGTGTTTCAAACAGAGCAATATCTTCAAAAGTGGCAACCTTCTCAATTACTTGTCCTTGAATAAAGCCTGTAATGCGATCGCGCAGGGAAGTATATACAAAAGCATTGATGTTAGCGATCGCATCACTCACCAAATTTACCAGCAGTGAACCGGCAATACTGGAGAGTAGTAGCGGTTGGGAAAGTATCAGGGCGATCGCATTTTGCGTTGTCCCGGCGCTCAATAAGCGGGTTATTTCATCAATAATCACCTTGTTGAGCCAAATGGCGATCGCTGGGCCTGCACCACCTACTAATGCCAGGATTGTTACATAGCGTAGCTCCTTTGGAACTACCTGGATCACCGTTGCCACACTCCGGCGAAATGCTTGGAATGGAGAAATTTCAATTATTTGCATATATTTTAAAGTAGCAAATAATAGCAAAATTCCCAGACAGACGTTGTGATCTCAATTCATGCGATCGCACTGATATCAAGCTAATAGTAGACAAAGGAAAAGCTTCGGTTGTCTGCTTTTATTACTCAAATTCACTTCATAACTTTGCAAGTAATTTTATATAATTATTTAAGACAGTATTTATACTAGTGTAAAATATAAAGTCTAAATTGATACATATTCTGAAATCTAACATTCAAAATGGCTAAAAGCTCAAGTACTGAACAACAGCAGCGATTACAGCAATTGAGGCAGGGACTTCAGGATGATCGGGAACAGCGAAGCGAAAAATTAAAGCGGTTGCGAAGAGATTGCGCTATTGAAGCAGGTACGGCTGTAAAATTCCAATTAGAAAAACAGATTCAATATGAAGAGGCTAAACTGAACGATATCGATCGGCAGTTAAATGATATTGAAGCACAATTGCAATTGCTTTGTCATACAAAAATAATCCCAAATACTATATCCGAGACAAAAGTACATCAAACTCCTGAAATACTATTAAGTACTGGAGCTATTGAAGTTTTTATATCTTATTCACGCCAGAAAGATGATGAAAAACTGTTAAATGAGTTAGTAGATAAACATCTTAGTAATCTGGAGGGAATTAAAATTTGGCATGAAGGTAAAACTATAGGAGGACAACACAAAAAAGTTGAGATTGAGAAACATCTGAATTCATCTCATATAATTCTACTATTGATTAGTCCTAACTTTTTCAAAGACTATAATAATAAAGTTGAGATAAACCTAGCGAGAGCCAAAGAACAAGCGATAAAAGCTACTGTTGTTCCTGTACTTCTCACCAAGATTTTTGGTTGGGAGCGATTTACCTTTGCTAATTTTAAACTTGGTGATCTTGAGCCTTTACCTCAAAAAGACAAATTCATAACTGATAGGAGGGTCTGGAAAAATAACAATGAGGCTTTTTATTTTATTGCTGATGGTCTTGAAAAAGTAAAGACAAAAATATTAGAAAAAACATAAAATAACAACTTTTATTTCCTGACGGTTATGTCTTTGTCTCCAGGTTATACCAAAAATATTAAAATAGTATTTATATACTCATCATCTGGTCGTCAAGATGAAAATCTTCAAAAAGACTTAGATAGGCATCTGAGTACATTGAAAGACTCAGGGGTGTTTATGGAATGGTGTAAATACCCTCTTGACATATCACATTTTTCTGATGGCACAAACAATCATACTTTTAAGATTTCAAATACATCTGATGTGGTTGCATTACTTGTTAACCCACAATTGATTTCTCTAATTCAAAATACAACTTCATTTTCTACTGAAATTCAGCATCTATTACAGCGAGGTAAACAGGAAGAAATTATTGTTGTACCTTTGCTCATCCGTGAAATTCACGGCTGGGAGAAAGTATTGGGTGATTTAAATCCATTACCTAAATCTAGAATAGCTGTAAAAAGATCATCAGACACTGATGCAGCTTTTCATAATATAGCTGAAGGTCTGGAAGAAATAATCGAAAAAATTAAACAATACCATCAAAATTTACAGGAATATAGGCAAATTTTTTATACTGCAATTCAGGATGAATATCCTCTTACTACTCAAACACTAAATACCTTAATCCAATTCAAGCAAAATTGGGAATTAAAAAATAAAGATATAGAACTAATAGAGCAAGAAATAACTGTCCAAGCAAAGCAAGAACACAATCAAAAATTACAACGGTATAAACAAGAATTTTTTCAGATAATTCGGCGAGGTAATAGTGTTAGTGAGCAAGATCGTGAGAGATTAAAAACTCTACAAAATGATTTAAGTCTTAAAAATGAAGTTGTAGCTATAATCGAGAATGAGGTTACTGAAAATATTTCTCGCCAACCTATTTTGCGACTTATTGGTTATGAAAATCAAGCTATAAGTGTCGTTATTACTGCTATTGTGATTGTTGTAGTTTCTGTGCTTTTAGGATTTTGTAAATATTCCCCAGAGACACAACTAACTAATTTAGAAAATCAAGGACAAAATAAGCTTAAAATTGCTGCTAAAAATATTGATTATATAAAACTTGGTAATGACAAGTATTACCAAAAAAATTATCAAGCAGCAATTAAAGATTATACTCAAGCTATTGAAATTGCGCCTAAAAATGTTAAGGGATATATACAACGTGGTTATGCTCAATATTATATACAAAAATACCAGGCAGCAATTGACGACTATACCACAGCTATTCGCCTTTCTCCTGACTTAGCTGATGCCTATGAAAATCGTGGTTTTGTTTATGATAAGAACTTACGAAATAAACAACAAGCAATTAAAGATTATCAAAAGGCAGCGACTCTATACAAAAAACAAGGGATAAAAGATAAACATAAAGAAATGCTTTCTAGGCTCAAGAGGCTTCAGCAGAAAAAGCCTCAGTTTTCCAATTAAATATATCTTAACTTCTACCAAATCGGATAATGAAGATAAACAAGGATCACCCCTTACTTGTCACAATATTCATTAATGCGATCGCTTTCAGGATATGCTAATTAAAAAGCTCATTGGTTATGACTTTGTACTAGATACATTAACAACAATCAGAAGGTGACTGTGACTGAATCATCCACACCAAAATACCTAAGACTTGCTCTACTGGCGGGATTAAATATTCAGTTAAATCAATAGTTACAGTGCTATCCTCCAACTTGATGAATGTCCACAAGTTCCCACTAGTAACACTACCGTAGATAGTAGCAATAGGTTTTTCATATTTTGCATTAAACCTTTGGGCGGCGATCATTTCTGCGATACACTGCCCCAAACCACCTTTAAGATTTTCCTTTTTAGCTTCCACAATCACCACTGCTGGGGCTTCAATAAATAACTGTTCTGGCGAAATGCTAATCAGAAAATCGCAAAATCCCGCCAGTCCAACTTCTGGTTCAACATTAAATTCTTCTCCTGAAAAGAAACTGATTTGTCTGTTGAGAATTTTTCGGACTTCAAACAATATTGGGCTGATAATCAATTCTGATCTAGCTTTCTCCGAACCCATTGCAATTGCTAACTGGATACTTTCTGCTAAAAATTCAGCCAGTAGGGGACTAGGTGAAATTGGTTCTATAGGAGGTAAAAATCGCCCACCTTCTACTAAGGTGAGATTAAAGTCTTGTTTTACTTTTCTTAAAGAAAACTCTCTATAGGACATTAAGTTAAGTGTCTTTTAGTGACATCCCCTCTCCAATTCGGAGAGGGGTTGAGGTGAGATTAGGCTGGATAAATCCGCAAGCGGCGATTTGGTTCTTCGCCAAAACTATGCGACTTGAGGCGATAATGTTCTACCAACTCATGTTGCATTTTGCGGACTTGGGGAGAACGCGGCAATAACTCCACTGGCTGTCCTTTCGGAATCACAATTTGCTCAACAGCAAGTCTAGCTTCTTCCAAGGCATCCATCTCATCATCGCTACCATTGTGCAAAAATAGTTGCAATTCTAGATCATCGGCCATGTCTGGATCGTCGATGTTCAGCAACCGCCGCAAACCACGGGTAATTTGGGGAATCGTGCTGGACTTAATCATGTGGATGGGTACATGACGGGCTTTGGCCATTTGGCGTAATTTGGCGTGGTTTTTGACGTGCGATCGCAGTGCTAAAATTGCATCTGCACTATCTATGTCTTTTGTCAATATCACGGGCAAAGTTAGCACGCTAATTACCTGTTCCAGTTGGTGGCGGCTAACGCCATAAGGGTAAACGTGCAATGGCAAATCTTCACCGTTCGGTCCCGGCACTCTTGTAGCAGCATCTAAATCAATGCTTTCGGAATAATTGAAGGATTCATCCAGCAAACGATCGAACTCACTGCGTCCAGTTACCCGCTCTACAGGCAATTGTGGCAGTGCTACCATTTGTCCAGATGAACGCCAGCCATTAGACGGGCGTGCCGGTGGGAAAGATTCTTCTACTGTCCCTAGCTGTCCACCGCGACCATTGACAACAGCTAACTGGCGTGTAACACCAACTTTGCCTTGATCGTCAACGGTTCTCGTTTGTGGGCTAGGCTGACGACCCCGCAACAGATTATCTACGGTGTCAGCAACGCTTTCGTGTACTGTCCAGCGTTGGCGTTCTAACATTTCCACCGCAATTTCAAAGGTAGGCGGGGCTTTACGCTCCAAAACAGTCTTTTGAGAACCTCGTCGTCTAGCTTCATCGTCTCCCAGCGTCACAGCTTGGATACCCCCAACTAAATCAGCCAGGGTGGGGTTTTTAATCAGATTTTCGATCTGATTCCCGTGGGCAGTACCCACCAGTTGTACACCCCGTTCTGCAATAGTACGAGCCGCTAAAGCTTCTAGTTCCGTGCCAATTTCATCAATGATAATGACTTCTGGCATGTGGTTTTCCACTGCCTCAATCATCACCTGATGCTGTTGATCTGGATGAGCCACTTGCATCCGCCGAGCGCGACCAATGGCGGGATGGGCAACATCACCATCCCCAGCGATTTCGTTGGAGGTGTCAATAATTACTACTCGCTTATGCAGCTCATCCGCTAAAACCCGGGCAATTTCCCGTAAAGCAGTAGTTTTGCCCACGCCTGGACGACCCAACATGAGAATCGATTTACCAGTTTCTACCAAATCGCGGATCATGCCAATGGTTCCGAATACCGCCCGACCAACACGACAGGTCAAGCCAATAATCTTACCCGTGCGGTTGCGGATGGCGCTGATCCGATGCAATGTTTGCTCAATTCCTGCCCGATTATCTCCGCCAAAGATTCCGACTCGTTGAATACAATCATCTATCTGTTCTTGAGTAACGGGTACTTCGCTCAAATACTCAGCTTGATTAGGAAAGCGAGCCTCTGGGCGACGACCCAAATCTAAGACCACTTCTACTAAACTATCTCGTTTGGGATGACTCTCTAGTGCTTGTCGCAGGTCTTGGGGCAAAATGTCTAATAACTTTTGGAGATCGTCTGTAATCGTCATGCTTTCTATTGGTCGGTGACGTTTTTAGAGATAGCGAGGACATTTGCGTGCAGGAGAACCCGCCCTGAGTAATTTTCCGAACGAGCGATTAGGCGATTTACAGGAATAAATATACCGCCGCCGTTGGTTTCGACTTCGCTCAACCAACGGAGAGATCGAGAGTTGAGCGAAGTCGAAACTCGCCAACACAGGTATTTTCTTTCTCGGAAATCACCTTATACGCTCCTGCTGTGACTTGATCTGGGAAACGAGAGAATGGGCAAGTTTTACAGCTTGCCAAAGTAATAGTTCATCTTCTTCTAGGCGAACAGTCGCCTTTACATCAGTGTTACTTACCTCCTTATTCTCTAACTGTTCAAGAATTGGTGACAGCAGTACACGGGCGTAGCTACCGTAGGCAACCCCAGAAATGGAGGAGGGGGGGCACTTAGCAGGGAGCAGGGGGGAAAACTTTTCTCCTCTGCCCCCCGCCCCCTGCTCCCCTGCCTTTTTAAGTAGTCCCATTGCCTTTAATTTAGCAACGGTATAGCTATTAGTGCCGCCTGCTAACTGCACATATCCCGGTAACTTAGCTGCCAAAACTTTTTGCCCTAATTTCACTGCGGCTAAAGTGGTGCCATTGCCAATATCACCACTCATGGGACGACCGTCGGTTTGCCAAATTAAAGCACCCTTAAGTGGGGCAATTAGGCCATACAGCGCTCTCAGGTAGTCAGTCATCCCCTCGCCATCGGGACAACTGATGGCTAGTAACTTTAGTTGATCAGCCCACGGTGAAATTGCTTGCCATAATTGCTCAAATTCTGCCAACCGCCCGACTTGTGTATGGATTTCTACGGCATCTACTCCCGTTGACATTACCAATGGCGCGATCGCTCCTGGCGTGGAAATGTATGATGATGTATAAATTATCTCATACGGACACACGGGTATGCAACGACCGCAGCCATAGCATTTTTCGGATATTACTCCCGAAAAGTCTTCTTTTGTACTGTTAAACACGATTGCTTGTGCCGGACAAATCCGTTCACAGGGTCTAGGGCAGTCTGTAGGACACTTAGTAGGATCAAATTCTGCTTTCCGAAAATGGGGGTCTTCTCCATCGTTTAGGCTGACCATCAAAAAGGGTGAATTGCCTTTATAGTCAAAGCCTCGCTTTTGGGCATCCATAGCCAGAGATTTGGCTGCTTGTAGCCCTGCTTGCGCTGCTGCAATCACCGCCGGATCAGCTGCAACATCTATGCAGTCAGCGCCCGCCAGAGTATAGGCTAACGTTAAACTTCTGACTGCCGGCAAATGCTGGAAGCTGGCTCCGCAGATCAGCTTGAACCACTCACCTTGTTTGAGAGATTGTAAAGGGGCGAACAGATCAGTCACTATTCTATTATGCGTTTATACGACTAAAAATAGTAGTCTGCGAGCAAAAAAAGTCCAGATTTCCTGATTCGGGGATCTGACTTTCACGGTATCTGGAAAACCTCTCTCTAAATCTCTCTCCTAAAAGGAGAGAGACTTTGAATTTTCCCCCTTCCCTAGGAGGGAAGGGGGTTAGGGGGTTAGGTTTTTCCACATAACGTGAAAAGTCAGATTCGGGGATTAGGGATCGCGCCATCTCTCTACTTTCTTAGGAGGTCGAACGGTATGAAAGTCCAGCCAATAACTGTGTTTTTCGTAGAAGACTTTGCTGAAGACAGAGCTTTGTATCGCCGTTTCCTGGAGCGGGACGATCGCTACACTTATGATATTTACGAGTTTGAGTCGGGAAATAAGGCGCTACAAGCTTGTCAAGGGAAAATACCGGATTTGATTTTGTTGGACTATCAATTACCAGATTTAGATGGGCTGGAATTTCTCACTCAGCTACAGAGGCAAAGTTACAGCAGCCAAATTTCAGTAATTATGCTGACTGGACAGGGGGACGAAACCATCGCAGTTCAAGCTATCAAGAGTGGGGCGCAAGATTATCTAGTCAAGGGAAAACTGACCTGTGACAATTTATGTCGGGCGGTTCATGGGGCAATCAAGGAGATGCAGCTAATGCGGCAGCTAAAACAACAACAGGAGCAACAAAAGTTAGTCGGAGCGATCGCTCTTGATATTCGCCAGTCCTTGAAGCTTCAAGATATCCTCACCACTAGTGTCAAAGAAGTCCGTCAGTTACTCAATGCCGATCGCGTGCTGGTGTATCAATTTATCTCACAGATGCCGGGTTGCATCGTCGCGGAGTCGATATTACCCCAATGGACACCATTCTTGGGATTTCAGGTTGAAGATACCTGTTTTCAGAAAACTCAGGGGGAAGAATACCGCCGAGGAAAAATCTGGACAGCGACGAACATCTACGAAGCGGGTTTAAGTGATTGCCATATTCAACTTTTAGAGCAATTTCAGGTGAAGGCGAATTTAGTTGTCCCGATTTTATTAAAGAACAAGGAGACTCTAGCAGTTGATCTCTGGGGGCTATTTATCGTCCATCAATGTTCTGCACCGCGCCAATGGCAGACATTTGAGGTGGAATTGCTCAAGCAACTGACGGTGCAATTAGCGATCGCTATCCAACAAGCCGAACTTTACCACAACCTCCAAACTCTTAATAGCCAGTTAGAAGCCAAAGTAGAGGAACGCACTGCCAAGTTGCAAGAAAGCGATCGCCGCTTCCGGGCAATTTTCAATAACACTTTCCAGTTCACAGGACTGCTAACGCCAGATGGCTTTTTATTAGAGGCGAACCAGACGGCGCTAAGTTTTGGCGGACTTCAACTTGAAGATGTGATCAATCGCCCTTTTTGGGAAGCGCACTGGTGGACAATTTCACCGCAAATTCAAGAACAATTAAAACAAGCGATCGCCCGCGCTGCTCAAGGAGAGTTTATCCGCTATGAAGTTGATGTTCTCGGTGCAAATAACCGAGTTGCAATCATCGATTTTTCACTGCGTCCGCTTCTAGATGAGACGGGTGAAGTTGTTTTGTTGATTCCAGAAGGGCGAGATATCAGCGATGTCTACGACGAGCTTCGCTTACGCAAACAAACCGAAGCAGCCCTGCGAGAAAGTGAAGCTCGGTTTCAGGCATTTATGAACAACAGCCCAGTGTTAGCTTGGATCACTGATAAAGATGGACGTGTACTCTATCTAAACCAAACATATTTGCGGACATTTAATTTATTACCTGAACAGGTGATTGGGCAATCGATTTTTGATCTCTATCCAGATAAAATTGCTCGGCAACATTTCGATCACATTCAGAAAGTTATACAGACAAATCAGGTAATTGAGGTGATCGAAGTTGCTGTTCGTCCAGATGGCACCCTTGGGGAGTTCTTGGTATACAAGTTCCCGATTTTAGGATTGTCTGCACAAAAGTTAGTGGGTAGGGTAGCGATCGACATTACAGAACGTAAGATTTTGGAGCGAGAACTGGCTCAAAAACAAAAGTTATTGGATACTTTTATGAATAGGGCACCGGTTGGTATAACTATTCTGGATCGGGAACTGCATTTCTCATTCATTAATGAAGCATTAGCCGAAATGAATGGTATTCCCCTAGCAGCGCATATTGGTAAGACACCGTGGGAAATTATCCCTGATTTAGCCCCAACGGTGGAGCAGGTGTTTCGACAAGTTTTGACAACAGGTGAACCGATTCTAGATTTGGAAATCAGTGGAGAAACCCCAAAACAACCCGGTGTCATCAGGACTTGGCTAGTTTCCTACTTTCCAATTCAGTCTGAAGCCGATGAACCGATTAGCATGGGCATTGTGGTAGTTGAAATCAGCGATCGCAAACGCGCTGAACAAATGTTAGAGTTGCAAGCAGTAATTACCCGCAATATGGCAGAGGGAATTTGCCTAGTTCGTGCCACAGATGGCGTGTTTGTCTACGCCAATCCTAAATTTGAGCAGATGTTTGGCTATGAACCTGGTGAATTAATCGGTAAGCATGTGTCGATTGTCAACTACGGAAATGAACATACTACACCTGAAGAAGTTAATCAGGTAATTAGGAATGCTGTCCTTCAAGACGGTGAAGCAAGTTATGAAGTCCATAATCTTAAAAAAGATGGCACTCCATTCTGGTGTAGCGCGATCACTTCTGTTTTTGAGCATCCTGAGTATGGAAGCGTCCTTGTCGCTGTCCAACAAGATATCACCGAGCAAAAGCAAGCGGAGGAAAAAATCAAAGCCTCTCTCAAAGAAAAGGAGGTATTACTTAAAGAAATTCATCATCGTGTTAAAAACAATTTAGGAATTGTCAGCAGTTTGCTGCAAATGCAGTCCAGACGCACAGAAGATCCTGTAGTGACAGCAATTCTACGCGATAGCCAAAACCGCATTGCTTCCATTGCTCTAATTCATGAAAAACTATACCGCTCTGATGACCTTGCTGATATTGATTTCGCTCAATATATTCCAGATTTAACAACTCATTTATTTGATTCTTATAACGTCAGTTCTAACAAAATTAAACTGAAGATTAAAGTTGATAATGCTAGCCTCGACATTGAAACCGCCATTCCTTGCGGCTTGATTATCAATGAACTGGTTTCCAATGCTTTGAAATACGCCTTTACTGATAATCGTCCAGGGGAAATTGAGGTTAAGTTTTATCAAGAATCTGAGTCAACTTTGAGGCTCATCATTCGAGATAATGGTATCGGTTTACCTGAAAATTTTGATAGCAAGAAAGCTAAAACGCTGGGTATAACACTGGTGCAGGGTTTAGTCAAGCAGCTAAGGGGAAAGCTGGAAATTGACTCTCAACAGGGAACACAGTTTAAAATTACTTTTACAAACAGTCGCACATCAACATGATTACTATCTCATCAAACAAACAGACAAAGGAGACAGTTAGAATTCTTGTTGTCGAAGATGAATATATTCTTGCCATCAACTTGCAAGAAAATTTAGAGTCTCTGGGATATACTGTTTTAGATATGGCTGATTCAGCAGAAGCAGCAATCGAAAAAGCAACTCAATTGCTCCCAAACTTGATTTTAATGGATATCAGGTTACGGGGTGAGATGGACGGCATTCAGGCAGCAGAGCAAATTTGGCGTCGTCTGCAAATCCCCATTATTTACGTCACAGGTCACTCCGACAAGAGTACTGTGGAGCGGGCAACCCTGACATCCCCCTTTGGGTATATTCTCAAACCTATTAAAGAGCAAGAACTCTACGTTGCCATTCAAACAGCACTTAATCGCTACGATCGCGAACAATTTTTGAGTTCTGTGCTTCGAGGAATGGGTGACGGAGTAATTGTAGTAGATACTGAATTACATATAAAATACATTAATCAAGTAGCTGAAGTCCTGACAGGGTGGCGATGGAATGAAGCTAAGGACAAGATGTTAATTAAAGTTATTCAACTCATTGATGAACAAACTCGGCTGACCGTAGAAAATCCAATTATCGCAGCCCTCCAACAAGAAAGTATTATCTATCTAAGCAGTGGTGTCTTACTCGTTGCCAAAGATGGGACAACTATACCGATAGCTGATAGTGCTACTCCCCTGAGAGATAACAGTGGTGTAATTACAGGAGCCGTCTTGGTTTTTCGGGATGACACGCAACGACGACTAATAGAAGAACGCAATCTCGCTGCGGAACGTGCCCAACAACTAGAAATTCAAGTGGCAGAACTTCAACGACTGAACCAGTTGAAAGAGGATTTTCTGGCAACCACTTCTCATGAAATGCGAACGCCCTTGTCAAACATCAAAATGGCAATTTCGGTGCTAGAAAATATTCTTGATCAGCAGGGAATTTTAAATTTAAAAGCATCTTCTCCATCTGAATCTGTAGGCTACTACTTAACTATTCTGCGTGAACAGTGTGAACAAGAGCTAGATTTAGTAGACAATTTGCTGTATATACGAATGCTTGATGCAGATGTCTATCCGTTAGAATTAACTTCAATTCAACTCCAAAACTGGCTGCCTCATGTTGCCGAGTATTTTCAGGAACGTGCCCTAGCTAGACAACAGACTTTACAAGTTAGCGTTCCTTCAGATTTACCCCCTTTAGTTTCCGATTTGGCTAGCCTGACTGAAATTGTCTCAGAGTTACTCAACAATGCTTGTAAGTACACTCCACCTGATGGAGAGATTACGCTGGATGTTCAAGTAATTTACACCACAAAAAGTTTCATAAATGAGAATGGGGAATCAGATATATTAGATAATCTTCAAGTTCCCTACTTTGAAATTACAATTAGCAATTCTGGGGTGATAATCCCCAAAAAAGAACAATCTCGAATCTTTGAGCCGTTTTACCGAATTCCTCAGAGCGATCGCTGGCAACAGAGCGGCACAGGATTAGGTTTAGGATTAGTGAAGAAGTTAGTAAAATATCTCGAAGGCATGATTGAAGTTACCAGTTTTCAAGGCTGGACAAGGTTTATAGTTAAAATGCCGTTAAGTTTGTCAAAATCTAAATAAATGCGATCGCATCTTAGAGGATGTTTTATAAGTCCTCTAGTCGGTAGCAAAACATTTAGATCCCCCTAAATCCCCCTTAAAAAGGGGGACTTTGATTCTTCCCCCTTTTGAAGGGGGGTTAGGGGGGATCTCAAGGTGCCTAAAGCCACAGGGAAACACTTTTCAAACAACCTCTTAGAGGATGTTTTATAAGTCCTCTAGTCGGTAGCAAAACATTTAGATCCCCCTAAATCCCCCTTCAAAAGGGGGACTTTGATTCTTCCCCCTTTTGAAGGGGGGTTAGGGGGGATCTCAAGGTGCCTAAAATCACAGCCAACCACTTTTCAAACAATCTCTTACCAACAATGCAGATTACCCGAAGTCTCCATACAGCCATTCTTGTGACTGACTTAGAACGCTCTGAACTCTTTTATAGCAAAGTATTGGGATTATCTAAAATAGATCGTTCCCTGAAATACGCTGGCGTATGGTATCAAGTCGGCGACTACCAACTTCACCTGATAGTTGCACCTGGTATCCCCACGGAAAACCCAAACGAAAAATGGGGACGCAACCCCCACATTGCTTTCTCTGTTGCTGACTTAGACACCGCCAAACAGGAATTGCTCAATCATAATTATCCCATTCAAGCCAGCGCTTCCGGTCGCCCTGCCCTGTTCACTCAAGATCCCGATGGGAATATTATCGAGTTGAGTCAGCAGTGACAATGCCCCATGCCCCATACTTCTCTACGAGAGGCTGCGCCAACGGCTACGCTCAGTACAAGTGCCCCATACTTCTCTACGAGAGGCTGCGCTCAGTACAAGTGCCCCATACTTCTCTGCGAGAGGCTGCGCCAACGGCTACGCTCAGTACAAGTGCCCAATGCCCCATAACTAATGAAAATAATTGCCTACTCTTACACCGATCCTTTACTAGAATCTTCTCCCGATCATGCCGATTGGGGATGGGAGGTGGATCGGGTTTATGAAGATTTGGGCAAGCAAGAGTCTTCTGGACGATCGCAATTACAACAATTATTCACCGATTGCCAAACTGAACGAGCAGATTATCTTTTAATCCGTCGGTTGGAAGAATTGGGGGATACTATAGAGGAAATTAGCGATCGCTTACATCAACTCGAAGTAATGGGAGTAGCAGTAATCACCACTGAACAAGCCTATACTTCCGAAAAGTACCCTCTGGGTGCTGACTTGCTCAATTTACTACACGCAATTCAACGTCAGCAACGTAGCCGTCGCATCCGTCAAGGACACGCCCGGAATCGTCTTGAGGTTGCACCACCACCCGGCAAAGTTCCCTACGGCTATCGCAGAGGTAAGGGAAAATATATTGTTGATCGCAGTACTTCACCAGTAGTCAAAGATTTTTTTGAAAACTTTTTACTCTATGGTTCTCTGCGCGGTTCAGTTCGTTACCTGGCGAAAAAATACGGCAAAAAAATCTCTGTAACTACCGGAAGACGCTGGCTGACTAATCCAGTTTATCGCGGCAATACTGCTTACCAAAATGGTGAAATTATCTCCAATACCCATATTCCAATCATTTCTAAGGAAGAAGCTGCCCAAATTGACCGACTTTTACGCCGTAACAGCCGTTTACCATCCCGAACTGCTAGTGCTAGGCGTTCTTTAGCTGGGTTGGTTGTCTGTGCTGAGTGTCAGTCACATCTAACAGTTACCCGTGTTACCCAACGCAACCAAGATAAAGAATATCTTTATTTACGTTCTACTAGCTGTCCCCAACGCCCCAAGTGTAAGGCTATTCCCTATCAAGAGGTGTTGGAACATACAATTGAAACGGTTTGCCGTGATTTACCTCTGGCAGTAGCAGGGATGAATTTTCCTCAGTTGGATGCATTCAAGAATAGTTTAGGGCAAGCGATCGCTCGTCAGCAAGAAATACTTGCTCAGTTACCTGCTTTAATTGAAACTGGAATTTTAGATGCTGAAACAGCAAAGTTAAGAGCTTACACACTCCGCACAGAAATTTCTGCACTCGAAGCAAAGTTGGCGACTCTCCCCCCAGTTAACTTGCGTTCTGTTGCTCAAGCTGTTTCTATACCACAATTTTGGTTAGATTTGTCAGAAACAGAGCGAAGATTTTACTTTCGAGAATTTATCAGGCAAATTGAGATTACTTTTCAGAATAAAGAATTAAAACTCCAAGTTATTTTTATTTTTTAGGACTTATAGTAGATTTCAGGTAAATGAAGTACATATATAAAACCCAAAACCTTGTAGAGACGTAGCAGTGCTACGTCTCTACGTGTATTCGATTAGAGCGCAATCTGCTGTACACCAATTTTGTATGAAGATGCGCCAAACTACATGAGGAACGAACCACAAAGGGCGCAAAGGACACAAAGAAAGAAAGAAAATCTGGTGCAGCCTCACAAACAATCCCCTAAAAAGTCCGCGCAGGCAGAAACTTGAGCTATTATCCGCCAGCAATTGTTACCCCCGATCTCCAAGCGGAACCTCATAGGAACGGGTGGCAGGTTTCTTTGGTTTATCAGGTGAGTCAAGAGTTTTGTTTGGATGAAGAAGCGATGTCTGCAACAAGCCGCTCTCAGCCAATCTCAGAAAAACCTACAGCTAGAATCCCTACTGCAACAGGCGCAGAGTTTACTAACGGCACTAAACCAGTGGCAGGAAAATTTACTCAAAGTTGGACAATTTTTAGTTGAGCGTCAGCAAGGCTTTCTCGTAAGTAAAGACAGCTTAGATTTAGTACCCACACCACAGCAACTAGTTGCTCAGTCCGTTGGACTTTCAGATGCTACCATCAGCCGCATTGTGCGATCGCGCTACTTATTGATTGGCGGCAAGCCAAGCCGAATTTTGCCGTTGCGATCGCTGTGTCCTCCCGTTGGTGTTGGTGGACTTACACCCACACAGATGCAAGAGTTAATTATCCAACTGATTGCAGAAGAACCGCCAACCAAACCCTACAGTGATGAGCAAATTGCTCAATTACTGAAGCTGCGATTTGGAATAGCGATCGCCCGTCGCACTGTCGTTAAATATCGTCAACTAGCCGGAATTGATTCGTCTCACACACGTAAACTCAGTAAATCCAAAAATAGCTGAGTACCACAGTTACAACAGTCAACGGTAGTCCAAATCGCAAATGCTCCCTAAATGTTAGCCGATATCCTTCCTTAGCAACAGCTTCCGCTACAATTAAGTTGGCCACAGACCCCAACAGCGTCAAATTACCTGCCAGCGTGGAAGCAGCCGCTAGTAGTAGCCAAGTCTGCGTGTCGGGATGAGGAATTAGGTGATGTAGCAGCAGTACCGCCGGGACATTGGATACCAAATTCGACAGCAACACCGTCACTCCCAGAATGCTCAAAGGATCGTGAACAAACCCGGTAAACCATTGCAGCGAACCGAGTTTCAGCACACCTTCAGTTAGGATAAATAGCCCACAAAACATCACCAGCAAATCCCAGTCCACTTTTTTTAAAATTCGTTCTGGCTTGATGCGGCGTGTTATTAATAATAGTCCAGCCGCAATTAACGTTGCTTCCGCAGTGGGAATGCCAATCAAAAAAGCTACCAACAATCCGGCGGTAATTAGCAGACTTTTAATTAGCAGTGGTTTAAAGATGCGGTAATGGGGTGGTTCTACTTTTAGATAAGGATGTAGAGAACGCACCTCTGGATACAACCACCACAGCCAAGCCACCTGAATTACCAAACCGATCAAAGCTAGTGGTGTCAAAGCTTTAGCAAAGTCTAGATAACTAATACCAGAGAAGGAACCAATCAAGATATTTTGAGGATTACCACTGAGGGTAGCCACAGAACCGAGATTAGTTGCGCCAGCCAGTGCCAGCAAATAGGGGATAGGGTTGAGATTGAGCAATTGGGTAACACTAATTACCAAAGGTGTGAGAATTAGGGCGATGGTGTCATTGAGGAACAGCGCTGAGAGGATACCGCTACCAAAAGTTAGTACTATTAATAACCCCAATGGACTGTGGATATTGCGGATTGTGTAATCGACAGCCAGCCGGAAAAAACCCGAAGCCGTCAGATTAGCACTAATTATCATCATCCCGAACAGGAAGATCAGGGTTTTATAATCGATCGCCCTCCACGCCGTCGATAAATCCAGCAATCCCAATGCCATCAACAAAGCTGCACCCACAAGGGCGATGGTGGCACGATTCATCCGCAATCCGGGTAAGTAGCCCAACCCCAACCCAACGTAACTGACTAAAATCACCAGGTATCGAAGAATTACCATTGCCTATTCTCCCACCGTCGGTAACTCCGAGTTAGAGTCGGCTGAATGGGATGTAGATTTAGTTTCCGGCATAAAGAACCAAAAGAAAGCCAAAGCAGAGGCAGCGATCGCGGCCATAGTCAAAAAGCTAGCATTATACCCCGCTTCTTTAGCGACAAAGCCAGCCAAAGAGTTACTCAGGGAAGCACCAATCCCAACAGCAGCCCCAATTGCTCCCTGTGCTAAATTGAAGTGTCCAGTTCCCTTGGTCAAATCGGCTATTACTAAAAGCTGCATTACGCCAAAAATTCCTGCGCCTATACCATCCAATAATTGCACAGATACTAAGAAGAATGGGTTGTCGCTGAAAGTATACAGCACACCACGAATCGGCAATACTAGAAAGGCCAGTAAAAAGATTGGTTTACGCTTGCTGCGACTCGCCCCTCGACCAACTAAAATTCCCAATGGAACCATCACTAACTGGGCTGTGATAATACAGGCAGACATGAATAAAGGTGGACTGCCGCCTTTGTGGTGAGACAATACTTCACCCACTAAAGGCAGCATCGCGGCGTTGGCAAAGTGAAATAATACCGCGCTGATCGCAAAGATTAGCAAACGGCGATCGCTCAAAATCTTGGTAATTTTAGAGACATGAACCTGACTATCGCCATCATCGCCCCCTCGCGCTAATCGATAGTCAATGTCATTTTTACGAATTCGTAACACACAAACAATTACTATTACCGACATCAGAGCAATAAAGTAAAAAATAACTGCTTGACCGACAAACTGACCGATTAATCCTGCCAGCAATGCCGCCCCCACATTTCCAGCCGAACTCAGGGTTTGGTTACGTCCGATGCGGCGCTCAATTCCCTGTCGCCCAACTAATCCTAGAGAAATAGCAGCAAGGGCAGGGGCAAAGAATGCTCCCGCAACGGCAGTAAAGGATTGCGCTGTCGCAACGGCAGTAAAGGATGGAATAGTGGCAGTAACAAGTGAACTGATGGCAATTAGCACAGCCGCCATGACAATAAGCGATCGCTTCTGACGAACCTGGTCAATTAATGCTCCAGCAGGTGCTTGAGCTATTACTCCTGCCAATCCAGAGATAGTCATTACCAAACCCACTTGAGCCGGGTTCCAATGCAGACTCGACGTGAGGTAAACAACCAAAAACGGCCCGACACCACCTTGAATATCTGCGAGAAATACATTCAACCAATCGAGTGCTAATAGACTCTGCCTGCGAGATGCCAAGTTCTGTCCCATATCTCCTCTTATTGCCACTTAGTTCATAAAATCGCCTTACACATATCTTGGTGCAAAAACTATGCCAAAGCAGAAAAAGGTAGTAAGTAACTAAAACTTTCAGAGGATTTTGAGGAGTTGGGATTTTTGCCCTCCTTTTTTAAGGGGGGATCAAAAGCCTGTGGGGTAAATCTCAATACTGCTCGTTTAAGAAGATAGGACTTATACCATTTCTTTGTGAGGCTGCGCCAAACCCTTTTAACTTCTTTCTTTCTTTGTGTCCTTTGCGTCCTTTGCGGTTCGTTTTTCTTTCTTGTACTTAAATATGGTTTAGGGACTTCAAAATTAAAAAACATTCAAAAATCTCATACAACAATCCTCTCTCTTCTTCATCTCTCCGTGCCCTCTGCGCCTCTGTGGTTCGTTTTCTTGGATAATTTATTTCTTGGAAATCCCTTAGCGCATCTCCATACAGAATTGGTATTACGCAAACAATAGCTAAAACCCTGATTTTTAGGTAGGGGCAATTCATGAATTGCCCCTACAGCGTGCAGTTTTGCGTAAGTCCTAAAGATTTGTAGATTTGTAGGTTGGGTTTCGTTCCTCAAATCACAACCTATTGACGCTGTAAAATCAAATGATTACATTCAGTCAATCTCGCTTGCCAGTTAGGTTCAACTACAATTGTGCTAATTTTTTCGATGACGATCGCAGGTCCATTAATCCTATCCTCTGGCTGCAAATCTTCCCGCCGATAAACAGGAGTATGATACCATCTATCAGTACTAAACATCCTGACTATCTCAACCGATATCGGAGCTTCATTTAAGGGGCGAGTCCGAATAATTAAAGCTTCTTCGGGAGTATCCATCTTCTGAATTACTTCCACTGAGGCAGATTCGACAATTAAGCTTTTCTCTAATTGAATAAAACCATAGCGAGATTTATGTTCTATCTCAAATTTTTGTCGCATCTCTAGGACATCATCAGCAAAATTAACGGTCAATGTAGAGTTAGTCCCTTCATATTTTAAGTTAATTTTTCGGGCTATTTCTACTTGAATATGTGCTTCATCTATTTCACTTTTAGCTTGAGTTTCTAAATATTCCATTAACTGCTGTAATTTGGGGATTAATCCTTGAGTTAAAGATTGTTCAACTCCCCCTTCTCTAATTGCCCTGACATCAGCTAATCCCATTCCATAAGCCGAAAGAACGCCAGCATAAGGATGTAGAAATATTTTTTTCATTCCCAAGGTGTCGGCAATTAAACAAGCAACTTGCCCACCTGCACCGCCAAAACAACAAAGCACATATTGTGTGACATCATAACCGCGTTGTAGACTGATTTTTTTAATTGCATTCGCCATATTTTCCACTGCGATCGCAATAAATCCGGCAGCTACTTGTTCGGGTGTACAATGATTTCCTGTAGTAGATGCAATCTCTTGAGCTAATTGTGTAAATTTCTTAATGACAATATTTTTATCTAAAGGTAAATTGCCATCAATTCCAAAAACCGAAGGAAAATATTGTGGGTGAATTTTACCTAACATCACATTGGCATCAGTAACCGCTAATGTCCCACCACGTCGGTAACAAGCAGGCCCAGGATTTGAACCAGCAGATTCCGGCCCCACACGATAACTAGAAGCATCAAAAAAGAGAATTGAACCACCGCCAGCAGCAATGGTATTAATTGCTAATACAGGAACTCGCATTCGCGCCCCAGCAATTTCTGAATCTAATTGTCGTTCATACTCTCCTTTAAAGTGGGCAACATCTGTACTTGTCCCTCCCATATCAAAGGTAATAACTAACTCAAAACCAGCCCTTTTACTAGTTTGGACTGCGCCAACAATCCCCCCAGCCGGTCCACTTAAAATACTATCTTTTCCTTGAAATTGCTCGGCTGCGACTAAACCCCCGTCAGATTTCATGAACATTAATTTGATCGGGGAGTAGGGACTTGTACTGAGCGTACCCCTTCGGGGAAGCAAGCTACGCGTAGCGTCTCGTAGAGAAGCCGAAGTAGTAGGGAGTGGGGAGTGGTTATTTTCTATTCTCAATTGACTTTCTATTTGGTTGACGTAGCGACGCAAAATAGGAGTTAAATAAGCATCGACTACTGTTGTATCCCCTCGACTGACCAACTTCATTAACGGGCTAACTTGATGAGATACAGATATCTGTGTAAAGCCGATTTGTTGGGCAAGCTGGGCTATTTGTTGTTCGTGAGCAGGATAGCGATCGCTGTGCATAAAAACAATAGCGCAACTCCGAATTCCTGTATGGTAAACTGCTTGTAAGTCACTTTTAACTTGTTCAACATTTATGGGTATTAATTCATTTCCTCTAGCATCGTAGCGTTCATCTATCTCAACCACCTGCTCATAAAGCATACTTGGTAAAACAATGTGACGAGCAAAGATATTAGGACGGTTTTGGTAGCCAATTCGCAGCGCATCTTTAAACCCTTTGGTGATGAGAAGAACGACGCGATCGCCTTTTCTTTCTAACAGCGCATTTGTTGCTACTGTTGTCCCCATTTTCAGCACTTCTATTGCTTCAGTAGGAATGGGTTCGTTGCTAGAAATACCCATGATATCCCGAATACCTTGGATGGCTGCATCTTGATATTGCTCAGGATTTTCTGAAAGTAATTTGTAGACTATAATCCATTGCTGATTAGGCAAAGTCACAATTAAAAAACGTTCAGGATGTTTTGAGAGTCCATCGATAATTGCTTGATTATTAGTAACAGCAACAATATCTGTAAATGTACCACCACGGTCAGCAAAAACCTTCAACATTACTCTCTTTCCTCAATACTATAGAGGTAGCAGTGGGCAAAAAGCACTCAGCACTCTTGAACCACTGTCAAAATCCTAGCAGTTGAGTTTTGTAGAAATTACCTAAACGCTTGCGATTATTTATAACTTATAGTACAATTGTACTTACAAAAGAAACCCTAATTAAATCAACTCCACCTCACCCGTGGGGTTTTTGTTTTTTTGAGAGGATGTATCTTGACTGGGCGCTTGTTTTGTGCATCCGGCACTTCATCATTTAGCTGCCGTAGAGGTTCGTATAGATAGCCAATAGCAGCTTTCTCCCATCTTGGGTACCAGCAAATGGTACGCTGAGTCTATAATTACTATAGTGTAATAGTTAATGAGATTTAAAACGGGCTATTAACCACTTCTGATGGTTATATAACTATAATAGACATTATATAAATTCTCATATATATAATGAAAAATTCATTTGCAAAAACAACAACATTGCTTCAGCAAAAGCTGAAAGGATACTGGCGATCGCTTAATCATTGGTATTTAGATACACCAGAAAGGGCACTCTTAGAAGCTTACCAAGCAGCTCAGAGAATTAAAAACATTGAAATTGAACATTTTGATCACAAAAAAATATCTTCAGAATCAGTAAGATATACTGAAAATGTGATGTCTTATTGGCAAGCTTATCTTAATAAGAACTTAACTATTATTAAAATCAGGCTTGCAGAATTTCAACTTAGTCGTGGAATTGTCAATATATCTAATTCTGTTTTATTAGAAAAATTGAAGGTTATTGATGAAGTCGTAGAGAAGTACGCCATCAAAGATGAACTAATTAGCGACAGCGCATTAATACCAACTTCTCAACCCCCAAAAATCAACCGCAGCGAAATTAATCAACAGTCAGAATTATCTAATATCAATGATATTAACGCAACATCTCCATCTCAAAATCCTGAAGTTTTTCCGAGGTCTATAAGCAAAACAGTTAATAGAATTAAAGCAGATTTTGCACCCCAGGCAGAAGAAGAATTTATCAGAAATTATCGAATTTCTCGAAATAGGACAAAAACTGCTATAAGATTTTTAATAGTTCTAATTATTGTACCACTTTTAACTCAATATTTATCTAAAGAATTTTTAGTAACTCCCATATTAGAAAAAATTAGAGGAGAGAATAAAATTCAAATCCTGATCAATTCTGATATGGAGAAAGAAGCTCTCCATGAATTACATAATTTTGAGCAAGGATTGAGATTTGAATATTTACTCAATCAAGCGCCTTCACTTTCTTCAGAGATAATGAAGGAAAAAATTAAAGACAAAGCAATGGAGATAGCTGAGGAATTTCACATTAAAAGTAGTAGTGCTATTAGCAATGTTTTTGCAGATTTAATATCACTAATTTCTTTTGGGATAATTATCGCTCTGAACAAAAGAGAAATTTTGATTCTCAAGTCTTTTATGGATACCATTGTCTATGGTCTTAGTGATAGTGCTAAGGCTTTTTTAATTATTCTGTTTACAGATATATTTGTCGGATTTCACTCACCAGATGGGTGGGAGGTAATTCTTCAAGGATTCGCAGAACATTTAGGTTTGCCAGCTAGTAGAAATGTGATCTTTTTCTTTATTGCTACATTTCCCGTAATTTTAAATACTATCTTTAAATACTGGATATTCCGCTATCTGAGTCGTTTATCTCCATCGGCATTAGCAACATTAAAAGAGATGGATGAATGATTTTTCACCCTTACGGGTTCGCCAGTCGCTTCTCCCAGGGGGAGACGCTGCGCGAACAAGTCGCGGAACCCGCCCAACACGCTGGCTCACCATGTTTTTAATCCTCAAATATTGCTAGGTTATCAAGTTGCTAACCCTTGGAGATCCCCCTAAATCCCCCTTAAAAAGGGGGACTTTAATTCCGGTTCCCCCCTTTTTTAGGGGGGTTAGGGGGGATCAATCAGTGCCTAAAATTACAGTCAACCACTTTTCAAACATCCTCTTAGATGAACCAAACACCATGCTAATTTCACCCTATGCACGAAGGGCGATAGCACAGCGTTAGCGAGTGTCACGAGAGTCATTACGAATTATTTTCACCGATTTGTTTCCTGATTCGCTAGGCTATGTATATCCTGGTTCTTCACAAGCATGCTATGGATTTTGAAAGCAAAGCCAATACCCCAACTCCTACAGACAACATAGAGTTTGCTCAACCAACTACTAACCGTAAGCCACTGGAATTGCTACGAGATACTGAGGCTTTGCTACGTCGCCCTACTGTAGCCACACTGTCGCCGATTTTGCCACCAACACTGAGCAATAGATTCCAAGCGATTTCATCTTTGGCTGATGACTCCTTTAAGGAACTGGCAGAAATTGACATAGACACTATTAGTGATTTTGAACTGCGTCCTACACGAATTTTTGTTGGCTTGAGCTTTGTTGGTTTTGGGGCGCTCATGATATTGGTGCTGTTGCTGTACTTAAACACATTGCATCGAGAACTCAATACAGTTGAGCAGATTCGGCAATATTGGTATCAATATGTTTGGTTTGTCAGTTTAGGTATCGCGGGGATGTTTATCTTAGGTCGTGAAGCGATGCGTCCTATGCCAAAGCGACGGAAATTTTGAAATTTATAACCTAATGTTTAACACCACACCGTGTAGCATTAAATTCTACACAACCAAATCTATATAAGTCATACTTATGTTTGTCAGAGTTAACGATAACTTTATCTCAAGCAAATTATTCACCCTTATTTCGTTTTTTTAGGGATACATTAGATTCAGGTGAGAGAAAATAACCTTTCGACTTTGCGATTAGTCTTACAAAGGTAATGTACATTAACTAATTATTTGTCAATTTAACAAAATATTGTCACAAAGCTATAAATACCTAAAACCCTGACATAGCAAGGATTATGTCAGGGTTTTCCTATTTAAGACAGTTATACCCATCTAAGCCGATATTCACTAATTAGATGTCAAATACCAGATATTTCACAATTTAATTGTCACTTTCCAAAAACCTGGAAAAATCATGAGTTTTCATAAATTAACAAATTATTTGTCACCTAAGTAGTATAATACAACTATGTTTTGATAAAACACTGTATGCAAGATGCAGAATTTTCTACAACCTCTACGACTTGGGCAAGCTCCGCAGATGTTAACAACGATCTTGCTGAAGCAAACGTTATTGTTTCTAAGCTTTCAGATGAAGCTTTGGTGAAAATGGAGGTGATTCAAAGTCTTTTAAAAAATAGCGATCGCACTACATATACTCAAAAGCTCAAGGAAGCGGCAGAAAAGCTTGGTAAATCAGTACGTACAGTGCGACGGCTGGTAGATAAATGGGAACAGGAAGGTTTGGCTGGACTGGCGCAAAATCAACGGATGGATAAAGGGAAGCATCGAGTTGATGAAGACTGGCAAGAGTTTGTATTGAAAACTTATAAGGAGGGTAATAAGGGAAGTAAAAGGATGACTCGCCAGCAGGTATTTATTAGAGTGAAGGCGAGAGCAGACGAACTGGGAGTTAAGCATCCTTCCCACATGACGGTTTACCGAATTTTGCAACCCTTAATAGATAAAATTGAGCAAGCTAAAAGTATTCGCAGTCCGGGTTGGCGTGGTTCGCGCTTATCAGTGAAAACCCGTGATGGAAAAGATTTACAAATAGAACACAGTAACCAAGTTTGGCAGTGCGACCACACCCTTGTTGATGTTTTATTAGTAGACCAGCATGGCAAAATTCTTAGTCGTCCTTGGTTAACAACGGTTATTGATAGTTATTCGCGCTGCATTATGGGGATTAACTTGGGCTACGATGCACCAAGTTCTCAAGTTGTAGCTTTGGCGCTACGCCATGCAATTTTGCCCAAGCAATATGGTTCAGAATATGGGCTTAATGAAGAATGGGGTACTTCTGGTTTACCGCAACACTTTTATACGGATGGGGGTAAAGATTTTCGTTCTAACCATTTACAGCAAATAGGGGTGCAGTTAGGATTTGTTTGTCATTTGCGCGATCGCCCATCTGAAGGTGGTAGTGTTGAGCGTCCGTTTAAAACTCTAAATACAGAATTATTCTCAACTTTACAGGGATATACAGGTTCAAACGTTCAAGAGCGACCAGAGGAAGCGGAGAAAGAAGCTTGCTTAACGTTGCGGCAGTTAGAGCAAATGTTGGTGCGTTACATCGTTGATAACTATAACCAGCGACTTGATGCTCGAATGGGCGACCAGACAAGATTTCAACGCTGGGAATCTGGTTTAATTGCAGCACCCGATTTACTTTCCGAGAGGGATTTGGATATTTGCTTAATGAAGCAAACACGGCGACAAATTCAACGCGGGGGATATCTGCAATTTGAAAACTTGATGTATAGAGGTGAACTCTTAGCGGGTTATGCGGGGGAAAGTGTTGTGTTGCGATATGACCCCAGAGACATCACAACGATTTTGGTTTATCGCATAGAAGGGGATAAAGAGGTATTTATTGCTCGTGCTTATGCTCAAGATTTGGAGACAGAAGAACTATCTCTAGATGAGGCAAAAGCTAGTAGTCGTAAGGTCAGAGAAGCGGGTAAAGCTGTGAGCAATCGCTCAATTTTGGCTGAAGTTAGGGAACGCGAAACATTCCAAACTCAAAAGAAAACTAAAAAAGAGCGTCAGAAAGTAGAACAGGCTGAGGTCAAAAAATCTAAACAACTTATACCTGTTGAGCCAGAGTCATCAGTAGAGGCAGTATCTATTGATAGCGAATCTGAGCCAGAGATGCCGGAAGTTTTTGATTACGAACAAATGCGTGAAGATTACGGATTTTAGAAAATGACTTCAAAAGAAGCCCAAGCAGTCGCCCAACAATTGGGTGATATTCCCGTTAATAGTGAAAAATTACAGACAGAGATTCAACGATTAAATCGTAAAGGTTTTGTCCCACTTGAACAAGTGCAAATTCTCCATGATTGGTTGGAAGGAAAGCGCCAATCAAGACAATCTGGGCGTGTGGTAGGTGAGTCGAGAACGGGAAAAACAATGGGTTGTGATGCCTATAGGCTTAGGAATAAACCCTCTCAAGTTGCAGGAAAACCCCCAACTGTACCTGTGGCTTATATCCAAATTCCCCAGGAGTGCGGTGCTAAGGAATTCTTTGGGGTAATTATGGAGCATTTAAAATATCAAGTAACTAAAGGAACAGTGGCAGAAATTCGAGATAGAACACTGCGGGTTCTTAAAGGTTGCGGGGTAGAGATGTTGATTATTGATGAAGCTGACCGCTTTAAGCCGAAAACTTTTGCGGAAGTGCGTGATATTTTTGACAGGTTGGAAATAGCAGTGATTTTGGTAGGAACTGATCGCTTAGATGCAGTGATTAAGCGGGATGAGCAGGTTTACAACCGTTTTCGGTCTTGTCACCGTTTTGGAAAGATGTCAGGGGAAGATTTTAAGCGAACGGTGGATATTTGGGAGAAGCAAATACTGAGATTGCCAGTTGCTTCCAACCTTTCGAGTAAGACGATGTTGAAGACGTTAGGGGAAGCAACTGGAGGTTATATCGGTTTGATGGATATGATTCTGCGAGAGACTGCAATCCGGGCTTTAAAAAAGGGACTGCAAAAAATTGATTTGGAAACTTTGAAGGAAGTAGCTGCTGAGTACAAGTGATGGAAGTAGAAAATATTAAGCCTTGGCTGTTTAGAGTTCAACCATATCAAGGAGAAAGCCTGAGTCATTTTTTGGGACGCTTTCGACGGGCAAATGATTTAACCCCAACTGGGTTAGGTAAAGCCGCAGGACTTGGGGGTGCGATCGCCCGATGGGAAAAATTTCGGTTTAATCCCCTACCGTCTCGCCAGCAATTAGAGGCATTGGCTAAGGTTGTGGAGGTTGATGCTGATAGGCTAGCGCAGATGTTACCGCCTGCTGGGGTGGGGATGAAGCTTGAGCCGATTCGGTTATGTGCTGCTTGTTATGTTGAGTCACCTTGTCACAAGATTGAATGGCAGTTGAAGATAACGCAAGGGTGCGATCGCCACAATTTAGGCTTGCTTTCAGAATGTCCAAACTGTGGGGCGAGGTTTAAGATTCCAGCACTGTGGCTGGATGCGTGGTGTCAAAGGTGTTTTATGACGTTTGGGGAAATGGCAGAGTTACAAAATCCGGCTTAGAACCTACAGATTAATAGGCACAGTCTGTTTAATTTTGGGGGAAATAGAAATAGGAGTATAAAGATCAATATCAACTTCGACTTCATCTATAACTCGGATCGAAACAATCAGAGCATATCTAGCTGTTTTATTCCATCCTTCCCACCTCGGATGATATTTCCACCAACCGCTAACAGGATATATACCAATAGAATCTTTCTGAGCCAATTCAGCCGCAGTACCTTGCCAAATATCAGAATGAATAGAACCGCGATTCCATGTTTTGGGGCCTAAGAACCATCCACTGTCGCTACTTCCAGTAGATGTAACATTCTCTTCAGTTTCTTGCTCTTGCTTGTTAATTCGTTTTCTAAAATCAGCCAAAGTCTCTGTAGAGCGCTTAACAGCAAGCCTTAAACCATAAGAAGCATAAGAATGTTTATTTTCCCATCCTCGCTCTCCAGGGTTAGGTTCGATAAAATATGAAAGTGTTACCCGCATTTCTACTTTTGCTTCACGCAAATTTTCTAGCTCTTGTGTTGGCCAAGGCAGTATGTGAAGGTTCATTTCTTTTGTTTTTACCGAACCTTTACCATCCTTTTTGTGAAAAGGCTGCAACTGGTCTTCACAAATCATTGTCAAGTCATTTTTACTACTTAAAAGCGCCCTCTCCAGACTAGGAACACCATAACCGTATCGACGCAATAATATAGATACTTTTTTACTCTGCGAAGGATTTTTAGGTAAATTACTAAGCATTGCAGTAGTCCATTCTGCGGAGTGGACTATTAAGGCGCGAACTGTTTCTGCCCAGTATTCGGGGTGTTTAGCCCAAATACGTGCTGCCATATAGCTACACAAAGCTGTTGCAGCGCTAGTATCTCCAGAAAGGTTAAATTGCCGTACATTAGGTTGATAATAAGTTGTCAGAAGTCGTAAGTCATCAATATCCATACCAGGAGAATGAGGATCATCAGTTGCTAGGTTTCCCCCCTCAAAAGTCACATCCGGTCGGATAGGCCATTGGTCAGTCCATAAAAGAGAAGTTCTACTTCCAGGTGAAAGGTCGCCAGCAGGAGCAATAGTTTGCCATTGAGCATAATTTGGATTAACTATATTTACTTTATCCGTATAAGCACCAACAACAAGCGTATTCCATGCTTGTGATGGATTTTCTGCTGGGCTTAAATCATTTCGACTGGGATACTCACTGCATATAATAGGCTTGGGAATATTCCCAACTGGAATAACCATAAGTCGCTGAAATTCAAAGCAGATTTGATCTATTGCTGCTGACCAAGAAGAAGGAACTCCCCTATTATTGTCGCCTTTACTCGTCAGAGGCATACAAATGACACGCTGGCGCTTGGGGTTGTTAATCTCTACACGAGAAACAGCTTCCTTCGTAATTGCTCCATAAAGCTTAGGGTCATTTTCTCCCTGGTCTGGAAGTATTTTTACGGATTCTAATCGGTGGGTAAGATATACTTTATTTGATGTTGTTAGTGCATTGTAAAGGTTTTCATAAAGGGCTATGCCAGCCATGTCAGTACCATGCCCTCCCCAACGCTTACTGTCTGCCACTCCCCAGTTTGGATCGCAAGTTAAACAATCTTCAGGAGCAAGAGCTGGCTTAATTAAAGGATGAGAGCCTGTAACACCGCTATCTAATAAACAAACAGCTAAATTATTATTCGATGCTACAATAATACGATTTGCAAGTTCTTGAACCCAACTAACCTGTTCTTGCATATCCATCTCAAAGAACATCGATGGTGAATCTTTAGCAAGGCGAAGTTCAGCAATTAAGCTAGTGTTGTTAATAATTCGAGATAAAGTTATTACAGATGTCAATACCAAAACTACTTCTCTATCAGGGAAAGTAATTGAGTTTCCTGTTGTCCTAATATCGAGTCTTTGAGCTATTTGCTGGAAAGATTCACGACAACCATGACGTAACCAAACTTCCCACCATACCTGCTGAGATTCAGATGGAAATTCAAGATTGTCTGTGAATAGCGCACGCACTGTGCCTAAGCTAATATCATCCAACCGTGCGATTAAAGGCTCATTTTTTGGCTTTCCTTTATTTGTTTCTTTATCACGGTAAGCTTCGATTTTTGAAGCGAAAAAATCTGATGCTTTTTCTGGTACAAATACGGTTACTGATACGGTTTCGTCTGCTTCATCAGATGAGTGAACAGCAAGTAACTCGATGTTTTTAGGCTTGTTCTCCAAGAACTCAAGTGCTTTAAGTTCGCTTTTTGGTAGCTGGAACTCTAAATAAAAACCAACTTCTCCAACTGCAAGTTCTGGCTCACGTAATAATTTTTGTTGCTGATAATTTTCAAGGGCTTTTTCAAAAGCTTGTTGCAACCTTTCGGCGTGTTCTATACGATTACGCCGTGGCAAGGGTTTTTTATCTATTACTTTTCTTGGATATGTATAGTTTTTGCTATCTCCCTTTACCATTATGTAAAGATTAGGGAGATTCCTTCGGTAGTCTGGCATTGGGTCGATAGGTTAATTTAAACACATCTTTATAAAATAATACCGTACTCACTTAAAGATGGTGTTTTTACGCTCTAGAATCGCAGAAATCATGTTTTCTTCAGAAATTGAATCCTGATCACAAATCACAGCTACTTTCGCCGCTTCATCTGCGGCTCGAACTAATTCTGCTTGACTTAGACCATTAGCACTCTCAATAATATGTTCCCAATTTTGCCATTCAGTATCAAAAGGAGCTAGACGCGTTTTTAGTAATTTGCAAACAACTTCTTGATTTGGTAGCTCATATTCAATAACATCATCGAAACGTCGAAAAAGAGCCTTATCTAATAAATCAGGATGATTAGTCGCAGCAATGATTAGGCTTTGGCTGTCATCATTCTCCAAAAACTGCAAGCAGGAATTTAAAACCCGGCGAATCTCTCCAACGTCATTAACTGAAGCACGTTGTGAGCCAATGACATCAAACTCGTCAAAAAAATAAACACCTCTTGTCACCAGCATTGCATCAAATATGAGCTTAAGCTGATTAGCTGTCTCACCCATAAACTTTGTAATTAGACCAGTATAAAGAACTGTGAAAAGAGGAAGTTGTAGTTCTCCAGCAAGAGCAGCAGCAGTCATCGACTTACCTGAACCTGGTGGCCCAACTAAAAGTATTTTGCGACGAGGTTTGAGATTATACTCAGCTAAACGATGCTGCTTGATATGTTCTATAAGAATACGCTGTAATCTTTTTTCTAAAACTGGAGGAAGAACCATGTCAATAAGTCTTGTGTCTGAATACTGAACCGATACAAGATTTGCTAGTTCTCCCTTGGGTTGGGTGAGCGTTTCCCCCAAAGCTTTACGCTCAATAACAGATTTACGCTCTTTTGCTTTATCAATGAGAATTTGAATGTCTTGAGCAATTTTAGTATGTCCTTGTCTTGCTTCATGTGCAGCTATCTGTAAAGCAACAGAGAAAAATTGTTGCTCCTCACCTTCTAGGTAGCTCTTCAAGAGCGCAATAATGTGGCGAGCTGTTGACATATAAGCATTTTATCTGACAAGTTTTTTAGGCTCTCATAAAGTAGAACATTTCATTTTACAACTTTAAAAAGCATCTTTAGCGGATAGATAGAGGAAAATGTATGTTTTTGTGAGTACAATTGTACTATAAAGAATCACAGGAAGCAATGAGCAATAAATTTCCAGTAATCATAGGGCTAATCCCTTTTTAAAATAAGAATTATTCATATCAAAGCCTTGGATATCACTCTATTAGCCCTGAAAGGTCTAGTTATACATAACTTATGGTATGTATTAGCTTTATTATTGATGGCTAGTACAGCACGACGGAAATAAAACTACCATTCAAAATAAATGAAAACCTTACACCGTAATCATTTTGACTTTTGACTTTCGTTTTGCGGTACTAATTCCTTCATGCTTTCTTTTTCCGATTTCAGCACCAATTGTTGATAAATATCGTCTAAGTACGCCGAAATCACAGGTTTAGCTTTATCTAATAGATGCGTCTAATTGAAACTCTACAGGTTCAAGCGATCGCTCCATGAATACGTCTTCCTAGTCCCTGCTGAAACAATCAGCTTAGGGTAAAGCTTACTTTCAGAGTACCCAAACTGTGGGACAAGGTTCAAAGTTCCAGCATTGTGGGTGGATGCTTCGTGTCAAAGGTGCTTTGTGTCGTTCACGGATAATGGTAAAGTGGCGAAGGGTTATTCTGCGAGATGCGACAAATCCATGAGACACTTACAACACATGAGATTTTAGTCAAAGATTGTGTCGGTTACATTAATCGTGTACTATTATATTAGTACAAATATACTGTGGTCTACGATGAGTAAGCCAAAAAGTGTTAAAGATTGCAAAAAAAACAACTATAATTAACCGATAGAAACATTGTATAAAATCTTTATATTTTATTAAATAAAAAGGATTACGAATCTTTATATACATTTATATTTGTTCATTAATTAGACTATTTTGTGGCAGTTAACAGAGAGAAAGGTCATGTTGGATAAACTAATAAAATATTTTGTCTACGCGACAAAAGGGTATATTACAAAAACACAGCTGATCAAGTTTTTGTATTTAGCTGATCTTTACTCTGTTAAGTGGACAGGAAAGCAGCTGACTGATCTAGATTGGTGTTATTATCAATTTGGCCCTTGGAATGAGGGTATAGATGCTGCCTTAAATCAAATGAATGGGAAAGAGATTATTCAAGAATCTCAGGAAAATACAACATACATTAGACCTGTGGATGAAGCTGCTCAAGTAGATGATTTGCAAATACCTCTAAGTCTTAAGTTCATCCTGGATAATATTCGGAGAGAGTGGGCCGGCGCAGATAAACTGAATCAGTTACTAGAGTATGTATATAGCACTGCTCCAATGCTGGAAGCGAAAAATACCCATAGACCAGAAGAAAAAGCTAGACTTAACTTACAAGCAGAAAGAGAAAAATTAGTTAGTGAATTAGGATTGTAAAGTGGTTGGACAAAAACCTAGACAAGGTTGGATCTATTCCATAAATCCCTATAGGGTATCTCTTCGTTGCCAACTGGGTCATGTCCATATTTATAATTTAGATGAGCCAGGTGAAGTAGAATGTCAAACTTGCACTGAGAATATTAATTCAAGTAGGGTTTTCAGAGGGATACATCCTTATATCATCTGGACAAGCAATCAATTTCAAGATGAATCTGGATATATAACAACATTTTGCGTTATTCCCCTGACTTCCCAAGGAACATTTAACGGTTTACCAACTACATATCCAATTAACCCTACAGTAAAAAATGGTCTTAATAAAAATTCCTACGCTTTAGTTCATCAAATCTGTACTGTTGATGCTAATTGCTTCAAAGACTCATCAGCAAATTGGTCAGATAGAATTGGACAATTAGATAGACCAGATAAAGACGCTATAGAAGAACGGTTAAAGTATTTTTTGAATATTCGAGAAAATCCTAGTGATGACTGGTTTGCTCAAAATGCGTCCCCAGAACTTTTAAAAAAAGTCTTTGATTATCTACCTGAAGATACAAAGAATTTAGCAATAGAAGAATTAATCAACAATTTAGGATCATATAGGACTCCGATTTGATTTCTGAAAACATACTGAGAGTGAAAAGCCTGTTTTATCAGGGTTTTATCTGAAATCTTATTCACAAATCAGATATGAGTCCTATAGTACCTAGATATTTATCAATGACATTGATATCCTAACTATTACAAATCTGGCAATTATTGCACTGTATTCTCGATTTTCTTTAGTTCTGAAATGCAAGATATAGTAACATCTTCACGGCAAACTGAACTCGTAACACAACAGATGATTACCTACTAAAGATTTTTTACGCAAAGAGTCTGGTTTAAACTCGTCATTTATATTATTCCGATCTGACTTGCTTAATTTTGTCCATGTAGTCAGCTTATTATCAGTGTTAAACCCATTATTAAGGTTAATACCAATGATATCGGTAATTAGATAACGATCATGAAAATCATCCCAGAAAAAAACTTGAGCAGTTAGATTTGCGTTCTTTAAAGCAGGAGAAATATTTTGAAATTGTGTTTTTGCATCTGCTTTTGAAAATTTTTTACGTAAGTGAATTTCAATAGTCTTTTTGGGTTCTTTTATGTCTCTTCTTGCTGCGGTGATAAGATAGTGAAAATCAGTGTAATTTCTTTGCAGTGGATCGGGATCGAAATATGGATCAATAAATTTAATCATTTTAGCTTGATTTAGAACCACTCCTAAATACTTTAGATATTCATTAATATTTCTTTGAAGACGAACAGAACAACTATGGGTTTGTAACCATTTAGCAATAGTGAGTTTCTCAATCGAACAGATTTCTGCTACACTACTAAAATTTGCTGCTGTTTTCTGAGAAGTTAAAATAGCATTTAAAAACTCATTTTTGCGAGAATCAACTGCTTCTTGGCACCACTCATCATGACTAGAGGGTAATGCTGTAGCTTTAGCTGCTTTAACTTTACGCAACCGCAGCTTTTCAATAATGTATTTTGTATTTGGATGTTTAGAAGGATGGTTTAAAACATATTTACTCCATGCCCCATCTCTTAAATCACGAATTAAGGCTTCTTCTTCTAAAATGATTTCTTTGAGTTCTTTCAATTTTGAATAGCATAACTGGCGACGCTCTTGATCATCGCCAATGTAACATTCAATGTCAAAAATACATGAGCCTAGCGAGTATTCAGTAAGCATAGTTAGGGAAATATCTCCTTTAATCTCTCTTCAAAGAAACCCTCTGGCCATAACTCTAGAAGCTCTCCACACTCATTTAATGGGATCTCTCGCACTACAGTCTGTTCTCCAATAGGCTCTATATAGAGGACACAAATATCTTCAGGTGTTACTGGTGGAGTTCCATTAGGGAGTTCTTCATTAAAAGTTTCTCGCATCCTCCGCATTATGCGAAGAAGTAAATTTTCGCTATGAGTTTCTAAAATTAATGTATTTTTGTTGGCTCCCAAAGCTGACTCTATCAAGACATCTCCAAGTTCTGCTTGCAGTTTGGGATGTAAATGGATTTCTGGTTGTTCAATGGCAATTAAGGAATCAGATAGACTATAACAAGATACGAGGATTGGAATTACTTGACTAATACCAATTCCCACATCACGATGGCTGACTTGTGTTTTAGTTCTCTTATCAAAAAAGACTAAATCTGAAATGCGATCGCCTTCTGAAGTCATATCATCTACCCAGATTTTTGATAGATTCTCGATATCAGTCATCATCGAAACAATATCTTCAATTTCCGGGAGAGTACGGTTATAATCCAAACCGGAAAAAAAATACCTCATTAAGCTGTATGAGTTTGAATCTACTGCTGACTTCAAACAACATATTTGCCAAAATTGACTGTTCCCGACATTTGTATCTTCTAAATCAGTTATTATTCGTTCAATTTCTTCTTGAAGATTTTCACCAAATCCTGCTGCGTGAAAAACCAACTCAACGGTGAAATCGTGTAAGCTTTTGGTAAGAAGGGAGTCAAGTTTATCCTCTAAATGTGAATCTGGTAATAAAGTACGCTTCCTTAACTCATAAGGGGTTTTCATTCTGTCAGTATCCCCTAACCAACCATTTACCTTGTTGCGAACTTCAGCATTATTCAACAGAATGTCCCAAGCATAACCACCACCAGCGTGCCAATTAGCATCTTGCTGTCGAGAAAAGGCAAAATGCCGGGGTGGATAAGTGCGAAATGGCCCCAGGTATCGTAATTTTTCTAACTCACTCTCTACTGTTTGGGTAATCGCGCTGACTATATCATTTAGTCGGTAGGGAATAAACAAGCGTATAACATCGGCTAAAGTATTCTGCCGATTTTGAGGGTTTACAGGTGTGATGCTATCAATATTTGCTTGATGCGAATTTTCAACTTGGATGGTTGATGGTAAGAAGCGATAAACTTGTGCTGTAATCTCTGGGACAAGAATCTTGATTACCTGCTCAATTTCTTCCTCATCTTGCGGAGTTACCTTTAATTTAAATGTCTTTGCCTCTATAATCGCTTCAATCAACGGACTAATTATTCGATGCTTGTGGTCAAGGCGATCTAACTGAAGCCTACCCTTGGGGCGGGAACTCATATCCAGCACTCTTTCGCCATCAGCCTCTAAAAAGAATGATCGCACTTTTATACCTCCATTTTCTGAAGAGTGCATCCCGATACCAACACCCACAGTTAGTTTTTTGATTGGTTCTAATAAACTACCGAGTCCCTTATCTGATAAGTTAATGTTGCTGGGGTCAAGGTCTATCGCCCACTCTACAGGACGAGTGCGATCGCGTTTATGAACATATTGCCCAAAACCTCCCAAATCAACAGAATCACCCCCGGCTTCTGTGCGATAAACATCTAGCTCACCTTCGTTTGTAATAGCGTGATGCGCCAGCAACAGGCTGTGAAGTATACTCGATTTACCGGAACTATTAGCGCCATAAATCAGCGTGAGGGGACGAATGGGGATGTATTGAGTATCAGCAAAAGCTTTGAAATTACTGATACGGAAACCAGTTATGGGCGAATTGGCTTTGTTTTTAGCTGATGAATCTGTTTTACGGGGAGGGGGATTTTTTTTAGGCATATTAATATAGTTCAGTGAAAACCTTGATGGCTTTCCTGACTTTTTAGTGGTGAGTGGAATTCATATATTTTGTCTGTTATAAGCAAAAATAACCTAAAAACGGCTTCTCTACTATATTGGTAGAGTTTAATGACATTCTCGTATTTTTTTACTGTGTGGCTTCTTCTTACTTGTAATAGTATTAACGATATATTTTACACATTTATTTTATAAGTGCCACTTTTGCATTCTTGGGTAGATATTTTTACAACAGGGAAAGCTGCTGAGAATCTTTATTCTCAGTCAAATTGAGGACTTTTGCTTGCTCTTCCATTTCTGCAAGCAGTTCTTTCATGTGTGCTTCTCGCCATTTTGCTGTGAGTTCTCCAGAAAAAGCACGATAAAGGAGAACATCAAATAATTTTTCTAGTTTTTCTTTTGTTCTACTGATACCAGCCAAACTTGCTCTACACTCTGTAACTACTATCTGGAATTTCTTCAACTGTTCCTGAGAGGGAATTAAAATTGGCAGATTGAGTAGTTCATCAGTATCAAATTTTCTTGTCCCATGTCCTGCTGTACCCACTTGGGACAATATTTTACGGTTAGATGCTTTTAATGCAGCGTGTAGATATGTTGAATCAATATCATTGCGATTAGGATAAAGTGCTTTCATATCTTGATTAATTGTTAATCGAGTAGCTGCTAATGCAATAGGAATGGTATGCGCTAAAATCATACCCCTAACTACAATTAAGATTGCACCTGGCTCTACATATTTTATATTCGTTTCTTCTATTGCTTTTTGAGATACATGGTCAATAGAATCAAAAATTATATCTTGCTTCATATCTTTGGGAGATACCCAAGGAATATCTCCATCCCAATAATCTGGATTTTTTTTCGACGGTGTTCCCCCACTCTGAATATTTACTAAACTCCCTAGAGTTTCAGTATTCATATCTGTCCAAGTTGACGGCTCACCAAACATTTTGATGAATAGCGCAGGCAAAATGCGATCGGCTTTAGCATCAGCATCAGCCCGCATTTTTCGCAGTGCATCAGCTTGATCTAAAATCTCAACTATACGGAGTTGTTCAGAGGGAGGAGGGAGGGGTAGGTAATAAGTTGTAAGAAAATCCTCTGGAACTCTTTGCTGTCCCACACCGCCACGCATACTTTGTTTAGCTAAATTGCGAAAACTTTGCTGTCTTATAAAGTAATAGATATATTCAGGCAGGACTGATTTATTAGGTCTTAGAACATGAAACTCAGTTGAACCAAATCCCAAACTATTAACTAAATTTTTCGCTAAAGCTGCCTTACCATTTTCCATACAAGGAGTAATTTTGGCAAAGAGGATATCATTTTCTTGAAAAGGCGTATATCCACGTCTAACTTTACTTAAAGTACGAATTTCTGGAAAAACTATTGAAGCTGTTTTCTCTGAAACAGCAGACATCGACACAAAAGTTACTTCTGTTTCATCAGGTAAGCTAGTCCATTCTCGATTACGAGGGTTAATATTTGCTGCAATAGAAAGAGGTACAATAGGCCACTTCATGAAACCGCCTCCACATCACGAAGCAGCTTTTCTAGCCCAGAGGCAATTTCTCGCTCAATTTCCAAGACTTCTCGAATCAACTCAACCGGATCATCATCAGAAACAGCCTCAGTTACCTGTGGCTTATAACGCCCAGCAGCTAAATTGTAATCATTTTCGGCAATAGTCTCCAAAGATGCCCACCAGCATCGGGGTTCCTCACTTCCCGGCTTCAGCAACTCCCCCTTTTCAAAACCTGGAGGTTGTACAAAACCCGATTCCCGATAAACCTTCCACTGCTTTAATAAATTGGGAATATCGTTAAGTTCTGGCGTTTCCGGTCTACCCCCGCCGGAAATCTTGTCAGGATCGTAACCATCATTTTTAACTTCATAGAACCAAACTTGATTCACCTGACGCACCGCAGATTCCATTGGATTGCGAATTACCAGCACGGCCGTCTTCACCCCCGTATATGGCTTAAACACCCCCGCAGGTAAAGAAACCACCGCTAATAAATCAAATTCTGTCACCAGTTTTTTACGCAAATCCACATGAGCGCCAGTGGAACCAAATAGTAACCCTTCTGGTACAACCACCGCACACTTTCCAGCCGCTACCAAAGACTTCATGATTGCAGCCAAAAACAGCAATTCACTTTTTTTGGAATTTGTCGGTAAATCTGCACGGATAGAATCTTTGGGTAACGTTCCCGCAAAAGGGGGATTATCAAACATCACCTTATAGCGACGGCGCAAATCATCTTCTGTCAGTCCCCCCATATCTGACAAGACATTTGCTACTTTCAGCTTGGCGTTGCGAATTCCATGCAGCACCAAGTTCATCATCGAAATTCGCATCATCTGGCGGGAGACATCAAAGCCATAAATCGACTCTTCCAACAGTTTCCAGTCAGGTAATCTATCCCCATTTCCTTTACGATAAGTCTGGAGATTGGGGATTTGCTGTTTTGCTTCAGCTAAAGTCAGTCCCCGTTTTTCCAGCCAATCCTCACCGTAAATCGGCACTTCTATGGGATTTTCGCTGTACTTAGCCAAAATATACTCAATACTATCAATCAAAAATCCTGCTGTTCCACAAGCCAAATCACAGATAGTATCCCCCAAATCAGGGTCAACCATCTCCACCATAAACGCCCGTATCTGTCGGGGAGTACGGAATTGACCATTAAGCGCAGATTGACCTAAATGGGTTAACAGGTACTCAAAAATATCACCTTTGACATCCTGACCCATTTTGAGGAAATCCAAGGTATCGAGTTCATCAACTACCAACTTGAGAACATTCGGGTCATTAATTTCTAAAACCGCATCCCGGAAATACTCT
The DNA here is from genome assembly GCF_036917135.1 of Nostoc sp. Classification (GTDB taxonomy): domain Bacteria; phylum Cyanobacteriota; class Cyanobacteriia; order Cyanobacteriales; family Nostocaceae; genus Nostoc. Next base: position 33,764 of record NZ_JBALEA010000042.1, on the reverse strand, counting down.
GCCACTTTTGGCTCATCTTTCAGCAAAGAATTCGCCATGTAGGGGAAAACTTCATCCCGCAGAAAGTCCCGTAGTTCAGTACCACTCTTGAAACGCCATTTCGACCAGCGATAACGTTCTGCTTGCTGGGGAAATAGTAATTTAGCATTACCATTATTACCCATGAGGCGATCGCGTAACTCCCGATTTGCTTCTTCTTCATCCAACAGCTTCAGGTATATCAGGTAAGAAATCTGCTCAATGTAAGTGACAGGATTTGTTACCCCACCAGCCCACAAAGTATCAGTAATATGCTTGAGTTTGCGCCGAATTTCTGAATCCATATTTCTCTCTTAACCCTCTGTACCTGTAGTATCCACCGCGAACACAGAGCGGTTTAGTTCATCAAAAATATCCCGCAATCCCTGCTCACCAAACAGTTCTATACCTAAACCAGCAGCATTGAGAACTGAGAGGGGTGGCAAGAATAAATCATCTATGGTTAGCTGACCTTTGGCAATACCCCGATTCTTCAACAAAGAAAGATACTGAGCTTGCGCTGGTGCAAAAGAGTGAGAAACCAACCAAGCTCTAAAATTTTCTTCCAGTAATTCTTCCTGGCTTTTAAGCTTTAATATTCCCAATGCAGCCCGAATAAAATCAATCAGGCTACCATTATAATTGCGGTAAGCTCGCCGCAGGTTTTCTTCATTAAAGTAGTACCGGGGTGTATTCAAACGCCGCACCAGTTCCGTTTCTTCTGTTTCAGTCAACAGTTCTCCATCCCGAATTTTCTGGAGTGTTGGATCATTAGTTACAGCAGATTGAATTGTTTGCTTCCAGTTAGTGACATAATCCTGCCTATCAACCCGTTCCCCTTCTGTACCTACTTCTACATAATTGACATATTGCTGCCATCTATCCCTCAGCCCTAATTCAATTAATTCTGAACGAGGACGGGATTGTTGCTGGTTGCTTCTAATTGATACATGACCTCGACCAGTTTCCGCATAAATATCAGTATCGCTATCATTAAAATATTCGTGATTTCTGAAAAAATCATAAATAACAAACTTGCGCTTATCAATATGTGGCGCAGTCCTTGTCCCCCGTCCACGAATTTGCTGATAAAGAATTGGACTCCGCACTGTCCGACACATAACTAAATGCAAAACTTCCCGGCAATCAAAGCCAGTATTGAGCATATCAACACTGACTGCAACTTGTGGGTAATCCTCATATTTGAACTGGCGAATTAAATCATCAGCATTAGCAACATCACTTGTAATTACTTCAGCGTAACGCCCCTTACATTCTGGATGTAATTCGTTCAGATATCTGGTTAAGCGTGCTGCATGATTTTTTGTCAAAGCAAATACTATCGACTTACCAGGCCCAATCTTTTGTCCTGGTGCTAATTCTTGATAATTCTCCCAAGCCAGTCTGTCAAATTCCTGCATCATTAGGCGGTTACTCGCCTCATTAGTCCACTTGCGTTCAAAGTCTGCTGGGTCATAAGAAACCTCATCAACTTCAGCACCTTCAGCAATAATTTCAGTTATCCCAGTAGCGAATCGATAGGGGACAAGATACTTTTGTTCAAATGCTGTTTGAATAGCGTAAGTAAAATCTGGCTGCTCATTCCGGCAGTTGTAGAAATCAAAAGTATTACGTTCAATGTAAGCTGCTGGCGTAGCACTTAAACCAATATGGAACGCATCAAAGTGAGTAAGTGCCGTCTGCCAAATACCATAAATCGAACGGTGACATTCATCAGCCACAACAACATCAAAATAGCCGCTAGTAAACTCCCGATAACGGCTAATCATAGTTTGGAGTAAGCAAACTGTAATTTGCTGCTCTTGCCGGATCACACTCGGCTTCAGCCAGTAGCTACCATACTGATTTAAAACATCTTGGATTGCTTCTAATGCCTGTTTTGCTAATTGTTCTCTATCTACTAAAAACAGGATTTTTTCGGCATATCCCGATTGAATCAAGCGTTTTAATTGCAGACAAATTAAATCAGTTTTACCTGTTCCAGTTGGCAGTTCGAGTAAAAATCGCCGCTTCCCCAATTCAACCGCATGGTCAATAGCTTGCATAGTTTCCCTTTGATAGGGACGGACTAAGCGAATTTCTCCCTGTCGAGTGTAATATTCAGGAATTTCAATAGTAGCTAGAGGTTGACGGGTTGAGCGCATTTCAAGCAACCGCTCTAAATCCCGCCGGGAAAAAAAAGAATTGACAATCCGGGCATCATCGTTTTGATAGTCCCAGAAATAAATCAGTTCGCCATTACTGAGGAAAATAAACGGTGCTTCCAACTTCCGAGCATAGGGAAGTGCTTGATTTTTAGCAACATAAGGCTCAATCGCACGCTTCTTAGCTTCAATCACTGCCAAGGGACGACCTCTTTGGTCAAGTAGTAGATAATCGGCTCTCCCTCTTCTCCCATCTGCCATTTGAGCCGAAACTTCAGTCATTACCTGAGATTTATCAGCTGGGTTCCATCCTGCTTGGCGGAGAAGGTCATCAATATTAATACGTGCGTCTGTCTCTTTGCTAAAGTTGCTCATCAAATCACTCCTGTCTTACCAAAGTTAGCACGAAGCCCTCAGTGTCAGTGCCTTTTCCGCTTTATCTCAGAAGTTTTAACTTTTTCCCAACTTCATCGCCAACTTTTGATAGATTTCGTCCAACCACACCGGAATTACAGGCTTACCTGCATCCAAACATGCGATCGCCTTTTTTCTGTCAAACTCCACAAGCTCAAGCGATCGCTCCTGTGCTTGTGACAACAACATAAACCGCTTACCTTTACCTGAAGTAAATAACTCCGGCTCTTGGTCTTTCAGCTTTTTGAGCGTGGTGCTGGCTATGTCAAAACTTAACCCCACAGATAGCCAATATGACATTGCAGCCAGTTCCAGCAAATTAGACTTTGAGTAATAAATACTACGTCCTGTCCCAGTATCACTGATTACAGGAACAATCACCCCCCTCTCTCGCCAATACTGTAGCTGACGAAGGGTGCAGCCTGTGATTTCAGCAGCTTCCTTGCTTGTAAAAAATGTCTCCTGCATACAATTTATTTTACAGAAGACTTGTTTAATACAATTATGTTAGTATTAGACAATATTGTTTTAAGCCGATGAGCCAAATCACTATTCAGTGTCGTCTTGTAGCCTCAGAATCATCACGCCACCAACTATGGAAGTTGATGGCGGAGTTAAATACGCCACTGATTAATGAACTATTGCATCGGGTAAGTCAACACCCAGAGTTTGAGAGTTGGCGACAAAAGGTCAAACACCCCACTAGTGTTGTCAAAGAACTCTGCCAGCCTTTAAAAATTGATTCTCGTTTCATTGGTCAGCCTGGACGGTTTTACGCGAGTGCGATCGCATTGGTGAATTACATTTATAAATCATGGTTTGCCTTGATGAAGCGATCGCAGTTCCAACTAGAAGGTAAAAATCGCTGGTTGCAAATGCTCAACAGTGATGTTGAATTGATAGAAAGTAGTGGTGTCAGCTTAGATAGTCTTCGCACTAAAGCTGCTGAAATTTTGGCTCAATTTGCTTCCCTCAATACTGCTGAAACTCCATCAACAAATGTAAAAAAAGCTAAAAAGCGCAAAAAAGCTCAAAATTCAGATAGCAAGAGGTTATCAAAGAACTTATTTGAGTCCTATCCCAAGACAGAAGATAACTTGACTCGTTATGCTATCAGCTATTTACTCAAAAATGGTTGCAAAATCACCGATAAAGAGGAAGGCAAAGGCGATCCTTGGAATGTTAATCGCTTAACCCTCTACTGTTCTGTGGATACACGCCTATGGACGACTGAAGGAACCAATCAAGTAAGGGAAGAGAAAGCTGAAGAAATCGCTAAAATTATCACTAATACAAAAGCCAAAGGCGACCTTAATGAAAAACAGCAAGCCCACATAAAACGGAAAAACTCCACCTTAGACAGAATTAATAACCCTTTTCCTCGCCCCACTAAACCTTTATATAAAGGACAATCTCATATTCTTATTGGTATTAGCCTTGGCTTAGAAAAGCCTGCAACGCTAGCGGTAGTAGACGGCACTACAGGTCAAGTAATTACCTATCGCAGCATCAAACAACTACTGGGTGATAATTACAAACTGCTAAATCGACAGCGACAGCAAAAGCATTTTTTATCCCACCAACGCCAAATAGCTCAAACGCTTGCTGCACCAAATCAGTTTGGAGAATCGGAGTTAGGGAAGTATATTGACAGATTACTAGCGAAAGAGATTATTGCGATCGCCCAAACATACTGTGCTGGAAGTATTGTTCTACCCAAATTAGACAATATGCGAGAGCAAGTTCAAAGTGAGATTCAAGCCAAAGCTGAACAAAAATCAGACTTAATAGAAGTTCAAAAACAGTATGCCAAACAGTACCGAGTTAGCGTTCATCAATGGAGTTATGGCAGATTGATGGCAAATATTCACTCGTCAGCTGTTAAAGCTGGAATTGTTATAGAGGAGTCAAAACAGCCAATTCGAGGTAGTCCACAAGAGAAAGCGAAAGAATTAGCGATCGCAGCTTATCATTCTCGCAAAATAAACTGATTGACAAAATACCGAACCTTGATAATAAAATAAGAAAATTCAACAGCGCCGCAGTTCATGCTTGTTATAAGCCTCTGTGCTGTGTAAATTTGGGTTAGTTTGACTGCTGTTAAACAGTCTTGCTTTCTGACCCTGGTAGCTGCCCACCTTGATGCTGCTGTCCCTTGTGGATAGGAATTAGGTGCGCCCCCAGTAATAGAGGTGCGGGTTTACCGCAGTGGTGGCTACTGAATCACCTCCGAGCAAGGAGGAACCCACCTTAATTATTTTTTGGCGAATCGAAGCGGGGTCAATTTCCCTGGGGATCTGCCAAAACTTCAAATCGCTTATTGATTAAGGCTTGTAGCTTTTCTGGTGTCAGTTAATTTACTTTTTTAAGTGTTAACAGACAGGCGATTTTGGGAGACTTGCCAAAAATGCATTCAGAACTGTTGGCAAATCAAGGGTTTGGAGCGCAGAGTTTCAACACCCCTCCCAGCTAGAGGCGGGTTGAAAGTAAGAACGATGAGGAAGCACAGAGATTCTGAGTTTCAACACCCCTCCCAGGTAGAGGCGGGTTGAAAGCATTGCAAATTAGTATGTGGATAGGTTATTTTTTCGGGTTTCAACACCCCTCCCAACTAGAGGCGGGTTGAAAGCCTGATACTGAATTTGTCGAACTCGCTCTCGGCAACGTTTCAACACCCCTCCCAGCGAGAGGCGGGTTGAAAGTGCCAATGAATGAATCCGATCCCGGTTCGATCAACTGGTTTCAACACTCCTCCCAGCGAGAGGCGGGTTGAAAGTCGCTACGACTTTCGCTGTCAATGGGTATGTCCTAGTACATTAAAAGCTTTATTGAGTTTTGGAATTTTTCCAGTGTTCATAGCAAACACTTTTTAGGTGGGTTGAAAGGATAGAGCAACAGATTCTTTGTTTGAAGAGCTTGATTTTAGCTCTAATATTGAAACCGATTAGTTACCCTATAAAAGAAGAGTTCTGCCATACTTTAGGTATGGCAGGGTGTTGTAATGATATACAATTTGTCAACACGGACAATAATTTGGCAAGAAGGACATTAATCTGTCAACGCGGACAAATAATTTGGCAATCGATACGAGCGCGGAGGGATTTGAACCCCCGACCCACAGAACCGGAATCTGTTGCTCTATCCACTGAGCTACGCGCCCTTAGTCTTCCGCATTATAACACGTCTGGGATAGAATTTGCAGCCTCAAAAAACTTGGTTTTTGGCTTAAAGATAATTAGCTGGATCTACCGGTGTACCATTTCGACGCACTTCAAAGTGGAGATGGGGACCAGTTGAGAAACCTGTAGAACCAACAGCAGCGATCGCTTGTCCGCGTTCAACTGCTTGTCCTTCGGTAACATACAACTCACTGGTATGTCCGTACAATGTCGTCATGCCATTGCCGTGGTCGATAATTGCAGCTCTACCATAACCACCATACCACCCAGCAAAAATCACTCTGCCCGAATCGGCTGCCCGAATTGTACTACCATAGCTAGCGGCAAAATCTAACCCGGCGTGAAAGCGACGATAGCCAAGGATTGGGTGTATCCGCCAGCCGAAGGGACTGCTGGTAGGAGCATCGCTAGGATATGCCATTACACCAGTTCCCCGAACGATCGCACTTGTCCGACTGTTGGTTTTTGTTTGCGCCGATTCTGTTTCTCTGCTTTCTGCTACCTTTTGTTGAATCAAGATTTCCAGATTTTTGGAATCTCTCTCTAGCTGGTTTTGCGCTGCTTCTAGGGCGAGGCGATCGCTATTGAGGCGTTGAATCAATTCTGATTGCGATCGCGCCTGGGTTTGATAATCGGCTTTTTCTGCTAAGAGTTGCTCACGAATCAAAGCAATTTCGTTTTTTTGCTGTTCTAATTCTGTCTTCTGTTTATTGATCAGGTTTGCTTGGGTGTTGAGTTTTACCAAAATTTGCTCGTCTGCCTGATACACTAACTTCAACTGATGACGACGGCTGAAAAAGTCGCTAATATTTTCACTTTCGAGCAAAACTGCCCATCCCACAGAAATTGGCGATCGCTGGAGATAACGCAATCGTGCTACTGTTGCGATTTGACGCTCCTGATATGAACGTTCCGCCACAGCTAAATCAGTTTCTAACTGCTGAAGGCGTTGGGTGGCGACTTGTAATCGTGATTCGCTCTCTTGAATGTAGCCATCTGTAGTTTGCACATTTTGCTTTAAACCAGTGAGGTTTTTTTGGGCTTCTTGTTGAAGATTAGTTAAGCGATCGCGCTCGTTAACCACACCCTGATGTTGCTGGTTCATTTGTTGCTGCTGTTGTCGCAAAGTATCAATAGAGCCTGTAGACGTTGCGTAGGCTGGAATTAATGCCAAATAAATCCACAAAATGCAGCAAAATGCAATAGATAAACTGTAATAAATCTGCTTTTTTTCAAGAAATCGCCCTCTCATAGTGTGTAGCCCAACCACAACGATGCTTTTAAACACTATGAGGATTATTCCCAAAATCTGATTCACCCACTCCAACAGATTATTAAATTGGCCTGCCAAGTTGTAACACAAGGATTCCAGCTATGTCAGCATTGAGCAGGTTTATTAGCGGGTGAGATGTATGAACGCACGTATAGCAATTCTCTTAATTACCTTGGTTTTTCCAGGTTTAGCAGTGGTGGGAGTATCATTATATTGGTTTAATCTCGATTATGCAGCACTGATTAAAGCTGAAAGATATGTGGAAAACCTGGTAGAGGTTGGAAAAGTAAATGATAGACAGTTGGAGTATGCCTATCATCGCACCTACATTCATCGCATCAACGTATTTGCCGATGGCACCTGGGGATTGCTAGGAGGTGTAATTACAGCGCTAGGTATACATGGTTTAGTCACTATTGACACAAGTAAATAAAACTACCATAAATAATACAAAGTTATTTTTGTTCGCTAGTCAAAATAAAGCGAATAATCTGACTAAATGCTTGCCTATACTGCATTTACAGCTATATTTCAGGTAAATAGACCACGCGGTAGGGGCACAGCATGCTGTGCCCCTACGATAGATGTGGTTCAAATACATGAAAACTGCTGTAAGTTCAAAATACAAAAATAGTATTTATTCCAATTTAGTGTAATTGCTGACACCATTGCCAAAATGAGTTACAAATGAGCAGTCATTGACGTGGAAAGTGAATATCTAGTCAAGACACATTAAAACTATATCTTTGGGAAAAATTATTGTTTTTCCAAGGAAGTACTTGCAGGGTTATTCGTGCCCTGGGTATGCCCTCATTTTCATATCCGCATCAAAAAACCGTAATTTCTTGAGGAGACACTAACTCATGGACTATCAAAGCCCTTTAAGCAAAAAATCCTCCCGCCGTGGGCTAATAATGAGTGGAGCAGTTGGTGGTATAGCGACTGCGTTGGGTTTGCCGTTGATTACCAAGAAGGCTGATGCTCGGACAACAACTGCTGGACGAAACGATGTCAAAATTCTCAATAATGCTCTTTATTACGAACACCAGGCAATTTGGGCTTATGGTGCTGCTGCTGGCAAACTAACTAGTACTGAGGTTGGTAAAGCTGTTTTGGCTTTGGCGCTCCGCAACCAAGCGGATCATAAAAACCATCGGGATGCTTTAGCAGCTACGATCACGAGTTTGGGGGGAACTCCAGTAAAAACCGAGTCTACCTATGATGTTTCATCATACATCAAAAGGGGTGAGGGCAACTTGGATAGCGATGTGAATATTGCCAAGCTAGCTTTAGCTTTGGAGACAGATGCAGCGATCGCCTATAGCCAGGAAATTGCTAAGTTGAAAACTCCAAAATTGATTACTATCGGGGCGAGTATCGGCTCTACTGAGTCTGCCCATGCTGCGGCTATTCGTGCCACTTTCAAAGCCCTCGGAGTAAATATCGAAATCGTACCAGCGCCTTTTGTTAGCTCTGAGAATCGTGAAGCTTGGGTGCTGAAGGTATAAATGGGGAGTGGGGAGTGGGGAGTGGGGAGATGAGGGAGATGAGTTAATAACCAATGCCCAATGCCCAATGCCCCATGCCCATTAATTATGGGCTTTCCAGTTTGCCAAATCAGCTAAAGAGCGATCGCGGTAACGTCCATAACGCTCCGGTTTACTTTTGATTTTCACTCCTAAATCGGGAAAAATCCCAAAGTTAGGCGGCATTGGTTGAAAATGCTTCGGCGAAGCAGAACTAATAAATTCTAATAACGCACCCATCATTGTTGTTGGTGGTAAAACCAAAGGTTCTTTACCCAAAGCTAATCTTGCTGCATTAATTCCCGCCAAGCAACCACCCGCCGCCGCAGCTGTGTAGCCTTCAGTACCAATCAATTGCCCTGCTGCTAACAATGTCGGACGCTCTTTAAATTGCAAGGTAGGATGCATTAACTGAGGAGCATTAATAAAAGTGTTGCGGTGCATCACCCCCAGGCGCACAAACTCTGCGTTTTCTAAACTGGGAATTAACTGAAATATGCGCTTTTGCTCACCCCAACGCAGATTTGTTTGAAATCCTACCATATTCCACAGTTGACCGGCTTTATCTTCTTGTCGCAACTGCACCACAGCATAAAAACGTTCCCCGGTGCGAGCATCTGACAATCCCACTGGCTTGAGGGGGCCGTAACGCATGGTATCTTCCCCTCGATGCGCTAGTTCTTCTATGGGTAAACAGGCTTCAAAAAATTTCGCCGTTTCCCGTTCAAAACCCTTGAGTTCTATTTGTTCAGCTTTACAGAGTTCTTCCCGAAAATGCAAGTACTGCTCTTTATTCATTGGGCAGTTGAGATAAGCCGCTTCACCTTTGTCATAACGTGATGCCATAAAAGCAACGTCACGGTTAATCGATTCTCCCACGATAATCGGGCTAGCTGCATCAAAAAAACTGAGGTATTCCATCCCCGTAAAGCGGTGCAAATCTTCGGCTAAGTCGGGACTAGTTAAAGGCCCAGTGGCCAAAACCACAATTCCTTCAGGAATCGCAGACACTTCACCCCGGCGGAATTCAATTAAAGGGTGATTTGCTAAAGTTTGAGTCAAGTCTTGGCCAAATTGTCCCCTGTCTACAGCTAGCGCCCCACCCGCAGGTACGGCGTGTTCATCAGCCTTAGAAATGACGATAGAACCGAGTTGGCGTAACTCTTCGTGCAATAATCCAGTAGCGCGATCGCTTGCCATTGCCCCAAAGGAATTACTACACACTAATTCTGCCAAATGTTCTGTATGATGAGCCGGACTAAATCGCTTTGGACGCATTTCATGCAGAATTACTGGCACTCCAGCTTGGGCGATTTGCCAAGCTGCTTCTGTTCCAGCTAGTCCACCTCCAATTACTTCTATCGGTTGTTGTTCCATAGTTAAATTTTTAATTCCCATCTCATAAGTATCCACCAGCATCAGCGCTAGGACGCATCAACAAGTCGGCTATTTTAGACATAGCCAGGAGTGACAGTATAACGCACCATCAATAGCAGCAATTACAAATTATCTGTGTCAATTCCCTTTTCTTGGAGTTTAGCTAACAATTCTTGATAGCGATCGCGCTCTTTTTCTAATTCTTGTAAAGCCGCTTCCTTTTCGTGTGAAGCCGCTTCTAATTCTTGTAAAGCCGCTTCCTTTGCTTGACGTTCTCGTTCTGCACGTTGGCGTTCTTGTTCCCGTAACTGGTCAATTTCTCCGGGGCTTAAAAACTTTTGTCCGGTGGAAGAAACAATTTCCAGGGTATCCGGTGTCAGTGTAAAACGGATTCCTAAACGCGGACTTACCCAGCCATTCATCTCTTCGATGACTTCAAAACTATCCTCAGAACGGAGCAAGCCATTTAAATCATTCTTATCGGGATCATAAATATAATATTCTTCCACACCATAACGCTGGTAAAAATGCAATTTCTTGGTCATTTCTTTGAGGGTGTTACCTGGCGATAGAATTTCAAATACTACCTGTGGTGGTATATTATCTTCATTCCACTGTAAATAGGAACCCCGTTTGCCTTTTGGTCTGCCAAAAACTACCATCGTATCGGGCGCTTGTTTAATATTAGGGTTTCCTTGAACTGGATACCAAAACAAATCTCCGGCGATAAATACATCAGCTGGCGATGGAAATAAGATTTCTAAATTTTCTTTAATTTTGACAATCCATGCAAATTGTTCTGTATTATCTGCCATTGGCTGTCCGTCGCTTTCCGGGTAGATGACTTCGATGGTGGTTTCTGGTGTGACTTGTTGTACCATTGCTGCACCTCCAAGTATAGGTTTTAGATGATATTTTTAGTTGAGATAGCGATCGCGTTAATATTGATTTTAGCTATAAATTAAGTCGGCGATCAAAAACCAAGCTAAATACAAGGGTGCGTTACCGCTTTGCTATCACGCACCGAAAATCTGGGATGGTGCGTTAGCCTACGGCATAACACACCCTACAAAACTAGGTTTTTAGGACTTATGTGTACACCGTAGCTTTCTAGGATATAGGTCATAGTGTATTTTTAGGTATTGTTATTACCAAGAAATTTGGCTTTTAATTCTTCCAATTCTTCATCTATTTTATTTTTACTAGGAGTTTGAGATATGGGGTTTGGTGGCTGTATTTTATTTGGTTGAGGTTTGCTACTACCCAAAAATTGGGTTTTCATTTCCTCTAATTCCCGATCAATTTGACTAGGAGATTTCGGTACAAAAGCTGGTGGAGATTTGGGTGGTGATTGAGGGATCGGTTTTGCCGCTATCGCTGGTGTAGCTGCTACTTGTGACTGATGATTTAAATCGTTGAGAACTTCATCTACTGTTTGATAACGCCGAATTGGGATACTTTCTAGCATCTTGTTGAGAATGCGATTCAACTGATTACTAACAGGGGTTTTCAAGTATTGCTGCCAAACCCAAGTATCGTTGTTGGTATCATAAGAATCGAAGGGCGATCGCACTGTTAATAAATTAATACAAGTCGCACCCAAACTGTAAATATCGCTAGCGAAAACAGCCCTACCTCTCATTTGTTCTGGTGCAACATATTCAGGACTACCAATACTAGTACCAGTTCTGTTTAAGGCAGTGCCAGTGGCAGATTTAGCAGCACCAAAATCTACTAATACTAGTTTGCGATCGCTCTCACGTAAAATAATATTTTCTGGCTTAATATCGCGGTGAATTACCTGTCTAGCGTGACAAAATTGCAATACTGATAATAAATCATTTAGTAATTGCTGAATTTGCGTTTCACTAAAAGCACCTCTATGTGCTAGTTCCTGGGCTAAGTTGTGCCCATCGATAAATTCTTGTACAAGATACTGCCGAGCTTCTTGGGTAAAATATGCCAGTAGTTCGGGAATTTGGGGATGTTTGCCCAATTCATCTAACTGCACCGCTTCTTGGTTAAATAACTCTACAGCTTTTGCAAGAGTATTAGTGCCTTGAGATTGGGGATAAAATTGCTTAATTACGCAGCGTGGTTTTGAGGGTTTATCCTCATCCACAGCTAAGAAGGTTTTGCCAAAACCACCTTGTCCGATTGGTTTGATAGCACGGTAACGTTCTTTGAGGAGTAACTTAGAACCGCAAGTCACACAAAACTTGACATGATTAGGATTTTCCGGTTTGGGACAATGGGGATTAAGGCAGTAGCTCATACAGGCGATCGCTCTTATATCTCTTTATTTTCTCCTGTCCCAGGCAAAAGGGGGTAATCAACAGATTTTAAATTTTGGATTTTGGATTTTGGATTTGTGTCACCCACAAGGGTTGAAAGCGCGTGGCGGGACTTTAGGGACTAACAAATAAAAAAATACTCAACTACTTATTGTGGGGTGGGCGTCTCGGCCGCCCTTGTGTATGGGCGCTCATGTTGCCCACCCCAGAAGATTGGGTAATTTATTTGTTGGAAGTCCCTTAGTCTGGCATGAACAAAAAGAATCTAAAATCTAAAATCTAAAATTAATCAAGAGCGATGTCTACGATGGTCACTGAGCTTTGTCGTACAAGCTACGCGCAGCGTCTCGTAGAGAAGTGCGGGCTACACCGCGCTAACTACCCCATACCTTCCATAACTGGATGGAAGTAGAAGGCAAAACCCAATACTGTATAGGCAGCTAATAACAAAGTACCTTCCAGCCAATTGGACTTACCATCGGAACTAATACTGTTGGCAATCAACACTGACACAACCACAGCGACTAATTCAAAGGGTTTGAAATCCAAATCCATCGGTTGTCCCAATATCCGTCCTGCTATCACCAACACAGGTGCGACAAATAGGGCAATCTGCATACTTGATCCCACAGCTACCGAAAGGGAAAGATCCATCTTATCTTTCATCGCTACGGTGACTGCTGTGGCGTGTTCCGCCGCGTTACCGACGATGGGAACCAAAATCACCCCTGTAAACAGCGCCGTCAAACCTAGCTGAGATGTGGCCACCTCCAAAGTACCGACTAGCATTTCTGATTCAATTGCCACTAGCAAGGTACATACTAGCAGCACGCCAATCCATAACGTCATATTTGGTTTAGCGTGAGAGGTTTCCTCTTCTTCTGTCTCCGCTACACCCACATCGTATAGATAGGAGTGGGTTTTCATCGAAAATAGCAGTGTTAGGGCATAAACCAAGATTAATACTACAGCAACAGCAATAGAAAGATTTTGCAGTGTTTCTTCGTTAATTCCTTGAGAAGTGTAATTCATCGCCGTGGGCATCAAAATGGCAATCACCGCCAAATTCATCGAAGCAGCATTCACCCGCGCCACAATTGGCTGAAATGTCTGTTCTTTGTAGCGCAGTCCTCCCAAAAGCATGGAAAAACCCATCACCAGTAGTAAGTTGCTAATAATCGATCCCGTGATACTGGCTTTGACTACATCTATTAACCCAGCGTTCAGGGCTACGAGAGCGATGATTAGTTCTGTAGCATTGCCAAAGGTGGCGTTTAACAAGCCCCCTAATGATGGTCCGACTACGACAGCAATTTCTTCTGTGGCTGTACCCATCCAAGCTGCTAAGGGCAAAATTGCTAATCCAGCTGTAATGAAAACTATCAAGTCTCCCCACTCCAGAAAGTGGGCTGCTAGAGAAACCGGGATAAACAGCAATAGAACGAAAAGAATAATGTTTTTGGTTGACATTTGTTGTCTTAAGTTGAGGGTATCTTACGGAGTTATAAGTTATAAGTTATGAGTTATGAGTTATGAGTTATGAGTTATGAGTTTAATCTACTCCTCACTTCTAACTCCTCACTTCTAACTCCTCACTCAGCACTCCGATATGATACTCTCAACCGTCTATAGAGCAATTCAGAGATTGTACTGTTTTCATCTCACTGCTGCGGATGTTGTGTAAAATAAAATTGCGATATAATGAGTTATCGTAATCTTTTGTTGCAAAAGTCTGAATCTGTGCCAATATGTTACATCGTAAATAAGGTTTAATATATTAAAAGACAATTAGAATTTTGATTGGCGGTGAAGAAGATAAAACCCCTAACTGGGGAGCATCCCAAATGTGCAAGTTTATTTTTATCCGGGATTTTGGCTTAGGCCAATAATGAAATAACGAACCGCCAAGGACGCCAAGGACGCCAAGGAAAGAGGTTTGTACAGGGTTTTTCTGCTAGTTTTGTGCCTTTTGGCAAAATTGGGATGCTCCCCCTAACTGAGGCTTTGTTCAATGGCTAATTACTTTGAGCCTTCAGGGAAAGGGCTGTGCGATAACGCAGATTTCCCACTACAATAAAATCGCTTTGTCAAAAATTTGGTTGGGTTATATAGTTGTTTTTTATACCGGATTTTGTGCGGGAACCATTGGAGAAAGGTTTATGCACAATGTTTTCGGTGCAAGTGCAAGTTTTTTGTTTTGGATAAATATACATGACTTCTGCTGCCCAAATGCCAGCTAACTCTGGCTCAACGTTAACATTACATTCAGATCCCAATAACACCAAAGAAACCGATCCCCTGGGAAAGGCTAATGGTATTTATGTGACGGTGCATGGTCATTTTTACCAGCCACCAAGGGAAAACCCTTATCTGGACGCAATTGAACGCCAACCGAGTGCTGCACCTTTCCATGATTGGAATGAGCGGATTCATTGGGAATGCTATCGCCCGAATGCTTTTGCCAGAGTCTTAAATGACCAAGGTGAAGTGGTGGGGATCGTCAACAATTATGAGTATTTCAGCTTTAATATTGGGGCAACGCTGATGTCGTGGCTAGAACGCTACGATGTGGAGGTTTATCAGCGAATTTTAGAGGCGGATACGAAGAGTAGCGATCGCTTGCATGGTCACGGCAATGCGATCGCGCAAGTATACAATCACATCATCATGCCTCTAGCGAACGAACGCGACAAATATACCCAAATTCGCTGGGGTAAAGAAGACTTCCGCTCCCGCTTTGGCCGCGATCCCGAAGGAATGTGGCTAGCAGAAACGGCTGTAGACTACGCCACCCTAGAAGCTCTTGTCGCTGAAGGTATTCGCTTCATTATCCTTGCGCCGTCTCAAGCACTGCGTTGCCGTCCCCTCCCCACTCCAGATCATCCCCATCCTGAATGGATCGAAGTCGGTGGTAGTCAGATTGATTCTACCCGTCCCTATCGTTGTTATTTGCAGCCGACATTAGATACTTCATCTTCACCTCTGAGTGCGAACGCCACTAGCCCCAAAGAAGATCGAAAAGAAGAATTACCCTACATTGATATCTTCTTTTACGATGGTCCGATATCGCGGGATATGGGTTTTAGTGATGTGGTTTATAATTCGAGTCATTTTGCTGGACGTATCGGTTCAGCAGTACGTGGGGATCATCGTCTGGCACAGTTGATTTCTGTGGCCACGGATGGAGAAACCTTTGGACACCACAAAAAGGGAACTGAGAAAACCTTAGCCTACGCCTTTACCAAAGAGTTTCCCCAACACGGTTGGACGGTGACGAACTTCGCTCACTACCTCAGCTTAAATTCTCCCGGTTGGGAAGTGGAATTAAAGTCAGTCACCGCCTGGAGTTGCGCCCACGGTGTCGGCAGATGGGAAGATGACTGTGGTTGTGGTGGAGAAGGCGGTGTTTGGCATCAAAAATGGCGTCGTCCCTTGCGGGATGCCCTAAATTGGCTGCGGGATCAGCTAACTGAGGTGTATGAAGAACAAGGTAGGCAGTTATTTCGTGATCCCTGGCTAGCACGGGATGAATATATCCAAGTATTGCGCGATCGCTCTGCTGCCAATGTTAACCGTTTTCTCGCCCGTCATCAAACCCACAAACTAACCGCCGCCGAACAAGTAGACGCTCTGCGCCTGTTAGAAATGCAGCGTCACGCTTTATTGATGTTCACTAGTTGCGGTTGGTTTTTTGAAGAAATTTCCCGTCCAGAGGGGACACAAATTCTCCGCTACGCCGCCCGTGCTTTGGAATTAGCAGGGGATGTGGCTGGTGTGCAGTTAGAAAAAGGCTTCGTCAAACGTCTTGGTTTAGCCCCCAGTAATGTGGATCAGTTCAAACACGGTGCCGAAATTTATCGCCAACTTGTGTTAACCGCCCAACTTGGCTTTAAGCAAGTAGCAGCCCATTACGCCATTACTTCGTTATTTAGCAATCAGAAACCAGCAGAGACACACAATTCTTTGCCGAGAAAAGATGCTGCCGATCAACAATCTCAGCGTTACCATAAGCGGGTTTATTGCTACGCTGCCAATGAGCTAGATTACCAATTGCAACGCATGGGATCGCTAACTCTGGCTGTGGGAAATTTAAAGCTGGTATCAGAGATTACTTGGGAAAGCGAGCATTTAGTATTTGCAGTTCTGCATTTGGGAGGCTGGGATTTTCACTGCGGCATTCAACAATTTACTGGGCGGCGTGACTACAGCCAATTAAAAGAAAAGCTGTTTGGCGCACTGCAACAAGCGAGTGCGGCTCAGACTATCTTGGCGATGACACAGCTATTTGGAGAAGAAGCTTTCAGCTTGCAAAATCTATTTGCTGAAGAACGCCACCGAATTATGCGGCTGCTGAGTCAGGAAACACTGACACGTTTAGGGCAGTTGTATACTCAAGCCTACCGTGATAATTATGGTGTGCTGATGGCGTTTCATCGAGATGAAATCGCAGTACCGCAAGAATTGCAGGTTGCAGCCGATATTGCCTTAGGGCATCGTTGTCTGATGACATTGCGATCGCTTGAGCAAGAAATTGCTGATCCCCAAAAGAGTTGGAGTCACCTATTAGAATTGGAAGCGATCGCAACTGAAGCAAAACATCTGCGTTGTCATCTGAATATTCCTGAAGGAAAGCAGATGTTAGAAAAATTAATTGCGCGATCGCTCTGGCAATTATTGCACGATGCCAATGGTAGTTTTAATGCAGATATCCAACTACTGGAGCGATTGATTGATGTCGGGGATCAACTAAATATTGACATTTCCCTACAGCGATCGCAGGAACTATACTTTAGTTGTCTGCAAAGTCAGATCGCGCCGGTGTGTATCACTAACGTTGACAATGAAGGGGATAATCAGTGTTTTCAGTTGCTTAAGTTGGGCAAAAAGTTAGCCGTTGATGTCAGCATGATCTCAAATCAATTGAGATAGATGTACGCGTCTGACCTCTCTCCAAACCTCTCTCCTAAAAGGAGAGAGGCTTTGAGGCTTACTCCCCAACGCTCGTAGGGAAGGGGCTGGGGGTTAGGTCTGTATTCCATGTGATTGAGAACCGTTATAAATCAAAATGACGCCGAAAACGGGGATCAATATTGTCTGTTTTCAGTTGATTGCAAGTAAAGCAAAGAGTTTGTAAATTGCTGATATCGTTTTGACCACCACGAGCCAGGGGAATGATATGGTCAATGCTGAGGTTAGTTTCTACAGTAGTTTTACCACAACTTCGGCATTGGTATTTGTCACGTTGAAAAACATACTTCTTTACTTCCAATGGGATGCGAATACGGGGAGTTTTGCTCATTTGTTTTTAGCTGCTAAGAAATTCTGACAAGCTGGGAACATCTACCCAACTTGCTTTTTGATGAGATTCATGAGATAAATCCATCAACAACTGAGAATAAATTCCTTCTCGTAGCGATGGTATAATTTCCTGATTGCGCTCAATTCCTTGTACCCATTGGTCTACTACACGGATAAATGCACAAATGCGCCCATCAGCATAATTTTTGGGAAAAATTAACCGATTTGGTATTTCTATTTCCGTTAGAGGTTTACCTGGCTGGGAACCCCAAACCCGAAAACCATGTATATAATCTTTTTGATTTTCACTGCCCACAATTAATGTACCGCGATCGCCATATACTTCTACCCAATGGGTTCTTGCTGCATGAACAACGGCACTGATAGCAACTTGGCAAGGTGTGCCATCTGCTAATTCCAGTGTTAATATACAGTTGTCATCTGTATCCACTGCCTTAGATTCTCCACTAACAGGGTCAACTCGTGTGGGAATCGCAGTAGTCAAATGGGCGTTTAATCTACGAACTGGCCCAAAAAGCCAGTGAATATAATCGAAGGCGTGGGAACCTAAAGATCCCAATGCACCGCCTCCTTTATCTTTGTCAGAATACCAATTCCAAGGGCGGGAAGTATCAGCGCGAGAAGAACCTAACCAATCAATTTTAATTAAGCGCAACTTACCCACATAGTCTTCTGATAATAATTCAGCAAACAACTGCCATCCTGGTACAAAGCGGAATTCAAAATCTACAGTTGCAATTAGGCTTTTTTCTTTAGCTAACTGATAAAGTTCTTTAGCCTCAACTGCATTTAAAGTTGTCGGTTTTTCTAGTAATAAATGTTTCCCCGCTTGGAGTACAGTTTTTGCCATTTCGTAGTGCAAAAATGGCGGTGTAGAGATGCTGACAGCTTGCACTTCTGGTAATGCCACAATATCTGTAAGTGAATCGGAGGCGTGAGGGATATTATGGGATTCGGCTATGGCTTTGGCTTTATTTATATCTCGGTGATAAATAGCAACAACCTCAGTTTGAGGATGTGCTTGGAATCCAGGGATGTGGACTTTTTGACCGAATCCAGTACCTGCGATCGCAACTCCAATCATATTATTTTTATTCCCATATTTATCTGATTTTTATTATTCATATAGCGGTTCCCATTCAGATGCAGTACAAGGTTACATCACGAGGTGTAGGGGCACGGCAATGCCGTGCCCCTACGGGTGTACCTCACGTAAATGATAACTGCTATAGTAAATTTTATAATACTTCATTAACTCAGCATTAAAAAGAAAGTGGCTCTGAAACTCAGAGCCACTCTTAAAACTATATTCTGAAACTTTTTAACCTTTCACAATATCCTGATGTGGATGTGTGAAAATTTACTTCTTAGCTTCAGCAATGGGCACCCATTCAGTATGGAAGCTTCCCGGCTTATCGAGACGCAGGTAAGTATGTGCGCCAAAGTAATCGCGTTGTGCTTGAGTTAGATTTTGAGGTAAGCGATCGCGGCGATAGCTGTCAAAATAATCCAAGGATGCACTAAATGCGGGTACTGGAATTCCTACTGTTGCAGCTGTCGCAATCACTTCCCGCCAAGCAGTCTGTCTATCGAGAATTGTCTGCTTAAATTCGGGAGCTAACAGCAAGTTAGGCAAAGCTGGATTTTCGCTAAAAGCCTTTTTAATCTTATTCAAAAAGCGAGCGCGAATAATACAACCACCTTTCCAAATCCGCGCCATTTCGCCCAGATCCAAATTCCAGTTATATGTTTTTGAAGCTGTGGATAGCAACGCCATCCCTTGAGCATAAGAACAGATTTTTGAGCAATAGAGAGCATCGCGTACTTTATTGATAAAGTCCTTAGTTTGCCCGTCATACTTGCCACTGGGTCCGGTGAGGACTTTCGATGCTGCAACCCGCTCCTCTTTAATAGAAGATATAATCCGGGCATTAACTGCTGCTGTAATTGTGGGAATAGCAACTCCCAATTCCAACGCAGTTTGCACAGTCCAGCGTCCAGTTCCCTTTTGACCGGCTGCGTCAACAATCAAATCTACCAGGGGTTTATTTGTTTCTGGGTCAAGATATGGGAAGATATTCTTCGTAATCTCAATCAAAAATGAATCGAGTTCATCGGTGGTGTTCCATTCAGCAAACACATCATGTAGCTGACTGGGGTTTAATCCAGCGACATTTTTCAGCAAGTCGTAGGCTTCAGCAATTAGCTGCATATCGCCATACTCAATACCATTGTGTACCATTTTGACATAGTGGCCAGAACCACCAGGGCCAATATAGGTTACACAAGGGCCATCATCTACTTGGGCAGCAATTTTGTTGAAAATTGGTGATAAAAACTCGTAAGAGCTTGTTGTACCTCCAGGCATCAGTGAAGGGCCATTCAGCGCTCCTTCTTCACCGCCACTGACACCCATACCAAGATACCGAAGCCCTGCGGGTTCTAATTCCTGAGTGCGTCGTTCTGTATCTTCAAACCAAGAGTTGCCACCGTCGATAATGATATCGCCTTCGTCTAACAAGGGTTTGAGTTGAGCAATCACCGCATCCACTGGCTTACCAGCTTGCACCATTACTAGAATTTTGCGGGGACGTTCCAATAAGGCAACGAATTCTTCTAGAGTAAAGGCGGCTTTGACGTTCCTTCCTGGCGCACGTTGCGCCATAAACGCATCCGTTTTTTCTCGGGAGCGGTTGTAAACTGCAATTGGGAAGCCATTGCGCTCCACGTTGAGAGCGATGTTCTCACCCATAACGGCTAATCCAATCACACCAAAGCTTTG
The DNA here is from genome assembly GCF_036917135.1 of Nostoc sp. Classification (GTDB taxonomy): domain Bacteria; phylum Cyanobacteriota; class Cyanobacteriia; order Cyanobacteriales; family Nostocaceae; genus Nostoc. The sequence goes on along the minus strand of NZ_JBALEA010000042.1, from coordinate 13,417 downwards.
TAGTGTCATAAAAAATTTCTGGGCTAACTCTTGCAGATCCTTTTACTTTAAGGGTAGTCCGATATTTTCCCTTCTCCCCTAAAGAAGACCTTAAGACTTGATATAAATGACAAATATCCACAACTAACAGGGATAATTAATTTTAATTTGTATCTAAATCAACAATTGACTTGCAAAATTGTTAATTAAGGGATTGGGGACTGGGGATTAGGGACTGGGGACTGAGAAATTCTTTCCTAGTACCCAATACCCAATACCCAATCCCCAATCCCCAATAGTGAAAGGAGTAACCAAATAATGCTGGCATTTGTCCTAGCTTTGGTGGTCGGTCTTGGTAGTTTAGCCATTTATATAGCAGCTTTCTTTTTTCCAGAAATCCATCGCAAGAATGACTTTATCTGGAGTGGTGTAGGGCTGTTCTACGCCTTAGTATTATGGGTGTTTGCACCACGCATCACTGGGGGTTTGTTGCTGGGTCATGTGGCAAGTGTGGCTCTTTTGGTCTGGTTTGGCTGGCAAACTCTATCATTACGTCGGCAATTGACCCCCCAGGCACAACAAACCCAAGTACCCAGTGCTGAGACGGTGAGAACTGGCATTCAGGAACAGGTAAATAAGTTGTCCCTTCAGGAACGGCTGGGCCAGTTGCAAAAAGGTCTTGGTAGCACCTTCAGTGGCGTGAAAGACAAGGTGCAACAGACTGGGAGTAAAAAAACACCCACAACCCCCAAACCTGAAGACATTACCTCTGTAATAGCAGAGAAACCTGCTGTTGAGATTATCCACAAAACAACTGCTATACCAGAACAACCAGCAGAGGAGACAGTTACTACTGACACCGAAGCCAAAACCGAGAGTGTACCGGAAGCGATTCCACCACATCCCCCATCTCCTGAGTTGGTGGAAGCCGCGCAGCCAGATTTTGAAATTGAGGACAAGCAACCGATTCCTGTAGAAGAAATTGCTCCAGATGCGGTACTCGCTCCCCCGGCGGAAACGCCACGGGAACAAATACCACCTAATCAAGCTAGTTGAATGTAGTGGAACCCAGCGTTAACCTAATATGATGTTGGGTTTCACTATTTCCATCAGGCTATTTTAGGGCTAATTTCAAACGCTAATTCAGAACGATACTAACTAGGAATAACAATTATGAACATCCAACTTAAGGCGGAATACGAGCAATTTATACAAACCCGAATTGCTACAGGTAGATATGAAAATGCTGAAGATGTGATTGCTAAAGCATTGAAACTGCTGGAAGAATGGGAAAAGGGTTATAAGGAATGGGAAGAAGAAACCCATAAAAAAATAGCTGTTGGGCTTGCTTCTATAGAACGTGGAGATGTAATAGACGGCGAAGTGGTGATGGCGCGACTGTCAGAAAAATTACGCCAACAGAAAGCCCTTGCTGTTTAGCTTCTTGTGCAAGATACTGTTCTAATTCTGGTGGCAAGTTCAGGGTTAAGGTCATAAGTCTCTTTTGAGTGACACCATATATTTTAAACCTGCCAAACCAGAAAGATTTAGATTACCTACGAATACAGAGATATCCCTCAAAGACTATCGTCTTGTATTCTCTATACGGGTTTTCTCTACATGAGCTTTACGTGTCAGCAGTTGCAGATTATCTATGGTAGTTAAACCACCTTGAGACATAGGTTTAATGTGATCAATTTGAAAATCTCTCCGCATCTGAGTTTTAACTCCACTGGCTGCACAAGTTATAAACCCTTTTGTATCTGTTTGCTTGGCGAATACAGCATTTTTAATTTTTCTGTATTCAAGAATATCTCGCTCTTTGATTTCATATAGAGTTAATTTCTCTATTGGTACAGTGTCAGGAATTACACTTGGTATTGATATGGATACATTACCGTATATATCTGGATTAGTAATCTTCCTAATTTCATCGTCCAATTGCTTCATGAAATATAACTGGTTGTAGCTGAATATAACTTGCCAAAAAGACTTTTCATCATTCCAAATTGAGTTGATATAGTCAGACTCTGCTCTACGACCTAACGAATTATCGTAGATATGTCTTGCTACGATAGATAAATCACACTTTCTTCTCTCGCTAAAAGCTAGAAATGCTGGTGGGATTTGCTTTTGAGCATAGAAACGCAAGATATTTTTTACATCTTCATCTCTGTAACCAAGCAAAGTTTGATAGTCATGAAAATAAATTTGCTTTGCAGTTTGCCAAAGCTTTTCAAGTTCTGGTTCGGTCAATATTTCCCTATCTTGTAAATCAATACTTTGGAATAGAGTCTTCAAATCGTTAACAAAATTGTCGTATGCTTCTTCTGTATCGTCATACAACAATACATCATAAGGTCTAGGATTAGGCTCATATCCTTCGGATGGTTCGAGAATGGAAAAATGATAAATTCCAATAGGAATCCTCTTCAAAAAGTCTAGTTTTTCTAAACCACTAGTATCAATGGAGTTATCCATGATACGAGCGAATTCTTCGATCATTTCAATAGATATCAGCCGAGCAGTTCTATTATTTGATGGAATTCCTTTTACAATAAATTCTGCATCTTCTTCAAAATGAAGTTTTTCTGGGTTCACCCAGTTAATTTTGTTTTCCCAGTTATCAATAAAACTGACCACGTAAGCGTTTTCTGTACCGCCTGCTTTTTGCCCACGCAAAGCCCGACCAATCATTTGTGTCATTAGTATTGTAGAGGCGGTTGGTCGTGTAAGAAAAACAGTTTGTAGCTTAGGTAAATCTGTTCCTTCAGTCAACATTTCTACATTTATCAATACTTCAAGCTCTCCATTTCTGAATTTTCTGATTTTTCCTTGGCAGAAAATGTAGCACCTGTAGTTAAATCTTTAACTGAAGATACAACAAAATCAGAATTAACTTTTTTAGCTTTAAACAGTGCGTTTAAAGTTATTGCGTGTTCTACATCAATTGCAAATAATAGAAGTAGCTTGTATTTTTTCCTATTGTTAATATAATGGTCAACAATTTGATTGTTACGCGTACTAGATTGAGCAATCTTCTCAGCAATGTCCTTTGGCAGCCTGTCAAAATCTTCGATATTTTTGATTTGCCTTGCATTCAATTCATTCAATTTTTGCTTGATTTCTATGTTCGTTTTTAAGTTCTCAAAAATCGGTTCAGCAAGGATTCCCCTGGCAATTAAATTTCTCAGATGTTCGGAAAAGATAATATCATTTGGAAAAACTAACTTTAGCAAACTCTTCTCACTCTCATCTGTTCTAAAGGGGGTAGCCGTTAGTCCCAGCATTTTAAAGCCGTTATTATGACCTCGTTTTTTTAGATTATCCTTGACAGCATTAATCAATTTACGATATGTCTTAGCTGTTGCATGGTGCGCTTCATCTACAACCAAAAGAACTTCCTGTAAGTGACCGACCCAGTTGTTCAACAAGTGATCAAGCCCACTGTTTAGACTATCTTTACTGGCAATGATGATGTCATCCGTCTTTTCAATGTTTACAGGTCGATCATGTTTAGGATGACCTGAGATAATGCGGTATCTAAATCCTGATACATTACTCAATAATGATGAATAGGCACTAAGTTGAAGTGTCTCAAGTGCTTGGTCAAGTAATTCATGGCGATGAGCAATCCACAGAACCTTTTTATTTTTGTTAATAAAATTACGTAGTAGCCAGTGAACTGCCGTTAAAGTTTTTCCGCCACCCGTAGGTAGAACTAGCAAGCCTTCAAAGGCATTTTTATTAGTTTCATTCAGTGCTTTGATTGCTTCGTTCTGGTGGGAGTATAGCTCTTTGGGAGCCTCACCCCTTTTTACTTCGATTAGACCTGCGTATGTAACTTGAACAGTTGTCATAATATCTAAAATCCTAGAAAGACAGTGCTTTAGGGGAAAGGCTGGAACTAGGGCTAAATCAACGGATTGCAGCAATTCATTACCCTAATTGTCAGTATTCCCAAACCCAGAGCGCTGTCTAACTAATTACCAGGATATTTATTTAGAATTAGGTGAATAAGTTGTTCTTTCAGGAACGGCTAGTCCAGTTGCAAAAAGGTCTTGGTAGCACCTTCAGTGGCGCGAAAGACAAGGTGCAACAGACTGTGAGTAAAAAGACACCCACAACCCCCAAACCTTAAGACATTACCTCTGTTTTGGCAGAGCAACCTGTTATTGAGATTATCGAAAAAACTACTGTCATACCCGAACAACCAGCAGAGGAGACAGTTACTACCAACACCGAAGTAAAAATCGAGACTGTACCGGAAGCGATACCACCACATCCCCCATCTGCTGAATTGGTGGAAGCAGCCCAACCAGATTTTGAAATTGAGGACAAACAACCAATTCCTGTAGAAGAAATTACTCCAGATGCGGTACTCGCTCCGCCGGCGGAAACACCATCGGAACAAATACCACCAAATAATCAGCCTAGTTGAATGTAGTGAAACCCAACGTTAACCTAAGATGATATTGGGTTTCACTATTTCCATCAGGCTATTTTAGGGAAGCTACCCTGCATAAGGATTACCGATTCTGTCTACAGAGACGTTGGAGGAGAATGGCAAACGACCAGGATTTAAGCGTGGTTCAGCTGCATAGCCAACAGGAACTAAAACAGCGATCGCTAAATCTGGATTATCCCCAGCACCAATCACTTCTTTTACCTTGTCTTCAAGCCAACCATTCATAAAACAGGTAGATAAACCCAGACTTTCGGCTGCTAAGACTAAATGGGTAGCAGCAATAATCGCATCTTTGATCGCATACTCCCGTTGCTTGTCTCCCAGCCCCTGTTGAAATTGCGGAATAGCACTTTTAAAATAATTCGCTGTGCCTTCATTCCATGCCCCAGTTGCAAGAGCCTGTTCAATTATCGGGGTCAAGTTTTTTTCAGATGCACTGGCATCGGCAGCGAACACAAAGGTAACTGGTGCTTGGATAATTTGCTGTTGATTCCACGATGCTGCTGATAAGGCTGCTTTTTGCGCCTCATCTTGCACGAGAATAATTTGCCACCCTTGAATATTATAGCTGCTGGGCGCTGCCACGGTCAACTCTACCAGTTGCTTGAGCAGTTCTGGGGCGATGGGGTCTGTTTTAAAGGTTTTGATAGAACGACGTTTAGCGATCGCACTGGGTACATCTAAAGGTTGGATTTGAGTGATGGAACTCATGATATTCTCCTGATTGTTGGGTTATGACCAAATAATTTGTAATTCATAATTAGGATACAAGCAAATTTATTTATTCTTGAAACAAAAATAAAAACCTCCACCCGCAAGGGGATGGAGTTTCCCGCCGTTTTCAATAAATCCAACCTAAAGACCAATACAGTTCAGTTAAGGCTAAAACTGTTTGCCCAAGTCAATTTTTTTAAGTGCCACCACAGCTTGAACTAACTCTTCTGGATCAAGGGGTTTGGTAACGTGCCGTTGATAGCCACTGGTTATAGCTCGCTGGGAATCCTCAACTCTGGCATAAGCAGTCAAAGCGATCGCGGGAATCTGTCCGCCTTTTTCGGGGGTTAAAGTGCGGATTTGTTGAATCAGGGTATAGCCATCAACTTCGGGCATTCCAATATCACTGACTAAGACATCGGGTTGAAAGGACTCTAGGTTTGCCAACACTTCTGCCGCAGAGGAAACAGTCAGGACTTGCGCTCCGTATTCAGCAAGCAATACTGTTAATAGCTCACGGGCATCAGGGTCATCATCAACTGTGAGGACTCGAATCCCTGTAAGTTCGAGTGCTGGTTGTGGCAACTCATCTGTCTGCTTAATTTCCGGTTCAATATTCAGCAGTGGCAGCTGGACTGTAAAGGTGGCTCCCAAGCCAACACCTGGACTATCAGCCATGATGGTGCCGCCGTGAGCCTCAACTAACTGCCGGACGATCGCTAACCCCAATCCTAACCCGCCATACTTACGAGTAATTGAGACATCTTCCTGACGAAATGACTCAAAAATATGTGGGAGAAACTCAAGGTTAATGCCTTTACCAGTATCACTGACGGTAATCTGCGCCTGATTATCGACTAGCTCTAGTCGGATTTCTACCCGTCCTCCGTTAGGGGTAAACTTGATCGCGTTAGAAAGTAAATTCCAAACGATCTGTTGCAGGCGGTTAGGATCTCCAGAGACTTGCCCAATGTTCGGCAGTACCGGATGCAACAGAATTGATTTAGCAATCGCTGCGGTTCTTACCGTGTCGATCGCAGATTCAATCACAAATACCATATTCACAGGAGTAGCCTCGATGCTGAGTTTGCCGCGCAGAATCTTGGCGACATCGAGTAAGTCATCAATCAGTTGAGTTTGCAATTTGGCGTTGCGTTCAATGGTGGCTAGGGCTTCAGCCGTTTTGGTTTCACTAAATTTGCGGGTTTGCAGCAGTTTTGTCCAGCCGAGAATTGGGTTGAGAGGCGATCGCAATTCGTGGGAGAGAACCGCCAAAAATTCATCTTTGATCCGATTGGCGCGTTCGGCTTCGGCTCTGGCTGCTTGCTCTTGGGCAAGTAGGCGATTGCGTTCAACTTCCAGTTCCTTTTGATCGTGAATATCTGTGCAGGTGCCAAACCATTTTACTACCTGTCCCTGTTGGTCTTTTAGCGGCAGTCCCAGTACCAAATGCCAACGGTAGTTGCGATCAGCAGCTCTTTTAAAGCGGTATTCGTGGCGATAGCTACTGCCACGATCCACAGCATTCTTCCACATAGATTGAGCCGCTTGTCTATCGTCTGGATGAACAGCTGATAACCAACCCCGCCCTAAAATCTCTTCAAAGCTCAATCCGGTATAGTCACACAATCGTTGATTCGCGTAATCGCACGAACCACTGGCATTACAAGTCCAAACAAGTTGCGGAATCGCCTCTGCTAGGTAGCGGTAGCGTTCTTCACTTTGTCGTAATTCTTCCTCTACGTGTTTGCGATCGGTGATATCTTGCACGTTGCCCAGCATTCGTACCCCATTGCCCACAGCATCATAGAAAACCTTAGCTCTAGCTGCTAACCAGCGAATGCCATCAGGGTGTAAAATGCGGTAATCAGTTTCATAGTACTCTTGCTGTTGCTGAATAGTACGACTCACTATTTCATTGGCTGAGGTGCGATCGCCTGGGTGCAAGCGGCTTAAGCAGTCTTCAAAGCTGACTTCTTCTGTGGTTGGGTCAAAACCGAACAGATTGCAGTACTCTTCAGATACATAAGCGATGTTGCGGGTAATGTCCCAATCCCATACTCCCGATCGCGTAGCTTTGTACGCCAGTTTCAACCGGGCTTCGCTCTCCTGCAATAGGAGTTCTGTCTTTTTGCGCTCGGTGATGTCTCGTGAAATCAATAAGATTCGTTCCAGCTGCCCAAAAGCATCCAGAATCGGGCTAACGACCACTTCCCACCATTTGGCAGTGCCTTTTACAGTTGGGCAGTATCCGCGAAAAATGCTGATTTCACCTGTTTTAGCGGCAGCGAGTGCCTGTTCTGCCTGTTGCCGATAGCTGCCTTCCCAGAAACAGAGCCATTCAGTATTGAGATGGGAATTTAAGTCGTCAATTTCCATTAAACACAGTCCGCCTGTGTTCATGTACAGCAGCCGCCCATCAAGGCTTAATACTTTGATGCAGTCAGAAGTGCTTTCTAAAATGCGGTTCTTAAATTCTTCACTCTGGCGCAAAGCAAGCTCTGCCTGTTTGCGATCGGTGACATCATGATGGATGCCTGCCATTCGCAGGGGATTGCCCTGTTGATCGCGCGAAACTACTTTTCCGTGGTTGGAAATCCATTTCCACTCCCCAGACTTGGTTAACATCTGATATTCAAATTTGTAAGACACCGAATCGTCCTGAAGATGGGCATTCAACCGTTCCATCACCCAAACTTTATCGTCAGGATGAATTAGTCGCTCCCAACTGCTAAAGTCATCCGGTAACTCTCCTTTTTCATATCCCAGCATTTCCAGCCATCTGGAACTTAAATAATCTTCATTAGTAATAATGTTCCAATCCCATAGACCGCCACCAGAACCTTCTAGTGCCATTTGCAGGCGTTCTTCACTGTCTCGCAGCGTTTGCTCTGCCTGTTTGTGTTCGCTGATGTCTTCGGCAATACCTGCAAACCGATAAATTTCTCCTGTTTCATCTCGAAGAGGAAAACAGCGATCGTGAACCCAGCGAATACTACCATCGGGTAAAATAATCCGATATTCTTCATCAAATTTACCTGCGATAGCTTTTTCATGAAACGCTCTGTCTGTCGCTTCTCGATCCTCTGGGTGAATGCGATCGACCCATGCTTGTTGTCCTTGATACAATTCCTGCGGGTTCAATCCCCACAGTTTTTTATATGCAGGACTGACATAGCTAACTTGATTTTCCGACACCTCTTTGATCCAGAACACCGCATCAATATTTTCTGCGAGTTGGCGAAAACGTTCTTCACTCTCACGCAGAATTTCGGCTGACTTTTTGCGTTCGGTAATATCTAAATCAATCCCCGCCATCTGAATCGGTTGCCCGTCTTGGTCGTATAGCACCTTGCCCTGGCTGAGTGCCCACCGAATTTTGCCGTTGGGATATACTACCCGAAATTCAATGTCATAGTCTTCTCCTGTGGCGACAGCACGCTCGACGGCTGCCAGCACGCGATCGCGATCGTCTGGGTGCAACCGCGCAGCAAACATCTCGAATGAGCCGTCAAATTCTCCTCGTTGTAGTCCAAATGAGGCTTCCAGGTTATCCGACCAGGAAATTTTTCCCGTCTGGATGTTCCAGTTCCATGTTCCCATCCGAGAGGCTGACAGTGCTAATCGTAGCCATTGTTCGTTCTCCCGTAATTCTGCTTCTACCCGTTTGCGATCAGTCAGTTCATTCTGTGCTTGCTGATAGAGTTGCGCCTGTCGAATTGCAATGCCAACTTGAATCGCCAGTTCTTTGAGCAAGTCGATCTCTAAGGGTTTCCAGCTTCGAGGAGTTGCACAGTTATGAGCAATTAGCAACCCCCAAAAGTGGTCATCGTAAATAATTGGCACGACCAGATTAGCTTTCACTTGAAACTGAGCCAACAATTCAACGTGACAGGGATCAATAGTGCTATCTTGAATATCAAATATCGCCGTTACGTAACCCTGACGATAGCGTTGGATATAATTTTCGACAAAGGCGGGATCGTAGGTAACATTTTCCGACGGATTCCATGCCAGGTAGTTCTCAGCGAGGCAGGGATCGTACATAGTGCGGGAGAGCAGCGATCGCCACTCTGCCCCAACTGATTCTGATATTACTGTGCCATCTCCGTCAGGTTTTAACTGAAAAACCAAGACGCGATCGGTGTGCAGAAATTCTCGCACTTCGGTTACAGTTGTCTGAAGAATTTCATCCAGACTCAGCGATTGGTGAATTTTTCGGGTAATATATGAGACTACGCGCTCTCGCTCAATCCGCTGTTGTAGTTGGGTGCGTAGCTGCACTGTTTCAATTGCCGTATTTACAGCTATTTGCAGCCCTTCTGGGGTAATTTGCCCTTTGACAATATAATCTTGTGCGCCCGCTTTCATCGCCTTAACTGCGATCGCCTCATTGCCTTGCCCGGTGACGACAATCACAGGTAAGCAAGGCTGCTGGCTCAATAGTTGCAATTGTGCCAGAAATTCCAGTCCATCTAAGTCGGGCAATCGATAATCAAGCAACACAGCATCAGGCTGATGTTGCTGCCAAAGTTCTAGCCCTTGTTGTCCTAGCGTTGCTTCTAGAATATTGTAAGAATATTCGCGATCGCGCAGCAAATACCGCCGATAGAGTTCTCGATCTTCTGGGGAATCATCGACAATTAAGAGAGTGCGCTGTTGCTGAGACATTGTGAATTAATTAATCAAGTAGATATTAACCCACCTTCCGCAGGTTAGTATAGAAAATTTGACATTTTTCAAGAAATGTTAAAATCCTTCATTAACGCCAGGATCTTACCATATTAGATAGAATTTATGGAATCCCTCTTGACATCTGCTTTGCATTAATTTGTTTGATAATTTTAATGTATAATTTTATTCCTGCGTACTTATGAAATTTATATCACTTTTCCCAGAGAATAATCTATAAATATTTACTCAGTAATACAAATTATCGATGAAGATCGTCATAGCAATTCTAAATCATTTGGGAGAGATGAAATCGCTGAAAAACTTATAAATAGGTGATTATAATCTTATTAGGGACTTCCAAAGAATAAATCATTCCAAGAAAAACTAGCTTTTTTTGTAAGCTTCACCCCATTTTGATATCTTTCCTGTACTAGCTTAACGGCTGGATGTTTTCCGTTCCATTTCATAGTGCTAGCAAAATTTAAAGCCGTTTCTAGTTCATCTAAAATACTGCCAATGAAGATGATTTTCTAGTACTGCACATGTCCAATCTAATTGGATTATCGGAAATTAAAAGGTTTAAGAACCTGCAATCTAGATATAGCACCCATTTCAGTCCTTCTCTACGAGAGGCTGCGCCAACGGCTACGCTCAGGAACCATCGGGGTTTAAATCCCCCGTTAGGAAGAGCGTCAGTTGCTACAACGCGGGGAACCCGCGCAAGGCACTTCTCAACTCTTGGAGACGCACTCGCGTTCGTCTGAACTGTCTTTAATTTGGAATTTTGTTAGCGCCGGCGGCAAGCGAGTCCGCGTACTCTTTCAGAGAAGCAAGCTACGCTTTTAGCGTCTCGTAGAGAGCGTCATTTTGAATTTTGAATTGTTAATGAGGCTATACCCTCTGCCACTTTGCGGTTAACTGGAGTGTCAGCTAGTTTAAGAGCTAAGGTGTGTTGCTTGCTATTGTAGGTGAACCTTAAACGCAACCTGTCCCTGAAGCACTCTATATGTACAGTCCCTGTTGGAGCCTTGGACATAGGATATAAAATTAGGATACTAATCTGATACTAAAACTAGGTCAGATTTGTGTCAATAAGAGGTAAAAACTGATGATGTTTAAATCCAGTTACTTCTGAAACCCTTACTATATATAGATTCTAAATGGACGTAACTGGATTCGAACCAGTGACTTCTACGATGTCAACGTAGCGCTCTAACCAACTGAGCTATACGTCCTTAACCACACAATCACTAATAGTAGCATATACTTATCTGGAAATGCAAGTCAAATCCTCTTCCCTGGTGCCGCCACCAAAAATATCTGATTTACAGTGTCTTTAAATTTCTCGAATCCAAAATGCCAATCCTCCTCCACGACCGCGAGCTGCAATGAAATTTTCCGTCACTAAAAAGAAGGCAAAGAAGGGTAGTTTAGCTATGGGTTGCTTGTAGAAATCTTCTGTTTGAACTTTGCCAGAACGGATTGCTCTGTTGTAAACAATATGACCAAACAGACTGATAAGCATCTGGTTAAAGTCAAACGCCAATAAATTTTTCTTACCTAAATATTGCACTGGTCCCGTGAGCTTCAATAAAACTGGGCTGAATTCAACCTGATTAGCAATTTCACCTCTGCCTGAATCCTGTTCCCAGGTGGCATTAAAGGAAATATAGATTGCGATAAACTTGGGTACATACAAACCCTTGCCTAAAACAATTCCCCCGCGTTCTCTGACTTTCTTAGTACCAGTGGCAAAGCAAAGTTGCCATTTACCTAGAAGAGACTCAAGCGGATAAGTCAATCGTTGCCCCTTGGCAGCTTTTTCTGCTTGTAGCAACGCATTTACTAATATTTCAGCACTCGGGCGTATGCCTCCCTGCCCTCGATACGCAGCCGCAGTCTGGGATAGGACGGTAACAAAGTCAACAGATGTCAAATTAGCCATCATGAAGGCACTCTGGATTTAACTATTTCTTTACTTTTCTGATAAATTGTAGCGTTTATATGTTTTGTATCCTTCGATCTCAGGAGACATCTACCTCACATCCCGGATGGTGTGGGGTCAGACTTTCAGCTTTCAACACAATAGTTCATTTGTTCGCGTTGAAAGTGCTGTGACTGAAGTCCCCACCACACCAGAAAAATATATTATATACGTATTTATTTAAGTAACTATTTCATTAAACTTAGGCTTTATTAAAAATTCATATATTTTCTGCTTTAGTTAGTTAAATATGCCAATTAAAAGTTTATTTTATATAGATCATTTTTTGAGAAAGTTCAGTAATATTCCTCTTTTAATAATAACTTATATATAAATATACTATTAATAAGTTGTGCTGGGTTAGTTGATTAAAAAACGTTAATGATTCCAGGTATATCTATTTGCTAACTCTCGATCAAACCAATTTAATAGTGTTAAAATAACCGCTCTTTTTTTATCAGCCAGAAGTGAAACTACGCTTTGCCTTGTAATAAAGGTGATTGAGGGAGGTTTGGTTATTGTTAGCGAATTAATGTACTAACAGTAGTGGTCTATTCATTTATAAATCGCTGCGATCAGATTTTCTTGGACAACAGCACTATGATTTATCTTAGGAAATTGCGATTTTATTTACAACTAATAACAAACACAACTTCTTTAAGCTCTAAATATTTATCGACCCATTTTAGCAATTCCCATGCAACAATATATTTCTTCTTTGCTCATACTGATATTAGGAACAAGTTCGACTTTCATCATTACTCCATCTCAAGCTCAAACTCCGGTAAAAACCAACAGTCAAAATACTGATAAGATTATCTCCATATCTTCAAATTCACCTTCCGCTATCCAATTGAGTAATTTTGCCAATTCTGCTAATAGTAAACCATCTATCCTCTCTGAGGCAGCTAAGAACTCATCTGCTGCTAATGCCGATATAACTGTAACTAAGCCTCAGCCAAGGATTCCTGTATTCAGCAGAATTTTTCCCACACCTTCAATGCAGCAATAATTAGCGGCTAAACACTTAGCTTACTTACTTGGACTAATAGGGATCTACATTAATAGACATCTCCAGAAATTAAATATGCGTCACCCAGAACCCTTGTAGAGACGTAGCACTGCTACGTCAAAACAATTCTTTTTCGGAAATGTCTATTGGACTCAACTGAGAACCTCTATATATGTAAGGTATACCTGATTTGTTTTATGCTTGCAACTTACAGAGCAGTAAACTAAACCATTGATTTGGATCTGTCCACACATGAAGAGGTAATAAACCTTGTACGGTGAGTTGCTGCTTGATAGTATTAATAGGGACTTCCAAAGAATAAATTATTCCAAGAAAAACAAGAGACAGGTTTTCTCAAGAATGATAATCATTTTAAGGGGGGAGAAAAGGGGTTGCCCTCGGCAACCCCTTTTCTCCCCCTCATCTATGTATGCATGAAGAATCTATACATTTGTCGTCTGCTTTGAAGTTAAACAGTGTAAAATTAGGGATCTTCAGTACTTGTTATGCTAAACTAATAATTAAAATGCCAATTCAATAAGCATCTTACTCTAAAATTATTAAAGTTTCTGAACCCATAAGCTGA
>NZ_JBALEA010000041.1:0-108478 GCF_036917135.1 Nostoc sp. | reverse complement strand
ACTATTTTTTCTCGAAGATCGACAGAGTATGATTTCATTTAAATGTATTTATATTTTAATTTATTGTACCTCATAACAGACGCAAGTGCTGTAATACCGCCTGCTGCATTAACTTCCCATTGGGCTTGTGCTAAACCTCTAATCATTTCTTCAGCTTTATGTAAATCATCAGTAATTGGAGCAACAACGGCAATTGCAATTGACTTCATTAGCCCAATTTTAGTATTTTCTAACACAATTAGAGCTTGGCTATTTCGAGAATTCTTTTGACGATATTGTTCTAACTGTGAAATAGCTAAAGAAAATTGTTGAGAGTTAATTAATTGATTGATTTCTGTTTGCTCTGGTGTCAGATTTTTGTATAAAAAGCCAGTTATCATTTTGGCTTGCGGAGGAAATATGACTGGTATTAATCTAGTAGCTCCAATCAATAATCCCACTAGAAAGAAGGGTGTTAGCCATAAGACATGATTGTTCCATAGCTTATTTTTTGCCGAAGAAAAGAATGTTCTGTGAGCAATAGTCTTTTGTGTTCTTATAGATGGGATGGATGATAATGATTTTAATGCTGCTAATACTTTCCTAGCAGTTTCATAACGTGCATTTGGTTGGAATTGCAGCATTTTTTTTAAAATTATTTCAAGTTTAGGACTAATTGGAATTTTTGACCATTTATATTCAACAGTATTAATATCAAATAATTCCTTTGGCAGTTTACCTGTCAATAATACCAAAGCTGTGACAGCTAAAGAATACAAATCGCTGCTAGATTCAGTATTTCCATTTTGGACTTCAGGAGGTGTGTAGCCTTCCTTTAAAATTATTGTTGGTGATGAACCTGAGTTCAATTGGTTTATTGACTGCTTGATACAGCCAAAGTCAATAAGAACTGGTTTTTTGTCTTGTTTACGGCAGATAATATTATCAGGGGAAATATCTCGATGGGTGATTCCTTGCGAGTGAACATAGATTAAAACCTCAAGAACATCTAATAAAAATTGTCTGACTTGAGATTCGGTAAATTCTTCCTTTCTTTCAAAAACACAGTTATGATAGGTTTCTCCTTCAATATACTCTTGAACCAAGAATGAATCTTGATTATTCAAGGTAAATGCCTCAATTAATTTAGGAATTTGATCATGATTTAACCGACGAAGGCTTTGAACTTCTCGTTGAAACAATTCCTGTGCTTTTTCGACTTGTTTAGGATGTTGAGATTGACAGGCAAATTGTTTAGTAATGACAAATTCTTCTGAATGTTGAACTTTCGCTAAGTAAGTATTAGCTATGTTTCCTTTCCTTATTGGTTTAATTACTTGGTAGTTGTTGATAAAACTCCCATTAATAAATGTGGTAATCATTGCCTTTCTCCTATTAGTAAAAGTGGATTAATTTAATTAATAATCAAAAATCTGGTTTTTTAAAATTGTCTTAATAACATTAATAAATTTAAAATCGCAAGCAAATTCATAACGGGTTAAAGTGCGATATCGCCGAAATGTTTGATCGGGATAACCAGTAAGACAACTATATTTTTCTACTAATTTTTTAAGCCTTGACCCCTCTAATTTATAGGTGATACATCGCGTAATTCAATCAGACTGGTAAATTGAGGGGGGTTGAGGGGGCTACAAGAGGATTAGGTATAAAGGCGATTGGGCAAGGCACAATAATTGAGACTGGCCTTTGAGTAGATTTTTGCTGCATTATTTCCATCTCTGGTTCAAGAACGTTCCTATTCTTCTTATTGATCACTAGATGGAGAAATATGCAGTAAATTAGACATCTCCAGAAATTAAAGGTGCTTTGCCTAGAAACCTTGTAGAGATGTTGCATCTGAGGTTTCTACAACCCTTGGTGGGAGAGGTCTGACAAGCTTTCACATCGCTACCAAATCAAAGCTTGACATAATTTGCATATTTTCTCGCTTCAATCTCAATACTTAAGTAGAGGAGTCTTATTAAACATAAGCCACTGTCCATGCTGAATTTTACTCGCCTTACAAAAAGCTGTTTTTGGGCAATGTCCACTTGACCATTTGTCTCTTGTGTTTAATTAGCTACCTCTACTTAATAAATTGACGGGAGATTGTAATCCCAGAAGTAGGAGGAGTGATGTTGAAAAAAATTCGTCTGTTTTTCCTAGCAATTATAGCTTTGATCTCGCCAAGTCCTGTTTTAGCTCAAGAGACTTTTGTTTTAGATTCTTCTGATTCTCTTAATCAAGTTACCAATGTCAGCCAGCTACAGGATGTGCAACCAGGCGACTGGGCTTATGAAGCATTGCGGAGTTTGGTGGAACGTTATGGTTGTATAGCTGGATATCCTGACGGGACATTTCGGGGTAATCAGGCTTTAACTCGTTACGAATTTGCAGCAGCTTTGGATACTTGTTTACAGCAAGTAGAAAAATTGACTGATTCTGAAACAGCTAACCTAGATAGAAAAGAAAACTTAGAAACCTTAAGTCGTTTAAATCAGGAATTTAAAGCAGAATTAGCCACTATTGGCGCAAGAATTGGCAAACTAGAGAAAAAAACTGATTTTTTGGAAAAGCATCAGTTTTCCACAACTACTGAGTTAAAAGGAGAAGTCATTTTTGCCCCTGTTTTTACGGATAAAGGGGAAGCAACTCTGAGCGATCGCGTCAGAATCAATTTTGAAACCAGTTTCACAGGGACAGATTTGCTTAAAGTTCGTCTCCAAGCCAATAATGTTCCCAATTTATCAGGGGTAACTGGTACTGATATGAGCCGACTGTCTTTTGATGCAGGTAGTAACAATAATATTACGCTTAATGAACTCTACTACAGATGGAATCACGGAGAAAAACTCCAATTCTGGATAGGTACAGTAGGTTTAGATATTGATGATATTTTCAGCACAGGCAATCGCTATTTAAACTCTAGTGGAAAAGGAACACTGACTCGATTTAATCGTTATAATCCTTCCACGCATCGAGGGCCGGAAGGTGCAGGGTTAGGAATTAAGTACCAATTGGGTGAGAAAGCCGATCTAATAGCCCTTTACCTAACCGATCCAAATCAGGCTAGTAATCCCAATCAAGGCTTTTTCAATAGCAACTTTAGTACAGGTTTACAACTAAATTACAAGCGGGAGCAATGCGATTTTGTGAGATCGGCTAAAAAAGGTGCGATCGCTAAAAATTATATTTAGGTACAAGGTGATTTTATTTGCAAATAAAATACTGGTTTACACAAAAATTCATCTTGATGAAATATCTCAAAAAGATTAATAGCAAGTCATTTGACGATTTTTTATAAAAATATCTGCAATCAGTCTTTCATACTTAGTATGAATTATGCCAAAAAGTAAATCAAAGGCCAGATTAAAGTATAAAATTTATCAAGCAGGTTGGGGTTTGATAAAGGAATTAAAGATAGAACCACAAAAATTATCCCAACTTCCAGCTATCCATTGACAACGCAGATGTAACATAATCTCTGCATTTTCTTTCAACCAAAATTTACTGTTACCCTTAATTCTTAAGTTGACAACTTGACGGATTAAACTCTCAATTGCCCCACTACCTATTGGTAGTTTTTGGTCTAGTATCTTAGCGTAATTTAAACGCCTTTCACGATAGGCACGTAAAAGGTAATTTCTCTGTACTACCATCGTTTTACAACGTTCTCCCGTGGCTTCAAAGATAAATTCATCCATCTGCCTAATTATGGTCATGGCATTACTTTTTTTTAAATTTCTCCGTGCTTTTTTAAACCAATTATTCCGCTCCTTATCATCACTAAACGCTACATCAGCAAATTTCTGTAGTCGCTCAGTAACATGGTAAAAATCAAATAATTGATAAGTCGCATCGGGAGATTTCAATTTCTTTAAAAGAGGGGGAATATGCTTCCAAATCCATTCAGCACCGTCAGCAACTAATAAAACTTGTTTTGCTTGACTAATTCCCAAACTAATCAGATGCATTTCTAAAATTGGTAAAAAGCCTTTATAGTCTTCATAAGTGCCATCATTTACAATCTTTATTTCGCCATTTTTAACTTTTTTACCCTGTTCATCAACCACATAAATTGTTAATAATTTTGGCTCAACCCATTCCCCTGTAAAGCCATGCTTGTTTGTTTTGAGATTTTTTCTACCTTTTTTATTAATCCTAATTCTACTCCTGCCACCATCTACAGCAATTACAACTCTCTGGTCTTTAAGTATATTCCCATCAGGTAATTTCCCTTGTTGCAAGTTAGATATTTTAGTTTGACGTAAATCAATGCCGATTTGACCAAATTTATATGTCAATCGTTCAATTCGTTTAAGACTAATATTAATTCCCCAATCGTCCAGGATTGTATGTGCAGCTTCAAAAGAACTAGCTATAGCACCACCTAACAGCAATATCTGACCAAACTAATGGAGTCAAGCCCTCTGACATTCCTAACCATTTTAACAAGGGACAGAATCCAACATTAGTAGATTTATTCTTCGCTTTTTTTTCTCTTTTTTGAACAACGTATGGTAATTTAAGATTTACTACAACATTACCTACTGTTAATATTTCCCTCTTCGTATAACCGTGTCTTCGCGTATCGGTATGCCACCAACCTTTGGTTTGATTTATTGCTGTTTTATGAGCTGACTCTGATTGAGAAAGCTTATGCAATAATATGGCAATACATTGACCCGCTAAAACTAACGCAGCCTGTCTAATTTTTTCTTCTCTTTCTTTAACTATTCTTCCAGACCATTCCTCGATATTTTTAAAATCTAAAAGTTTTGTAACATCCTCTTGGAAATCTGATAATGAATCGGCGAAATTTAGATTCGCAGATATGTTTTTTTCCATAAAGGTAGATACTTCCTATTTCAAAACTATTCCTGAAAGGAAATTTTACCTTTTTTCTAGTCGCAACAATCTACAGAAACCTCGTTTTTGGTACAGGTTGTATCTTCTAGTTAATATTACTACTATTGTTGTATTAAATATTTAGCTAATACGTAACAGATGATTAGCGATCGCACCTTTTTTAGCCGATCTCACAAAATCGCATTGCTCCCTGTCTGATTTCTGAACAAAATTTCAAATGAAACCCTGATACAACAGCCTTTTCAGTCTCAGGATGTTTTCAAAAATCAAATTGGAGTCCTAATCTAACTCTTGTATCTTGTGATTATTGATACAAAAAAATTAAATAAGTCTTTCCAGTAATTCTGCCAAATTGCCAAATAACTTGCCTTTGCTCTGCATTTTTGTCTCATTTTCAGGTAATATGGCATTGGCACAGTTACACAAAAAATCTGAGCTTTAGTATCTATTCAAAATTAGGTCTAATAGCTTTAGCACTAATAATTGTTACTCAGATAAAAAAAATTTATCTTCTCTGAATAAACGGGTTCTCAGATAACAGCTACTATTAAGGAATTTATATATTATGATTGCTACGTTGATTGTAGCTTGGATTGTCTTCATAATATTGTGGAAGTTGGTGAAAGCGACCCTAAGCAGTGCATTGACTATTGCCGCAATCCTAGTTTTATTAAATATCAGTTTTGGCATTACCCCGCAAGATATATGGCACCACGTAATGCAGTTTGCTCAAACTATCTCCCAGATCCAAAGTGGCAAATAGAAAATTAAAAATTGTTATTTAATGCTGAAATCTTAGCCAATGCATCTTTAACACTCGCCGGTAACTGACGCATAATCTTGCCTCTTTCACGATCTAAAGCCACTAAAGTCACCTTGGCAGTGACGTATAATTGTTGTCCATCAGTGGAGACAATGGCATAGTCCCAATTTATTCGGACACCAGTTACTTCAGCCATGCGCGTTTTTACCACCACTGTTACACCCAATTGAATTGAACTGTGATAGCGCACCGACAGTTCTACAACTGGTAAATCGCAACCTATAGCAACTAAATCAGCAAATTCAATCCCTATAGATCGCAAGCATTCAATCCGCGCTTCTTCCATCCAGGCTAGATAAGAACCGTGCCAGACAATACCTGAATAGTCAGTATGGTGTGGTTGCACTCTCACAGAATATTCAAACCAATTCCCAAATTCATCAGTTGATGGATTGTCAAGGGCACTAGTTGGGGGTAGTTTTGGTTGGCTAGGTTTTTCTTCTGACATCTTCAAGTTTCTAAGCACCGATAAATTTTTCAAATAAGTACAGTTAAACAAATAAACCTAACTAAGTGTTATTTGTTTAACTGTACTTATTTTACTAGGTTTTGGGATGGACTACCCAGACAATAACCAGGTAAGCACAAATGCAAGGTTGAGGTACAACTCTAGAGTTGTACCTCAACCTTTACCCAAAAATAATCAGATATCAGAAATTGAAAGACTGAACGAAGAATCTCGGCAAGATGAAGTTTTGGTAGATACAAAAAAATATGCGATGGGCTAGCCAAGAGCCAATCACTTAATGGTAATGGAGAATAGGCAAGAGCGATCGCTAACTAAGCCACCATTACCAATTACCGATAATCAATTTCTAATTTGCCATCGACCTTTGGAACCTTAATACTTCTTGGCAAGAGTTTTAGAGCCTGTATCAGTTTGCATAGATTGCTTGACAAGATCAGCTAGTTCGTCTAATTGACTAATTGCCTCCGCACCTTCTAACTTCATTAATTCGCGGTCATCCCGCATTTCCGTCCAAGTAATCCCATAATCGGACACTAAAAACCGAATCAGATGGTTATCACCCAAGCTAACCATAAATGATGCACTATTCATTTGGTCGCCACAGGTGTAACAGGACGCAAGATACCCGCGCCGCTCTAATACAACCGCCAAGGCTTGGAGGTTCATTACCAAGTCTTGAACGAATTGCCGATGTTGATGTGCTAGTCTCAGAAACACTTTTGTCCTCCAGACACCACAGTTATTTGAGTTTCTTTTATATTTTC
Organism: Nostoc sp.; assembly: GCF_036917135.1. Classification (GTDB taxonomy): domain Bacteria; phylum Cyanobacteriota; class Cyanobacteriia; order Cyanobacteriales; family Nostocaceae; genus Nostoc. The sequence goes on along the minus strand of NZ_JBALEA010000041.1, from coordinate 101,574 downwards.
TTTAGCTTTTCTCATCCACTGGTATTGTAGACTATTCATTACAATTATCAGACAGATGATATTGAGTCGTTAATTGACTACCTTGTTTAGGGTAGTAGATCAGGGATTTGAGCGCCGTATCAAACTATTCAGTTTGCAAATTCAAAATCTCGGACAGAATTGCTAAATTTAACTATATCTTTATACACTTCTGTCAGGGTAGATTCTTGTAGGAAGATATCCGCTTTAAGATTAACTTAAATCTAGCACTAGTCAACTACAGAAAAGCTACATATTTCGTTTTTATTGGCAACTAGCAGCCAAATTGACTGTTGTTAGACTCCATAGCGTAGTTTTGCATCGTTATAGTGTCTCTTGCATAAGCGTTTGATCTGTTCTGTTTCTCAGGTAGATTTTGGTATAGACAAATGATTAGGTATACCAAGTTTATTATTCCTACATATATAAAGTTGAGCAGATGACATTACAAATTTAAAATTCAGTACTAAAGCTAGGATATCTGTAGTATTTTAGACAGAATTTACTTAAGTATAGACAAAATGGATCAACTCAACACTGACAATATCTAAACTCAGGAGAGCAATGTTGTTATTTAGGCAATATCTTCAGGTATTTTGGGATTATCCTCAAAAAGTTATACAAACTAAACCACGATAATTTGCAAAGACTTCGCTCTTAATTTGGTTTTGCCAAATTTAATTTATATATAATATATTTCGATGATTTATTTCAAATAAGCAATTATTTTTTATTAATCACTCAGTTAAGTAATTCGTAATTGAATTAGTTAAGGATTTACGCCCCAACAGGTAAAGACCACAAATTTGACAATTTGGTGTGATCTTTTGCCAATAATTACGAATTACGAACTTGTACTGAGCGTAGCCGAAGTATTACGAATTAGTAGACTACTTGCCACCAACCGAAAGCTGGGCCGATAAAACGGATAGTTGCCCATCCTACAACCATAAGTCCAATGCCTATCCAAGCACCACGAGTAGTCCAAGTAACAAATTGTTCGCCTTGATTTTTTGTGATGGGAATCCAAGGCAAGATGCGAGTCTCTTGACCGTATGTTTCCCCTTGTGTGGTTTTACGACGCTTGGCTTCACCCATAATCAGCAACTCAAATTCTACTTAGGTTCTAAATTTATTTTGCCAGAAATCATGGCTACAGAGAGGCAATGAATCGCATCACCTTCTATAAGCTGATAATAGTGCTTGCTTTGAGACGATCGCACTTTCGTTGACAAAATTTAAATTGGGAATGGGGCACTTGTACTGCCCTTCTCTACGAGACGCTACGCGTAGCTTGCTTCCACGTTCGCGTAGCGTGCCGTAGGCAAGTGGTACGACTACGCTCAGGAACCGCGACTTGTGCCGAGCATCTCGACTTCGCTCGATGGAGCCGGAGCCGAGGTAAGCCGAAGTATTGGGCATTGATAACTGAATTTTAGGCGGAATTTTCCTCATCGGTATTAGAAAACAGACTGGGATCAAGATAGTTAATGCGTGCCAGGGGACTTAAAGCCGCGAGAATTTGAGCGCCATAGCTACGGTTAACTACACGACTATCAAGTAGAGCTACGATACCTTGACTTTCTCGTACTGGAGCGATCGCACGTTGTAATTCATTCAAAGCTGCTGGCAACAAGTATAAACGGAACCAATCTTGATGCGATCGCTTATAAAGACCTACCCTACCAGCTACTAGGGGATTTTCTAAAGATGGTAGGGGCAAAGTCGCAATGATTAACAGATGAGGTGCTGGCAAGACTCGTTGATGTTCTCGCCAAAATTCCCAACCGCTAATCAAAATACCATTTTCATCCAAACAAGTTTTTTCTACTTGCACCCGCGAACCAAACTCTGAAGCCAGAATTGTGGCAACTTGAGCCTTCAGTGGTACATCCCCCACCAAGACAACCGTCAATCCTGGTGCTGTCGCACTTAAACAAACCAGTGTGCGGACTTTGTGAATAAATGCCGCTTGAAATTCTGGGGTGTTGGGTAGGGGCAACTTATAGGGTACATACAGTTGAATTGCTTCCGCTTGACTCTCCGAAGAGAACTTTAGGCAAGTTAAATCATCCAAACCCAAGCGCTGTCGGAAAAGGGGAGCTTCAGTTTCCGGTTCGATAGCGCTGCCAATTAAAACTACTGGTTGTCGCTGCCAAATCGGTGAGAGTATTTCCCCTAACTCCATTGGGGCGTAGTGCAAAGAAAATAAACCTTGTCGATGGGCAATAGTCGCCCAGAAGAGAGGAGGGGGAGATGAGGGAGCAGGGGAAGCAGGGAGGGAAATATTTTGATCAAGGGTTTGAAATTGTTGCCAGAATTGTTTCCAAGGTTCTGGGAGTGCTTCTACTGACTCGAAAGCAGAATAAAGACGGCTTAAAATTTCTATTTCTGGCTGGGAAATTAGATAGCACTGATATGGATTAACAGGATGCTGAAAAAGTTCTTGTGTTAGTTGTATTCGGGCTTCGTGAATTACCTCGGCTTGGTTTGGACAAGCCAGGATGAGTTGATCCCAATCATGGGGTTGAACATCTTGGGTAAGTTGATCACGCACCCAATCTTCGAGATCATCTATCCCATCAATAATTGTGGGAATACCTTGGGGAAAGCGTGAGCCACCAGCGAATTGTCCTCTTAACCAAGCTTCTGGAGAAGTTAAAAGTAGCCCTTGGAACTGGGCATCAGGCCAAGCATCACCTGTTCTAATGGATTTATTGGTTGGTAGCCACTGCTGTAACCGGGGAATTTCCACCCGCAGCAAAAGTTGCTGCACCGCTTCTTGAGCAACAATAATTACAGGGCCATGCCACATTAGGGCTGATGCTACAAAACTAGTACGATAGCGCCCTTGATAGCCACAAACCGCCCCGACTTGAATTAGGGCGCTACGTCCCAGGCGCAAGGCGCGTGCTACCAACCGGGCCATCGTCAAATGATGGGGCCAGGAAGGGAACCCCGCTTGCGATCGCAAAAAGTTATGTAGTGAAAAATGAACTTCTGCCTCAATCACACGCTTTTAATTCCATACAAAGTGACTTTTACGAACAAAGCCCCATTTCTATTATCTTGTCATTAGTCATTTGTCCTTTGTCATTTGTCTAAAACTAATGACCAATGACCAATCCACCAATACCCTGAATTATGCCAACTTACAGAGGAATTTCCAGCGAAGCCTTCAGGCATCCACTAGATCGCCAAGCCGAGCAAGCTTTAAGAAATTTACCAGGATTTGATTTAATCGCTCGTAAATTTGTGGAATTTATCTACGAACGCCCTCAATTAGTCTATCTAATGGGTAACACCATCCAAGTGGGGCCGCGTCAGTATTCCACTATTTACCAGATGTTCCGCGAATGCGTCCGGGATTTGGATATTTACCCAGAACCAGCACTGTTTGTCTCGCAAAATCCCGAAGCAAATAGCTATGCATTGGGGCAAGAGAATCCTTACATAGTCATAAATACAGGGATATTAGACTTACTAGACGAAGCCGAGATTCGGACGGTGCTAGCCCATGAACTGGGACATATTAAATGTGGTCATACTATTTTAATTCAAATGGCGATGTGGGCGATGAGTGCTGCCTCTGCCTTGGGGGAATTAACCTTCGGTATTGGTAATATTGTCACTCAAGGCTTGATTTACGCCTTTTTTGAGTGGCGGCGCAAAGCCGAGTTATCCTCTGATCGCGCTGCACTACTAGTGATGGATGACTTGAATCCCGTGATGTCAACGATGATGAAGCTCTCTGGCGGTAGTAAAAAATACGCCAATGAATGTAGTTTACAAGAGTTTATCAAGCAGTCTGAAAATTATCAGGCACTAGATGAAGATGGACTGAATCAGATATATAAATTCTTGATCTACAATGGCGCTCAGGGTACAATCTTGAGCCATCCTTTCCCTGTTGAACGCTTGCATTACCTACGGGCGTGGGCAGTATCCGAAGAATACCAGCAAATTCGCCGAGGAAATTATCAGCGATCGCCTGCTTCCGGCTCAGTAGATGTTTCAGCAGAATCTTCCGAAAATCAAACAGAAAATCTGCGCCGTCAAATTGAAGAATTACAACGGGAAATTGACAGAATTAGAAGGAATGATACCAATTCTATGTGAGGCTGCACTTTAATTCATGTAGGGGCAATTCATGAATTGCCCCTATGTATTTATCCAAAATTAAAAATACTTAAGAGTTGAACCAGATAATTACTCCAGTTCCCAATACACAAATAATTCCCGCCAAGCCAGCTAGGGGTTTTTTGTTCTTCCCTGTGAACCAGTCAGAGACTTTAGCGGTGTAAGTAATTAGTTCTGCTGTATCTAGTGTAGCGATCGCCCATATCCATCCCGCATGAAGTCCCCAAGCTAAACCCAAATTGCCACTCGCAGCAAAGCGTGCCAACACCAGCACCATTCCCATCAACCAGAATCCAGGGAGTTGAGGTGCCGTTTCGCGCTGCTCCCAAACCAGGTGTAGCAAGGCAAAAATCAAGCTAGAAATTGCTGCTGCTAACCAAATTGGATAATCCTGCGCTAATTCAGTGAACAGGAAACCACGAAAAACTAACTCTTCTATCCCACCGACTAATAACGCTATCAAGAAAATCGGTAGCAAGATGGGTAGCAGTAACTTGAAGTTCGTCTTTTCAAAAGAACACCAACCTAACGCCAATTGCCCACTAAATACAATAGTTAGACTCAGCACTCCCAAACCGAAACCTAGTGCTAAAGAACCAAGAGTTGAAATATTCCCAACAAAGCCGTAATCTGAAAAAGATTTATTAGTCAGCCAAGCAACTCCCCAGAGAATCAGGGGAGCTAATAGGTAAAGTGACACCAATAAAGGCATCTTTTGCTCTGGCTGCAAAGGTTTAGGGGGTTGCCAATTAAGCAATATTGCTGATACTACTGCTACTGGCAACCAGCAAACTATCCAGCTAATAAAAAATGCCATCACTATAACTAGTGCTGGTGCATTTTCCATAAATGCTAATAAGACGTTGACCGAAGGCTCAAAGAAAGTTATCAAAATAAACAAAAAAACACGATAGACTTCTTGCATTATAGATTTCTTGCTGATTAATCAAGACTCTAGTGAATTTGGTGACTTCTGCAAGGAGTCTAATCGGATTTTTTACCTGAGACAAAATTTTCTCAATAGAGCTATAAGTTTACTGTCGGGGTAAGGACAGGTTATCATCACCTGAAACTTATCCCAACAGTAAATTTACTCTTCGTCTTCCAAATCTTCATCTGATTCGTCAGAATCTATATCTTGTGAGGTGAGTTTTTTATCAGTTTCACCGAGTTGAATCAGGTGAATATGTTTGTATCCCAGTCTAATTTCAAACTCATCTCCAGGTTTTAAGCCCATTGCTTTGGTATATGTAGCACCAATCACAATCTGACCATTTTGATGGACGCTAACCCGATATGTCGGTTCACGACCACGACCATCTTTAGGTGCTTCTGGACTTAGAGGAATTCCTCTAGCCGATAGCAAAGCGTCATAAAAATCGGTGAGATTGACACGAACCTGGTTATTCTTAGTAACAGTGTAATAGCCGCACTGTTTAGCTCTTTCTCGGCGTGGTAATGTGGAAAGTTCTTTTACTTTCGCAAGTAGTGTTTTTCCAGTTAATGGCGCGGTTGCAGTTTCAGTCATTATGCTCAAATTTTCCTTACTCTCTCCAAACTGATAAACGATGTAGTCTTATGCCAGCATTTGACTTTTTAGCATTTGCATAGAGCTACAGAAGACCCTAGTGTAACGGGTGAATTCCTGCCGATAGGAGCCAAAAGCACTTCTATTATGGTTGTCCACAACCAACTAGAGGCCATAGTTGCCATAGACATTTATTTTGGTGATGTTACGGCACTTTTAAGCATTATTCGCCATCAGAAAGAAAACTATTTTCTCCTTTGGCGCTACTGTAGCGGTGTAACTTTCAGCCACCTTTACAAAATGGGTAGGTTCTACTGCAAATAAGTCGTAGACCCAATAAATTGCAGGTTTTTCACTTTCAGTGCTTGCCTTTCTTGCCAATGAGCAAGTAGAGTTTTCTCTACTCGTCCTCTCAAGCTTAGGACAGCATAGTATTTCAATAGAGTCCTACGGGCATACACCCTTTTGTCCTGCCAGTAGAGACGCGAATTCTCTTGTCTCTACATTACAAATCAACAAAGCAGTAGTAGCCGCGCTGATACGGCTCTTGATTCTGGTTTTGTTACTTCGTAATTTTATATTAAATACTAGCATGGACTAATAATAGCAAAATAGTTGTTTAATTTTGAATTAAAGTTGCTGGTAAATTTTTATTTAAATTTCTGGACTTAAAGAAGAAAAAGCAGTGAAGATTTTTCTAACCCTTTATCGCCAGCGTGAGTATTGCCATCTGACTTTTATAAAAATTTATATAATTGAGACGAGCAGTTTTGACCAATGAGTGAAATCCCAGATTTTCTTGATTGAGAGTCAGCCAAAAAGCGAAAAGTCTCGCGCATCCGGGTTTCCCGGTACTCTAAGTTTTCCTTGAAAGTGGTGAGGATTTCTCCTCGGTTTATTATACTCAGGTCAAAAGCGGTCAGACGATTTTGTACGTCTGTCTATGGGAAGAATAAATCTCTTAACATATCCCTAACGCTTGATTGTCAGTACTATATATTAAACATGGGCTTTCACACTTCTATATAATCAAAAAATTCTGTCAAGCCTTAGCGAAGTCAGAATTTTCCAGTCACCACTGCTTGATTCCAGTTGACATCAAGAAGTGTTGCTAACCTGACATGGATTTAATTTGGATATTATCGCTAGTTAAAAGATCAACCTCAGTCCCTCTCTCGGCAAACCCTCTTTCCTTCACATTCCCAAACAGGTAAATTCAATGGAAACCTGCGATTACATTTTTGGCGTTTTATCTCAGAATTTGACACAAATCTTGTCTACAGCGCTACTACAACTGAAATTTTAATGGTTATCCTTAAACTAGAATCAGTAGCCCTTGAATTGTCAGCCTCTTAACACCAGGATTTGAATTAAGGGCAAAAATATAGCTCATTTTTCGCAACTACCTTGCCTTGACTCATGATTTTCGAGGCTGGTAAAACAAGTTTAGAATTTTGGTTAGTAGTTATGGAAGTTATTTTTAAGGTCATTCGACAACAACAAAATTCCTCTCCTGTTGTGCAAACCTACCTTGTAGAGGCAGAACCAGGGAATACAATCTTGGATTGCCTCAATCATATTAAGTGGGAGCAAGATGGAACTTTGGCATTTCGCAAAAATTGCCGTAATACGATTTGTGGTAGCTGTGCTATCCGAATAAATGGGCGTTCGGCTTTAGCTTGTAAGGAAAATGTTGGCAGTGAACTTGCCAGATTACAAAAAATACCATCATCCGAAAGTAAAGTAAATGCTATTCCCGAAATCACGATCGCGCCTCTGGGCAATATGCCCGTGATTAAAGATTTGGTTGTAGATATGAGCAGTTTCTGGAATAATCTAGAAGCAGTTGCTCCTTATGTGAGTACGGCAGCACGACAAATACCAGAAAGAGAGTTTTTGCAAACACCAGAAGAGCGATCGCGTCTCGATCAAACTGGTAACTGTATTATGTGCGGTGCTTGTTACTCGGAATGCAACGCCCGTGAAGTTAATCCCGACTTTGTAGGACCCCATGCCCTTGCTAAAGCTTACCGGATGGTAGCAGATTCCCGCGATGGCGATACCGAAAATCGTTTAGAAAGCTACAACGAAGGCACTAAAGGCGTATGGGGTTGCACTCGTTGTTTGTACTGCGATTCAGTTTGTCCAATGGAAGTTGCACCATTAGAACAAATCACCAAAATTAAACAAGAAATTCTCACCCACAAAGAAGCCAGCGATAGTCGCTCAATTCGTCACCGAAAAGTGTTAGTGGATTTAGTTAAAGAAGGTGGTTGGATTGATGAACGTCAATTTGGTTTACAAGTAGTCGGTAACTATTTTCGGGATTTAAAAGGATTACTCAGTCTTGCACCCCTAGGTTTGCGGATGATCGTTCGGGGTAAGTTTCCCCGATCATTTGAACCTTCAGAGGGGACAGAACAAGTGCGATCGCTCATTGAATCTGTGCAAGAAGTAGAAAACAAACTTTAGGAGTCACGAGTGAGGAATTTTAACTCATAACTCCTCACTCCTAACTCCTCACTCTATTTCAACGCGGCTCTTGAGGTATATTCAACGGCTGTCCATAACGGTCATATACTAAAACATCCCACTGGCCGTTGTTACTAGATTCAAAAGCAATCCTACTACCATCGGCGCTAATTGTAGGATTGCGGACTTCTGCTTGGAGGTTATTAGTCAAATTCCGTGATTGGCGTGTTTCGCGATCGTAGAGAAAAATAGCCGATCGCCCTTGACGGCTAGCGGCAAACACAATATAACGACCATCTTGTGAAACACTAGGATGATTTGCGATCGCATCAAAGGAGTTTAAACCTGGCAAATCAACCAAATCACGAGTTACCGTATCAAACATATAAACATCTTGGCTACCCCGTCGGTCACTAATAAAAACAATGTATCTCCCAGAAATTTCGGGGTCTAACTCCGACGATAAACTATTGAGACTCCGACCCCCCGGATCAAAGGGATAACTCAAAATCCGAGGGTAGCCAAAACACCCAGTCAATAAACTTAAGCAGAAAAATACAGGTATAAAAAAAATACGTTTCATATAATTAGTCATCAGTCTCACTGAAGATTAGCTGTATCTCTTGCTGAGTAAGAACCTTGGCGCGTCCATGCCGATTTATTTTCATTGGCTTCATTGGCAGACTGTAGACCCTGTGATCCACAGCCTATAATGTTTTGACACATGATTTGCATAACTGTTTGACCTTTAGGTGAAACTAGAAGTGGTAGTACAAAAAATAAAAATTCTGAGGAGGTTTGAATCAAACCACTGCATCCTAATGGAAGAATAAAAACTGGGAAGCTCCCTGTGATATATCTACTTATGCTTTCTCTTATCTAAGGAAAAAATCATGGATTTTCGGAAATTTTACATTCCTTTTGTGATTTCTCGTCATCGTGCCTTCACAAAGTTAGCTCTTGGCGCGGCAGCTGCTCTAACCTGTAGCCAAGCCCTTCCTGCAAACGCCACTCCAGGCGGAGCTGGCTGGCAAGGGAAGTACACCCTCTATATCCCATCTGGTCGGACTGACCAGTTTTTCCATTATGGGTGTCCAGCGAATTTCCCAGTTGCGGTCAGCGGCGGGTTCCTTCCAAATTTAGCGGCCAAACCGGGAATGGTCGTCCTTGGTAATGGACCACGCCTGGACTTAGACCCGACCGGTTACAACGAATGGTCTTGGATAATTGATTGGCCAAATGGAGCGCCGGCAGGATCGGCGATCCAGTTCGACGTTTACTGCATGAATCAGTAAACCACAAACTTTTCAAAACCAACGTAAAAACAAGGGTTTCAGCCATTGTGAACCTGGAGTATTCACCATTGGTTTTAGAGGGATCGAGCGATCGCTTGAAGGTAACTAGGGGTATCGTCTGAAATGCTCAAGTTAACGTTGTTTTAGGAACTTCCAGAAAATAGACTATTCCCTCAGTAATAATGATTATCATTCTTTGAAAATCCTGTCTCTTGTTTTTCTTGGAATGATTTATTCTTTGGAAGTCCCTTAGTGGTAAACCAAAAAGTTTTTCCCAATTCTCACCCTGTAGCGCGTCTCTAGGTGTGGGGTTTTGTTCTTGGTGGTTGAGTGCGATCGCTCTACATCGTCTATTTAATTTTTATTCGTGTGCATAAATCAAAAAATACATCGTAATGAGGGTTAGTAACAGACTTTTGTCACAATCATTCGCTGTTATTTATTCTTAATGGAAGAATAAAAACTGGGATGCTCCCTGTGATATACCTACTTATGCTTTCTCTTATCTAAGGAAAAAATCATGGATTTTCGGAAATTTTACATTCCTACTGTTATGGCAGGATTAGCAAGCTTGAGTCCTATCGTGTTTTCTCAAGCAGCTTTTGCAGATGGTTGGCCAACCAGTGTGGTAGGAAACTGGAGTATAAATGCTGATAATTATACTGGGATTCTGAGTATTACAAATCAAGCTACAACAGGCAACTGTAGAACAATATCAGGCAGTATATTTGGCGATTCTTTAACAGGTTTTTACTGTCCCTACAGTGGTCGCATCAACTTTATACGACGGAATAATTTCAATCAAGTTCAAGTTTACAGTGCTAATATTTCCCAGACGAATGCAAGTACAGTTACGATAGGCGGCTTATTTACTGACTATGCCCAGCCCGGAGAATATAGTTTTTTCGGCTCTAAGTAGAAAGAGTTTCATCTTTTCTTAGTGCCATTCCCGTTACACCTAATCAATCGCCCCATTCCCCCATAACCCCAATTCTCACCCCGTAGCGCGTCTCTAGCCGTGGGGTTTTGTTCTTGGTGGTTGAGTGCGATCGCTTTTTGGAGAAAAACTTTTTGGTTTACTGTTATAGCGTTTCCTAATCACATGAGGTACATCTTAGCCCCCTCCTCGCAAGCGGGGAGGGGGTTGGGGGTGGGGTTCTTGTACCTCACTAAACCGATAACCGCTATAATCGCGTCTCTCCAAACTCTTAACTCCTAACTCCTAACTCCTAACTTTTTCCCCTACGGAGGTGAACCCACAGTTGCACCATTAGGAATATCTAACTCAATATTTGGACCCCGGTCTAGAACTTCAATATCCCACTGACCACGGGTAGCGGTTTCAAAGACAATATAACGTCCATCTGGGCTGATATTTGGTTTTCTGACCCAGCCGCGATAGATGGGTGTGACGATTTGCGACTGTTGTGTAGCGCGATCGTAAAGCGCCACCACTGGTCTACCTTGCTCACTAGTAAGATAAGCAATATAACGCCCGGTGTAGCTCAAACTAGGACTTTCGGCAATCGTTTCCTGTCGGTTTATCCCCGGTGTGCTAATAAAAAGTTGCCTCTCCAAATCGTACACCAGTATCTGCTGATTACCATTCCGATTAGATACAAACGCTAAAAAGCGTCCATTTCCACTCAAAGCAGGTTGCTCCTCAGTGTAGCGACTGTTGAGGGAAGTAGACCCTGTGGGAATATTATTAGAATCACAAGATACAAGCAAACTTGTTAAACCAAAAACCAGGCTCCAATGAATTGCTCTTTGGAGCCAAAATATCGGCGTAAATTTTTCCACCTCAACTGTTTTCCGTCGCCTCTAAACCTACTTCCACGCCAACTGTTTTAAACATCGTCATCAAAATCAGTCGAATTATCTGGTCGGTCATTTGGCTTTTCAATCGGGTTGTATGGCACATAATCAGTTGGAATCGCCTCATCATCTTCGCGGGATCTTCGAGGAGTTGAGTCAGTGGAGGGACGACGCCTTCTTGGTCTGGGAGCAACATCATCTTCACGACTTTCGGGACGCCCAGAACCGTTATTAGTGCGGCGAGAAGGTTTTCTAACTTCCCCGCCCGAACTTTCCCAATCATCAACTTGCCTAGATGAAGAACCCCAATTTTCTTCTTCAGGGCTTTCAGAAGGGCGATTCACCGGACGCCCAGAAGTCCGGCGCGTTCTATCCCTTGAACCCTGCCTTTCATTATTGTTATTACGGCGCTCTGAAGGACGCGGGGATTGATCCTCGTAGTAGTCATCACGAGTTGAAATCTCATCTCTGCTACCCCGAATCCGGGGACGCGAGGGGCGTTCTTCCTCATCTTCATAAGGCAGTGGATCTAAGTCTGCCTCCATCTGAGCTCCATACTTCTTGCGATTGCGGTTCATTGAATAATTTCCGCTTACCTCTCGCTCATCATCCACAATGGGAGTGTTACGCTTTGCTTGCTGGGTAGCTATACTCCGCAGGCGAATACTTTCAACTGCAAAAAACACAGTTGTACCGACTAAAAGCAGTTGACCAAATTGTAAAATCGGGTCTAGCCGCCATCCTTGAAAGACGAGAATAAAGCCACATAGTAAGCCGACTGCCGCAAAAAAGATATCTTGATCCCGTGACAATTCTGGACGCACAGTGCGGAGAAAATACAGTGCTGCCCCAGCCACAGCCAGGAAAATTCCTAGAATACTGGCTGAGTTTGCCCCAAAATTTACCTGAGCCAGAAAACTGGCTGAGTTCAGCCCAAAATTTATCATTGCTATTTTCCCAATATCAAATCTATGTTAGCGAGTCACAATTAAAATCACTACTGTAATTAGGGACGATATATTGAAGCTTCAAAGCCTCTAGCAAAGAAGCTCTGAAGCTATTCACCGAAAAGTAAAAAAACATACTTCTGTCATCTACAACCGCCACCAGCCGCAGAAACTGCTGCTTTTGGTGCAATTAAGTAGATAGCTGACAGACAATCGATTATGAGAGTTAATTTAACTCTCATAAGCATTATGAACGCTGGATTTTATCTTTTTGGCTAATGAAAATTAGACCAACTGTAACGGGTATCACAACAATTGCAGTACCCCAAGCCAGACTCCAAAGAAAATTTGCTAAAGAAGGCGTCATACTTCTAAACCTTTTTTTTCACACTTCATCCTAATTTTAATAGTGTATTACTTTCTTGAGAAGCCTCTAACCTCTGAACTACCAAACTTGGTAACTGCTTTCACCAGTTGTTGAGTTAACCGCGTGAGCGAGTTCGCTTTTCTATTTCACAACGAAGTGACAGCATTTGGTTAAAATAATGATGAGAGTGCTTTACAAAGCTTAAAACTTTCTAGCGATGTCTACGACGGGCTATTCGGCGTCGCAAAGTGCAGTGAGCCGGCGCGGTCTTTTCCCAGAGAGGCTAGTACCAAGGGGGTTTACTCCATGAGCGACTGGCGTTAGCGATGTAGGAGCGTCACCTGAAAGGCTTGCCGTTGCCTAAATTTTTCTTTCTTTACAAGACAGATAGTAGCTTAAACCGATGACTGGTGTTAACCTGACTGCTTTGATTCTTGGCCCTGCGTTAGGGGTGATGACATTTTTATTTATATTTCGTATCATTCTCACTTGGTATCCGCAAGTGGATCTGAATCGTTTGCCCTTTAATTTAATAGCTTGGCCTACGGAGCCATTTTTAATACCATTGCGAAAGCTAGTGCAACCTATAGGCGGAGTGGACATTACACCTATTATTTGGGTTGGTATTTTCAGCCTGGTGCGAGAAATCCTGCTAGGTCAACAAGGATTGCTGACTATGCTATCTCGTGTGAATTAGGGATGGGGCATTGGGAATTGGGAATTGGGCATTGGTTACACTACCATCTCCCTCGTCTTCCCCTACTCCCTAGTCCCTACTCCCCACTCCCCATTTGCCACTTCCCTAACCGTTCATTTCCTGCACAAAATTCGTATAGACATTACCCTGCAAAAACTGTGGAGTTTCCATAATTCTTTGATGAAACCCGATGGTCGTGGGTAGTCCAGTAATGGCACATTCCCGCAGGGCGCGTTTCATGCGGTTAATAGCTGTGGGTCGGTCTGGTGCCCAAACAATTAACTTGCCAATCAAGGAATCGTAGTAAGGCGGGATTTGGTAATCTGTGTAAACGTGCGAATCAATCCGAACACCAGGACCTCCAGGGGGAAGATAGCCGCTAATCCTTCCAGGAGAAGGGCGAAAGTCATGATCGGGGTCTTCAGCGTTGATCCGGCATTCAATCGAATGACCCCGTAATACTACTTGGTCTTGGGTAAGCTTAAGTCTTTCTCCTTGGGCAATGCGGATTTGTTCAGCAACTAAGTCTATCCCTGTAATCATCTCTGTTACAGGGTGTTCTACTTGAATCCGGGTGTTCATTTCCATAAAGTAGAATTTACCCGATCTATCCAAGAGAAACTCGATAGTACCCGCCCCACTGTAATTAATGAATTGGGCTGCTTTGACAGCAGCTTGTCCCATTTTCTCACGTAGGTCTTGGTCGAGAGCCGGACTTGGTGCTTCTTCTAGTAGCTTTTGATTCCGGCGCTGAATTGAGCAATCGCGTTCGCCCAAGTGGATAACATTACCGTAGTTATCCGCCAAAATTTGAAATTCGATGTGGCGGGGACGTTCAATAAATTTTTCTATGTAAACGCCAGAATTCCCAAAAGCTGCTCCGGCTTCTCCTTGGGCTGCGAGGAAAAGTTTAACAAATTCATCTTCAGAACGCACTAGGCGCATACCCCGTCCACCGCCACCTGCCGTGGCTTTGATCATCACTGGATAGCCGATGTCTTTGGCGAATCCCAATCCTTCTTGCTCGGATTCTACCAATCCCTCACTACCTGGTACCGTTGGTACTCCAGCTTTTTGCATGGTTTCTTTGGCAGTGGCTTTATCCCCCATTCGCCTGATAGCTTCTGGAGTTGGACCGATAAAAGCAATATGATGGTCGGCACAGATTTCCGCAAACCGAGCATTTTCTGCCAAAAAGCCATAGCCTGGATGAATGGCAGTCGCATTGCGTGTTAGTGCAGCAGCAATAATATTGGGAATATTCAAATAACTTTTACTGCTAGCAGGTTCGCCAATGCAAACAGCTTCATCAGCAAGTTGGACGTGGAGAGCATTACGGTCAACGGTGGAGTGAACCGCAACTGTGGCAATTCCCATTTCTTCACAGGCGCGGAGAATGCGAAGGGCGATTTCTCCCCGATTGGCAATTAATATTTTGTCAAACTTCATTTTTTAGTTTCGATATCATTACCAGTAGATTCACATTTTCTCTGATCCAACTTGAAACAACGCTTCCGCATTATTTCAAATTATCACAGGAGACTCGCCACCCTGATTCTAAGCAAACTTGCATATTGCAGGCTTGCTGGTTCTACGGGTCTTACTAGACTAACAACATTGCTGCTGTAAGTCTTGGCTAGACTACCAAGCTGGTCTTTTGCGTGCATAGCCCGTCGTAGACATCGCTATAAAGCGGGCGGGTGCGCGATGGCTACGCCCGCCGCAGGCATCGCACCCCGCCGAATACAATAGCTCTACCCTTTTTAATATCACTCGTGATCTGCTAGATTTCTGTCAGTCTGATACCGCCTGGAGAAAATTTATATTTTTGAGCAAATTAATTTAGATATCACCTTACTATAATTATTTTCTTATGCTATAGTCTATGTTTAGATAAATCATGCGGATGTGGCGGAATTGGTATACGCGCACGCTTGAGGTGCGTGTGGCTTTGCCTTGGGAGTTCGAGTCTCCCCATCCGCATTTTGGCTTGTCTAAGCATAGGGTCAATAGTCACGGGTCAAAAAACCTTAGACTCTTGACCCTTAAATATGAATCTACCTTTAGTAATCTGTCAAGCGAACAATGCTTGGTTCGTAGTAAGCGCTAAAGCGCTTAAGTCAAGGACTAAACTCCTTACTACAAACTTATTTATCCAGCATAGTTGTCTTCACGGACTACTAGTTTTTTATGCTTTTATAGAGATAGATGAAGTTTTGTAAAAAGCATTGAGTATTATTTTTACGCCGACAAATAACCTAACACTGCCACCAGCTTGGCATCGCCTCACTCCGATTTGGCAAGGAGGGGAGGAAATAATTCAACAAAGTTTACCTCACACTCATCTCGCACCTGCTTGGCAGCTAATGCTTTTGGGTGACGGCTCTCCAACACGTCACTTAGAATTGCTCACAGGTGAACCTGTAGAAGTAGATGTCATTGATATGTCATTAATTGGCATGGATTTGGATGATGCTCCTGAGTTAATCCAAGCTGTCCCAGGTCCGCGACTACGGCGACAAGTATGGCTGCGTACTGCTTCTGGTCAGCGATTAGCCTATGCTACTTCATGGTGGGAAGCCAGTCATGTAGATGAGTATTTGCAAAACCGTTCATTACCAATTTGGGCGAGTTTAGCTCGTCTTCGTACAGAGTTGTATCGGGATGTTCGAGGAATTTACTACGGTGATTCATTGGCGTTACAGTCAGGTTTTGATGTAACTGGGTCTTTTTGGGGTCGCCATTACTTGTTTTGGCATCATGGACAGCCACTGACATTAATTTATGAAGTTTTTTCGCCTTATTTAACCAAATATTTGGGGCCTATGCAGTTAAGTGCTGTTAATGCTGAGGCTCCCGGGCACTCAATTAATCTAGGTTAGATAAAGTTAATACTAGAGATGGAAGCTCTGTAAATATAAGGTAGTGTGGGTTGCTGATGACTTGCAGCAATACCCAAGTTAGTTATATCCTCGAAGTGCTTGAAATGACAGATTTAACTCTCGGAGACTTGCCGATAAAGGCAACCGTTTAAAGGAAGTGTCCGGCGAAATTCAACAAAGCGTGTTAAAAAAGGTAACTAACCACGAAAAAACCACTTTGGAAACATTCGGGAAGGTTGATTACGGAAATACGATCAATGTTTAGGATCGAGAAATTTATGCAGTTAACTGTCCTAGATAACGAGAAACTTTCTGGTTAATTTAACCAATCAAGGAAGTAATGAGTTTGCAAGTATGAGGTATAGGTTTCAATGGCACTGCCTCTTGTGTCTGTCCCAATGAAGAAAAATAAGAAACCGTCTCTGGTGCTGACGCTTTCGGCTGCTGGGTTGTTGATTGGTGCGGGAAGTGCAGCATACTGGTTGTTAACTCAGAGACAACTATCTTCTAGCGATTTGCTAGTAGGTGCAAATATTATTCCCGGTGATGCCCTGTTTGCGGTTTCTCTGACAACAGATCCCCAGCAGTGGCAGCAATTGCGGCAGTTTGGGACAAGAGAAACCCAAGCAGAACTGGACAAAAATTTAGTAGAATTGCGCGATCGCTTTCTGACTAATAATGGTTACGACTTCCAGAAAGATATCGCTCCTTGGGTAGGCAATGACGTGACGATCGCAATTCTTGCCCCAGCGATCGGCAATAAACCTGCACCCAAACCAGTTACCACCAATGAAGATGCTGATAACGATCAGCAGTCGATGGTAATGGTATTGCCAGTGAAAAACCCAGAAATCGCCAAAAGCATTTTGGCACAACCCAAAGCCCTTAAACAAGGCAAATGGATTGACCGTACTTATGAAGGGATCGCCATCAAACAAAGTGAGGGACAAGCAGGGGAAAACTTCTCGGCGGCATTACTAGATGGACGTTTTTTAGTGATCACTGATAGTCCCAAAGCCACAGAACGAGCGATCGATGCATACAAAAATAAAACATCTCTAGCCACAACCGGGGGCTTTGCTGAGAATTTCCTAAAAATTGCCAACTACCAACCCTTTGCCCAGTTTTATGTAAATGTGCCAACAGCAGCCAAAATAGCCGCAACTTCTCCAAACCACCCTTTACCTGCTCAAGTTTTGGCTCAACTGCAAAATAACCAAGGTTTAGCGGGGACAATGACCTTAGAGCCAGAAGGAATCCGCTTCAAGGGCGTTTCTTGGTTAAACCCTAATAGTCAACGTGTCCTGGCGGTGGAAAACAAAGCGGGTCAAATGCAAAGCCGCGTACCTGCGGATACCTTGATGATGCTATCTGGCGGTAACTTACAGAGGTCTTGGGGAGACTATGTTTTAACATCTCAGGGAAATCCTTTGTCGCCGATGGCACCAGAAAAGCTGCGAGGTGGTGTAAAATCTCTGCTCAATCTCGATTTAGATAAGGATTTGCTCAGTTGGATGAAAGGGGAATTTTCCTTATCATTGATTCCTAGTACTCCAAAAGCAGGTTCACCAGATGATTTTCGTGCGGGTTTGGTGTTTATGGTACAGGCAAGCGATCATAACTCAGCTGAAACATCCATAAAACAGCTCGATGATGTGATGAGAAATCAATACCAATTCCAAGTCCAAGCGGGGAAAGTGGCAGATAAACCCGTTGTTAACTGGGTTTCACCTTATGGTACGTTAACTGCTACCCACGGCTGGTTAGATGAAGATGTCGCCTTTCTGGTAGTGGGCGCTCCCATCACTGATAAAATTGTTCCCAAACCCAATAACACACTAGCTAGCACTCTTCCATTCCAACAAACAGTTCCTACAGAACCAAATCCGACAAATGGCCAATTCTTTCTGGATGTTGAACGAACTGTGAAAAATTTCCCTTTACCACCTCTAATTCCCAATCAACAAACTTTGCTAGATGCAACTCGCTCAATTGGGATGACATCTGCTGTCAGCGACAATCGCAGTAACATCTACGACATTTTTATAGCACTGAAAAAAGTTACTAACATGACTACATTGCCTAGTCCAGAAAGCAATAAAAGCACTTCTGCGACACCATCTGCGACTTCTCCATAACACCAATTGGAAAAGTTAAGAGTTTGGAGAGACGGGGAGCACCCAATGAGAGCTTAAATGTTTTCCCTCACCCCCAGCCCCTCTCCCATGTTTGGGAGAAGGGGTTAGGGGATGAGGGACATCAAGGTTTTTGCACATTTGGGATGCTCCCGAGAGATGCGATTAATCGCGTCTGTACGTTAGGAGTTGTACCAATTCTCAAAAATCTTGCTATGTCTAAATCTTCGCGTCTGGTGTGTTTTTATCTCAGAGCAATATCATCTGTAGCAACCGGAAAATGAAATGGGATTAAAAAACTTTAATTCATAACTCTTAACTTCTTACTCTAACTTTAACTTTCTCCTGTGCTATGACCCTGTAAGCAGATAGGATCAGAATAGTCAGAATCGATATTTTAAATCACTCGCGGAGAGAAGACTTTATGAATCTGGTTGTACTCCAGAACTGGCTGGACAATGCCTCCTTTGCCATATTATTCCTGACAATGCTGGTGTATTGGGGAGGAGCGGCTTTTCCGAATGTGCCTTATCTAGCCGCTTTGGGGACAGCTGGAATGGCGATCGCAAATTTGTGTATAGCTACTCTATTAGGGGCACGATGGATCGAAGCTGGTTACTTTCCCTTAAGTAATCTCTATGAATCTCTATTTTTCTTAACTTGGGGAATTACCGCAGTCCATCTGATTGCCGAAAATAGTAGCCGTAGCCGCTTAGTAGGAGTTGCGACGGCTCCAGTGGCGATGGCGATCGCAGCTTTTGCTACTATGACACTACCATCCCAGATGCAAACGTCAGAACCCCTAGTACCTGCCTTGAAGTCAAATTGGCTGATGATGCATGTCAGCGTCATGATGTTGAGTTATTCCGCTTTGATGGTGGGTTCATTATTAGCGATCGCTTTCTTAATTGTGACTCGCGGTCAAAATATCCAACTACAAGGCAGTTCTGTTGGGACTGGTGGCTATCGCAGCAACGGCTACCGCTTGCACAAAGCATCCGAACTAATTTCTCAACTACCAACCCCTGCTGTTGAAAATAACGGCTTTGCCCGTTTTGAAAGTAGTAGCAATGGCAACGGTAACGGTAATACTGCTGTTTTGGATTTAGTAACTACCCCTGAATCTCAAGCTGTAGCATCTGCTGAACCTCTTTCACCCCAGCGCCTTAGCCTCGCCGAAACCCTCGACAACATCAGCTATCGCATCATCGGACTAGGATTTCCCCTACTGACAATTGGCATCATTGCCGGTGGGGTTTGGGCTAACGAAGCCTGGGGTTCCTACTGGAGTTGGGACCCTAAAGAAACTTGGGCATTAATTACCTGGTTAGTCTTCGCCGCGTACCTTCACGCCAGAATTACTCGCGGTTGGCAAGGGCGGAGTCCCGCAATTTTAGCCTCGACGGGCTTGATTGTCGTTTGGGTTTGCTATCTCGGTGTGAATCTTTTGGGTAAAGGTTTGCATTCTTATGGTTGGTTTTTCTAAGAACCTCACGAAGAGAGTACTGAGTATTTTTCTTTTACTTATAACTCAGCACTGAGTAGGGGCAATTCATGAATTGACCCTACCTGAAAATCGACTAATGACTAAATCGGCGGGCAGCTATCCCAGACACTTTGAAGGGATGGGATTTCCGCCGATTTTTCTTGAGTAGCACTAAATCTATAAAATCATTATTTTATTTCGGATGAACTGTTATATCTCTCGAAAATATAGGTTTAGTGACAGGAGATTTTTATGGAAGATGGATTCGAGAGACTAAATCACGATGAAGTTGTGTCTATAGAACCAGACACTTTTAATAAGTTAAATATTGCTAAAACTTTTAAAGTCCGTGATTTGATTACAGCAATTAAGGAATATATTGGAGCGGAAGAGACAGACGAAGTAAATTTGTATACTCAAGGATTAAATTGTGAGGTTTTGCAATTTAGTACTCAGGGATGGAAAAAAGGAAAAGTTAGACTTGCTTTAGAATTTTGTTCTGATGAATCTGAGTCACCACTTGATGAAATTTTTCAGAAACTCAAACAAGTGGAAAATTAATATCCAATGAACAAAAGATCCCCACCTTCTTAAAGAAGGTGGGGATCTGAGCTTCTTGATATTTGCAAATAAAATAGTATTTGCTGAATTGCTATCAACATTCATTAATAAAATAAAGCATAACAATTGCGTAGACGCAAAGCGGCTTGTCGTTAGACATCGCTCGGCATAGATTCTGATTTAATCTAAGAGGATGTTTGAAAAGTTTTTTTTATACGCCTAACCCTTGGAGATCCCCCTAAATCCCCCTTAAAAAGGGGGACTTTGATTGATTCAGGTTCCCCCCTTTTTAAGGGGGGTTAGGGGGGATCTAGAAGTGCCTAAAATTACAGCCGACCACTTTTAACACATCCTCTAAAAACATTCTGCTACATTAACAAAGTTCACAACGAAGCTCCGAAGTTCATCAACAAAGCTCTGAGGTTCACGAATGAAGCTCAAAGGTTCATTAACGAAGCTCAAAGGTTCATTAATGGAGTTCAAAGACTCTCGCGCGAGTATCAAAGACTCGTCCACGAGTATCAAAGACTCATTCACGAGTATCAAAGACTCATTCACGAGTATCAAAGACTCATTCACGAGTATCAAAGACTCGCTCACGAGTATCAAAGACTCGCTCACGAGTATAAAAGACTCTCGCGCGAGTATCAAAGACTCGCTCACGAGTATCAAAGACTCGCTCACGAGTATCAAAGGCTCATTACAGCAATTTTCATTTATTTAAACCACACTCTCGCCTTCTTCTCTGCGCCTCTGCGTGAGACAAAAATCTTTCAGTAATTACGAATTACGCATTACCCTATCAAGACTTGCACTCACACTTTCAGCATCCGGTGACTTCAATCGCTGCAAAATCTCTAAAGCTGGTTGCAAATAGGATATCGCTTTAGTGTATTCACCCTGTTGTTCTGCCAAATCTCCTAGCCACCACAGAGTCATTGCCTTGTCTTGGACATTACCAATGCGTTCTTTTATTTCCAAAGACTGATTGAAAAGTGCGATCGCTTCATCTACATTCCCTTTATTAGCGTAGATATGTCCCAGATTGTGCAACGTCGCGGCTTTACCTGCGACATTTCCAATGCGTTCTGTTATTTCCAAAGACTGATTGAAAAGTGCGATCGCTTCATCCACTTCCCCTTTGTTGGCGTAGATACCCCAGCCATTGCAACGTCGCCGCTTTGGTTTGGACATCCCCAATACGTTCACTTATTTCCAAAGATTGATTGAAAAGTGCGATCGCTTCATCTATTTCCCCTTTGTTGGCGTAGATATTTGCTATGTTATGCAACGTTAGTGCTTTCCAATAAGCATCACCAATACGTTCAAAAACTTTTAGGCACTCATGGTAAAGTGCGATCGCTTCATCCACATCCCCTTTGTTGGCGTAGATATTTCCCAGACATTGCAACGTCCATGCTTTGCCTTGAACATCATCAATTCGTTGAGTTATTTCCAAAGACTGATTGAAAAGTGCGATCGCTTAATCCACTTCCCCTTTGTTGGCGTAGATAATTCCCAGACATTGCAACGTCGCCACTTTACCTTGGACATCTCGAATGCGTTCTTTTATTTCTAAAGACTGATTGAAAAGTGCGATCGCCTCATCCACTTCCCCTTTGTTGGCGTAGATACTCCAGACAGTGCAACGTCGCCGCTTTAGTTTTCACATCTCCAATGCGTTCACTTATTTCCAAAGACTGATTGAAAAGTGCGATCGCTTCATCCACTTCCCCTTTATCGGCGTGGAGAATTGCCAGTTGGTGCAACGTCGCCGCTTTACCTTGGACATTTCCAATGCGTTTTGTTATTTGCAAAGACTGATTGTAGAGTGCGATCGCTTCTTCTACTTCCCCTTTTTTGGCGTAGATACTTGCTATATTATGCAACGTTAGTGCTTTCCAATAAACATCACCAATACGTTCAAAAACTTCCAAGCACTCATGGTAGAGCGCGATCGCTTCATCCACATCCCCTTTGTTGGCGTAGATGTTTCCCAGTTCGTGCAACGTCGCCGCTTTGCCTTGGACATTACCAATGCGTTCATTTCTTTCCAAAGACTGATTGTAGAGTGCGAGCGCTTCATCCACATCCCCTTTATTGGCGTAGATAGCTGCTAGATTGTGCAACGTCGCCGCATTGGTTTGGACATGACCAATGCGTTCTGTTATTTGCAAAGACTGATTATAGAGTGCGATCGCTTCATCCACTTCCCCTTTCTTGGCGTAGAGAATTGCCAGTTCGTGCAACGTCGCCGCTTTGACTCGCACATCACCAATGCGTTCACTTATTTCCAAAGACTGATTGAAAAGTGCGATCGCTTCATCCACTTCCCCTTTATTGGCGTGGATTATTCCCAGTTCGTGCAACGTCGCCGCTTTGCCTTGGACATTACCAATGCGTTCATATATTTCCAAAGACTGATTGAAAAGTGCGATCGCTTAATCCACTTCCCCTTTGTTGGCGTAGATAAATGCCAATTCGTCCAACGTCACCGCTTTGCCTTGGACATTGCCAATGCGTTCAAATATTTCCAAAGACTGATTGAAAAGTGCGATCGCTTCATCCACTTCCCCTTTATTGGCGTACATATATCCCAGACAGTGCAACGTCGCCGCTTTGGTTTGGACATCACCAATGCGTTCTGTTATTTCCAAAGACTGATTGTAGAGTGCGATCGCTTCATCCACTTCCCCTTTGTCGGCGTAGATACTCCAGAAAGTTCAACGTCGCCGCTTCGCCTTGGATATTACCAATGCGTTCATTTATTTCCAAAGACTGATTGAAAAGTGCGATCGCTTCATCCACATCCCCTTTGTTGGCGTAGATAATTCCCAGACAGTGCAACGTCGCCGCTTTGCCTTGGACATTTCCAATGTGTTCAGTTATTTCCAAAGACTGATTGAAAAGTGCGATCGCTTCAGCCACATCCCCTTTGTTGGCGTAGATAATTCCCAGTTCGTGCAACGTCGCCGCTTTGGTTCGGACATTACCAATGCGTTCAGTTATTTCCAAAGACTGATTGAAAAGTGCGATCGCTTCATCCACATCCCCTTTGTTGGCGTAGATAATTCCCAGTTCGTGCATTGTCGCCGCTTTGGTTTGGACATTACCAATGCGTTCAGTTATTTCCAAAGACTGATTGAAAAGTGCGATCGCTTCATCCACATCCCCTTTGTTGGCGTAGATAATTCCCAGTTCGTGCATTGTCGCCGCTTTGGTTCGGACATTACCAATGCGTTCAGTTATTTCCAAAGACTGATTGAAAAGTGCGATCGCTTTATCTACTTCCCCTTTGTTGGCGTAGATAATTCCCAGTTGGTGCAACGTCGCCGCTTTGCCTTGGACATCACCAATGCGTTCAAATATTTCCAAAGACTGATTGAAAAGTGCGATCGCTTCATCCACTTCCCCTTTGTTGGCTTTTAGTATCCCAAAATGATGATAAATTGATGCCAATTCTGTTTTGTCTTCTGTGGGACAAAGATTTAAAGCTTGTTGGTAATAGTTTAATGCTTGCTCAACCTCACCCATTTGGTGTTTACAATAAGCAATTTCTCTAAGAACACTATGGTTTTTAGTAATTTCTAAGGTTGATTTGCACAGATGTATCGCTTCCCGAAATCGACTTTTTTGCTGCAAGTGTCCCGCCAATGAACTAGCTATTTTCGCCGCAATCTCTTCATCCTTCCCCAACAAAGCCAAGCGATGAATTTCTAACTCTTGTGCTTCCGTAGAACTTTCCGCCTCTTCCCACCACAGACGATACAAAATTTGTGCAGCTTGTTTATACAACTCTTCACCCTTGGGGTTTTCTGGAAAATCTAGCAACGGTGACAAAATCCGGGGAACACGATACAACCTCTCTGTGTTGTTGGTGAGGGTAACTTCCAACAAACCCAAAATTTCAGCGCGTTGAATATGACTTTCCCAACTTGAGATATCCTCGCAAATCGGGTCAATAGCGGCTTGAGGAACAGGTAACTCATACACCAACAACTTACCCAGCATTTGACGCAAAGCTGGAATTTGCTGCTTCAGCAATTCCTGTGCCAAAATATCCTCACGAAACTTCTCTTCCGCATCTGCCATCTTTTGCAGAATCATCTCAACTCCCCTCTCGGCTTCCAGCGACTTGGGGGAATTTTGCAAAATCTTATCTAACCATTCCAACAGCCGAGGATTTCCATCTGCTGCTTTTTTGGCACGTTCAGACAATTCTGGCTGAAATTGCCAACTGCCATTAAACGAATCCAGACGTTTATACTTTTTAATTAAATCTGCCTTATCCAAAGCACCCAGATGTTCGCGGTACAGACGATGATTCAGTTCCGACAAAGTGAAATTGTAGCGACAGGTAATAATTACCTTGTGGGGAAGTTGGGAATTTTGCATCGCCTTCAGCAACGCCAGCAGTACATCCACAACTTGTGGTTGCAAGACATAAACCCCATTGCGTAAATCCAAATTAGCCTCAAAGTCATCCAGCATAAAGGCAAAGCGCTGTTCTTTGGTATTCAGTCCTTCCGTGAAAAACTTGGTGAGGCGCTGCATCAAGGGTAACTTGCCATTGAGAATTTCATGCCCCCGTTCCGAGGTACATTGTTCAGCAAGGGTTTTGAGCAGTTTGTCCTCATCCAGTTGCCGAAAGTTCACCAGCCTGTGATAGCCAACCATCCTTTCCAGAAGTCGCGCCGTCACAGTACTCTTACCCACACCCCCTAGTCCGTGAATTAGTACCCCTAATGAAGTGCGAATTGCTTTGAGACAACGTTGCAAAGTCCGCCGTCTCCCAACAAACTCAGAGGGTTTCGCCACCCGCACCTGTTGGGTATCGGGATCTAAAAACTGTTGGTATGCAGGTTCCGGCGCTGAGGGTGGCAAATCTCCCAACACTTCCACCAACGCACCGGGACATTCTCCCTGGACATATAACCGCAACAAATGCCAGTCACGCACATTCTGTTTAAACAACTGCTGGTAAGTGCTAGCGAGTGCTTGTGCTAATTGATATCCGGCTGCCAACTTGCCGTAGAGGTGCGCGGCGGCGGCTGTA
Organism: Nostoc sp.; assembly: GCF_036917135.1. Taxonomy (GTDB): domain Bacteria; phylum Cyanobacteriota; class Cyanobacteriia; order Cyanobacteriales; family Nostocaceae; genus Nostoc. The sequence continues at coordinate 76,172 of NZ_JBALEA010000041.1, read as the reverse complement.
GCTGTCCGATCTTCCACAGGCCGCCCCCAACTTAAAACCGCCCTAGCGCCTTGTGCAATTAGCGCCTCAGCCATTGAAGGGACAGCCCCTTTATCTGGTGCTTGTCCAGTCCGACACCCAGATAAAAACACCAACTTGGGAAAGCGAAACCGAAAGACTTCCGCCAGTTCTGCGGCTGTGGTTTCGTAGCGTTCCCCGATTTCTGTCTCAGTAATAAAGTAAGGCGTGTAAGGTGCTGCATCTTTAATTGAGGCGTGTCCTGTGAGGTGAAACACATCAAAGTCATCAAGATAGCGACTCCACACCTTACCCAACTCGCTAACGCAACCGCTTTCTTCCACCCGCAAATCTACAGCAAAATCTCGCGTATCAGCCAGAATTCTCGCTTCTTCCTGTTCAAACTCTAACTTTGGTTGCACATCTTCCGGGTCGGTTGCCATAAACAATACTCGCAATTGTCGTGCTTCCACAGAAAACGCTGACGTTTCTTTTTCAATCCAGCGCAGAGGTAACACCACTGGATTAACCCGCTTGACCAAAAAATCCACACCATCATGCAGCACTTCCCAAGGTAGATGTGCCAATTTTTTATCAGTATCAATGGCAATTACCAACCCTTCACCGCGACAGTTAGCAATTCCCCGACTCAACCACCGTCCATCCCCATCCAACCAAAAAAATAACTGCTTCCCCATTCCTCGTAAATCAGGCAGCAGTTTATAATAATCGCGATCGCCTTGCTTGAGTAAATCAGCGATTTCTGCCAATTTCAGGCGACGTGATTCATAGTGCTTTATTTGAGGTAGCCAATACCTGAGTTCAACTGTTTCCTGCGTACATTCCCGAAGTTGAATGCGGATAGTTTGCACTTATTTGCTGATAGCTTTGAGGATTTCCGTGATTTCCTCTATGGTAGCTTCTTCAAGTAAAATCCTGTTTCCAGTATCAGGGTCAAGAATTATCACATCAAAATGTTTTCCTGGATGAGATTGATGCCATTCTTGATACCATTTGCGAATTTGTTCAGCTAAAGCCGCAACACCACCCACAATGCCGATAATGGTAGCAACAGCTGCTATTGTTCCCTCTCTTTGCGTCGGTACTTCATAGCTTCCCGATATTCCAGGAATTTCTAGCAAAGCCTCGGCTGCTGCTGGTGCGCCTTCACCCTCAATACCGACTTGAATTTCTGCCATTAAATCACCTACGAATTTATATAAGATTCTGTATATTATGCGTTGAATTAGGGATAAGGTTCACACAGAGAGGATTGCAAAATTATTTACTTAGTGTTGGCGACTTCCAATAAATAAATTACCCAATCTTGTGGGGTGGGCATCTTGCCCGCCTTTGTATACGGGCGGGCGAGACGCCCACCCCACAAGAAGTAGTTGAGTATTTTTTTATTTGGAAGTCCCTTGTACCAATTGTCTAAAATAAGGCAACAGATGCAAACCTGGAAACCCAGATTTAATCTGACTTTTACGAATTATATTAATATGTCTCTTGCTCCTTGGCGAGGTGCGATCGCCCATGCACTCCATCGCAACCGCAGTCTTGTTTATGCCCGTTATCTGCAACTAGCAACGCTACAAGCCAATGGTCGCCCCGCTAATCGTACCCTAGTCTTTCGCGGCTTTCTAGAAGATACAAACCAGCTAAAATTTATCACCGATAACCGTAGCGCCAAAGCCGACCAGATACAACAACAACCTTGGGCAGAAGTTTGCTGGTACTTTCCCAATACACGAGAACAATTCCGCATCACAGGTTGTTTGACCCTGATAAGCGGTGATGATTTTCACCAAGTTTTACAGCCAGCCCGAATCGCAATGTGGCAAGAATTAAGTGATGCGGCGCGTTTACAGTTTGCTTGGCCCCATCCTGGTAAACCCAGAGTAAAAACCCCAGAAGCTTTTGCACCACCAGCACCCGAACCCGTGCAGCCAGTACCTAATTTTTGTCTACTGCTACTCGATCCGGTGGAGGTAGATCACTTAGAATTACGCGGCGAACCACAAAATCGATGTCTTTACCACCGTGATGACCAGCAAGAATGGTCTAGCCAAGCAATTAATCCTTAAATATTGTCAATTATGAGTTTGGAGTTGGAAGGTGCAAACCTGACATTTATGATTTTTATTCCTCACTCCTCACTCTTAACTACTCACTTTTTTAAATGCCCGCACCATCTAGAAATTCTTGGATGGTCTTATCCTTGAGGTTGCACCAGCGAGTATCGTGGGTTAGTTCATCCTCTTTGGTGACTAAACAACCCACTAAAACAGGAGTTTTTGCAGAAGAGTTGGTGCGCTGAAGAGTTTGTATTTGTTCTTCCAACGCCTCAATCCGGTCTACTAAAGCACGAATTACTTGAGCTTCTGAATCTGGTAAGTTATTGTGTTCAAGAGGTGAAACCCGAACTCCAGAACGATACATGATGCGCCCAGGCACCCCTACCACAGTACAGTCTGAAGGCACATCCCTGAGAACAACAGACCCAGCGCCAATACGGACATTATTACCAATTTGGATATTGCCTAGTACCTTCGCTCCAGCGCCGACTACCACATTTTCCCCCACAGTTGGATGGCGCTTGCCACATTCTTTACCAGTACCCCCAAGGGTGACACCTTGATAAATTAGGGCATAGTCTCCCACGATCGCAGTTTCACCAATTACTACACCCATGCCGTGGTCAATAAACACACTTTGCCCAATTGTTGCCCCAGGGTGGATTTCAATTCCAGTGAAAAACCGAGCCAAGTGAGAAATCAGGCGCGGAATAAAGGGAAGACCAATAGTATACAGCCAGTGAGCCAGCCTATGGAATAGCAGGGCTTGCAAACCAGGGTAACAAAATAAAACTTCCAACCAGTTACGGGCAGCTGGGTCACGTTCAAATATGATACGAAAGTCAGCACGCAGTATAGATAGCACGAGATAGCACCCTCGGAAAGCACAACAAGCTACTCTCCCATATTATCCTCTCAGGTGTTACACGTAAAAATTGGGAATGGGGCATTGGGCATGGGACATGAATTTTTCCCAATTCCTAACTCCCATCATTGCTGCTCTACTTTCAGAGTATAATCCCGCTTGACTCCAGGATTAAATGTACCTACCCAAATCCGATAGGTGCCACTTTTCCAGTTGCGATCGCTAATGCTAGCATCTTTACTTTTACCAGTGTCATCGCCGCAACGAATTGTAGTTTTATCTGGGCCTTGGATGAGTAAAGTCGTGTCATTGTTATTGCTATCAACTTTTATTGTTAGCTGGGAAAAGTCCTTTTCCAAAACCATAATGTGATCTGGATTGGGATCGGCAAAGCCAATACAGGCTTTTTGATCGCGATCGCGGTTACTAATGGCAGACAATGAATAAGAACCGCCTGTAAACCCTTGCATTGTTCCTTGTGCTGGATTAAAGTTTGTTGATAAATTTAAAGTGCCAAAATTTGCTGTCTCTGCTATTACAGGGGTAGCTGTGATGGCGGTAAGTATAGCCAACAGCCAAGAGCCACAAAACTGAAGTCGGGGGCGACAGTATTTCATAGTAGCCCTCCAACAGGCTTTTATAGTAGTTATATATACATATTCTAATGAAAAAATTCCAGTGAAATTTCAGTTGGTTGTGCCACATTAAAATGTGCCACAAGTCATGGCTTTGAAAGCACCCAGCTAATTGCTGTGCCAGTAGCTAGTACCTATCGAAAGATTACAAATAAAAATAGCAAATACTAGAGAAAATTTAGGTAAATATCATAGGGTAAGAAAGTGTAGAAGGTAGAAAATAATTTTTTACCTTCTACACTTGAGCTTTTATGAAAATCTCATGAACTATGGAGTTTAAAAAAAACACCACCTTTAAGCGATCGCGTGTCAGTTCCATAACTACTAACTGTGAGCGATCGCAGATTATTAAAAAATGGTTTGCCTAAAACTTCCACTAGTTGGAGAATCGGTACTTGGCGCTCTAAAAAATTCTGGCTCTTTGTCCAGTCAAGATATATATAGCCTTGGTTTGGTAAGGGAATTGCAGCGATACTATCTTTGAAATTGGGATTGTCAATTATGGAATTATCCTTGGTTGTAAGAATTTTATCCATCGTCTCTAAGTCAGAGGTGAAAATTTCATAATTTCCTAAAGTTGTATGCAATCCCCGTACTTTTGTTTCAATGCTGAAAGTTGCTCCTTCTTTAACATCACTTTTTTTTGTAGCCGTGGTTAATTCTGTCCATGCAGAGATTTTTTGCTGATCTATAGTTAAGGGATTGATACTGAGTCCATTGGATGAAGCGATCGCATCTAAACGAGCAACGCCTTTTTCTACACCTTCAGATTTTTCCACCACAAAAATCCAATGAGGTGTTGTTTGCTCTTTCTCTGGTAACAATGCAATGGCATATTCTCCTTGTACCCAGCTAAAAATATCCTCTGGTAAGTTTATACCCCAGCCTTTTTGAACATCCGCCAAAGGTTTTGCTAGCCGCGAAATCACATCTTCCCCAGAACCATATAGAGTTGCTGTTGTTTGTCTCCAGAGTTTAGTTAAATCACTGTCAGCCAAATTACTCAAATTTGAGCCGGAAATTGCTAAACCTGCTGATGCTGGAATATATCGCAATGCTCCCACAGGCTTAGATAGCGGTGCAGATGGAGGGACAATTTCTGATGAAGTCAGAAAGGTGGTTTCTGCTAGCAATCCTTTGGGATTTAACGCCAAGGATATGATTTGGCTATTATAAAGTTGTTCTGGTAACTCCAACCCTTGCCATTTTGCCACAATGGGAAGATTCAAGAAAGCTACAGCTAAACCCCCTTTGGGCAATTCTTTGGTAGCTTTTTGGTATTCGGCAGAGCTAGTCAAATTCAGATCGGGCGCTTGGACGTTATTAATCGCATCTCGCAATACTTTAAGATCGTTGGCAAATAACATAAAGCCTTCGCCAACAACAGCACCAGCAAGTAACTCTTGTTCTGGTTGAGAATTGTCAGAAATCAGCTTTATGCCTTTGTATTGTTCAACAGCTAAGTTTGCTCCAGATAACGCCCGTTTGGAAAATAACAACTCAACAAACTCGCGGCTTTTCTCGGGTTGCTTGGTTGCTAGTGCCAACAGATACCCTGGCTGCTGTCCGTTTTCTAAGTCTCGATCAATATCTAAGGTAGTGATTGCTAATGTAATTTCGTTCCCTAACCAGGGTTGAATGTCTTGTTTGTAATCTATGCCACTCTTGGCGAATAAACTGGTTTTGAGTTTAGATAGTTCCTCTTCCCGCTCCAACACCTGTAAACTGTCAGGATTGGCCAGTAATGAAACCATTACAGGGGAAAGTTTCGACACGAATATGGCTGCACCAGGCTGGGAGGTAGAAGCAATAAGGTTAGCCGGACTTTTGGTGAAAAACCAGTAAAAACTTGCGATCGCAATTACTAGCAGTGCGATCGCCCCAGCGACGATAAAACCGATAGATGAACGTTGTCTATTCACATCAAACCTATTAAAAAAGACGATTTACAGCCATTTAAGCAGAAAGCCTAGCAAAATTAATCAACCCTCTTAAGAATGGATGCTGATGTCAAGGCAGAGATTTTCTGTCACCATAAATAGTGTTAGGACTGTTTACGAAAACCTCATGACAGGGAACTGATGAACCAAATTAGTGTAGAAGAACTGGCGCAACGTCTTTCTTCTAGTGATGCAAGTATTCAGCTAGTAGATGTGCGTGAACCAGAAGAATTGGCGATCGCTAGCATTGAGGGCTTTGTCAACTTACCTCTGAGTCAATTTGCCGAATGGGGAGATCAAGTACCTACCCTCTTCAATCCCCAAGCTGAAACCCTTGTCCTATGCCACCACGGTATCCGCTCTGCCCAAATGTGCCAGTGGTTGATTGCTCAAGGTTTTACAAACGTGCAAAATATTTCGGGTGGTATTGATGCCTATTCTTTATTAGTAGACCCTTCAATTCCCAAATATTAGCTTTTGCTCAGATGGAAGTCACTCTTCCATCTGGCTTTTGCTATACTAAAAGAAGTAGTACATCACTTGAGATGCTTGCCGGAAAGCTTGGAATTTTGGCATTAACTACATCTGCACAAAAATTTTCTACTGGTTAAAATCATACTTCAGCATTATCCCGTGCAAAAAAATACGTATCTAATAATACTGTTGCAAGTGAAAATTTGTGCGAAAGTACGGTTATAAAGAAGCATCCTATGGGTACATTATAATTAGCAGTTTTTACCAGAAAAATTTTACCTTATATTTCAAGCGTAATCTGAAAAAATACTGTACGTATATCAAGTTTAAAAATACTTATCATAAGATAGTTATATAATTTGCTATCTTAATCAATTATTAATATTTTCTGTTTTCGATTAAATCTCCGAATTTTGTCAGAGTTTGATTAAAATTTGCCTTCAGCAAAACATACCATAATGGAAGTTCAGTTAACAAATCGACAACAGCATATACTTTGGGCAACGGTACGTCACTACATTGCTACGGCAGAGCCAGTTGGTTCAAAGGCTTTAGTCGAGGAGTACGATCTAGGTGTAAGCTCCGCGACAATTCGCAATGTGATGGGCGTTTTAGAAAAGTCTGGATTGCTCTACCAACCACACGCTTCTGCTGGACGTGTACCCTCAGATTCAGGCTATCGCATTTATGTTGACCAGCTAATGACACCTTCTCTGCATTCGCGCAGCGTGTCGCAGACAGACGCTACGCGTAGCTTGCTTCCGCGAGGTGGTACGGAAACTTTAGGGCGAGAAGTAGAATTAGCACTGCAAAAGCATCTCCAATGGGAAGATCGGAGTTTAGAAACCTTACTGCAAGGAGCCGCACAAATTTTAGCAACCTTGAGTGGTTGTATTAGCTTGATCACTCTACCGCAAACTACTACAGCGCTATTGCGACATCTGCAATTAGTGCAAATTGAAGCAGGGCGGATCATGCTGATTGTGGTGACTGATGGTTATGAAACACATTCCAAGTTGATGGATTTGTCGCCAACACCGGAAGAAACAGAACGAGATTCTGAGGTAATCGATCGCGAGTTGCAGATTGTTTCTAACTTTTTGAATAGCCACTTGCGGGGGCGAAGTCTGTTGGAATTAGCCTATCTCAACTGGAGCGAACTAGATCAAGAGTTCCAACGCTACGGGGAATTTTTGAAAAATTCAGTAGCTGAATTGACTCGTCGAACTCTTGCGCCGACTGCAACCCAAATTATGGTTCGGGGTGTGTCAGAAGTTTTGCGCCAGCCAGAATTTTCCCAGTTACAGCAAGTACAAACCATTATCCACCTGTTGGAAGAAGAACAAGACCAACTATGGCGATTAATATTTGAGGAGACAGAGCACGAGGATGCAGGTAAACCAAAGGTAACGGTTCGCATTGGCGCAGAAAATCCTCTAGAACCGATACGCACCTGCACCTTGATTTCTTCCAACTATCGCCGAGGTTCTATACCCGTAGGAAGTGTGGGAGTTTTAGGGCCAACGCGCCTAGATTATGAAGGTGCGATCGCAGTCGTAGCATCTGCTGCCGATTACCTCTCAGAAGCTTTCAGTTATTTCAATCCTTAAATCCTATCAGATGAGATTAAGGGACAAGCCGCTACGGGTCTAGGTGAATCAACAATATAATAGCAAGCAGATAGCCTAATTTGTAGTGGCAAAAACAATAATTAATACTACCTAAATCTTTCATGGTTAGAAAAATCGCCTTTGGCTTGCTGTGGCTGGGATTCATTATCTATGCTTTTTTCCTCGCGCCTCCTGAGCAACCCGGTACATTCGAGTTAATTAAAAACCTTTCTGTTGGTCAGTGGCAAGACGTTAACCCCTTAGTCATAGCACTATTCAACCTCATGGGCATCTGGCCCCTGATCTACAGTGCAGTAGTCTTGATTGATGGCAGAGGGCAAAAAATACCTGGTTGGCTGTTTGCTACTGCTTCTTTCGCAATTGGTGCTTTTGCCTTGTTGCCCTACTTAACCCTACGAGAACCCAATAATCAGTTTCTTGGTAAAAAGAATACCTTAATCAAGGTGCTAGATTCTCGTGTGACTGGTTTTGTGTTGACAGTAGCCACAGTGATTTTAGTTGCCTACGGTTTAAGAGGAGGAGATTGGGGCAGTTTTGTCCAAGAATGGCAAACTAACCGCTTCATCCATGTGATGAGCATAGACTTCTGTCTACTTTCCCTACTCTTTCCCACATTACTAGGGGATGATATGGCGCGTCGCGGTTGGAAAAATCCGCCGTTTTTCTGGTTAATAGCGTTGATACCACTATTCGGCCCATTGATTTATTTATCTGTGCGTCCACCTTTGCCAGAAGTGGGTTTAGAGTCCATATCCAAAGAGCCAGCATTTTCACAATCCAAAATCTAAAATGGCACCCACAACAAAGTCCCCCAATTCAGTGAATTGGGGGACTTTGTTGTGGGTGCGTAAATCCCAAGAAAAAAATTTTCTGAAAGTACTTTACAAAACGCAATAAATTACTTAAGATGTGTAACAGGTAGTCAAACCTACCTAATTCATTCGCAAATAACAGCACTTATAAAACAATGACAGCAACCATTCAACGTCGCGAAAGCGCCAACGTATGGGAGCGGTTCTGTAGCTGGATCACCAGCACCAATAACCGCATCTACATCGGTTGGTTCGGGGTAGTAATGATCCCCACCCTGTTAGCCGCTACCGCTTGCTTCGTAATCGCCTTCATCGCCGCACCTCCAGTAGACATCGATGGTATCCGTGAACCAGTAGCAGGTTCCTTGATCTACGGAAACAACATCATCTCTGGTGCAGTAGTACCTTCCTCCAACGCTATCGGCTTGCACTTCTACCCAATTTGGGAAGCAGCTTCCTTAGATGAGTGGTTGTACAACGGCGGTCCTTACCAATTGGTAATTTTCCACTTCCTCATCGGCATCTTCTGCTACATGGGTCGTGAGTGGGAACTATCTTACCGCTTAGGTATGCGCCCTTGGATTGCGATCGCCTATTCTGCACCAGTTGCAGCAGCTAGCGCAGTCTTCTTGGTATACCCCATCGGACAAGGTTCCTTCTCAGATGGTATGCCTTTGGGAATAAGCGGAACATTCAACTTCATGATCGTGTTCCAAGCAGAACACAACATCTTGATGCACCCCTTCCACCAACTCGGTGTAGCAGGTGTATTCGGCGGAAGTTTGTTCTCTGCAATGCACGGTTCTTTGGTTACATCTTCCTTAGTTCGTGAAACCACCGAAACCGAGTCCCTTAACTACGGTTACAAATTCGGTCAAGAAGAAGAAACCTACAACATCGTTGCAGCCCACGGCTACTTCGGTCGTCTAATCTTCCAATACGCTTCCTTCAACAACAGCCGCTCACTGCACTTCTTCTTAGCAGCGTGGCCTGTAATCGGTATCTGGTTCACCGCCTTGGGTGTCAGCACAATGGCGTTCAACTTGAACGGTTTCAACTTCAACCAATCAATCATTGACTCTGAAGGTCGTGTAATTGCAACTTGGGCAGATGTAATCAACCGGGCTAACCTGGGTATGGAAGTAATGCACGAGCGCAACGCTCACAACTTCCCTCTAGATTTGGCTGCTGGTGATTTTGCTCCTGTAGCTCTAACCGCTCCTGCTATCAACGGTTAATTCTGAAAGTTTAGCTAAATGAGAAAGCGCCCTCTCGTAAAAGAGGGCGCTTTCTTATTTGTATATGTAAAAGATGGGTTATACGTCATAAAGTCCAAGTGCCAAAACAAGCACAAAAATTAACTTTTGCACGAACTCTAGGTAAAATACATAAGCCTCATCCTTTTTACTTAAGATAATGGGCAACACTTTTGGTCATCTATTTCGCATAACTACTTTTGGTGAATCTCACGGCGGCGGTGTGGGGGTTGTGATTGATGGTTGTCCTCCACAACTGGAAATTTCGGCAGAAGAAATTCAAGTAGAATTAGATAGAAGGCGTCCGGGACAAAGTAAAATTACCACCCCTCGCAAAGAAGCGGATACCTGCGAGATTTTATCAGGGGTATTTGAAGGTAAAACTTTGGGAACGCCTATAGCGATTTTGGTACGGAACAAAGACGCTCGTTCGCAAGACTACGACGAGATGGCCGAGAAGTATCGCCCTTCTCATGCGGATGCAACTTATGATGCAAAATATGGCATTCGCAATTGGCAAGGTGGGGGTAGGTCGTCAGCGCGTGAGACAATTGGCAGAGTAGCAGCAGGTGCGATCGCTAAAAAAATTCTCCGTCAAGTTGCCAATGTCGAAGTTATCGGTTACGTCAAGCGCATCAAAGACTTGGAAGGTGTAGTTGATCCAAATACTGTCACCTTAGAACAAGTGGAAAGCAACATCGTTCGCTGTCCTGATGCTGAATGTAGCGATCGCATGATTGAATTAATTGAGCAAGTTGGTAGACTTGGTGATTCTATCGGTGGTGTCGTAGAATGTGTGGCGCGTAATGTCCCGAAAGGTTTGGGCGAACCAGTATTTGATAAATTGGAAGCTGATATCGCTAAGGGTGTGATGTCTCTCCCTGCTAGCAAAGGCTTTGAAATTGGTTCCGGTTTCGGAGGGACGGTGTTAACGGGAATTGAGCATAACGACGAATATTATATTGATGAAAAGGGTGAAATTCGCACTGTAACTAACCGTTCTGGCGGTATTCAGGGGGGAATTTCCAACGGTGAAAATATCATTTTACGAGTTGCATTTAAGCCGACGGCGACAATTAGAAAAGAGCAAAAAACAGTAACTCGTGAAGGTGAAGAAACGCTATTAGCAGCAAAAGGACGCCATGATCCTTGTGTGTTACCGCGTGCAGTTCCAATGGTTGAGGCGATGGTGGCGCTAGTGTTGTGTGACCATTTGTTACGACATCATGGACAGTGTAAGGTCTTGTAATAACTACACTAAAACGTGCAGAAAATATTTATACTTCGGGGGTGTGTGTGTCTTCCTCGCCCTTTTTTATCGAGGAATGACAGGAGGCAAAGGGCAGTTATTGCAGGAGGAAAACAGCCCGATGTTCGCGGACTCGCTAACGCGGCGCTATCAGCAATAACTGCCGTGACCAAACGGGTGTTAGGTTTAGTACTCCTACCGAACTACCGTTCAGTGGCTCCAACTCAGGAAAGGTGGTCACTAAGTAACGTCGAAGTGTCGAATCCTATAAGTGAATTGCCCCTCCTGCCTACTTCAATTCTTTGCCTTTCTCATTCTCCATTTTTTTTCTATAGTAATCGTCCAAAAAAGCGCTAGCTGTGGCAATCTGAGAAACAGAGATTTATTAAATCTGATATTTTAGCGACAGCAAATTTACCTATTCAGGTTATGCAAACTCTGCCCACAGTAAACACTTCAAGCATCACATCCAGTCAAGCCACCTTTGATACAACTATCAAGCGGCGTAAAACCCGTCCTGTAAAGGTGGGAAATGTCACTATTGGCGGCGGCTACCCCGTTGTGGTGCAGTCAATGATTAACGAAGACACTCTTGATATTGATGGTTCCGTAGCTGGTATTCGTCGTCTGCACGAAATTGGCTGCGAAATTGTCCGCGTCACGGTGCCGAGTATGGCTCATGCTAAAGCTTTAGCAGAAATTAAACAAAAACTAATTAAAACTTACCAAGACGTCCCAATTGTGGCTGATGTCCATCACAATGGGCTAAAAATCGCTGTGGAAGTCGCCAAGCATATAGAGAAAGTGCGGATTAATCCCGGCTTGTATGTGTTTGAAAAACCAAACGTCAATCGAACTGAGTATACTAAAACCGAATTTGACGAAATTGGCGATAAAATCCGCGAAACCTTAGAACCTCTAGTAGTTTCTTTGCGCGACCAAGGTAAATCGATGCGAATTGGGGTAAATCACGGTTCCCTCGCGGAACGGATGTTATTTACTTACGGCGATACCCCCGAAGGAATGGTAGAATCTGCCATAGAATTCATCCGCATCTGTGAATCTTTGGATTTCCGCAACTTAGTAATTTCCATGAAAGCGTCACGAGTACCGGTGATGGTAGCCGCCTATCGCCTCATTGCCAAGCGGATGGATGACCTGGGTATGGATTACCCGTTACATTTAGGCGTCACAGAAGCCGGTGATGGTGAATACGGGCGAATTAAATCCACGGCTGGTATTGCTACCTTACTTGCTGATGGAATTGGTGATACAATTCGTGTCTCACTTACAGAAGCACCAGAAAAAGAAATTCCCGTCTGTTACAGCATTCTCCAAGCTTTGGGATTGCGAAAAACGATGGTGGAATACGTCGCTTGTCCTTCCTGTGGACGCACTTTGTTTAACCTAGAGGAAGTGCTGCACAAAGTCCGGGAAGCCACTAAACACCTAACTGGGTTAGACATTGCAGTTATGGGTTGCATTGTCAATGGCCCTGGAGAAATGGCAGATGCCGACTATGGGTATGTTGGCAAAACACCTGGTTACATTTCTTTGTATCGTGGCCGAGAAGAAATTAAAAAAGTCCCAGAAGATAAAGGTGTAGAGGAATTAATTAACCTCATTAAGGCAGATGAACGCTGGGTAGAACCTTAATCGGAGCAGGGGAAGCAGGGGGAGATGAGGGGGACAAAGGAGACAAGAAAAATAATCAATGCCCCATACAACTCTTGGAGAGGCTGCGCCAACGACTGCGTTCAGTACAAGTGCCCAATCCCTAATCCCCAATTCGCCAGATTGTCAAGTATTTTGTTTAAATTAGAATACATACTCCGTCTGTACAGTGGTAGCCTGTGTTAGATTGAGCATACTGACTATATATTTTCCCTCTGACGCAGCTGTCATTATGGTGATTACAAAAAGTAGGCTTGTTTTGGGTGCTACGGCAGTGACACTCTCCACGATCGCTGTTACTAGCCTTGGCATTCATTCGCGAGGTCAGGCTTTATTTAAAGCAAGTCCTAAAGAATTGGTAGATGAAGTTTGGCAAATTGTTCAGCGCCAATACGTAGATGGTACTTTTAATCAGGTCGATTGGCAGGCTGTTCGTAAGGAATACTTGAGCAAGTCCTACAGTAATCCGCAAGAAGCGTATAAGTCCATTCGGGAAATGCTGAAAAAGCTACAAGACCCCTACACCCGGTTCATGGACCCAGAGGAATTCAAGAGTATGCAAGTGGATACTTCTGGAGAACTCACAGGAATTGGGATCACAATTGGTCAAGATGAAAAAACCAAGCAACTGGTTGTAATTGCGCCAATTGAAGATACACCAGCCTTTAAAGCTGGTGTTTTGGCGAAAGATGTCATCCTCAAAATCAACGGCAAAGATACTAAGGGGATGGATACAAATCAGGCTGTATCCTTGATTAGGGGTGAAGCAGGAACCCAAGTCAGCCTGACTATTCAACGCGATCGTCAGACAAAACAATTTGACATCAAACGGGCACGGATTGAAATCCATCCAGTTAAGTATTCCCAAAAGCAAACTCCAGCAGGGAATCTTGGTTACATTCGCTTGAACCAGTTCAGCGCCAATGCTGGTAAAGAAATGCAAACCGCCATCAAAGATTTAGAAAGCAAAAAGGTAGCTGGATATATCCTCGATCTGCGTGGTAATCCCGGCGGCTTACTCTTCTCTAGTGTGGATATTGCCCGAATGTGGATAGATAAAGGTAAGATTGTCTCCACTGTTGAGCGCCAAGGAGAGGCAGAAAAGGAAGAGGCAAATGGACGAGCCTTGACAAATAAACCGTTGGTGGTACTGGTAGATAAAGGTTCAGCCAGTGCTAGTGAAATCCTTTCAGGGGCTTTGCAAGATAATAAGCGTGCTACTTTGGTCGGCACTCAAACCTTTGGTAAGGGACTGGTGCAATCGGTGCGTCCCCTGGAAGATGGTTCAGGATTGGCGGTGACAATTGCTCATTATTATACCCCCAGTGGTAGAGATATCAATCATAAAGGCATTGAACCAGATGTGAAGGTGGATTTGACCAAACAGCAAATCCAGGAATTGTGGCTTCATGGACGTGACAAAATCGCTACCCTAGCAGACCCTCAATTCGCTAAAGCAGTGGAAGTGATAGGTAAAAAAATTGCTGCTAAGGGCACACCTACAGCAGAAAAATAAAGTTAGGAGTGAATAGTGAGGAGTTAGGAATAAAAACCATCATTGTTAACTCTTAACTTCTACTCCTAACTTAAACTGGTTGGCACTTTCCAGCCCTAATAAGTCCGACACGTCGAGCGATCGCTTCTGCTTGCGAACTAAAAGGCCCCCACTGTTCTATAATCTCTGGATTGTCTTCGCTAACTTGGTCGCTGGCGATAATTTCGCAGTTTCCACCAGAGCGCTTTACAATATACCAAGTTTGTGAATTATTCATATTTTCAATAAAAACCTTGTTTTTTATAGTAAGAATTTTACGGGATACAGAAAATATTTTTGTACTTACTGCTCAATCAGTGTCTTTAAAGAATTTAACTCAGATTCAGCAGGTGCGATCGTAGAACCCTGTCAATACGGTTCAGTTAAGGCTAAAACTCTTTATCAAAGTCAAATTTTCTAACGAACCGCAGAGGCACAGAGGGAACAGAGAGAAGAAATTACGCCAGATGGTAGTATAGAACCATGAATGTAGTATAGAACCATGAATAATGTAGTATAAAACTATGAATATGGTAAACTATGCAGCAATGAGCGACCAAGAGCTAAAGAGTTACCTTCTCACCCACAAGGATGATAAGCAAGCCTTTTATGCTTACATGGATAGACGAAAATCTCGTCATCGTGATGCTGCAATAAAATTAAATGATCCGGCTTGGGAAGAAATAATAGCTGTGATTCAGAAACAATTAGATTCTAATTGATAACTTGATAATTTTATATTCTGAATCGAGGGGGACAAAATTTTTGTTGTCCCCTCGATTTATCACAGAAATTTACCTTTGGCTAATACTTCCGCTCTTTTGGTTCAAACATGGTGATGGCCACCGGTCGATATTGAATATCAATTCCGGCTGGTGAATAGTAAGCCATTGTGTGTTTGAGAAAGTTAGCATCATCTCGCTGGGAATAGTCTTCGCGGAAATGAGCGCCACGACTTTCTTGACGATTCAGGGCTGATGCCAAAATGGTCTGCCCTACTACCATCAAACTTCGCAGTTCCAAGGCTTCCACGAGTTCCGTATTCCAGCAACTACCTTTGTCATCTAAATAAATCTGAGGGTATTGCTGTTGTATTTCTTCTAGTTTCTGCAAACCTTCAGTCATGAATGCCTCAGTGCGAAAAACACCACAGTACTCAGTCATACAATCCTGCAAGGCTTGACGGACTTGGTTAATACGATATTGTCCTGCTTGTTCTAGCAAAGCTTGAATTTGTTGTTGGGCTTCTGTTATGTAATGTTGCTCATTTACAGAGGGTAACTTACGTTTTTGTACGAATTTGGCGATCGCAGCCCCAGTCCTCTTACCATAAACTACACACTCCAGCAGTGAATTACTACCCAGACGATTGGCACCATGTACGGAAACACAAGATGTTTCTCCAGCAGCAAAGAAAGCCTCAACTAAACCATCGCCACTACTACGAACTTGACCATCGGTGTTAACTGGTATACCACCCATACAATAGTGATTTGTCGGGCGGACTGGCATAGGTTGAGTTACCGCGTCCACACCTACCAAACGATGGGCTTCTTCCCAACAGAAGGGAACGCGACTCATAATTTTTTCTTTACCCAGATGGCGCAGATCCAGATAGACAAAAGGACCACCAGCAGTTCCATCGAGATGAATACCACGTCCGGCGCGAATTTCGTAAGTAATTGCTCGTGAGGTAATATCACGAGGAGCTAGTTCCATACGACTAGGGGCATAGTTCGCCATAAAGCGATCGCCTTCACTATTAATCAGATATGCCCCTTCTCCCCGTACCGCTTCCGAAATCAGCACCCCTACCGGATATAAACCAGTGGGATGAAACTGGACAAATTCCATATCTTCGAGGGGCAAACCTGCGATCGCAGTCATTGCCAAACCATCACCAGAAGAGGCGTAATCATTAGAGGTGGTATTATAAACGCGGCCATAGCCCCCTGTGGCAAACATCACCGCTTTAGCCCGTACCACCTCTATCTGTCCATCCAAAAGATGGAACATGACCACACCCTTCGCCTCATTTTCTTCTAAAATGAGACGCATCACGTACCACTCCTCATAAACTTGCACCCCATAACGCCGCAAATTGTTAACCAATTCGTGCAAAATTGCGTGACCGGTCTTGTCAGCAGCGTAGCAAGTACGGTTGTGAGAATGTCCCCCAAAAGCCCGTTGAGCAATGCGCCCATCGGGTAAGCGAGAGAACAAAACGCCGATATGTTCCAAGTCAATCACCACATCTGGCGCTTCCTGGGCGAGAATTGCCACAGCGTCTTGGTCTGCCAAGTAATCAGAACCCTTGACAGTATCAAAAGCGTGTGCTTCCCAACTATCTTCGGAATCAACATTTTTCAACGATGCAGCCATACCACCTTGAGCCGCCACCGAGTGGGAACGAATT
Organism: Nostoc sp.; assembly: GCF_036917135.1. Classification (GTDB taxonomy): domain Bacteria; phylum Cyanobacteriota; class Cyanobacteriia; order Cyanobacteriales; family Nostocaceae; genus Nostoc. The sequence goes on along the minus strand of NZ_JBALEA010000041.1, from coordinate 59,611 downwards.
GGGTGGGTTTTGGCAACCACAGCAATATTTAAACTAGGGTCAGTGCGGGCAATTTCCAGAGCAGCGCGACATCCCGCCAATCCACCCCCGACAATAATCACATCATGTTCCAGCATAATAAGCCCCCTGATTGCAAACCACTGCTGTTCTATTGTAGAGAGGTGATTAATCAGGTAGTTAGAGGAATTGCGATCGCATCTCTACAAAAAAATTCCCTGCCTATAGACAGGGATGTGATTACAAATTTTGAAATTATGAAGAGTTATGAGACAGATTGAGTAACTCCTAACTCCTAACTCCTAACTCCTAACTCCTTAGCTAGTTGCTTGTACAGGTTGTTGCTGAGACACATTACCTGGCATCGGTTCCATTTTGGTTCCCGGTCCTACAGGAGTAACTTCAATATGATTTAACAAGGTCGTGACAAAGGCAAACAACAAGAAAGGTAGCGATAGCAGAACTACCAGACCTGCTGTTGCTAAAGCGTATACGGGTCGCTTGGCACCCATCAGCGCTAAGGCTGATGCCAAACTCAGGGTAATTGTAATCAACCAAACAATTATTTGACCGTAGATATCACCGAAAGTCAGAGTACAGACAAACCGATACTTTTGAATATTATTTCCGCTCATCACATTTGCCTCCAGTCTCTCCTAATAGGTTCTACGTTAGAACCATGTTTGCCTTGTAGACAATTTCTAAATATTTTTGCAAGCTTCGTAATATCACTTCACAATCAACCCGTCTTTGGTGGCAAGGTCGCAATCCTAATGATCTCCTCAACAAATTGTCTCTTTACTTAATGTCATCTGTCAAATTCAGGATATTTCAGAATATATAGCAATTTTATTTAATTGTGAAAATTGCAACCCGCAGATCCCCGACTTGGTAAAAGTTGTCGGGGATCTTGTTTCTCATAAATGATTCAGATTACTATAGTATTTAATTTTTGGCTCGCAAATATCTAAGTAGAGAAATCCAGCAAAATCAGAATGGAAAAACCGATTCTTTGATGTTAAATTTTGAGTATTGCCCGAATTTGTTGACTTAAATCAACAAAAACCTTTATTTTTCGTGGCAATGTTGTTTTAGGAGTGAACGTGAATACTATTTTTTTTCGTAAAGGTGTTTTTTGGCTGCCAAGTATAGCTGCTCTTGCAGTCCTAAGTAGCGGCTTATCTGCAAGTGCCCAGACAGTAGACAAGGTGAGCAGTCAGCCATTAGCCGACCCTTCCGCAACTGTAGCGTCTCCCAACGAGTTTAGTACAGAACTAGACACTGTAAGCCAAAAGCTCTCTATAGAAACAACTGAAACATTTACAGCAACAAATTTAGCTAAGGTACAGCAGCCCCCAAACGCTGCGATACAGGAAAATACCGACGCAACGGCTACACCCGTTCCAGGGACAGTAGCAACTTCATCTGCGACGCTCACTTCTGAGTTTGTACAGCCGACTTCTGAAACTAGTTCTGAACCATCTGCTACCAAAGTGGCGCAATCGGATATTGATTTAGGTAGAACTACCCGTGGTGGCAGCAGCTATATTGGCGTTGCTGCTAATATTGGTTTGAGTGGTGATGGTGACGCGTCTTTGGGCGACGGTAATTTCGCGGTAGTGAGCAAAATCGGACTGACAAAGGCTATATCTGTGCGACCCTCAGCCGTATTTGGGAACAGTACCACAATTCTAGTTCCCATCACCTACGATTTTACCTTCAAATCAGCAGATGCTTTTAGCGAACCGTTAGCGATCGCACCTTACATTGGAGTGGGTGCAGCTTATAAAACTGGTGATGATTCAAAATTGGCCTTTTTGGCATCTGCTGGTATTGATGTGCCTCTAACTCCTCAATTCACAGCAACGGCTGCTATAAATGCCGGCTTTTTCGATCAAACTGATGTGGGCTTGTTGTTAGGAGTTGGTTACAACTTCACTGGGTTTTAAAAGTTAGAAGTTAGGAGTTAATAGTTAAGAGTTAATGATGTTTCACTCATAAGGGACTGACAAGAAATAAATTATTCATCTTGTGGGGTGGGCAACATGAGCGCCCTAAATCTAGGACGGGTGGGGACACCCATCCCACAAAAAAAATTTGGGATGTTTTTTTATTTGTCAGTCCCTAACTCCTAACTACTAACTTTCTACTTAGGGGTAACTTTATCAATTACCTTGATTTTGCCATCATCTCCTACTGTCCAAACATCATATACACCGACGACATCGCCATTAGCATCAACATCCACGTTGCCACTGGCTCCTTGGTAGTTAATCTTTTTACCATCTTTAAGTAACTTCAGTCCCTCGCAGACATCGGTAACTTCTGTGCCAGGTCCATCAGCAACTTCACGGATTTTGCTGGCTATGCCAACGCCTGTATTTTCCTTAGCAGATTGCGCTGCCAATGTCAATAAAGCCGCCGCATCCCAAGCCTGAGGAGCATATTCCCCTGGTTGACTACCCTTTTTATCCTTCCACAGCTTGTTGAAAGCTTCTAGTGCTTTACCATCGGAACCGGGTACTGTGCCGATCGCTCCAGCTAAAATATATTTATCACCATCTTTGCCAACTTGTTCTGGGAAAGTAGGTGATTTCACCCCATCTGTCAGCAGAATTTGCACTCCCTTAGTCACACCTTGCTGATAGGCGGCTTTCAGGAACAGACTACCAGTTTCGGCGTACAGTACAGCCAGAACTGCATCTGGCTTACCCGCAAAAGCAGCAGCCGCTTCTGTATCAAATGTCTGGGCTTTGGGATCGTAGCGCACAGGCTTATCTTTATTAACGATGGTTCCACCCAATTTTTCAAAAGTTTCCACAAATGCTTTTTCAAAGCCCACGCCATAGTCGTTATTAATGACGACTGTAGAAACTCGTTTGAAACCTTTTTTTCTGGCAAGTTGGGCTAAAGCTAATGCTTGGTAGGTATCGGGAGGAGCAGTACGCGCCCAAAAGCCTTTAAAATCGCCTTTTTTGGCCTTTTCAGTAAATATGGGACTGGTACTACCAGGGGAAACCAGCATGACTTTATTCGGCGTGGCAATGGAGACTGCTGCACTAGAAACGCTACTGGCAAAGGAACCAACTACACCTGCTACTTTATCCAAAGTTGCCAGTTTTGCCATACCAGCAGCACCAGCTTTGGGGTCGGTTTGGTCGTCTACTTGTACCAAGGAAACAGGTTCTCCATTCACCCCACCGCAAGCGTTGACTGTATCAACAAGTAAAGGGACGGAACCAAGCATCTGCTGTCCTACAGAAGCCAAGTCGCCTGTTGACGGTAGCAGTGAACCAATTTTTAGCCCTTTAGCACTGCTTGTAGTAGTTGAGTTTGCTGCTGGTGTCGCAGTACTTCCGTTGTTAGCTGTGCCATTAGGGGTACTGCTATCACCACAAGCTCCAACTAGAAACCCAATTGCTAGGGTAGCTATACTGAAGGTTAAGGCGGCGCTAATTTTTCTCATAAATTACTTTCACTCCTCAGATATTTAGGAGTCTAAAAGTAAGATTCAAACTAGGTTTGTAACTTAGCTGGATCTTAATCAAGACCCCAAAGGATAAATCATATCATCCATCTTTGGGAGTAGAAGTATTTACCCTGATGCGTGTATCAGAGGCTTAAAAACGGAGAGGGAGGGATTCGAACCCTCGGTACGGAGTTGCCTGCCGTACAACAGATTAGCAATCTGCCGCTTTCGACCACTCAGCCACCTCTCCATGACTCACGAATATTAATTGTAGCAGGTTTGTTGGGGGAAGTCAATAGTCATTTTTAATTGGGCATCCCTTCTCTACGAGACGCTACGCGTAGCTTGTTTCCACGAAGTGGTACGGCTCCGCTCAGGGCAAGTGGGCATTAATCATTAGTCATTGGTTATTAGTGAATAACAAAGGACTAATGACTAATTTTTTAAAGGACTTGCGATCGCATCCAAGCTATAGGTAAAGTACGTAACTTTTTCCACTGGGGGACGTAAGCCCTCTGACTGAATACATCGTAATCGTTGCGTTCAATCGCCTCCAAAATCTGCCCGTACAGCATTGATGCTGCCCACACTGGCCAACGGGCATCGGATGCTAAATAAGTAATTCCCTGGTCAGATGTGGTGTAGAATTGGCGAGCGCGGTCAATTTGAAAGCGCATCAACGCCCGCCAACGATCATCTACCACACCTTGGAAGAAGTCTTGCTCGGTATAGTTGAATTTTGCCAAGTCCTCAAGGGGAATGTAGATCCGTCCCCGTTTGGCATCTTCTCCTACATCCCGCAGGATGTTGGTGAGTTGATTGGCAATTCCCAGAGCGATCGCTTCTTCTGTGGGAAGATATGGTTGTTTGTTCTGCCGCCACGGTGCTGTGTATATGGTGCTATCCACACCCATAACTGATGTTGACATTAAGCCAACAGTACCAGCAACGCGGTAACAGTAGAGGTATAAATCCTCAAAGGTTTCATAACGACTGCGATATAAGTCCATGCGCTGACCGGCAATCATATCCCGAAAGGGCTGAATGTCCATTGGAAAGCGCTGGAGGGTATCAACTAAAGCCACATCGTAATTTTCTAATGGGCGTCCCGCAAAAATCGATTCCAGCTGCTGTTCCCATAGGTCTAGGGTTTCTGGCGTGGTAATAGCAGATGCGGGTCCATCCACCAATTCATCTGTACGGCGACACCAAGCGTAAATTGACCAAATAGATTGACGTTTTACCGGACTCATGAGCAAAGTACCCAGGTAAAAAGTCTTGGCATACTTTGCTGTGAGATGCCGACAAAGTTTGTATGACTCGTCTACAGAGACCAGCGTTTTCATGCGCGGCGGGGAATCAGGCAGTTGCAGCATTCGTTGCGGGCGGTCGGGTGAGCGTTTGCAGGTTTGAGGAATTTGCTACCGGGAGGGCCTCAGAAATCGCCTGCGCTGTCAGCTTACCAGAAAGTACGGCACCTTCCATACTGGCTAAGTAGCGTTGCATGGTGTAATCCCCGCTGAGATAGAAGTTACTAATGGGGGTTGTTTGCGAGGGACGGTACTGTTGACGACCAGGGGTCGCTTTGTAAACTGAACGGGGCGTTTTCACCACATGAGATTTCAGCAATGTTGCTGGATTGTCTCCCCCAAAGTGGTCGGGGAAGAGTTTTTCTAACTCGGCAATAGTGGCAGCCACAATCTCCTCATCGGATTTGGCAATCCAATCTTTTGCCGGGGCTAGAACTAATTCCAGCATCGAGCGTTCGGGGTTGGCGTATTCACGGCAGGTATTGCTCATATCAGCATAAACGCTTAGGAGGGGCGATCGCGAGAATAGCAAGTGATCAATTTGCGTAAGTTTACGATCAAACCACAAATGCACGTTGATCACAGGTACGCCTTCTAAGCCTTCTAGCTTTTGGAAAAACTCCATTTGCTTCCAAGGCGCTGGCAAAATCACCTTCAGAGGGTCAACGGGCATGGCAGATACATACAAATCCGCCGTGAAAACTTCATCTTTATCCCCATTCAACCCCCGAATCAAGTATCCTTTGACGCTACCATCGGCGTTTAGCAAAATCTCTTTTAAAGGGGCATTCAAGCGGACTTCTCCACCGCCTTCGGTGATGTAATCTACTATAGGTTGACACAATCGTTCTGTTGGCGAACCATCCAGAAAGGCCATTTTCGAGCCATTTTTTTCCTGGAGGAAGCGATTGAGGGCGGTTAAAAGAATGGTTGCCGAAATTTCATCTGGGTCGATGAAGTTCAGCGACTTGGCCATGGCAATAAAAACTTCTTTATTGACCCGTTCTGGAATTTTGTGTTTACGCAGCCAATCTGTCCAGGAATATTTGTCCATTTCTTCAACGTACTTTTGCCCCTGAATCATGACCGGTAATAATCCGATGCCAAAGCGGATTTTTTCTGGCCATGTCAGCATGTCGTTGTTTCGCAGAATTGCCACTATACCATTAATCGGTGCCGGCAAATCCGGGAAATCAAAGCGGCTGTAAGTACCTGGTGCATCTGGCTGGTTGAAGATCATTGTGTGTTCTTTCCACTGCAATCGATCTTCAATGTCCAGTTCTTTGAATAACTGCAACATATTGGGATATGCCCCAAAAAAGATGTGCAGACCTGTTTCGTACCAATCTCCATCGGCATCTTTCCACGCTGCCACTTTACCGCCCAGAACGTCCCGACGTTCCAAGACAATGGGTGTGTGACCTGCGTCTGTAAGATATTTCGCGCAGGAAAGTCCTGCTAGTCCCGCTCCCGCGATCGCTACTCGCATGTAACCCTACTGCTCTTCAATATTTCTTAACCGTTTTGTCGTTCTCATTATACGTTGCAATCCGTTACATTTGGCAGTTATTGTGCGATCGCTTCCCCAAAAAACTTTTGCCAAAGGGAATTTTACCTACGCACACCCGCTCTAGCAAATTGCCAATACCATTGTTGGCAATAGCTTTGCGGCGTGCATTTCATCTATATTTACACACAAGAGATTTAAGGAAACAAAAGTATTTCCTTTGACTGAAAATAGCTAATCCCAAAGCTTGTCTGAAAGTAGTTGATTTCTTTGCTAATTTGTGTATTTGCTGTGAGGAAATGTCTGGAGCATTGCTAAAAGACTGCTAATTAATTTCCCACATATAGCAATTCCAAATGAGCTACAAACAAAAAGATCCCCGACTTCTTCAAGAAGTCGGGGATCTAAGTCTCTCTTTACTGGGTATCTAAGACAAGAATAAAAAACTTGCCTTTCCGCTCCCTGTAAGGGTGTAGGATAAATGTTTATGTCCTCTAGGTTGAACAACCCACTTGTTTACCTCACAACTTATGGGTAAAAGATTATGAGTGTATCGCAAGAGCTAAAGCGCTTTGGACATCACCTGATTCTAGGTATTTCCGGCACTACATTAAGCGATGACGATAAACGCGCACTCAATGAATTAAAACCGATTGGGGCGATCTTTTTTGCTAAGAATTTTCGGGATGGCACTCCATATCAGGTTTGGCTGGAAAGCTTCAAGGATTTGAACAGCCAGATACGAGAATATACTGAACGTGATTCCATGTTCATCACTCTCGATCATGAAGGAGGTCGTGTAATTCGTACACCACTGCCAATTACCCGCTTTCCTCATGCCTTATTGCTGCGATCGCACGCCTACGAAGTAGCAAAAGCCACAGCATTAGAACTAAAATCACTGGGTATTAACTTATCTTGGGCACCTGTCGCAGATATTTTTTCCCATCCCAATAACCCTGTAATTGGGACTCGCGCCTTTGGTAACTCTCTCGAAACTGCTACTCAAGGTGCGCGTGACTACTACCTTGGACTTCGAGATTCAGGAATTTTGGGATGCGCCAAGCACTTCCCCGGACATGGAGACACTAGCAAGGATTCTCACATTGAGCTACCAATACTCAATTTAAGTTTAGAAGACCTACGACTTCGAGAACTGATACCCTTCAAAGCCTTAATCGAAGTCCAGATTCCTTTGATCATGACTGCTCATATCTTATTTCCCAAGATAGATACCGAAGTTCCAGCAACCCTTTCCCAAGCTATCCTCAAAACGATACTGAGAGAGGAACTTGGATTTAAGGGAGTGGTTGTATCTGACGACTTGGATATGAAAGCGATCTCAGATATGTTTATGAAAGCTGGTACTGTGGCGCGGTCACTTCATGCAGGTTGTGACTTGTTTATTGTCTCACGCAATATTAACTCATCATCTATAGAAAGAACTTATCAGATTGCTGAAGATTTTGCTGATTCCCTCAGTAACGGTAGCTTAGATGAAGCAGTGGTAGAAGCAGCTAGAGGAAGAATTGAGAAACTACTGGCAGTAACACCGCAATATCCCGTACATACTCTGGATAAAAATATATTATTGCAACACGCTCAACTAGCGATCGCTAGTTCCTATTCATAACCCAAGTGCATTCAAATTACATATTAGCTAATTCTTAATTTTGAATTTTGAATTTTGAATTGTTTAGTGGGTGGTATAGGGGTTTAACCTATTTCTGCGGGTTAAGAGCTAGATGCACAGCCGGTATGCCAACCACCCTAGTTAATTTGAAAAAGAAATGAGCAAGTGCGATTTGTAATACCAACATTAGATATAAATCCACCAGGGAGGTACTGCCCCTCCTATTTCTGTGTTATCAGCACAGCGCCTCACTTTTCGGCTTCAGGTGGAAAAGAGGAAGATGGAGGAATCGAACCCCTACAGTTGCCCGTACTCCAAGGTTCAAGCTTGGTTGCCGTCCATTCAGCAGCATCTTCCATTCAAGGGTGCCTGACGGGACTTGAACCCGCTATGACTGGTTCCACAAACCAGCGCCTCGACCACTTTGGCTTCAGATACCATCGGTGGATACTGGTCGGATTTGAACCGACATCTTTCTGCTTGCAAGGCAGACGCTTTCCCAGTTAAGCTACAGACCCATTAAATAAGTTACTACTTAACGATGAGGGCTTGAATTGGTAGTCCTGGCAGGAATTGAACCCGCAACATTCTTCTTGTAAGGAAGACACTCTACCAATTGAGTTACAGGACTACGCAAGCGAGTGGAGGGAGTTGAACCCACGTACTGAGTATGGCGTACTCAGATGCTACCGATTACATCACACCCGCATCAAGCTGGTAACAGGAATTGAACCTGCAACCTACTGATTACAAGTCAGTTGCTCTGCCAATTGAGCTACACCAGCACTAATTTTGGTGACGGGGGCAGGAGTCGAACCTGCCTCAGGTTATGCAGCCCCACGAGCCACTGTTGCTCTATCCCCGTATATTCACCAATACCCCTGACTGGATTTGAACCAGCAACCTCTTCGTTCTAAGCGAAGCGCCTCTTCCGTTGGGCTACAAGGGCAAAGTCTGAGTGGTAGGGATTGAACCTACGACCTGGAGTTCCCAAAACTCCCGCGCTCCCATCTGCGCCACATCCAGATATTTTGGTACTCCCGACAGGATTTGAACCTGCAAAAAACTAGATCCTCGGTCTAGCGCGTCTTCCGTTCCGCCACGAGAGCTTAGTACTCCTGGTGGGAGTTGAACCCACAAACAAACAGATTTTAAGTCTGCCACCTCTTCCAATTGGGCTACAGGAGCAAAGTTTGGTACTCTTGGTGGGAATCGAACCCACAACTTACCGTTTTTGAGACGGCAGCCTCTTCCAGTTGGGCTACAAGAGCAGAGTTTGGCAGCCCCGCCAGGACTCGAACCTGGAATCTTCGCCTTCAAAGGGCGCTATGTTGCCAATTACACCACAGGGCTTTATTGCCAGGGCAGGGTTTGAACCTGCAACCTCATCGTTCAGAGCGATGCGACTTACCAATTCGTCCACCCGGCAATGAATGGCTGCCTCAGTAGGACTCGAACCTACAACCGCGCGGTTAACAGCCGCTTGCTCTACCATTGAGCTATGAGGCAACGAAGCCCCCCAGGTCGGAATCGAACCGACGACCTCCTGTTTTTCAAACAGGCGCTAACTACCAACTGAGCTACCGAGGGATAGAAGAAGAGATCATCTAAAGAGCGAGAGTGGAGGGATTTGAACCCTCACGTCTTCAGTTTCGTAGACTGAGATGTTATCCAGTTACACCACACTCTCAAAACGGAGAGGACAGGATTTGAACCTGCGACGGGTATTAATTACCCGCTTCCTCTTAGCAGGAGGACGCTTTTAGCCACTCAGCCACCTCTCCATAGTGGGTCGAGCAGGATTTGTAGCTTGCTTCCCGTTCGCGGAGCGTCCCGAAGGGAAGGGTACCTGCGCGCAAAAAAGAACAGTTTTACAGACTGTCGCTTTCAGCCAGACTCGGCCACCGACCCATAATCATTCCCTCGACGAGAATTGAACTCGCATCTGTGCTTTGAAAGAACACTGACTTAACCATTCGTCCACGAGGGCATAATTGGAATTTTGGATTTTAAATTTTAGATTTGGGATTAAAAAATTTAATCTAAAATTGGCAATCTAAAATCCCAAATTGTCTGACGCAGGGGCTAGGATTTGAACCTAGAACATCGGATTTGGAGTCACGAGGTGTTACCGTTACACTATCCCTGCATTTGGTGGCAGTGGCGGGATTTGCACCCGCATATACCAGGGTATGAACCTGGGGCTTTGCTAATTAAGCTACGCTGCGATCGCACCAGAGGTCAGGGCGGGATTTGAACCCGCGCTAATCGGTTTTGCAGACCAACGCCTTACCAACTTGGCTACCTGACCATTTGGGAGTCCTGACGAGATTTGCACTCGCAATCTTCAGCTTGAGGGGCTGACGGCTTAAACTATTCGCCTACAGGACTGCAACCAGGGTGACGGGATTTGAACCCGCAACATTTCCGCAGACAACGGAACGCTCTAGCCAATTGAGCTACACCCCGATTTTTTGGAATCTGTGCCTAAACTTTGAGGTTTTTAGGCACAAATTTTGTTGGTGAACTTGCCCATTTCTTATTTAGTTTTCAAGGTTCAGAAAATTTACTTTTAACTGTTATAAACTGTTAGGAAAACAACCGAAACTCTAGGTAGCAAGCCTGTTGTATATTACGGATGTATTCAGTGGTTTTGATGAGTGCAAAATTAGAACTTTTTTCGTTTATTGCCTCTACTGCCGATGGTTTGCAAGTAGGAGCAACTTTCTTGCCTGGGGACTCTGGTTGATTCCAGCGCCTCTGTTTTAGTTGTATGTAGAACATGACTTTGACCCTTGAGAAGCTTTGTCTTTCACTTCACTACATTTATACTACAAAATACTACAGAAGGTGTCAAGGGGTTTTAGAAAGTTTTTTTAAAATTGTCTAGAAAAGCTGCTGCACTGAGATTTCAATTTGCTAAACCCTCTGAAAAGTAAAACTACAGCTTATGATTGGGTGAGTCTTTAAAAGCCTGACGTGACAGATAACTACCTCATGCGACAAAAGATAATTAGTATTGTCGCGATCGCCTCTAGTATTACAGCTTGTAGTATTGCTCCAGGTACCTCCCCACAATCGGGGTTGAACCAGCCAGTAAGCAAAATCCGTACTGCACAAGTTCAAGATCCAGCAAAGGGCCAAATTAATGCCCAGCTACCGCCATCAGCCAAAGTAGAAAACCCTACCTTTACAGTCCCAGCTAAATTTCAGGGAAAAACAGTTTATAAGGTCCAACCCAGCAATAACGAAAAGGTTATTGCTTTAAGCATTGATGATGGACCTTGGCCAAAAACAACCCTAGAAATGCTGGATATCCTCAAGCAAAATAATGTTAAAGTAACATTTTTTTGGGTAGGACAAGCTTTACAAGCAAATCCCGACCTAGCCAAGCGTGAAGTAGCCGAGGGACACGCCATTGGCAACCATACTTGGCATCATTGGTATCGGCGAATGGATGAAGCCACAGCCAAGAATGAAATCGATCGCACATCTGATCTGATATACAAAACTACAGGAGTCAAAACTTTTCTATTTCGTCCTCCTGGAGGCTTTTTAAACAACGGATTAGCTGCTTATGCTAAAAGCCAGAAGGACGCTGTAATTATGTGGTCGCTAACTTCAGCTGATACCGATCCTCACGCCAAACCCCAGGCATTTGTAAATAATGTCCTGAAAGGTGCGAAACCTGGTTTCATTGTTTTAATGCATGATGGTGGTGGCGATCGCCGCAGAACTGTAGAAGCTTTGCCACAAATCATCAGTGGACTCAAACAGCAAGGCTACCGATTTGTGACAATTCCCGAACTACTGCAAATGAAGCACACCTGATTTTAAATTTTGGATTTTGGATTTAATAATCCAAAATCCAAAAAAGTCTGTTCTTACAGCGCCTCCAAGAGTTACCCCTGAATTTCAAAGTGAGAACAAATCTAAAATCCAAAATCCAAAATAGAGTCACCCGACTATTTTGTTTATTCGCTGACTACAGAAGCACTACTTTCTTGAGCTTCTTGCCAAAGTTTGTGCAAAAAGAACTCGGCGCGATCGCTTATAGTGGTGACAAACACACCCACCGCATCCTTAGAACTATCTGATAGCCAAGAACCCCGCAGAGTGACTTCCATATATTCGGTGTCACAGGCACAGAGGGCAATAATTTCTCTGTCATCTCTTTTTACCTCAGCCCTGAGTACTTCTACTCCTGGCAAATCAACGGGAAGCAAAAAGGAAGCGGTACTGGGTTCAATGCATAAACTTTGCCCAACTCGCAGGGCTAAAATCACTCGCTGCGCTACCCATTCTTCTAGCGACAGAGTGACACATTCCAAATCAAAACTGCTTTCAGTGTAAGTTAATTTCAGCATTCCTTATGCTCTCCTGTTATTCCAGGTTTGCTTGCATATCTATCCAAAACTGTTCAGCAAAAGAAATCGCGGGGTGCATTGGCGCTTTTGGTTTGGTACGCAGTTGCATACCAGCTTCAAACAGGGTGCGATCGCCTTTACGGGAGTTACATCTCTCACAAGCTGTGACTACGTTATCCCAACTGTGAGAACCGCCTTTAGAACGCGGCATCACATGATCTAGCGTTAAATGTTTGCCGCTACCGCAATATTGGCAATTGTGATGGTCTCGTCGTAACACTTCCCGCCGATTCACTGGCGGAACTTTCCACATCCGCTCATTAGAAGTGATTGTCAAGCGAATGTGTTTTGGTACATCGATTACCAAATTGGGTGAGTGAACTCGCCACCCGCCTTCTGTGGTCAAACCAAGGGGTTGGGCTTTGTTGGTTACTAACAGCACAATTGCCCGCTTGATATTGACCTGACACAGTGGCAAGTAATTTTGCGAAAACACCACCACAGATTGCTCTAACACTTGCATTGCGATCGCGCCGCGCCTGGAAGATATCGTCACAGACTTAACTCCTTATAAAAAAACCCCCGCTTCAAGTTTTGGCTGAAGCGGGGGTTAGAATTGACCGGAAAATTTTCTGGTCTCATATCGGTACAGTATTCCTTTGTCTGTACCCCCCGCTTTGTCCATCTAGTTCTGGTTTTGCAATCAGCGCACTAATGCCGAGATGTCTAGAATCATAATTGCCCTCTGTGATTTGCCCATGATTTCGGCTACCATCGCCCATAAATAAATACTCCACTCCCATAGCAGCTGATTCCCAACTGGCTCGGCAATTGGTGGTACATAAAATAGAAGTAGATATGGGGTAAATGGGTTTCACAGAAAATTTCACCTATTGAAGATTCCTTTAAACATACTACACTTGTATTACTATCCTGTCTATACCTTTAAGGAGAAAAAGTCATGCATACGATCGCCCGCACCCCAACCACCGATATGGAAGTTACCAGCATTCGCCTAGAGCGGGAACTCAAAGATAAACTCAAAGAAATAGCTGGGAATCAGGGATATCAAGCTCTAATCCGAGATATCCTTTGGAATTATGTCCAGCAAAAATCAGGTGAGTGGAAGCCTCGATTTTCCCGAACTGACATTCGAGCTAGTATCGCTGCCACAGCCCAGCAGGAAGAACGCTGTGTACTCACAGGTCAACTAATTCAAGCCCAACAACCGATGTTGTTAGGACTGACGAGGAATGGCGACATGGTTCCTCTGAGTGTCGAGAGCTTGGCTGGATAGTCTTAATATTCAGACGAATGCAGCCCAGTTATTATCACTAATAACTGGGCTGCATTCCAAATTTAGCTTTATTAATATTTTACTGAGGTTACGGAGATAAAAGAGTAACTTGTTAAACTTACTAGTTTTAATAAAAAATGTAATAAAGATTTATAAAGTAAGTTAAGTAATTTTACGTGTTTTGAAGGGTAATTTTGCTGGAATTCCAGAGAAATTACGGTTTATGTATACTTACAGGCAGGATAAAGTTAGTGAATTATTTCAACATAGAGCAGTTAAAAATAAGCTAACTGAAGCATTTATAGGATATCTTAAATATTCTATTACTTATCTAACACTGTAGCAATTTGCTTGATGCAGTGGAAATTTGGCCATCTGAGATAGAAAAGGGCTATAACAGGTGAGAGAAAGTATTCAGACCAGATTTGTCAATTATCAGGGTGTCGCAACACAACTAACGGTGAAGAATATGCCAAGAAGTTGGGTGCAGAAACAATTGGGTGATTATCCGAGGGCGTGCCAAGAATGAAAAAACCTTTATCATCCTCGCCATATTACGTAGATGACATAGATCGACTACAACCTTATCAAGTCAAGCTGATGCATCATCAGGAAGAACGTGCCCGCCAGTTGGTACAAAAGATTAACCAAATCATTGCCAATAGCTCGGCGACGGCATTGATGCTGCAAGATATTGCCCAATTGCTAGGAGTTGCTTTTGAAGTAGATTGCTGCTGCTTGGTTTCAGTAACGGGTGAGACATCCGACGAAGCGACTACTACTAATTGGTGTGCTGATGAGTATATCGGGTTGCCACACCCAGAAGAGATGTTTTCGATGGAACAGTTGCTTATGCACTCCCCAGTGCTGCAATGTGCTGCCCAACCATTGACTATTGAAGACATTTCCATCATTCAGAACAGTCTGGTAATTGGGTGTCAGTCTTTACCACTACCAATCAAAGCAGTTTTGGCAATTCCCACCCGCTTTGGTGGCAATAATAACGGAGTGATTAATCTGATTAAATTCCAACCTTATGAATGGAGTGAATCAGAAAAACAACTGCTCAAAGAAGTGGAGTCGGCTTGCGCGATCGCTTTTGCGGGAGTGGCACAAGCTCAATTAATTGCTCATCAAGAACAGTACGTGCAAAAGAGCAACCAGCATCAAAGCTTGATCAAGCAGTTAACCTTGTTGAGTCGCAGCAACTTGGAGCTGAATCAAATGCTCCAGTTAGTTGTCGTCTCGACAGTCGAATCTCTCCAGGCAGATCGGGGTTTGCTCATTTTACTAAAATATACAGATCCCCTATTTAGGACTCAAGCTAAAAAACAAATTCCTAAAGCCAGAGCTACTGTGAACGCTGAATGGGCTAAGGAAACACAAAGTTCCCCCACTAATGAACTAGACACCTTAGCTAAGTCTTTCTTGGTTTCAGAGTGTGGTTTATGCCAGCGTGCCTTCATGGATTCTGGAAAGCCAGTCATCTTCGATGACTATACAGACGAAAATGAGACCTTGACAGCTGCTCCATTATTTGCAATACAGGAATTGCCTGCGGTTCTTTTAATGCCATTAGAAAGTCAAGGTAAAATCTTGGGATTCTTAGTGCTACAGCAATCTGTGATTCGCAATTGGCAACCAGCAGAATTAAATCTTGTGGAAATGGTTTGCGCTCAAATGAGTAATGCCATCATTCAGTCACAGACATTGCGCCAAGTGCAAACTTTGGTAGATGAACGGACGGCGAAACTCCAGAGTAGTTTGGAACTGCAAGCGAAGTTGCATGAAAGAACCCGGCAGTATGTTGAGCAACTGCGGAAACTTAATGAACTCAAAGATGAATTTTTGAGTAACATGAGCGATCGCCTACGCTATCCTCTGACAAATATGCTGTTGTCAATTCGGAACTTACGTTTGCCAGGAATAGCACCAGAGCGTCAAGTTAGATATATGGATATCCTAGAGCAGGAATGTACAAAGGAAATTAACTTGATTAATGACTTGTTGACACTCCAAAAACTAGAATCGCCTCACGAAGCTCCGCTATTACAATCTATAGATTTAAATACTAGAATCCAGGATATAGCAGCATCTTTTGAGAAAAAACTCGCAGAAAAGGGATTAAGGTTTTCTGTAGATTTACCAGAGGAATCGCTAAAACTGCAAACTGAACTGGAGAGTTTTGACCGGATTCTACAAGAATTGTTAACTAATGCCTGTAAATACTCAGAGCATGATACAATGGTTCGCTTTGAAGCGGCTCACCGAGTTGATCAACAAATTGATCAAGTTATCATAAAGGTGACGAATACAGGACGCGCCATCTCTGAAGAAGAAGCCACCTACATCTTTGACAAGTTCCGTCGCGGAAAAGGGCGTTGGACTCCAGGGACAGGCTTGGGACTTGCTCTAGTTAAGTCTTTAGTACAGCATTTGAATGGAGCGATCGCGGTTCAAAGTCTCCCAATCCCGGATTCGGAACAAAGCGAAATTTGCTTCACCCTGACTCTGCCCCAATTTTCTGACGAAAGCAAACCATAATTCTGAAAGTGACTAAACAACAGAACGCAACAGAGAACCTTGATTTTCAGTCTCCCACTGATGACACCAACCGAGAAGGGGATGAAACTGCTAAGGTAGAAATTCAAATTGAGAAAATAGCAGAGCGACAGAGGCAAATTACTGCCAAAATCCAAATCCCCCAACCAGTGGAGCAAATCTGGAAGGTTCTGACAGATTATGAAGCCTTACCTGACTTCCTTCCCAACCTTGCCAAGAGTCGTTTAATCGAGCATCCCAATGGTGGGATTCGACTGGAGCAAGTAGGCTCCCAGCGCTTACTGAATTTCAAATTTTGTGCGCGGGTAGTTCTGGATTTGGAAGAATGCTTCCCCAAAGAAATTAATTTCCGTATGGTAGAGGGAGATTTTAAAGGCTTTTCTGGTAGCTGGTGCTTAGAGCCTTATTCCTTCGGTGAGTATATAGGAACAAATCTGTCCTACACAATTCAAGTTTGGCCTAAACTCACTATGCCAGTAGGAATCATTGAAAATCGCCTTGGTAAGGATCTGCGGTTAAACCTCCTGGCTATTCACCAACGCGTAGAAGAGCTAGCCAGCAAAGAACCGTATGTATAACAATTAAACCATCATCCAGGCTTGTTCATGGATGATGGTTTTAATTTTGTAAATTTCAAACAAAAAAGCTTCTGCTTTTATTGTTTTTAAGTACCCCCAGGGGAATTCGAATCCCCGTTACCTCCGTGAAAGGGAGGTGTCCTAGGCCTCTAGACGATGGGGGCATCAGACTCAGACCTTTTATAAGGTAACGAATTTTCTTGCAGTTGTCAACAGCTTTTGCAAAAAAAAGTTTGTGGCAGCTAAACTGGGTGCAGATAAAAGCTTGAAGAGGATACAAAGATATGGAGACACAAAAAGAATTCCGTAGATGCTTCTGCCAGAAGGTGGAGGGTGCGTCACGGTGTGGCGATCGCAATTTCAGGGGATACACAGATATAAAAAACGCTAAAGACAGCAAGGAACAAAGGGTATGATGTTGTACCCTGTAGATTTAATATCTACGGTTTTTTACAAAGGATTTTGAAATAAATCGCTCAAAATCTACAATATGGAAGCATCTTTTGAAATCACCATCCAGATGGCGATCGCTGTCTTTGCAGGCATTAGCGCCCAAGTGCTGGCTGCATACCTTCGCATACCCAGTATCGTCTTGTTATTGCTGTTGGGCATTTTGTTTGGCTCCGATGGCATAGGGCTATTGCATCCCCATTCCTTAGGCACTGGGCTGGAAGTTATTGTCGCCTTAGCAACGGCAATAATTTTGTTTGAAGGCGGACTTAATTTGGATCTGCGAGAGCTAGGCAGAGTTTCAGTCAGCTTGCAATTGCTTGTCACTCAAGGAACACTAATCACATTGCTTGGTGGGAGTATGGCAGCCCACTGGCTGGGGGAATTTCCCTGGAACATAGCTTTTCTCTACGCTTCCATAGTTGTGGTGACAGGGCCAACCGTCGTTGGCCCTTTGCTCAAACAAATCAATGTAGATCGGCAAGTAGCAACACTTTTGGAAGGGGAAGGGGTTTTAATTGACCCTGTAGGGGCTATCCTCGCCTTCGTTGTCCTCGATACCATTTTAAACGGCGATGCTGACCCAATTAATGCGATCGTCGGTTTACTGATGCGCCTGGGTGTTGGCGCGGCAATTGGTGGGGCTGGCGGTTATCTGATGAGTTTGATTTTCAAACGCGCCAGTTTTCTGTCATTCGAGCTAAAAAACTTAGTGGTGTTGGCGATACTTTGGAGCCTGTTTACCTTATCGCAAATGATCCGCAGCGAATCTGGAGTAATGACAACAGTAGTTGCAGGAGCTGTATTTGCTAACTCCTCAGTCCCAGAAGAACGTCTTTTGCGAAGTTTTAAGGGTCAGCTGACAATTCTCAGTGTCTCGGTGCTATTTATCTTATTAGCTGCTGACCTATCCATTGCGAGTGTGTTTGCTTTGGGTTGGGGTAGTTTATTCACTGTTTTGGTATTAATGTTTGTCGTTCGCCCGATTAATATCCTCTTGTGTACCTGGAACAGCGATCTAAACTGGCGACAGAAATTATTTTTAAGCTGGGTTGCTCCGAGAGGAATTGTTGCCGCCTCCGTCGCTTCTTTTTTTGCGATTTCCCTAACACAGCGTGGCATTAACGGTGGTGATTCCATCAAAGCTCTGGTATTCCTGACAATTATCATGACTGTTGTCTGTCAAGGGCTAACAGCTGGCTGGGTGGCTAACTGGCTACAAATCACCTCTAAAGATGCAACTGGGGCAGTGATTGTGGGTTGTAATCCCTTGAGTCTTTTGATTGCCCGGTTCTTTCAAGAACGGGGAGAAAACGTGGTGATGATTGATACTGACCCCGACTGTCTTGTGCAAGCCCAGGCGCAAAATCTACGGGTGATTGCCAGCAGTGCCTTAGATGCTGTTGTTTTGGAAGAGGCAGGACTTGCCTCTATGGGTACTTTTTTGGCGATGACAAGTAATGGCGAGGTGAATTTTGTTTTAGCTCAACGAGCAGCTGAGGAATTTAATCCGCCGCGTGTCTTAGCTGTTTTCCCCCGCGATCCCCAGTCGAGTACTTCGGTTAGTAATAAAGTTAATCAAGCTTTTATCCCAGACTTAGGGATTAAAACTTGGAATGAATATCTGAATGATGGGCGAGTCAAGCTGGGGACAACTACGCTAGATGAGTTGGAGTTTTCTAGTCAATGCGATCGCATCCAAGAGAAGATTCGGACTGGGGTGTTGATACCGCTATTGGTAGAACGAGAAGAACGCTTACAGGTAATGTCAGTTAACCAAGATTGGGAAATTGGCGATCGCATTATCTATCTATTGTATGATCCCAGACCTAGCCTTTTAAAACGCTTATCTGGTGCCACCCAATCCACTCCCCTATCGCTAGAAAAGTTACCAGAGGTTGAAGACCTATCCCTCAGCCCATTTTAGATTTTAGACTTTAGATTTTTCCTTCAATCTAAAATCCAAAATTCAAAATCTAAAATTGAATTGCTCCTAACTCCTAACTTCTAACTCCGCTTGCGATTCCTGCCAGAGTAAAGCAGACAAATGTACTATGGCAAGAATTAGTGTCGCTACGGAAATCAGATAACTGTGGATTGTGTAAAGGTGTTCAACGGTAACTGTGTTAATTGCTCCACCACCGGTTAGGATGTCGCGCAGTTGCCCACCAATGAAAGGAATAGCTTGGATGGTTCCTAGCTCAATGTTAAAACGCCAGTAACCTTCCTGAGTCCAATCTAAAATCATCGCTGTCCAATCTAGCCCGATGGCACTTAGGGTGAGCAAAATCACGCTAATCCAAGCAGCCAGCCAGCTATTGCGAAATTGCCGACCTAAAAACATCACCACAATTTGAATTAGAGCGATCGCAATTACCGCGTTACCAGCAATATTATGCGCTCTCCAAAACAGCCAACCGTATGGCAGTTGTGTATTAATCATCTTTAAGGAGTTATAAGCCCCGCCTGCTGTCGGCTCATAGTAAAAAGCAAGCAAAATTCCGGTAGAGACATAAATTAAACACAGAGTCAGAATCACGACTGATAATATCGTCGCTATTCGTCGGAAAATCTTATCGAACTGGGTGCTTTGCATAGTTCACCCCTCCTGTTCTTAACTAAGTATTTATTACTATTACGATTTTAGCTAAGAAATATTAATAAATTTTGTATTTCTCAAAGAAAAATAAAGTTTTTCAAATCAAATATTTCACCCAAGCTTTTAAGGGTTCTGGTGAACCATACCAAATCCCAGGACTTCTCGGAGAATGCATCACACCTTCAATCACCAGATTTTCTGCACCTTCTAAATGAGCAGCTTCGATGGGCGTGATTCCGTCTCCCCAAGTGTTACCCTGACCACAGGTTAATTGATAACTACTGTAAGCTAACCAACTACCAGGCCGCCTTTGGCCAAAGATAGTTTTGCCAGCCACACAAACATAACGAACGTTTTTGTAAAAAGCTCCTGGGTAATTATTGGTGACAAAATCTAGATTGAAGCGTGTCCAGCGTTCTTGGCTAATATGGGGTGTACCCAAGGTGATGAGAGTAGCAACCAGAGGATGGGCTTCCCAGAGAAATGGTTTGACATCAGGGCGTGTCAAATAAGGCTTTTCCCCCATATAGATGCGGGATATCCAACCCCCGGCTGAGTGACCGATCAAATTAACTTGAGTAGCATCATGTTGTTGCAATGTTTGCTTGATCGTGCGATCAAGTTGTTGCAGAATAGGGGTTACGGGTCTCCCTCCCAGAGTGGGAAACCAGTCACGCCGTCGCAGTGGTACTGTAACCGTGGCAAAATCTAATTCTTGTAGGGATTGTTCTAGTTGGCGATAAGCGATCGCGCCTTCTAGATATCCAGGTAAAATAACTATCGGTAAAGGCATTTTAAATTTTGGATGCGATGATTGAGGGTCTGAACTTTTTTGAGGAACAAGCAATCATGATTCAGAAGCTAGAATTGTCAATAAAACTGTACAAATTGCAACAGTTTGAGAGACTGCCGATGTGGTAGTATTTTTACATAGGGACTAGTATTGGACAAGCAACTGTGCCATCTGTTACAGAAGCGTGGTTAGCTGGAAGACAGTAGAAAAACAAGGCAACTTCAGCAGATGTTTTGATGAAATCAGACTTGTACGTTGACTTAAGCTTTATAAATCTCCCAGATATTAATTTTAATTTGTGTGCGTCATAAAAATAAAAAATCAAAGGTAGTAATTTTTCAAATATCTCTTTAGCAAGCTCAAATTTTGAAGATATGATACAGCGTCATTGATTAAAGAAGAAGTCAGAATCAAAGAGTAGGGAATTTAAACCCCTTGATTCATCCACTAGTGGTAGAGAATACCCAACTGAATTCTGACTCCTGACTCCTGAATTGTGTTTGTTATAAAACTTGAATAAATGGCGATTTTGGCATTTTGATTGCCAACAGAGGAAGTTATTATTTCCTTAGAGGAACCCATCTCTTTCAGGATATTGGAATATAGTCGGAAAGAGAAAATCGGTAGTCAACTGTAACTGAGTCGAGTGAACGATAATAGCTATGTCTTACGTCTCCCTGCTGAAAAATATACCAGATATCTTAAGCCAGCCAATTGGGATAGCAGCTATAGCTTCCCTTGGTATCCACGGTGCGATCGCCATGATTGTGCCATTGATGCCTATGGACTCTAACAAACCCAAAGAAACAGCATCATCTAAACCAGTCGGACTTTTGGAATTGAGCCAAGCCGACCAAAACCGTTTGCCGCAAACCACACCCCAAATTGGCTTACAACAATTCCCCCCAGTCGCGCCACTTTCTGCTCCGAATTTTAGCGCCCAAGGTGGATTATCGCCATTAGCACCCCCACCATCCAGTCAGCTAGTACTGCCTCCGCTACCCGCATCGTCGAATAACTATCAGGTCTCCTCCTTACCTACAAGGCAGTCTTTGCGGATGATTCCTAGTGATAATTTGCGATTTGATGCCTCTAAATTTGACAGTTCTAAATTTAATAACACCCCCAAATTCTCTCCATCAGTTCCTCGTGTGAATAACATTGCCACCAATTATGAGCCACCTAAGCCTCTGACTCTAAATAGGTTGCCAGAATTGCAGCCGCAGAAAATATCTAATGATCTTCTGCAAAATGTCCAATCTCAAAACTTATCTGACACTAGTCCCATTACAACCACTAGCCCCATTACAACAGCACAGGGAAATATAAGTTCACAAATAATGACGCAACCGGCTAATGATGCGTCTAGAATTTCTCAAAACTCACTGATAAACTCTCTAAAACAAGCTCCCAGGAGTGGAAATACTTTAATCGGAACGAGGGGAACCACGCCCCAGACAGGCGATTTATCAGCGAAGAGAACTCAAGTGGCGATCGCCCAACTAGACTCCTACGCAAAGCTGAGAAAAGAAGTTCAGCAAGAATACCCCAACGCTGAACAAAAACCAGTCATCCGGCAAATATTATCTACGGATAAGCCGAATCTTCAAGGTGCTGTTTTGGGTGTATTAGTGGTAGATCCTGATGGTAAAGTCTTAGATATCAAGTTTCAAGACAAGTTACTTTCCCCAGAATTGCAATTAAAAGCAAGGGAATACTTCAATAAGCAATCCCCCAAGGGAGATAAACAGATTAGTTCCTATCCATTTAACCTACATTTCCAAAACAACACTAGCAATACCACTGGGACTAATCAAGAGCAAAATCCCTCTGCATTAGCTACACCAGGAATCAATAACAATCAGCTTATCCCCTCACCAGCAGCTACTTCTAAGCCATTAGCTGCACCGGGAATCAATAACAACCAGCTTATCCCCTCACCAGCAGCTACTTCTAAGCCATTATCTGAACTGCCAATCATAAATAACCAGTTCACACCTTCATCGTCACCCACTACTTCCGAACCGTTATTACTACCGAGAGTCAATAATACTCAGTCTACGCCCTCTGTTGGATCGGAGCAAAAATTAGTAGAACGATTACGCCAAGTGAAGGAAAACAGAAAAAAATCTAATCCAGACAAATAATCACTCGGTGGTGATTTTGGATTAAGAAACAAGCTCAAAGCGATGAATGATAAAAATTGTAAATTTATCATTCATCTTGGAAATATCGTTTTTAGGTGAATTCTAGGAATAAAATTAACATAGCCGTTGGTTTCGACTTCGCTCAACCAACTGAGTGGTCGAGAGTTGAGCGTACCCCTGCGGGGAAGCAAGCTACGCGTGGCGTCTCCAAGAGTTGTCGAAACTCGTCAACATGGGTATTTTTTTCATCAGAAATCGCCTTAGCAGTTGACGAACTGGCGATCGCTAGTTCGTCATATATATACATATAGTTAACTAATTAGGGCGGGCAAGACTTCGGCGTGAGCGCTCAGTCGAACGCTGCCCACCCCACAAGAAGTAGATGGTATCGCTAATTTACCAGCCTTGTTCTGCATTCTGAAAAACGTAAGCAGCTATCTCCAGAATCTCCTCAGCACTTAACTTGGCTTTAAAGGCAGGCATCGCATTTTTACCATTTTGCACTTGGTGGATAATCGCCTCAATTGAATCGCGATCGTAATTTTCTAGGTACTTTGACAATGCTTCCTTTTTCAAAGTTTTCTGGATAATCAGGATGTTACCGCCACCTATATGGCAAGAAGCACAGTTAGCCTCGAAAATTTTAGCACCGTTGGATGTTTCGGCAGCTAGTGCTGGACTAATGAATGTGAATTTGAATAGAGCGATCGCCGACAGTAGAATTAATAAAAGTATTCTCAACAGAATTTCCTCGCAACAAGCCTCCAGCAAGAGTATAAACGCGATTAATCACTGAGTAAGTCAAATTTGATCAAAATTGGCGGTAACGAGTTCACCCCTCCATCGCCACAGGTTATTTAGCGTCTTAGGGGAGGATAGGACTCGTTACCGCCATTATGGATTTTGTGCGTCACTCTAGGAGTGTGGCGTGTTGCGATGAGTTAATTTAACTGAGTAATCATCTTGTATCAAAGGCTGGTGTTTCTAGCCTTGGACAGTGATTGTACCAACCATGCCAGCCCCACGGTGAGGTTCGCAGTAGAAGGTATAGTCACCAGCAGGTGCATCTGCTGGAAAGGTGGTTGTTTCCTTTTTACCAGGACTCATAAGAAGTTGCTTATGAGACAGAGATTTTGCTAAATCCTTGTCCTTGCTGGGGTTTTTGGCAGCATCAAACACAACATTATGGGGAGGAACTTTGTTGTTCACCCATTCAATTGTGTCACCTGGTTTAATGGTCAACTTTTTCGGTTCAAATGCCAGCATTCCTTTATCACTACCCAATTTCACCTGGTAGGTTTCAGCAGAAGCGCTGGGAGTAAAAACAGCAAAGCTGCTAACAACTAAAAGGATTGTCAACACAGCTAAACCAAGGCGTCGCCAGCTTGCCGAAATCAATTTCATGGCTGTCTCCTAACAAATAATTTTTTTCTCTTTCTCATTTTAAATAAAATAAACGCCAAATATGACAGATTGTCATAGATCAATTTTTTTTTTAAGAATGGGGAGCAATTTATTGCAAAAAGCTGTGTAATTAGTGGGGAATAGGGAATGGGGAATAGGGACTGAATTCTTCCCAATGCCCAATACTTCGGCTTCGCTCAGTACAAGTGCCCAATACAACTCTTGGAGAGGCTGCGCCAACGACTTCGCGGTAGTTGAGCGTAGCCGAAGTGTCGAAACTCAGTACAAGTGCCCAATGCCCTATTCCCTATTCCCAATGATTCAGTTCCGGGATTTAGTAATAGATTTTTCCGCCTCCCCACTTAGTGCCAACGATTTTGGGTTGTAAGAGAACATGACCAGCGATCGCTTCCAAGTCATCATCCGTCAGATTTCGCATTACTGTGAAAATATCTGCACTTTTGATACTGGGGTGTATTTCAGAAATCTCTTCTTCCCCGTCGTAAGTAGTCGGATTTTTCAGGTAATCCACCAAGCCTTCAACATTGTTACGGTTGGGTGTTGCCAGTGCCAGATCCTCTGGAGTGAGTCCCACGTTCTGGTTTGTCTTGGTAACTCCACCAGCATGACATTGGGCGCAAGCGTTATTAAATAAGCGTTTGCCTTCTTTGACTTGTTTAAGGCTGAGTACGACGGTATCACCTTGAGTATTTAATGGCACTGTTCGGGTAGCTTTGTCCAGTTCCACTGCTGTCGCGTTACCGACAATCAACTGAAACGAGAGTAAAACAGTAGCCACAACAACGCCAATTAGTTTTCTAAACATGTTTCCCCTTAAAAATTTTGACGCTCAACACAGCTAAGAACGCGATTCTCAATCTCCAAGCTGCTAATTGCTAATGACTCATTGTTTTTTGTCATTAGCTATCAGTGATTAGCCAAAGCCGAGATAACCCTTTAGGTGACTTCGTGATCACCCACCGAGTCGCTAGTACCTTTTGGGCGTATTTCACACGATATTTGGGAAATAATTGCCTTTGCATCTTCTAACGCCAAACGGGTCTTTTGGTGTTTGTAGGCGATTCCCAGTTGGTTGCACAGAGAAAACACTTCTTCTACAGGAATGCTGTAGTCGGCTGCTATCTCTGCGATTGATAGGTCTGCAAAACCCATAATGCTTGTTAACTGATAGATAGAGATTGAGTCGCTGTAATACCAATATCACGTTAGGAGTGCAATTTGTTGCCCAAAATACTGTTTTGGGATCGGGAGGGGGCAGGGAGCAGGGGGCAGGGGGCAGGGGAAGCAGGGGAAGCAGGGGAAGCAGGGGAAGAATTTTTAACTCTTGACTAATGACTAATGACTAATGACTATTAACCTTTTCCTCCGGTGAAGGTAACGCTTTGAATAAAGTAACGATTAAAAAAGGCGTAAATACCTAAAGCTGGCAGGGTGAAGACCATAGAAGCCGCCATAATGTAGTTCCAATAGCTGATGTATTGACCTTTGAAGGTGTTCAGCCCCAAAGGTAGGGTAAACATTTCTGGGTCAAATAGGATAACTATAGGCAGTAAAAAATTATTCCAACTCCCCATGAACACAAAAACTGCCTGTGCTGCTAGTGCTGGTTTTGCTAAAGGTAAAACAATATATCGGAAAATTCCCAAGGTATTTAAGCCATCTAGTTGAGCGGCTTCTTCTAGTTCTTTAGGAAAATTAACAAAAAACTGCCGCATCATAAAGATAAAAGTGGCATTGACCATGCTAGGGACAATCATGCCTTGGTAAGAATTCAGCCAGCCGATGGCTTTCAAAATCAAAAATGTGGGAATTAAGGTGATTTGTGCTGGTATTGCTAATACGGTCAAAATTAGGAAGAACCAAAAGCGTTTACCAACAAAGCGCAGTCTTGCCAAGGCATAACCAGCCATTGAGTTTAACAACAAGTTTAAAAGAGTAACGCTGATGGCGATCGCTACACTGTTAAACAACCAGCGCCAAAATAGGGGTTCTTGGAGAAAGATTTGCTTGTAGTTATCGAGAGTAAAATTCTTGGGAAGAAAGTTGGGTTCACCACTGACAATCTCTGATAGCGGCTTAAATGATGCTGACAGTGCCCAGAGAAAGGGTATTAGGGTAATGATCGCATAGAGTGTCAGCAAGACGTATAACAGGGCTTTGAGCCAGGATAAGCCAGAGATTTTAGTCAAATGCGTTCGCCTCCGAAAAGTCGTCGCTGAATCAAAGTGATGGCAATGATCACTGCTGCTAACAAAAATGCGATCGCAGCTGCATATCCCATTTGTAAATTCCGAAACACAGCTTGGTAAATTAGCAGCACCACAGTTAACGTAGCGTTGTTTGGCCCGCCAGTACCGCCAGAAAAGATGTAAGACTGGTCAAAAAGTTGAAAAGTCCCAATCACCCCTACTGCTACCACAAAGAAGGTTACAGGCTTCAGCAAGGGGAGAGTAATATAAATAAATTGCTGCCATCCGTTTGCCCCATCAAGTTGGGTCGCCTCATAAAGTGTTTGGGGGATATCTTGCAACGCCGCCAGATAAATCACCATAAAAAACGGCGCAGTTGACCAAATGTTCATGATCATAATGCCTTTGAGCGCAACTGCCGGATCGCCCAACCAGTTATAAGTCGGTAGCCCGACAAAAGCGAGAAAATCGTTTAGTAGCCCATCAGTGTTATAAATCCACATAAAGATCAGCGTCAGCACTGCCGAAGAAGTGACTGTGGGCAAAAAATAGAGGATGCGCCACCAGTTTTTACCGCGAATCCCAGAATTCAGAGTTACCGCCAGAATTAAAGCCAAGATAGTTTGAGTTGGCACAACAATGGCTACATATTCGGCTGTGTTTCTCAAAGCAATCCAAACCCTTTCATCTTCAGCCAATCGCGTGAAGTTCCGAAAACCGATGAACTCGTACTCAATACCACCAAGGAGTTGAACTTTTTGCAATGAAAGAAAAACGGCGTAGAGAATGGGTAAGACTACAAAAGTTCCCAAAACTAGAATAGTGGGCATCATGAACATATACCCAGCCAAGTTTTCGCTGATATTCCACCTGGCGTTACTCCGCCGCCTGTTGATTTCAAACACTACTGAACCTCCATCTAATCTCGCACTAGGGCGTGTTTTCAAACTGCTCGTTTAGCCTCCTAACTTTTTAGATCCCCCTAAATCCCCCTTAAAAAGGGGGACTTTAAGAGACTCTTTGCCCCCCTTTTTAAGGGGAGCCACTGCGGTCTTGGGGTTTCCCCAAGTGGAGCAAGTGGCGTGGGTTGGGGGGATCTAAGACTTTGAAAACACGCCCTAACCCGGCTGTAGCGATCGGTAGTGCATGATTATTTATCGTACTCCTCTAAAAAAATATTGAACCTCATTAAATCAGTCTCTATCTTGGGAAAGCATCGAGTCAAAAGACATCGCTTGTGTGAGTTAGCTGGATATCTGATTTAGGGAACTATATATTTAGCTTCCTTGGGGATGCTAATTAAACCAACTCAACCAATAGTACACAAAATGTCATATACAGCCTACTTACGTTCGATTAAAAGTGAACTTCAGAGAACTGGTAAAACTCAAAAAAGCCTACGGGTAAAAACTATCATAGAACAGTTTGGCTACCAGCGTAGAAGTCAATCATTCATAAATGATTTTAATAATGCTCTTGATGAATTGGGGCTTTGTACAAATCCTCAGTTGGATTTACATATTCCATTAGAGACAAAAATAGCTATTTCTATTAAAGGTGTAGAACCAAAAAATCAAGTTGCTGAATCTCAATCAATTTCAGCCAAGCTAAAAGAGGCAATTTCAGTCAAACATGATTTTTTCTACTACTTATTTGATTTTGGCTCTGAACAAGAATATGAACGATTCCAAGCGTGTTTAGATTCTCACCAGCCAGTAGGTATTTTTTTGATTCCACAAGTAGAAGATTTCTTTTGTGATATTGTTGTCAAAATATTTAATTATGAATTAATTAGAAAATATCAGTATGGAGGTTATAATAGTATACCCAAAGCTGCTGCTAGGAAAATTCCGACAAGTATTGCCTCAGACTCAGATCAAGATTGTAAGGATGAACAAGAAAATCCTATCTCTGATGCTGGTATTTTTCAGTTTTATCGCTCAACTATGACTAGCATTATACTTGGCAATACTGGTTTAGAGTTGCTTGATTCTGAAAAATTCGATCAGCAGTTTGAACAGATATCTCTATATGCGAATAAATATAATTCTGAACAGTTCTTTATTTTATTTCATTGTCCATCGGTATTAGAGATCCAAGCTCATCAGCAAGAAGATGCTTTAGGATATTTGGTAGATAGAGTTGCCAGTAAAATTCCTTTTACTTTTACTCTCAGGTGTAAATATCCAAATCAAGCCTCTATTGAACAGAAAGAGGAAATATACGCGCATTTTCGTCTACTGCTGGAACTTCCATATTACGAAATAGAGGAAGATGATGCATCTTTGCAAAATTACTTTCTTGAATTACAAAAAGCTCAAATACAGGCTGAATCTCAGTTATTATTGAAGATGAAAGCTGAACACTTTTATGCTCTAAAGTGGCAGCAGGAAAGTAAAGAATATCTCTATCTCAAATATTTTGCTATTAAAACGTTAGAAAGTCTAGGATATGGATTGTCTAATATCGGCTGTGGAGTTGAGTTGACTTCTAGAGATGAGGAAACAATAGATGAAGATACATCAGATTATGATGGAGAGTACCAAAGTGAAATCATAGAAGTCTATGTAAAAAATCAGGTAGTAGTTGAGATAGAAACTCTCAAATATCAAGAATTTCAGGATAATAATCTCTTTTTAGATTCAATTAAAAGAGTTTTGAGAAAATCAAAAGTATGGCCGAATCAGCTGGAAAGTCTTTGGTTGGTAATTCCCGGTTTTGAAATTGCACGCAACTATTACCAACTGAAAAAAGCTAAGGAAATATTAGAATATAAGTTTTCTGGATATTATGGCGATCGCTTCCAGGTTATAATCATGGCTCCTGATTATGAAAAACACCAATTAGTCCCAGTATCATTTGACTCTATCGACTATCCATCTTTTGAGTATGTGGCTCAAAAACCTAGTTTAGTACAAGCATATCCAATTACTAACCGCATTAAGGAAGTTAAGCTTGACTTTAGCCAAGTCAAAGGGCTAAATGAAGAAAAAGAAAAACTAACTAGACTCCTGAAGTTGCAATCTAAAGGATACAATAGTTCAATTGGTGGAATTCTCTTCTATGGCTTACCGGGATGTGGTAAAACTCTCTTAGCAAATGCCTTTGCTAATGAGTCTGGAAGATATTTCTTTAAGTTCTCTCCTGCTGATATTGTCAGTGTTTGGATAGGGCAAAGTCAAAAAAATATTCGAGATATCTTTGCTCAAGCTAAGAAAAAATCTCCTTCACTTTTATTTATTGATGAGTTAGACAGTATTGGGTTTAATCGGAATGAAGACAATGCACACACAGACCAAAAGGCAACCATCAACCAATTACTCATAGAACTAAATAATCTTCAAAATAGTGATGTAATTGTCATTGCTGCTACTAATTATTTGAGTGGTATTGATAGCGCTTTGAAACGTTCTGGTAGATTGGATTGGAAGATTCCTATTTTCCCACCGTCTCAAGTAGAAAGAACAGATTTATTCAAACACTACCTGTCTAAAATTGATATAAATCAGCTAATTATTTTTGAAGTTTTGGCGGATAAAAGTACGAGATTTACTTCATCAGATATTGAGTTGGTTTGTCGGGAAGTTAGAAATGCTATTCTTCTAGAAGAAATTAGTTCGGATTTAACAACTTCAGATGTGATGACTTACATCAATAATCTGCAAGATGGCGGGTTAAGTCTTAACGAAGAACAAGTCAAGGAATTTTTGGAAGAGTGTAAGAGAATGAGTGTGAAGAATCCTAAGTTAGAAACTCTGAAATTAGAATGGGGATTGTATTAGCAATAGGCTAAGGGACTTCCAAAAAATAAATTATTTAAATAAACGAACCACAGAGGCACAGAGAACACAGAGGAATAAGGAGGAGAGAGTTTTTGAGTATTTTTTTATTTGGAAGTCCCTAAGAAAAATGGCGACGGCACTTTTTGGCAGTGTTGTATAACTTTAGGAATATACAATATTTTAATCTTCGTAAACTGCTACTAAGAAGTATAGGATTAGTAGCGATCGCCTAAATTTAAACTTGTTAGGACTTATGCAAAATATCTCTCAAACTCCTATTTCTCCGTGTCCTCTGCGCCTCTGTGGTTCGTTATCCCATTACTCTTGCATAAGTCCTACTTGTCTATTTTCGTTTTTTCCACAGCGTTATTTTATCTTTCCTCCCACTCCGCAAATTTTATCGCTAGCTAAAAATCAATTAGCATGACCTTCGACACGATTTAAAAATTCACCCAAGACTTGCAAGAATCTTTCTGTCTCTTCCAGATGAGGCATGTGTGAACTGTTTTCAAATAGTACCCACTCTGAGCGAGAAATACCCTTGTGAACTGTTTCAACACAAGTGGGCGTAACCTCATCGTAGCGACCTGAAAGCAACAGTGTAGGCACAACAATTTCACTGAGGTGGTCTTCAATATTCCAGTCGATGATTTTGCCAGCACCCCGAAATTCTGTACCAACTTTACTGTAGGCTGTAGTTAAGCTGCTAGGCCAAGGGTCTATTCGGCAAAGAAAAGAATGATTGAATACCTCCATTGCCTGTTTGTATTCGGGATCTTGAGTAGTACCATCTGCTTCGTGCTTACGAATGACCTCTTGTACTTCGATTGGTAGTTCATTCATTAGGCGATAAGCTTCAGTTACAAATTGTCGAATGCTAGAAGGCGTGCTAGCTAGAGCGAGACTAACTAACCCAGTAGGTTGAGAAAGGGCGTGTTCTAGCGCTAAACAACCACCCCATGATTGCCCAAAAAGATGAATTTGATCTAAATTTAAGGCGCTGCGGACGGCGAAGAGTTCTTCTTTGAACAAATCTATGGAATATAAAGCGGGGTCTGTGGGGCGATCGCTATTTCCACACCCTAATTGATCGTAAAATATAACTCGCCTTCCCGTTGTAGCCATTGCTGACAAAGGTTCTAAGTAGTCGTGGGGTACTCCTGGTCCCCCGTGAAGACACAGCAACGGTAGCTTGTCAGAATCTTCTTGGTCTGGTTTGACAATGCGATACCATACCTGATGACCACGGAATGAGATAAAACCTTCAATGACAGAGGTTGTAGTCATGGAGTGTGTGTTTTACTGCTGTAACAAATATACTTAATTACGCGATCGCCTTATTAACTAGCGATCGCTTTTTATCGTGGATGATTTTATTAAACTTTCGGCTTAATTAACCTCAAATAAAGCACGAGCTAATCCTGATTGGCGAATAATAGAGCGCAACGTACCAACGCGTAATTCTTCGTAGTTAGGGATAGGAACAGTAATTGTTGAATCTTCAGTTTGCATCTGCATAATAATATGACTACCACGCTGACGCACTTGTACAAAACCATTCTGTTCTAAAATGCGACACACTTCCCCGGCAGAAAGAACACGTAGTTTACCCAATACTCACCTCTAGGTGTGTCACAAAAACTTCAGTGTGCATCCGTTCCTCGATTTCCGAAGGATCTGCTACTTCAAAAAAGAGTTGCAATGCTTCAATCAGATTATTCCGTGCTTCTTCAATCGTGTCTCCTTGGCTAGCGATATCGAATTCGGGACACAGCGATACATAGCCGTCTCCTTCCCGTTCAATAATCCCAGTAAGTTGTTTTGTTTGCTTCATTATGTATCTTTTTCTAGATTTTTTAGAGCGAAGATTGCGAACATTTATTTTACCCACTGCTTGAAAAGCTTTGTGGTAATGCCAGATATTCACCCAGCTTTTGTGTGATGTTCTAACTAAAAAAGGTAGTTTTGGAGCGATCGGCAGACTTTCAAATATTTCTATCCTGCCATTGTTTCTGACTTTTCACGCTATGTGGAAAAACAAACGCGAAACCTAACCCCCCAGCCCCCTTCCCTACCAGGGAATGGGGAGAATTCAAAGCCTCTCTCCTGCAAGGAGAGAGGAATGGAAGTGGGGTCTTCTGGGCTAATAATTAACTGATAAATCATTGAGAAAAACCCAGTCTTTGCTTAACCTCTTTCCAGGTTGAACCCTGGTTTAGGTTTTGACGATGTGTTTCTAAACGTCTATCTAATTCTTGTTTTTGCTCTTCGCTCAGAGTTACTGCATTAGTGTCAGTCAGAATGCTATCCCATAAATCCTCTGCAAGTTGTATTCGTTCGGATACGCTTAATTGGGAAATATCAACGTTTAATAGGGGATGCATAGTTATTTGCTATTGTTGACTAACATCTACAATTTTAAGTTAATTTTTTGCTACCTCTAGGTGTGTCACAAAAACTTCAGATTGTACCCATTGATGAAAATATTTGGATAGAAAGTGTCAATTTAGAATGGGATCATCGAGATCCGGTAGATCGAATTGCGGTTACACTAGCCAGAAGTAATCAAGCTGCAATAATTACAGCCGATAAAGAGATCGCAAATTTCTACTAAAAAGTGATTTGGTAGAGGTAAGAAAGATTGCTTACTCCATCGCCTTAATCTGCTGATTTGCATCATTCTGCCCTCGCGCGATCGCCTGCTTTAATGATTGTTGTCCCAATAAAGCGCTGACAAACTGGTTATCAAAGTTATTGACGATCGCACTTGCATACTGACCTACCTGCCACGGTGTAGCATAATCCACTCCTGCCACTAATGGCGATCGCAACGGATCTTGGTCATAGCCCAAATTCTTGGCCACTGATTTCCGTGTTGGCAAAGCAAACCCTGTTCCTGTCCACTTCTGCATCCCTTCTTTACCCGTGAGATAAGAAATCAACTCCCAAGCTTCGGCTTTGTGTTGTGCTTGTTTATTCATCACGTAGGCAACGGTAAAGACCATCGTACCTTTTTTGTCATTAATAGTAGGCACTTGTGCGGTAGCAAACTCTACTTGAGGAAAGGTTTCAGTTAGATAGGGAATTGCCCAGTTACCCTCAATCACCATTGCCACTTTACTCTGACCAAACATTTCACTACCTGAGTTTGTCCCCACATCCGACTTTTGGGCAGAGGAGCGGTCTTTTTGATACTGGTCTACTACCAACTCTAAACCCTGTAAACCTGCTGCACTCGCAAAGCTAGCATAACCATTTTGATCAACAACTTGTCCACCAAAGGCTTTAATTTTATAAGCCTGACGCGCCAATTCGGGAATTTCCCCAAAGCCGTATTTGTTAAGTTTGCTTGTCAATTGTTTCGAGTAGTTACGTAATTCCTCCCAAGTCGCTGGCGGATTACTCAAGCCGGCGGCGGCGAAGGCTTTTTTGTTATAAAACAGAGCCAGGGTGGAATAGTCTTTGGGAAGACCATAAATCTGGTTGTGATATTTAAAGCTGTCGAGTAGGTTATCCTCAAAGTCTGCTAGGTCAAATTTGGGGGTGATGTAAGCATTTAATGGTTCTAGAAGATTTTGACTCATCAAAAAAGGAGCTTCCAGCGCATCCAGATAAAAGACATCAGGCGCGGCTTCTCCAACCAAACGGGTTTTAATTACATCCATATATTGGTCGGAGATTACTTCATATTTGACCTTAATAGTTGGATGTTGTGCCTCAAAGTCTTGAAGAACTTGTCTCAAGAGTTTTTGCTCAATCGGGGAGCCTCCCCAACCACTGAGTTTAATGGTGACTGCCGTAGATGCTAAGGGTTTGCTTGGTAATTGTAGACTTTGACAAGCAATAATAGCGATCGCGATCGCCATCACCAATCCCAAAAAATTAAATAATCCTTTATTGTTCACAAACAAATAATATTCTCTTTCCTCGCTTATACCTTGTGTTCTGAAGGAGTGATCTTTTACTTATTTAAAATTTTTGTTGAAAATTGCAAGCTAAAATAACGAAAAAATTATCAGCAACGCTTATGAAAGCATACTGAGTTCCTTTGCAACTGGATTTATCCCAGGATACTTTACCCATAAACATAGATTATGGATTCTGTTCAGGTTGAAACAACTGCGCCACTGACTGTAGAAATTGCCCAGATTGCCTCACCATCAACAGCAATCTCTCCCAACTCTCGAATTCCCAAGGATAGTATTCGTACTAGTTTAAAAGCTTCCACTGCGGATTCTGTCTTAGCATCGGTTTATTCTCTTGGAACTGGCGGGATTTTACTCAGCAATTTATTGGTGGAATTGGGTGCTAGTCCAGTGGTATTTGGGATGCTGTCTTCTATCCCCATGTTAGTCAATCTCATTCAGCCGTTGGGTGCTTACTTGTCTGAACGTAGTACCAGCCGTTTTCAATATTCGCTTCGGACACACGGAATTGGTCGGCTGCTATGGCTGGTTTTAGTAATCGGTATTGTAGGGGTAAGCCTGGGAGCGATTAATACTCAGCAGTTAGTGATCTTGACACTCTTGATTGTTCTATTCAGCAATCTTTTGGGAGGACTAGGAACAGCATCGTGGCTAAGTTGGGTGGCAATGATAGTTCCCCGGCGATTACGAGGCAGGTATTTTGGCATACGTAATAGTGCCGCTAACCTCACCAATTTGGTTTGCGTACCAATTGCGGGTCTAGCTGTATCACATTGGTATGGTGGAACTCTGCAAGGCTATGGGGTGGTTCTCTTGGTAAGCATTGTGTTTGGGATTGTGGGATTGGGGTGTCAATATTTCCAGGTGGATATGAATCCGCAATCGCAAAATACTTATGATGGCAAGCTACCACAAACAAGTGAGATTCAGCCAGAGGTTGCAAAAGATGAATCTGAAGTACTTCAAGCAATTCATCCGCCACAAGACCAGTTAACTAACAGCATCTGGAAAAACTCTAACTTTTTGATATTTCTGCTGTATTTCAGCTTCTGGAATCTTGCTGTTAACCTCAGCAGTCCTTTTTTTAACCTCTATATGCTGGACACGCTGGATTTGGATGTGAGTTATGTGACTATCTACAATAGCCTTCAGGCAGGGGCAACTTTGCTAATGCTTATTCTGTGGGGAAAATTAGCAGACAAGATAGGCAATCGTCCCATCCTCATCTGTGTTGGGGTTTTAGTTGCAGTTACACCATTACTGTGGGTGGGGATTGGTGCTAATCGCCTTGACATCTGGTTGTGGCTACCTCTATTACACATCTTGGCTGGAGGTACTTGGGCGGCCATTGACTTGTGCAGCAACAATATACAATTGGCGATCGCACCAATTAAAAATCAGTCTATCTATTTTGCGATCGCAGCTGCCGTTGCTGGAGCAAGTGGTGCCTTGGGCACAACTATAGGCAGCTTTCTCCTCCAATTTGCTCAGTTTGGAGGCTTACTGGGTTTGTTCGCCCTCTCTAGTCTATTCAGATTAGTAGCCCTTGTTCCACTCATGTTTCTCCAAGAGCCAGGGAGAGGATGAGGGGGAGAAATAAATAGTAGTTGACTACCTCATCTCTCCCTGCTCCCCCTACTCCCTCATCTCCCCCTGCTCTATTCTGCGGCGGTAGAAGTCAAGGACATTGTTTCCCATAACACCATGTGAGGTGTTGTTAATACAGGCTGGTGTAGGGCAATCAGTTGGGCTAGGGTGTTCTTTAATTGGGTACGGGGTACTATATCATCAACAAAACCGTGCAGGAGCAAATCTTCAGCAGTCTGAAAATTTTCGGGCAGTTTTTCCCGTAGGGTTTGTTCGATCACTCGCCGACCGGCAAAACCAATGGTTGCTTTGGGTTCTGCCAAAATGATATCGCCCAACATGGCAAAACTAGCGGTAACGCCGCCCGTTGTGGGGTTTGTCAAAATGGGAATATATAATAGTCGCGCGTCTTTATGGCGCTGGAGGGCTGCGGAGATTTTCGCCATCTGCATCAGCGAGAGCATTCCTTCTTGCATTCTCGCGCCACCGGATGTGCAGACGATAATTACAGGATACCGCCGTTGAGTGGCTTGCTCAATCATGCGGGTGAGTTTTTCTCCCACAACGGAACCCATGCTACCACCCATGAAGCGGAAGTCCATAACTCCAAGGGCAACAGGCAAACCATTGAGTTGACCCAAACCAGTGTTAACGGCGTCTATTAAGCCAATTTTCTCTTGTGTTTCTCGTAGGCGATCGCTGTAGAGTTTGCGATCGCGAAATTCTAGGGGATCGGTTGGACGCAAATGCTCGTCCATCGGTTTCCAGGTATTATGATCTATCAATTGACGGATGCGCTCATCACTGTCTACCCGATTGTGATGACCACATTCGACACAAACCATCTGATTGGCTTTCAAGTCTTTTGTATATGCCAATACGCCACACTTAGAACATTTGTGCCAAAGACCATCAGCAATTTCACGCTCTTGGCGATCAAGGCTAGTAGATCCTGATTTCCGTCGATTTGCAAACCAATCAAATAGAGACTTTAAACCGCGTGATTCTTCGTTGTTAGCCATTTTTTATTTTATTTTAAGTGGGCATGAGGTCGAAAACATATCAAACCGTATTGGGTTGTCATTAGTCATTTGTCTTTATTAATGACCCTTCGGGTGATGGCTAACGCCAGTTACTCATGGGGACACCCCCTTGGCGGTAGCCTCTCCCTTTGGGAGAAGACCGTACTAGCTCACTAATGACAACATCGTTAAACTACGTTTTTAAGCAATTCAGACCTTAATTTTCATCTGTGGTTGCCAGCTTAACGAAAATACTTATGCCAATACAAGTCTCTTGCTCTTTTTTTCAGCAGACTTAATTATATGGACGTACTGACAAAGCCATGAGAATACCAACCTCCAAATAAGATGCTCTCGCCCTCCCACCCAAATCAATTATTCGTATTGCTAGATTCTGAGCAATCAGCATCTTTTGCACTAGTTGTACTTGCCAACGGTTAATCGTCGTTAAGAGGGTAATACAAGTCACAAGCTGAATATTATCAAAATGTGAAGGGCAGATGGGGTAATGCTGGTTACAGTCACGAATTATAAATATTTCTTATGTAAGGGTATGGGCATTGGAAAGAGGCGGAGGGAAAAACTCTGCTCCATTGCTCCCTGCTCTCTGCTCCCTTGCTTCTTCTCCCTCACTCCCCACTCTAATTCAAGATGCTGGAAAAAATATCCGCAGGTAGCTAGATAAAATGGCTTCGCCACTAAACAGGGTAATAAGAGATCCTAAAGCCAGAAAAGGGCCAAAAGGCATCTTTTGTCCTAAAGTTTGTCGTGATGTCTCTTGACTCGCGGCTTCTCTACGAGACGCTTTGCGAATGCGTGTGTGCATAAGAACACCACTGCCAATTAACGCTCCCAGCGCACAGGCGATAAAACTAGCTAAGAGCAAATATTTCCAGCTTAACCAGGCTCCCATCATAGCTGCTAACTTCGCGTCACCCGCACCCATTGCAGCTTTACCAAAGGCAATTGAACCCAATAGAGCGATCGCATCAAACAGCCATAAACCCAATACTGCGCCAACTATCGCCATCATGAGATGATTTACCAATGCTACAGAGCTAGCGTCTGGTAAAAAACCAACCACCATTTGAAACAAAATCCCCACCACTAAACCCGATTGAGTAAGTGCATTGGGTAGGGTCATTGTATCTAAGTCGATGAGCGATAGTGCCAATAACCAACTACAAAAAGCCCAATAGCCTATTGTTAAAATCGAAACTTGAAATACCAAAAAAATTAGTAAAAAAATTATGCCCGTTAACCCTTCTACCACAGGATAACGGACAGAA
Source organism: Nostoc sp. (assembly GCF_036917135.1). GTDB lineage: Bacteria > Cyanobacteriota > Cyanobacteriia > Cyanobacteriales > Nostocaceae > Nostoc. Next base: position 21,682 of record NZ_JBALEA010000041.1, on the reverse strand, counting down.
ATTTTGCTTTTACAATATCGACACCGCCCTCTTAAGGAAATCCAGCCGAACACTGGTACATTGTCGTAAGCTTTTAGCTGGTTTAAGCATTTAGGACAACGAGAAGGCGGCCAAAGAATTGACAACCCAGCAGGTAGCCGATAAACAATAACATTGAGAAAACTACCAATAGATGCACCCAAAGCAAAGACCATTACACTCGCCGGGACGGCGAACAAAATGTCCATACAGTCATTTGTCCTTTGTGATTAGTCCTGTGTCATTTGTCGTTCATCTTTTGTCCTTTGTCGAGAACTAATACTTCTCTTCCAGACGCTCCGCGAACGGCTCCGCTCAGTACAAGTGACCAATGACTAATGACCAATGACTAATGACCAATGACTAATATATATGGGATTCAATTTGACTCAAGGGCACAAAACACTCTTGAGGTAATAGAACTGGTTGGTTAGTAAAAATAACCTTACCTCGATGATTCATTCGATTAATTGCTACACCGGAGGGTTGCCCAGCTATTTCGGGATGTACTTCACAGTGAGTGTAGTAAATCTGCCCAGCAGCTCTGATTACGGCGGGATCAATCAGAGGTGACTGGTTTTTTGGGGCGGTAAAATTTGCTTGTGCTTGTCGTAATGCGTACACTATCGACTGTTATTTGATTGCTAGATTTCACTCTAGTCTACCCGAAACTTCTAGCAAAGGTTGCCAAATTGCCCAGTTTGCTCTGGAAAATTATTTTTGTTCAATAGCCTTAATGAGTGAGTCTCCCATAGCGCGGCAACCAAGGAGATTTTTGCCTGGAGAAATTATATCTCCCGTGCGATCGCCTTGCTCTAAAACTTGCAATACGGCTTCTTCGATCCGATCTGCCGCTTTTGGTTGGTTTAAACCGTAGCGTAACATCATCGCCGCACTCAAAACCTGTGCTAAAGGATTTGCTTTATCAAGTGCGGCGATATCTGGGGCGGAACCGTGGACTGGTTCAAACACACCAGGTCCAGAAGCGCCCAAACTAGCCGACGGTAACATCCCAATACTACCTGTGAGCATGGCAGCAGCATCAGAGAGAATATCGCCAAACAAATTGCCTGTGACGATGGTATCGAATTGCTTGGGAGCGCGTACCAACTGCATAGCAGCATTGTCTACATATAGATGAGAGAGTTCAATATCTGGATATTCCGTACTAAGTTGGGTGATGCGATCGCGCCACAACTGAGATACTTCTAATACGTTCGCCTTATCCACCGAACAAAGTTTCCCACCGCGTTTTCTAGCCGCCTCAAAAGCCACCCGCCCAATACGTTCAATTTCCGATTCGGTGTAAACCATTGTATTTACACCGCGTTTTTCACCAGTTTCTGTAGCAAAAATCCCTTTAGGTTTCCCGAAATAAATTCCACCAGTGAGTTCACGCACCACCATAATATCCACACCTTCGACGATTTCGCGTTTTAAAGTCGAGGCATCGATTAGCTGGGGCAAAATTTTCGCTGGGCGCAAATTGGCAAATAATCCCAAACCCGCACGTAGCCCTAACAAACCTGCTTCTGGGCGTAAATTAGATGGTAGGGAATCCCACTTATAACCACCAATTGCGGCGAGTAATACAGCATCACTATTACGGCAAGTCTCTAGAGTCGCAGATGGTAGGGGTTCACCTGTAGCGTCAATTGCTGCACCACCGATGAGGGCTTCTTGGAATTCAAACTTTAGATCAAATTGCTTCCCTACGACTTTCAGCACATCTACCGCCACTGCCATAATTTCAGGGCCAATGCCATCGCCGGGAAGTAGAGTAATGCGGTAGTTCTGTGTCATAGCTGGTTATTACTGAGTAAATGCTTGCAGTTAAACATCATACCGAGCAAGATGTACCGATGGAGTTTTTAATTTATTTAGATGTTTGTTGCCTCTCTTGAGGAAATCTTCGTAAGTATTGAGGAGGGACGACAACAGCCTTAAATAAAGGTTAAATTCTACTCAGCACTTATTAGTTAGCGCATCTATGTAACTTTGGACACCCAATCAACCCCTCAAAAACGGCAGATTCATTGTTCAAAAAGTCCTTGGTGGTGGTGGCTTTGGTGTCACCTATAGCGCAGACAGTTAGCAAAATACTAATTAAAAAGTAGATACGGTATATGCCTTACCTACTTTTTTATGTCGCCAATTTTATGAAAGCCAGTTTCAACTCCTGAAAATTGGTATCAGTAAGTAAATTTGTATCAAATAAAGCAATCACACTTTGCCAGCCAAGTTCATCAACTGTTTTAAGTTCACAAGATAAATGATGTTGTTGGCAGTGTCAATTTTGATCCACCCTTTTTCATGGAGCTTTTCTATGATTTTGGTGGTTTCTTCAACGCCGATTTCTGTCACCTCGGCTAAATCTTTGAAGGGGATGTTAAAAATTTCTCTTCCTAGGTTCGATTCTTGACCATAGTTTTCGCCTAAAGTCACTAGGGTATGGGCGAGTTTGACTGCCGGTGGTGAAGACCGCATTTGTAAGCGCTGGTTAATTTGCCGCAATCGCCGCACCATCAGTTGCAACATCCGGTGATGTAACTGCGGGTCTTTAAACAATATTTGAATAAAACGCTCTCTGGAAATACTAAGCAACTTTACAGGTGAAAGGGCAATGACATCGGTTGAACGTGGAGATTCATCCAAAATTGCCATTTCTCCAAAAAAATCGCCACGGCCAAAAATTGCCAGAGCCACTGAATCTTCCCCGACGGTACGCCGGACTTTGACCCAACCAGAAACCACGAAGTAAACTGCGTTACCCCAGGCATCTTCCATCACAACAGCTCGCCCAGATGGGTATTCATGTTCAATTGCAACGTTGAGTAGCCATTCCAAAGTTTGTGGATTGGCTGTACTCATTAAGGGAAAAAGCTCACTAAAAACCTCAGTTAGCATGAAATATTTGCAAAAAATGGATTCAAGAGCGGGAAACTAACTTTGCTACTATAAGTTTATTTAAACCGTAATCTTACTCAGAATACGATCGCAAAATTTGTATTTATTTGAGATGAACCTCTAAGCTTGATCGGTCTAGGGTTCCATTACAACATAACAATTATGTATGCGATCGAAATCAGCGTTTTTACTGACAGATGGATGATTTGTTGTTTGTTGGTGGATTCCTATTCAGTGCTAGTATTTTGATCTGTTGGTCTAAATTTTTTACTAGTTGATTCAGGGCAACCAAAGCTTCTAATTGCTGAGAGTCAAGGCTGGGATTTAGTGAAAGCCGTTCTTGTAGTTCATGTAATTTTAAGCTTAGTTGCTGAGAAATTCCTAAAGCATCGCGCCCCAGACGTGTCAACTGTTGTTGTTGATAGAACTTTAATGCTGCTCCCCGCAAAACTTGCAGTGTTGCTTCTTCGCCGTAGGTTCCCGGCATGACTCGCAAGCGTAATAATAAGCGGTTTTTTTGATACACATATTCTTTCTCTACCTGTTTTGGTTCTGCAACTGTGGTGACAGGCACCGAAGCAAACCGCTTTAACTCATTCAGTACTCCTTGGAAAACAGAGAGCGGCAGTTTGTCTAATACAGACTGTAAGATTCCGTTGTCACTCCAGAGTATCCTGCCTTGGTAAGCTTGTCTTTCTAAGTACAGCCGACCAATTCCCCCAGCCAGGATTCGCCCTAGTAATTCTCCTAGTAATTTCTTGGGTGGTAGTGTTGGCAGCATCTCAATCGGACTAAATAGTTCGGGAACTTGCGTAGCCAAAGTAGGTAAATTGTTTGGTGCTGGGGCTTTGGAATTCTCGCCCTGTTGACTTCTAGAAATAGGGGTCAAGAACGTCGTAGTTGGAGATGATCGGTCTAGCTCTGGGATAGGAGGCAAGTCTACCCTCTGCCCAGAATGTTGACGCTTTTGTGTCTGAAACACTATCAATATTGGTTGCTGATTTGATTCCGAGTCGGGATCTAGGAAGGGAACAAATGTATCAGCAATAGTAGTTGGGCTATTTGTTGGCTGATACACTTGTTTGGTATCTAGCTGGGATGTATTTTTATGGTTGAGGTAGGCTGACAGTATTCTGCGGTGGGCGTCAGCTGCGATCGCCTCAATCGCCATTGTGCAATTGATATAAGACAAAACGTGACCAACATAATCTAATGCCTCGCTCTCTTGTGGATGAACCATACCTAGCAAGAGGTTTTTGTCTTGTAATCTAAAGGGCAAAATTTGGTGGTAGAGGCAAGCTTCAAAGGACAAAAGACTATCAATCAGTTGGAATATTTGCTCGCCTTCGCCTCGTTCCTCCCACTTAATTTGAGTGGCAGTGAGCACTTGCTGTCTATTCGCTGCGGTATCATTTGGTTCACCCTCTGAAGACAACATAGATTTGATTCGTTGGTGTTTACCTATATTTTGCCTCTAATTTAGTAGGTAGTTAATAAAGATACTTTGTTTGATTGTTAATATTTCAAATATATCTACCTAAGTAGACGTAAGTAGAAGATGAATTTCAGGTTATAGATTATAAATTGGGCATTAGGCATTGGGCACTTGTACTGAGCGAACGCGAACAGCGTCTCGTAGAGAAGCCGTTGGCGCAGCCTCTCCAAGAGTTGTATTGGGCATTGATTATTTCTATAATCTCCCTCATCTCCTCCTGTTCCCTACTCCCAACTCCAGCCTAATCCTGAGTTCTTAAAGCTTGGGCGGCAAGATAGATTTTTGTCCATTCGCCTAGCACTTGATGGGTTTTGAGTTTTAAGTGTTCGGCTATTGCTTCTATTGAGTTACCCGCTCTCCGCAAATCTAGGATCTGCCGCCCCAGGGGAGCCAATTTTTCATCAAGTTGCTGCCATTGGTTTTGTGTTAATCCCAAGTTATGTTCTTGCAAGGAAATTGAGAGCCAACTGTCTACAAGTTCTGGTTTACCTTTGAGGGCAAAAACACGCACGGCGTGGTAACTAATTTTTTCTCGCAGACGATATACTTCCCTAGCCTGCTTATTTAATCTGTGGGCAATATCTTCCTGGGACTTACCTTGGAGATACAGTCGTAGCCATTCCACTGCGTCTGTTCCCACATTTTCTTGTAAATAATTTTCAAATTCTTTTTGTACTGACTGGCGCAGCACCTGTTGTTCCTCTAGTTGTTGTGCTTCTTGATATTCTGCGATCGCCTGACTATCGACTAAGTTAACTCGATTGTCAGTGTCGTCTGTTAGAACTTCTTCTGACACTAGTCTAATCAAGTCACGGCCTGGAACTTGGGTTAAGCCGCCGCGCTGAGTGCGACGTAAGTAATTTACAAATCGGTAAGCTAATAGGGGTTGATTGCGTACTGGCCGCAGACAATATTCTTCTAGACTGGCAAATAGCAGAGCATCCCTCAATCGTCGATCGGTTGTATATTTGGCAATATCAGCCATTTGCTGTTGTATGTAGTTATCACTTTGCAGTAATTCTTGGAGTACTTCTTGCAACACATCCATCACACTGCGCTGGCGATCGCGGCTCAGGGAAACCCAAGTTTGAATCTGATTCCGTAATGTTGCTAAACTTCCCAGTCGCGTTATCAAGTTGCGATAAGCACGTTCTCGCCCCAGCCCCAAGTAGCGTTGACGTAAAATCCTCCAACGATATTCCATCGCTTGCTTGGCGATGTTGAGTTCCTTAGGGTTAAACAGATCAAACCGTTTTGAGTCAGATCCCAATAACCAGAGAATAATACTTTGTTTAGCAGCTTCATTTTGGTCTGGACATTCCACAGCCAAGCGCTTTTGCCAATCTAGAGCCAGTTTTTCTACATCTCTTGTCATAGTGAGATTGCATTCCTCGAAACTCAATTTTGAAGTTTGCATCACAACCTCCATTCGTCCCACCTAATTTTTTAACTGGCAGCTGCCTCAGATTTCATGAATTTCATGAAAATAACTCAGTGATTCCACTTTTATTACGTCTTAATTCCCTAGAATTATGCAGAAATTTCTACATTGATGTTTTGCTGGCGATTTCAAAACACCCGAAAACTATGCATAGCAAGAGTTTGGGTCAATTCTGTTAATTTAAACTTTTTGTAAAGTTATGTTTTTTAACTGAGAACAGAAATCTGCCTAGAGTGGAGAGGATACACCTTTGCACGAGATACATCAGGGAAATCTGACATTTTGTAACAGATACTAGGAACGAATTTAATTTAACTCTATATCAGACGTTATTTCACCAGTATAAGTTTCAACCTTCTAAAATTCCTTATGTAGGAGAATACTTAGTTAAATCTCAATACGCTTAGTATTAATGAGATTTTGCTCCCGAAGATCCCCCCAACCCTTCTTAAAAATGGGCTTAATTCCCTCCTTAAAAAGGAGGGTTAGGAAGGATCAAGCCTTAAGTGAATCGTCTTGAGTTAAATTTCGTCATATATTTTGACTTTATTAAGTATATATACGTGAATTAGTGTTTAAAAAGATGTTTAATTAAATTCCTGGATAAATAGTATCGGTAGAGCTTGGAATCAGCCTCACTATGCCATCAGGCGATGTCTACGACGGGCTACGCCTACCCTCTTCTAGAGAGTAGGAATTGATAGGCAAATTTATCCTTTTTAAACTAGCTTCACCTACAATTACCCCTCTAGGATTGACAACTTAATTTTTAAAACTTTTACATTCCTAAGAATGAATAGTCAACAGTCAATATTGATTTTGACTATTGACTCTGACTATTATTTTACCTCTGCTTCAAAATTTAACTTACGCAAAATCTAGGATACAGAAAGAATGAAACCCTCAAAAGCTTTAATGAGCAGAAACCTTACAAAAGACCTCTCTTTAAATTCATTTATGGAGATTCTTCGTTTGAAATTTTGAATTCCCCCACAGGGGGTTGACTCTATCTACTATTCGATGATCTAACAATGGGATTTTCTACAGATTCTCGATACTGTTGGACTTGTTCTGTGTAACCAATTGGCAGAACAGCTTCAACGTTTTCATGGGGACGAGCAATAATCACCCAAGATTCAAGGGTACCGCCATAAACATTCTCTGCGGCTTCAATACCAGCAGCCATAGCAGCTTTTACTTCCGAAACATCGCCACGAATATTAACTGTAAAGCGAGCGCTACCTACTCTGATATAACCAACAAGGGTGACTCTACCAGCTTTTAGCATAGCATCTGCTGCTGCTAGCACCGCCGGAAAACCTTTCGTTTCAAGTGCTCCAACTGCCTGTAATGACATTATTAATCTCCTGTATGAATAAACGATATGGGGGCTACAAGTGAATTTTACGAAGCTTCGCTACAGTTTTTGATAGCAAAATTTCTTAGAAAATGCGGAAAGGTTCTGATTCTTCAGTGAAATGGATTGGTAATATGGTTTCCACATTTTCCGGGGGATTAGGAACGATGTAGTAGGTGATTACTGTACCAACCTTGACTTCTTCTCCAGCCGCGATTCCGGCTTCAACTGCTCTTTTTACCTCAGCAACGTGTCCCCGAACAGCGACTAACAAGCGAGCGCTTTCCGCTTGACCATAATAGACAATTGTGACTCCAGCAGCTTTGACCATTGCATCTGCTGCTGCTAACACACTAGGAAAACCTAAAGTTTCAATTACGCCAACGGCCATTGGCATGGCATTAGCTCCTGGATTAAAGGATAAGCGATATTAATTGTACGTGGCTTTAGTCCAAATTTTGACATTTTGGGAAAACTTTCTTTGATGTAGAAATTCTGGGGGAGTGTGGAGTTAGGAGTTAGGAGTTGGGAGTTAAAATTTTTTGATCGCGGCTGGGTTATGTTTTATATATTAAAAATAATCCTTCAGCAGATTAGTTTCTCTAATTTTGTTGTTTAACAAAATCAGCGATATGTGAAAGTAAGCTAATATGATAAACTGGAATTTATGTTTCCGAATTTTCTTCCTACAGCAGTTAGGCGACTGACAGAACCTACTTCCATCGCCTTAGCCCAGAGTATTCAAAGAACTGCGATCGCTACTCCTTTAACTAATCAACCAGTTATCACAACTTATGTCAAGCAAGGGTGTGGTAGAACTCCGATTTTATTAATTCATGGCTTTGACAGTTCTGTATTAGAATTTCGGCGGCTTTTGCCACTGCTTTCTGGAGATAATGAAACGTGGGCAGTGGATTTGTTGGGTTTTGGGTTTACAGATAGACTATCAGGAATTGCCTATAGCCCAACTGCAATTAAAACCCATCTTTATTATTTCTGGAAAAGTCTGATTAACCAACCTGTAATTTTAGTGGGCGCTTCGATGGGGGGTGCGACGGCAATTGATTTGACGCTGACTTACCCGGAAGTGGTAAAAAAGCTGGTGTTAATTGACAGTGCGGGGTTGGCGGGTGGTTCGCCGTTAAGCAAATTCATGTTTCCCCCGTTGGATTATTTAGCAACTCAATTTTTGAGTAATCTTAAAGTGCGCGATCGCGTTTCCCGCATTGGATACAAAAATCAAACTCTTGCCTCTATCGATGCGCTGAGTTGTGGCGCATTACACCTACAAATGCCGAGTTGGAATCAAGCTTTGATTGCTTTCACTAAAAGTGGTGGTTATAGTGCTTTTAAATTAGAAGCTATATCAGAAATTGTCCAACAAACGCTAATTTTGTGGGGCGATTCCGATAAGATTTTAGGTACTGAGGATGCCAAAAAGTTTCAAAAGGCAATTTCACATAGTATTCTGGTCTGGATTCAAGATTGTGGTCATCTCCCTCACTTGGAACAACCTCAAATCACCGCACAGCATATTTTAAACTTTTGTGGTGAACCACATTAATTAGACATCTCCGAAAAAGAATTGTAGAGACGTAGCACTGCTACGTCTCTACAAGGGTTCTGGGTAACGCATATTTAATTTCTGGAGATGTCTATTAGCTAGGCGAAAGAAATTAAAGCTTGTAGTAAGGACTTTAGTCCTAATAATCTCTGTTTTCAGCGATGAATCACTCACTACGAACGTAGATACAACCTAAGTCTTCACTACTGCTATTAATCTAATAGTTAAGGCATTCAAAGGAAGATATTCTAAGTCAGAAATGGCACTGTGGGAAGGAAGGATTAATTAAGTAGTGCCATAGATTATCTGACTAATTAACTGACTCTAGTCAAGTAACCACATCTCGTTAGAACTATCAGGATACTCATTTGGTTGATTTTGAGGTTGATTTTGAGCTAGTGTTTCTGATGACCGATGTGATTTTTTGTAATTAAGTGGATTGTAGTGTTCTTTAACTGGTTTGATCGCACTACTTTCTTTTACAGCTACAGCAAGTTTAGATTTATCTTCTGCTGTTTGTTTTAAAGCATTAATCTCTTCTATAAGCTGAGAGTTTGCTTCTGCAAGTTGTAGTGCTGTCTTTTTAGTTTCGTCAAGTTCTTTTGTCAGCTCTTCTAGTAATGATTTTTGTTCCGATGCAAATGTTTTTTGTTTAGATAGTTTGGATTGCAAATCAGCAACTTCTTGTCCAAGAGATGCTGATTTTTTGTGGCTTGCTTCTAGATTAATTGTCAACTCTTTGACGGTTGTTTCTAAATCAGCCTTAGTGTGACTTGTACGCCTAGCAGAAGTTGGATCAGGTATCTGTGTCGAAGATTCCTCATCTGATGAAGCCTGTTCTTCTACAACTTTTTCGGCTGTAACTTCAATCGCAGATTCTCCTTCTGGTGGTGTAAATTTTTGTGCCTCTTCTTGTAGTAAGTCAGAGAGACTTTGTTTCCTAGCCATTATTATTTTCTCCAATCACGCTGTAATTCATCAGATGCACGGCGGTAGTCTAATTCCGCCTCCCGTGCATTACTTCCTCGCCATTGAGTGATCGCCACACCCTCAAGTGCCGCTCGTTCATGAGCTTTATAGGCACGAATAAAGGTATTGCAAGTGGGAATACCTAATCGAGTCAGAGTACTTTTTGCTTCTTGTGCTTCTCCCATACTCCGCGTATCAACTTTGGTAAACAGTACCCGATGGGGAGTTCCCGAAGGGATGACGGCTTCCCTGACTGTTTCGACGAGGATTGCTAAATCCATTGCGGCTGGGGGTGTAGGCAAAACTAGATAATCTGCGATCGCAACTACCGCCACTAATGCTTCAGAGCGCAGGGCGGGAGGTGTATCCACCACTACTAAATCGTAACCTGTTATCTTACCTAAATCACCTAAAAGTGTGGGATCGGTTTCTTGAGATAAATCAAATCCCATTCCCTGCTGATTGCGCCCAAACCACCAACTGGCAGAACCTTGAATATCTGCATCAATTAGTAGCACCTTTTTTTTCTTCGCAAAGTTTGCAGCCAGATTGACTGCGGTAGTCGTTTTACCGACTCCTCCTTTACCGTTGAGAATAGCGATGATTTTTGGCACTGCTTTAGCAAGGATTAGGGAGTAAGGAGTGGGGAGTAGGGTAAGAAATCTTTTTCATGTTTGGTTGTGGGATTTTTTGATATGGGCTGACTTGGAAGAGTTTTGAGTACTGAGTTAGTCATTACTTATTATTTTTTTTGCACTCCCTACTACCTGCTTCTTACTCCCCCATTCATGAATATACCGCTTTCTGTAACCCTAAATAACATGAAAACTCGTAACAATAAAATTCAGAAGCAATCAACTCTACAAAATTTTATGATAGCAACTTACAATCTGTCTGATGGGTCTCAAATGCTGCGCTGGTTGCGGATGCTCAAGTTTATTGGTCAGCCTGTGAAATATGTCGATGATTTTGCGAAAATTGATGGTGACACTTTCACCATCAGGAGTAGTGGAGGGGATAATCATCTTGTGTACTTTAGTCAACCCGAAGTACTTGAGCAGATTTTTACTGCTGATTTCAGCTATTTTGAGGTTGCTAGGGCGAATATAGGACTAAGATTTTTACTTGGCGATCGCTCCTTTATGTGATCAGATGGCGATCGCAGGCAATAAAATATGATAATTAGCCTCAGAAGAGCCTCTAGATGGCTGTTAATTTTCTTTCTAAGTCAAATAAAAAGCCGTGGATATATTCTTCAGTCCATTCGGCCCCATAGAAGCGTTTAAACATCCCTCGTGCTGGGTCTTTTTCCGCCCGATATCGGAGGTATCGCAGTTGGGCTTGCTCAATGGCTACTAATTTTTGGGAATCTGTTACAACTTCTGCTTGCTCCACAAAATCCAGATAAGCTTTCAAATAGTCTTTGAAAGCGGCAAACACCTGAGTTTCTACTACAGCCGTTTCTTGGGGACGAGTCCACAGAAAAGCCGGAGAGAAAAAGGGCTGTGCTTCTTCTGGGAAATCTCCTCCCCAAGACAGATGTTGTTGATGGGCGTGGAAAATGGGCAGAATTGGTTCAGTATATTTTGCCAGATATGCTGGATCATCCCGAAATAGAGGCTGCATATCCAAAGCAATTAGATGTCCTCCTGGTAATGTCACCAGATCCGCCCCAAAAAAGGGTAAATCGTAGTTGAGGCGGGGGAAAATCACAAAATTCAGCACTTGCAGCGAATTGCCACCCTGTACGTGAGCTGCACGAATTTGCCGCAATTTTGCAGTTTGAAAAGCATAACTGGTGGTGACAACCTCTTCTTGGTTCTTTCCCTTGCCCACAACCGCACTTTTAGACTCAAACCCAGTGGGGATTACATAGGGTTGTAAATCCAAGCGCGATCGCATATAAGCGATCGCATAATCGAGAAATGGCTGATAGAGTGTCACGTCGCTTTGCTCCAATTCAAAATTAATAATCCCCAATGCCCCATGCCCAATTCCCAATGCCAGTCATCTTTTGCCGGCACTAACTGCTAAGGGAACTGAATCTTCAAATAAGAATTCATGGAGAAAGCGCTCTGCCCATTCATGACCAAAGTAACTGCTAAACAAACCAGATGCGGGATCGCGGTCTGCACTATATTGGTCATAGTCTTTTTGGGCTTTGACAATCCGTTGGATATCTTCAGGATCTTGGAGCGGTTGGGCATCTGCTAACATTTGCCAATACAAGTTTAAATAATCCTGAAAAGCTTCAAAAACTCGAGTTGACACTGTTTCTGGGTCTGTTTTGGCAAATAATAGGTACTTAGAAAAATACTGATTGGCATCGTAAAACTTCATTTCTAAGTTTTGCGCCAAATCCGGGTATTTCTGATGGAGAGATTTTAGCGGCACTATATATTTGTTCTGATAATCTTCATCCTGAAACAAAGGCTGAAAATCAAGTACAATTAGGTTTTTGACCTTACCAAAGGATAAAAAATCAATCCCTAACAGAGGTAGATCGTAGTGATGACTGGGATAAACCACGCTGTTAAAAATTTGGGCACTTTCCCCGGCATCAATGTAGGTATAGCGAATTTTCCGCAACTCTTGAGATTGGTAACACCAACTGCGAATAGTTGCGGGGTTTCTGCCGCGATCGCTAACTTTGAATTCCAAACCAGGAGCAATAGCCCTACTTTGTAAATCAAACCGATGAAATAGCTCTTTTTCTAAAAATTCCAGGAAAGGCTTATACATAGAGCGTGATTTGTGAACCCTTGCATGAAAATAAGTGATGACAATCATGCACGTCTCATTTATGAGAAACAAAGCAACATTCCTTAATGGGGATTGGGGATTGGGCATTGGGTAAAGTCGCTGACTGCAATTACTTTAACCTGTCATAGATCCTACTTAACAATATTCTGTGCTTTCAGGCACAAAATTTAGATGCCCTTACTGTGGAGCGATCGCACTTTGGGGAGAAGGGGCGATCGCAACCATCAAAAAAGTTTACAGACCAAGAGCATTTCGTAAGCTATTTAACCGCAGAGGACACGGAGAGAGAAGAAGGATGAGGAAAAATTGCTTAACTGAACTGTATTGGCATATAGCCCTCCTAATTTCCTTCTTGGAGGGTATTTTATTGCTTAACACACTCATTGCGATCGCCCATCAGAGTAACTAGCAACTAATTTTTCCGTTATTCTTGGGTTGACAATTTTTTTAACCGATGCATAAAGAAAGAAAAAATTGTCCATCCCAAACCAAAACTCCCCAAAGCGTTGTAAATCCTATACTTCGGGTCTTTTGTGCCTTTTTTATCAGTACTGATATTTTGATTGTCCAGGTGTCAAATCGTTGTAGGCTGTGGATTACTTGGCATCATTGGTGAGTATACCTAGAAGTGGAACACCCATTATTAAACACTTCGCCCTACGCCTCATTCTCTACTACAACGACTACATTCCCTGGAACTACGCCCGTTTCCTCGACTACTGCACAGATCGCCTATTCCTTCGGCGTGTTGGTGGTCGTTACCGCTTCATCCACAAACTGCTGCAAGATCACTTCAGCCAAATGTAGTTTAAGCGAAATGTTGACTGAGAAAGAAACTACATTTGGCGATCGCACCCCTTCATCTCAACTCCCCTCACGAATCCACTCCCGCCCTGCTATCTCTGCCGCTTGCGCTGAATAATAAATCTTGCGCTCACCAAACACTGCACCACCAACACTAATCACCCGGAACTGCCAGCAATGCGTTTCGGTAGAAAACCAGTAGGGTAGCATCAAAGTAGAAACAAGTACTGACATTAATCAACTTTTTCTTCACTACACCCCACACCCAAAAGCCTTATAGATAATGGATTTGCCCTTATCAAGCGTGCCATTCGGGTAAAGTACTTCTCTTGTCTCCCCACTCCCCACTAACCCCTAGCATGATTCCGAGCGATCATTTGCTCCAGCATCTCTTGAGAAACACAGCGACGCTCAGAACAATAAGTCATCAAATTGACACCGTTCATCATTCGTACCGTACTGACCCGAACGCGAAAATCATCCGTAACAAACCAACAACGTTCCTGACCTTGATTATTGTCATAATCAGTATCAATCGTCAGCACACCATCATCAGCAAACCGATACCGACTCACAACCGGAATGCTCTCAACATAGCCTTGGTTGCGGATCAGTTTTCCAGAACGCCTCGTTTCATCGGGAACATCAACCAAAATGGCAGCATTATCGGTATTCGGTAGCCTGGTATCTAGGTTAGCCTGCCATGAAAAGCTAGCACCGCCAGTGGCTTTAGTCGGGTCTATCCCTTGGGCTGTACAAACTTCTTGGACTTTTGGATCATCCTTTTCCATAACTTTAATGATCAAATTCGACTCCCCCGACTCATCCGCCGCCGAGTCAAAATGATGAACAGAACGTTCTGTAAACCATTTGCCCTCACTTTTACGGAAGAAGTCGATCATTGTCAAGGGTGGTATTAGATACATCTGTTTTGAAACCTCGTTTTATCAAATTTTTGGCGTTATTAAATACTGATCAATCAGATGAAGTCCCGATTTAGCTAAAGTGTAGAATAACTCCAAAAGTTATATTTTAATCAGCTGATGACAAATACTGAAATTCAACTTATTACTAGCCATCGCCCCAGTCCAACTCCAGAAATCTTAACAGCCCTCAAAAAAGGAATCCCTCTGGATTGGGTAGATTTGTACCAATTCAATCTGAGGGAAGTTGATTTACGACAAGCTAACTTGAGTAAAGCCAAGCTATTGGGAGCCGATTTAGGCGAGATGGTCTTGAGTAATGCCGATTTGAGTGGGGCTGATTTGCGAGGCGCTAATCTGCGAGGAGCCGATTTGAGTGGGGCTGATTTGCAGGGAGCCTATTTAAACCGTGCTGATCTCCAACAAGCAAATCTCAGTGGCGCAAACTTGGAGGGAGCCAAACTGCAAGTAGCGCGTTATGATTCACAAACGAAATGGCCCCAAGAATATAACTACAAAGCTTCTGGAGCAGTAGGTCCGGGTGCTAATCTCAACGGTGCTTTTCTCAATACAGCTTCTTTACGAAACGCAGATTTACAAGGCGCTAATCTGCGTGGAGCCTACCTGAGTGGCGCTGACTTGACAGGAGCCAATTTGCAAGGTGCGGCATTGAGCGGCGCGGACCTAACAAAAGCTTATTTAACAGGGGCTTGCTTACGGAATGCTCGATTGACAGGAGCCGATTTGCGGGATACAGACCTGCGAGCAGCTGATCTCAGTGATGCAGAGATGGAGCATCTTCAAAGTATCGCTGGGGCAGATTTTACTCTTGCCCAAGG
This sequence comes from Nostoc sp., assembly GCF_036917135.1. Classification (GTDB taxonomy): domain Bacteria; phylum Cyanobacteriota; class Cyanobacteriia; order Cyanobacteriales; family Nostocaceae; genus Nostoc. The sequence continues at coordinate 6,602 of NZ_JBALEA010000041.1, read as the reverse complement.
ACTCACAGAAACAACTAAAGCTATGCTATCGAGCCGTCCACATTCAGAACTTGACGTTTGGAATGCCTACACCCGCACAACGACTCGTGAGAGTTTGAGTACTTAACCAAACTAATTAGAGATAACGCGATGTGCAACTTATCCTTAGAACCCTCCTTTCACTCCAATACGGTTCGGTTAAGCTCAAAAAATAAAAATGTGTAGGTTGAGTTGAGGAACGAAACCCAACAGGTTGCAGGGTTTGTTGGGTTTCACGACCTTCAACCCAACCTACAAATATTCTTAACCGAATTGTATTGGCTTCCATTCCTCTCGCCCACAGTCCGAGAGGCTTTGATTCTTGCTCCCCTTCCCTTGTAGGGGAGGGGTTGGGGGTTAGGTTTGAGAGAAAGTGGGGAGGGGTGGGGTGCTTTTACTGTTAGCAGATAGCTAGACTTAAACTCGACCTCGGAGAAACTGCGCCATTTCGTTAGGAGTTGGCGACATTTCCAAAGCAGTTTCTTCAGTGATGCGCCCCTCTTGATAGAGATTGAGCAACGACTGATTCATCGTAATCATGCCGTCAAAGCTAGCTTGTTTCATCAACTCGCCAATTTCATCATACTTACCGTCTTTGATCCATTCTTTAATCGCCTCAGTATTAATCAGCACATCGTGGAAAGCAGCCCGCTTACCATCAGTTGTGCGACACAAACCTTGGGCAATTACTGACACTAAAGATTCAGAAATTGCCACCCGCATTGCATCTTGTTCGTCACCAGAATATAGATTGAGAATCCGCTCAATGGTTTTGACAGCGCTATTAGTGTGTAGGGTTCCCATGACTAAGTGACCAGTTTGAGCGGCTTTTAGCGCGGTGTTAACTGTTTCCTTATCTCGCATTTCCCCCACCAGAATCAAATCTGGATCTTCCCGCAAAGCTGCTTTTAAGGCGTTGTCAAATTTCCGGGTATGCATTCCCACTTCCCTCTGTTTGACTAAAGACTTGCGGCTTTGATGGATAAATTCTATCGGGTCTTCAATGGTGATAATATGCTTGGCCATTTCCTTATTGATATAGTCAACCATCGCTGCCATTGTGGTGGACTTACCAGAACCAGTCGGCCCAGTCACCAAAATTAAACCTTTGTGGTGATGACAAATATCCCGAAAAATTGGCGGTAAATTCAACTGTTCCATAGTTAAGATTTTCAGTGGAATCAACCGCAAGACCATTGCAGGTCCTCTAAGAGTGCCAAAAACATTAATCCGCACACGAGCAAAGTCATATTGAGTTGCTCCGTCAAATTCTAAGTGTTCTTCAAAGCGCTGAATTTCAGTCTCACTCATCACCTCCCGCAACCAACTCATGAAACCTTCTTTATCTGTTTCTGGATAATCGGTTGATTGAATTTCTCCTCGGCTGCGGAAGCGGGGTACTTCACCTACTCCCAAGTGCAAGTCAGAATATCCCTGATCGTAAGCTAGCCTGATTAACTTCTCTAAAGTCGGCCCCGCACTGCTGTTTTTAGGGGGAACTGAACTAGGTATTGGTGGTGGACTAGCTGGACGATGACCTGCAACAGGTGTTTTGCTGCTTCTATCTATTGACATATCCAATGTTTGTGTCATCTGCCTCTGCGTACTAGCAGTTGACGGTGGTGGTGGTGGCGGCATTGGTGGCATTGGTGGCAGGTTACGTCCGGCAGCAGAGTTAGAATTTAATGGAGACTGTGATTCTGTCATATATCTTCACATTTGGCAGTTAAAAAGTTGAATTAACGAGAACTCAAGTCACTTGTTTCGATGACTTTTGGAGAATGCTTGCCTGCGAGCTTTAGCGGTGATACTAAGCGATTGAAACTCTAGAACCACGATCAACCTATTTCATCCACCTCAATTGGGATCTTTTTTTCTTGAGATTCTACTAATCAGAAGATTTAGAGAAATTATTTAACTTACATAACCTGGTTTAACACACGCAAGGACTCAAGCTGCCTCAGTAATTACACAGGGTTTGATCAGTACTTTATATTACTTAATTTCAAAAAGTAAATATTCTAAGTTCTTAGATGAGAAATTTATCCGAGTCATGGATATGAATTGCCAGCAATTAACAGCACAAATACTAGCAGTTCATTTATTCAGACCATATTAGGAATTATGAGAACCACTACTAGTTTTTATAAGAAATGTTAAGTTGAATAGTAGCAATATGCTGGGGATCAAGGTTAAAAGCTCATAAACTTAGGTTATATATCTGAAGATAGATGCAGAAAACAAGTTTTTTTAATAGATATAAACTTGACTTTATATCCATAATTACAAAAGATTAACTGTAAACTTTAGTAAACTAATGCTCATTTTTCCGATTAGTTTTTATATACTGGATTTCAATGAAACAATTCAGTTTACTCGCAAAAAGCGAGATATGACTGAAGTTAAAATATGTCCTGTATTTTAGGAGGAAAAGTCATGGTTTCTGCTCAAAGCTCTAATCTAGGAAAGACCTACTCCTTGTTGATGATTAAAAGCTTTTTAATATGGACTTTTACATTAGCAGTATGCTTGTTGGTTGTGGGTTTTCCACTAGTTGTCTTGATGGCTACAGTCGGATGTCTGTTGTCGATTGTATTGCAATCTGTGATGCCTGTTAGTGCTGTTTTGCTTGTAGCAGGCGGTTTAATAATGTTTAATGTCATGGCAGTTGTATTAGCTGCGGGTGTGCTAACTCTTAAAGGAGTTCATCCTAGTGAAGTTAAATGGTTAAGCTGGTTGCATGGAGAGGCAGACAAAATGCAGACTACTGTTTATGCTGCTTGTCCTTTAACTTGTGAGATTAAGTAATCGTTACAGGTGAATTAGACAAACAGTGCGTCTGCCCGGTTAAGCCGGGTTTTTTCATGCTCTTTTATATTTGAACTTGTGAGATCAAGATGTAGTTATTACAGTTGAATTCGAGAAACAGTGCATTTGCCCGGTTAAGCCGGGTTTTTTTATATTTTGTGTGATTTGTCGATTTATATTTATGGTTTGTGTGATGATTGACCGCCAACTATTGACCATTGACTAATGACTAATCAAAAACGCGTTTGCATTATCTTAGGTACTCGCCCGGAAGCGATTAAACTAGCTCCAGTGATTCAGGTTTTCCAGAAGTCTTCAGGTTTTCAGTTGCAAGTAATTCTCACTGGACAGCATCGGGAGATGGTTGAGCAAGTTATGCAGCTGTTCAACATCAAGGCAGATTATAACTTGGAAATTATGCAGGTTCAGCAATCTCTCAATGATATTACCTGCCGCAGTTTACAAGGGTTAGAAGCATTATTCCAGGTGGAAAAGCCAGATTTGGTGATGGTGCAGGGAGACACTACCACTGCTTTTGCCGCAGCTTTGGCAGCTTTTTATCAAAAAATTCCTGTTGGTCATGTAGAAGCAGGATTAAGAACTGATGATATATTCAATCCTTACCCAGAGGAAGGTAATCGGCGGTTGATTTCTCAAATTACTCAGTTGCACTTTGCGCCGACTCCTTGGGCTGTGGAAAACTTGCATCGTTCTGGTGTTTTGGGTGAAATTCACATGACGGGTAACACGGTAATTGATGCGCTGTTAAGTGTTGCTGCAACTCAAGTAGTTTGTAATGTACCAGGTTTAGATTGGGATTCATATCGGGTTTTGTTAGCAACAGTTCATCGGCGGGAGAATTGGGGAGAACCTCTCTTAGCGATCGCTCAGGGCTTTTTACAAATTTTAGACAAGTTTCCTGATACAGCAATGCTCTTACCATTACACCGCAATCCGACAGTACGAGTCCCGTTGCAAGAGCTTTTAGGGAATCATCCCCGAATTTTCTTGACAGAACCTCTAGATTATGGCGAATTGGTGGGGGCTATTGGGCGATCGCATCTTTTGCTCACTGACTCTGGTGGCTTGCAAGAAGAAGCCCCCAGTTTGGGAAAACCAGTATTGGTTTTGAGAGATACCACCGAAAGACCAGAGGCTGTTGCAGCCGGTACAGCAAAACTTGTAGGAACTACAAGTGAGAATATTTTTGCAGCCGCTAGTGAGTTACTCCGTGACTCAAATGCTTATGAAGCAATGGCAAATGCAATTAATCCCTTTGGGGATGGTCATGCAGCAGAGCGAATTTTGCAGATTGTCAAAAATTACATTGATGGTTAAGCAAGTTCGTAGTAAGGACTTTAGTCCTTACTACAAACCCTGAAAATTAACTGAACTAGGAGATTTTCAAAGGGTGGTTTCTGGCTAAATACCCAGAGCCGATCGAGTTTCGGGGCCAATAACGCCATCTACAAGTAGACCTTTACTTTCCTGAAAACTTCGGACTCGGCTAACAGTTTCTTGACCGTAAATTCCATCAACTGTGAGATTACCTAAAGCTGTTTGAACATCTTTCACAAGCTGACCTTTAGAACCAGGGGTAAGAATCACCGAACCGCCAACACCTCCAGGTTTAGTCACAGGAGGATTGTTAGGTTTATCACCAATCCATCGGGCAAAAGCGTATCTACCCTGAGAAAGCCGAGCAAAACCGTTTTCATACTTTTCAATCGCTGGAAGTGTTGCACCATTTTGTACACAGTCCACAGAAGGGTAGTTGGTGCTTGGGCCTGTGCGGATACGTAAACAACTGCCATTAGTTTTTATATATGCAGCTGAACTAATTTGAATTTGGCTAGCAGCAACAAGTAATACACCAACGCCAGCTAAAGCTAACCAAGCCGAAGATTTAAGCAGTTTTTTCCAATTGAATTGAGGTTTAGGGAGATTATATTTAGTCTTTCCAGAAGCCTCTTCTTGAGCAATAAACATGTGGGAATAAGCAAGATATTCCATAATCCGCTCCTTATATATCAAAAAATGAGTACTAGCAGAGAAATACTGGGATTTTCTCTGTATTTATTCTTAGTATATTTTATATCACTGGGCTGGAAAAAAGTTTTTATTGGTAGCGAAATTAAGAAAAAATGAAAAACTCCATGCCCTTGTGGGTGGAGTTTTTGGGCATGGGGCATGGGGAAGAAGCTACCAATGCCCTGTCCCTATGCCCCAAGCGATGGGGCGACTATCCCTCTACAGACACCTGGGGATAGAGTTTCCCGTCGCTTTCAATAAAATTTAGTTAAAGCTTAAAGTTTACTGGCTTTTGCCTTGTTGCATCCAAATATGTCAAGCATATTGTTCGAGTCTAGCTAACCTAGAAACCAGAAAACTTAACTCGTCTAAATCTATCGGCTTGCATCGGCATACATCATAGCCTACTAATAATGCACGTTTATGGTCTTCGTCTAAATCAGATGCGGTAACAGCAATAGCTGGAATTTTTCTGCCTCGCTTTGCTTCTAGATTTTTGACCTTTAAGAGGAGTGAGTAGCCATCTTCATGTGGCAAGTAAATATCACTAATTAGGATGTCTGGTTTAAAAAATGACATTATTTTTAAAGCCTCCTCTGCTGAAGCTGCTGTAATAATCTCTGCTCCGTCTAATTCAAATAGGAAGGTAAGTAATGTTCTCGTATCAGGGTCGTCATCAACAACGAGCAATCGCAAAGCTCTAGAAGAAATCGATTGATTAAACATTATTCTCACCGCCGTATATGCTCAAACTAGTGCAGTAGCCATTACATCAAACGACACTTATTTTTCAAGGCGATTTGATATATACTTTACTAAATTTTAAAAGAATAATTAGCAAGCGTCTGTCCGGTTTCGGACATAGTAACTTCAAATGATTCATTGGCTATCGCGCCTTGGCTGATTCCCCAGCAATCGAGCAAATTCCTTTTGTATAACCTGATAACACTCGCAGGAAGTTACTTCCAAATCCTCTCGGTTCAGAATGCTAATTTGACCACGCTGATAGCGAATCATTCCGGCTCGGCTCAGGGTGCTAGCCGCTACTGTCACACCGGAACGACGTACACCCAGCATCTGGGCGATAAATTCTTGCGTGAGCGGAAAATCTTCTGATTCTAAACGGTCAGATACTGTAAGAAGCCAACGAGCCAGCCGTTCTTCCAGTGTATGGAGACGGTTACAGGCACATCCTTGTGTCAGCTCGGTATATATAGCTCGTACATAGCGCAGCAGCAGCTTTTTAATAGCTCCGCCGCGATTGAACTCTGTTCTAAGTATATCTGCATCCATCTGCATAGCAGTGCCCGCAACTTGCACAAACGCTTTTGTGGTTGTTGTGTTCCCTCCTAAAATTACTGGGATACCCACCATGCCTTCATTGCTCACTATCCCAACTTCCACCGTCGAACCATCTTCCATAATAGTTACTATAGAAACCACTGCGTTTTGGGGAAAATAGACGTGTGTGATCGGTTCTCCTGGTTCGTAAATAACTTGCCGGGTGGGAAGGGAAACTAACTTCAGATGCGGAACAAGACGCTCATAATCTTGGCTTGGGAAAGCCGCTAGTAACCTATTTACTTGCGGTTTAAGGGGACTTTCGCTCACTGAACATTAAAAGAGAACTTTGCTCAAAATACTTTAAATGTATCCCCTCAATAATTCGGGGGAGAAGGTGATTCAAGCATCCATGAGTAACCAAAGGAATTGAGGTCAGATTGTTCACGAATAATAGTCGCCAA
>NZ_JBALEA010000040.1:0-122962 GCF_036917135.1 Nostoc sp. | reverse complement strand
TCCCCAGTCCCCAGTCCCCAGTCCCCAGTCCCCAGTCCCCAGTCCCCAGTCCCCAGTCCCCAGTCCCCAGTCCCCAGTCCCCAGTCCCCAATCCCCAATCCCTAACCCTCTTCCTGATTGCGGTAGCCAAAAAAGTTAATACTGTAGTCAGTAATCCGCACTCCTGTTTGTTCTTCGATTTTGCGGATAAAATCTTCTGGAAGTTCTACATGAACATCGAGAATTTGATTTGTATCTATACAGTTGACATGACTGTGAGAGTCACTGATATTGCCGTACAAACGACCATCACAGCGCTCAATACACTCAATGATGCCTTGACTTGATAATGCTTCTAAGTTTTGATAAACAGAGGTATGACCGATCTCTTTGCCTTCTTGGTTCAAGCGATCGTAAATCTCTCTCGCCGCAAGGTGTTCATTTGCTTGCCAAAGTAACTCCAGAATAAAGCGACGCTGACGACTGACGCGCATACCCAGGATTTGACAGCGCTCAAGCGCATCTTCTAAAGAACGAATTGGTTTTGTAGTAATTGTTTGTTTTTGCATATTACAGCTTCTTAACTGTTGGGGTAATTTTCCCGTATAAATGTTTATTGGTTATTTAATATATGCAATGATATTGCACACCGCTCTTTTACCTGTGCTTGTGTTTTGGCTTTTGATGCTGCGGAAGTGACAGGTGGCGATAATAATTTTTTTGCTTGTTGATGCTTACTTTGTCAGACCTTAATCTAAAACAAACTCATTACAACTTTAACTTAAAATTGCTGTAAATGTCCACCTTGGGGAGGCGTTGCCTTTCCCAAGTAGGCTGATTTTAATGTCATACCATGTTAATGGTGTAGTAATTAGTTATTTAAATTAGGTAAGTAGGCAAGAAAATTTCAATATATGTAAACAAATATAAATTAACGTCGGGTGTGTTAGCAGAGCGTAACGCACCATCCATAATTTCAGGATTTCAGGTGCGTTAGCTTTCAGCTAACGCACCCTACAATTAAAAATTTGTTATGACCAGGGAAAATTAAGCAAAAGTATCAAAGAAATTTTAGAAGGTGGCACTTGTGTATAAACCTTGTATGGGTTGAGCAAATTATCAGCAAAAAAGTATCAATAAATACTAATTAATTTGTGAAGAAGTCTTTGTGCTACTTAATGTTTATGTAGCGTGAATACCTGAAAGCTGCTACTGTAGATTGTCGATCCTACAGTTGAGCATCAAGAAAGTGGCTGCTGAATCAATGACAATTGCGATCGCACTCAATAATGACTTCATTAACAATCTGGATCTGTCGCCTGCGTCAACGGTGATTGAAAAACTGCTGCAAGATGGGGTTACATCCCATGAACAGCAGCTACGCTTTGATATCAATTACGATCGCGAACCTAGCGATCCGAGGGAACTCTCAGAAATTCCAGAGGTACGGCTGTGGTTTGTGCGTCTAGATGCCAAATACCCCTGGTTGCCATTTTTACTAGATTGGAAAGCTGGGGAATTCGCTCGTTACGCCGCCATGCTTGTACCACATCAGTTTAGTTCTCAAGAAGGCATTCAGTACAATCCTGAAGCCTTAGAGATATTTTTGATGCACAAAATCTTTATTTTAGCCGATTGGCTCAAACAGCAGGATATTCCCAGCCTCTCGCGGCTGAAGTCTATGGCCCAAATGCTGGGTTACGAATTAGATGATGCTTTTTTTGCGATATTTTAACAAGAAAGAATAAAGGCGCCAGTTGCCAGAATTCAAAAAGGGACTGGAGATTAGGGACTGGGGACTGGGGACTGGGAAAACTTGGAAGGGGATTGGGAACAAAACCTTGTTTTGTTCCCGCAGCGAAGCGATCGCACGAGAAGAAAACTCTTCCCAGTCTCCAGTCTCCAGTCCCCAGTCCCCAGTACCCAGTACCCAGTCCCCAGAGCGCTGATTTCTGAATTCTTCTTCAAAAAACTACTGCTTTAGCCACCCCAAATTTTCTCTAAAACTGCGTTTGGTGAAATATCCGCCGTTTTTCCCGTGGGGGATTCAATGGCCAGGAATTTATCGTTTTTCGGCAACAACTTCGCTGGATTGGTGGGACCAAATAGGGCAATGGTATAGGTTTGGACAGCAACACTCAGTTGTAGTGCCGCATTATCAGTAGACAGCAACAAATTTGCCCCGGCAATTATGGCAGTTAACTTGCCAATATCATCTGGGGCAGTTACTTTGATATCTGGAGAAGACTCCAGAAGCGATCGCACAAACTGCTCATCATCAAGTCCCTTAATCACCACCACAGGCAGATCCGGTTGCTTGTGTTGGAAGGCTTGAATAATTTGGTGCCAACTCTGGACAGGGTAGATTTTATCCGGTTCTTTAGCCTGGGATAACTGGCCAGAACCGCCATTAATCAAGATATAGCCTGTTTCATGCACCCCTAAACGTTTTTGTTCCTTTTGTGCCCACTCAATATCTGGTTTTGGCACATTTACTGCTAACTCTGGCACAGGGCTATTTATTTCCAATGGTTGCAGCAAATCGTGGTATAGTCCTGCCGCATACTGGGATAGTTTGAACGGTACAGCATGGGTAAAAAAACCCGATCCTTTACCTTGATAGCCAATACGTATAGGAATCCCCGTCAACCAGAGTAAAAGACCCACCAACCAATTTTGCTTAACAGCAATGGCAACATCGTATTCGCGATCGCGAATGGTGCCCACCAAGTTACCCCAATCTGCCAGACTGTTACGGTCCTGAAAATCAAAGTTTAGTACCTCGTGAACTGACTTGCTCACTTGGTATGCAGCCTTTGACCGGGGTTCAACAACGACATCGATCTGAGCGTTAGGGTAATGGCGCTTCAAGTCATCTAGGGTCGGAAAGAAGAGAATTTGGTCGCCAATTCCGCCAGGTACAAGGGCTACTACTCGCATAATATTTATTGACGCTTACTCGCTCCCCATTTTAGGGGAAAATATATAGCTTAAAGATTGAGGAATTCTGTGTATTTACTAATTCCATCTGCGGGAATAGGAAAAAGAATGGGGAGTAACCGTAATAAACTCCTGCTGAAAGTGCGATCGCAACCAATTATTGCTTGGACTCTATTAGCCGCAGAAGCCGCCACTACAATCAGTTGGATCGGGATTATTTCTCAACCTGCTGACTGGTCTGATTTCAAAGCAATTATCGCCGATCTGAAGCTGACTAAACCAGTGGAATTTATTCAAGGTGGCTCCACCCGGCAGGAATCTGTTTACAACGGCTTGCAGGCGCTACCAATAGCCGCAGAACAAGTTTTGATTCATGATGGAGCGAGATGCCTGGCCACACCAGATTTATTTAACTCTTGTGCCGAGGCCATTGGCCACTGTCCCGGCTTAATTGCTGGTGTACCCGTCAAAGACACCATCAAAGTTGTTGATGAACAAGGCATAATTCAAGAAACACCCGATAGACGAAAACTATGGGCGGCACAAACTCCCCAAGGATTTGATGTCAAGTTATTGAAACAGTGCCATGCTGAAGGTGTTCGTCAAGGTTGGGAAGTAACTGACGATGCCGCCTTATTTGAAAAGTGTGGTATTGAAGTGCGAATTGTCGAGGGAGAGGAGACAAATTTAAAAGTGACCACCCCACAAGATTTAGCGATCGCAGAATTTATTCTCACAACTAGAGGCTTTTGAGGGAAAGATCAGGACGAGAGGAAATAACTATCCGTATAATTTTGACATATTTCGCTTACTAGTATATAATCCCACACACTTGTTAATTATCAGTTGCCAATGTCCCATACCCCATGCCCAATGCCCAATACAACTCTTGGAGAGGCTGCGCCAACGGCTTCTCTACGAGACGCTGTTCGCGTTCGCTCAGTACAAGTGCCCAATGATTAAATGATTACAGCCACAGCGACGAAGATAGAAGCAATTCTCTATTTAAAGGGTAAACCCTTGTCGCTCGGCGAAATCGCCGAGTATGCCGCTTGCGATCGCGCCAGTGTTAAGGAAGGCATAATTGAACTAATGGACAACTATGCCCACCGAGATAGCGCTCTAGAGGTCATAGAAACTCCAGATGGTTACAGTTTGCAACTACGGTCTGATTTTCATGATTTAGTGCAAACGATGATACCAGTAGAATTGGGTGTAGGAGCATTGCGGACTTTAGCAGCGATCGCCCTTAATAGTCCGATACTCCAGAGTGACTTGATTAACCTGCGCGGTTCAGGGGTATATCAACACGTTCCAGAACTCGTCGAACTCGGTTTCATCCGAAAGCGCCGAGACAGCGATTCTCGCTCTTACTCACTCCAAGTAACCCCAAAATTTCATCAGTATTTCCAAATCGAACAACTTCCGCAAATACTCTCCACCAACCAGAAGGAAGAGCAATTAGAACTAGAACTAGAACTAAAGGGAATAGAGAATAGGGAATAAACTAATCACCAATGCCCAATGCCCAATGCCCTCTTTAGGACTTAATATAATACCCGTGGTGAATGCGCTACCCTTGTACTATGGTTTAGAGTAGAGTTAGCAATTAAGCTAAATAAAACTGCCAATGGTGTTTAATCCTGACTTTTTGAATGACAACTCCGAGGAACACCCTAATCAACTTCTTTCCGACCACTCTGAGGAATACCCCAATCAGTTGCTCAAATATCTACAGCATCAGTCTCCTGATGTTTTAGCGAGGATTGCTCAGTCCGCCAGCCCCGAAATTAAACAAATTATCTCGCAAAATGTCCAGGGGCTAGTGGGAATGCTCCCCGCAGAAAATTTCAACGTGCAAATCACAACAGATCGGGATAACTTAGCTGGGCTTCTAGCGTCGGCCATGATGACGGGGTATTTTCTGCGCCAGATGGAACAAAGAATGCAGTTAGAGCATTTGTCTAATGGTCAATAATCAATAGTCAGTAGTCAAACATTCTGGGACTATTGACTATTGACTACTTCCTTTCAGGGTAAGCTGCTGATTTTACTTTGAAGGTTTGAATTTTACCACTGCGGTTGACTTCGATCGCTAAGATGTCCCCAACTTTGCTGGACTCTACCAACCTCTGAACTTGGGCTGAGGTTTTGACTGGTTTACCGTTAACTTTTTGAATCACGTCTCCGGGAAGTAGTCCGACTTCCTTGGCTGGAGAGTCGTCTGTGACTCCTCTAATGACAATTCCAGCATCCTGCTGAATATTTAGCTGATTTTCTTGATTAATTTGCTGTCTTCTGATGGGAGAAAGGTCTGCCATTTCAAAACCCAAGAAGGGATGTTCCACATGCCCTTTGGTAAAAAGTTCATTGGCGACGCGGGCGGCGGTTTCAATGGGGATGGCGAAACCGAGTCCTTGAGCATCAGCGCGGATAGCAGTGTTAATCCCAATGACTTCCCCTTGGGCATTTAACAAGGGTCCACCAGAATTACCAGGGTTAATGGCGGCATCAGTTTGGATAAAGCTGACTCGCTTATCTGGCACCCCAACTTGAGTACTGGTGCGATCTGTAGCGCTGATGATGCCCATAGTGACAGTATTATCTAAACCCAGGGGATTGCCAATAGCGATCGCCCATTCTCCTGGGATCAAGTTTTGCGAATTGCCCAGCTTTACAGTTGGTAAATCATGTGCATCTATTTTCACGACTGCCACATCTGTCACAGAATCAACTCCGACCACCTTTCCCTCTAGACTTCGACCATCTTTGAGGGTAACTTGTACCGTATCTGTATCTGCTACCACATGAGCGTTAGTGAGTAATTCTCCATCTTCGCTCAAAATAAATCCCGATCCTGTACCGCGCTCAATCCGTTCTTCAGGAATTGGTTGCTCATCCTCTCCAAAGAATCGTCGCAAAAGGGGATTTTTTAATACGTCAGAGATCGGATTGGCGACTTTGCGAGTGGCATTAATTCGCACCACAGCCGGGCCAACTTTTTGCACAGCCGTCGCAATAAAATTCACATTATCGCCCCCGGTAGCCCCAATCTGTGCGTTAGGAGAATTCTGAGGTACGGATTCTGGAGGCAAAGCCATTGTCACATTTCTTAACTGTTGAAACGAGGGATTTTGTAGCAGGAGATAGCGACTACCAAACAAACCTGCACCACAGCCGAACACCAGCAAGAACACATAAACGCCCAGTTGTTTTAAAGATAACTTCATAATAATTCTGCTCAAGGACAGCAATGCAGTTGCTAATTTCTAAGTGTAGTCAAGCTAACGGCAAGTGGACAGATCAATTTACTAGAAATTGGACATGGGGCACTTGTACTGAGCGAACGCGAACAGCGTCTCTACGAGAAGCCGTTGGCGCAGCCTCTCCAAGAGTTGTATTGGGCATTGGTTATTAACTCATCTCCCTCATCCTCCTCATCTCCCCACTCCCCAATCCCCACTCTTCCCATCTAAAATTTAAAGTTAATGCGCTATTGACCTGTATACATGACTTTACCCTTTCGTCAACTGTTTCTCTGTAGCTTAGTTAGCGCCTTGGGCCTAGTAAGCATACCGCCAAACTTGAACAGTGCTAACGCTGCTGTCGGTGGTTGCCCAACTCCAGCTTTATCTCGCTTCCAACGCCATAAAGTTGTTCGTGGCGAAACTTTGGAGAGCATAGCGCAGCGCTACAACCTCATACCTACAACTATTATTGGCATGAATCCAGCTTTGCAGAATGGAGCGGCGGGTTCCAACGTAGTCGTTGGTAGTGTGCTTCAAATTCCTCCCTACAATGGGATTGTAGTGGAAGTGCCTCGCGGCGAAACTTGGCGACAAGTGGCGGCACAATACAAAGTTCGTGCTGATAGCCTTTTTGAGGTGAATGGCTGCCAACAAAACCCCAGGATCGTCTTTGTTCCGGGGGTAAATTGGTCGCCTAATGGTGTTGTAACTAAGTCTCCTTTACCTACTGATGCAGGTACACCAAACCGTGCATCCCTGTCTGGATATCCCTTGCCACAAGTGGTAAATGTGGGATTAGCTTACGGTTGGCAAATTAATCCTGGGACAGGTGAAGTTTTCTTCCATAGCGGTGTTGACTTATTAGCACCAGTTGGTACTAATGTGCTAGCGATCGCACCTGGAACTGTAGCCTTTGCCAGCGATCAAGGCTCTTATGGCAAATTAGTCATTATTAACCACAGTGGCGGACTCCAAAGCCGCTACGCCCAACTTGACAGTATCAAAGTTACCGTCGGTCAGCAAGTGAAAAAAGGAGACTTACTAGGAACAGTAGGCACTAGTGGAAAACCAAGTTCCAGTCAACCGCATCTCCATTTTGAAGTGCGTTCTAGCTCATCTCTAGGTTGGGTAGCGGAAGATCCCAAAGCTTATTTGAAGAAATGAGGTTTGTTTTGAAACGCAGAGAGATGCAAAGGAACGCGGAGGATATCTCTGTGTTCCTCTGCGAAACCTTTGCGATCCTCTGCGTTAAAAAAATGCTATGGATTCGCTAGATTTGACGATGTGCATTCCTGCCTCTGCAAACCTTGTAAATGCTGCATCTGCTTGTTCTGTGTAGTCCACAACACCAGGGACAACAACAGGAGAAGTGCAATCTTCTAGTAGATAGATTTTTCTCGCAAGGGTAGCATCTACCTGTTTAATTTCTGTTAATAAATCCTCAATTGTCCAAGCCACACAGTGACTTTTAGCTTGGCCACCAATAATGACAACATCAAATTCTAAAAGTTGTTTAATCAGGCGCGTATTCTTTTGAGCAAGTGGACGTTGTTCAAAATCTTCTAACACTTCTGGACGTAAGATAGAATAGTTTTCTGTTAAAGGATTTTCGCCTTTAATTTCAAATTGTGCCTGACTCTGACGCCCAATGCCGTGGAAAAATATTGCTTCTTCTACCGATGAAACTAAAGCATGACCGATACCGCCCAACATAGAATGATAAGGCCAAATAGTGAGGGGATATTTACCGTCTTGACTGAGTTGCTTAATATAATGGTAGGCGTGTTTCTCTAATAATTCATAATCCCTATTAGTAACACTGTTGGCAACTGCTGGGTTGACTTTCCAGATACCTTGTTGAATATCTGCTAGTGTGATACTAGTAGCTGCTGGAGTTGGATGTTCTCCCGCAGCGTTCACCCAAAAGATCGGATGAAAAATTTGCGTTGCTGTGTGGGTGTCCAGAGTGGGTACAATTTTTGTAATTACTCCCAAGTTACGATAGATAAACTCACATAACCTGACGTTATCATCCACCGCCGCATTACCAGATTTTCCACCTACAAATAATTCAAAGCCGGGGATACAGAAGGTGTTCTGGACATCAATTAACAATAGACAAATACGGGTTTTATCTAAAGATGCTGGTTTGATATCGTGTTGTTTTGCCCAGATTTCAGCTTCGGTGGCACGTTCTTGGTAAGGTACGCGCGAAACTTCGCCCACTTCTTCAGGGTTAAAGTGTCGGGGAATTGGTAGTTGGGGTGTTATTTGGGTGTTCATAATTACAGTCGGTTTTATTCTGTCATAACATCTATAACTTCAATACCCAAATTTTCTTAAGTCCTTCAGCAAGTTGAGGACTTTTCAAACAACCTCTTAGCGCCGAGGGCACCACAAGCTTAGACTATTGCGTTACGCTCTGCTAACACACCCTACAATAGTACTGAGATTTTTTCAGAAATCAAATATGATTCCTATATAAAGCGGTATGAGGCGGCAGAGTATTTGTTAAACAAAGATGCAGTTGGACTAAAGCTGATCTCAAAAAACCGAACAATAAGGGCTGAATCAAAAATTAAAATGCCATCATAAAAACGAGAGATAACTACGAGCTGATTTAGAAGTTGGCAACCTTCATGTAATATAAAAGTAGTAATATAGACATTAACCGCACAAAATCTTCAGCAATGGTACTAAGTTAGGGTAGTGTTTACCAGGATTAAACCGCATGGACTTTGTTACAATTCTAGGATTACTTGCCGCTTCTATAACTACGGTTTCATTCTTACCCCAGATGATTAAAATATGGCAAAATCAATCAGCGAAAGACGTTTCTTTTGTTATGTTGATTTGTTTCAATACCGGGATATTTTTATGGCTTATATATGGAATTATCCTGAAACAATTGCCGATCATTTTGGCTAATGCTGTCACACTATTTTTTAACTTGATAATTCTATGGCTTAAAATTAAATATAGATAAAGAAGTCCTAGTGACTGTAAGTTGCGCCTATACAAACTCTCATACACCTGCGCGGACTAAAATCAGTTGGTTTTGGCTGTGTAGGCGCGAATTATATGAGACTGCATGATTGATTCAAACACCCAAAAGAAACCCCTGTGACATCATCTGTTTTTGATTCTGAACGCCTTCTATTTACACCCACCAGCCCAGACACCAACGCTATCCCCATAATCTTCGCCTTTCCCAATGAGTACAGCGTAGGTATCACAAGCCTTGGCTATCAGGTGGTGTGGGCAAATTTTGCAATGCGTGATGATGTGAAGGTGAGTCGCCTGTTTACCGATACTCACGAACAACTCCCTAGAACACCAGAAATTGTGGGATTTTCTATTTCGTGGGAACTGGATTATGTGAATATTTTAAATTTGCTGGAATCTTTAGAAATCCCCATTCGAGGAACCTCTCGTGATAATTCTCATCCGATAATTTTTGGTGGTGGCCCGGTTCTTACAGCTAACCCCGAACCTTTTGCAGATTTTTTTGATGTCGTTTTGCTGGGGGATGGCGAAACCCTGTTGGGGAATTTTATTGAGGCTTACAAAGAAGTCAGAAATACCTCAAGACAAACTCAGCTAAAAAGACTTGCACAAATACCAGGAATTTATGTACCAAGTTTGTATGAGGTGGAATATCACACTAGAGATGGTGAAGTAAAGTCTATTAAACCAATTTCTCCCGAAATTCCCGCAGTGGTGCAAAAGCAAACTTATCGAGGGAATACCCTATCAGCCTCAACTGTAGTCACCGAAAAAGCGGCATGGGAAAATATTTACATGGTGGAAGTGGTGAGAAGTTGTCCAGAAATGTGCCGCTTTTGTTTGGCGAGTTATCTCACGTTACCTTTTAGAACAGCCAGTCTAGAAGATTCATTAATTCCAGCGATCGCCAAAGGTTTAGAAGTCACAAATCGGCTAGGATTATTAGGGGCTTCAGTAACTCAACATCCAGAATTTGAGGCCTTGCTAGATTATATTAGTCAACCAAAGTATGATGATGTCCGTCTCAGTATTGCCTCAGTGCGAACCAATACCGTAACAGTCCAGTTAGCAGAAACTTTGACGAAACGAGACACGCGATCGCTTACCATTGCTGTAGAGAGTGGTTCTGAGAAAATCCGGCAAATCGTCAACAAAAAGCTGCATAACGATGAAATCATCCAAGCAGCCGTCAATGCCAAAACTGGCGGATTAAAAAGCTTGAAACTCTACGGAATGGCAGGAATTCCCGGTGAAGAAGCAGAAGATTTAGAACAAACCGTGGCAATGATGCGTAATATCAAAAAAGCTGCGCCGGGATTGCGGTTAACATACGGATGCAGCACCTTTGTACCCAAAGCACACACACCGTTTCAATGGTTTGGGGTGAATCGCCAAGCCGAAAAGCGGTTACAGTTTTTGCAAAAACAGCTAAAACCACAGGGGATAGAGTTTCGCCCAGAAAGCTATAATTGGTCGATTATACAGGCTTTGTTATCGAGAGGCGATCGCAGACTCTCCCAACTTCTTGAACTTACTCGTGACTTTGGCGATTCCTTAGGTAGCTACAAACGTGCTTTCAAACAACTCAAAGGACAAATCCCCGACTTAGATTTCTACGTCCACGCCGAATGGTCAACAGAACAAGTATTACCCTGGAGCCACTTGCAAGGGCCTCTGCCACAGTCTACACTACTAAAGCATTTGGCTGATGCTAAGAGTTATATCAATTCATCCCCAAAAGAACTACAGCCATTACTGGGGACTAGGAACTAGGGACTGGGGACTAGGGACTGGGGACTAGGGACTGGGGACTAGGAATTAAAAGTTAATACCCAATACCCAGTACCCAGTACCCAATACCCAGTCCCCAATACCCAGTCCCCAATACCTTGAAAACTTGATGCAAAACACAGCTGAGTATTACTGCGCCTATTGCGGCGAACCAAACTTAACTTTTATTGATTTGAGTGCTGGAGGACAGCAATCTTACGTTGAAGATTGTCAAGTTTGTTGTAACCCAAATATTTTGTATGTGCGGGTTGATGAAGATACCCTAGATATCGAAATTGATACCGAATCCGAAAGTTGAATTTTAGGTTTTTCTTTCCATGCTGCACTTTAAACATTCCTCAATAATTAATACGTCACCAGAAGTAGTTTGGAAATTTCACGAAAGGCCAGATATTTTGCAACTCTTGAATCCACCTTGGCAGCCAGTCCAAGTGGTTCGTCGTGAAGGGGGGCTGAACGTGGGAGCTATCACCGAATTTCGTCTGTTTCTCGGCCCATTACCCTTAACTTGGTTAGCGCGTCATACTGAATGTGAAAAATATCGCCTGTTTACCGATGAGCAGATATCTGGCCCTTTTGAGTATTGGGTACATCGACATGAATTTGAACCGGAAGATGGCAAAACTAGGTTAACTGATGCTATCTCCTTTTCCATGCCTGGTGGAGGAACAGTTGAATTTATCAGTGGTTGGCTAGTGCAAGCCCAACTAGAAGCGATGTTTCGCTATCGTCACTATGTGACTAAACGCGAGTGCGAGTCATTATAAACCAATGGTCATTCTCTTATACTAAGTGGCTCCAACCCATTAGCTGATTCTGAGCCATACTATAAGTCAATGCGCTTGGCTTTGTGAAAAATTGCTTTGTTGGGTTGCGCTTTGCTTAACCCAACAAAGCCCAAGAAATGTTGGGTTTCGTTCCTCAACCCAACCTACACAACTCCAACCCATTAGCTTATTCGGAGCTACACTATAAGTTTGAAAAATATTATTATTTGCTCTTTTTTAGTCTGAACAATAACACTCAGGAAACCTTCTAACTTTCCTTAGATTTTTTTTGATATTTGAAATACGACTCATACCATTTATTTTTGAATATCCGTCTATAGAACTTACGCAGAATCACAAAAAGTAGGGACAATTCATGAATTGCTCCTACTTACCGCTAATTATGTTAGGGACTGACAATAAATAAATTATCCATCTTGTGGGGTGGGCAACATGAGCGCCCTAAATCTGGGACGGGTGGGGACACACATTCCACAAAAAATTTGTGATGTTTTTTTATTTGTCAGTCCCTTAAAGTCTTTTTCCCTGGCTTCGGCTGTTTACAAAGTACCATATTAATAACACTAGTTCCTACAATCACGATATTTATCAGTATTGTCACGTATGCAAATCAACCATCAAACCAAAAAATGTTTTTGGTTTGACGCTTCTATGTGTAATAATAGTTAAAGTATCTTAATATTTATAAACATTTTAAAGTATTGGCACTATCCAATGCAAAGCACTAACCACTAATAGAGTCTTCTGGCTGGTAGTTTGTGGTTTTTCTGGTGACTATATTTTAGGAACTTTCATCTGAATACTAGGCGGAGTAAAAGCGTGATTCAATTAGAACAACCACCCAGTCATCAAACAAAACTGACCCCTGTAGTTAAAAGTAAATCTCAGTTTAAAGGACTTTTGATTGCTATTGTAATTGTTAGCGTATGGGTAATTAGCCTGAGTTTATTACTTCCTCTTAATATCTCCAAATTAGAATTTTGGATGCTACTGCCTATCATACTTTGGCAAACATTTTTATATACGGGATTATTTATTACATCTCATGATGCTATGCATGGGGTAGTATTTCCTCAAAACACCAAAATTAATCATCTTATTGGGACATTAACCCTATCTCTTTATGGTCTTTTACCATATAAAAAATTATTGAAAAAGCATTGGTTACATCACCACAATCCAGCAACTCAAGGAGACCCTGATTTTCATAATGGTAAATACAAAAACTTCTTTGCTTGGTATTTCCATTTTATGAAAGGTTACTGGAGTTGGGGACAAATAATTGCCCTCATTATTATTTATAACTTTGCTAAATACATACTCCATATACCCAGTGATAATCTAACAAACTTTTGGGTAATTCCCTCGCTTTTAAGTTCATTGCAATTATTTTATTTTGGTACTTTCCTCCCACATAGCGAACCAATCGGAGGTTATGTTCAGCCTCATTGTGCCCAAACGATTAGCCGTCCAATTTGGTGGTCATTTATTACGTGCTATCATTTCGGCTACCACGAGGAACATCATGAGTATCCCCATATTTCTTGGTGGCAGTTACCAGAAATTTACAAAGTAAAATAGTTATTGTTTCTCTAATAAGTAACTGGGTGTGAATAATTAAAAGTTTGTAGTAAAGGTTTCAACCATTAAAATAGGGCTGGAGCCTCTTAACTAAGAGCAAATTTTCTATCGTAAAATCAAGAGTTAAAGACCCCTACATCTATATGTAGTATCATTTTCATTCGGGGTTAAATCCCCGTCTGAAATGTCTTTAATTTTTAATTTTTAACCTGCTTATGCCAATTAATAATTCTCGTATTGTCACCTATAGCCCTGCTTATACAATCGTTCCCACTTACGAGTGCTTTAATCGGTGTAGCTACTGCAACTTTCGTAGTGAACCGGGTAAAAGTCCCTGGATGAGTCTTTCAGATGCAGAAAGTATTTTAAAACCACTTCAAAGCGAAAAAGTCTGTGAAATCCTCATACTTAGTGGTGAAGTGCATCCCCATTCGCCAAAGCGTCAGGCGTGGTTTGAGCGGATTTATGATTTGTGTGAATTAGCGCTTTCAATGGGGTTTTTACCACACACAAACGCAGGACCTCTGAGTTTTAAGGAGATGCAAAAGCTCAAATGTGTAAATGTTTCAATGGGGCTAATGTTGGAACAGTTAACGCCAACATTGTTAAATAGTGTACATCGTCACGCACCGAGTAAATTACCAGAAGTTCGTTTACAACAATTGCAATGGGCGGGAGAGTTACAGATTGCCTTTACAACGGGGTTGCTGTTGGGAATTGGGGAAACTGTAGATGATTGCTGGGAAACATTAACAGCTATATGTGAACTGCATCAACGTTATCACCACATTCAAGAAGTTATCCTGCAACCTCATAGTCCTGGACATCAGCAAACCTTTGATGCACCACATTTTGACCCCCATCAGTTACCAGAAGTCATTTTTAGGGCGCGTCAGATTTTACCGCCAGATATTACTATTCAAATTCCGCCGAATTTAGTTAAAGATCACCGATGGTTACTCGCTTGTATTGAAGCTGGTGCGCGAGATTTGGGGGGAATAGGGCCAAAAGATGAAGTGAATCCCGATTATCCTCATGTTCAGGAACAGGCATTAAGAGAAATTTTACAGCCTGCGGGGTGGGAATTGGTGCCGCGATCGCCAGTTTATCCCCAATTTGATCGCTGGTTGTCGAAAGAATTGCAAAAAGCAGTGAAACACTGGCGTAAGACTTTAACTCCAGTTTCTCTTTTGTCAGAATAGGGAAGTAGAGATTTTCCCACCTCGTAGTAAGCTGTCGCGCATTTAATTTGCACAACTAGGGCGGGCAAGATGCCCACCCCACAAGAAATTCATTTTTTTTAGGATGCAAATTAAAAGATTTTTAGCTTAGTTTCTTTGCTGATGAGTCTTTAAACTTGAAGTTAATCTGCGCTTGTGACATTGATGTGAAAGTTATCGAAGTTAGCGATAGCTTCTTGTAATTTATCCACAACTTGATCAACAGAAATACTACCTAAGTCTCCAGAGGTGCGGGTACGTATACTCAAGGAGTTGGTTTCCACTTCCTTGGCTCCCACAACTGCCATTACTGGTATTTTTTCTTTCTCTGCATTGCGAATCTGTTTACCCAAGCGATCGCCACTAGTATCAACTTCTGCACGGATACCCAATGCACGCATCTTCGCCACCACATCTTTAGCAAAATCTAACTGTGTGTCACCTACTGGTAGTAATCTAGCTTGCACTGGCGCTAACCATAAAGGAAAATCACCTGCATATTCTTCAATTAATATCCCAATAAGTCGTTCTAGTGAACCAAAAGGCGCACGGTGAATCATGACTGGGCGTTTGCGAACACCATCTTCGGCAACATACTCCAAATCAAAGCGTTCTGGCAAATTGTAATCTACTTGCACAGTTCCTAATTGCCACTCGCGATCTAAAGCATCACTAAAGATAAAGTCAAGTTTGGGGCCATAAAAAGCCGCTTCTCCAATACCTTCAAAGTGTTCCATCCCCAAGGTTTCAACTGCGCGGCGAATTGCACCTTCGGCTTTGTCCCAAACTTCATCAGAACCGATGTACTTATCACTAGCAGGATCGCGGAAACTGAGTCTAGCTTTAAAGTTCTTCAGTTGCAGCTTATTAAACACCGACAAAATCAAATCCACCACACTGAGGAACTCACTATCTAGCTGTTCTGGGGTAACGAACAGGTGAGAATCATCCACAGTAAAACCGCGCACACGTGTTAAACCGCCCAATTCCCCTGATTGTTCATAGCGGTAAACAGTACCAAATTCTGCTAGTCGCATCGGTAGTTCCCGATAAGAGCGTAACTCACTCTTATATATTTGGATGTGAAAGGGGCAGTTCATCGGCTTCATCACGAAGCCCTGTTCCTGTGCAGCATCTTCTTGATTATCTGCCATTAAGGGGAACATATCTTCTTTATATTTCTGCCAATGTCCAGAGGTTTTAAATAAATCGACTCTGGCAATGTGAGGCGTTACTACAGATAAATAACCCCGTTTTAACTGTTCCTGCTTCAGGAAGTCTTCTAAAGTACTCCGTAACACAGTGCCTTTGGGTGTCCACAAAGGTAAACCCGGCCCTACTAGATCAGAAAATATAAATAATCCCAGTTCCTTACCCAGTTTCCGGTGATCTCGTCGCAGCGCTTCTTCTTTGCGTCGCTTATATTCAGCGAGTTGTTCTGGACTTTCCCAAGCTGTAGCGTAGATGCGTTGTAATTGGGCTTTAGTTTCATCTCCACGCCAATAAGCGCCAGCAACGCTTTCTAATTCAATTGCTTTCGGGTTTAATTCACTGATATTTTCCAGATGAGGCCCTGCACACAAATCCCACCATTCATTCCCCAGGTGGTAAATCGTGATTGGCTCGTTTTTGATATCTGCCAGAATTTCTAGCTTGTAAGGTTCTTTAATTTCCTGAATCCGGCGTTGGGCTTCTTCGCGGCTGACTTCTTCCCGAATTACTACCAGTTTACGATTGATAATCTTCACCATCTCTTTCTTGATGGCTTTGAGATCGTTCTCGCTAAAAGGTTCTGGATTGTCGAAGTCATAGTAAAAACCGTTTTCAATCCAAGGGCCGATTGTAACTTGCGCCTTGGGAAACAGCTTTTGTACTGCCATTGCCATTACATGGGAAGCAGTGTGGCGAATCTTTTTTAAGTTCTCCGATTCGCTGGTACGCGGTAAATAAATTTTTTCAACTTGTTCTGACTGATTTGATGAATTTGGCGACATTGGCTGCTGAACTGTTGGCGAAGTGATTACAAAAGGTGATTTATCTGAATCTGTAGGCTTATTCAACTATAACGACTTTGATTTTGGCCAGTTCGACTTTATTCTCACTACTGAGATTAATTTTTAATCCGGGATAAAGATAAATTTTTGATTACTTACCTGAGTGTCAAATTCAGGATTGCACGCGTACGCGTAGACATCGCTAAATTATCTGATGAATTGCAACTTTATAGCATATATACCTATAAATGCCTCTCCAAAGGAACTGTACAAACCGAATATCAAGACTATATAATGAAATCTGTGTTCTTTGTTACAAATTTTTACATCTCGGAATTATGAGAGAAATCAAAAAAGTGTTAAGAAACGTAAATAACGTTAATATTAGTAAGCAAACTTGAAATATGCTTCTCATTTATGCCAGACTCAAATGTACCAGGGACTGAGTTGCTGAAAACGGTTTTAGAACCCCTGCTAGAAGATTTTCAGCATTGGTTTACGCGATCGCGCCATTTACTCGAAACTGAGCAACTATCATTTATGAGTAACCAAGAGCAATCTGACTTACTCTTGCGGGTTAAGCAAGCGCAAGATGAACTAAATACGGCGAAGATGCTATTTGCTGCTACTGATAAACAAGTCGGGATTGATATGGCAACATTAATGCCCTGGCATGAATTAGTTACAGAATGCTGGAATGTTGCAATGCGCTTTCGTCAAGGACGTGAAGCATAAGCTGTAACTAGGAGCATCTGCTAAATTTCGGCAGACTACTCAGCTATGTCTCCTAAAAAGACGGTAAATCAGTCGTTAAAGAAATAGTACAAAATTCTTAACAACTTCTTAACACTTTTTGGATTAACAAAATAATGTATCCTATGCTACCGTAAGTAGAACAACGGTTGACAAATAGCTCCATATAGATGTAATAGCACCAAAAGGTGCGTAAAATACTCGTCTTAACTGTGAGTCACAGTGTCGGCGAAGCAAAGCGTTTACAAAATAAAGTTTAAAAAATTACTGTCCTGGAGGAAAATCCAATGTTACATCTGCTTTACATTCTGGCTTTTACAATCCTTGCATTCATCGCTGTTGGCAACTTAATTCGTAACTTGATCATGTTCAGTTTTGATCGTGATCGAACTTACCCAACAAATTCTTCGCCAATGAATAATCAAGGCAATTATGGTTATTATTCATCAAAAAGACAGTTTGTACCCCATCCAGAGTTATTAGATAACGCGGGTAACTTAATTAAAGAGCCACTTTTGGTAATGCGTTCGATTAACGTTGAAGATGCGCGTCAACATCTTGATGCACTTTACGAAGCATCCCCAGGACATAAAAGAGAAAATTCAGAAGAAGCATAACGTAACGTAGAGACGCGATTAATCGCGTCTGTTAGGAGTTTAGGTGTAAATTATTGTTGTTTTTACATCCTTAACCCTTTTCTTAGCAGAAATTTATTCCCATATCAATCCAGTGAATGTAGCTAATTGGTGGATGCCGAACTCATCGTTGCAAGGACTGCGATCGCAGGCGGATACAATTTTCATTCTATTTAGCTAGCGAATTTACAATTCTTTTTTGGCGCTTTTCAACTGTCTCCAGAGGATGTGAATTTGTTTGTAAGCCTCTTCTGGGGAAAGTTTACCACTAGTTTGGAGGCTGCAAATGTAGTTTACCCGTTGAGAAAAATCTTGAAGATTAGCGTTAAATACTAAATACTCTGGTTTAAATTGCCCATAATATGGACTACGAGGATATAGAAAATCACATAGTTCAGATAGCAAATCAGATTGTCGGTTCATAAGTATTTAGAGTATTACGGATTAGAAATTATCTAATTGGAAAATTTTAACAAAGCTTTCGCACACCCTTTTGACAAGCATTACAGAAAGAAGTTTGAGGTTCAAAGTCAAGACAGCCGAACGCCTCCTCAGAACAAGCTTTAATTGGATGTACAGTACACTTAAGGCGATAGTCGTTAGTGAAATATTCACAAGCATGACAAGGAATTTCATGTAGCTTTTTTAAATGATTTATCCCTTGTTTTAAGGTAAACCAGATACTCAAAATAAAGAAAATCAAAGTGCCCCAAGCAAATGAAGCACAAAAAATTGTAGCTAGCATAAGTCATCCTCCTAAAGATTAGAAATAAAATGCCCGCAGTCAACTGCTTTTAACCGCAGGCATGAAATATTATTTAGCTGGTGTTGAGTGAAACTAAAATAACTAAGTTAGTAGGTAGACATAAATCAATATGTCATTGCCTAAACAGTCTAATTATTAACTTGAAGCAATGAGTGCCAAGAATGCCAAACTTAATCTGTGAACGCCAATACACCAAGGAACAACTTACAATAGCGATCGCCTTCCTTGCAGAACTTCGCGTTCTAAGATGATATTGTTAGTGCTACCACAAACCATTAAAGGGACAGATCGGCACGTGTAGCCGTTTAAACAAGGAGTGAGGAGAAAGCGAGAAATCTAAGTCTTGCTCTAAGTATTTACTAGATACTTTATTGTAAAGACGTAGAATGCTACGTCTTTACATCATGGGTACTAAATCACTAGATGATTAAATCGAGTTAATTGCGATCGCACCGAATAAAGCAACACTAGTCAATAGTAGATAAGCGAAGATTGCTCCACCAATTCCACCAATCAAAAAGCCCTCAGTAAATTGACTCCATTCGGCGACAGTATTGATGCTCTGTGGCACTTTGGCAAGTGTTGCAACCGAAACCGGTCGTGAATAGATTTCCTGTTGTCTTTCGTAGCTAGTAGTGCCATAAAGCGAAAAACCAATCGTCAGGATGATAATCAAACTGCCTGTGGCTAGTAAACCAACCAAGCTGCCCACATTAGAATTGCGTAATAAACCTAATGAACCTAACGTAGCAAAGGGGCCAACTAGCCAGTAACCATGAGCCATGCCAATTTCTAATCCTCGCCACAGAGCAGATATACCAGGGCGATAAATTGGCAAGTATTTGAGAAGCTTCAGCGTCAAATCAGCAGAATTGACTACGGTTACTTGATTACTCGTTTGGCGATCTACACGTGGAGGCTGAACCATATCACCATTTTTAAAATCAAATCCGCCTGCGATCGCACGAGCGCGGAGAGCGTGCCAAATGTGACCTAACAGAAATATGAGCGCAAGCACAAAATGGAAAGTTACCAACCAACCACGAGCAGAAACTATACCAGCAGAAGTTTCTATAGCTCTAACTGGCCCATAAAAAACTTCGGGATAGACAGTGTTATTAACTGATGCAAAATATGCTGCTAAAAAGCCCATGTATGCTACAGCACCAATGCTGTAAGATAAATACGCTTCCCCTGAGTAAATCAACACTCGGCGTGCCCAAGCAAATGGCTTAGTCAAGATGTGGAAAATACCACCGCCAATTAACATCAAACCAACCCAGATGTGACCGCCAACAACATCTTCCAAGTTATCAACAGCAGCCAATCCCTCTGAACCCCAAGCCCCAAATAGGTAGCCAAAAATGCGGAATGGGTTAAGTGTCGGATGATTGATTACCCTAACATCTCCACCGCCAGCAGCCCAAGGATCAAACAGTCCACCCCAAAACACCGCCTTAGCAACTAAAGCCAAAGCACCCAAACCTAAAAGCGTTAGGTGAATGCCCATGATGGTTGTCATCTTGTCCTTATCTTCCCAGTCGTAGCCAAAAAATCCAGCCCAAGTGGGATTATCTTGTAACACCTCTGGCCCCAGCAGAGAGTGATAAATACCACCGGCTGCCAGAATCACTGAAGGTATCAGATGCAAGACGCTGATTACAAAGTAGGGATAGGTGCTAATAACTTGCCCACCAGCACCGACACCCAAACCCAGAGTTGCTAGATGAGGCAGTATGATTAACCCTTGCTCATACATTGGCTCATTAGGGTTGAAGCGCGACAATTCAAACAGCGTCATCCCTCCAGCCCATAACAAAATCAATGCAGAATGGGCAATATGAGCGCCTAGTAATTTTCCCGATAAATTAGTGAGACGAAAGTTACCAGCCCACCAACCAACATCAGGTATCTGTTGCTTATATGGGCTATCTTCAATTACTGCTGTCATTTCCAAAACTCCTTGAGAATATTTAGCAATATTGTTGAGCTTATGCTTCCAGACAATTGCAAATCTATTGCATTAAATTGAATTTAGCTAATTGGTTGCGGAATTACCGCATCCTGACTCACCCTACCTTTGCGAAAATCGAACCCACGCGCCCGCAAGGCGTGCCAGATATGACCTTGGAGAAAGAAGAAAGCTAACCAAAAATGGGCATTAGCTAACCAAGTCCGGGCAGTTACAAGGTCAGGGTCAGGTGATGAAAAGTACGGCACGATATTCTGTCTAACCACGAGCGCCGGTCCATAAAAAACTTCAGGATATACAGTGGTGTTTACTGATACAAAGAGAGTTGCAATAAAGCCCATCAGTGCTAAAGCGCCCAAACTGTATGAGAGGTAAGCTTCTCCAGACCAAACAAATAGTGGATGCGTCCAGGTAAAGGGCTTTGTCACAATGTGGAAAAGTCCACCAAAAATCAATATCGCACCAACCCAAATGTGTCCGCCAACTACGTCTTCTAGGTTGTCAACGCCAGCAATCCAGAATTTCCTAATTGCGCCAAACAGATAACCAAAAATGACGGCTGGGTTTAATGTCGGATTTGTAATTACCCGCACATTTTCAACATTTGGGTCATACAAACCCCCAAAGTACATTGCTTTGGCGACTAACAAGAATGCACCACAACCCAGTAAAACCAGATGTATACCAAGGATTGTGGTCATTTTACCCGTGTCTGACCAGTTGTAGCCAAAGAAAGGAACTCTACCTTCCAATTTTTCCGGGCCACGCAGGGAATGAAAGATTCCTCCGAAACCCAAAAAGGCTGAAGAAATTAGATGCAAAGCTCCAATTACAAAGTAGGGATAAGTATCCACGACTGCACCATTTGCGCCAACACCCCAACCTTCAGTAGCTAAATGAGGTAGCAAAATTAAGCCTTGCGAGTACATCGGTTCTGCTGGATTAAAATGGGCTAGCTCAAATAAAGTCATAGCTCCTGCCCAGAAAACGATCAGACCAGAATGAGCGACGTGAGCGCCTAGTAATTTCCCTGATAAGCTGGTGAGTCTGGCGTTACCAGCCCACCAAGGCGAGTCAGTAAGGTCTTGCTCCACCGACAGCGGACTTGTAGAAGTTGTCATTTTACATCTACCTTTTATTGAGAATTTTATTCAATAATTCTTAAAAAGAGTCTACACCAAAATCTCAATTAATAAAAGAAAATATCATTAATAATCTTCGATCCGTTTCTAGTGGTGGTTGACGCAAGCCGCAATGATGAGGAGCGAGATGCTGTAATTGGCTTGAACAGACGATGGAATCTTCTTTACGTCGTCTACATTGAGCGTGGATTGCCAGCTTGAAACGGCATGGTGTGAGTGATGATATAATTCGTGAAGCACTCGGCGAAGCGACTGAGCGAGGCAGCAACAGTTAGTAACGGCAGTATCCCTCTTTCATGAGTAGCGGGAATTTCCGCTTGTGTTCGGGGTTACTAAGTAGGTAGGCGTAAATAATTATCGTTGGGATAAAGCAGGGGGCAGGGAGCAGGGGGAAAAAGAGTTTGAGCCTTGTTTACTTTTCTTTACACAGTGTGGTTTTGTTGTGCCCACTTACTTAGCATAAAATAACCTGTGATCTATTATTTAAAAGTGCATTGATCAGATTTGAGTTCATAGTAGATGGCCCACCAGTATCACAACAGGCTCGTAATCGCGGTAAGGGCAATCGGCTTCAAGCTTGGAAAAATACAGTGCGACAAGAAGCTGAAAAATATTGGTCTTCGGAACAAAAAACAGCTACTGGGTTGGTTATGCTCCAAATAACCTATTTCTATGATTCTGATCAAATAGATGTAGACAATATAGTGAAGCCTATTCAAGATGCAATTAAAGGATTAGTCTACGTCGATGATAATCAAGTAAGCGATCTCCTAGTTAGAAAGAGGAATTTGTTAGGTAACTTTAGAATAGAAAACATGACCTCGACATTGGCGGAAGGCTTTACTCGCGGCAATGAGTTCTTATATATTGTGGTAATTGATGCTCCTAACCAGGAGGTAATTATTTGATGGAAACTTCAACCGCAAACTTAGAAAGAGAGCGATTGCTGAAACTAGCAGAGGAGTATCGTGAAAAGGGTTACGAAGTTTTTTTTCATCCAAATTCAGAAGACTTGCCTGACTTCCTTAATTACTATCGCCCTGATATGATAGTACGTCGGGGAGAAGAAAATGTAGTTATTGAAGTCAAGTCACGCTCCTCACTTAACTCTTCTTCTAATCAATATTTAGGTAATTTAGCTCAAGCGGTAGAAAAACATCCTGGTTGGAGATTTGAATTAGTAATGACCAACCCGCAGGATATAATGTATTCTCTGAAAGCAGAGGGTTCTCTTCAGGAACATGAAATAGAATCACAGTTGCATGTAGCAAGGCAACTTACAACGCAACATCCAGAATCAGCTATTCTATATTCTTGGTCTTTGGTAGAAGCAACTTTGAGACTTATTACCGAAAAGGAAGAGCTAAGTTTAGAAAGATTTGATCCACTCTACTTAGTAAAGCAATTAGCAACTGAAGGTGTAATTTCAAAATCTGAGTATCAGTTACTAATGAATGCACTCTTATTACGTAATGCGATCGCTCATGGCTTCAAAACTACACAAATTACGCAAAATTCTGTATCTGAACTGATCGAGCTTACAGAGCAGCTTTTAAGAACTTTGCACACTGGCGACGAAGCAGACTAACACTGCGTTAGTTGGAGCAGATGCTAGGACAGCCTTGGTGCTGAATTTCAGGTTAGGCCACCTAGCGATGTCTACGACGGGCGTAGCTGCCGCACCAACCATAAAATAGGGAGTGGTAAATTACCCACTCCCTACTCCCTTTCTAAGCTTCGATAACTACCCGAAGATTGCCCCGTTTTTTCGCAACGCGACAAGCAGTAGTAGTACCAGAACGCTCGAATTCCAAATCGAGGATGGTGGGGCCGACTCGCAAATTATGAAATGACAGGCGATTAATCGATTCTGGCAAAGCGGGGTCGATTATTCGCAAGCAGTTATTTTGAGCATCAGGCACCAAGTTGACCATCATTTGTAGTAGTTGGAAGATACTACCCGTAGCCCAAGCTTGGGGAGTGCAAGCAACTGGATACTGCACAGGGGTATTATCACCGTTCCGTTCGTAGCCGCAGAAGAGTTCTGGAGGACGTTGGTAGGGTTGTTGCTGGGTCATATCGAATAAACCTTGAAATATTTCCAAGGCTTGATCAATTAGACCGAGCGATCGCAATCCCATTGCAATCAGAGCGTTATCATGAGGCCAAACTGAACCAGTGTGATAACCCATTGGATTGTAAGCAGGTGACAAACTACTCAGAGTCCGAACGCCCCAACCATTAAACATATCTGGTGCCCGCAACCGTTCGGCGACACTATAGGCTTTTTCGTGGGTGAAAAGTCCCAAATGCAGACAATGACCGGGATTTGAGGTAATACTGTCTACTGGCTTACCATCTCCATCCAAAGCCAAAGCGCAGAAATCCTGGTTTTCCACCCAAAAATCTCGATTAAAACGAACCTTGAGATTTCTGGCCTCTTCTTGCCAACGATCTGCCAAATCAAGCCGCTTTTTCATTCTAGCTATTTCTGCTAGGCGCATTTTTGCGGCATAGACGTAAGCTTGCACCTCAGAAAGAGCAATTGGCCCGTTGGCTAATTCTCCCTTGTGGTCTACAATACAGTCGCCAGAATCTTTCCAACCTTGGTTAACAAGACCGCGTTTAGATTTACGGAAGTAACTCAGGTAGCTGGTTTGTTTGCTATTGCGATCGATCCACTCCATTGCTGCTAGAGCGTTTGGCCAAAGTTGCTCTAGGAGTTCTTGATCGTGAGTCCAAGCGTAATGTTCGGCATAGAGCATCAGCCACAGGGGAGTGGCATCAACTGTACCGTAATAGGGTGTATGGGGAATTTCTTGACAACGAGCCATTTCTCCCAAACGTAACTCGTGCAAAATCTTACCCGGTTCTTCTTCGCGCCATTCGTCGTCGATTTTACCTTGGTATGTCGCCAGTAATATCAGAGTTTCCTTGGCGATTTGCGAGTTTAACATCAGGGTTTGAGAAGCTGTAACCAGCGAATCTCGCCCAAATAATGTCGAAAACCACGGCACTCCGGCGGAAACAGTCTTATACTTCCCAAAAGACTGGCGCAACAAATACATATCTTGTTCAGCCCGCTCAATCACTCGATTGAAGGTACTCTTATCTGAGCTAATGCGGGTAATTTGTTGTACCCAGTTTTGCTCCTCCATCAACTCAGCAGCTTTCGCCTGTCCTAAGGTAGTGGCGGCGCTGACGGTTGAACTGGACTGGTTGTTTTTCAACATATTCACGCGATAGCCCAGCTTTTGAGTTTCGTGAGAAGCTAACTCTAGCTGCCAAACCGCAGTGTAACCCTTAAAGTAGTCTGGTTGCCGATGCTGGAATAAAATCCGGGATTCCATCACCGAGCCATCCAAACCTTGATAGGCGAGTGTTAAGGATTCCTCCCTAGAAGCGGATGACTCTTTGGGTATTGGTGAAACGCCATCAAATGTTCCTTCTTCAGCCGTCGGTTCTACTAGGCGTAAAAGCCGGCCTCGTTTTTCTCTGTCATAGCCTCGGACTTCAAATAAATCAACAAAATCCGCATCAAAGCTGATGGTTAGTTCAAAATTGACAGTGGTTGTGCTGTAGTTAGATACTTCTATTTCTTCAAATAGTGCCCCATTCAGCACGATTTCTCGGCGAATTCCGATAGTTTCGGCTTTGAGGCGATCGTCGATTTTGGGGGTGGTACATAAAACTGAGAGTGAAAACCCTTTCTCAGCAGTACTACTTAAGAGTACAGGCGATCGCCCTTCAATTTGCAACTCCAAGCGATTGAGAAATCTTGTATCACAACAAAACAGTCCCATACTGGGATTGCCATCGTTAAGGGAACAGGCAGAAATATTCCCGATAGTATCTGTAACAAAAAATAAGTCATCATCCTTAACCGTCAGTGTCGGTTGTGATCTTTCACTCACAACACAAGGCCACTCAGGGATAGGTAATTGTTCAGCAGGAATAAAAGTTTTTCCATCCAGGAAAATTTTTTCCGGGGTCATTAGTGTATCCGGTGTCATGAGCCAAAGTTCCGTGTATGGGTCTATATTTTTGTGGTGTCTTTCTTATCCAAGAGGCAGACGGTCAGAGAAGAAAGAAGAAATATCCTCTTGCTTTGTGACAGAGCAACTAAATTTATTTAACGCAATGTGCTACTTAATTCTTGCAACCTCTCCCCAAAACGGGGAGAGGCTTTGATTTTTGCTCCCCAGCCCTTGTCTACGGTGTACACACATCTTGGTAATGAAGCCCAAACCCTGGATTTTCCCCCTTGCCAAGGGGGGAAATATCCTGTTCTCCCCCTTACCAAGGGGGAGTTAGAGGGGGTCAGAAGGACTTGTGTGTACACCGTAGCTTCCCTGGTAGGGAAGGGGTTGGGGGTTAGGTTTGAGATCAAGTCGCACAGGGTCTTTGATTTAGGTCAAAAAAAGAAAGATTTGTGTCGAGACACGCGGTGCAAACAAAGAACAGCGTATCCTAGAGAGACACAAGGTGCTGAATCTGGTCAATTATCTTTCCCCTGCTTTTAAGTATGGGGTTTCTCCTCTGCCCCTATCCTCTCTGCTTCTTGTTGATCCTCACAACTTCCGAAAAAAAGACGCTCTCTAAAACTCGTTTGAGCCATTAGAGCCAAAATAATCCTTACACACTGCGGACAAAATAGCAGCGTTCAAATCCATATAAGCAAATTTTGATAAATTTATATTTGATAAGTGTAAAGTCAAGACTGAAAACTCAGGATTTTGAGATAATTCATTAGTCACTTAACTTTCAGAAACACAATATATATTGTATACTCAGCAAAAATGCCAAATTCCGAATTTTTGTTGGCTATAGAAACCATT
This sequence comes from Nostoc sp., assembly GCF_036917135.1. Classification (GTDB taxonomy): domain Bacteria; phylum Cyanobacteriota; class Cyanobacteriia; order Cyanobacteriales; family Nostocaceae; genus Nostoc. The sequence goes on along the minus strand of NZ_JBALEA010000040.1, from coordinate 96,309 downwards.
TGCTCTTTACCATTATACAATTTTGTCTTAAATATCTTTGGTATTGGATTAGACTAATTTATGATAATTAATTTATTTATTAAATTTAAATTATGTAAATGTACTATTAATGATTTTTGGGTAAAAAAGTTCTTTAGTTAGCATAAATCAAGGTCGGTAAAGTAGGCGATGCCTACAACGGGCTACGCCAACGCGTGGACTATACAATCAATGAGTAGTAGTTATTGGGGAACAAATGAATCTAAATTATACAATAATTGCTGTTTTAATACTTAGAGAATAAAGATTCGACCTATGCAATTATATAGCAAAGTTGGTCAAGAATGTATATTGGGCGTAGTAGGTTGTCAATAATTCAAGTTGTCCGCATTCCTCCTAGTTGGTAACGAAGTGTTGCGCCTACGTTGGCGAAAAGCGCTTTTTAGCGTTCTTTACATATCGCAACTGTCTATTTAACTTGAGAGTCCGTTGGAATTTGTACAATGCAGCTGTGACGTGGATCTGATCGAGGTTGAGCGTTTAACAATAATTCATGAGCATTTCGACTTCTGTGCTGAGTGATCTGCTAAAGTCCCTACCCTACTTGCGGCCCCAGCTATATTTTAAGGCTTCACTAACGGCGCTCTCCCACGCGATGGAAGATCAAGTTTTGGCTGGGACTTTAGCCCAACCCCTTGTAATTGCTAGTTTTCAGCGAGAGCGATTCTACCGCCAAGAAGCTCATCGCTACCAGCGACTTGCCTTGCGAAGTAATCAAATATACGTATTATCTGCTCCAGAAACGGATTTCACCAACAGTTCGGAATATTACGAAAAAGTCGCTTTTGAGCCAACGGATGGCTTAAGTCATGAGTGGCATTTGGTAGTGATTGCTGACAATTATGCTACTTGTCTAGTTTGTCGGGAAAACCTTGGCTCTATTGCCAAAAACAAGCAGATACCGGAACTAAGCCCGAATCTGGATATCGACACAGCGCGAAGATTTGAGGGAGTTTGGACATCGGAGAGGGGAGTTAGCCTCAAAGCAGCCGAATTGCTGTTAGACAGGACTTTGGTTTACAGACCAGAACTGGCTAGTAAAATTCAACAGGCACGTCAGAGGTTTGGCATCGGGGAGCCGCGAAACCACTCTGGAGCCGAACAAGTAAACGAATACGCTTGTGACATTGATACAGATCCCTTTGTACAGCGCTTAGTCACTTATTTGCAAGCAAGCCAGTACAAATTGCACAAAGCCTATCGTTCCATTGCTGCCCAAGCACGAAAAGAACGATTAGTCAACTCAATTAGTACTGCCATTAGGCGATCGCTCGATCCTCACGAAGTTCTCCAGGTGGCGGCAGAAGAATTAGGACAACACCTAGAAGCTTGTCGCTGTTTAATTTACCGCGCTCAAGCCGCAGATAGCCAAGCCATAATTGAACACGAATTTTTGACTCCCGGTGTTTTATCGGTTCGTGGGCAAACCTGGGAGTTAGAGCAAAATTCCCTATTTCGGGACATCGTGGAACAAGGCGAAGGTGTTTGTGTGAGCGATACCCTGAGTGACCCTCGCGTGACCAATTCGCCAGGACTTTCCACGATCGCTAAAAGGTTTGCCATTCGTTCTTGGTTGATGGAACCAGTATTTTATCAAGGACGATTATTGGGCATTGTGGAGTTGCACTATTGCCGAATGCCACCGCACGAGTGCCAACCTGGGGAATTGGATTTGGTAGAAGCGATCGCTACCCAAGTGGGAGCAGCTCTCATCCAAGCGGAAGCTTACGCTAACCTAGAAGAACTAAATCAGCAGCTAGAAGCCCTAGACCGCACCCGTAGCAACCTTATAGCCATCACTGGACATGAACTGCGTACCCCCCTATCCACCATTCAAGTGTGCCTAGAAAGCCTCGCTAGTGAGCCGGATATGCCCTTGGAGTTGCAGCAGATCATGCTCAACACGGCTCTTTCTGACTCAGAGCGAATGCGAAAATTGGTACAAGATTTCCTCACACTTTCCAACTTGGAAAGCGGCCGGGTGCAATGGCATCCAGAATCACTCAGCTTACAAGAGTGTATAGATTTATCACTCAGCCGAAATCGCCCGCGTTCTTCAACGGAAAAGCCGCCCCAAATCAAGACTCAAATTGCCGAAAACCTACCTCTGGTAAGAGCTGATGGTGATTGGCTAGTAGAGGTACTGGCAAAACTTATGGACAATGCTTGTAAATTTACGCCACCCCAAGGAGAAATCACGATTAAAGCGATTTATAACAGCCGTCAAATGGTTGAGGTAACTGTGGCTGACACTGGACGCGGCATTGAACCAAATCGTTTAGAAGTAGTTTTTGACCGCTTTTATCAAGAAGAGGGAGCGCTGCGCCGCACCACTGGGGGGACTGGACTTGGTTTAGCAATTTGCCGTCAAATTGTTAATGGCTGGGGTGGGGAAATTTGGGCAGAGTCAACAGGCAAAGACCAGGGTAGTCAGTTTCACTTCACCATCCCGATTGTTCAGAATAGCCAAGAGGAAAAGCGGACAAAAGTCAAGAGTAGATAGGATTGGGCATCCCTTCTCTACGAGACGCTACACGTAGCTTGCTTCCAAGAAGTGGTACGGCTCCGCTCAGGGCAAGTGGGCATGGGGCATTAATTTTTAACAAATGACAAAGGACTAATGACTAAAAACTGTTACAGTCTATGACGCGATCGCAATATGATCGTGGTTGCGGTGTTACGATTCCCTAAAAACGTTGAGAGAACGGAATTTATGGCAGAAACACTCTCTGGACAAACCCCACTATTTGCTGGCAGCACTGGTGGCTTGCTAAACAAAGCAGTAGTGGAAGAAAAGTACGCTATCACTTGGACTAGCCCGAAAGAGCAAGTTTTTGAATTACCTACAGGTGGTGCTGCTACTATGCGGAAAGGTGAAAACCTGCTGTATATAGCTCGTAAAGAATATGGCATCTTTTTGGGCGGTCAGCAACTTCGGAAACTGAAAATCACAGACTACAAAATTTACCGGATTTTGCCCACCGGAGAAACTACCCTAATTCACCCAGCCGATGGTGTCTTCCCCGAAAAGGTGAATGAAGGTCGTGAAAAAGTGCGTTATGTCCCACGTAGCATTGGGCAAAACCCCAATCCATCACAACTCAAGTTCAGTGGTAAAGCAACCCACGACGCATAGGGACTAGGGACTGGGGCTTGGGGACTGGGGACTGGGGACTAGGGACTGGGGACTGGAGAATATAAACTAAATTCTTCCCAATGCCCCATACTCTTTACCTCATATCCAATCCCCAATCCCCAATCCCCCTTATCCCCAGAGGGAACCCCACCTTCCCCAATCCCCAATCCCCTAGCAATTTATGGTATTCCCCGATTTCTCCGAATTTTCTCAGCTAGCTGTAGAAGGCAACTTTGTCCCGGTATATCAAGAATGGGTGGCGGACTTAGATACCCCCGTATCCGCTTGGTATAAGGTCTGTGCAGGTCAGCCCTATAGCTTTTTGTTGGAATCCATCGAAGGCGGGGAAAAGCTAGGACGCTATAGTTTAGTCGGTTGCGATCCGGTGTGGGTTTTGGAAGCAAGGGGCGATCGCACTACCCAGAAAAACCGCGATGGTTCGGAGGTCGTTTTTACGGGCGATCCTTTTACAGCTTTAGCCGAATGTTTAGCACCTTATCACCCGGTAAAATTACCACAGCTACCGCCAGGAATTGGCGGTTTGTTTGGGTTTTGGGGCTATGAATTGATTAACTGGATTGAGCCACGTGTGCCAATTTATCCACCAGATGAGCGAAATATCCCTGATGGATTGTGGATGCAGGTAGACCACCTATTGATTTTTGACCAGGTGAAGCGGAAAATTTGGGCGATCGCTTATGCTGATTTACGCGATCCGAATGTAGATTTACAGGAAGCATATCAACAAGCTGGCGATCGCGTCACCCAAATGCTCGAAAAGTTATCTCTACCCCTATCGCCAGAAAAAACCAAACTGGAATGGAAACCGCCAGGGAGTAGGGTATCTGGAGAAGCAGAGGAATACACCAGTAATTTTACCCGCCCTGATTTTTGTGCCAGCGTCCAAAAGGCCAAAGACCATATTAAAGCAGGCGACATTTTCCAAGTAGTAATTTCCCAGCGACTATCAACAACATACACAGGCGACCCCTTTGCCCTTTACCGCTCCCTACGTCAGATAAATCCTTCGCCTTACATGGCTTACTTTAACTTCCAAGATTGGCAAATTATCGGTTCCAGTCCTGAAGTGATGGTGAAAGCCGAAATCGATGCAGAGGGTGAAGTGATCGCAACGGTACGGCCAATTGCTGGGACACGTCCACGGGGTAAAACCACCCAGGAAGATGCAGCCTTCGCTAAGGATTTACTCGAAGATCCCAAGGAAGTTGCCGAACACGTCATGCTTGTGGATTTGGGGCGGAATGATTTAGGGCGTGTTTGTCAAAATGGTAGCGTCAAAGTTGATGAATTAATGGTGGTTGAGCGCTACTCCCATGTAATGCACATTGTGAGCAATGTTGTCGGTAAATTAGCAGTTGGTAAAACAGCATGGGATTTACTGAAAGCTTCCTTCCCAGCAGGTACCGTAAGCGGCGCACCCAAAATTAGGGCGATGGAAATTATTCACGAGTTAGAGTCTAGTCGCCGGGGCGTTTATTCCGGTGTATATGGATATTACGATTTTGAAGGACAATTAAATACTGCGATCGCAATTCGCACAATGGTAGTACGCGATCATACAGTCAGCGTACAAGCCGGTGCAGGTTTGGTGGCTGATTCTGAGCCAGAGAAAGAATACGAAGAGACGCTGAATAAAGCTAGAGGTCTATTAGAAGCGATTCGTTGTTTGCGTTGAATTGGGGACTGGGGACTGGGGACTGGGGACTGGGGACTAGTCAATAGTTAGTAATTATTCTCCCTCATCCCCAATCCCTTTTGTCGCCTGTATAATTACTCTCGCATATAATTAATTGCACACTGGTTTTTGTTGCTTAATTGTAAAACAGGGCTTGATATAAGTACAGTAACAGTTCGATTTGCTGTATGAGAATCGAGACCAGACTTTAAAAGTTGAGATACCAATATTTTTCTATTTTGAATTACATAGATTTTACTTTGAACTGCAAGATATTTGGAAACCATTTGTGCAACTTCTAAGCCCACGTATCCACAATATCGTGATAAATTGGGAAGTTTTATAAATCCAATTAACATCGATTTTTTTCCAAAGCTAAACAGAGTTTTTTAGACATATTTAAAAATGAAAAGAAGTCTTGATATCAAAATCCAAGACCTCCGTTAAATTTACCACACACTAGATATGAACAAACTTATTTATCCCAATTGGCTGAAGTAAATCGCCCAAATAGTTCCAGTTACTCCAATGGCAATTAAAAGGTTAGTAAAAAATCTGCCGAATTCAATCTCTTGTCCCAGTAACTTGTCATCTTGACCGACAGTGAAAAACAATGACCAAGCTTGATTTGCATTGATAGTCTCAAAGTTGTTGAAATCAGGTCTAAAAACAACAGATCCAATTAAATCTTTTTTTGGATAATCAAAATCGGTTCTCATAAGTTTGCCTCTAAATTATTTTATTTGTCAAGTGGAGAAAATTCCTCAAGGCTGGTTAGCCATCTAATCAAACCGTGTCCGACGATCTCATCTATAAATTAATGTTAACTATTGTAAATATTTTTTGCAACTGCTTGACACAACAAAAAAGTAGTGTAACCCGTACTAAGCAAGTGGGGTATTTCGGATTTATGCGAGAAGTAGGCGATGTCTACAACCGACTCTTTGATGACGAAATAGGTTCAGCTAAAGGATTGTTGATAGAAATTTGATATATGTAGAGACGTGCGATGTTTACAACGAGCTACACCTACTCTCTTGGAAGTGAATGCACACAAAAGCACCAATTGCATTTATCTAACTTCAGTAAAACTTATCATTTGCATAAATAAAAATTCTTAATCTATAACTGAGAAAGTATTGCTTATTTGTAACGAAATTGTTATGTTTCTTTACGTATGGATACAAAAGCAATGTCAATGCGTTAAACCACTGTTGAACAAGGCTTTTTAAATAACTATGCAGTTGAGCCTGCAATGTGCGTTGCCGAGTATTCAAACTCAACGGCAATAGAATCGCTATGCCTTTGGTAAAGCGATTTATACAAGGGGCTACCCCTACGTAAATACTGCTGAATGCCTTTGTTAACAGCTAAACGCTTTTCTTCCGTCTTTGCACATTTGATTTTTGACATTCGATAGAACTGTAATTTTCTTTGGGGAATTTCTGCTATGTCTTTTACCATCCAGTCGGCTCAAGGTATTTTTCCCGGCACCCTAGTTGCTGACGTTGTTCCAACGGTTGTCGAATCATTCTCTCAACTCAATGCTGAAGATCAACTAGCATTGCTCTGGTTTGCCTATACCGAGATGGGTAGAAGTATTACCGTTGCTGCTCCTGGCGCAGCCAATATGGTTCTCGCGCAAGGCTTACTCGAACAAATTAAGCAGATGCCTTTTGAGGCTCAAACACAAGTCATGTACGATTTGGCTAACCGTGCTGACACTCCCCTTTGCCGTTCCTATGCATCCTTCACCGTGAATATCAAGTTGGGCTTTTGGTATCAGTTAGGAGAATGGATGGCCCAAGGAATCGTTGCTCCGATCCCCGAAGGTTACAAACTTTCTCCTAAAGCTGCGGAAGTGTTGCAAGCCATCCGCAATGCTGATTCCGGTCAACAAATCACAATCCTACGCAATACTGTAATTAGCATGGGATTTGACCCGAATGCTCCCGGTAGTTACAAAAAGGTCTTACAACCTGTGGCTCCTCCCACTGCACTAGCATTTCGGACTAAAGTCACCATCGAGGGCATCAACAATTCTACGGTGCTGGGCTATATCAACAACATGAATGCCAATGACTTTGATGCTGCGGTTACTCTGTTTACCTCCGAAGGCGCTTTGCAGCCTCCCTTTGAAAGACCGATTATTGGTCAAGAGGCAATCCGCGCTTATATGCGTGAAGAATGTCAGGGATTGAAGATGATCCCAGAGCGTGGCATATCTGAGCCTGTGGAAGATGGCTATACCCAAATTAAAGTCACAGGTAAAGTTCAAAGCCCTTGGTTCGGTGCCAGTGTGGGGATGAATATTGCATGGCGGTTTTTGCTAGATCCCCAAGGCAAAATCTTCTTTGTAGCGATTGACTTGCTGGCTTCTCCAAAAGAACTGCTCAACTTAGTACGTAAATAGAGGGCTAGATTAGTTGGTGCTTAGGCGTGGATGAGTGAGGGAGCGAAGCCACGCTTAAGCAAAAGAAACTGATAACGGCTTTTTTGGCGATCGCAGCTGAATAATATTCTGTTGAAAGCTTCGGTTTAGCTTATCCTAAAATCTAGAGGTGTTAATGAGCTAATAAGACTATGAGTATTGTCATCTCAGATAAAGTCTTACAAACAATTCAGATGTCTGACACAGAATTGCTTCAGGAAATTGCAATTATGCTCTTTGAACAAGAGCGTTTTACTCTGGGACAGGCGAGTAATTTTGCTCTGATGAATCAACTTGAGTTTCAGAGGTTACTAGCTAGTCGCAAAATTCCTTTGCACTACGATATAGCTGAACTGAGGGAGGATGTAAAAAGTTTGTCAGCTAACGATTGGCGATGATTGTTGTCAGCAATACATCACCTATCAGCAACCTAGCTGCTATTGGACAGTTAGCTCTGTTGCAGCAACTCTATGGTAAGGTGATTATTCCATCGGCAGTTTATCAGGAAATTCTTGACTCTGGTGCAACAGATCCAGGTACACTGGCAATTAAAAATCTAAATTGGATTCAAACTATACCAGTTACAAATCTTGTTCTACTTCAGACTTTACAAATTAACTTAGATCCGGGTGAAGCTGAAGCGATCGCCCTTGCTGTAGAGTTAAATGCTGATAGACTGATTATCGATGAAAGAAGAGGCAGAAATGAGGCAATTCAAGCTGGTTTGCGAATCACTGGACTACTGGGCATTTTGCTAGCAGCTAAACAACAAGGGTTTGTGCCGCAGGTGCAGCAGATATTAGATAATTTGATTGCTAACGGCTTCTGGATTCGTGAACAATTGTATGCAGAAGTCTTATTGTTGGCGGGAGAATAGCGATCGCACAGATGATATTTTGGACTCATGGCGATCGCTCCTGGCTAAAAATCCTGTTTTTGTTTGATTGTGTCCTACAAATCCCCTGTGTGGGTGAAATATTAGTATTTTGGCGGTGAAGATAAGGTCTAATTGCACTTTAGTAAGTGTTTCAAACTATACTATTTAGATGTAAGGTTTGAAATATTATGGTTCACAGTAATATGAATTACATCAAAGCTTTTCAAGCAAACACGGAATTAATTCAACAATTCGATGAGGATAAGGCTTATTTGGCTTGGTCGATGGCTCTTTATTTAGACTGCCCAGATGCTGAACAATTAGCCACTGAATGTCTTACAGATGATGGCAATGATAAAAAAATTGATTTCATACGTCTAGACTGGGACTCGAAGAGAATCCTCTTTGCTCAAGGATATTATTCATCAAGAAAAGTTGACAGCGCACCTGCCAATAAAGCATCTGATTTAAACACAGCATCTGCTTGGCTAATATCAGGAGATGTTAATGAAGTTCCTGATAAGTTAAAAGCTATTATTAATGACTGTCGTAGCGCCTTAGACAATGGGGATATCGAGCAGATTGATTTGCTCTATGTTCATAACCTTCCAGAATCAGTAAATGTATCTAAGGAACTTAATACTGCTGCAACTTACCTTTCAAGAAGTTTAGCAACAGATGCTAATATTAATGTTGTTGCACGTGAACTAGGTACTGAGGCTCTTGAAAGATTATATTCTGCACAAGAGTCATCTATCGCCGTTAAAGATAGTCTTGAATGTCCTGCTAAAGTCCAGTTTACTGAGGAAGGTCCATCTTGGAAATCTGCTATATTATCTATTCCTGGAATCTGGTTAAGAGATATTTTTAACAAATATGGCGATGACCTATTTTCTGCAAATTATCGAGGGTTTTTAGGTATTAATAAGCGTAGAAAGATCAATACTGGTATTCGCCAATCAGCAGAAAATGATTCTAGCAACTTCTGGGTATATAACAATGGGATTACAATTCTTACCCTGGGATTTGAAGAAAATAAACGTAGTAGTACAACAACCCTGCAAGGTATTTCAATTATTAATGGCGCTCAGACAACAGGTTCTATCGGTTCAGTAGATATTACCAAGTATCATCTAAAGGAAGTAAAAGTTTTATGCCGGGTTATTCAATGCTCAAACGCAGCTACAATTAGTCAGATAGTTAAGTATAATAATACCCAAAATGAAATCACAACCTGGGATCAGTATAGTAATAGTGCTGAACAAAAGCGGATCTCTGAGGAATTTAGAAACTTTGGTCATGAATACTCATTGAAAAGAGGCTTCAGTTCATCTTCTGTACAACTAGGGATTGAGCAAGTAATACAACCAATGCTTGCATTTACTGGTGATTATATAAGTGCTAGTAGAGGTAAGAATTCTCTGTTTGAACGTCGTAGTTCTTATGAAAAAGCATTTAAAGATCAAAAATCAAGGCATATTCTATTAGTACATACTCTTTCCAAAGCAATAAATATACACAAGATAGAACTAAGTAAAAAAAGGGCTAATAATCAGTTAGTTTCTATTGAAGAGAAACAGATAGCTTTATTTAGAAATTTAACATTTAAAAGTTTTCTGATAGCTATTATAGGAAAGTGTCTAGAATCAATTATTGGTGAAAAAGTTGATTCTTTACAAGTTGCCTTCACACCTGACGCATCTAAGATAACCAATAAATCTATTAATGACTTAATTGCATTATGGCTACCAATTGTAACCGCTATACTAGCATATGTGGCAAACATAATAGATAAAGATTTATCAGAAATATTTTCGGAAAATGATTCACTTGAAAGTATTTCTAGCAAAGTTAGTACGTTTATTTATGTGAGTCAAGCTACTAACCCTAATCCTGCATTTACATCTTTCAAAAGTTTTATATCTCCCAAAGGTTAAGCACTTAATACTTTTAAAAAACTAAGTAGTAAAACATTAAAATTGCAAGAAATATACAATCAAAACAAAAAAATGCTTTGGGCGATCGCACCCCACACAGCACTACACTAGAAACTAAGATGCTCAAAATAGCCTATGAACGCCACTACAACCACTTTAGCTTCTACACTCAAATTGAAAATTGATTTGACTGATGAGCAATTTTTCCAAATGTGTCAGAAAAACCGCGATTATCGATTTGAGCGTACAGCATCAGGGGAATTATTAATTATGCCACCTACAGGTAGTGATACTGGCAACCGTAACTTTGATATGGTTGTTGAATTAGGAATCTGGAATAAACAGACTAAATTAGGCAAAGGTTTTGACTCTTCAACCGGTTTCACTCTACCCAATGGTGCAGAACGTTCTCCTGATGCTTCTTGGGTGAAAATTGAGCGTTGGAATGCTTTAACCCCAGAACAACAAGAAAAATTTGCCCCCATTTGTCCTGATTTTGTAGTAGAGTTACGTTCTCTTAGTGATTCTCTAAAAGATTTGCAAGAGAAAATGCAAGAATATATTGAAAATGGCGCTCAATTAGGCTGGTTAATTGACCGGAAAAACAAGCGCGTGGAAATTTATCGTCCAGGTAAAGATGTAGAGATATTAGACAATCCTGCTACGTTATCAGAAGAAAATGTCCTACCTAGATTTGTGTTGGATTTACAGCAGATTATGTAGTTTTATCGATTAGGATACACATAGCGCATTTCAAAGCGACTCTGTTCCCAAAGTGGTAGCAAAGCCTGTTTAGCAGCATTTAATTGAGCTTGCGAGAAAGAGATTTTCCCATTTTCTATAATCCAAATAAATATCCGAGTTATTAAATCTGCATTTAAACTCTTCTCGGATTCACAATTATTTATTCTTACAACTTGTTCATCTAAGCAATCCATTGCATATTTAAAAGTCAAGTTTTTCCAGTCTGTGGAGTTGCTATAATTTTCTTCTTGCGTATTTGTCCATTCAACCTTACGCAAATTTCCGATAATATAGTCTATACCTGTTATGGAAGAATCTGTATTACGCACTAAATTTGTATAAGCTTGGTAATATGGTTGCAATAGCGAAGCAGCAATGTTTTCCACATATATATGTAGCCAAGATTGGATGTCGTGAAGATAAGGTGCTAAATATCTGAGATGATCAATTTCTTTAATCAGCACACGACCACTTTTGGAATTTGTTATTTTCGCTAGTAGTTCAGCTTCAGATAGTTGAGACTTTTTGGAGTAATAATTAATAACTTGGGGAATATACTTTTCTAATAGCCACTGCTTCGTATATCTAGCTGTCCAGATTCCGCGTTCCCCAATATCTTGCTGCCAAAATGTTAATTTATCTGGATGAATAGATTGAAAATTAACATTATTTATCTCATATATTATATTAATTTGATTATTAGGGAATAAAGATAAGTCACTATCGAATTGGGGAAAGATAAATGTATGATCGTGAATTCCTCGACTAACTCGAATTGATATATCTTCTCTATGGAATATATGCCATTGTGATTTACCTTTAGTATAATCAAATTCATTAGCAAATTGTTGCATTAAGTTCCATAATTCTTGCTTGACAGAAAAAAGGATAAAACCGCGAATTGCGGAAAATTTTACGAATTCAAAATCCCATGTTTCTAGAACATTCTCAAATTCAATTATTAAATTTTGATATTCTTGAAAAACTTCATCAACACACAAACACAAGTCTGTTACTTCTAACTTCGATAAAATAACTGTTGTTTGACCTAAATTTACTGTAAAATTATTTTTATCTAACTGTTTCAAAAACCGACGACATCCCCAATCTGCCTCGGTGTGCAATCCGATCATTAATTGACCTAAAATATCTTGATGATTTAAGTAAATTTTTAGACCTCTAAAAAGAATGCTGCTGAATTCTATTTGACAATTACCTTCTCCAAAAGCTTTGGGTAAATTACAGGCGATCGCTACTTTTGGTTTCACAACAACTAAGCGGTAGCCTTCTCGCGTAGTGGAAGGTTCAAAATCACATTTTTCTAAAACATCGTGTAAATCTGGATAGCGTTTGATAAAATTTTCTATTAAGTTGTATTTAGTTGATATTGAAATACTTCTAGTATTGTTATTGTTTTTTTTAACTAGATTAAAATCATCGTCTTCATTTTGTAAAATATGATTGTCAAAACCTTGTATCGATATGATAAATTGTTTAATTGACTCTGGAATAGTCATCAGATAGTCTACCTGCTTGTATAAACTTGCTATGCCTTATTTTGTTCGTGTAATTAGCAATTTATCAAGTCAGTTTGGATTATATCGTGATTGTAGATACTAGAATGAAACCATTCTTCTTAAACACCGCCAAGGCTATGTAAGGCTGAACGTCGCCACGCGAAGCAATCGTTAGGATTCATTGAAATAACTTGTACGGTTTGTTACCACAGGTGTTTTAATCCAGGGTTTCAGAAAATTAATTATATTTTTGACTTTACCTGCAAAATAAGTAAGTATTAACACTAGTGATACTCAAAGGCAATAAAAGTCGAAAATGAAAGGTTCAAATCGCCTTGCCTGGATGGGAGCGATCGCACTCGTTGCGATGGTTTTACTTAGTTTGTTCGCGGCTCCCAATAATACTAAACTTAACATTGGCTCTACTTATAACCGCGCTCCTGATGGCTATGGTGCTTGGTATGCTTTTATGCAACATCAGGGAATTTCGATCAAGCGCTGGCAAAAGCCTTTTAGTGATATTCAGGCAGAGAACAGCCCCGTTACCTTCCTACAGGTAGGCGGCTATCCAAGGGAAACAACACTGGATAGTCAAGAGCGTGAATGGGTAGAAAAAGGGAATACTTTGGTAATTTTGGGTGCCGGGGCGCGGGTTACAGAAGCGGAGTTTAGTACTATGCAAAAATCTGCCGAAGGTGATATCAAAATTGATACACGTAGACGATATAAAAAAGCTAACACCAAGCAAGTTAATTTAGGCGATCGCTTTGGTGCTATTGTCTGGGAAGAAAATTACAAACAAGGAAAGGTAATTTTTTCTACCACTCCTTATTTAGCTGCCAATGCCTACCAAGATTATTTAAGTAATTTCAAGTATCTATCCAGTTTAGTAACTGAAAAAAATCACACAGTATTTGTCGATGAATACATCCACGGCTATAAAGATGCCGATGTCAGAAAGAAAGAAAGCGAAGGAGATTTATTTAGCTTTTTTGCGAAAACTCCTTTATTTCCAATATTGATGCAGGTAGTTATCCTACTATTAGTGCTAATTTGGGCACAGAATCGCCGCTTTGGTAAGCCAGTAACTTTAGATATACCAGTTATAGATAATAGTGAGGCATATATCCAAGCTTTAGCGGGAGTGTTGCAGAAAGCTGATACCAGCGACTTTGTTGTAGAGATGGTTGGCAAACAAGAACAACTACAACTCCAAAAAGCCTTGGGATTAGGGCAAATACTTTTAGAACATCAAGACTTGATCAATTTCTGGATAGAAAAAACAGGTGCAAGTCCAGCAGAACTAGATGCAGTTTTAAAGCTACAATCTCGCAAACAACCTATCAGTGAACGAGACCTGTTAAGCTGGTTGGGGAAATGGCGAACCATTAGACTAATTCGTAATTCGTAATTAATTAGGACTTACGCAAAATATCTCTCAAACTCTTATTTCTCCGTGTCGCGCCAGTCGCTACAACGGGGGGAACCCCCGCAACGCGCTGGCTTCTCTGCGCCTCTGCGGTTCGTTATTCCGTAATTCTTGCGTAAGTCCTATTAATTTTTTGGAATTATGCATAATATTTCTGCATTAGTTATTTATCAATAAAAATATGAGTGCAACCCATCCTATCTTAATTCGTCTTGGTCAAAGTCTTAATCAAGTAATTGTCGGACAATCTAGCTTAATACAGCAACTCTTAGTAGCACTGCTAGCGGGTGGACACGTAATTTTGGAAGGAGTACCGGGAACTGGTAAAACCCTCCTAGTAAAAGTGTTGGCGCAGTTAATTCAAGGAGAGTTTCGGCGGATTCAATTAACACCAGATGTTTTACCTTCAGATATTACTGGTACAAATATTTTTGACTTGAATAGCCGTAATTTCACTTTGAAAAAAGGGCCAATATTTACCGAAGTGCTGCTAGCAGACGAAATCAATCGGACTCCTCCCAAAACACAAGCGGCGCTACTGGAAGCGATGGAAGAGATGCAGGTAACGCTAGATGGTGAAAGTTTACCCTTACCCGATTTATTCTGGGTAATTGCAACCCAAAATCCCCTGGAATTTGAGGGTACTTATCCCTTACCAGAGGCGCAGTTGGACAGATTTTTATTTAAGCTGGTGGTAGATTACCCCGATCAAGCTGCGGAAAAGCAAATGTTGCTGAATCGTCAGGCGGGTTTTGCAGCAAGGCGTTTGGATATTAGCCGTTTGAAACCAATCGCAACAGTAGACGATATTTTGCAAGCACGACAAGCAGCCAAAGAAGTTAAAGTATCAGAAGCGATCGTTGATTATTTGTTGGCGTTGGTGAGAACATCGCGTCAATATCCTGATTTAACTTTGGGTGCATCGCCTCGCGCCGCCGGTGCTTGGTTGCAGACATCTCAAGCCCTAGCGTGGTTAGCTGGAAGGGATTTTGTCACGCCAGATGATGTGAAAGCAGTTGCATCGCCGTTGCTACGTCATCGCCTCATTTTGAAACCAGAAGCCATGCTGGATGGTTTACAAATGGATGCGGTAATTGCGTCGGTAATTAATCAAGTGCCAGTTCCCAGGTGAAAAAATTCTTTTTAAACAGGACTTACGCAAACAATAGCTGAAACCCTTATTTTCATGTAGGGGCAATTCATGAATTGCCCCTACAGCGTTTACTTTTGTGTCAGTCCTATTAAACTAAACTCTTCCCACCACCCAATACGCTTGGGTTAAGGGCTACTGGCAACAATTTTTGGTTTTCGAGACGCGATAAATTGCCGACTCTACAAGTGTTTTGTTGCTCATTCTGAACTGTATTGTCCCACCACCTACTCACTACTTTCCACTTCTTACGCTGAGAGAGTTAAAATCTGCTCGATTACCTGAGAATTAACATCTTTGTATTCGCCCAAAGCTACAGTACCGCGCTTTTCAAAACGCTCAATAATTACAGGAATGGTATCAAGTCCAACGCCGTAATCAGACAAGTGTGTGGGTACGCCAACAGACTCGAAGAAATTACGAGTTTTAGCGATCGCTTCAGTAATCCGTGCTTCTTCACTACCATCGACAATCCCCCAAACTCTCTCGCCATACTGTAAGAGTTTTTGCCATTTGCGATCGCGCCTAATTGTCAGGGTGTTAGGTAGCACAATCGCCAAACTTTGAGCATGATCCAAACCATGTAGTGCTGTCAATTCATGCCCAATCATGTGAGTTGCCCAATCCTGGGGTACTCCTGCACCAATTAACCCATTAAGTGCTAACGTCGCAGACCACATCACATTTGCCCGTGCATCGTAATCTTGGGGATTCGCCAGGGTTTTTGGCCCCTCCTCAATCAGCGTTTTCAAAATTGATTCAGCCATCCGGTCTTGTAGTGGCGCATTGACTGGATAAGTCAAATACTGTTCCATCACATGGGTATAAGCATCGACAATTCCATTGCTAATTTGCCGCACAGGTAAGGAAAAAGTTGTTTCCGGGTCGAGAACAGAAAAACGCGGAAACACCAAAGGACTGCTGAAAGGTAGTTTTTCTTGGGTTTCCCACTTAGTGACAACCGAGTTCGTATTCATTTCTGAGCCGGTTGCTGGTAAAGTCAAAACTGTACCAAAGGGCAAAGCAGCCTTTACAGGTGCATTCTTGGCGAGGATGTCCCAAGGATCACCAACAAAGGGTGCCGCAGCAGCAATAAACTTAGTGCCATCAAGAACTGAACCGCCACCTACCGCAAGTAGAAAGTCTATGCCCTCATTCCGCACTAATTCAACCGCTTTTAATAGGGTTTCTAGATGAGGATTGGGTTCGATTCCACCAAATTCCACTACATTCCGTCCAGCCAATGCAGACTTCACCTGTTCATACACGCCGTTAGTTTTGATGCTACCCCCACCGTAAGTAATAAGAATTTTGGCATCAGCAGGAATTTCAGCAGCAATATTGGCGATTTGACCTTTGCCAAACAGGATTTTGACTGGGTTGTAAAAAACAAAATTTTTCATCAGTGAACAGAGAAGAGAATCGGATTTGACCTTGATTATTCTAATTAGTTTTGGTATTTCCTCGCCTAAGCTTGTTAATCACTAGATATAGAACAGCTTCAGTAAATCAAAAAGTTTTTCCCAAGAGCGATCGCAAGTATGGGTAAATCTCGCAATACGAGACTTCTTGCATAAATCAAAAAATAAACCCCACCCCGCCTTTAACTTACGTCAAAGTCTCCCCTCCCGAAGAGCAGGGAGGGGTTGGGGGTGGGGTGTTAGGGGACTTTTGCAAGAGGTCTACGGATCGGATAAGGTTTTTTGATGACAGGCCTTAGATCGCAAAGACGCGATTTATCGCGTCTCTTGCCTTAACCGAACCGTATGAGTAAATCTCGTACTCATTTAGGTATTTTTTCTAGCAACCATTTCCCATAAATCTCCAGTCCTACGGAGGATTATCCAGATAATCGAGCGATATACAAAGCGAATACGCTGGACGTTTAATCATGTTTACGATTAAAATACGGTAAGTGCATCGTCTTACGGGCTTTTCTATCTTAAGCCTTTCCCCCTGCTCCTTGCCTCTTCGTTGAACTGATCGTACTTAAAACCCCCAAAGAGTATGCACTATTTATTACTACCGCTCTTAAGCTTTTTTGTTGGCATCATCGTTGGTTTGACGGGAATTGGCGGAGCCTCTCTCATCACCCCAATGTTGATTTTTGTCTTTCAGGTTCCGCCTTCTATCGCTGTGAGTTCTGATGTTGTGGCTGCCACATTGATGAAGATTGTTGGCAGCGTCAAGCATTGGGAACAGAAAACCCTTGACACAGAAGTTGTTAAATGGCTGGCATTTGGGAGTGTTCCCGGCTCACTGTTCGGCGTGGGAATTTTGCACTTTATTAAAAGTACAGGTGAGTATAACCTGGATAACATCTTGCTGCGTTTACTTGGCGGGATGATTTTGCTAGTCACAGTCTTAGCACTAGTGCAATTGTTGTTATTGACTTTTTGCCCCAAATTTAATTTACCTGAACTGCCAAAATTAGATTTAGAAACTAATTTAGGTCGTTTTCTGACAATCACTTTGGGAGGAATTTTAGGCTGTTTAGTTGGTCTAACTAGCGTTTCATCGGGTTCAATGTTTGCCCTAGTGCTGATTGGGTTTTTCCGCCTTGATGCCCGAAAGTTAGTGGGTACAGATATTTCACACGCAGCAATTTTACTACTGTTTACAGCCTTCGGTCATCTCAGCTTGGGAACAGTTGATTGGAGTCTGGTACTACCTATATGGCTAGGTTCTGTTCCAGGGGTGTTACTAGGCGCTAAAGTCTGCCAAATAGCTCCCCAGCGACCATTACGGTTTATTATTTACGCAATTTTGATGATGGTGAGTTGGAAATTGGTTCATCAGGTGTAACCAAATTGAGATTTTAGCTCCCAAATCTACCATTCAAAATGGAAGGTAGTAGAGTGAATGTACCTCGTTCATACATAATGAATAGACCCAAGCAAATTAACACAAAAGGTACCACAGCTTCACCGTAGCGACTTAAAATATTGCCAATGGTAGGTTGACGGCTTAAAAAATAAGCGATCGCACACCAAATCCCTACCATGATAAAAAATATACTTAGAATTACTCCCAAGCTGGCAAGATCATGACCAGCGAATAAGGGAATATATATACTAATATTGTCACCACCATTAGCGATCGTGACTGCTGCCACTTTATAGGTTTGGGGATGCAAAACACTCAAAATAAAAGCCAATACCGGGTTAGTAGGTGTGGACTGACTAAAATCACTGCTGACTGTCTGAACTGTAATATTTTCTTCTTTTCTAGATACTAATTGTTGAATACCAATTACTATTGGTAGCAATCCTAGCAATCCTATCCATTCTCGATGTACGACCAATCCACCAAAAAATCCTGGTAAGCTGGCGATGATAATGGCTGCAAAACCCAGATATTGACCGAGTAAGATATGCCGGGGGCGAAAATTAACATTTACCTGTGAAAAAAATATTAACAAGATAATGATGTCATCTATGTTAGTGGCTATGAAGGCAACGATCGCTTCACTGAAGAGTGTCCCTAGCTTACTCATGCTGGATTTTTAGAACCTACGATTTACCACCATACCAAATTAACCTTCTGGCACAACTAGAAAGAATCAAACGCAAAGATTTCACATTTACAAGCGTGAGATTCGGAAAAGAGGGTTTGGAGTGAAATGTAATATTATGCACATCGTTTACTGGTTGGCATGGGTTGGGACACATCCACAAGGTCTGCGCTGACAAAATCCTCAGAGATATCTGTGTGCGACTGGGTATTGAGGGTGTTAGCCTATTAAGAATAAAATCTTCTTGTTGACATGATGCTTTTGCCTTGGGATGCTCCCCAATAGGTAAGAGCATATCTATGTTTCTAAGCCTAGTTCTTGAAATATGAACGAGTTAGTTACTGCAATTACTACAGGGGCAATTGCATTTATTGCCACTAACATTGATGATATTGTCATTTTATTGTTGTTTTTTTCTCAAATAAATGCTAAGTTTCACCCACGGCAGATAGTTGCTGGTCAGTTTTTCGGTTTTACAGTTTTGTTAATTCTTAGTCTTCCTGGTTTATTTGGTGGGTTAGTTTTATCAAAAAGCTGGATTGGATTACTTGGTTTACTCCCAGTATCCATAGGTATCAGTAGTTTAGTGAATCGGGAAGAAGATTCGTCAAAAGAAGTTGTAGCTACAACAGAAGAAGCTGAAGCATCAACAATTACTAATTTTTTTTCTCCCCAAGCTTATAGTGTGGCAACCGTTACGATTGCCAATGGTAGCGATAATATTAGTGTCTACGTGCCTTTATTTGCTAGCAGCAATTTAGAGAGCTTTGTGGTAATTATCGGATTATTTTTTTTATTGTTAGGAGTTTGGTGCTACGCTGCATACAAATTAACTAAGAACAGAGTTATAGCTGATGTATTGACTCGCTACGTTAATAATCTTGTGCCTTTTGTTCTGATAGGATTAGGCGCTTATATTGTATTAAAAAGTGAAGCTTTGAACTTAATCAAGCTAGCTGCTAGTTGTGTCTGTTTAATTATTTTGGTGAAAAATAATCAAAGTGCGGATGAAATTGGCGAAAATTCTAAGTAAGCGGTTGTTTGAAAAGTATTTAACTGTGATTTTAGGCACTTCTAGATCCCCCCTAACCCACGCCAGTCGCTCTACTTGGGGAGACCCCAAGACCGCGCTGGCTCCCCTTAAAAAGGGGGGAACCGGAATCAAAGTCCCCGAATTTCTCGGGCAGCCACTGCGCCCTTGCGGTTCCCCGACTTGTTCGCGCAGCGTCTCCCCTTGGGAGAAGCACGTGGCGTGGATTTAGAGGGATCTAGAACGTTTTGCTACCAAGAAGAGGACTTTTCAAACAACCTCTAAGCGGGCGTGAATAATAAAAGGTTTGTATTAATCTGCTCACTACGAGCCAATTTAATTTTATTTACCTACTTATGGGAAGAGAGAAGGGATTCAACTAATCAGCGATCAGTCTTGAAGCGGACACAATATAAAACTGTGGCCTATTTGGGTAAATAAGACACAGTTTCACCGGAGTATTTAGTTATAATATTACAAAAAATCAAAGTAAAATTTGATTTATGTCCAAGTAATCCATTTACTGAGATTTGTTTCCTGGTTCATTAACTGTCTCTGTTGTGGGAAAAATTTGGCGATCGTAGTTAGTCCTTTGTTGGGTCAAGGCGATCGCACTAAAGAAAATGGCACTACCTACAGCCAAGGCTACCATCGGACGCTTAAGCAAGACAAAATCTCTGATCATCCTCGCTAAAGGTCGGCTTTGCCGACGTAGCGCCGAAGACATCATCAATTGTCTCCAAGTAAACGGATCGCGCACATAATGACCGCTTTGGCAAACTACTAGCCGTTCCTGGCAATAGGGACAGCAAAACAAGCCCATGCGCTTTTTAACTGGTTTGGGTGTACCATTCCTTTGGCAAATTGGGCAAGTAACATAATGATTATCAAAGGTGTGTATATTCATTTACCTCGTCCGCCTAGTCCATTTACTCGCTCTATAACAATAGCTATATTGAATTCGGATCAATGTATGGTCGCATCACGAGTATAGCTAGATTTAGGCAAGGATGACTCCTAGTTAATGTTTGCAGGTGCATCCACCCAGCCTACAAAAACTCTGTTGTCTCTAAAAATCACTCGCACCTCACTAGCGTCGGCATCGCTGACCCTTAATTAATAATTGTCTCCTATTTAACCATTCTCCCCACAAAAATTTTGCACAATGACATTTTTTACTAAAGCTTTGTAAATCAAGCAAATAAAGTCTACTTGTCTGGTTGCTAAATAATGGCTCACAATGATAAATAACAGATAAAAATTTAAATTTTTTCTTACATTTACCCCGCCTCTCAATGACTCTCTTGCCTCCCACTCAACTAAGGAAGGTAAGGTCACAACCTGCCTTTCCTATACCTTCCGCTCGTTTAGCTCACTTAATTAATCGTTTTCAACCATCTCCAGAAACAGTTGTGCTGTTTTTAGCCATACTCATTGGCGGTGGCGCTGGTATGGGTGTAGTCACCTTTCACTATTTAATCCAGCTAATTCACCAGCTGATGCTGGAAAATTTAATGGGTCAAATCGGTGTTTGGGGCGCTTGGACTTTAGCCTGCGTTCCCACCCTTGGCGGATTAATCGTCGGCTTGATGCGCTGGCGCACTCAAGACTTTGGCCCGGGACTTTCATCTCTCATCGCCGCCTCTCAAGGAACAGAAATTAAGCAACCACTACGACCTGTTACAAAAATGCTAGCCGCATCTGTTTCTTTGGGGAGTGGTGCTTCTTTGGGGCCAGAAGGGCCAAGTGTAGAAATTGGCGCCAATTTTGGGATGTTGTTCTCTGTGATCCTCAATGTATCTCAAGAACGACAACGTTTGCTCTTAGGTGCTGGCGCGGCGGCTGGACTTGCGGCTGGATTTAATGCTCCCATTGCTGGAGTATTTTTTGCCCTAGAGGTGGTGATGGGAGCTACATCTTTCGCTACTTCTGCTGTGAGTGTGGTACTGCTAGCGGCGGTGGTAGCAGCATTAATTGCCCAAATTGGTTTGGGGACACAACCTGCTTTTGATTTACCTGTTTACCAAGTTCGCAGTCCTTTGGAATTACCCCTTTACCTTGGCTTGGGTTTAGGGGCTAGCCTAGTTTCTGTCACTTATACAGAAGCAATTCGGTTAGCAAAAGCCTGCTTTGCTGGGAAGGTTCCAGGTTTTACCTTTTTGGGGCGAATTCCTGAGCCGATTCATCCAATTATTGGCGGTGTGATAATTGGTGCAGTTGCTTTACACTTTCCGCAAATTCTGGGCGTTGGTTATGAAACTGTAGAAGCAATGCTTCAGGATGTGGAGTTTCCACTCTACCTGTTGGTGGTGCTGTTGGTGGTGAAGCTACTGATGACTGCAATTAGTGCAGGTAGTGGTTTCATCGGCGGTTTGTTTGCACCAGCAATGTTTTTAGGTGCTTCTTTTGGTTCAGCTTACGCCAAAATGTTAGCTGTGGCATTCCCGACTATTTGCGATCAAATGGCGGCTCCCCCAGCTTACGCAATGGTAGGAATGGCAGCAGTACTGGCTGGTAGTGTTAGAGCGCCATTAACCGCTATTTTAATGCTGTTTGAATTAACCCGCGACTATCGGATTGTTTTACCATTGATGGCAGCAGTGGGTTTGAGTGTTTGGCTAGTAGAAAGGATTAAACCAACTTTTAACTCTAACTCTAACCTACAACAAATTGGTCTTTCGGAATTGAAAGATGAACAAGCGGAAATTGTGCAGCAAATTTTGGTAGAAGATGCTATGTACCCCTGTCCAAAAAAGCTACTTGTAAGCCTTGGGGTGTTAGATGCAGCTCTAGAAATGACCCGCGATCGCGTCCGCAGTGCTTTAGTAATTGATGAAGCAGAGCAATTAGTTGGTATACTTTCTCTAGAAGATATTAACCGTGCCCTTGCTCTTTGGCAAACTTACCCAAATTCCTTAACTGAAATTCCAGATAATTTATCCAGTCAAACCCTCATAGATATTTGCACGACTGAAATCCTCTATGCATGGCAAGATGAACTATTATCTGAAGCTTTAGACCGCATGAGTCTTCGAGGTTTGCATCAATTACCAGTGGTAGCACGAGATAAACCCGATCGCATTTTGGGTTTACTAGAAAAAGAGCAAATTGCATTAACGTGTAATTTAGCAGTTACGCGCAAGGCACTTCGCCATTATTTACCAGTCTTACCCACCACAGATATAGTTATTAGTCATTAGTCATTGGTCACTTGTACTGCCCTTCGACTACGCTCAGGAACCGCGACTTGTACCGAGCCTGTCCTGAGCGTAGCCGAAGGGCGGAGCCGAGGTAAGCCGAAGTATTGGTCATTGGTCATTAGTTTTCACAAAGGACAATTGACTAATGACCATTTATTAAGCTGTAGCGTCTATGGCTTCATCGCCTTCCCGATCTTCTGGATCTACCTGTCTCAGACGAATGTGTTTTTTGCCTAAAGTGATCAGAAACTCATCTCCTGGTTGAAGATTCATCTGCTTTGTATAAGCTGAACCTATAAGTAAGTTCCCATTTGATTGGACACTAATTCTATAGCTAGCACTACGTCCACCACGCCCATTAGCACTGGGTGTACTATCCAACTGAATGCCTTCTGCATCAATTAGGGCATTCAAGAACTTCATCATATTGACGCGCTCTATACCGTTTTTGGTAATGGTGTAGTAGCCGCACTTCTTCGCTTTGTCTTCTTTGCTCTCGCTCTCTAGCTCTTTGACTTTTTTGAGCAGTTCTTCACCAAGTAGGGGTTCAATTTTTTTCAGTTTAGGCATCAACTTAGGTCGAAAATGAATGTTTGAAGTGTTGGAATCGATTTTATTTTAGCTGAGGTTGAGCTAATAGGAACATAATCCTTTAGTTTTGATCTCAACCTAGCCAAGTATATTACACTCAGATGCACAATTGTTATGTCATTACCAATATTGCCAAGACAATCTATTTTAGAAAATCCTGGCAATGCTGATAACTATATATAGTTTGTGAATTACTGCTAGACTATATAAGTTTTAAGTTTTCTAAACTAACGCTCAAAAGGTTGTCTAGTTACTGAAGATGATAATTGAGTCATAGAATGATAAGCAAAACTGATCCTTAGTCAAAAGTCAAGAGAAGGCAATGTGGTCTTCTCCCTTGGCGCTAGGTTCTCCCCAAGTAGAGTAACTGATGCTCAAGGGTGAATATTTGGACTCTGGAAAATTGACTATTGACTAAACAACAAAGCTTACCAAAATGAAACTGACTACCAGAGGACACTATAGCGTGAAGGCGTTGCTAGATTTAAGTTTACAGCCAAGATATGGTCCTGCATCTGTGAGAGCGATCGCTAAACGCCAAGATATCCCAGCTCCTTACCTCGAAAAACTACTAATAGAAATGCGTCGTGCATCTTTAGTCAAATCAATTCGTGGTAGCATCGGCGGATACCAATTGGCAAGAGAGCCTGCACAAATATCTATAGGACAAATTTTAGAAGCAGTTGGCGAGACTAGTCATTTACCCCATCACACCCCAGCACCCGCACAAGCTGAAGATTGGGTAACATTTAGCCTCTGGCAGAGACTCAACCAAAAGCTTAAAGAAGCTTTATACAGTATTACTCTGGCAGACCTTTATTACGATGCTCGTAGCTGGCAAGCTTCCCTTGGAGAAGAGGCTAGTTTTGTGGTTTAGTCAAGAGTCAATAGTCTAAATGTTGACCCTTGATTTTTAACCCAAGACTTGTGAGTTATGACTAATAATATCTATATCTTAATAATTGCGGCATTTTTAGATTATTTAATTGGCGATCCTTGGGATTGGCCTCATCCAGTGCAAGTGATGGGCTGGGTAATTTCTCGCCTAACCAAATTTTTTCTCCAATTATGTCAAAATTCTCTCACACAACGTTTAGCTGGAATTGTACTAGGCATTATCTTAATAATTGGTAGCGGCCTTGTCGGCTTTTTGATGATTAAAATTGCCAGCTTGGTTCATCCACTGTTAGGAATTGCAATAGATAGCATTCTTTTAGCTAGTTGTTTTGCTGGTAAAAGTTTGCGAGTAGCAGCAGAGGCTGTTTTACAACCTTTAACAGCAGGAGATTTGGGTGAGGCTCGAAAAATTTTAAGTAATTACGTTGGTAGAGATACACAAAACCTCTCACAAGCAGAAATATCACGAGCCGTTTTAGAAACAGTTGCAGAAAATGCCACCGATGGGGTGATGGCTCCGCTTTTTTATGCAATTGTTGGTGTCTTTATCCCAGTTATCGGGGCAACTCCCTTGGCTTTAGCATACAAAGCTAGCAGTACCCTTGATTCAATGGTGGGCTACCGAGAAGCACCCTATACTTATTTGGGATGGTTCTGTGCGCGGTTAGAAGATTGTTTAACTTGGCTACCTTGTCGGTTAACAGTCGGGACTGTGGCGCTGTTATCGGGTAAACCCATGCATCTGTGGCGAATTTGCCGTCGGGATGCAATTAATGATCCTAGTCCCAATTCTGGGTGGAGTGAGTGCGCCTATGCTGCTTTTCTGGGTGTGCAGATGGGGGGTACAAATTGGTATCGTGGGGTAGCGAAGTACAAGCCACTGCTGGGAGATGCTATCTATCCCATTACTGCAACTTCTATTCAGAATGCTTTACAGCTGACTCGATATTGTTTTTTGCTATGGTTAGGAATAGCGATCGCTATATTCTTAATAGTTTCAAACAGGCAATGATAAATATAAAGTTAGAGACGCGATTAATCGCGTCTGTACAGAAGTTAAGAATAAAAACTCCTAACTCCTAACTCATCACTCCTAACTTATCACTCACTATGTCTGCCAAAGTCGTTGAAATTCTCTCATCTGAAGAAATCCGTCGTACCTTGACTCGCCTTGCCTCTCAAATTGTGGAAAGGACGCGTGATTTGTCTCAACTGGTACTTATTGGTATTTATACTAAGGGTGTGTTGTTAGCCGAACTGTTGGCGCGTCAGATTGAGATACTGGAAGGTGTAGCTGTGTCAGTCGGCGCTTTGGATATTACATTTTATCGAGATGACCTTGACAAAATTGGCTTGCGGACTCCAACCAAAAGCGAAATTCCTTTTGACCTGACGGGGAAAACCGTTGTACTAGTGGATGATGTGATTTTCAAAGGACGGACAATTCGCGCTGCTTTGAACGCAGTCAACGATTACGGTAGACCAGAGGTGATTCGTTTAGCTGTATTAGTAGATAGGGGTCATCGAGAATTACCAATCCACCCAGATTTTATTGGCAAGAAGTTGCCTACAGCTAAAGAAGAAATTGTCAAAGTTTACTTACAAAATTCCGATGGACGAGATGCAGTGGAGTTGATTAGTCATTAGTCATTGGGCATTGGGCAAATGCTCAATCCCTTGGAGTGGATGCCGGTTTTTGGCTAACCCACAACCTCATGTCATGGAAGCCTGATATTGTGGCGCGATCGCAACATCAGTTAAACTGATAATGTGATGAAAGCATGACATTGCGATCCCGGAAGGGCTGATAAATCCGTGAAACAGGTAAAAAACCTACTTTTACCCCTTGATCCCTAGATATGCTTAGTGGTTAATATTAACTTAACAAACAGAACTCCTCCGATCCCAAAGAAATGCTAATTTTGGCATAACCAGGAATTGAAAGGATGTTACTTCAATTTAAAAACAGATTAAAAACTTAAAAACTGGGCAAAACCAGGAGTCAGGATAAGAAATTCATCTGGAATGGATGAGATTTTATATAGCATTCTTTAACCAGGGGAAATCATTTACCGCTTAAACTACTGGAGGCCAAATTAATGGCAAAAGAACGCCCGCCACTAGAAGAGATGACCTTACGCCAACTACGCAAAGTTGCTAGCGAATATAGTATCTCTCGCTATAGCCGAATGCGTAAATCACAATTACTGGCATCAATTCAAGAAGTCCAGCGCAGTAAAACTTTACTCAGTCCATCTCGTTCATTGGAGGCACAAGAAACCGTGGAAGCTGCAAAGTTTGAATTAGGTCAGGAAGATCGGACTGGTGGATCTTTAGCTGATGTTGATGAAGGACTGGCAGATTTGCCCTCTGGGTATGGTGACAGCCGAATTGTACTCTTACCGCGCGATCCTCAGTGGGCTTACACTTACTGGGATATTCCCAATGAACACAAAGAAGAACTGCGGCGTCAAGGGGGACAACAACTCGCACTACGGATTTATGATGTCACCGACATCAATATAGAATACCAAAGCCCCCACAGCATTCAAGAATATCCTGCTGACGAACTAGCAAGAGAATGGTATATACCAGTTCCAGTTAGCGATCGCGATTATGTGATCGATATTGGCTATCGTGCTGCTGATGGGCGCTGGTTAGTACTCGCTCGTTCTACGAGAGTACACATTCCTCCCGTTTATCCTTCCGACTGGATAGAGGATGTCTTCATCACCGTCAACTTTGAAGAAGATTTGCGTGGTAAGACTCAGTACGAACTAGTTCCCCCTGCCAAGAAGATTGCAGTTACCGCCAATGGTAATGCTGTTGTGAATGGTAACAGCAACGGCAACAGCAACCCCATCTATGACGAAATATTTGGTTTAGCAGAATCTGTCGAATCGCTAAGGGTTGCTGGTTCTATCTTCGGCTCCCAACAAGGTGCAGCGCGTCCCGAACAAACTCTCAGTTCCTATATTTTCCCATCTGGTGTGGGTCTGTGGGCAGCTCCCAACGTGTCTGGTTTAACTGCTTCCGGTGTCGGAATGTCAGGTGTTGGCTTCTCGGCTTCCGCCATACCAATGCGTCCGCGCCAGTTCTGGTTAATTGCTGATGCTGAGTTGATCGTCTACGGTGCAACCGAACCCGATGCTACCGTAACCATTGGTGGCCGTCCAATTCAGCTAAATCCAGATGGGACATTCCGCTTCCAGATGTCCTTCCAAGATGGTTTAATTGACTATCCGATTTTGGCTGTAGCTGCTGATGGTGAACAAACTCGGTCAATCCAGATGAAATTTAACCGTGAGACACCATCTCGGAATACTAACACCAAAGAAGAAGCTGTTTTAGAATGGTTCCCTTAAGCTTTAGCTTTTAGGTTAGCTCCAAACTGAAATTTTAAATTATTCCCCGCTATAGTAATTCTGTAGCGGTTTTTTGCATTATATGTATACAAAAAAATTATTTTTGTTATTTATCTGGATAATTGGTGCAAGCTTTTTATCAGGTTGTCAAAAGATTGAAGCAAATTCAGTCTCAAAAGCATCTAAAAGTTGCCCTGGCAAAGATGCTAATTTCAGTATTGATTTTTTTAAAACCAATAATCAAGGTCAAAAAAATCAAAGAGGTATTAACAATGTCATAATTTTTAATCCCAAATCAGCAGAATTAGATTTCAAAGTTAATGTTGGTCTATCTCATAAACTCTATGCCAAAGATGCTACGGGAAAACTGCGTAGAGAATATGTAGCAAAGCAGTTTCATGAACTCATCGGTAATGAGAATGCCAAATTAAACGGACGGCTACCCATTGCCGCAATTAATGCCGATTATATAGGTACTGATGATCAACCACAAGGCTTAAATGTTTCTCGTGGTGTAGAGTATTCAGGAGCATTTAAAAATAAGCGTTCTTCCTTTGGCATATCAGGAGGTACACCCAACCAGCGACAGGCTACTATCCAAACTGGCAGAAGAAAAAGCGATATTCTCAATTACAATTTAGTGGGCGGTAATGGCAGATTCTATCGTCAGGGTAAGTTTAAAGATATTTGTCAAGATTTGGGAGAATTTGCTTGTAAAAATGCTAAAAATCGCTCTCTGGCAGCTATCACTAATCAAGGCTATGTAATTTTATTAGTTAATGACTTGAAAGCTAATTCAGATATTGAATCATCTCAACTTAATCAAGAATTACTACCAGATATGTTTGATAATGTTCTAGAAGGCATTGCTAGTAATAACTGTTTAGGTAAGATTCAAGAAGGGATTTTATTTGATGGAGGGATGTCTCCAGGATTGTATTACAACCAGAAAACTTATGTAGAGAACCTTGGGCCGATTGGTTCAGTTTTTTTGATTTACAAAAAATAAACCAGGAGTCACGTCGCTTTGCTCCGAATTAAAAATTAATACAGCGTAAGCGTTTCATTGATTTGAAATGGGTGGCTTATTTCCGCCGTGTTGTACTACATTTAATTATACAGCAGATTGCGCTCTAATCGAATACACGTAGAGACGTAGCACTGCTACGTCTCTACAAGGTTTTGAGTTTTATATATGTACTTCATTTACCTGAAATCTGCTGTATCTGGCGAAATTTTAGAGTACAGACTCTTTAACTTTTTGCGAATTCTCAAGCTTGTTTGGATTCACCCAACGATTGACAAATTCCTTGTTATGTTTGTACACCTTGATTTGCACTTGCTTGGAACTTAATTTGACTACTTCGCCGGGAATTCTTTGGACATCGCTAGAATCCGCACGAGGCTTGTAAAGCCAAATGACTTTTTGCCCAACTTCAAAGTAATTAGGATTGCTAGTTAAAGAAGGTGTACTTTCTGCCCAAGAGGGGAAAGCAACTGTTAAGTTGATCAAAAGTACTAAGACCACTAGACTGATTTGGAAAAGTTTCATGATCATTGCACTTGTCTTGGGTCTGCTGAAGCAATCAATCTGCTGCTCTATCATTTAGCTATAGCCTTTTGCTGTATTAATCGCAAACCAAGTTTGTATTTGTTCAAAGTTAAAATCTCTACTGATTTCAGGATAAAGCAACTTGTGGAATAAAATCAAATATTCTTATTTCTTAAAACGATAAATTGAATTTATGATGCAGGTGAAAAAAGTTGTAATGGTCTGACTTGAGATCCAATCTCTATCTCAGGATTAATAGACGCAAAAGAATACTCTGTCGTAAAAATTGATAATAATATATAGTGCTTTATAAGCTTTGAACTATATGCTTCAGAGTGGAAGCTCACTTGCCGCAAAGCAACCTAATATTGACAAACTAGTTCGTGCCCCTGCGGTAAGAGTTAAATCTGTCTACAGAAAAATTTACTGACGAGTTCGGTGTCATTTTACTAACAATTAACCGTTGTTAAAATGGACAGATAAGTAGGTAGGTGGGAATAAACCAAACTATGTTACGAAAAGTAAAGACGCCTAAAACCCTTACCAATGATGCATGACAAAGGACAAATGACGAGCCTCTCCTGCAAAGACGCTACGCGAACACCAGTTAACTATATTTACGCCCACCGACTTAACACCTTATCCTTTAGCAATACAGCGAATTAGTAGCCGACTCAATTAGTTAGGTGAACATGGTCAAATTATTAAGGCAACATACTTCCGTGAAGAGGAGTAAGCTTTGTCAGAAACCCCACTGCTAAAGCCTAGGGCTTGAAAACGACCCCAGATGTAGCCTATAACCGACACATGACCAATCGAAAGGAATTAATGAAGAACGAGTCAACGTCAGCAAGCAACGCCGACGTAAATTTCCTTCTTGGCGGGGGTGAAATGGGTGCTAGGATGCGAGAACAGGACTGGTCAAAAACGTCCCTTGGCCTGGCCCAGCACTGGCCACAGAGTTTGAAGACTGCCGTGCGGATTATGCTAACTTCTCGTCAAGCCATGTTTGTTTGGTGGGGCGAGGAACTGATTAACCTTTACAATGATGCTTACAAGGCTATTATTGGCGGTAAACATCCAGAAGCACTTGGGCAGCCAGCTTCTTATGTGTGGCGGGAAATATGGGATCAGGTTGGTCCCAGAGCCGAATCAGCAATGCTGAATAACGAGGGGACTTACGACGAAGCGTTGCTGCTGATTATGGAGCGCAACGGCTACCCCGAGGAAACCTATTATACTTTTTCATATAGTCCGGTTCCTAATGATCAGGGAGACACAGGTGGGATCATCTGCGCCAACACAGAAGACACGCAGAGGATCATCGGTGAGCGTCAGTTGACACTGTTGCGCGAACTAGCCGCGAGGACGGCAGACGCGCGGACATTCGATCAAGCCTGTACGCTGAGTGCGAGTTGTCTGGAAAGCAACCCTTGCGATCTCCCTTTTGCAATGATTTATCTGGTTGATCAAGATAAGCAGCAAGTTTTTTTGACTGGAACGTGCCGCATCGGGCAAAATCATGTAGCAGTTCCTGAAATCGTGGCTCTCGATTCTGATTGCGTTTGGCCTTTTGCAGAAGTGGTTAGAACCCATCAGCCAAAAGTGATTTCTAATTTGGAAGTGTATTTTAATAGTTTACCTTGTGGTGCTTGGCAGCGATCGCCCCATCAAGCGATCGCTGTACCCATTGCTTCATCAGGTCAAACGGGAAAAGCTGGTGTATTGATTGCGGGTTTGAACCCCTTTAGGCTATTCGATGATAACTATAAAGGATTCATCGATTTAGTTGCAGCTCAAATTGCAGCCAGTATTGCCAACGCCCAAGCTTACGAGGAAGAACGCAAACGCGCTGAAGCCTTGGCAGAAATTGACCGCGCGAAAACGGTCTTCTTCAGCAACGTTAGCCACGAGTTCCGCACCCCACTTACCCTAATGTTGGGGCCATTAGAGGAAACCTTAATCAATTGTGCCACTCTGCTTCCAGCCAAAGAACGAGAGCAGTTAGAAATGGTGCAACGCAACGGACTGCGACTGCTGAAACTAGTGAACAGTCTCCTAGACTTCTCGCGCATTGAAGCCGGACGGGTTCAAGCTTCTTATGAACCCACCAATCTGGCTACCTTCACCGCAGAACTAGCTAGTGTATTTCGTTCGGCAATAGAACGGGCAGGGATGCAGTTATCAGTCAATTGTCCTTCCCTTCCAGCACCAGTATATGTAGATCGCGAGATGTGGGAAAAGATTGTTCTTAACCTGCTCTCCAATGCCTTCAAGTTCACGATGGCTGGAGAAATTGCGGTCAGTTTGCAATGTTCAAATGAACATATTGAATTCACAGTCAAAGACACAGGAATTGGTATACCAGCCGAAGAAATCCCCCGCCTTTTTCAACGATTCCATCGGATCAAAGGGGCGCAAGGACGCACTTTTGAAGGGTCAGGAATTGGATTGTCACTGGTGCGAGAATTGGTGCAAATGCATGGTGGAACAGTCCATGTTACCAGTGTTCTCGGAGTAGGCAGTTGCTTTACTGTGTCAATTCCAACCGGATATGCTCATTTGCCTCCAGACCGGATTAGTGCCGCTAGAACTTTAGCTTCAACCGCATTAGGGGCAACACCCTATCTAGAAGAAGCCCTACGTTGGCTACCATCAGAGGGGAGTGGGGAATGGGGACTTGTACTGAGCGAAGCCGAAGTAGTGGGGAATAGGGAAATGGCATCTTCATCACCTACTCCCTACTCCCTACTCCCTACTCCCTCTGCCCGAATTCTCCTAGCTGACGACAACGCAGATATGCGCGATTACGTCAAGCGATTATTAAGTCAGCAGTATGAGGTGGAATCAGTAGCCGATGGTTTAGCTGCTTTGGATTCGGCCCGTGGGCGTGTCCCAGACTTGATACTGACAGATGTGATGATGCCTGGATTAGATGGCTTTGGATTGCTGCAAGCATTACGATCTGATCCGCAGACGCAAAAAGTTCCAATCATCCTGTTGTCGGCACGGGCGGGAGAAGAGGCACGGGTGGAAGGGTTAGAAGCAGGAGCCGATGATTATCTGATTAAACCGTTTTCTGCCCGTGAATTGTTGGCACGGGTAGAAGCAGCCCTAAAAATGGCTCGTCTTCGCCAGCAGGCAATGGAACGCGAGCAGGAGTTGCGAATTGAAGCTGAGGTCGCTAAAGCACACTTAGAGACTGTCCTAGCTGGCATTCAAGACCAGTTTTATGTGTTGGATCGAGAGTGGCGTTATACCTTTGTCAATGACCGGGTAGCAGCAGTTGTTGGCATCCAAAAGGAAGATTTAGTAGGTAGGATCATTTGGGAAGTGTTTCCAGATGTGGTCAATAGCGAGTTTTATACTCAGGTTCATCGAGCGATGGCACAACAAACTGTTGTTCAGTTTGAATACTTTTATGGGCTTTGGCAGCGCTGGTTTGAAAATCGCGTCTACCCCTTTGCACAAGGAGTCAGCATTTTTGTTACAGATATTAGCGATCGCAAACAGGCAGAGAAAGCACTTCGTGAAAGCGAAGAACAGTTCCGTAACATGGCTGACAATGCCCCCTTCATGGTTTGGGTTAGTGATGCTGATAGCAACTGCACCTACCTCAGTCAAAGCTGGTACGACTTTACGAGTCAGAGCGAGGAAACGGGTTTGGGATTTGGCTGGTTAAATGCTGTGCATCCAGAGGACAGGAATGAGGCTAAAAATGTTTTCCTGACAGCTAACAGCAGCAGATCGGCTTTCCGTATGGAGTACCGCCTACGGCGCAAAGACGGCGAATATCGCTTTTGCCTTGGTGCCGCTAATCCCTGGTTTGGGGTAGACGGTGAGTTTAAAGGTTACATTGGCTCAGTGATTGACATTACAGAACGCAAAGTTGCAGAAGCCGAACGCGATCGCCTCCTAGAACTTGAGCAAGCTGCCAGAACTGAAGCCGAAAGAGCTAACCGGATTAAAGATGAATTTTTGGCGGTGCTTTCCCATGAATTGCGATCGCCTCTCAATCCCATTCTCGGTTGGGCGAGACTTTTGCAGACTCGTGAGTTTGATGCAGCAGCCCTGAAGAAGGCGATCGCAACCATCGAACGGAATGCTAAATTACAAGCCCAACTAATTGAAGATTTGCTTGATGTTTCTCGGATCTTACAAGGCAAGCTCAACCTGAAGATGTTTCCTGTCAACCTAGTACTTGTAATTGAGGGTGGATTGGAAACAGTACGTTTGGCAGCAGAAGCTAAAAATATTCAAATTCAGACAATGCTAGATGCTTCTTTCGGGC
Organism: Nostoc sp.; assembly: GCF_036917135.1. Lineage (GTDB taxonomy): Bacteria > Cyanobacteriota > Cyanobacteriia > Cyanobacteriales > Nostocaceae > Nostoc. Next base: position 62,913 of record NZ_JBALEA010000040.1, on the reverse strand, counting down.
AAGTTTTGGGTGATTCCGGTCGTTTACAACAAGTCTTCTGGAATCTCTTATCGAATGCCGTTAAATTCACTCCTGAAGGCGGAAAAATTGATATTCAACTAGAGCGCGTTGACGCTCAAGCTCAAATTACCGTCAGCGATACAGGTAGAGGGATCAACCCGGACTTTCTCCCTTATGTGTTTGAATATTTTCGTCAGGCTGACGGCACGACAACCCGAAAATTTGGTGGTTTGGGGTTAGGGTTAGCAATTGTCCGTCATTTGATCGAATTACATGGCGGCACAATTTCGGCAGAAAGTTTAGGTGAAGGACAAGGAGCCATTTTCAGAGTCAGGCTACCGTTAATTAAAAAAGATTTAACCCCAAAACAAGATATAAGTATTGCTGCATTAAATCCTTCTTCTGCGATTGAAATTCTTGCAGGTATCCAAATTTTAGTTGTGGATGACGACGATGATACCCGTGAATTCCACGCATTTGTGCTAGAACAGGCTGGAGCCAGGGTAATTGCTGTAGCATCAGCAAAAGAAGCACTGCAAGTATTAATGGAGTCAGAACCAGATATGCTGCTGAGTGATATTGGGATGCCAGAGATAGATGGCTATATGCTGATGCGCCAAGTTAAAGCATTGCAGGCAAAACAAATCAAACAGACTCCTGCGATCGCTTTAACTGCTTATGCAGGAGAAATCAACCAGCAACAAGCACTCGAATCAGGGTTTCAAAAGCACCTATCAAAACCCGTCGAACCAGAGGAGTTAGTCAAGGCAATTGCAACTATAATTGGCAGGAGTGGGAATGGCTGAGTGTTCGACTGCTGTGCATTGACCTATATAGCAATCCTAAATGAGTTGTGAAAATGCACGATGTCCAGATCCCCGACTTCTGCAAGAAGTCGGGGATCTAATATTTCACGAACGATTTAGGATTGCTATAGATTTAGAGGTATTAAACCCTTTAATTTATGATAAATTGATCATTCATGAATTGCCTCTAGGGCATGTACTTTTGCGTAAGTTCTACTTTTATTTTGTAACTTAAATTGTTGATATAACTCTTCATTATTTTGCTTGACTGCACAAAATACATCGGCAATCACTTGAGTGTTTAGTATAAATTTTAGGATGTTTTGGTGAGCCACCTACTCAACTAAATTACTCAGTTTAGTTAACTCATCAAATCTTCATGGATTTGAAGTGTAGTTTATCTTTTACAGTAACAATAGTGGGAATAATAAAGTAAATTCGATTCAGCAAATTAGTTAGCTATATGAGCCAAATATGTCCTATCTCCAAAACCTGTGCTTGTCGCAATGTTGCACGCTGCCGGTCTAAGGAGGCAGGCAGGCTCTTTCTCTGGTTCCCCGTTCCACATACCCTGAAAAAAGTCACCTCGTATCTACAGCAGTTTACCATTGAGTATGAACTGATGCACGAGCGACCAGGTTTGAGTTTGAACTGTCAACCCGGACAGTCCCTAGAAATTGCCCGTAACTTGGCGAAACTACTTGCACCAAGAGAATTAAAAGAGACCCAAGTCCTTTTCATTCGAGGCAATATCCAACCTCAACTCCATGATTTTAGTGATATAGCCTCATTACAACGCTTCATTAAATTGAACCAATCCGACTGGCTGGTTGAAATGCTAGCAACGGAACGATTCACCAGTTACTTCCAACCAATTGTCTCAATCAACGATACATCGCAGATTTTTGGATATGAATCGCTCTTACGAGGACTGGATGAACAAGGCAATTTAGTACTACCGACAGCAATTCTGGAGTTAGCAACCGAAGCCGGACTCCTACCACAACTCGACCAAGTTGCTCGCCTCAGCACAATCGCTCAATTCAGCCGCCATCAAGTGAGTGGGCATATCTTCATCAATTTTGCACCAACGTCACTTTATGACCCAGCTTTTTGCCTACGTAGTACGGTAGAGGCAATTGATACTGCCGGCATTTCCCACGATCGCGTTGTTTTTGAAGTTGTGGAGTCAGACAGTCCTCAAGATTTGGCCCATCTCAAGGCAGTGCTGCAATACTACCGGGATGGTGGGTTTTTAGTCGCTCTTGATGACCTTGGTTCTGGCTATTCCAGCCTGAACTTGCTGCATCAGTTACGTCCAGACTTTATCAAGCTGGATATGGAGTTAATTCGAGATGTGCATCAAGACCTTTACAAAGCTTCGATTACCGAGAAGCTTCTAGAGATTACTCAAAAGTTAAACATCCAGACCGTTGCTGAAGGAATTGAGTGCATTGAGGAACTGAACTGGCTGCGAGAACGAGGTGCAAATCTGGCTCAAGGCTATTTGATTGGTAAACCCAGTGCAGTGCCTATGACTACAACCCCTCGCTTTGATCCGATCGCATTAACTGTAGCATCAGCAAATTCTCAGGTAGTTGAGCAGGTTCAAAACCAAAGCGAACCTGAGCGAATTGTCGCGGCTGTCACCCAGCGCATTCGACAATCGTTGGAGTTAGAGGAGATTTTACAAACCACAGCAGCCGAAGTGCGACAACTGTTTGAAGTAGACCGAGTGCTGATTTACCAGTTTGAGCCAGACTGGAGTGGGTTAGTTGCTGTAGAATCCTTAGCAGAAGGATGCATGTCCATTCTTGGTTTTCACGTTATGGACACGTGCTTTCAATCTAGCCGTGCAGCTTACTTTCAACAAGGTAACACCAGAGCGATCGAAGATATTGAAACTGCTGGATTATCGCCGTGTCATATTGACCTCCTCCAGAGTCTGCAAATCCGGGCAAATCTTGTCGTACCCATTTTGCAGCAAGAGCGTTTGTGGGGACTATTGATCGCTCATCAATGCCGTAGTCGCAGACAATGGCAGCAATCGGAGATTAACTTATTTAACCAGTTAGCAGGTCAAGCTGCGATCGCTATTCAGCAATCAGAACTTTACCATCAATTACAACAAGCAAACCAAGAATTACAGCGCCTTGCCTGTTCGGATGGTTTAACCCAGGTGGGAAATCGACGCTGCTTTGATGACACCCTCAACGCAGAGTGGCAACGATTAGCACGAGAGCAAGGCTCGCTATCTTTGATTTTGTGTGATGTCGATTACTTTAAACTCTACAACGATACGCATGGACATCTGGCGGGAGATGATGCACTTAGACACGTTGCCAAGGCAATCTCTCAGGCAGTGAAACATCCCGCAGATTTAGTTGCTCGTTATGGTGGAGAAGAGTTTGCAGTCATTTTGCCGAACACTGATATCGAAGGGGCTATTGCAGTTGCAAGAGATATTCAGACCAATGTTAGTGCATTACATCTGCCTCATCCCCATTCTGATGTCAGTGAATTTATCACCCTAAGTCTTGGTGTGGCAACCATCATACCTAATAGCCAATTATCTCCTGCAACCTTAATTGCTGCTGCTGATCAAGGACTCTACCAGGCAAAAGCACAAGGAAGAAATTGTGTGGTGCAGATGGATTGTGAAGATGCTGATTGAATAATTAATAATTTAGCTGAAAATTTAATTTGCTCAACAAAAGTAATATAGGACTCATATTTGATTTCTGAAATATACGTAGGGGAGCCAGTGCGTTGCGGAGGTTCCCTCCGTTGTAGCAACTGGCGTTGCGTTACGCCAAAGGCTAACGCACCAGTTAACGATTTAGGTGCGTTAGGCTACGCCATAACACACCCTACAGATACTTAGATTTTTTCAGAAATCAAATCGCACTCCTATACATACAAGCTTAAAATACAATACGGTTCAGTTAAGGACAAAACTTACCCAAAATTAAGAAAAAACGGCAAGAAGTTGCTCGGATTTTGAGATCAAATAGCTATGTTGCGACACCGAATAGCCCGTCGTAGACCGCTTCTCTACGAACGCGAATAGCGTGTCCGAGACAGAGGCTGCACCCTAAGCATAGCTATACCACAAGCTTTACGGCTTCTGCATAGCTGGCTTTTGAGCAGGGGTATGCTCGCCGTATGCATCGTCAAAGCACCACAGTTGTAGTTACTCATGAAGTCTTGTCATGTGTGTAAGTCGTGCAAAATAAAAAAACTTTTTACTTAAAGTTTTCATAAAGTCAGCGTTTAATTACGTAGTTGAATTGATTTTTTCCAACCAAGTTGGTATGATAGCTTCAATCAAAAACACAAATTCCTATAAAAAAATATGCCATAAATACTGTTGAATAATTCATAAAGTTTAAATCCTCAGATCGAGGACTATTTAAGCATTATTAGTCAGGAAGTCGAGACATTTGCCAGCAATCCTATCTATGCGATCGCCATACATCGAGTGTCACTCACAATGGAGAATCTGCTTGATAAATTTCTCGCTCTCAAGATTTTTGAAACAAGCTATTAGTAAATCCAAGGAGATAATTTATGTTAAAAACAAATTTTTTTCAAAAACCATTAATGGTTATTCTGGGGTTAGCATTAGCTACTGTTTCTACCGCTCAACCCTCCCAAGCTGCTATCTTTACTTATCAGGGAGATACAACAAATGAACCGATTTGGCGGCGTGTAGCACCAGGGAATCCTCCCACTCTTATCAGTGGTGAAAAAGATGGGAATTTGGGAATGAGTGTACCTTACAGTGTATTTGATTTTACGGTCGATCAATCAGGTTTATATAATATAACTGGTGAATCTGAACCTACGCCACCTGCAAATAGAAAATGGGATATTTTCTTAGCTTTATATCAGGACAGTTTCAATCCTACTGAACAATTAACCAATGTTCTTATAGCAAATACTACTACTAATGGTAGTACTGTTACTTTCAACCAAGAACTCGTTACAGGACAGAAATACTTTTTAGTTACTACCGGTCGTCGAGTGAATGATCTTGGCCAGTTTAGCAACACAATAAGTGGTTCGGGTCAAATTACACCAATTCCTGAACCAGATTCAATACCTGCGATGTTAGTCACGGGTGGTATAACTTTACTACTGTCTAAGCGAAAAGTAGGTTTAAAAATATCGCATTTCTAAACCGTTTGTAAGCATATCTGCAACTTGTGAATAAGTTGGGGATATGCTTACAAAGTAGGTATGACTGCTATAGTTGCACTCATATAATCAGAATACTCTGTAAGAAAGCTAACAGGCTTTACCTATCGCTCTTTTCACTGCACCAAGAACTGTAGCATTTATTTGGTCTATTGGTTGTATACACGGAGTAGTCTAGTCGCTGTATGGTTTTGCTTCAACTATAGTGTCGGGACAACTACAACCCTTTCCCATAACTCAGAAAGTTTTCCAATTTACAGGTGAGTCTCACTTATAAAGAGTTTATTAACTTGATAGTTACCTATTTATAAGGCAAATAACAACAGCTTAGTTTCTATACAATATTAAGCTGAACTATTTTAAAAAGAAATAAAAATTAATTTTGTTCGTGTTTGATTACTATAATAGTTGGTATTTTACTCAATAAGTTGGTATTATCTTCATTAGATTACACAGATACACTTATCCATTTGGAAGAACGCAAATCTAACAAGAGGTTTGCGACTAACTTTGGTGTAAGGATTCATTAGTTTTTAATATGAGTTATTAAAAACTAGCTATTTAGTAGCGTCTGGTAAGGAGTTGAAAGTTTAAGGATAGAATCGGTTTTCTTTTTATCTAACAGAATCTATTGTCAAATTGCTCAATTTTGGCGATAACGATACTAACTGGAGTTTAGTAAACAGCTTTGAGCAAAACTATCTAATTTTTTCAATATTCAGTAGTAAATGGAGAAATATTTTATGCGTTTTACCCGCACGATACCCATTGCGTCTTTAATACTATCGATACTGGTTTTATGGCAGCCTACTTTAGCTGACTCAAGAAGTGGTCTTCCCTCGGAAAAAGAAGAAAAAATACCATCGATCTGGGATAGAAATAAGTGTCTTGGAGGTTCTTCGCAAAGTTTTCGCTTGGGTGGAGAACTCAATAATCCAGCCACTTATAATTTGCAAAAACTGCGAAATTTACAAGATGCTTTAAAAAAACAAAATCCAGCATTAGTTACTGAAGTTACTGTAAGCTTTCAAACCGGCTCAGGGCCACAAACAGAAACATACTATGGAGTCCCCCTATGGGAATTGATTAATAATCCGAAAGCCGGAGGTGGTCTAAAACCTGGGAATTCTGGGGTGAATAGTAAAAACTCTTTTCTGAGGCAATATGTTCTAATTGACGCTACAGATTGCTATGGTGCAGTCGTAGCTATTGGTGAAATTCAACCTAACTTTGAAGGGAAAACAGTGCTAGTTGCATTTGCAAAAAAAGGTAGTGATGGTAAAACCGTGCCTTTAACAGATGAAGGATTTGCTCGTTTAGTAGTTCCAGGTGACAAAGCTGGAGGTCGTTACGTTAGTAATGTGACAAATATCGTCATATTATCTGCTCCTCCTTCTCCTTTGAAACCAAAATATTTCTGATATAGAGACTAAGGTTGTCAATCTCAATAATATCAGCAATAACTTCTGGAGACATTTGTAAATCTATCAGGGCGATCGCACTGATAAAATTGCTTCTACTTGGGCAACTATCTTAGCACGTCGGGAGATGGGAGAATCATTGCAGGTGACATCCCAAGACTTAGAGATGCCCTACGCTACTGTAAAAACTTACGTAAAGTTAGCTCGGCGGGCGCTCAAGGATAATGTCAATCAACCTTAATTGGCAGTAGGGGCACAGCATTGCTGTACCTCTACTTTTGTTATGCACTGAAGTTTACTTGGGTAAAATACAGAGAATATAATTCACACGAAAACTTAAGGCGATCGCCTCAAATTTAGAACACAAAATGTTACTACCTTGACAATTCGTGATTATATGAAATAATTGTAATCTCTTTATATGATACTCTCAAGAGATTTTGACAATATAATATAGCGTTTCCTAATCATATTAGGTACATCAGAGCCACCTGAACCCTTGCGGTTTGGGGGTTGCGTTGCTGTACCTCACAAGGACAGAGAGACGCTATACAACCATTAAATTACTTCAGCTTTATGCTCACAAATGAATATATTAATTATTTTGGCTGAATCTGTATCAAAAGCTAGCATCGTACCACCACCTCCGACTTTCCCAACGGGCGCACAAATTAGTTCTTTCTTGTATACCTTCGGCGCATCTATAGTTGTTGTCTTCATCCTCTATATATTACTGTTCCATCTACTGCGATCGTTTCTTCGCCGCACAGAAAAAGATACAGCCCTGTTCATCCTTGGGATCTTACGAATCCCTGCGATCGCAATTTTTATCCTTGCCAGTTTAAAACTCTCTCTGACTCAACTAGGATCAGGGGGAATTATTAATTTGATTGATCGAGGACTGACGGCTTGCCTAATTCTTGGTTTCACTTACGGCACAACTTTGTTATTTACCGAAGCAGCAGTCTATTACTTAAAAGACTACGCCCGCAAAACTGAGGCTGTGTGGGATGACGTATTAATTCCACTCCTACAAAATTTTATTCCAGTCATCACTTACCTAATTGGAATATCTCTATTTTTCAGCACCATTGGCGTTGATTTAACAGGAATAGGGCTAGCAATAGGTAGTATTACCGTAGTGTTAGGATTGGCAGTAAAAGATATTTTAAGTGATTTTTTTAGCGGGTTGGTTTTGTTAGTTGATACACCCTTTAGATTTGGAGATGTCATCTCCATGCCAGATGGTTCAATTGCAATTATCAAACACATTGGTATTCGGGTGACAAAACTATACCTGATTAACGAGCATTGCGAGGTGTATACACCAAACACGACTTTGGGAGGTCAAAATATAGTCAATCTCAGTCGTCCGACAACTCACTATGCTTATACAATTAAAGTGTCAGTTAGAGTTGATGCTGATGCAGTGGTAGCAACAAACATTCTGCAACAAATTATTGTCGGGCATCCAGATACATTGGGTGAGCTTGATGAAAAACTTCAACATTTGGACAGTTTTGCAGCATTGAGAGAAGCCCAGGGCGATAAACTTTCAAAAAAAGAAGCTGGACGGCTACGTTTATTAATTGAAAAAGATGTCAACAGCTATCTGCAAAAAATTGAACAAGCATTTGAAGATTTTATTAAAGAAATTAAGAAACTAGAAAAGGGTGGATTGAATTCAGAGGAGTTGAAAATTATACAGAAAAACTATATAGAAATATTGAACCTTGTGGGGCTAGTAGTCATCACAGAACGTCAGGGAAAACGCCTGCGATCGCACCTAGAAGAAGAACCGACTGATAAAGCAACTCTGATTAGCTTGATTCGCCAATGGTATAAAACTTGGTTAAAAGATCCTGATTTAGTAATTGAAGACCAACATCTTTTACCAGATGAATGGGAGCATAAAATTGAGCTTATGAAAATTAAACTGAATAAATTATTTCAGAAAATCTCAAATCCTGGAGTAGATGAAACCAGATTAGATGATTACTCCTTAAAATTTGTCGAATGGCTGCATGATAATTTTAAAGAGTCTAATACTGCCTGGAAAGAACCACAAGTTCAGCTAACTGATATTCAAGGCTCTTCTATGCAGTTTTCTGTGAGATTTTATGTTGATAATATTCAGTTAGAACACTGGCGGCGTGGAAACCGCGTCCAAAATGAGATACGTCGAGAGATGGTGCGGCGGTTAAGACAAGCTTATATCTACACACTAGGATGATGAATTTCAGGTATCTAAATAGCATGACAGACATAACAGATTTATCAAAAATAATTGCCAGCAAAGGCGACAATCCAGGAATTTTGTCACCGGAAAATTTGCAGTCAAAAGAAGATACAGAACTTGAGCGAAAACTGCGAGAACTCAAGTTTAAACAAGAACTAAGAAAAGATTGGATTTTATTTATTGTCAGGGATGTAGTAATTTTTCCTACCGCCATACTTTTTATTTTTGCTGTGAGTGGTTATTCCCTATTTACTCAAATTCACAGATAATTTATAATCCAATACCGTTCAGTTAAGCCCAAAACTCTTGGTAGAGATGCGTTAGCGTAGCGGGACGAAGTACAATTTCGCGTTTCTACAGGTCTAAAATCAGCACCAAAAATCCTTAATCCAAGCGTATTGACTTATAATTTTTACCCTACTAGGTGTTGAGGGTGGGCACTTTTACGACATCCTTAAAAAATCTTACAACTTATCTAGTCAGTGCAATTGCGTAACTAATTTTACAGACGACGAAGCCAACTTACTACAAGTAGACTCATTTTTATATCCACATAAGTTTTTAAGTTTTGCTGGATATCAGGATTGCCGTAATTGGTAAATCTGCAAAAAAGTAAGTACCTGATGGAAATAATCTAAAAATATGGGGCTTTTAATATTTTCTGTTGCTTTAGTTGCCATTGTTGCTGTAATTATCATTAATAGCTACAACGATTTAGTCAAGTATCGCAACCGTTACAAAAATGCTTACTCTCAAATCGATGTGCAATTACAGCGTCGCTATGATTTAATTCCCAATTTGGTAGAAACTGCCAAAGGGTACATGAAACATGAGCGTGAAACCTTAGAAGCAGTTATTGCGGCTCGGAATTCTGCAATTAATGCTAGCAGTCGTGCCGCGCAAAATCCCGGCGATCCTCAAGCGATGCAACAGTTGGGCAATGCTGAAGGGGCGCTGACAGGTGCCTTAAGTCGGTTGATGGTACTTTCAGAATCTTATCCAGAATTGAAAGCCGATCGCGCCATGACTCAGGTAATGGAAGAATTATCTTCCACTGAAAACCGGATTGCTTTTGCACGTCAGGCTTTTAATGATGCGGTGACACTTTACAACACCAAGAGCGAATCTTTCCCCAGCAACCTTGTGGCAAATACTTTTAACTTTACTGTTGCAGAATTGCTCCCCGAAGCTGCTCCAGAAATAAAAAATGCCCCACGCGTGTCTTTTTAGGTGTCTATGAATTTCTTTGAACATCAGGATCGGGCACGCCAAAATACGCAACAATTAATTGGGTTATTTTCCCTGTCCATCGCAGTCATGATTCTGGCGATTTATATTGCCAGTTTATTTCTGTTTCGTATGGCTCCTAGAATTTGGTGGCATCCAGGGTTATTTCTCTACGTGGTTGGGATCACAATAATTGCGATCGCAATGGGAAGTTTGTATAAAATTACTTGTCTCCGGGAGGGCGGGAGCGTAATTGCTCAGGGGTTAGGGGGAAGACTCCTGCTACCAGAAACAGCCGATGAACAAGGGCAACAACTATTAAATATAGTCGAGGAAATGGCGATCGCTTCTGGTATATCTGTCCCACAAGTTTATCTCCTTGACAGAGAAATCAGCATTAATGCCTTTGCTGCCGGATTTACGCCCAATGATGCTGTAATTGGAGTTACCCGTGGAACTTTGCAACATCTAAATCGGGATGAGCTGCAAGGAGTCATCGGCCACGAATTCAGTCATATTCTCAATGGAGATATGCGGCTAAATTTGCGTTTGGTGGGACTACTCCACGGGATTTTGTTCATTTATTTAACCGGGGAATTGCTGTGGCGCCTTCGTGGTACTTTCCGCGAAAACAAGGGTTTGCCCCTGTGGGCTTTTGGTTTAGCACTGATGGCAATTGGCGGTATCGGATTATTTTGCGGACGTTTAATTAAAGCCGCAGTCTCTCGCCAACGGGAATTTCTCGCCGATGCTTCGGCTGTACAGTTCACTCGTAACCCCAATGGAATTACCGGAGTCTTCCAAAAACTCCAACAAATGGATTCTCGCTTGATATCGCCCGGAGCAGAAGCCGCTAGCCACATGTTTTTTGGCAATGCTCTCAACCCCTCTTTCTGGGACAATATGTTTTCTACCCACCCACCCTTAGCAGAACGTATCCGTCGCGTTGGAGGTTTGAACGCTCAAAATTTAGCAGCAATGCCATCTCGCAATCAAGGGCGTTCCCCCTCCCAGGAATCTCTAACAATGGGCTTTGCTGGTGGTTCTAGCCCCACGCCAGAACAGGTAATCAACCAAGTTGGCAGGGTGACACCAGAGCATTTTGCCCATGCTCAAGCGCTGTTATCGCAGTTACCAGAATCCCTGCGTTTGGGTGTGCGGGAACAGCAAAGTGCAATGGCGATCGCTTTTGCCCTAGCCTTAGATACTGAAAATATCGAGATCCAACAACGTCAAATTGCTTGGTTACGCGAGGTGCAGCCTGCTGATTTGGTAGAAAAAACCCTGGAATTTAGTAGCGAAATTAGCCAGTTAGACTCTAAAATTCGCTTGCCACTTGTGGATTTGGTAGTACCTATATTACGCCAAAATTCTGCCAAAGAATGCCAAAGGCTGTGCAAATGTGTTCACGGTTTAGTTAAAGCTACCGGAAGTTTATCACTATGGCATTTTGTGTTGCAGTTAATACTGTGGCATCGTCTCGAACCTAGTATAAATCCCACATCTGTGACAACGGTAGAATTCACCTCCATTGAAGAGATTTGGCCAGATAGTCTATTAGTACTGTCCGTAATTGCCCGCCTCGGATACTCTCAACCCGATGCATCCACCGAAGACATCGCCTATGCTTTTCGTTGTGGAGTTTTTCGACTTCCCAAAGCCGGAGAGCAAGAAAAACCAGAAACACCACTGACTTGTAATTTTACTGAACTGAAGAAAAGTATTGAGCGTCTGCGCCTTGCCACTCCCAAACTCAAACAGGCTATTGTTGATGCTTGTGCCCACACGGTACTATTAGATAACAAAGTTACTCCATCAGAAGCAGATTTACTCAGAGCGATCGCTATGACGTTAGATTGTCCCATCCCGCCATTTTTAAATCCTCAGCGTGGCGTTTCAAAACAGAAACAATCTTCTCAAAACCGAAGTTAATATAACTAATGGGATGCAATCCAAACAATAACTTAATCAATCATATATAACAATCATATTTTATTTGTGAAAATTGCAAACCGCAGACAGATCCCCGACTTGTTTAAGAAGTCGGGGATCTTATCTTGTTTCTCACGAGTATTTCAGAATTGCTATAGTATAAATAGTTATCGTGGCAAAATAGTATCATATTGTACAAAAAATATTTACATTGCCTAGAAGTATTAACTTGCCTGAAAAAGTTTAGACAAAATGCCAGCATTCTAGAAATTTGATTGCTATATTAGATTAAATAACTATTCTGGCAAGGGTTGAAAAGCTGTGCGGGATGATTTACAGGGCTTGGAAATTAGTCAGGATGAACTGCAAAAGCTGACTAATTTGCCTGTCAATGAGGAACTTATAATCATTACAAATCCTTTGAAGAGATTAGCAAAGACATATATCCAAAAACTTAAAAGCTCTGAAGGAGCAACTGTAGTTTTCATTGGATTTTCTACATTTGTTTTCGTCTATATTTTATTTGATATACTTATTAAAATCTTTGCTACTTGGATAACAATCCCATCTTGGATATTGTTAATAATTTTAGGTCTTTGGATTGGTGGTTTTACGCAAACTAGCTTGTATTTAATCTGGAAAAGTAGAAGCAAAGTTGTCAGAAATAATATGACAAGTTCTCTACGAATCCTGTTAAATGAGGTTAATAGATATAATACTGTTATTAGAGTAATAGATATCAATGACCAAATCGAAGAAGCTGGTAATCCAGAAGTAGTTATAGAAGAAAGAGATGGTGTTGTCGAAGCACTTAAGCTCACCAAAGCTGATTTAGTTCGCGCTTTGAAGACAGAAAAAATTTTGAGAGAGAATAAGAGCTTTATCCTGAGTAATACAGAACTATTCGTTAACAATTTAGCAACTTTAACAGCCATGCAAGTAACTGAACAGGCTACGGAGCATGGAAGGTTACTCAATGAAGCATTACAGATTGCATTAGATGTACAACATGAAATGAAAAGATTACAGACTCAGCGTTAAAGTAATTCGTAATTAAGTTTTGTAATGGGGAATTTAGAAAGCACCCCTAAATTTACTCAAAACTCAGCACTAAGTAAGAGTTGGAGAAAGGGTAGATGTTCCTCATAAGTCCATAGACGCTGTTGGCTGGGTTGGCTTCTAACCTACTCGGTAGATATTCTCAATGGCTTTTCCGATAATCCTTCCCACGGTTGCGATCCCCGGTCTAACATAAAGAATATTCCTCAAGCGATCGCTTATCCACATGGACTGGAAAGAAATTAGAGGGAACTGGGTAATCATTCCCCGAAATCCCATAGGTATCGTTCATTTTTTAGGAGGTGCATTTGTCGCCACTGCACCGCACATTACTTATCGCTGGTTCCTGGAACAACTGGCAAGTAAAGGTTATGTTGTAATTGCCACGCCTTTCGTCAATACACTAGATCATACTGCGATCGCCAAATCCGTGCTGTTAAACTTTGACCGCACCCTTGAACGCCTACATGATTCTGGGGCATTACGCAAGCTTTACTTCCCCATCTACGGCGTTGGACACAGTATGGGCTGTAAACTTCACTTGCTGATTGGTAGCCTTTTTCAAGTAGAACGCGCAGGCAATATTTTAATATCCTTCAACAACTACGCCGCTAAAGAAGCTATCCCCCTAGTAGAACAGTTCAATTCTACTTTTTCGATCGAGTTTACCCCCTCACCCTTGGAAACTAACAAGCTTGTCCAAGAACGTTACAATATCCGGCGCAATTTATTAATAAAATTTAGTAATGACACCATTGATCAATCGGCAGCTTTAACCAAAATCTTACAAGAACGTTTTGATGAGATGGTGACAGCACAAACGTTACCAGGAAATCATACAACACCTCTAGGTCAAGATATTAAATGGCAAACTGGAACATCTTTCACCCCCTTTGACGCTTTAGGGCAATGGTTCAAACAAGAAGCATACCGCGACTTGAACCAACTAAAAAGCAACATCCTTTTGTGGCTAAATCCTTTGGCAGCGCCATAATGTTTTATGACATGAAGAACTCATCAATTCGATGGGTAAATAGAAATCAGTTATGGCGCTTCTGGGTTGAGTCTAATAGAGACCTAAGGGACTTCCAGATAAATAAATATCCCATCGCTTTTAAGGCAGGGGAGCAGGGGGAGAAAAAGCCGTTTTGAAGGAGTGAAATTGGATAATTTATTTCTTGGAGTTCCCTAACCCCAAACCCCTTCCCTACATCTCCCTAACCCTCTCCTCTAGGAGAGGGGAGCGGAAAACCTTTGCTGCTGTCAGGGGAGTAAGATTCAAAGCCTGGTTTGGAAGTGAGGTTAAAATCTATTGCACAGAAAAGAGCGTAGACGCGAAACGGCTTGTCGTCAGACATCGCTATATCTCTGGATGATACTACCTAATTAGCTCAGAGCATATTTTTATTATCTATTTTGACAGCAGATTATTAATGAGTGTTTCCTGCAACTTTATATGTTTCAAATACTAGTAATTGATGATGACTATTCAATAAAAATACTCCTGAAAAGGATGTTAGAAAAACAGGGTTATGAGGTAGTTACTGCCAGTAGCGGCGAGGAAGGAATAGAAAAGGCGCTGGCTTACCGTCCAGCATTAATTATTTGTGATTGGATCATGCCGGGTTTGACTGGACTGGAAGTTTGCCACCGCATTAAGGAAGATCCCAAATTTTCTACTACATTCTTTATTTTATTAACATCCTTAGATTCTGTTGCCGATTGCGTCAAAGGTTTAGATGCGGGTGCTGATGATTTTATCTCCAAACCTATTGAACACAATGAATTACAAGCAAGGGTAAGAGCGGGATTACGCCTACATCAATTGAGTAGAGATTTACAGGCTCAAAAGTTGCTTTTAGAATCAGAAATGTCAGAAGCAGCAGAATATGTGCGATCGCTGCTGCCTTTTTCCATGACCGAACCCTTTAATATAAATTTTCGATTCATTCCCTCTCGACAACTCGGTGGTGACTGTTTCGATTACTATTGGCTCGATGAGGATTATCTGGCAATTTACTTACTCGATACTGCCGGACATGGACTCAAAGCTACTCTTCCCTCTGTTTCAGTGCTAAATCTGCTGCGTTCTCGTGCGCTCAAAGGTCTGAATTACTATCAACCTAGTGATGTATTGAAGGCTTTAAATGATACCTTCCAGATGAATTATCAAAATGACAAATATTTTACGATTTGGTACGGCGTTTACAACCGAATCAACCGACAGTTAATTTATGCTAGTGCAGGTCATCCACCAGCAGTTTTAGTAACCGGCACATCTCCAAGGAAGTCTGAAGTTAAACTTTTGAAAACCCCCGGTATGCCAGTTGGGATGTTTCCAGAGGCCAAATATATTGATGGGTTTTGCAGTATTGAAAAATTCAGTACCCTTTACATCTTTAGTGATGGTGCTTATGAAATCACTAAATCAGATGGCACACTTTGGAGTTTGGATGCTTTTATTCAGTTACTAGTTAGCTTACAACATCCTGTTGATTGCCAACTCGATCGCGTGCTGAGTTATTTAATCGCCCAGAACTCCAAAGATGCTTTTGATGATGATTTATCTATTTTGCAAATTAAGTTTGATGAATTAAGCCTGGGAGACTAAAACCTGATTAAATGCATCTTGGCTGGGGAATATTTCAAATACTTTATCCATATTAGTCAGTTCAAATAATATCCTGACTTGCTCATTAATTGAGCAGAGAACAAGCTTAGTATCTGCGGCGCGTAAGGTTTTAAAAGCTAAAACTAAAGCTCCCAAACCGGAACTATCCATAAACGTTACATCTTTAAAATCAACTAACACAATTTTCGCACCAATTTCTAAAATATCAGTGATGTTTTGTCGAAATTCTTGTGAAGTTGTGGCATTTAAATTACCACTTAGCTTAATAACTTTTACTTGTTCTCTCATAATTATGTCAGACTGATTTGTGTAAATGATGCTGTGATTTCGCTATTATATACCCATGTTATAGAATTTAAAAATGCTTGCAAAATAAAAATCAAGATTGAATATTTAGCAATTATTGATCATTGTTCCGATCATCAAGATGAATTATCAATATTCTAATAGTAAATTTTGGGATTACAAAAAAACATTCTTCTAATAAATATTGTTTGATTATTATTAACAAACCAATTGTAAAGAAACAAGGTATATCTCATTGATATAGGTATATACTGATTGAAGTTATTGCTTTTCAGATTATTTGCAAAATATGTTTGCAAAACTAAGATTCTCCAATACACCTTATAATCATAGCCGTAATTGAAATAATTCAAAATTCAACGGGTCGCAGCGATCGCACAGCTAAAATGAGTCTAGCAGAGGAACACCACTGCCTGGGGACTGATTTCTGGGTATAATTCTCTAACTTGTAGCAGGTCTACATCAACCACCAAGTTTTTCCAGTCCCTAGCCCCCAAAAACACGATTAAAATTACTCAACTATCGGAGTTTAACATCAGAATCATTAGTATATATAATCATTTGTTTATTAATGAGTACCTATGATAATAACTAGGATCTAGGTTTATTTATGTTCAATTACTTACATTATTAAAGTAATTTACCTCTGGACTAACGCTCTAGAGCCAAAAATTTAGCTTTCAACAGCGCCAAGCAAGCTAGAACCACCAACGCCCTAACAGAAGTTCTCTGGGTCTATCGCCTCTGCTATTTGTAGTATTCCCAATATTTGTCATTTTTTAACAAACAATACAAAAAGTAAAGAGTTATGAATTTTTAACTCCTCACTCACTCAAACAGGACTCACTTTAGCTCTGTAAAGCAGTTTCTCACCTTGAAGGTAGCCAGTGTAGCGTATATTGACTTTTTCCCCAGGTTGTGCATTTCCATCCATCAATTGATGCAGTTGGGGATTATAAGGTAATTCTGCTCCTATGGGTGCGATCGCTTCCACTCCCCACGCCTGTAAAAGCTTTTCCAGGGGTTTCTGCACCAATGGAACTATTTTGATTGCTGCTAGCTGTGGATTCTCCTGCGCTTTTTGTGCTGCTGTTGGCCATTGCAATAATAAAGACTCCAGCAGTTGCAAGGTTGACTGCTGGAGTTCTTGTAGTAATATCTCTCGCTGCTGTTCTAATTGAAGTTGCGATCGCTGGTACTCTGTTCTTAAATCGGCAATTTCTTCTAATAATTCCTGAGTCGGTGCTGTTTTCTCTTGTAACAACTCTACAGTTGAAAAGGTTGCAACTAATTCACTCAATGACATCTGTAGCACTGGCGACAGTTTAAGCAGCACATCTACCCGCATCTGCTCTAGCTTTCCTTGGCGTAACCGCAAAAGTTGACGCTCTGAGACACCAGCCGCGCGACTCAGGGCTTTAAAACTAGAAATACCCAAAAGTTGCATTAAATCTTGCAACTTTTGGGCATTGGGCATTGGGTATTGGGTATTGGGCATTGGGTATTGGGGATTGGAGATTGGAGATTGGGTACTGGGGATTGGGGACTTGTACTGAGCAACTTGTGCCGAGCGGAGCCGAGGTAAGCCGAAGTATTGGGGATTGGGAAGAATGAAAAATATTGCCCACCAAGTCCCAAGTCCCCAGCGATGCACTGAGCTTGTCGAAGTGTCCCCAGTCCCCATTCCTATTCTTCCAGTAAACTTCTCAACATCCAAGCTGTTTTTTCGTGTACTTGCATCCGTTGAGTCAATAAATCGGCGGTAGGTTCATCGTTAACTTCCTCTAACACAGGAAAAATAGATCGTGCAGTTCTGACTACGGCTTCTTGTCCTTCGACTAGTAAGCTAATCATCTCCACAGCTTTAGGAACTCCGGGAGTTTCTGGAATCGAACTCAGTTTGGCATATTCGCTGTAGGTTCCTGGTGCCGGATAGCCAAGCGCTCTAATTCTCTCCGCTATTAAATCAACTGCTAAGGCTAATTCTGTATACTGGGTCTCAAACATCAAATGCAATGTTTGGAACATCGGACCTGTTACATTCCAATGGAAGTTATGAGTTTTCAGATACAGTGTATAAGTGTCAGCCAACAGACGAGATAAACCCTCGGCGATTTTAGCCCTACTCGCCTCGTCAATGCCGATATTTACATTTTTGACTGTTACTTTTGATGACATAATTTTTTCCTAATTAGGTTATATGTAATTGGGCATTGGATATTGGACATTGGAAAGAAAATTAAGTCTCCATTCCCCATTCTCTATGCCAAGTGCATCTTCAAAACGCTACGGGGTGCTTTACGAACTCTGGCTAAAACGGTTTCTTTGCCTAAACGCTGGCAAGCTTCATACCGATGGCAACCAGAAAAGCCATAATATTGTCCATCTACTTCTAGGACATCAATAGGTTCTTGCTGCCCAATCTCCGCAATCGATTCCATTAAGGTTTGCACTTTATTTGGATCGGTTGCACGGGGCAATGGCCGTTTTATCTGATTTAATGGAATTTCTTGGACTCTAACCATAAAGAGTTTATCCAACTAGTTCTGTTTTATGTCTCTAAATAAATCATAGTCATTATGACTTTGTTTTGCAACTAGTTTGGGGCAAAATTTGGTAATGGTATCATTGGAGCATTCATGGGACAAAAAAACCGCGCTACAAAGCAATTGGAAAATCAGCTCCAACGACGCATTAAGGGAAGAGGCTCCGCCAATGGGAACGATTACTCGCTACCGCTTCTCTGCGAGACGCTGCGCGATCGCTATCAGATAGTCATGAAATTTTCGTTTTGGCGTTTTTCCCATACTGTGCTGACAACGTTTTGTCTATTGGGACTAACTGCTGCATCAGGGCCTGAGAGCAACATCCAGGATATGGAACTGAAAATTGGGATTGTGCAGCGATTTGGCTCACAACCCACAGCCAAGCTGCAACTGGAACCCATAAAAGGCGATCGCTTAAAGCTAAAATTTCAAATGGGCAACAAGCAGCAAATCCTGTTTACCAATAACCCTGTAAAGCTGGAAACAGTCATGGAAGCTTTACCCCAGTCAGCAGTCGAAGAAGTGGTAGTTTTAGGCACATACCGCACTTTTGAAAATGCCGAAGACAGTGCCAAAAAATGGCGTTCTCAGGGAATGGAAGTAGAAATAGCCCAGCCAGAACGCTGGCAGGTTTGGGCAAAACGAGATGTTTACAGCACTCCTTTATTACGACGCTTGCTATTGCAGAACATCCAAGCTTCTACCCAAGAAAAAGTATATCTTGATACTAAAATTTTAAAACAAGTGCCGCGAGTCAGTTGGGTAGTGGATGGTAACAGCTATAGCTCGAATGATTTAGAAATTAGCACTGATAAAAACTTGATTCGGGTAAATAAAAGCGACAAACCAGAGCTTGCTCGTCTTTATGCTGGCCGAATAAATTTGCAGTCAAATGCTTACGGCACATACACTCTAGTTAACCAAGTACCCTTAGAAACTTATTTGCGTGGGGTTGTGCCTTACGAAATAGGCACCGATGCACCAACAGCAGCACTGGAAGCCCAGGCGATTCTCGCCCGAACTTATGCCTTGAGAAATTTAAGCAGGTTTGCCGCAGATAACTATCAGTTGTGTGCTGATACTCACTGCCAAGTTTATTATGGGCTGAATGGAGCGGCTGCCAAGACAGACCGAGCGATCGCTTCAACCAGGGGTAAAGTGCTAACTTATAAAAATGAACTAGTAGATGCTCTCTATTCTTCTACCACTGGTGGCGTTACTGCTTCCTTCAGTGATGTCTGGAATGGCGATGATCGTCCCTACCTGCGCCCTGTACTGGATGCTCCGACTAATTTTTGGGACTTGTCTAAGCAGAGTTTAGCAGATGAAAAGAACTTCCAAAAATTTATTAATACGCAACAAGGATTTAATGAAAGCAAGTGGGATATGTTTCGTTGGCATAAGGAAACCCCTTTAAAGGATATTATCAAGGACTTGCAGAAATTTTTGCAGGTGAAAAACAGTCCCGATGCCAAATTTAAGACAATTCAGGCGATGGCAATAGTCAAGCGAAGCCACAGTGGACGTATCCTAGAACTGGCGGTTAAAACCGATCGCAGCACCTTTATTCTGCACAAAGACGAAGTTCGCAGTGCCTTTGCCGCTCCCACAAGTACGCTTTTTTACATAGAACCCCTGAACAAAGGCCAAGCGCAACTCTGGGGGTACGCTTTCATTGGTGGTGGATTAGGACATGGAGTGGGCTTGAGTCAAACTGGCGCTCAAAATTTAGCCAAACTAGGTTGGTCAAATCCAAAAATTCTCCAATTTTACTATCCTGGCACTCAGATTCAAGTTCTCAGCAAAGAGATTAAGCTGTAAACTAGCCAATATTTAAAAAATTAAGCAGGAACACGGTAGATATTGTGTTCCTGCT
This sequence comes from Nostoc sp., assembly GCF_036917135.1. Taxonomy (GTDB): domain Bacteria; phylum Cyanobacteriota; class Cyanobacteriia; order Cyanobacteriales; family Nostocaceae; genus Nostoc. The sequence continues at coordinate 42,669 of NZ_JBALEA010000040.1, read as the reverse complement.
CATTACAAAATTAAGTTTTTTGCTAAAGTAGCTTTCAGAGGCACACACGGCATTAGGAAGGTTTTGAACCTAGATGTCCTGCTTCTAGGCTCAACGAAAGGTTTAGCCTTGGTTTTCGGCATTAACTTGAGTATACCAGATGTAAAAAACACAATACATCGGAAAAACTTACTGAAATTGCCGAACTTTGACTAACTTCCATAAGGTGTATGACTACTTAGTAAAGGTCTTCTTCTTTGTGAGTTTCGATTGTGACATCAGAGGTTGGGTAAGCGACACAAGTCAGCACATATCCCTTTTCTATTTGTTCATCATCTAAGAATGACTGGTCGCTCTGATCCACAGTACCACTGGTGATTTTACCAGCACAAGTTGAGCAAGCACCAGCGCGGCAAGAGTAGGGCAGGTCAAGTCCCTCATCTTCAGCAGCATCTAGAATATAAACATCATCAGCAACATCAATAGTTTTGTTCAGTCCTTCTTCTTGGTTGATTAATGTCACTTTATAAGTTGGCATTGAATAATCCTCTCTTTTGCAAACGGCAGTATAAGTTATCTTAAGGCAAAGGGTGCGGCTGTTCTGTGGGATTAGCCGTTGGTTTAAATTTGCTTCAATTCTGATACTACGAGAAAAATTAAACGATGTAACTGGAAATTGAACCCGATTAGTAATGAAATTTAGTTGCTTAATCCTGATAAGTTTTATTTATATTATTTCCTTCCCTAGTGAGGTTGTAATTAGAAAAAATTATATTATGGAGAAGAAACATGAGTGAGATTAATGCCACCTATATTTTGTCGGATTTACGCAGAAGAGATCCCCCAAATACCTTAAAAAGCAGGTCTGTTTCATCCCCTAAAAGGCGCTGATTAGGAAAAAATCAGGTGATTCAAAAATCTGATTAGACAATGAGCATAGCGATCGCGCAGTCTCTTGTAGAGCAATACCCTTGGGTTAGTGATATTTCGCCACCGAAGATCCCCTAAACTCCGCTTTTGAGCATAAGTACTTTTGCCTAGCTTCAAATAAAGTCTCATGCGTCCTTGAGGCGGTAGGACGAATGTTGTAGAGTCTAGACTGGTGAAATGAAGAGAGAATATCACCACTAAAAGCCGGAGATGATCAAAAACAGAACTAGTGAGGATCATGTATAATTCAGAAGCAGCTTTGGAAAAAGCAAGAGTGGGTGTAGGTTTGGTAGGTACTGGGTATGCGGCAAAGTTTCGGGCTGAGGCATTGCTCCATGATGAGCGATCGCATTTAGTCGCAGTTGTTGGTCATACAAGAGAAAAAACCGAACCCTTTGCTAGAGAGTACCAGATTGAAACATTGAGTTCTTGGCAAGAGCTAGTAGAGCGTGAAGATATAGACCTAGTAGTGATCTCTACGATTAATCGAGATCATGGGGCGATCGCTCGTGCAGCACTTACCAACGGCAAACATGTGATTGTAGAGTATCCTCTTTCATTGGATGTAATCGAAGCTGAGGAACTAATTGCCTTAGCCAAAGTACAACAAAAACTCCTGCATGTTGAACACCTGGAACTTTTGGGTGGTTTGCATCAAGCCTTGAAGCAAAACTTAGCCAAAATTGGTGAAGTTTTTTATGTTCGCTACAGCACCATCAATTCTCTGAATCCTCCACCCCGCAAATGGACTTATAACCACGAGTTGTTCGGTTTTCCCTTAATGGGGGCATTGTCTCGCCTACATCGTCTCACCGATTTATTTGGTAAAGTATTTACAGTTAACTGTCACCAGCGATATTGGGAAATAGAACCGGAATATTACCAAACCTGTTTCTGCACTAGTGAACTGTGCTTTGACAGTGGACTTTTAGCGCAAGTAGTCTATGGCAAAGGCGAAACTCTTTGGCAATCAGAACGCAAGTTTGAAGTTCACGGCGAAAAAGGTGGTTTAATTTTTGATGGTGACACCGGAATTTTCATCCAGCCAGGGGAAACAACACCTATAGAGGTTGGCCCTCGCCGGGGTTTGTTCGCCAAAGACACGAGTATGGTGTTAGACCATCTTTTTGATGGCACTCCTTTGTACGTTACCCCAGAGGAGAGCTTGTATACCCTAAAGGTTGCTGATGCTGCACAAAGAGCCGCACAGACTGGGTTAACTATGTTTATGAAAGATTTCTAGATAAAAGTTAATGAAAACTGAACTAATTGTTATTTTATCCCAACGAGAATTAGAAAAAATGCGCCAAGCTGGGCGTTTAGCTGCTAAACTTCTCCAGCATCTCGAACCCTTTGTGAAGCCAGGGGTTAGCACTCTTGAACTAAATGATGAAGCCGAACGTTGGACACAAGCCCATGGAGCCAAAAGCGCACCTCTTGGCTATAAGGGTTATCCTAAATCGATTTGCACCAGTGTAAATGAAGTAATTTGTCACGGCATTCCTAATGCCAAACAAATACTCAAGGAAGGTGACATCATTAATATTGATGTCACGCCGATTGTTGAAGGTTATCACGGCGATACATCCAAGACATTCTTTGTTGGTACCCCTGCTCCAACAACGAGAAAGCTGGTAGAGGTGACAGAAGAGTGTTTACGCTTGGGTATTGCTGAAGTTAAACCTGGGGGACGCATTGGCGATATTGGGGCAGCTATTCAAGAGTATGCTGAAGGACAAGGCTTTTCTGTGGTGCGAGATTTCGTTGGACACGGTATCAGTAATATTTTCCATACTGCGCCGGATGTTCCCCACTATGGCACACGCGGTAAGGGCAAGCGCCTCAGACCAGGGATGGTTTTTACCATTGAGCCAATGATTAATGAGGGTACTTACGAAGTCGAAGTTCTGGGGGATAAATGGACTGCTGTCACGCGCGATCGCAAACTTTCTGCTCAATGTGAGCATACCTTAGCTGTAACTGAAGACGGCGTGGAAATCCTCACCCTACCTGAAGGCGAGAATTACTAAGCTGGTAGATTTTTCTACTACTTGATTAACATAATGGTTGAAACTCTTGCTGCGGAAAACGTCACACTTGAGCAACTAATATTGCTCTATGGATTAGAGTTAGTTGATTCGGAAGAATTCTTTCGAGAGTGGCAAGATGACCTACCAGAACTGACAAGCTTAAGAATTGCAGCTATTGGATCAAATAAAGGCAGGTTACATAAATTTACGAAACTATCCGCCTTTATTAGAAAATACAGTTAACACGATTGTTTTATCGCCACTGCTATTCATTGGCAAGTTTTATTTACCTCCTTTTCACGTCAAATTAGAGAAATCTATCGAGATTGAAACACAAGATAAGCAAACTATCATCAAAGGACGAATTGACTTCTTACTTCTAAATCAAAAATTCTGGGTAACAGTTATTGAGTCTAAACAGGTTGCTTATTCGGTAGAAGCAGGACTTGACCAAATTCTGGCATATATGCTGGCTGCTCCCCAGTCACAAGATGTAGTATTTGGCATGATTACTTCTGGTGGCAGTTTTATGTTCATTAAACTACTCAAAGGTTATCCTCCTCGCTATGCCACTTCGGATATTTTTGATGTCCGTAATCGTGGTAATGAGTTATATAATGTACTCCAAATTTTGAAGCGTATTAGTCAATTGACTTTTGCCTAATTAAAGCTAGTTAAAATAATTACGAGCAGTATTGCTGCTCTAGTTCTGAACCTGGAAGGACAAATATTGATGGTTTCAGCCACTATTAATACAGGTAATTTTAGCTCTGAGGCGTTCGTTGCTGCTTATCTCGATGATGTACGCTACGAGTTAATCGACGGAGAACTAATCGACTTGGAACCCACTGGACTTCATGAACAGGTAGCTGGGTTAATTAATCGTAAGCTCAACGTAGCAATTGATCTGCTCAACTTGCCTTGGTTTATTCCCATGAAATGCCTGATTAAACCATTAGGTCAAAATTCAGCTTTTAGACCCGATGTTGTGATTCTTGATCAAACGACTTTGGCGAATGAACCATTATGGAAAACTGAGCCAGTGATTACACTAGGCAATTCTATTAAATTGGTCGTGGAGGTAGTTAGTAGCAATTGGCAGAATGACTATGCCCGAAAAGTGGAAGACTACGAAGCTTTAGGTATTGGGGAGTATTGGATCGCAGATTATCTAGGGCTAGGAGGCAAACGCTACATTGGCTTATCTAAACAACCAGTGATTACAATTTATCAGTTAGTCAATGGAACTTATCAAGGACAACAATTTAGGGGAACAGAACGCCTGATTTCCCAAACATTTCCAGACGTGAATTTGACCGCGCAACAGATATTTGTCGCGGGTCGCTAGAGTTAGAGATTGGGAATACGTGGCGCTTTCTGGGGAGAAGTTTGTTAACTGCTTAATAACCCTCATCTATCACTCTCCGAAAACTTTTGCCATTTCTGAAATCTAGAGCATTTGTATAGCAGGCGATGTCTACGACGGGCTGCGCCTACGCGCGATTCTTTATCTAATAACAAATACAAGACCGATTTTTTCTAATAGTATAGCTTGTATTGATCGCTTCATAAGGCTTCTAGCGATCGCCCTCCCGCAGAGTGACAGATGAGAGATAATTCATTAGTGGGGGTTATGTTGGAAAAGCGCAAAAACAATATAAACTAACTTTTAGCACTATTTTTGATGTCAACATCATCAATAAATCCAGTGCTTCTTAAATCTTCAAAGTTAATAGCAAAGACTTTTTACAATCGGGTTTGGTTCTGTTGTCTCTTCCCACTGGTTATTTTTCCACCTTATTTTCTCGGCGTTGCTGAATGAAAGTGTGAAACTCTATGTTTGAAACTGTTTTCTTTGCGTCTTTGGAGGAAACCAAATTCATACGTTTAATTAGCAACGTCGTTTTCTGATGGTCAAGTGATGAGGTAATTTTTTACACTCTAAGTTAAGGAGAAACACATTAATGGTTACTTATAACGGTACCAATGGACCTGACATTTTGATTGACCACAATCACTATTTTGGCTATGGTTACTTCAGTCTAGTTTTCATCAACGGATTTGGCGGTGACGATTTTATCAGTGGGCAAGATATTTTTACTTCCTATGAACTCTTTGGGGGTGCTGGCAACGATGTCATCGTTGGCAGTGTTTACGGAGATCTCCTCGTAGGCGATGATTTCTTTGGCGGCGTTGGTGGTAACGATTACCTCGCTGGGGGTGCGGGGGACGGCAACGATGCCCTCTATGGGGGTGCTGGCAACGATACTCTCGATGGGGGTGCTGGCCCTGATAAACTCATTGGGGATGTTGGCACTGATAGCCTCATTGGGGGTGCTGGCAACGATCTTTTCCTGTTTTATTCAGTTTCAGATAGTCAACCTGGTTTGTCACGAGATATTATCAAAGACTTTGTTGGAAACGGTAACTTACCCGGTGACAGAATCGATATATCTAACATAGATGCTAACACCACCATCAAAGGCGACCAAGCTTTCACTTACATTGGAACTCGCGGATTCACCGCACCCGGTCAGATCCGTTATTCTGGAGGTATTCTCCAAGGTAATACTGATACTAATCTAGCGGCTAATTTCGAGATTAAGCTTGAAGGATCACCACTACTAGTGGCAAGCGATATTATCCTTTAATAGAGTTCTTGCAAAAGTTCTTAACACCCCCACTTCTAAAAGCAAATTCTTAAGAGGATGTTTGAAAAGTATTTTTGATAACATCAAAGCCTCCCAAACCTAACCCCCCAGCCCCCCCTTCCCTACAAGGGAATGGGGTTTTCAAAGCCTCTCCACCTTTCGGGGAGAGGCTTTGAAAACCAGTTTTAGTTTTTATCTGGTTGTATGAAACTACCCTGCCTTCCCGACGCGGGAAGGGGGAAAATTCAAAGTCTCTCTCCTCTTAGGAGAGAGACTTTGAGAGAGGTTTTCCAAATACCGTGAAAAGTCAGATTAGTTAAAGGTAATATCAAATCCAAAATTGGTATAATTACCGTCCTAACTTATTGGGAATACCTTCGCAACCACCAGGAATAGTACCTCTAGTTTTTTCGCCACCCCAAGTGCAACAGTAGCAACGTGCAGACTCAGAAATCCGTTGCACATTGGTCAAATCGGCATTTTCCACCACCGCGCCAGTGTGTTCGCCGGTTTCATAATCTGGTGGTTGGGTGCGACTGCGGGGTGATGCTTTGTCCACTACACCGTAGAATAGACGAATCCCGTTGATGTCAGCACCACTGAGATTAGTGTTATATAAAATTGTGCGCGATAGGTTGGCTTTTACTAAGTCACAACCAGCCAGATTAGCGCGGACAAGATTAGCTTCACTCAGATCAGTCCAACGCAAATCGGTATTAGAAAGGTCTGCTGCGGCTAACATTACGCCTAAGTCGATGACACGCACACCTTCCAGGCGGTCTTCTGCATATCCGCCAGTCCCGTCGAGAATGGGACGACCTAATAGGCGATCGCGTTTTAGGGGTGAAAGCAACTTGGAACGTGACAGAAAGCGGAGAATTTTCGCTTTCCCACTACCATCGACACTACTCAAAATTGCCGCCGTGCGTCCTTCAGCGATCGCTCTTTCTTGGGGCCAATCTTCTAATAATCCTTCTTCATCTAATACCAAGTCGGAAACGCCCTGGAAATAGGAATCAATGGTCTGTTGCTGGGTGATAATATTTTGCTGAACCGTTAGCAGGTTTTGCTGAATTGTCAAGTCTTTAGAAATTACATATTGTCGCCACGCTACATAAACGGCAATGATGGCGATGAGAATTTGCCCCAACGCGCCAAACCAATCTGCTAGGGTTCCAGCAATATCCCAGTTAATTTGGTGTCCTAAAACAAGTAAGCGATCGCCGACACCTGTGAATCTGATTAAGCCGATAATGGCTACTAATAGTCCCAAAAAGGCCACAAACAGCGTGCGTTCTTGGGGTGAAAACCACTCGTCTAAAACTTCTTGGAACCAAGGCAATAATATCGCTAGGGATAACAGCAAAGCCATCAGCGTTCCGATAATGCCGACGATCCAGTTATTCAGGATAATTCCAATGAAGGTGATGGCGATCGCGATTAAAGTAATTAGCAATGCCCTGGGCTTAACAGTGAATTGGCTGGTAATGGGTTGCTTGACTTCAGAACGAGCTTGTTGTAGGGCAGTTGTATATTGCGGAGATTTTAAAGATGCGATCGCTGCTAGGGCTTGTTGTGTCGCTAGTACTTGTGAACTGAGGTTCTTCTCAGTTGCACTACCGTCAAAGTCATCTGGCTGCAAGTCGTTTTCGGGGATTGGTTCTGGGGTTGGTAGATTAGAGGAATCGGATTCAATCGTCATGTTTTCTATTTTGCCCCTTCAATCCAGGTTATGCAGCGTTCCTACCGCAGTAATTTCTTAAATAGCAAGCTGAAGATTATCCTGCTTGTCGTTCTGGCAACTACTACAATTGCCCTGACAGTCATGGCCAGACCAGTTACTCACCTGACTTTAACAGCCTGGAGCGATCGCGATGACCGTCAACCCCTGCCTGCCGGCACCGTTGATGATGCCAGTCACCTGAACCAGACAAAATTGACAATTAAGCAGGTTAAGAGTCAGCCTGGAGTTGCTGAGGTGATACTACAGTCTGTACTTAGAGATGCCTTAAGTCAAGGTAAGAAAGTAGCGATCGCAGGTTCACGCCATACTATGGGTGGTCACACTCTGTATATTAACGGCATCTCCCTCGATATGCTCCACTTCAACCGGATGCAATTCAACCCAGCAACTAAAATCCTGACAGTGGAATCAGGAGCCAAATGGTCTGATATTATTCCCTACCTAAATAAACGTGGCTATTCTGTCGCCGTCATGCAGTCCAACAACGATTTTTCTGTTGGCGGCACAATGAGTGCCAACGCTCATGGCTGGCAACATAATAGTCCCCCCTTTGCTAGCACCGTCGAAGGTTTCCGGTTAATGCTGGCAAGTGGACAGGTTGTGGAGTGTTCCAGACAGGAAAATCCAGAGTTATTTTCTCTAGTTTTAGGCGGTTACGGACTATTCGGCATCATTCTTGACGTAGATTTGAGAGTAGTGCCCAATGGGACGTATATAGCTGAACGGTTCGTGATTAAGAGCGAGAATTATATTGATACCTATCGGCAACGGGTAGATGGTGTAGGTAATATTGGTATGGCATACGGTAGACTTTCTGTTGCACCGGAAAGCTTTTTACAAGAAGCTATTCTCACCACCTATCGCCAACTCCCACAAGCAACTCACGCTATTGGCTCTTTAGAAAAACAGGCAGAATCTGGAGTAACTCGGGCAGTTTTCCGTGGTAGCATCGGCAATGATTATGGTAAGAACTTGCGCTGGCAATTAGAAAAAATCGTTGGCGGAGAAGCCGGCAACCATGTTTTGAGAAACCAGATTCTCAACCGTTCCTCCGCCTTATTTGAGAACCGTCACCAAGCAGAGACTGACATTCTCCATGAGTACTTTATTCCCCCTAAATCTCTGGAAGGGTTTTTAAAGCAGTGTCGCACCATTATTCCCAAGTACCAGGGGGATTTACTCAATGTCACAGTGCGAAATGTTCACCAGGATAACGACAGTTTTCTCAAATACGCCGATAGGGAAGTTTTTGGATTGGTGATGCTGTTTCATCAGCAACGCACCCCAGAAGGGGAGGCAAAGATGCAGGTAATGACCGAGAAACTCATTGAGGCAGCCCTAGCAGTTGGTGGCAGGTACTATCTGCCCTATCGTCTTCATGCCACACCTGAACAATTTCGTCGAGCTTATCCACAAGCTGCTAAATTTTTCGCCCTCAAGCGCAAGTATGATCCTAACGGGGTTTTCCAGAATTATTTTTACCTGAAATACGGTAGTTAAAGGGGAACATATCTCAATACAGTTCAGTTAAGCTTTTCTTTCTTCTCTTCCTTCTCCTCCCTTTGCGTCCTTCTCCCTTGGGGCTAGCCTCTCCCTTTGGGAGAAGGGGAGACGCTAACGCGAATGCGGTTCGTTAAAAAAAAGAGTTAAGCCTTAACTGAACCGGATTGGAATATATCTGAAGAAGACACTATTTGTCTGTAACTAAAGCTTGTTGAAAATAGAAAAAATCTTTCCAACACAATCGTCGAAAAATTACACCACAATAGTCATTGCGTTAATTACATAGACACTTGTTGATAATCTTTCAAAAAATATCTAGTATATTACCGGGTTACAAATCAGCCTAAGCAGCAGTAACATGTAACAAAATATATATAACTCGCTATATTAAATAGTGTTTTAAGTTACATGATTTTTAAAAACCCTTTAGTAGTAATCCAACAACCAGAAGTTGGTAAGCTGATTCTTAAACTTCGCACGATCACTGGCTTGACACAGGAAGAGTTTGCAACATCTTTAGGTGTTACGTATTCCACGGTTAATCGTTGGGAAAATGGACACGCCAAGCCATCGCGTCTCGCCATGTATAGGATTGAAGAGATGTTAGAGGAGATAGGTGAACAGAGGCAAGAGTTGTTAGCAAAATATTTACCAAATAACTTTTAAAGTGAAAATATTATCCTATATTTATAGATGGGTATTGTTAAAAGTTGCTAATCTAAAAAAATGATTAAAAAGCATTGTAGTGCTATTTACATTTTCAAATAAAAAACGTAATTTGTAATTTAACCATTAATAGGCAATTATAATTAATGCCTTCCTAATAAATAGCGGAGAGAAAAATGATTACTGATCCAAAATATCAAATTATAGAAAAAATTTCCGATAGTGTGGATACTGTTGTTTATCGGGCGCAGGAGCTTACAAATGAAAGAATGGTTATCCTGAAAATACTCAAAAATGAATACGCTAATCTTGAATACATAACAGAGTTTAAACATGAGTATGAAATTTCTAAATCATTAGATTTACCAGGAGTTATCAAAATTTATGGATTAGAAAATTATCAAAACAGTATTGCTTTAGTTTTAGAGGACATTGGAGGACAAAATCTAAAACAATTTATTAATAATAATAAAATTAATATAATAAGTTGCTTAAAATTAGCTATTCAGCTTGTGGATATTATTATAGATTTGCATCAACAACATATTATTCATAAAGATATTAAACCACAGAATATAATTATTAATCCTAAGTCAATGCAGGTTAAAATTACTGACTTTAGCATTGCCTCGCGTCTGTCAAAAGAAAATGCAATGATCAGTAATCCTAATTTGCTTAAAGGAACACTTGCTTACATGTCTCCAGAGCAAACAGGTCGCATGAATAGGTCGATTGATTACCGCACAGACTTTTACTCTTTAGGTGTAACTTTTTATGAGATGCTGACTGATAATTTGCCATTTAATTGCACAGACGCCTTAGAAATAATTCACTCTCATATTGCCAAACAGCCGATACCTCCTCATCAAGTAAACACAAAAATCCCAGAGGCTGTATCTAATATTGTCATGAAACTATTATTTAAAACTGCTGAAGAAAGATATCAAAGTGGCTTAGGACTAAAAGCAGATTTAGAGATTTGTTTGAAGCAGTTATTAAATAATGGTAAAATCGAAAACTTTATTCCTGGCAAGTTAGACAAATTTAGCCAATTTACAATTCCTCAAAAACTCTATGGACGCGATAAAGAAGTAGCATCTCTCATGTCAGCTTTTGAGCGAGTAAGTGTTGGTAAAAGTGAGATGATGTTAGTTTCAGGTTATGCAGGAATTGGTAAATCCTGCTTAGTTAATGAAATTCATAAACCTATTCTCCAACAAAAAGGATATTTCATTTCTGGTAAATTTGATCAATTTAAGCGAAATATTCCTTATACGGCTCTAATAGAATCATTTCAAGAATTGACTCAAAAATTATTAACAGAAAGCTCTGAAAAGATAATTGTTTTGAAACAGAAACTTTTAGAAGCATTTGGTGGAATTGGCCAAGTTATTATTGATGTTATTCCTGAAATTGAAAAGATTGTAGGTCAACAGCCACCTGTGCCACAATTAGGAGCAATTGAATCCCAAAACCGCTTTAATCGAGCGTTTCAAAAGTTTATTCAAGTATTTACTCAAAAAGAATGCCCACTTGTTCTATTTTTCGATGATTTACAATGGGCTGATTTGGCCACTCTAAAATTGATTCAGATGTTGATGCTTGATGATAGCCAATATTTTTTGATTATTGGAGCTTATCGAGATAACGAAATAATATCAACTCATTATTTAAATCAAATCTTGAATGAAATCCAAAAAGCAGGAACGATTGTCAATAATATTATACTAAAGCCTTTAAGTATTGGTGACGTGTACGAATTAGTAGTCGATACACTTCATGCTGCAACAGAAAAAACAAAAAACCTAGCTGAACTTCTTTTTAATCAAACTCAGGGAAATCCTTTTTTCTTAACTCAGTTGTTCCAAACTATGCACCAAGAAAAGCTATTAAGTTTTGACTTTAATAGTGGAACATGGCAGTGGGAAATAAATCAAATTGAGACTATTGGGATTACAGATTATGATGCTCTGGAATTAATTGTCAGAAATATTAAAAAATTGCCTCAAGAGACGCAAGATGTCTTAAAACTAGCTGCTTGTATAGGCAATCGTTTTAACATAAACATTCTCGCAATTGTAAATGAAAAATCTCAATCAGAAACCGCCTCTGAATTATGGGAAGCACTTCAAGCAAGTCTAATTCTGCCATTGAGCGAAAACTATAAAGCTCCACTGTTTTTTGACGAAGACATATCTACATCCTTAGAATATCAAAAATTAAAAGTTTCATATAAGTTTTTTCACGATCGCATCCAGCAAGCAGCTTATTCCCTAATTCCAGAATCAGAAAGAAAACAAACTCATCTGAGAATTGGGCAATTAATACTAGAATCTTGCCAAACAGAGGAAATTGAAGAAAATATTTTTAATATTGTTAACCACTTAAATTTTGGTACTGAATTTATTTGCGATCAATCTCAAAGAGTTCGGCTAGCTAAATTAAATCTGATGGCTAGCCAAAAAGCAAAAGCATCATCAGCTTACGAAGCAGCTCTTAGCTATTCAACAGTTGGATTAGAATTACTGACACCATCGAGTTGGAAAAATCACTACGAATTGATGCTAGGACTTCATCTAGAAAGCGCAGAGTTAGAGTACTTAAATACTAATTTTAAACCAGCAGCTATTCTAAGTGAAATTATTCTAGATCAAGCTACCAATCTACTCGATCAAGTCAAGGCTTATCAATTACAAATCCAGTTTTACATGGCTCAAAATCAGATGCTTAAAGCCATTGATATTGGACTAGAAGCGATCGCAAAGTTGGGTATTTCTCTCTCAGCGATACCAAATAAGCAAAGTACTATACCTAATTTACCTCAGCTTCAAGATTTAGAAAATTTTCCACTTGTAAAAGATCCTTATATACTAGCAGCTTTAAAAATCCTTGTGACTATTGCTGGTGCTGCTTTTATTACTAATCCAAAAAAGACAAGTTTTCCCCAGATAATCTTGACTGTCGTCAATCTGTGTATTGAACACGGCCATTCAGCTTTTGCAGCTCACGGATATGCTTATTATGGGATGCTGTTGTGTGGCTATCTTGAAAATATTGATGCTGGATATCACTCTGGTCAAATAGCTTGGCAAATATTAGAGCAGTTCCAAGATATTGAACTTAAAAGTAAAGTATACGCACCATTTTATGGTTTTACTATTCATTGGAAAGAGCATATTAAAAAAACAATTACACCGTTGCAAGAAGGAATTCAAAGCGCATTAGAAATTGGAGATTTAGAATACGCTGGCTATTGCTCTGTTCACTATTGCGGGCATATATTTTTTAGAGGAGAAGAACTTGAATCAGTAGCTCATCAGCAACTATCATATATTGATTTACTACAAAAATTTAAACTAGATTTTCCTATAAATTACATTAAGATTTGGCATCAACTAGCACTTAATTTGCAAGGTTTGTCAGAAAAAAAACATCTTTTATTTGGCGATAGTTTTAATGAAGAAACAATGCTGCCATATCTAAAAAGTACTAATAATTCTACTTCTTTATTTGCTGCTTATGTTGCCAAGTTGATTCTTTTTTACTTATTTAAAGATTACACTCAAGCAATTGATAATGCCAAATTAGCTTCGGAATACATAGGTAGTGTGATGGGGATGATGACGGTTGGCATCCACAATCTATACTATTCATTAGCTCTAATTTCTTTATATCCAAATGTTGAACCTAAGATTCAACAAGAATATCTGGCTATTATCAATGCCAATCAGGAAAAAATGCGGTTATGGGCTGGTCATGCTCCTACTAACTATCAGCATAAATATGATTTAGTGGAGGCGGAAAAAGCGCGAGTTTTAGGGCAAACCTTCGTAGCTATGGAGTATTATGAGCTAGCTATTCAAGGAGCCAAAGAACAGGGATATCTGCAAGAAGAAGCACTAGCCAGTGAGTTAGCAGCAGAATTTTACTTTTTCCGTGGTAGAGATCAGCAGGCGATCTTCTACCTGAGAGAATCTTATCATGCTTATATACGTTGGGGAGCGATCGCAAAAGTCAATGATTTAGAGTCAAAATACCCCGATTATTGCCAATTGAGAATAAATCAAGAATCATCGAGTTTGAAGACTACCTTGCGAACTACTTCAAGCAAAGTCAATAATTTGGCATCTTTTGATTTGTCTACAGTTTTTAAAGCTTCGCAAGCTATTTCTAGTGAAATCATGCTAGATGAATTGCTATCTAAGTTGATGACAATTGTTATGGAAAATGCTGGCGCACAAACTAGCTGCTTCCTTTTAGAGAAAAATGGTCAAATGATAATAGAAGCATTAGTGGGAGTTAACAAAGATGAGATGTTTTTGGAAAACTCTATGTCTTTAGATAATAGTCTATATGTACCTATATCTATACTCAACTATGTGATGAGAACTAACGAAAGTATCGTTATTGGTGATGCTAGCTCTGAAGGAAAATTTACTAGCGATCCTTATATTATCCAGAATAAATGTAAATCAGTTTTATGTACACCCATAATTCATCAAAATAAACTTATCGGAATTCTATATCTGCAAAATAACTTAACAACGAATGCATTTACTACTGAACGTTTAGAAGTTTTAAAAATTCTCGCCTCTCAAGCAGCTATTTCTATCGAGAATGCCAAGCTTTATACTAATCTCTCTCAACTAAATGAGAACTTGCAAGAAGCTAACCAGCAATTAGAGAACTATAGCAAAAATCTGGAAATAAAGGTCGAAGAGAGAACACAGGAATTACATAATAAAAATGTGTGTTTGGAAGAACAAGCACTAGAATTAGAAATGACATTAAAGCAACTAAAAACAACACAGATCCAGATGATTCAAAAAGAAAAAATGTCTGGATTGGGTCAATTAGTTGCTGGTATAGCTCATGAAATTAATAACCCAATTAATTTTATATATGGGAATATTTCTCATGCTAGTGAATACATTAAGGATCTATTACATCTAGTTAAAGTTTATCAAAAATTATCACCCAATTTGAATCCTCAAATTCTAGCGGAACAAGAGGATATAGATTTTGAATTTTTGCTTGAAGACTTACCAAAATTGCTATCTTCCATGAAGATTGGAGCCGATCGCATCCGCCAGATAGTTCTTAGCTTACGTAACTTCTCCCGTTTGGATGAAGCAGAAATGAAGCCAGTTAATATTCATGAAGGTATTGATAGTACTTTACTAATATTACAACATCGACTTAAAACTGAGTCTGTCAATTCTAAGATTGAAATTATCAAAAATTATGCCTCCTTACCATTAGTCGATTGTTATCCAGGTCAGCTCAACCAAGTATTTATGAATTTGTTAGCTAATGCTATTGATGCTTTGGAAGAGTTTAACTCTCATCGTTCATTGAAGGAAGCTGAACTGAATCCAGGTTATATCAAAATAACTACTGAGTTATTAGAGCAAAATCTGCTAGCCATTCGCATTGCTGATAATGGTTCTGGGATAAAACCGGATATACTTTCTCAGATTTTCAATCCTTTCTTTACTACTAAACCTATTGGGAAAGGTACTGGTTTAGGATTATCTATTAGCTACACAATTATTGTAGAAAAACATCGAGGTCAAATTAGTTGTCAGTCAGTACCAGGACAAGGAACTGAATTCATAATTGAACTTTCAGTACATCAGAATAATTCTCAATTAATCAAGTAAAAAATTGACATTAAAAGAATCTTTATGATTAACAATTCTCAAGGTACAGATATTGCTCCTATTTCAATTTCCGAAGTCTTGATGGCTTTGGTAACAGGAAATATAATAGATAAGCCTTATGAACCTTCAAATATCGGAAAAATATCCCGATTAACAACTACACAAAGGGATTTGTATCTGGATAATATGCTCCATCCAGATAGTACTTTTTTCAGTTTAGGAGCATCGGTAAAGTTACCAAAAACTTTAGATAGATTTATTTGGGAACAGGCAGTAAAAATAGTATGTCAAGCAGATGATACAATTAAAACAAAGTTTATTTTTTATCAAGGTGAAGCTTTTCAATTTGTAGATAAAAGTGCTGATATTCATTTTGAATTCATCGAAATGAATACTAATAATCCTGATTTTAAGAGTGTAGAAGATATCATACAGAAAAAAATTAAAGTAAAGCTTGAATTTAACAAAAACTATTTATTTAAAAATATTTTATTCGAAGAGCAGCAGGGTAATTATACTGCTATTTTAGGTGCGCCTCATATATTTTTTGATGGATATTCTGTCAAAATTTTCTTTGAAAAAGTTGGGAAAGTTTATTTGGATTTAAAAGCAGGTAATATTCCTCAAAAATTTAAATTTGGTTCTTTTTATGATTGTATTGAAGAGCATCTACTTGAATTTGATACTCAAGAAAATCAGCAGTATTGGCAGGAATCTTTAAGCAATATTATTCCTGTCACATCTTATATAAAACCCAAAAAAGAAAACAAAGCCCAATCGAGAAAAGTACAAATTGCTGGAAATGAGCTAGAGCAGATTAGAAAATATTGCCAATTAAATAAATGTAATATCCCAGCTTTTTTTAGGGCTGTGTATGGTATTTACTTGAGTAAGTATTTACAAGCACCAGGAGATTTTGTATTTTACGATATTATCGGGAAAAGAGATAAACAAACACTTAATGTTTTAGGTTGTCTTTATCAAGTAGTTCCCGTTATTGTTAATCAAAATCTTCTGGGAAATAATTCAAAGGTTTTTAATTATCTTTCATATATAAATGATTATCGGAAAAATCTCAGCCATTATCAAAATATTTCTGTATTTGAGCAAAAAAAATATTTGACAAATGAACAATTAAAATTCTTCTACAATTTTTATAAATTCAAAGTTATTAATCTACCTGTTGCTGAAGAAAATCCTAGATTAACTGTTTATAATTCTTTTGCTGATAATGAAGTTCATCTTATAGTAAACGAGTTTAAGCATACTATAGAGATAGAAATATTTTATAATGAAACTTGTTTTGTGTATGTCGAAACTTTAGAAAGATTGCTCTTTATAGCCAATCAAGTTAGTCAAGGATGTGAGTATTTTCATCAAGTGAATATATTGCTAGAAAGTGAGCAGAAAGAATTAGTAGAAACTTGGAATGATACTAGCAGAGATTACGCCTTAGATAAATGCGTTCATCAGCTATTTGAAGCGCAGGTGGAGCGATCGCCACATACCTTAGCTCTCATCTTTAAAGAAGGACAGAACCACCAACAGTCTTCACTCACTTACGATAAGCTCAATCAGCACGCGAACCAGTTAGCACATTATCTGCGTTCGCTAGGTGTGAAACCAGATATGCCCATAGGAATCTGTGTAGAGAGAACGCTAGAAATGGCGATCGCAGTTTTGGCAGTTCTCAAAGCTGGTGGGGCTTATGTACCAATGGATTCAGCCTATCCCAAGGAACGTCTAGCCTTTATGCTTGAGGATACTCAGGTATCAATATTACTCACTCAACAAAAACTATTAGCACAGCTTCCTGAAACCAAAGCGCAGATTATCTGTTTAGATAGCGACTGGGACAACATAGGCGAATATAGTCAAGAAAATCCCTCTAGTGAAGTCACACCAGAGAATTTAGCCTATATCATCTACACCTCTGGTTCTACAGGCACACCGAAAGGCATCTGTTTAGCTCACCGTCCTTTAGTAAATTTACTGCAATGGCACTTAAACTCACTATTAACAGGTGTACGTACCCTGCAATTTGCCTCTTTGAGCTTTGATGCCAGCTTTCATGAGATGTTTGCTACTTGGTCTTCAGGAGGAACTTTGTTTCTCATCTCAGAAAACTTGCGTCGGGACACTACAGCTTTAGCTGGCTTTATTCAGAGTCAAGAGATTGAAAAAGTTATCCTGCCCGTTGTCGTACTACAACAAATGGCAGAAATGGCTGTATCTCAGTTGGAATTATTTACTAGCTTAAAAGAAGTTACTACCACCGGTGAGCAACTACAAATCACCCCAGCCATTGTCAAATTATTTAAATCACTACCACACTGCTCATTTCATAATCACTATGGGCCATCAGAAACCCATGTAGTAACGGCTTTGACATTAGATCAGAATCCTGATTCCTGGCCAACTTATCCCTCTATAGGTCGTCCCATCGCTAACACCCAAATCTACATACTTGATGGAGAGTTAAAGCCAGTTCCCATCGGTGTTCCGGGAGAGCTTTACATTGGTGGCGATAGTTTAGCTAGGGGTTACTTCAATCGACCCGATCTTACTGCCCAACGCTTTATTCCCAATCCTTATGCAAAATCGCATCGCTTGTATAAAACAGGTGACTTAGCTTGCTACTTACCAGATGGCAATATTGAATACCTGGGTCGGATAGACCAGCAGGTGAAGATTCGCGGCTTCCGCATTGAGTTGGGGGAAATCGAAGCAATGCTATTACAGCATCCTGATGTTCTTGAAGCCGCAGTCATGGCGCGTGAGGATGTGCCTGGGAACAAGCACCTAGTCGGTTATATTGTTTCCAACTTGATTCCAGAGCAAGTACCTGATGCAAGTATTTGTCGAGTGGAAACTGATGACAACAGGGAAACCCAACATCTATGGAAGATTTTGCAGCGCACAGTGAGTGGCAATCTCCGTAAATTTCTCAAGGAGAAACTGCCAGATTATATGATGCCTTCCAGCTTTGTGATGTTAAATGCATTGCCACTAACTGCTAACGGGAAAGTAGATCGTCGTTCCTTACCAGCACCCGATCGCACTAGACGGAATCTGGAGCAAGATTTTGTCTCTCCTCGTACTACCGTTGAGAAAGTACTAGCAAAAATTTGGGTGGAAGTTTTGCGATTGGAGCAGATCAGCGTCCACGATAACTTTTTTGAGATTGGGGGACACTCACTGCTAGCGACTCAGATAATCTCTCGTGTTCGAGATACCTATCAATTAGATTTACCATTGCGGTGTTTATTCGATGCACCTACTGTTGCTAGCTTGGCAGAAATTATTGAGGCACAACTCCAGCAAAATCTAGAATTGCAGACTCAAGGAATTGTACCTGCAACGCGCAACCAAAACTTGCCTCTTTCTTTTGCCCAGCAGCGATTATGGTTTCTGGAACAGTTCTTACCTGACAATCCCTTATACAACTTACCGCAGAGTTTTCACCTTGTTGGTCAAGTAAATCTAAGTGCCTTAGAAGAGAGTATCAACGAAATTATTCGCCGCCATGAGGTTTTACGCACCACTTTTGCTTTCTTAGATGGGCAGCCAGTACAAATTATTGCTCCTACTCTAACTGTAACTTTGCATCGAATAGATTTGAGATCCCTGTCTGACTCGCAAAAAGATACAGAAATCCAGCGATTAACGATTGAGGAGTGCCAACGGTCTTTTAACCTCAATCACGGGCCGCTAGTACGAACCACCCTGTTGCAGTTAGGCGCAGAAGAATATGTACTGCTTTTGAATATTCACCATATTGTTTTTGATGGTTGGTCTGTCGCTACATTTTTCCGAGAACTGAGACTGCTATATCAAGCTTTCGTCAACGGTCAACCTTCTCCTCTAACTGAGTTGCCGATTCAGTATGCAGACTTTGCCCTTTGGCAACGACAATGGTTGCAAGGAAAAGTATTATCAGAGCAACTAGACTATTGGAAGCAGCAGTTAGCAGATTTACCCATTTTACAGTTACCAAGCGATCGCCCCCGACCACCAATCCAAACTTATCGCGGGACGCGTCAACCTTTAGCACTTTCCAAATCTCTCACCGAGAAACTAACCCAATTCAGTCAGCAGGAGGGAGTTACTTTATTTATGACGCTCTTAGCAGCGTTCCAAACATTGCTATTCCGTTATACAAGTAGCGCAGATATCCAAGTAGGTTCGGTAATTGCCAACCGCCACTATCAGGAAATTGAGAGTTTAATTGGATTTTTTGTTAACACCTTAGTACTACGTAGTGATTTTTCTGACTCTCCAACTTTCCGCCAGTTGCTTAAGCAAGTGCGAGAAGTAACCTTAGAAGCATACTCCCATCAAGACTTACCCTTTGAGAAACTGGTAGAGGAACTAGAACCAGAACGAGATTTGAGCCGCCATCCCCTCTTCCAAATCGGCTTTGCTCTGCAAAATGTACCCATACAAGCTCTGGAACTTTCGGGTTTGACTATTAACCATCGCTTAGAACACAATGGCGCAGCCAAGTTCGATCTGTTCCTAGAACTATTTGAAACGCCAGATGGGATTAGTGGTTGGTTTGAGTACAGCACCGATTTATTTGACGCTGCTACCATCTCTCGCATCGGGGAAAATTTTCAGACTTTAGTTGCAGGTATCGTTGCTAATCCCGACCAGAAAGTTGCAGATTTACCCCTTTTAACAACTACTGAGCGCCAACAATTATTAGTGGGATGGAATCAAACTCAAGCAGATTACCCTGAACAAAGTTGCATTCACCAACTATTTGAAGCCCAAGTACAGCGATCGCCTGATTCTGTAGCAGCAATTTTTGCAGAACAGCAAATAACTTATCATGACTTGAATGCCAGAGCCAATCAATTAGCCCGTCATTTACAAACTTTAGGTGTCAGGCCAGATGTGTTGGTAGGGATTTGTGTAGAGCGATCGCTAGAAATGATTGTAGCTATATTAGCAATTCTCAAAGCTGGTGGGGCTTATATACCTCTAGATCCAGCCTATCCACAGCAGCGTTTATCTTTAATGCTGACAGACTCTCAGCTATCAGTGCTACTAACCCAACAACATTTGTTGGCACAACTGCCTAAACATCAAGCGCATATTGTTTGTTTGGATAGAGACTGGCAGGATATTGCTACACAAAACCAATATAACCTTGATATTAGTATTAATCCTGATAACTTAGCTTATGTAATCTACACCTCAGGTTCCACTGGCACACCAAAAGGTGTACAAATTATGCACTGCTCTGTAGTTAATTTCCTCCACTTCATGGGTCAGCACTTGGAACTGACAGAGCAAGACATACTTCTTTCCGTCACTACTTTATCTTTTGACATTGCAGTATTAGAAATTTTTCTACCCATTACTCTCGGTGCCCGTGTCGTTATGATCAGTCGGGAAGAGACTATGGACGGTACAGAGTTAATCGCAAAGTTAACCAATGCTGTTACCGTTATGCAAGCTACACCTGTCACTTGGCAACTGCTTCTAGAAGCAGGTTGGCAGGGTAGCAAACATCTGAAAATACTGTGTGGTGGGGAAGCTTTGCCGAGAAAATTAGCTAAACAGTTGCAACAGAGCTGTGGTATTTTATGGAACGTTTATGGCCCCACTGAAACTACCATCTGGTCAGCAACATATAAAGTTGTATCTGAGGACGGACAAGTTCTGATTGGTCGGCCTATAGCCAATACTCAGTTCTATATACTCGACTCTCAGTTACAACCTGTGTCTGTAGGTATGCCAGGAGAACTCTACATTGGTGGTGCTGGTTTAGCACGCGGTTATCTCAATCGCCCTGCTCTTACAGATGCTCGGTTCATTCCCAACCCTTTTATGAAGGCAGAAGAATATTCCATCACTCATTCCTCCCAACAGCGCCTTTATAAAACAGGGGACTTAGTTCGCTATCTCCCAGATGGCAATATCGAGTATCTCAGTCGTATCGATCACCAAGTGAAGATCCGCGGCTTTCGGATTGAGTTAGGAGAGATTGAAGCAGTGTTGATGCAACATCCGTTAGTCAAAACAGGTGTTGTCATAGATCGGGAAGATGTACCCGGACAACAGCGTTTAGTAGCTTATGTGGTACAAAATCAACAAGATGAGAATGCCCAAGAGTTATTAGCGGATTGGCAAACCGAACACCTTTATCAGTGGCAAACACTCTACGATCAAACCTACAAGCAAACTACTGAGGAACAAAACCGAGTATTCAATACTATTGGTTGGAATAGTAGTTATACAGGTATGCCCATCCCTGCAAAGGAGATGCGTGAGTGGGTAGACCAAACTGTTGAACGCATTCTTTCTCTGCAACCCAGCCAAGTACTAGAAATTGGTTGTGGTACAGGTCTGTTGCTATGCAAAATTATTTCCCATTGCAGTAAGTATTGGGGTACTGACTTTGCGCCTGAAGCTCTGCGACAAATCCAACAGTTAGAAATATCGGGTCAAGATTGGCCACAACTGACTTTGTTACAAAGACCTGCTGATAATTTTGAGAACATTGAGACAGATGCCTTTAATACAGTAATTATCAACTCGGTAGTTCAGTATTTTCCCAGCATTGACTATCTGGTGCAAGTTTTGGCAGGAGCTATTAATGCTGTGAAGCCTGGTGGTTTTATCTTTGTCGGAGATGTGCGTAGCTTACCCTTGTTAGAGGCTTACCACGCTTCCGTAGCACTGTATCAAGCATCATCCTCACTTTCCACAGTGCAGTTACAAGAGCGCGTTCGACAACGCCTCAACCAAGAGGAAGAGCTGGTAATTCATCCGGAGTTTTTCACAGCATTGCGTCAGCACTTCCCCAAGATTAGCCACGTTCAAATTCAGATCAAGCGCGGTCAGTATCACAATGAACTCACAAAGTTTCGCTATGATGTGATTCTGCATATAGGAACTAATACAGATAATACTGTAAATATTCCTTGGCTAGATTGGCAAAAACAAAAGCTAACGCTGTCATCTGTTCGTCATCTGCTATTAGCAACTCAGCCAGAAATTCTCTTAATTAGAAACGTACCTAATGCCAGGATAATTAAGGAAGTCTTGACTGTAGAATTGCTGAACAACCCAGATGGGCCTAAGACAGTAGGTGAGATGCGATCGCATCTAGAGCAACTTCCCCAGACTGGGATTGATCCTGAAGAACTGTGGAATTTGAGCCAGAATTTACCTTATTTGATCGATATCATTTGGTCAGAATCTAGTGTGGCTGACTGTTATGAGGTAGTTTTTAGACATCGCCAAAGGGGAAGAGTAGATGTATCAGAGGCGATCGCTTCTCAAGATCCAGTTCACACTAAGCCTTGGAATTACTATGCCAATCAGCCGTTACAGAGTAAGTTTACTCGCAAGCTGGCTTTAGAACTCCGCCACTTTCTCGAACAAAAGCTACCAGAATATATGATACCTACAGCTTTTGAGTGCCTAGAGAAATTACCACTGACACCCAATGGCAAATTAGACCGTCGGGCGCTACCTGCTCCCAATCAGTCCAGATCGATCCTGAAAGTAGCATTGATTGCACCTCGTACTCCTACTGAGGAACAAATGCTCGATATCTGGGCTAAGATACTCGGTATTGATCATCTGGGCATTCGGGATAATTTCTTTGAGCTTGGCGGTAATTCTCTGCTAGCAGCGCAGTTAATGATGTCTGTACGAGAAACTTTCCAAGTAGAACTGCCCGTAAGATGTATTTTTGAGCAGCAGACTATAGAAGGACTCAGCCAAACCGTTGAGAAAGTACGTCAAGAAGGAATTGCTAGTCTCAATACTATTGTTAATCTCAAAGCTGAAGCTGTACTCGATCCAAGCATCTATCCTCAAGGAGTGCTGACTCAGGATATCAGTCAGCCGCAGCATATTTTCTTAACAGGAGCAACAGGCTTTTTAGGTGCTTTCTTAATCCATGAGTTGCTACAGCAAACTCAGGCGAAAATATATTGCCTTGTGCGTGCTAATAACGAAAGCGAAGGTTTCAAAAGGCTACAGGAAACCTTAGAAAAATATTTAATCTGGGACGCAAGCCAAAGTTCCAGAATCATCCCCATACCAGGAGATTTAGGTTTACCCCGTCTGGGAGTTTCTCTAGAGCAATTTGAGAAGCTAGCAGAGCAGATTGATGTGATTTATCATAGTGGTGCTCAAGTCAACTTTGCTAAACCATATTCTGTAATTAAGGCAGCAAATGTTCTTGGTACTCAAGAAGTTCTCAGATTAGCGTGTCACCATCAACTTAAGCCAATACACTATATCTCAACAATTGCCATTTTTGGCACAATAGCCTGTTTAACTAGAGTGAATACCCTTTATGAGGACGATGATATTGATAATAGTGAAACTTATCTTTATGAGGATATTGGTTATACCCAAAGTAAATGGGTAGCCGAAAAACTTATTTGGATTGCTAAATCTAGAGGTATCCCTGTAACAGTTATTAGATCGGGATTTTTAATGGGTCATCCCCAGACTGGCGTAACTAATACAGATGACTACATATCTAGATTGATTAAAGGTTGTATTCAATTAGGTAGTTTTCCAGATTTAGTTAATCAAAAACAAGATTTAATTACTGTTGATTATGCCAGTAAAGCGATTGTTCAAATATCTAGAAGAAAAGAATCTTTAGGAAAGGCTTTTCATTTAGTTCCTTTAGCATCGCAAAATATTGATTTAACTAGATTATTTGACCTGATATCAACTTGTGGATACCAACTGAAAAAAGTGCCTTATGAACAATGGACAAATGATTTAATCAATCAAGCTCGATACTCTCAGGAAAATCCTTTATTTCCTCTCATACCCATGTTAACTGAAAAAGTCCATCAAGGGCTGACTGGATGGCAACTATATCAAAACACTCCTGATTTAGACTGTCGCAATACACTTGAGGCAATTGCTGATACTTCCATCTACAGTCCATCAATGGATACTGAATTAATCAGTAAATATTTAGCTTATTTCCAAAATAGCGGATTTTTAAATATAGATTTTGTAAAGTAGACATATTTGTTAAGGAATTTAGCTAGGTAAAACTCATTGGTATTTAAAACACTTATGAAACCTTTGAAGGGTTTTGAGTAATTTACCCTATCAAAAATGATTAAAATCATTTAAGTGTTCCTGGCAATGTCTCTAAACTTTAAAAGAGTTAAATTTTAATTATTCATAGATACAAGGTTGTAATATGTACCTAACAGAAGAACAATTATTAGTCTATAAAAATCAAGGACTTATTTTATTATCAGAATGTTTCTCACGCGCTGAAGTCGAAATTATGAAAGCAGAATTATCTGCTTTATCTACAGACAAGTCACCAAAAAAGATTCTTGAAAAAGATAATAAGACTGTACGTTCACTTCACGGTTCACATACTACAAATGATGTTTTCAATTCCCTAGCAAGACATCCCTTAATTGTTGAGCCTGCTATGCAAATAGTTGGCAGCCAAGTATATATATATCAATTCAAAGTCAATCTTAAGGCAGCGTTTACTGGTGATATTTGGAAATGGCATCAAGACTATATCTATTGGCGTAAGGAGGATGGAATGCCAAGACCACAAGTAGTTAATGCCATGTGTCTGTTAGATGATATGAGCGAATTCAATGGTCCGCTATTTGTTATCCCTGGTTCCCATAGAGAAGAGATGATTGACGTGACGACTGATCATCCTAAAGTGGCAACCACAAATTCTAATATTTCTAGTGACAGCGATGCATGGATATCGAGTTTTAGTGCTAATTTGAAGTATTCTCTAAGCCCAGAATTGGTTACTGATTTAGTATCGAAGTATGGAATTTATTTGATAAAAGCAATGGCGGGTTCGGTACTATTTTTTGATAGCAACATTGTACATGCTTCATCAAATAATATCTCACCATTTGGGCGATCTACTGTGATTATTACTTATAACAGTATTGAAAATATTCCTTTACCAGTTGAAAATCCCCGACCAGATTTTCTTGTGAGTCAAGATTATCGACCAATCACTCCTCTAGCAACTGATGCGTTATCTCAGTTTTCTCGTGTTCTGTTATGAATCAGGACTTACGCAAACAATAGCTAAAACCCTTATTTTTAGGTAGGGGCAATTTATGAATTGCCCCAGAGCGCGTGTAGCCGCAGTATTCCGCACTCAATTAAGGTGCAAGTGCATTACCCCGAATTAGGCTACCAATGGTTTTGGCAGTAATTTTTAATTGGGTGATGGGATTAGCTGGGACAACTGTTTTATACAAATAGCTATCGAATGTTAGCCGTTGTACATCGAGATCATCGCACATTTCCACAAACGCCTCGCGGGTGGCGTTGGAACGATAGAAAACGGTTTGCAGAATGTCCAACACCTTGTAAGTGAGTCCATATCTTTTATCCCAACGCTTCAGATAAACCTTGAGGTCATTTTCTGTAGGAATCCGGCTACCACTGTTAGATGTTTCGACAATGGTTTCAGCACACATCCGCCCAGATTTAGCGGCAAAATAAATACCTTCACCAGAGGACTTGGTAACATAACCAGCAGCATCTCCCACCAAAGCGATACGACCGACAACACGACGGGGACGGGGATGCTCAGGAATGGGGTGGGCTTCTATTTTGATGATTTTACCGCCTGCTAGCTTCTCGGAAGCACGAGCGCGAATACCAGCTTGTAACTGTTTGATGCTGGCTTTGTTGACGTGCATTGTACCCGTACCGACAGCTACGTGGTCATGTTTGGGGAAAACCCAAGCGTAGAAATCGGTAGAAACGTCATCACCGACATACATTTCGGCGAGGTCGTTATAGTAGGCCATTTTGTCTTCGGGTAAGCGAATTCGCTCTTGGAAAGCGATCGCATAATTGTAATCCCCAGCGTCCATTTCTTTAGCAACGCGAGAATTCGCCCCATCTGCCCCAATAATTACATCCACTTTCAGGGTTTTGGCAATCCCCTGTGATATCCCATCTGTATGGTCAATGTAATGGATCGTATAAGGGTCGGTATTGTTTCCTGGTATATCGAGTTTATGAACAGTGGCATTAATTAAATTTGCGCCGACTTTTGCCGCGCGATCGCGCAAAAAGCCATCCAGCACTTCCCGGCGGCACATTCCTATATATTCATCTTCATTTACCAGATTAATATCAACTTCCCGATTAGAAGGCGAAATCATTTTCATCTTCCGTACCCGGCGATCAATAATCTCTGGTGGTAAGTCAAATTCACTCACCATACATAGGGGAATTGCACCCCCACAAGGCTTTGCATTGTCCAGCTTCCGCTCAAACAAGTAGGTTTCAATCCCAGAGGCTGCCAGTGTTTCTGCGGCAGATGAACCAGCAGGGCCTGACCCAATAACAGCAACCCGTAGTGTCAAAGGTCTTTCTCCCAAATCTTCACATTTACCCAGAGCATACTACCACGGTCTTTCGGGTGATTTGACGCTTTGCCTTCAGGTTTCTACTGAAATGCAATATTCCTTAATGTTTCGATACGAAAAGCGAGATGGGGAATGGATCGCATTTACCACTGAGAATGATCGCAAACAGATTCACCACAGCCACTCAGTACAGACGCGATTAATCGCATCTCTCTATCTCCTTAAGACTGTGCGATCGCATTTACCAGTGGGAATCATAACAAACAGATTCACCACAGTAAATATCCAATGGCTTACCAAAACATTACCGCCTCTCTTTCCCCAGCAGATATCCAAGAAATTAAAGCAGCCTTTGCGACTATCCAAGCAAAGATGCCCTTTCTCGTTACCTTGAGTGTGGAAGAACGACGCAAGTTATTTAAGATGGGCGATAAAAGCCTAGCTTTCGTCAACACTAGCCTGACTGCTGCCCAGTCTAACCGAGACATTTTACCAGCTAGCTTTGATGTAGACGAATTTCTGCGGGATTATCAATTAGCCACCACCCTCACCGAAGTTTTGATTGGACTGCGACAACTGACAGAACAAGTAGATGATACCCTAATGGCAGTCGGTAGCGAAGCAATGGGCAGCAGTTTGACAGTTTACGACTACGTGAAGACAGCTGCTAAGAAAACTCCAGGGTTAAAAACTATTGCCGAACAGTTAGGCGAACGGTTTAAAGCTATAAAAAGTAAACCTGCTAAAGCCACTTCTGATTCATAGGCAAATATTGCCATTCGGTTTATAACCGTTCTCGCTTGCGTCAAATACAAGCATTCGTAGGGGCACAGCATGCTGTGCCCCTACCGCGTATCCTGGTGTACTGGATTCAAACAATAAGTGCTGTAGTCTTTGAACTCCGTGAATGAGTAGTTAAACCTCATTAATGAGTCTTTAATACTCGTGGACGAGTCTTTTATACTTGCGGATGAGCTTTTGATACTTGCGGACGAGTCTTTAATACTCGTGAGCAAGTCTTTAATACTCGCGGGAGAATCTTTAATACTCGTGAGCAAGTCTTTAATACTCGCGGGAGAATCTTTAATACTCGTGAGCAAGTCTTTAATACTCGCGGGAGAGTCTTTAATACTCGTGAGCGAGTCTTTAATACTCATGAGCAAAGATCAATATCAAGTCTGTTCTCTTACTTTGCGCTCTTTGCGCCCTTTGCGGTTCGTTTCTTCATTCTCTTATTCCTGCCTGAACGCAGCATAGTAAATTTTCAAATTTGGGAAGCTCCCACAAATACAAACCTAAAAACCCAAATAAAATCTGACTTACTCAATCAGGAATCAGGAATTGCAAGCTTGGTATTATACTCATAACCGCGTGCAATCTGCCGCCTTGCCCTGATTTATGCTCATAACTCCCCGCCACACTAACAAGCTCTCCCTCTTTTTCCTTTTCTGTTTCACCCTACTCCTAACTTTCTTCCTCTCCCTCTCTTGGGTAAACGCCAAAGAAACCCCCAAACCCAAACCCCAAGATTGGCAGATTAACGGTATATTAGCAGCCCTTGATGATGGATACGACAATGTTAAGGGATATGCTCTGAAGAAATTAGTTGAATATGATCTGAAAGATTTGAAATCCTTGGGTAAGAAACCGGACGATGTTGCTCAAAAAGCTGACAAAATCCTCAAGGATAAATCCGTTGACTCAATTGTTCGTTACGGTGCAGCATCGGCATTGGGAAATCTAGGGGAGGCTGCCAAACCCTACGTCAAAGACATCCTCGACATCCTCAAGGATAAAACCGTTGACTCAATTGTTCGTTCCGGTGCAGCATCGGCATTGGGAAATCTGGGGGAGGCTGCCAAACCCTACGTCAAAGACATCCTCGACATCCTCAAGGATAAATCCGTTGACTCAAATGTTCGTTCCGGTGCAGCAGTGGCATTGGTAAATCTGGGGGAGGCTGCCAAACCCTACGTCAAAGACATCCTCGACATCCTCAAGGATAAATCCGTTGACTCAATTGTTCGTTCCGGTGCAGCATCGGCATTGGGAAATCTGGGGGAGGCTGCCAAACCCTACGTCAAAGACATCCTCGACATCCTCAAGGATAAATCCGTTGACTCAAATGTTCGTTCCCGTGCAGCAGTGGCATTGGGAAATCTGGGGGAGGCTGCCAAACCCTACGTCAAAGACATCGCCGACATCCTCAAGGATAAATCCGTTGATAAAGATGTTCGTTCCAGTGCAGCAGAGGCATTGGGAAATCTAGGGGAGGCTGCCAAACCCTACGTCAAAGACATCCTCGACTTCCTCAAGGATAAAACCGTTGACTCAATTGTTCGCTACCGTGCAGCAGTGGCATTGGGAAATCTGGGGGAGGCTGCCAAACCCTACGTCAAAGACATCCTCGACATCCTCAAGGATAAATCCGTTGACTATTATGTTCGTTACGGTGCAGCATCGGCATTGGGAAATCTGGGGGAGGTTGCCAAACCCTACGTCAAAGACATCGCTGACATCCTCAAGGATAAAACCGTTGACTCTTATGTTCGTTCCGGTGCAGCAGTGGCATTGGTAAATCTGGGGGAGGCTGCCAAACCCTACGTCAAAGACATCCTCGACATCCTCAAGGATAAATCCGTTGACTCAAATGTTCGTTACGGTGCAGCAGTGGCATTGGGAAAGATAGAACAACTCAACCTGAATAATGTTGTTGTAATTCTGGATAGCATTTATTACGCAGGTCAATCAGAATTTGAACAGTGGCGATTTTTCACCTATTTCTTTGCTGGCGGCACTGATGAAGTCAAAACACTGCTGACATGGCTGGGTTTTGCTGACACTAAAACGATTCCTACTTCATTAAGCCACGATCGCGGTGATAAAACTCTCAAAATCTTTGCCCAAGCCTGGAAACCTAGTCAAGGTTTAGAACGATTAAGGGAAGACTTAGCAAAGCAAATTGCTCTAGTTGCCAGAAAAGTCTCTTGGCAACCACAAGATATTGTTATTTTAGAAACTCACTACAACAACCTGAAAAATGCCGGATACAACGAAGCTGATTCACTGCAATCAGTCATACTTCACCTCAAAGGTTGGCAGTGGTTTTTTAACGCCAGAATTGTTATCATCTCTCACATTGCCTTTTGGCTAGCCCTCATCTTTGCCTACCCCAAATTTCCCCAAGTCCAAGCCATCTTCTTCTGGAACCCTTGGGTACGCCGGATTGTCGGCGTGGGCTATGTCGGCTTTCTCCTCACCTGGTTTCCACCCTTCCGCCGCAAATTATTTGAACCCTTCAAACCTTCCCTATTAGCCGACGCCGGCTTGGATAATTTTTATGACCAATCATACTTCCCAGAGTCAAAAGTCAAAGTTCCCACATCAGGAGACATCCTGCCAATTACCGCAGCCTTACCCAGTATTCAAGGACAAATTATCTTAGAAGGAGATTCCGGCTTAGGCAAGTCGATGTTTCTCCGTCATCTGTTGCAAAAGTCTCAGCGCATCGTCGTTTATCTCCCCGCCCAGAAATGTCATAAAGGCGTAATAGAAGCCATCCAAGACAAGCTACACGGCCAAGCCCAAGATGCCGACTTTTTGAAAAACCTGATTTACAGTGGCGGGATAGATATCTGCATCGACGGACTTAACGAAGTCACCGCCGAAACCCGCGCCAAAATCACCCAGTTTGTCGAAAGCTATTTCCGGGGCAACATTATAATGACAACCCAGCCCCTAGAGTGGACACCCCCCTCAACAGCCAAAACATATTACTTGCAGCCCCTTGAACAAGAACAAATTCAAGAGTTTTTGATCTCCCGTCAGCTGCGCCTCCCCAAAGATGCGAAAATTCAAGGTGCTGATTACGAAAAAGCCAGCATCAACTATTTAACAGAAGTCCTCAAAGATCAGCAAGCCAAAGAAGAGTTAGACGCAGCCCACCGAATTCTTTCCAATCCAATGGATCTAACAGTAGTAGCGCTGATGCTATCACAAGATAAATATCCAAACTTGTTTCGTCTGCAAGAACAGCGATACAACTTAATGGCAACAGAATACCAGCAAGACTGGAAACAAGAATTTCCACTCAAAAGATTTTCTGCCGCCGTCTACCAAATGCGACTCGAAGACAAACAAGCTATACCTGAAGATGAATTTCAGCAAGTTGTCATGTCTTTAGAAGACGATAAATACAAAATGGTAGTCAGCCGTCAGTGGCAAAATGAAAAAGGCGAAGCGAAGAAAGAATGGTACTTCCGCCACGATAAAGTTATGGATTTCTTTTTGGTGCAAAACTTTCTGGGCGAAACTAATACCGCCGAAGGACTATTAGTTGATAGAATGGGCGATCCGCGTTTTCGTGGTGTTTACTTCTTGCTGGCAACCTTACTTCCTTTAGATGCAGCCAAAGAACTGCGAGAAAAATTGATTCAATACGCGGCTGATACTAAAGACAATACGGTGAGTAATACCTTTGTGCAGTTGTTGCGGACTAGGTAATTTGGGGATTGGGCAATACGGTTCGGTTAAGGCAAGAGACGCGATAAATCGCCGTCTCTACATTCTTTTTCGGAGATGTCTATTGTAGCTGGTGCGATCGCAGCAGTTGCGATCGCTAAATCTTGTTCATCTGAAAATAACGATCTATGGTATATGTAAGACACAGTAATCCTACCAAGGATCTGTAGATTGAGTTACAGAGGTATAGCAGCAGTGGGCATAGTAGTTGAAAACGTCTCCAAACAATTCGGGAGTTTCAAGGCAGTTGATCAGGTCAGCCTGGAAATTAAGAGTGGTTCGCTAGTTGCGCTTCTCGGTCCATCAGGCTCAGGTAAATCTACGCTATTACGGTTAATTTCAGGTTTAGAAATGCCAGATAGCGGCAAAATTCTGCTGACCGGTAAGGACGCTACATACCAAAGTGTGCAACAGCGCAATATTGGCTTTGTGTTTCAGCACTATGCCCTATTTAAGCATCTGACTGTCAAGCAAAATATTGCCTTTGGCTTAGAAATTCGCAAGGCACAGCCAAAGAAAATTAAGGGGCGGGTAGAACAGTTACTCGAATTGGTGCAATTGACTGGATTAGGCGATCGCTATCCGTCACAACTTTCTGGTGGTCAAAGGCAACGGGTAGCACTAGCCAGGGCACTGGCAGTCGAACCTGATGTATTGCTGCTAGATGAACCCTTTGGCGCACTTGATGCCAAAGTTCGCAAAGACTTACGGGCATGGTTACGCCGCCTCCATGATGAGGTTCATGTTACCACGGTTTTCGTTACCCACGACCAAGAGGAGGCAATGGAAGTCTCCGATGAGGTTGTGGTGATGAATAAAGGGCGTATCGAACAGGTGGGGACACCAGCCGAAATTTACGATAATCCGGCTACAGCTTTTGTGATGAGTTTCATCGGGCCAGTGAACATATTACCTAGTAGCTCGAAGATTTTTAAAAGTAGCGGCTTTGATGCGCCACACCCCCAAGTGTTTTTGCGTCCCCAAGATGTGATTTTTGAAAAGTCTGCCAACGATGCCACTACACCTGCGACAGTGAACCGGTTGGTACATTTGGGTTGGGAAATTCAGGTGGAATTAACTTTCGATGATGGGCAAGTGGTGATGGCGCATTTAACACGCGATCGCTTTAATGACTTAGAGTTAGAACCGAAACAGCGAGTGTATGTAAAGCCAAAGGATGCAAAGTCTTTCCCAGTGTCTTATTCTATTTAAACTTTTGCTAGGTTGCTAAAGGTCAAAGACCTAACCCCCAGCCCCCTTCCCTACAAGGAAAGGGGGAGTTTGACTCCCCTCTCCGTTTCGGAGAGGGGTTGGGGGAGAGGTTCTTCATATATGTGAGGCAATTAGCCGCCCTTGGGCACAGTCTCTCCTGGACCTGCGGTGACAATCACCAGATTTTCTGGCTTAATTAAATCTTCAATTGCCTTTTGGATGTCAGCCATCGTAACTGCTTGAATTTGTTGGGGAAAATCTCGGATTTCCGCCGGTGAAAGCCCCAAGACAGCATTATCTAAAATGATGCTGGATACATCACTGGGATTAGCTAAATCCACAGGGTAGCTGTTGGTAATTGAGCGTTTTGCCGTGTTTAATTCCGCCTCACTCACTCCTTGCTCACGTAACTGTTTGAGTAGAGCGAGAGTACTGGCGATCGCTTTTTGGGCATCTCCAGGAGCAGTCTGCATTTGAATCAAGAACGGGCCGGGGTTGATGCCGGCGGCAAAACCACTATATATACCGTAAGTCAAACCTTGGCGATCGCGCACTTCTGTACCCAGGCGACTTGATAAGGTATCACCACCGAAAATTTGATTTAGCACCAGTGCTGCATAATAACGTGGATCTTTCCGAGAGATGCCATTGTAGCCGATGTAGGTAACAGCCTCAGTTTTACCGGGAATTACTTGGTTTAGACGTGTCAAAGTTTGTGGCAATGGTACGGACTTGATTTCCAGAACAGGTGGCTTACCTGCGGCTTGCCATTTACCAAACACCTGATTCAGCAAAGTTTTTAGCTTAGTTGGATCAAAGTCTCCAACTATTGCGATCGTCGTAGTATCTGGTCGGTAGTGTGTCTGATAGAAGCCAAGTAAATCATCACGAGTAATATTCTTTAAACTCTCGGCTGTGGGAAAGCTGTGGAATGGATGATTTTCAGGGTAAATTGCTTGCTGGAATACTTGCCGTCCTAAACCTCTAGGATCATCTAGCTGGACTTTCAGACTTGTCAATGCCCGTTGGCGACTCAGTTCTAACTGATCTGCGGGGAAAGTGGCGTTTTTTAAGACATCTGCCAGAGTTTGAATCAATATTGGCAGATTTGCTGAAAGTCCCTCACCGCTAATGTTAGTTCCCTCGCGGCTAGCGCTGAAGCTCAAATCGGCTCCCCGGTCTTCTAAAATTGTTGCTAGGGTCAGAGCATTTTTAGTCTTTGTCCCATTCATTAAGTTGTTTGCAGTCAGATTCGCTAATCCAGCTTTTTGATTGCCGTCAAATTCAGCACCAGCGCTAATTTGTCCACTCAGGTTAATGGTGGGAAGGTTGCGATCGCTTAACAACAAAACTTTCAAACCATTATCTAAGGTAAACTCTTCTGGTAGTGATTGTTTGCCTGAATCTGTCGCTGATGTGGTAGGTGGCAGATATTTCGCCAGTTCTGCTGGATCTACAGGCTTACCAGGGCTGAAATTTTCCACCGTGCGACTAGAACCAGCGTTAGAAGTTCCTGGTTTGCCATCTGGTTGAGTCGGCTCAAAGAAACCGATGGTTTGTTTAGCCGGATTGAGATAAGTTTTCGCTACTTGCTGCACTTGATCCGGGGTGACTTTAGCGATCGCAGCCAGATAGGTTTCAATAAAATGATAATCCCCTGCGATCGTTTGGTTATACCCCAGTTGAGTAGCCTGACTAGTGATATCTTGGTTCCCCAAAATATACGAAGCTTGCAGTTGCGTCTTCGCCCGGTTCAACTCTTCTGAGGTAACTGGCTCCTCTTGCAATTCTGTTAAAGATTCTTGGAGTACCTGGGAAATTTTACTCAACTCTTTACCTGGAGCCGCCGTAGCTTCAATTTCATACCAACCAGGTTCGATGAGTTCCGCAGCACCACCACTCACTGAACTGGCGAGTCCAGATTCCACCAACGCCTGATAAAGCCTAGAGCTACGTCCACCTGTGAGAATGGCATCCATCAAATCAATTGCTGGCACATCAGGATGTTTGATATCTGGTAGAGGATACACCGCTTGCAATATGGCTGCACTTCCAGGTTGCTTCAGGACAATCGGTGCTTTTTTAGCAACAGATAGGGAAGAAGAAGCCGTGGGTAATTTCCCTGTCTTTATGTGTCCTCTTTTTACCAACTTACCGTAAGTTTCTTTGACAACTTTAAGTACAGGTTCTGTGGCAAAATCCCCAGTAATAACTAACGTGGCATTTTCTGGGCTGTAATAGGTTTGGTAATAATTCCGTACCTGCTCCACCGTGAATTTTTCGACATCGGCTTTTGTGCCTCCCACCGATAAGCCATAAGCTCGATTGGGGAAAGCCGCTCGCATCACTGCCCGATTCAGACGATAGCCGGGTGAATTTTCGTACCCCTGCAACTCAGAGATTACCACCCGCTTTTCACTTTTTAGTTGCTCAGTCCCAACTAAAGAGTTTTCCATGCGATCGGCTTCCAGTGTCAGCAGTGCTTCTAATTTGTCTCGCTGCACTGTGCCAAAATAAGCCGTTTCGTCATAACTAGTAAAAGCATTGAACTGGCTACCCAAGGCACTAAACAACCTTCCAAACTGTACTGGACGGTCATTTGTACCTTTGAACATCAAATGTTCTAGTTGGTGAGAAATGCCATTCTCTCCCTTAACCTCATTGCGTGAACCAACTTTATACCAAACCTGCACACTCACCACTGGAGCGGTATGAACTTCTTTGGTTAGCACCGTTAAGCCATTGTCCAATACCGTTTTTTGTACACCTTGGGTGAATGAGAGAGTAGATACAGGTGCCACTGCTGTTGGTGTTGCAGCATTGGTGAAATTGCCCGACAAAGGCACGATAGTTAAGATCAGGCTCAGGAAAAATCCTATAAGCATGTATGAGCGCCGTTTCATAAGCAATGCAAAATTTCCAATTTTTAAATAAAACCCCAAAGGGCATTTCAAAACTTAAATCTAACTCAAGTTGTTAGTTATAGAGGGAATAAGACAAAAACGAAATAAAATCTCCTCAAAAAAAATTTGGCAGGGGAAGATGACACATAAACTTAAACTTATTGCCACACCAATTTTTCTGCGGTGAGTTAGCCCCTAAATTTTATTTATAGGGGCAATAACAGACGATTTTAATCGCCGCCCCCATGTTAAAATGCCCAAGATGGGTAAATTTAGTCTAGTCCAAGAAGCTGAGAAATCAGGATATTAAAACAGTGATATCTTAGGAATCTCCGTGGCTTCAGCCCAATAAATACCAATGCAAATATATTAATAACCTTTGCAATGTGTTCCATGTTACACGATTTTCGGAATATCCAGTTTTAAAATCAGCTTTAAGCCTGTTGTGATCCCATGAGGGCAGGTATCTCTGTCAAATTAGCAATAACTTTTTGAGATATGCAAACAAGAAACTTAATTGGAGCGTTTACACTAGGTATGCTGTTAACAGCAATACCTGTATTATCAGCTCATGCCTCAGCAGTACCGGACTTGTACCAGTTCCAAGGGAAGAATGTCAGCATTACTTACTCAACCACAA
The DNA here is from genome assembly GCF_036917135.1 of Nostoc sp. Taxonomy (GTDB): domain Bacteria; phylum Cyanobacteriota; class Cyanobacteriia; order Cyanobacteriales; family Nostocaceae; genus Nostoc. The sequence continues at coordinate 6,849 of NZ_JBALEA010000040.1, read as the reverse complement.
GCTTTACTGGCAAGCCACTTTTTACCTATAAAGATCAGCAACAGACATTAAACTTTACAGGTAATGAGCAGATCCGTTCTGTAGAAACAGAAATTGGTACACTAGTAACTGTAACTATCCGTCAGACAGTAGATACTGGCAACACCTTGTTTACCTTGATCTTACCCCGTGTAAACCTTGGAAACAGTAAATCAGCCATAGTTGAAACTAAGGGAATCACAACAAGAAACCTCTTTTCTGTGATTCCTAGATTTAACCAGGGGCAAAGACAAACTTATATAACAATCCCTTTGACTGGTACAGCCCAATCTGTCGAGTTTTAAACACAAGAGCGGTAATACTGTTTCTTTGTGAGACTGCGCCAAACTCTGTTTCAAAAGAAAGCTTGCAACACACATAAAAGTGACTTTTGGTTTGGCGCTACTTTATATCGAATTGGTATCAGCGTTAGGATTTGCCTTACCCAGAATTAGAAGCGATCGCATTTATAAAATCTCTTCTCTGCAATTACCGTTTAATTTGCTTAGGAAACTTAGAAACTAACAAAGATTGTTCTAATTCACCTTGCTCATTATAAAATTTCATTTGACCTTGTTCATTACATAACCAGACTTCAACAGCTTGAGCTTCTAAATATAAATTTCTTTTAAATTCCATTTCTTCCAAAGTGTTACCACTAGATTTTACTTCTACACAAATTTCTGGTGCAATCGATGCTGATACTTCATTTTCAATTTGACAAAATCGTTCCTCTGAACACCAGACAACATCAGCAACTTTCACACCGTCTGATGTGTTGATAGCACATTCTGGCATTACTTCTCCTGTATTCAATAAAGATTCTAATAAACGTTGGATTCTTCCTTGATAAAAAGAATGTTTAATTTGGACTGGACTCATTACAATTTGTCCCCATTTATTTAATTCAATTTTGAAGGGTAAATCTTGTAATTGTTTGTGTTCACAAACTTCTTCCCATTTCATAGTTAATATTTGCCTAGAATGATTGATTTAATTTTAACTCATATATCAATATTGAAACTCACCCTCTCATTGCAGATAAGAGAGTGGAACGAAACTCAGCCGTACTATCTCAATTAATTCATGAAGATTATCGAACAAAACCAGCATCGGCTCATTTTGCGTTTCCAAAAATCGCTTTGGGGTGTATTACTCATTAGCATAACTTTGATTCCATTTGGTCTTTTCCTTTGTTTATTGGGGTTGGTACTTCAGCGTGCTAATTATCCTGGAATCATCGCCGTAGTAAGTGGATGCGTAATGGTTGCAATAAGTCTATATACAATAATTAAGGATACAGAAATTACTACTTACACTTTTGATAAAGTAAAAAATTCCATTCTCTGGGAAAGACAAAATCGATTCAAAATTTTACAGACAAAATCTGTTGAGTTTCCGTGTCATCTTATTTCAGGTATTGAAGTAGAAGATGTCAGTGGTTCTGAAGGAGGAATATCTTTTTATCCGAGATTAATTTTGGCATCAATCTACTGGCGCTTTTATCTAAAGTCTGATGGTAGCTATGAGAGTGCTGTAAGTATTGCCAAAACGATTGCACAGTTTTTAGATATCCCCTATTTTGCTAGAAAATCGGAAGTACCTACTTCAACGCTTTATATAAAAATTATGGCAAACCGAGAACCTGGGCAATCTTCTTGGCAATACCTAGAGAATGAAGTTGAGCTTTTGCGGCAACAGTTAGAGCATCATCCTAACGATCCAGACATTCATCAAGACTTAGGAATTTCGTTGTACTATCTGAATAGATGTATGCATGGAAAGGAAGCAGTTACCCATCTGCAACAAGCAGAAAGATTATTTGAGTCTAGAGAGGATAACGATCGCGCCGCTATTGCAAGGGTAATGACAGCGCTTGTAAGTTGGAACTACTGATGTCGGGGAAAACTTTTTGTGTAAATTAATTATTGATTCAGTTAGTTTAGCCTCGTAGGGTGGCCAGTGCCAGCCCTACAAAGTTGCTACAATTTCACATCCAAAGCACGCACCAAAAAAGCCCATTTGTCTGCGGCTTCTTCGATAATTTTAGCCGTGGGTTTACCTGCACCATGGCCTGCTTTCGTCTCAATTCTAATTAGCGTTGGCGCATCACCAGCGTGAGCCTCTTGCAAAGCGGCGGCAAATTTGAAACTATGAGCAGGGACAACGCGATCGTCATGATCGGCTGTGGTAATTAAGGTTGCTGGATAAGCTGTATCTGCTTTGAGATTTTGCAATGGCGAATAAGCATACAGCGCTGGAAACTCTTCTGGATTATCTGCTGAACCATATTCGGAAATCCAAGCCCAACCGATGGTAAATTTGTGGAACCGCAACATATCCATCACGCCGACTGCTGGCAAAGCTGCACCAAACAAATCGGGACGTTGCGTGATGCAAGCACCCACTAATAAGCCACCATTACTACCACCTGCGATCGCTAGCTTCTCAGTCTTAGTATACTTATTAGCAATCAACCACTCAGCAGCGCCAATAAAATCATCAAAGACATTCTGCTTTTTCGACTTCATTCCTGCTTGATGCCATTCTTCACCGTACTCTCCACCGCCGCGGATATTAGGCATAGCATAGACACCACCCATCTCCATCCATACCAAAAGACTCACAGAAAAACCAGGTGTCATTGACACATTAAAACCGCCATAAGCATAGAGATAAGTATGGTTATTTCCATCTAATTTAATGCCTTTTTTGTACGTAATAAACATTGGCACTTTAGTACCATCTTTGCTGTGATAAAAGACTTGTTTTGTCTCGTAATTATCTGGATTAAAATCTACCTGTGGCTGGCGGAAAACCTCACTTTTTCCGGTCACCAGGTTGTAGCGATAAATAGTGCCTGGTATGGTAAAACTGTTAAAGCTATAAAAAGTTTCAGTATCATAACGCTTACCAGCAAAGCCATTGGCTGAACCGAGTCCGGGTAGTTCTACCTCTCGAATAAACGCACCTTTGAGATCAAAAATTTTAATTTGGCTGCGAGCATCTTTGAGGTAATCAGCAACGAACTGATTATTAAGTATACCGACACTTTCTAAAGTTTCCGCAGATTGGGGAATGATTTCTCGCCAATTTTCTAGCGCCGGGTTTTTTGTGTCAATGGCAATAACTCTTCCCCGTGGTGCATTTAAATCTGTACGGAAATAAAACACGCTATCATCATTGTCGATAAAGCTGTAATTTGCCTCAAACTGATTAATTAGTTCTACAACTTCAGCATTAGGGTTAGTCAAATCTTTGGAGAAAACCAAATTTTCTGAGTCACTACCCAGCCAAATTGAAATTATTAGATAACGTCCATCTTCAGTAACACCACCACTAAAACCCCATTCCTTTTGGTCAGGACGATGGTAAATTAAAACGTCTTCTGATTGGGGTTTACCTAGTTGATGATAGTAGAGCTTTTGATAATAGTTAACATCTTCTAGTTGAGTTTTTTCATTTGGTTCATCGTAGCGACTGTAGAAAAAACCTTGATGATCGTGTGTCCAAGATGCGCCAGAGAATTTAATCCACTTCAAGTGATCTTGGAGGTCTTCACCAGTTTCAACATCGCGGACTTTCCACTCTTGCCAATCAGAACCAGAGGACGATAGACCATAAGCTAAAAGTCTACCATCCTCGCTAATAGACAATCCTGAAAGAGCAACAGTGCCATCTTCTGAAAGTTTATTAGGGTCGATTAAAACTTTGGGTTGATCGTTGAGGGTTTTCAAGGTGTAGAGGACACTTTGATTTTGCAGCCCATCGTTTTTAAAATAAAAGTAGCGTTCACCTTCTTTAAAAGGGATTCCGTATTTTTCGTAATCCCAAAGTTTGGTAAGGCGCTGTTTAATTTTTTCCCTAGCATGAATTTCACTCAGATAGCCAAAAGTAACTTGATTTTGTGCCTGAATCCAAGTTCTTGTTTCTTCAGAATCAGGATCTTCTAACCAACGATAAGGATCTGCGACTAAAGTACCGTGATAGTCATCGACTTGATTGCTCTTGTGGCTGGATGGATAGGTGAGAGGTTTTTCAGAAGAAGGCATGGTCTTAGGTCAAAAGTGCTTCTTTACATACTACTAAGTATTAGTTGGACTGCTAATGAGTTTCTCCCCTTTTAACATCCGTGTCGCAGCTTCGAGGAGAGCTTCTTCGAGATAAGGCTTGGTAAAGTAGCCACTAGCACCGAGTTGAGATGCAATTTGTCTGTGCTTGTCTGCACCCCGTGAGGTGAGCATTGCGATCGGTAAGTGGTTGAGGTTTGGGTCTTTCTGGATGCGAGAGAGTAATTCTAGACCATCGCAACGGGGCATTTCGATGTCGCAAAATACGATATCGCAAGGCAGACCGGAGCGAAGTTTATCCCAAGCTTCCTGACCATCACGCGCCTGTTCTACGCGATAACCTGCCTTATTAAACGTCAGGGATAGCAATTCTCTGACTGTAATGGAGTCATCGACGATTAGCACTGTCGGGTCAATTTTCGCAGGAGAGGTATCTGGAGGAGTAGCTTTTTGTTGCCAAGAATTGCCACCCATTTGTGTAGAAATCCGTCCTTGGAAGATGTCAATTATTTCCAGCACGTCAGCAATGGGCATAATCCGACCATCACCAAGGACTGTAGCACCAGCTACACCAATGGGTTTAGGGGCTGGACCTTCAAATTGCTTAATTACAATTTCTTGTTCGCTCAACACTAGGTCAATCTGTAGAGCAATCATGGTATTTGCCGATCGCACCACAACCACCGAAACCATATCATCATCTCTGGTGCCGCCATAGACATTACCGCGACTGATTTGGCGATTGAAGGTTAAAAGTTCCTTCAGAGGTCGGAATGGTAGCACTGTATCACGCCAGGAAATAAATGATTGCCCATTGGCATCGTGCTGAATATTTTTGAGTGGTATATCCAGGGTATCTTCTACACCATCCATCGGGAAGGCAACCCTGGCTCGATCGGAGACGCAGCAAAGAGCTTTACAAATACTCAGAGTCAGTGGTAAACGAATGGTGAAGGTGGTTCCCTTACCAAGAGTAGAATCGGTGTTAACTGTTCCCCGAATTTCGCTAATCTCGGAGCGCACTACGTCCATACCCACACCACGGCCAGAAATTTCATCTGCCTGGTCTTTAATGGTAAAACCAGACTGGAACAGCAGATCGTAGACTTCCAGGCGAGACATAGCTTTTGCCTGCGCTTCTGTAAGCATGCCAATCTTCACCGCCTTAGCCTTAACCTTTTCCGAATCAATGCCTGCACCATCATCGCCTACGGAAATGATCGTTTGATTACCTTGGTGGAAGGCGCGGATGGTGATGATTCCCACGGGTGGTTTACCAGCAGCTTGCCGTTCTTCTGGGGTTTCAATACCGTGAGCGATCGCATTATTCAGCATGTGAGTTAATGGATCGGTCAGATGATCCAAAATCATCTTGTCAATTAAGGTCTCACCACCTTCGATCACCAACTCTACTTGTTTGCCACACTTGATGGCGTTGTCGCGCACTCCTCGCCGCCAGCGATCGATAGTTTGGGCAAAATGCACCATTCGCGCTCTTGTTAATCCCTCTTGTAACTGGGTGGTTACTTGGCGGAATTGCCTTGCGACTCGCTCGGTTTCTTCGGTAACAAAATCAATGTCACTAGCCGATTCACGTACTCGCACAATGCGCTCAATCATCTGCTGTGAGAGGGTGTGGAAGGGAGTAAAACGATCCATTTCTAACTCGCTAAAACCCCTATCGGCGTTGGCATCTGGCGCTTGAACACCGGGGTCTTTCTTTTTGCGTCCAGCTAACAAAGAGGCTTCTAATAGCGATCGCTCATACAACTCTTGCATCCTTGCGCCTACATCTGAGAGTTGTTGTACCTGAATCAGCAAGTTATCTAATGACTGTCGCAGCCGTTCATGATCCTGCTCTAAGGTGTTGCGATTTACCACCAATTCCCCAACCAAATTACTCATATCGTCCAGTTGCTTAACTGGAACCTTCATCGTTTCTTCAAATCTCGGAGTCCGACGAGTAGAGGGACGGGTAGCTTTGTTGGTGTTCGATTTGACTGAGGGTGAATGGGATATTGTTTGATCGGCTTCTGCCAGTAACTTCTCCAAATCACCAAATTCATCTTTGATCGCTGGTGATGGAATCGGAATTTTAGCCAAGACTGGTTGAATGTCTAGGGGCTGGCTGCGATCGCTGTCATTATCTGTACCTAGCAATTCTTCCAGGGCAGCAAAATCTAGTTCTGGTATCTCCTTAGCTTTGGGGATGGGTGCGACTTCCTCTCCTAATAATGCTGCCAAGTCTGCAAATTCATCTTCTAGAGTAACTTCTGCAATGGTTTCTCTAGTTGCCAACTCTTCAGTCGAGGCAATAATAGTATTTTCTATCTCTGACACTGGTGCCGCTTCAGATGTCTCTCCTAAATTCCAAAAATCGTTCTCGACATCTTCCTGAATAACCCTTTGTGTGAAGTCATTAACAGATTGTGAGTCAATTATTGCGGCATTTTTTTCTAATTCTTCCTGATTTTCTGCTTCTGTCAGAATAGTTTCTGTAAACAGTAAATCATTTTTAAAATCTATATTTTCTGTGAACTCAAAGGTCGCTTCTAAATTATTATTTTCATCAGGATCTAAAACTTCTGCACTCGTCTGGAGGGAATCGGAAGTTTCCCCAAAAATTATATTTTCTGATAGTTCATCCACAGGATTTTCTGTGGTGCCCATCTGAATATATGTAGAGTCGTTTGTTGCGACATCTTCAAACAGCAGTTGCGGATTTTCATCGAAGGAGCCAAACAAATCACTTGACTCTACT
>NZ_JBALEA010000039.1:0-66670 GCF_036917135.1 Nostoc sp. | reverse complement strand
GAGATATTTGAATGCTCGGCTATATTGATTCGTTTCGGCATAAGTCATATTTATACTCATTACTTTTATCGTAAGCGATTATGCGGACATGATATTAGTTGGATATTTTTCTCTTTGTAAATCCCTTACGCTCTGGCTTGCGATCAAATATCCCGTTACATTTATGATGTACTACCTAGTTGGATGCCTAAGTAAGTAGGCAAGAATAAACCAAAGTAAGTCCTAGTAATGTAAAAGATATTGAAATTAGTTTGTAGTAAGGGCTAACCTGCGGGAACGCTTCGGGAACAGCCCTCATCTGAGGACTAAAGTCCTCTCTACGAGACGCTACGCGTAGCTTGCTTCCCCGAAGGGGTACACTACAAACCTTTAATTATTTACGCCGCTCTACTTAAGTCAGAAGGGTGACTTCCTGACTTAGGCATCTACTTATCGCTTTGATAACCAATTTAGAACATGGGTAAACTCTGTTATCTCATCCAATATGAGATAAATTGACTCAAAAATTTTGTTAATTTTAGATGATAAAATTCTCTATCACGCTAATATCTCCTAAAGCTATCTTGACGCTGAAATTATCTCCCACAGCAGCGTTAAACTCCAATGCAATTTTTTTGTTATCCTTTTTGGCTTGAGCTTCCATAACAGCAATTTCTTCTTCATCTAGAATCATTATATGAAGAGACGATGGCAAGTACTCTTGACCATTTGTTGGATGTAAATCTACCATAATTTTCATATCGTCAAAGTTGTTGTTGTCATGACTGACTTTAACAACTATCCCTACTGATGACCCGTTGGCTTTTATCCCAAAATCAATCAATTTAGCCCGCTCAACAGAGTTTTTAAAACCTGATTCAGCACTTCTAAATTGCCAAGCTGGTTCAGTAACAAATATAGATTCTATTGTTTCCCAGCCCGATTCAAAAATATTCTCAAACCATCTTTTTAAGTTCACAACATCTTGACTAGTAAATAAACCTAAATTTTGACTAGATAAACCCAAATTTTGAGTCTTATATTTAGTTGCTTGTAATTCTAGAGATTCTAGATAATTCAGGAAATTTTCTAGAGGTTGTAGTTGGTTGATAGGTAAGTTATCAATTGAGACCTCCTTGATAAATCCTAACAACTTGGCTGATTGTAAAGATTCACTTATTTGCACAGCGACATAGCCAATCCGGTTTGATTGGACTTCTGGTGGCACATAAACAAACTGTGCATTTTCTAACACCGGACGGCATTCCAAGTTGCCCAAATTTTTAATCAATAAATCAGCTACATCCATCAGGGTTTGTTGTACTGGATTCCAACTGTCACTCGCTTCTAGGTCAGTTTCAAAGCCCATAGACTCTAGATAGAAATTCACGAAAGATACAGACAAGCTATTAAGCAAAATCTGCTGGCTTTTTTCAGGTGTGGCTTGCTGTCTTGACCATTTTTCTGCTAGTCTGCGAACGACGGTCGATATCGGACCAGTAAATGTAGAAATAGTTGCGATGTCACTCATCATTTGTTTCCTCTAAGTTACAGCAGATTGCAAGTTAATGAGGTAGAAATACCTCACCCGCGCTGTCGCGCACCCTCCCGGATACCAAGGGGAGGGTTGTGGATGGGTACTTCATTTACTTGCAATCTGCTGTAAGTCTTCTCCATCACATAGATTTCTAAATTCGTCGCGAAATTTTTCTAAACTTCGCTGATAAAAGCTACTTAATGTTGCAACTGGAATATTCAATTCTTCTGAAATATCTTTCCAAGATATACCTGACCATCTTTTGACAGCAATTTCTTGGAAATTTACTTTGGGATATTTTTTGATATGTGCTTGTTTAAAAATCCCTTTTGGGTCTACTTCTATATATCGTCTGATTTTTTTAAAAGCAGAGATATAATTATCCTCGTTCTCGTCAAATGCCAAACCTTCCATGTTTTCTAATACAGAGCTTTCCACATTAGTTTCATTGGCGTTGCCAATTATTTTGGGAATAGCCTCTTTAAAAAAACGTTTACTTAATAACATATTAACCCAAGTCATAAATGATGCACGTTCCGGGTCGTACTTGTGAAGATTTTTGCAAATATACAAAAATAGGTCTTGTACTGCCTCTTGATAAATTTGTTCGTAAACTCCTGCAAATTGACCTTTATATGGGTGGCAAAGTTTGCCTGAGCAGTATATAGCATCGATTAGTTTTGATAAACTTATCCGTCTAGCAGTTGTCCCTAGAGGGTGTTTTTGGACTTGTAGAGCTAGCTCCTGAAGCTGTTGCTCGTTCATATATTCATTTGTGAGAATCGTATTCCTCTAAAAACTATCGGATGGTAATTGTGGCTTTTATCCAAATCGTCTAGTAAAGGTTACAAAAATTTACAATCTAATTTTGGGGAGGCTTCCCATGAGGTTTGAGCCTAAGCTGTTGGCAGGAGAACATCGGTTAGCAGCAATTCGATTGTTAAAGGAGCAGCAGGATGTCCAAGGATGCCTAGAGTTTATATAGCAGTTACCTCATCAAGTGCAAAATACCCATTGTATCCTTTCATGTAGATGGCAGCTCGATGACCAAACAGAACCATAGCTTCTGTTCTAGTTTCCAGTTGGTTTTCATATCCATCTACAGAAACATTTGAACCAATCGCGTGGGTAGAATTCCATTGGTCTACCTTTTCCTGGGCAGTCCAATTATCAGACACTTTTTTAATTTCAAGCGGTTTTTCTTTAGCTTTAATATAAGTTATTAACTTAGTCAAAACGGTTCCAACTCCCATCTCTTGAAACTCGACATCACCCTGAGCCAACAGGTAACGTATGCTTTCAGTCCATTTGATGGAATGGGTTATCTGTTTAGCTAGATTTTCGGCGATTTCGCTTTGGATGTAAGGCCGTGCGGTGACATTGGAAATTACCGGGATTTGGAGTTTGGAAAAGGAAAAACTTTTAAGAAACTCTTCAAACTGGACTTTTGAAGACTCCATATAACGAGAGTGAAAAGCACCACTTGTATTTAAAATGACGTATCGTATGCCGTCTTCTTGAAAACTCTCACTGGCCTTAGCGATATCCTCTTTTAAACCGGAGATAACTACCTGCTCTGGAGAGTTGAAGTTAGCCACATCTATAGTATCAAAACCGGATTTTTTCAGAAGTTTTTCAACTTGTTCTCCAGTTGCACCGATAACAGCAGCCATAGCGCCTTTAGGAGCTTGGCTCATTAGTGCCCCTCTTTGTTGAACCAGCTTTAGTCCATCTTCAAAACTAACCCCGCCTGACGCTTCCAAAGCATTATATTCTCCCAAGCTGTGTCCCAGCACAAAGTCAGGCTTTTTACCAGTTTCCTGGATTTTGCTTCGATAGGAAAGGGCATTCACAACATAGAGGGCAGGTTGGGTGAATTGAGTTTGATTCAACTCTTTTTGCGGATCGTTCAAACAAATATCTTCAATTGAGTACCCTAAAATTGAATCAGCTTTTTGTGTCAGATCGGGAAATTTACTAAATAGATTCTCTCCCATCCCTCTGATCTGAGAGCCTTGTCCTGGAAACATATAGGTTATCATAGCTAGCCTTTTGTTAGTTCTTTAAGTAATTTTGATTCCATAGTTACTAAAAATATAGTCAAATATTTCTAGCTTTATAAGGCTTACACCTTAATGGGCTAACTACAAGCCGCAAAGAGTTCTATCAAAGATAGAGTCCCCAAATACTTTTCTTAATATTAAGAATTGCGTAGGAGTCCAAGCTCATTCCCAATTCCCTCCTCCTTCCGCATTTCTCACAAATTGAAGTTGAAATTCGGACTTATCTGGCTAAGGAAATTAGCAAACTTCCATTGCTAAGTTATTGGATTGTCCCCCCATCATCAGCTATTATGTATTTCCTGGGACTTTTGAATAAACAACTTGAGAAATTTATTTGAAAGTCCTTTTTCAGAATACAGGGTTTCACAAAAATCAATAATCGTCTGGCGTGACTTCTCTTCTGAGAACATGGTCATGTGACTGGACGAATTAATATCAATAATTTGCAGGTTTGGCAAGTTCTTTTCCCACTGCCGCGAAGCGGCTGACTGATCGGTTGTGGCAAATTTTTCTCTGTCCTGTGGTGTCGCAAAATAATAGGGAGCCTGATCACCCAACATTGATCCGTTCTTGTTGCGGAAATAATAGCAGTTGACCGCGTTGGGATCAGGCAGCAGCATAAAAGTAAAGGGATCGGTTTGATAAAATTCATCGAGGGTTGTTGCATATTCGAGACTGGCACGTATTTCCGTCTCTGTTTTCACCAACCCTCGTTTTTTAGCCAAGGCGATCAGTTGAGTTAAATATTCGTCGTCATTTAGGCTTGCATCCAGTTCATCTGAACCAATAAGTATTTCCTGCACAGTTTTTTCTGAATCCTGCCATACAGATAAGGCCAAGGCTCGGTTCAGGGCAACCAGATAGTCTGTTTTGCGTGAGTATTTATCCTTAGCACCAGGGTTATTCTGTATTGTATCCACCATCACAATGGTCTCAACACTTTCTCCCAGTTCCTGTAATTGACGGGTTGCTTCATAAGCAAACATCCCACCCAGCGAATAGCCGCCAAAATCGTAGGGGCCCGATCGCTGCACGGATCGTATAGCATCAAGATAACGTTTCACCATAGCTTGTACGTGAGAAGGACTCGCGGTTTCGTTTGTCCAGCTCCAGGGCTGAATGCCATAAAAGGGGCGCTGGCTTTTTTCAGCAACCGGTTCGTAAACCGTAACCCCCGCGATCCCATGAAACCAGAATACAGGTCTTCCCTTGGTACTCGAATTCAGCTGGATCAGCTCTGGGAAAAGAATGTCGTCTGACAAAGAGAAACCTACCACTTGCTGATTCGCCTCCTCTGGCTCGGTTTGCGGTATATCCCTTTGCGATTTCAAATACAGAAGCATATCCTGCATTGTTTGGCATTCTAGCAATTGCCTTAAGTTAACTCGGGCATCGACATTGGATTTTATTTGCTGGAAAATTTGCACAAACATAATGGAATCAACTCCATATTGAACCAGAGGGGTATTGAGATTTATTTCTCCCACCGTCAGTCCTAAGGTTAGAAGCATAATATCCGTAAACGCTGCCTCTATGTTTCTGCTAGCGGGGCTTTGATCGTCAACGCTTTGCGAAAGCGGCTCTATCTCAACCTTGGACTGAACTTGAGATGGAACTTTCACCTCAACTTTCGCCTCAACCCAGCAGCGTCGTTTGACGAAGGGATAGGTAGGCAGAGAAATCATAGAAGTCTGCCCTTTTTTATGTAGTGACTGCCAGGGAATTTTACCTCCTTTAACCCAGTAAAGTGCGATTTTTTCCAGGTTATTTTCCGCCAAAAGCACTTTCATCATTGCCTCTCCGGGTTTACCAGAAAGCAGATGCTTCACTTCTGAGCGATCGCCCTCCACATCGCCTATGTACACCGGAATGGAGGTGTCGATCGCGGTATTTTGTTCCAGGCAATTCAAAGCCTCCTTGATTCCCTGGATCAATTCTTCTTGATTATTCACCAAAATCGCTATTCGGTGCGTCATCGCCATACGCCCCACCTGGAGAGTATAAGCCATTTTCGTCAAGGAAAGTTGTGCATTGGATTGAACAAAATGGCTCATCTGTCGCAGCACCGCCTGAAGGCGATCGCTACTTTTCGCAGAGAAAACCATAAGCTGGCGATCGCCCCCAAGATCAATATCAGACGAGATCGGATTCTGACTGGCAGAAGGAATATATTCTTCGATAATCAAATGTGCATTGGAGCCTCCGGCACCAAAGGAGCTAACCGTTGCGCGTCGGGGAAACTCCCCCTCCTGGCCATCAATATTTAATACTGGCCGCTGCCACGGTTGAAGTTTTTGTTGTAGATAAAAAGGCGAGCCGTCGAAGCTTAAATTAGGATTCAGCGATTCTGCATTAATCGACGGCACAAGCTGTTGGTGCTGAAGCTGTAAAATGACTTTTGTCAGTTGAGATATTCCAGAAGCCGCCTCTGCATGACCGATATTCGACTTTACCGAACCAATCGCACAAAAGCCCTGATCCTCGGTGAATTCTTGAAAAGCTTTATTGAGCGCACTCACCTCAATGGGATCTCCCAGGGGAGATCCATTGGCCGCCGCTTCAACATAAGTAATCGTGCGTGGATCGATGCCAGATTTACGGAAGTTATCTTTAAATAATTGGGCTTGGGCATTGGGGTTCGGCACATGAAATCCGTGAGTATGCCCGCCATGATTTGCACTAATGGATTTAATGACGGCCAAAATGGAATCCCGATCTGCGATCGCATTGGCCAAAGGCTTTAACAATACCGCACCAACACCTTCTGCGGGAAGATAACCATCACCCTCGCCAAAGCTTTTGCTGGTGTTTTGCCGACTAATCATTTGGCTCAGGCTCAAGCCAATGTATTTGTTCGGATGAATCGAAAGGTTCACGCCTCCGGCGATCGCCATCTGACATTCACCTTTAAGCAGACTGTCACAAGCCAACTGTATAGCGATTAATGAAGAGGAACACATCGTGTCAATCGCCATGCTGGGGCCATGTAAATCAAAAAAGTAAGACACACGATTGGCGATCGCGCTATAAGAAGACAAAGAAAGGATTGACTCTTTTACGGGGTCAGAAGCTAAGGACTGATACTGCTGATACATCGCCCCGATATAAACCCCGACTTTATTCTCGTGTTGCTCCTGTATTCTTTCCGGCGTATACCCCGAACGTTCAATAAGATCCCAGACTGTTTCCAGGAAAAGGCGCTCATTGGGGTTCATCAACTGCGCTTCCCGAGGGGAAATATTAAAAAACAGGGCGTCAAATTTGTCCACGTCGGCCAAGAAACCGCCCCACTTGCTATATGTCTTGCGATCGTTGGCAGGCTCAAGATCAAAATACAAGTTATGATCCCAGCGACTCTGGGGAATTTCAGTAATACAGTTTTTACCCTGAGATAAATTTTCCCAGAATGTTTCCAGGTCTGGGGACAGGGGATAACGTCCTGAAACACCGATAATGGCGATATCCTGCATTTGGGCAACGGGCAATGGCGATAAGCCTAGCGCATGAGCAGCCAAAAAGCGCGATCGTCGATTTGCCTTTGGACTGGCTTCAGCAACAAAAGCCGAGGGATGATTTTCAGGTACCTTTGCCTTACCTAGACCGAGGACCACTTGAAGCTTTTCTCTATAAGATCCGACAAAATAGTGGTTTATTTCATCAATGGTTGGATACTCAAAAAAGAGGGTTTTCGATAAAGAACCAAAAACCTTTTCCAACTGATTGGTTAATTGGATAATAACAACAGAATCAATGCCATATCTCTCCAGCAATTCGTCGTTTTTAATTCGATGAGCAGGTATCTTTAATATGGACGAGATTAGGTTTTTGAAATAATCAAGTGACCTGGCCTCAAACTCATTTTCATCAAACTCATTTTCATGAATACCGACCTGTTCAATATCGATCTGAGATGGCAGCGATGATGGACGCATCTGCTGCGAAATTTGCAAGCGTTGCAGATTTCCTGTCAAAACCATGATCTGTGTCTGTCCTGAAGAAAGACCTTGAATCAGGGCATGAATTCCATGCTTTGTCTCCATCGCCACCAGTCCCGAATTTTGCAGAATGGCCTTTTCACTCCGGGGATCGATTTGCATACCGCCTTCTTTCCACAGTGGCCAATTAATAGAAAGGGTTTGTCCGGTGCGTTCTTTGGCGGCAACCAAGTCATTACGGTAATGGGCATAAGCATCCATAAACGCGTTGCCGCAGGCATAATCTGCCTGCCCCACGTTGCCGTTATTGCCCGCCAGAGAAGAAAATAAAATAAAAAAATCGAGATTCAAGTCTTTAGTCGCCTGATCCAAATGAATCACGCCATCGACTTTAGGGGCGAGTACCGATTGAAACTCACTCGCTGTTTTCCTGATCATAAAATTATCCCGAATAATACCGGCACTATGCAAAATACCCTTGAGCGATCCGATATCATTTTCGATGTTTTCAATTAAGCGCTCTGTTTCCTGCTTCTGACTGACATCAATTTGTCGATATTCTACCTTAGCCCCCAAAGATTCCAGTTCTTTGAGTTGCTCGCGTAGGTGCTCATCCAACGCAGATCGTCCGGTCAGAATCAGAGAAACCTCCCTTGTTTGCTGTGCAATATGTTTGGCAAAAATGAATCCTAGTCCGCCCAGACCGCCTGTAATCAGGTAGACACCGCCTTCCTGCCAGGGGATTTGCATGGCCGGCTCTGAAACCGACAGTTCTTGCCACGAAATAGTCTGGCGTCTTTCTTGCTGATAGCGGATAAAAGTTTCTTCACGGCAATGGCTGTTTCGCTGAATTTTATCGATCAGACCTTCCTGGGTTTCACCCGACTCCAATGCAATAAGTTGCCCCAGAATCGCTGGATTTTCCAAGTGAGCCGTTCGCAGCAAAGCAGCGATCGCACTAAATATCTGCGTCTCTCCTGAGAAAGGTATGAGAAGCTGGATAAGCGTTGCTCCTTTGTTTTTTTCTTCGAGTACCGCTTTTATTCGCTCAAAGACCTGAAGCGAAATTTCTTGAAAACGTTTTGCTAGTGTTTTTGCTTTAGTCGTCAAATGAATACAAATCACGCCTTCGATTTGAGATTCAAGCGATCGAGCCGAAAACCATTCCATCTCAAACAACATAACAATACGCTGAACATATTCAGTACTTGCATATTCAGACAATGGTTTTTCTTTCCAGATGGGGAAGCTCATCCAAGTGCCAATGGATTTGCTCTTCTGTATGGCAATAGTACGAGGGGAAAATCCTTTGATTTGAACACAAATATTACCGCTTTCATCACACAGATCGATATCAATCTTGGTGACGCGATGACCTGAGGTTTGTCTGTTGGCAGAAGCACGATCAGAATAGCGTATCCAAGCCCACATCGTCGCTGTACATTTTGCAATGATTTCCAGCCTGTCTAAGGCAAAGGGAACTGAAACCTGCCCAGACTCAGACGCGGATTGTCCAACCATCAGTCCAATACAGGCCTGTAAGGCTGAATCCATAACGCTGGGGTGAAGAACAAATTCACTGCAAGTCTCAGCAACAACGGAAGGTAACTTAAGTTTTGCCAGCACTTGGCAGCTACTAACTTGGCTACGACTAACATAGACATCCTCTATGCCTTGTTGCCCTTTACCGTATTCAATTCCCATTGCTTTAAATGCGTCATAACATTGCTGGGCACTGAGACATTTCTGATTTATCCTCGCCTGCAAGGATGACAAATCCAACTCAGTGACTTCGCTAACCTGACTGAAGGTTGCGACACCCTGGCTATGTACAATCACCTCATTTTCTGTGGCTGCATTTGAATAGATTTCATAACCAATCTCTCTGAAACTGAAGTCGCCGTTATTGTTTGCGCTAGTATTTTTTTCCTTACTGTCTTCAAAAGTGCCTGGAAAAATCCTGATATGAACGGTTTGTGCCTGAGTGTTGAAGGTGAGGGGGTTCGCCCAGATAATGTTTTTAAGTTGAATGTGGGTCTTCTCTAAGCTTGGTGAGGAATTTGGCAACGCTTGCTCTACCGCCACCCGTGCCATTTCCAGATAGGCCACGCCGGGTAACATCTTCTCCCCGTTGACGCGATGATCTGCCAGAAAAAACTCCTGGCCGCTAAAGGTGGAGCTAAAACGTTGTTCGGCAAGATTGGAAGTATTTTTATGCACCAGAGGATGGATCATCTCTGCGCTTTGATGATTAGCCACTGATGAAGGATAGGCAAGTGAGAGATCGATTGCTTTTGCCCAATAGCGTTCCCGTGCAAAAGGATAGGTTGGTAAGTGAATACGAGGGGGCTTCTTTTCGCCATAGAGCTTGCTCCAGTCGAAAACAAAGCCTTTAACCCAAAGCGCCAGGATTTTGGTGTCGTTGCGTTTGTGAATCCAGGCATGAATAGTTTCTGCAAACTCTTCATCATCGGCAAGTACCGACATGGCTTCTTTATTGGGTTTTACCTGTCCCCGATAGAGGTTTTCCACATCGCTTTGTCCGGACAAAAATCCCTCGAGTTTTTCGCTTAGTTCAGCAAAAGAAGCTACCATCAGTCCCAGGCGCTCTTCCATAGCTTCGCGTCCCACCTGGAGGGTATAAGCCACGGCTTGAAGTTGTGCTGTTTGGGTTTCGTTATCTGTCAGGCTACAATCTCTTGCGTAAATGCACAGATTTTTGGCAAGTTCCCTGAGCCGATCTTCGTCTCTGGCAGAAACAACAATCAAGCTGGCGTTATTCAGTCCCTCTTCGGAACCATGAGCCGCCAGACTTGCTTCCTCATTAATATATTCTTGGATAATAATATGGGCGTTAGCACCACCGGCGCCAAAGGATGATATTCCGGCAATTCGCGGATACGCCCTGGTTTCCCCATTGATCCTCAGCACTGGCCTTTGCCAGGGTTCAAGTGTCTGCTGCACAACAAAGGGCGTCTTGGCAAAATCAATATTGGGGTTTAGCTGCTGCGAATGTAAGGAAGGAACCAATTGGCGATGCTTTAATTGCAGCAAGACCTTGGTTAAAGCAGCAATACCCGCCGCGCTTTCGGTGTGGCCGATATTCGATTTAACCGAACCGATGGCGCAGAATTGCTTGTCCTCACTGCGGCCAAAGGCTTTACTCAAGCCGGTAATTTCAATCGGATCGCCTAATACCGTCCCCGTGCCATGAGCCTCCACATAACTAACTGTTCTGGGGTCAACCTTGGCTCGCACCAGGGCTTCTTGAATCAACTGCGATTGCGCTATTGGATTAGGCACGGTATAACCATTGGTTTTGCCGCCTGCATTGATCATACTGCCTTTGATAATGCCGTAAATAGCGTCCCCGTCTTGCTTGGCTTTCGCCAGGGGTTTTAAGATCACCGCCCCCACGCCTTCCCCATCGACAAAGCCATCGGCCCGATCGCCAAAAGGCTTACACTCGTTGCTGGAAGAAAGCATGGTCATGGCGCTGAGACTCAAATATTGAATCGGGTCGAGAATCAAATTCACACCACCAGCGATCGCGCATTCGCTTGTGCCACTATGCAGACTCTCTATCGCCAAATGCAGCGCGGTTAGCGAAGACGAGCAGGCCGTATCCACCGACAGGCTCGGACCTTGAAAGTTAAATAGGTAGGAAACCCGATTGGCCATCGACCAGTCGCTCGGCTGACGCGGGTAAGTACTATTCATCACCCCAACAAAAACCCCTACTTTGCGGCTGTCGCAGAGCGTTGCAGGGGTATAACCCGCATCTTCAATACAGCTATAGGCGGACTGCAAAAATAATCTTTCCTGAGGGTCCATGCGCTCGGCTTCTCTCGCCGATAATTGAAAAAATAGAGGGTCAAATTTGTCTACATCGTCAATAAAGCCTCCCCACTTAGTGTAGAGCTTTCCTTCTTTACCTTTTTGTAGATCAAAATAGCGCTTCCAGTCCCAACGCTCTTGGGGAATTTCGCTGATGCAATTTTTACCAGCTTTTAAATTCTGCCAAAAATCATTGATATTCTCAGCCTGCGGATAACGTCCGCTCAGTCCGATAATGGCGATATCCCCATCGGAGGTCACTCCATTTTCTTGTGATTCAGCCAAAGCATTAAACCGTTGGGCAGTTCTAAAATCCGGTTGAAGTAAGGGTCGATTTTTGCCGTTTGTTTGTCTTTCGCTTTTGGACACTTCAATTGCTGTACTTTTGGCGATCGATGTTTCAAAGCTCGTCCGCTCAAGCCCAAGCAAGGCAATAAATTCCTCCGACTGACTTTCAAGTAAATAATCGACAACACCATCAATCGTTTGGACTTCAAAAAATAATGTGTTGCTGATATTTTTAAATGCTTTACGTAAAGTACTAGTCAATTGGACTACCAAAATCGAATCTAGACCATAGGCTTCCAAGGCTTGGGCAGAGTCAATCTGCTCACTTGAAAGTTGCAGCGTCGAGGCAACTAGTTTTTTGATGTAAACCGTAGCTTTCTCACCTAGGGTTTCAGCCTTTGCTGTCAGATGAGATTTAGATAGAGGCTGTGTCTGCCGGATTTCTTTTTCCTTCACCTCTACACTTTGCTTCGCGGGTGCAGACGGTGTTAATGGTGAGGTCTGGCGACGAGACTTTTGCCGAACAATACCATCGCTTTGAGCAATAATAATCTGCTGGCCAAAATCATGTGCAGATTTAGCTGAAAACAAAGCCGGAAAAGTAACGGAACCAAAGCCCTCTTCTACTAAAACATCGGCCCAACTTGCCGAACTTAATGCCGGACTGCCAGTCATTCGCAAAGCCGCATCCTCATACAGCCACCAGCCCTCCAACAAACCAAAGGTCAAATGAGAAAACAAGGACTTAGTACTCATTTCATTTAAGAAGATCAAACCATGTTTACGTAAGCTTGCTTTCGCATTTCGCAGAGTATTGCGAATATTTTTTGTAGCGTGCAGGACATTAGCCGCGATCGCCAAATCGTAGTGATTAGCCTGCATACCCTGTTCAGCCAGAGGTTTTTCCACATCAAAAATCTGCGTCACAATATACGGGTGTTCAGGGGCATAGTGCCTCTGTGCGTGTTGTAAAAAGGCTTTTGAAAGATCCGTGTAACAATACTCGACAATATTATTCTGAAATGGGCGAAGTTGGGCTAGTAAACCAGCGCTTGTTCCACCTGTTCCGGCACCGATTTCAAGTATCCTAATTTGTGCCATAGGGTCTTGTGCCAATCGGGCTTGAATATAAGCTACCACACTATTCTGAAGCGTTTGATTATAAAAATCGGCAACCACGTTACCTTTATAAATATTTTCTACCAGTGCGATGGAGGAATCGGGGAATACAACATCGGTTGCCTGTTGTTTTCCTGTCAGAATTTCGGGTAAGGCACGCAAACACGCTTCCACCAGAGTCACTAGTGCCTTTTGATTGCTATCTTGCAGCCAGAGAATTTTTGCTTGATCCCACTCTTGCCATAAGCGTGCCAAGTCAATAGAGGACAGCTTATTGGTATAACACTGTCCATCATATTCAAGATACCCTTTTCTTAACAAGACACTCAGGCTTTCTTCCAGCCATCGCCCATAGAGGGCAGCGATGGCTTCCAGCCCACGGTCCGCTAAAACAGATGTACGCTGTTGGGAACGCCCTTCAAATAAGCCTAAGGACTGCAAAGTAGCCAAAAGTAATTGGGACAATATTTCTTCCATGTTAAGCCGTCCTTTTCTGGTAGACGAGTAAAATAAAGCTTTTATCCGAGTGTCTAGGGTCTGCTTGGCGCAGCCAGTGAGGGTTAATGCCCTCCGAGTAATCTAAAAACATAATACCGTTAGCTTGGGGTGAGATTAAGTCAATGTCTTGGCTTGTTCAGCAGCCGAAGCTTTGATATTGATCACAGGAAGGGGCTGTTGCGGAAGATATTTTTGCAACCCGTCTATGCAGGAAGGAAGCCCGTCTTGATAACTCGTTATCCATTCCTCTAAGGCCTGATTCTGTGAGGGCTGAGTGTTGTTCATCGGGGGTAATTGTTTGAACAAAACCAACTGATTCAGTGGCGATCGCAGCAGGCTTTCTATGGCCGCCATCCCCTCTTGTGGCTCTATTGACCCCACTCCTGCCCGCGCCATGCGATCGCGATATGCGCTTGTCGCCACAACACCGACACTACCCCAATAGCTCCAATTGATGACTTTGACCTGGCAAGACCACTCCTGTGCCAGAAGGCTGGCAAACGCATCTTTAAAGGTACATCCGGCCGCATAATTACTTTGCCCCGGCATTTTGGCAATGGACTGAATGGAAGAAAAAAACAGGACAAAATCCAGCGCTTCTTTCGCAAACACTTGCGCCAGGCGCACACTCACATCGACTTTAGCCCTCAGCCCAGCCCGGAATTGCTGTTCATCCATTTTGGCCAGGCTTTTGTCTGCCAGGACGATCGCCGAATGAATGACACCATGAATATTACCATAGTTGCGTTTAATTTCCTGATACGCTTTTTGTAAAGCCTCCAGGTCGCTAGCATCGGCTTCGATGTACCTTGGTGGAGTGCCGAATTTTGATAAAGCGTCCAGTTTTTCTTGAATCGCCGACTCTTTTTTTCTTCTGCCGAGCCAGATAACCTGTGCTTGATAGTGTTCGATCATCCACCGACTCCAGGCTTCGCCAATACCACCCGCGCCCCCAATCACCACATAGACCCCCTGTGAACGATAACAGGGTTGTGATAGCCGATCAATCTCAAAAACAGGGACTAACGCTTGTTTAAACCATTCCTTTCCCCGATAGGCGACTGCATCGCCATTTTTATCCGCAGGTAATGCCAGCATCTCTTGAACCGGCCAATTCTGAGCCGCGTCCAGATCCAACAGGCGGATTTTCCAATGGGGATATTCCTTAGCAAGTGAACCGATTAGGCCATGTACACTGGCATAGGTGGGGTTGACGACATCCTTTTTGCGTACCGCTTGCGTTTGCGTGGTGATGACCGTCCAATGCAGCACCCGATCGCCGTAACCGAATGCCAGCAGCACTTTAATTAGACGAAAGAGATAAAGCACCCCTTGGTTTTGCTCGCTAATCAGTAACTCTTGTGTCGCAGACATGATGGGCTGATCTGGCGCTACCCAGATAATATGCACTACATTCATCTGAGACGAGAATGCCTTAACTTGGCGGTCTATCTCCTCGAATCCGTTTGCCGACAACCACAAAGCATCGGCATAAACCTGGACAAGGGCAGCTTTTTGCTGTTCACTACCACCAACAATCAGCACGCGATCGCTAGCAAAAGCGTCGCCCTGGCTTTCTGTTTGCTTGAGTGAGATCACATTCCATACCGGGTTCAGCAGGGTTAAACTGGCTTCTTCAGAGACCAATGCCCGATCCAGCACTCGCGACGAGAACCCTCGCATACTAACGCAAATCTGCCCTTGCTCATCGCACAGATCAATATCAAGTTTTTGCATCTCTGTGCTGCTATGGTCGGATTCACGAATCCAGACCCAGCTTGGCATCAACTCCGCATCGCATATTTCCAGCGTTTCCAGCGAATATGGTAAAGAGGGTTTGGGTTCAGACGAAACGTTGCCGCCCATTGCCAGACCAAGGGAAGACTGCAAGGCAGAATCCATCAAACTCGGATGCAAAACAAATTGATCCGCCGTGTTTGATACAGAGGCAGGCAGACGCAGTTTTGCCAGTACCTGTTGATTTCCCACGTAGACAGTATCAATGCCCTGGTGCCCTGGACCGTATTTAATGCCGACAGATTCAAAGACCTGATAACATTGGGCCGCAGAAAGATTTTTTTGCTGACACTGGCTTTGTAAATTCGCCAGATCCAACGCTGGCCGTTTGTCTAAAAAGCAAAGCTCGACACAGCCTTGGCAATGTAAGACAGTATTTGCCTCGCCATCGTTTTCCTCTGTGTCTGCATTGGTGTAAATTTCAAAGCTAACGGTTGTGCTATCGTCCATCTGTAAAACAGTATGCACTCTTAGGGGGCGATCGCCAACGACAATCGGTCTTACCCAAACCACATGAGAAAAACGTAAATCACACCCCTCAATTTGCGTATCCACCGCCAGCGTGATTGCCATGCGAACCATTTCTAGATAAGCAACTCCCGGCAGAATACGTTTACCTTGCACCAAATGATCGGCTAGGAAAAATTCCTCACCGCTAAAGCTTGAACTGAAGCGTTGCTTGAGAAAGTTTGAGGTATTTTCGTGGATCATCGGATGTAATTTTACAACGCTTTGCCCCCCTGACAAAGCCGAACTTTCTGGCTCGGCATTGGGCGCGGCTTCGATCCAGTATTTTTGTTGTTCAAAGGGATAGGTCGGCAGGCTGACGCGATGAGGTTTTGGTTCGCTATAAAGTTTGCTCCAATCAACCGCTAGACCCTGGCTCCAAAGCTCGACTAACTTGGCGAATTTTCCGCGTTGAATCCATTTTTCGATGGCCTCCTGAAGTTCATCATCGTCAGTAAATAAAGCCAGTGATTTTTTATTTCCTTTCACCTGCCCACGATACACATCTTCAATGCCGGTTTCTCGTCCAACAAAACTGTTAAGCTTTTGTTTCAGTTCGTCCAGCGAACGGACAATTAAGCCTAAACGTTCTTCCATTGCCTCACGCCCCAACTGGAGGGTATAGGCGATGTCGCGTAGCGTTAAGTTTGCCCCTTGCTGCGAACTCAGGTAATCATGTAAATTTTTGGCAACACAGTAGAGGCGATCTTCATTTTTCGCTGATAAGATAACGATCTCGGTGTCGTCGCCGAGTGCATCGTTGCGAGTTTCTCCAACAGACTCTTCCCTCACGTACTCTTCAATAATCAAGTGAGCATTCGAGCCACCAGCACCAAAGGAGGAAATTCCCGCTCTTCTGGGGTATTCTTTGGTCTCACCGTCGATCTCGATCAGCGGCCTTTTCCATGCGGACAGTGTTTGCTGCAACACAAAGGGGGTTTTGGCAAAATTGATATTGGCGTTTAATTCACTGGCATGCAGACTTGGTGCAATTTGCCCATGTTTCAGTTGCAGAATAATTTTAGTCAGCCCGGCAATACCTGCTGCCGCTTCCAGATGCCCCAAATTCGATTTAGCGGAACCCAATGCACAGAAGTTGGTAGCGGCGGTATGTTTCTGAAAAGCTTGTGTCAAGCCACTGATTTCGATCGGATCGCCTAATTTGGTTCCTGTCCCATGCGCCTCGATATAACTGAGCGTGCGTGCATCCACCCCGGCTTTAGCGAAAGTTTCTTCAATCAGTTCGGCTTGGGCATTCGGGTTGGGTACCGTATAGCCATTGGTTTTGCCGCCGTGGTTCACACTCGACGCCCGAATGACTGCATAGATATGATTGCGATCGCTAATTGCCTGAGCTAGTGGCTTCAGCAATACCGCGCCCACTCCTTCACCCGGAACAAAACCGTTGCCACCTTCGCCAAAGCTTTTACATTTCCCATCCTGTGAGAGCATGTGGGCTGCACACATTTGCACATAAGAGGAGGGATGAAGGTATAAGTTCACGCCACCAGCAATAGCCAATTCACACTCCCGGCGACGTATATGTTCGCAGGCTTCGTGAATCGCCGTTAACGAAGAGGAACACATGGTATCTATTGGTAAACTCGGTCCGCGCAGGTTTAAAGTATAAGAAATGCGATTGGCCACCGAGCTGAAGGATGTATGCGGGTAGACAATTTCACCACGCTGCCATAGCTCTGGGCCGTATAAACTAAAACCTGTTTTGGTAATACCGACAAATACCCCAATTCGCTGTCGAAACTGATCTCGCAGTGTTTCTCTGGTGTAGCCGGCATCTTCCATCACCTCCCAGGCGGTTTGGAGAAACAGGCGTTCCTGGGGATCGATACCAATAGCTTCGCGGGGAGAAATCGCAAAGAACAGGGGATCGAAGTCGGCAAAACCATTAATAAAACTTCCCCATTTGCTGTAACTCTTACCCTGGGAAATGGCCTCTTCGAGATCCTCATGATAAAAGCCTGCCAGAGACCAGCGTTCTGGAGGAATTTCCGTCACACAATCCTTGCCTGACTGCAAATTTTCCCAGTAAGCATCTGGCGTATTGGCTTGAGCATATCGGCCAGCCAGACCGATAATCGCAATGGGTTCGTATTGCAACGGTGTCAGTGTATTTAAAGAAAAAACCGATGATGACTTGGCCTCTGAAGCGATTTTCCGCTCTGAAGCTGTTGAGATGGCAGTGGTGGAGTCAACAGCCAAGCCTGTCCAATTCATGCATTCTTTTCTATACTCTGTCGTTAAATAACTCGCCAGTTCCCCTAGCGTCTGGTATTCATAGAGCAAAGTTTTGGAGATTTCACCAAAAATCGCCTCCAAACGATGATTCATTTGGGAAATAATCACCGAGTCAATTCCATAGCGTTCCAACGGTTCTTCTGCCTCGATTCGATCTGCGGATAATTTGATCGTGCCGCCAAAAAGACTTTTGCACTGGTGCAATGTCTTAGCCAGCAGGTGTTTCTCATCCATCGCCAAACTTGCAGATTCGTCGTGACGCGGCTCTGTCGATGCCGCAAACAGCCCTTGTCGAATTTTGGTAAGATTGCCTTCCAGCACCATGACCTGATTCGGTTTTAAGCTCAACGCCCGAAGCAGAGCGTCTACCCCACTGTCGGTTTGCAGCGCTCTGATGCCTGTATTTTGCTCCAACGCGTTGAGCGTCTGCTCATCGACATGCATACCGCCCTCCTGCCAGAGTGGCCAGTTAATCGAAAGGCTTCGACCAAAGCGTTTATTTGACGCAAACAGAGCATGACGATAATCAGCATAGGCATCCATAAAGGCATTGGCAGCAGCGTAGTCTGCCTGACCAGCATTACCCAGCGCTGCGGCACCCGAAGAAAACAAGATAAAGAAATCTAGGTTTATTTCCTTGCTTGCCCGATCTAAATACACCGTGCCGGAAACTTTCGGTGCCAGCACTTCTTGAAACTGCCCAGCCGTTTTTTTAATGATAAAGCTGTCGTGAATCAATCCAGCAGCATGTAAAATCCCATCGAGTTTAGCGAAGTCGCGTAGAATACTCTGGATGAGGTCATCCACTTCCTTCTTTTGGCTGACATCAGTCTGTCGATATTCGATCCGCGCACCCAGGAGTTTCGCTTCTTGTTGCAATTGATCCTGTTTTTTCTGACTTAAGCGCGATCGACCTGCAAGAATCAGGGTTGGGGCTTTGACACGACGAGCAATTTCCCTCGCAAAAATCAAACCCAAGCCACCAGCGCCACCGGTAATTAAATACACTCCCCCTTCTTTCCAGGGGATGTGAGGGACTTTCTGTTCGGAAAAAGTCAGATCTTCCCAGGACATCACCTCACGTCGCCCATCGCGGTATCTGACCTGAACATCTTCTGGCGACTGACTATTTTCCTGCACTCGTTTAATCAGTTGATCGTGCGGATCGATTTCAATCAGTTGCCCGATGATTTTTGGGTTTTCCAAATGCGCGGTTTTAAGCAACGCAGAAAGACCTTGAAACAGGCGGACTGGGCTGGGAATCACAATCTGCACAAATACCTTGCCCTTCGGTTTGTTCTCCAGAATCTCTTTTAGATGCGTAAAAACCTGTTCGCAAAGGGACTGATAACCTAGCGCCAAATCTTCACCTTGGATGTGAACCGCACGACAAACGCCGTTTTTAGATAAACGGTCTTGTAAACCCGCAGGCACATCCATTTCACAAAACAGAATCAGGTGTTGGCTATAGGGCGAAGCCAGATCAACTGAGTTGGGCTTGACGGGGGCTGCTTTTTCTTTCCAGACTGGGTGACACATTAATACCCCGGCAGCTTCATCGGTCGGCGTGACAGATGCCGACGATGTATCAGGTGCAGGCAAAGGCTGAACAGATGCGGGAATCCAGTAACTCTCACGGGCAAAGGGATAGCTTGGCAAGCTGATCCGTCGGGGTAAGGTGCCGCTATAGAGTTGATCCCAGTTTACAGAAAGCCCTTTTACCCAAAGCTTTAAGATTTTTTCAAATTTCCTGCCTTCAATCCACTTTGCCAGTATTTCCTGTAAATCATCATCGGACTCAAAAGCCTCTAAGGTATCCTTATTTCCTTTAGTGCTGCCCTCGTATAAGTCTTGATTTTCTTCCTTGGCGCTGGCAAAAACCGCAAGCTTTTCTTCGAGTTCCCCAATGGACGAAGCAACAAAGCCCAAACGATGTTCCATCTCCTCACGTCCGATCTGGAGCGTGTAGGCGATATCACAAAGACGTAATGGGTCTTCCAGGGAGGATTTGCGGCTGGCGATTAGAAAGCTATACAAATTTCCAGCAACCTCAACAAGACGCTGTTGATTTTTTGCTGATAAAATAATTAACGAGGCTTCGTTGCTATCTACTTGTTTTGCAACTGGCCCGGCAAAATATTCTTCCAAAACCAGATGTACGTTAGTACCGCCAATGCCAAAACTGCTCACCCCGGCGCGTCGGGGTATCAGGTTTTGAAACTCGTCGTGTAAGGCCGTCCAGGGTTGAGTGTCCCTGGCCAGATAAAAGGGGCTGTCAGTCAATTTTAAATAGGGGTTTGGCTCCTTGAGATGACTATTACCAGGAATTTTTCGATGCTTCATCATCAATAGGACTTTCAGAACGCCGGAAATTCCCGCAGCAGCTTCCAAATGTCCGATATTGGTTTTCACGGAACCGATCGCACAATGAGGTTCGCCACCAGGGGAACTGCCATTTTGTTCATAAAGTTGGGCAAAGGCGCTTTTAAGCCCATTAAATTCAATGGGATCGCCAAGGGGGGTTCCTGTTCCGTGGGCTTCAATATAACTCACGGTTTCAGGGGCGACCCCTGCCTGGGTGTAGGCCGAAACCAGTAATTCTTGTTGCGCTACTGGATTAGGTGCTGTGGGCGAAGTCGCTTTACCACCATGATTTTCTGCCGAACCGCGAATCACTCCGCAGATATGGTCATTGTCTTCTATGGCTTTTGCCAGGGGTTTTAACAAAATAGCGCCGACACCCTCGCCTCTGACATAACCATTGGCGCTTTTATCAAAGGTTTTGCAGCGTCCGTCTTCACTCAACATACCGCCTTGAGTCGCCGCAATCACCAATTGCGGGTTGGCAATAATATTCACTCCTCCAGCCACAGCCATGTCACAACTCCCCTGGCGGATGCTTTCGATGGCACGATGAATCGCAACTAAGGAACTGGAACAAGCGGTATCTATTGCCTCGCTGGGGCCGCGAAAATTCAGTAAATAAGAAACACGATTGGCCAGCATAAATGGAAACATTCCATGATATTCCTGGGAGTTTTCCTTTACCCGTGCCTGCTGCATTAAATCTTTATAGTCTGTGGTGGTTACACCCACATAAACGGCGGTTTTGCTACCAGACAGATCGCTAGCCCGATAGCCAGCATCTTCAATGGTCGCCCAAACCGTTTCCAAAAAGAGACGAAATTGAGGGTCCATTAACTCGGCTTCTACTGGGGAAATACCGAAAAACAAAGGATCGAAGCGATCGATGCCAGTAATGAAACCGCCCCATTTAATCTTAGTTTTGCCGCTTTCATTCTGGCGATCGCTGTAGTAATCCCGCCAATTCCAACGGTCTTCAGGGATTTCGCTGATTAGATCGCGGTTGGCCTCTAGATCGTTCCAAAACTGTGTCAGATTTTCCGCTCCCGGAAATTTGCCGCTCATCCCAATAATGGCGATGGGGGCAGCTTTAGCCCTATTTTCTGGGATCTTATTCTCTTGAGTCGGTGAAGGCAGAAAGCGATCGCGTTTACCAATCTGCTCTGGTTGAGTTTGCCTTGGCAAAGTAGCCTTTTTCGAGAGTTTGTATTTTTTCAGCAAAGCTTCTTGATGATCTTCTAGCAGCGAGTTGGCAAGCGATCGCAAACTGGAGTATTCAAAAAAAAGCGTGGGCATTAATTCCAACCCATACATTTCGTTCAAATAATTGGCAAAACTGGTAAAGCCAATGGAATCAAAACCATAGTTGGAAAACTCCGCTTGAATGTCAATCTCTTCGGGTTTAACTTTCTGGAGGCGACAGATAAATGCCGCCAGATCCTTATGGAGCGATCGCGTTAACCATGCTCGTTGCTCTTGCTCATCGTTATTTTTCTGATCCAATACCTCAGTTTTATCTGCTGGAACCTGGTGCTGATTTTCTGCCACTGGCGGCGACGACAACAAACGGGAGCGGATTTTTTCAGGTTCGCCCTGAGCCACCAAAATCTGACTAAATTTAGAAGACAAAGCCAACTCAAACGCCTTTAGCCCAGCGCGGGTTTCCAGGGCGATCATACCGGTATTTTGCTGCATCAGGGTTTCATTCTGTGCATCCACCCCCATACCACCGTCTTTCCATAGAGGCCAATTTATGGAAAGTGTTTTACCAAAGCACTTACCTTGCTCTACACGGAGATTCCGCGCCTCGGCAAAGCTGTCAAGAAAAGCATTCGCCGTCGCATAATCGGCCTGGCCAACACTGCCAAAAACGCCTGCGATGGAGGAAAATAATACCATAAAATTCAGTTGAATATGTTCACACGCTTCCTCTATAGCTAAAATTCCTGCTACTTTCGGACGTAATACGGTGGTAATTTGTTCAGTCGTTTTATTCAGGATATAGGCATCCTGGTTCAGTCCAGCGCTATGAATGACACCATTTAATTTGCCATATTTTTTCTGAATACTTTGGACAAGGTTTGCCACTGCTTTTTTATCGCTGATATCGCAACTTAGATAGCTAATCTCGGCGTCCGCCTGCTGAAGTTCGTGCAACACTTTTCCTCTTGCTGCATCCAAGGTAGAACGCCCACTCAATATCAGCTTCAAGCCTTTTGTGTGACTAAGATGTTTGGCAAAAATTTGCCCTAAACCGCCCAGTCCGCCGGTGATCCAAAGCACATCACCTTCATGTAATAAATCTGCGCTGTTGCCAAAGTCGGATATTTCCTTTAGCTTTTTGGTCTTTCTGCTTCCCGTTTGGGTATAACAGATTTCTACGTCCTGTGTGTCGCGATCCATTTCCGCCGCGAGACGTTCAGCAAAATCCTTAATTCTATCGTCAACCGCGTAACGAATCAATTTACCTGCTATTTTTGCATTTTCAAATCTCGCTGTTTTTAACAAGGCGGCAAAACCAGCATGGAGATAAGCGTTTTCGTTTTCAGGTACAAGTATGAAAATTGGCTGAATACCCTTAGGCTTTTCTGCAATGCAAGTTTTGATTCGCTGAAAAACCTGTAGAAAGTTCGCCTGAACGGTTTCGGCGATATCTTTGCCCACTGGTGCCAGAGTTTCAATGCTTGCTGTTGGCCATCTCTGGCACAATACGTTGTTAAGCTCTAGATTTTCTTCCGCCAGCATAAAAATTGGCGCAGGCGCATCTGAAGATGCTGTTTTGTTCAAGCGTTTGTCACCAGACAAGGGGCTTTCGTGCCATTGAGTGCTTGCATAGATCGCATTATTTGCACGACCTTGTAATGCACCTGGAATAGAAGCGGTAAAGCCTTTAAATGAAACAATACTTTCGCCCTTTTCGTTCACTAGCTCGATATCGTGCTTGTTGGCGGAACTCAAGCTGATATATGCGTAAGCCCGCTCAGGCATCTTTTTATATATCCAAAGCTTGTCTAAAGCAAAAGGCACGGGCAGATGTTCCTGCTGTCCATGAAGCAAAGAAAAGACAACACTACTGAGGATCGCGCCATTCATCATACTTGGGTGAAGCGTATAATCTTCACGTCCCGATAGCATAAAATCGGGTAATTGAAGCAAAGCCAATGCTTCACTTTCATTGTGCCACAATCGTTTAATCGTCAGCAGGCTGGGGCCGTGGGTGGATTGCAGCAGCCGATCGCAATCGGCGGTTTCGATGCTGGCCGGACAACGGGATAGAATATCCTGAATATTAAGTCTGGCGGGTGTCGCCGGGTGCAAAGCTTGCTCAACAACAAGTTTACCCTGAAAATGTATGTTCTGTAGCGAAGCCCGATCTTGTGTCGTGATAGTAAAGCGATGCTGGTTGCCTGACTGATGCAACTGAACAGATACATCACAAGCTTTCCCCGCAATGAAAAGAAGCTGGCTCCAAACAATATTTTTGAGTCCCAGAATTTTTTGCCCAGTACTAAACTGACCGGCACTGCGAGCCATTTCGAGGTAAGCCATGCCCAGCATTACTTGCTGGTGATCGCGCAGAAAAAATTCTTCTCCTGTAAATCGGCTGGTAAAGCGATCGCTAATTGAGTCATCTTGTTTATGCAATAAGGGGTGCAATGTCGCTTCTATGGAGTCAAGCGGTTCCTGAGAACGGAAGACACGAGAAGAAAAACCTCTCATCAGCACACAAATTTTGCCGCTATCATCGCACAGATCCAAATCAAATTTTTGAATTGGGCTACCCGCTTTATTGTTGTGGGCATAGCGTATCCAAACCCACATGGCAGCGCTGCATTTTGCTTTTATTTCCAGCGTTTCCAAAGCATAAGGTAAAGAAGCGTGTTGTTGGGTGTCGGATGTCTGCGTAACCAGAGCAAAACCAATCGCCGCCTGCAACGCTGAATCCAGCAGACTGGGATGTAGCACAAATTGTTCATGATTGTTCAATACAGAGTCAGGCAGGCTTAGTTCTGCCAATATCTGATCGCTGCCGACATGAACCGCAACTATGCCTTGATGCCCTTGGCGGTAATCAATACCCATAGCCGCAAATGCTTGATAGCACTGCTCCGGTGTGAAATGGTTTTGATCTGTTTTTCGGTGCAAATCCTCAAGAGCCAGGTAACTTTCGCTATTTGGTGGATTTAAAATGGCAATGCCTTGGCAGTGAATGCTACGACTTTGCTGTTCAAGAAAGCGATCGCTAGAGCCGTCCTTGTTCCCGGTATAAATTTCAAAGCCAACTTGTGAATTTTCTTTCGCAAACAAGCCAATATGAACAGTTTTTTCGGCGCTATCAATGGCCAGTGGTTGTTGCCAAATAATGTTCTTGAATTGGATGGCGCTGAAATCCTTTGTTGAGGTGGCCAGGGCAACGGCTACTCGCGCCATTTCTAGATAAGCAACACCCGGCAGAATTTTTTGCCCCTGCACCCGATGATCGGCGAGGAAAAATTCTTCACCACTAAAAGTAGAACTGAAACGCTGTTCGCTGAGTGTAGAGGTATTGCGGTGTAACAAGGGGTGAAGAGCAGCAAAAGGTGTCACAGTTTTAACTTCCATCGGCACCCAATGACGCACTTTTGCAAAAGGGTAAGTCGGCAAACTGAGGCGGGCTGGTTTTGCGAAAGTACTTTCCCAAGCATAAAGAGAGTCCCAATTCAAGGGAGCGCCTTCAATCCATGTCTGGGCAATTTTATCGAGTCTGCCCTCAAGCATCCACTGTTTTAATATTGCTTCGCTATTCTCGCCACGGCGGGAACGTTTTTGCTGTTTAACCTGCTGGCTTTGCCAACTATTTTCCTTGGTAATATCACCATCCAAAAAGGCTTTGAGGTTTTCAATTAACTGCTGTTTGCGATCGACGAGAAAAATCAGCCGTGCTTCCATTGCTTTTCGACCTACCTGCAAGGTGTAGGCTATTTCGCCCAGTTGCGCCATTTTCTGCTTTGGGAAACCCTCGGAAACTAAATAATGATGCAGGTTTTGCACAACTTCTCTAAGACGTTCCTCATTTTTGGCAGACAGAGGAATCAGCACGGGCATACTTTTTTCTACGGACTCTGCGGTTGACTCAGCAATATATTCTTCCAGAATCAGATGTGCATTTGACCCCGTTGCACCAAAGGAGCTTAAACCCGCCCGCCGTGGGTGGTGTGAGGTATGCTCCCAGTGCTGGGTTTGATGCTGAACATAAAAGGGCGACGCCTGTAAATCCAGGTGAGGATTAATTTCTTGGGAGTGTAGTGACGGAACCAGTGTTTTGTAGTGCAGTTGCAAAGCTACTTTGCTCAAACCACTAATTCCAGAGGCCGATTCGGTATGACCAATATTAGATTTAACAGAGCCGATGGCACAAAATTGTGTATCGTTGGTGTAGGTTTGAAAGGCCTTGCTTAACCCTTGGATCTCAATCGGATCGCCCAGGGAAGTACCCGTACCATGAGCTTCGACATAGCTAATCGTTCGTGGGTTAATGCCGGTTTTTTCCAGGCAATGTAAAATCATCTCACTTTGCGCCACCGGATTCGGTACACTGATGCCGGATACTTTTCCCACATGATTAATCGTGCTACCTTTGATTACTGCATAAATATGATCCCGATCTTGAATAGCCAGTGCCAAAGGTTTCAAAACAACAGCACCCACCCCTTCACCGGAAACATAACCATCCCCGCCACTGCCAAAAGTCCGACAACGCCCGTCGCTGGAATACATATCGAGCAGGCCATAGGTCATATATTTATTCGGGTGCAATGACAGGTTTACCCCACCAGCCAGGGCGATATCACTTTCCCCATGTCTAATACTTTCCACAGCCAGGTGTAAGGCGGTGAGTGAGGATGAACACACGGTATCAATGACCATAGAGGGGCCATGAAAATCACAAAAATAGGAAACCCGGTTAGCGATGGGTGCATAATTTAATGACAAATGAAACTGCTCTCCACGCTCGATCGCTTCTGCGCCCAGAAAGACATAATCTTTATGCATCACACCGACAAACACACCAACATTTTGCTTGCGATGTTGATCTTGCTGCCGTCCCGCCAGGGTTTCGGGCGTATAGCCAGCGTCTTCAATGCATTCCCAACAGGTTTGCAAAAACAGGCGTTCCTGGGGATCTAGCACTTCGGCTTCCCGTGGAGAAATCCGAAAAAACTGATGATCGAAGCAATCGGGGTCTTGGATAAACCCTCCCCATTTTGATACGCTTTTACCCGACGGTGATTTATGTTCGGCAACGCTGCGCCAGTCCCATCTATCTTTGGGTACTTCCGTAATACAGTCTTTACCTGCGATTAAATTTTGCCAGAATTCATTGATATTGTTCGCACCCGGATAGCGCCCTGACATACCGATAATGGCAATATCGCCTTCGTTTTCAGCCTGTGTTTTCACAACATTGGCGGGCACTGGATTAGCACTCTGTTCGCTGGTAAAGCTTTTAGTTGTAAAATTCTCATCGATCAAATGAGCCGCCAGTTCTTCGATGCTTGTGTATTCAAATAACAGAGTGGGAATGAGTTTGACGGCGAATTTTTTCTCTAATGCCGTAACCACTTGCAGCAGCATTGCCGAATCCATGCCGAGTTCATAATAACCAGCATCGGTATCTATTTGATCTGGTGGGCATTGCAAACATGAGGCAATGATCTCTTTTAGCAGGTCTTCCATGCTATCCATTGCCTCAGATTTGTCGATCTGAGATGGGGTTACTTGGGGTTGGCGGGATTTTTCCTGATTCGGCTTGGGCGTTGGAACGTTGTCTGATTTTTGAAGATTCGGATTAATAAAAGCGGCTTCTCGTACCAGCTTATTAACAAAATTTTTTAATTCCGCAATCTTTTTCCCAGACTCGTTAAAAAACTCCAAGTCCATATAGATCATGTCTTTTTTTCGTCGTACCGATGCCGTCTTCACCCTGACAAGGCATTTTTGCCCCAACAACTCGCAGGCGCGGAAATTTTCATAGAATAAGGGTAGAAACAAGCGCTGTTCACCTTCAACCAGCGTCGCAAATAAACTTGATGATCCGACACTGCTACCATCGATCAGGGTGGGGTGAAACATAAAATCACCAGCAAAAGCAGTCGCTTCTGGTGGCAGAGAAACTTCTACAATCTGGGCATCATCAAGCGTGTAGACTGTGCCTTCTGCCTTCATCATTCCCGAATGAACTAACTCTTGAGAACTACACTGTGCATAGATATCACCCAAGCTGATTTGGGTTTTACTGGCGGACTGGAGAGCGGGAAAATCCAGAGAGTCTTCAAAAACTGGCGCTTCCCGGCGATGATGCATTTCCGCCTTGATATAAAGTTGCGGCTCTTTGTCTACTTCTTCCCGATCTTGCAATTGGATCGACCAAAGTCCCTGGGATACTTCATCTGCTTGCAGCAAAAGCTTAATACTGCCACCTTTGCCAACCACCAAGGGACGATAAATGGACAGGTTGCGAAGCTCCAATGTCGCAAAACCATGTCCCTGCTCATGAAAAAACTGGTACAACAAATCAATATAAGCCAACCCTGGCAATAACGCCTGACCATAGGCTTGATGGTTTTTAACAATGGGATGGTTTGCAGTTATAGTAAATTCTTTTTTCACCTTATTTATCCAGTTTCATGATTGAAAAACATCTGCGGGGCTGGCAACTATCGTCAAATTCTCTCAGGACAAGCATTTCAGATGACTCCTGCGGAAAAGATAAAAAGCGAGATTTATTTTATTAATCAGTGCTGACAGACCGATGTTTTCGTCAGCGATCGCTAAAATTAACGTGAGTTCGACAAGTCTTATTTGACCTCTCCCCCAGCCCCTCTCCGATGCGGAGAGGGGAGCAAAAAGCTGAATTTTTCGTTGCTCCTCCCTTTCCGTTTCGGAGAGGGAGACTGGGAGGGAGAGGTTCATCGAACTCAAGCTAAAATTAATTTCCATCTTTTCAGCGTTCATGAAAGTTAAAAGCTTGTCCTACCTAGCTGACAATCATCGTTATAACCCCCGCAGGTCAAAAATGATTGTCTCGGTGCGTTTCACTTACGCGCCGTCCTCCCACCAAGGGTTATGGCTGACTTCTTCTGTGTCTTGTGCCACCTTTTCGTTAGCGATCGCCTCAGAAACAAGCACATCACCGCAAACATTCACCCGTTTCAGTTCGGGTGGTGCGATCGGCTGTCGTTGCTTGCCAGACACCGCCTGGGAACAGTTTTCCATGATGATAACATGGGCATTAGTGCCACCATCGGCAAAACAGTTGAGTGCAACAACAAGTGGCGAGGCTTCTATCCATGCACTCGATTGGCGACAGAAATAAAACGGCGAAGCGTCTATATCGTAATGCATCAAGGGTGTTTGCCCAGATAAAAAGGGTACTCGCTGCTGATGGTTCAACATACACACCAGTTTGATCAAGCCGGCAATACCTTCAGCACATAACGGATGCCCAATATTGGGCTTGATGGAACCTAAACTGCAAGGTGCCTTATTTTCGCGGCGATAAACCGCTTCAATGGCTTTAAGTTCCAGCAGATCGGTTACTTCGGAGCCGGAGCCGTTAGCTTCAATATGAGCAATGTCTTGTGGCTGTCGATCGCTTTGCGCTAGGGCGCGTTCCATGACTTCTTTTAGCGCTTTGATATTTGGCGTCGCCGGGCCTGCTGTGCGGCCATCGTTATTGATTGCTAGACCCTTAATCACTGCGTAAATGCGATCGCGATCGCGTTCCGCCTGCTCCAGGGTTTTTAATAACACCAGCCCCACCCCTTCACCTAATGTCACGCCAGCAGCCCTCTGATCAAAAATATGGAACGAGGAACCCTGGTTTAATAGATGACGCTGCTGAAATATCCGATGTGCATCTTCGTTTGCCAAGAGACTTACGCCTCCGACTATGGCCGAGTCGATCTCCCCACCCAGGAGTGACTGGATGGCAAAATTCATCCCCACTAGGGCTGAAGAGCAGGCTGTATCAATAACCAGACTTGGCCCTTTGAGATCAAAAAATTGCGAGATATGAGTAGCCAGATAATTTTGCGCGCCCACAATCGGATTTCTGGCTTGATAAAGATCGGATTCATTGACACGATGCTGACTGCGTGCGCCTAAATAAACCCCGATAGCTTTGCCCTTAATCTCCTCCAGTGTATAACCCGCATGATAAAATAGGTTTAGGCTTTCTTCCAACACCAAAAATGCCTGGGGATCGATAACCCTCGCATCCTCTTGCGGAATCAGGAAAAAGGCGGGATCAAAATGACTAATATTATCAATTAACCCCGCATAAAAGGGCATCGAACTCCACCCTCGGTCTGTCGGCACAGGACGGATAGAATTTTTGCCTTCTGATAATAAAGTCCAATACTCATTCAGATTTTTTGCGCCAGGAAAACGACAAGACATGCCAACTACGGCGATATCCAATGCTTTCTTTGATGAATATCTGGGTGAAGTGCTGCCAGAATCACGCAGTTGGGTTTTTTCAGAGGGTGGGGATATCTGCACGGCGGCTTCACTATTTTTCGGCTCGATTTGATCGTGAGCTTTCGCTTTCAAAGCAGGTGCTTGTTCACTGGCCAGCCAGGATGCCAGCGAATTTAACGACGAATATTCGTATAAGATGGAAGGATCGAGTGGTTCAACAAGTTGTTGATTTATTTTGGCTGCGAGTTGAGCAAGCCAGATCGAATCCAAGCCATAATCGGCAAAAGATTTGTCCAGTGCCAGTTTTTGCACAGCGATACCCAACTCCTGAGAAAATAAATCGATTAAGCGATCCAGAGTAAACCTGGTTGAAACAGTGTTCTGTATAGAGGGCTTTATGCTTACTGGCGCTTGGTGGTTTTGACTCAATACTTGCTTGCTCTGATGCTTCATCAGTTGTTGTGGATTCCACAACGCAGAATCGACAAGGGCAGGTAGAACCACAGTCCCCATTTTGTGGGAAAGTATATCGTCTAACATTTGGAGTCCTTCTTGATTACTTTGACGGAGCAAACCCGTCTCGTTATACGCCCTGCTGTTCGCCGCGCCCATCCCAGTTTCCTGCCAGCTTGGCCACTGAATACTAACCACCACATCGTCGGTTGCTTCTGCTAGATAATCCATATAAGTATTAGCCATTGCATAGTCACTCTGTCCGCTTGCCAGACTGGGAATAGTGGCCGACACAGAGGAAAACAAGACGGCGAATTTTAATGGCTGCTGTTTGCATTGTGCCAAGAGCGATCGCAGTCCCGCCACTTTCGGTTCTAATACCTGTGCCACACCTGCCATCGACTTGCGAACAAAGGCGGGGGTTTCTGAGTCCACTATTCCCGCACAATGAAGAAGACCGCCGATAGTCCCAAAGTTCGCTGTTATTTCGCGGAGGCTTTTTTGCATCGCTACCGGATCGCTTAAAGTCAGCGACAATACCTGCACCCTGACGCCTTGCGCCTCCAGGGATTGAATAGCAAGTATCTTTTGCTTCACCTTATCACTTGGCAAAGCAGCCCATTGCTCACGTGGTGGCAGTGCTTCTCGTCCAGTAAGTACCAAACGTTTCACGGCGTAGCGATCGACAAAATGTTGAGCGCATAAAAGCCCCAAACCGCCTGTTCCTCCGGTAATCAATAGCACTTCTGCTTCAGCAAATTGAAGTTCTGTGCTTTGTCTTTTTGGCGCTTTTAGCGAAGGTTCTGCCAAATATGCACGATAGCGTTTTTGATCCCGGTAACAAATTTCACAGTTATCGTCATTCAGCAAAAACTCATGAGCAATCTGCTCTGCTAAAGCGGCAGTCTTCAGACGGGGATCGGTATCGATATGGCGGGATTGCACATGGGTATACTCACTTTGAAGCATACGATAAAGTCCGATACGGGATGCACCCGATAAATTCACCTCGCTGTTTTGCCAGGACTCTAAGCCTCTGGTGACGCCAAGCAGCGTCAGTCCAGTTTTAGATCCTTTTTCGATCAAGTGCTGAAGCCACAGCATCCAGTCAAAAGAAGCAGGGGAGCAGGGGGCAGGGGGCAGGGGGGAAAACTGAGACGGAGCTTGTACTCCGCCCCAGTAAGAGCGCCCTAAAAGGGCGGGGCTTGTACCCATGTTCCGCTCCGCTTCACGGCTTCTCTTCTCTACGAGAGGCTGCGCCAACGAGACGCTGCGCGAAAGGGGCAGGGATTGCTCCCCCTGCTCCCTGCCCCCTGCCCCTCCGCCTCTTCGGTCAAGGGAATCGATCGCTTCTTCACCTTGACCACAGCCGGATATATCTATACAGCCGCCATATTCATGCCAATCTGCGTCGCTCTGTTGAAGTTGTGACTTGATGCGATCAAGTTCAATTATCTGGCTGTTGGGAAATTCCTCTGCTAGCAGGATCGCTAATAATCGGGTTTCCTGGGTGCTGAGAATCGCAATTTTTCGGGGCTGTGGTTTATCAGGTTGTGGCTCATCAAGTACCCAATGCTTTTGCAGATAATAAACGCTTCGTGGAGCTGCACTATCTTGCTTGTTATCAGAACTGCTTTGAGCAAATCCCTCTTGATTAAACCAATAACACTCTTTGGCAAAGGGATAGGTGGGAAGGCTGATACGTCGCGGTTTACCCTGGGGATAGAATTTCTGCCAGTCAATAGTAAGACCTCTAACCCACAGATTTAGCAGTTTACCGATTTTCTTTGATGTAATCCATTCGTCGATGATGGTCGAAAATTCTTCTTCAGTGGCAAAATCTGACAGTAATTCCTGATCCTGTCTCATATACCCCCGATAAAGTGACGAAATATTTTCCTGCCCCTCAACAAAGGATTTTAGTTTTTTCTCAAGTTCTTCTAAGCTGTTAACAATCAGTGCCAGACGCTCTGACATTGCCTCCCGTCCTGTCTGAAGAGTATATGCGATTTCTGCCAGTCGGGGCGGCTTGGCTTCGGTCTTGGCAATTAAAAAGCATCTTAAGTTGTCGGCCATTTTAA
The DNA here is from genome assembly GCF_036917135.1 of Nostoc sp. GTDB lineage: Bacteria > Cyanobacteriota > Cyanobacteriia > Cyanobacteriales > Nostocaceae > Nostoc. The sequence goes on along the minus strand of NZ_JBALEA010000039.1, from coordinate 34,494 downwards.
TCAGGCGATCGCTATTTTTGGCCGACAATACAATCACCACGGGTTCGTCAACATCCTCCTGGGCATCCTCCTGGGCATACTCTTCCACAATCAAATGAGCATTGGAGCCGCCAGCACCAAAAGCGGAAATGCCCGCTCGTCTGGGGTATTCCTTGACCTCGCCGTTGATTTCCACAATGGGTCTTTTCCATTCTGAAAGAGTTTGCTGCACCACAAAGGGCGTTTTATCGAAAGCAATATTGGGGTTTAAGTCACCTGCGTGCAAACTCGGAACAAGTTGGCGATGCTTCAGTTGCAGGAGGATTTTGCACAGTCCCGCCATACCCGATGCGGCTTCCAAGTGCCCCAGATTGGATTTTGCCGAACCGATGGCGCAAAAGCCAGTATCGGCAGTCTCTTTTTTAAAGGCTTGGGTTAAGCCGGTAATTTCTATGGGATCGCCTAATTCTGTTCCTGTGCCGTGGGCTTCTATATAGCTGATGCTGCGGGCATCAACGCCTGCTTTCTGAAGTGTTTGGCTAATCAAATCAGCTTGTGCAGTTGGGTTGGGCACGGTGTAACCATTGGTTTTTCCGCCGTGATTAACATGGCTTCCGCGAATAACGGCGTAAATATGGTCGCCCGCCCGAATGGCCTCGGACAGTGGTTTCAGTAAAACCACTCCCACACCCTCGCCGGGGACAAAACCGTTGCCGCTCCGACCGAAGGCTTTGCACTGACCATCTTTCGACAACATCCGCAGTGCAGACATCTGCACATAACTGGAGGGGTGCAGGTATAAGTTGACGCCGCCCGCCAAGGCTAGTTGGCAGTCTTGGCGACGTAAATGTTCGCACGCTTCATGAATGGCGGTTAATGCTGAAGAACACATCGTATCAATGGGCATACTTGGGCCTTGCAGATTCAAAAAATACGATGTGCGGTTGGCGACGGAACTGAAGGAGGTGTGCGGAAAGACCTGTTCGCCGCGCTTCCATAATTCGGGGCCATATAAGTCAAAACCAGTTTTGGTGATGCCTGCAAACACACCGACTTGCTGTTGATATTTCTCACGTAAAGTGTCGCGGGTGTAGCCAGCGTCTTCCAGTGCCTCCCAAGATGATTGAAGAAATAAGCGTTCCTGCGGATCGATACTTAAGGCATCACGCGGGGGAATGCCAAAAAACAGAGGATCAAAATCTGCAAAGCTTTCCAGAAAACTGCCCCATTTACTGTAACTTTTTCGCTGGGCGATCGCTTCGTCGGCGTTCTCAACAAAAAAGCCCTCCAATGGCCAGCGATTGGCAGGAATTTCGCCAACACAATCTTTTCCAGCTTGGAGGTTTTGCCAATAAGCTTGCAGTGTATCAGCCTGTGAAAAGCGAGCGCTGACACCAATAATCGCGATCGCTTCCTGAACCTGCGGGTATTTACGTAAAGCGCGGTCAAAAGAAGCAGGGAAGCAGGGGGCAGGGGGCAGGGGGGAAAACTGAGACGGAGCTTGTACTCCGCCCCAGTAAGAGCGCCCTAAAAGGGCGGGGCTTGTACCCATGTTCCGCTCCGCTTCACAGCTTCTCTTCTCTACGAGAGGCTGCGCCAACGAGACGCTGCGCGAACGGGGCAGGGATTGCTCCCCCTGCTCCCTGCCCCCTGCCCCTCCGCCTCTTCGGTCAGGTAAAGCACTTTTAGGTAAAGTCTCAGTCTCAAGCCCAGTCCAAACCATGCACTCCTGGGGGTATTCATCAACCAGGTAGGCAACCAGCGCCTGGGATGTTTGGTATTCAAAAAACAAGGTCTTGGAGATTTCGGGAAAAACTTTTGCCAGTTCTTGATTTAATTGCGTAATCATCACGGAGTCTATACCGTAACGCTCAAAGGCATCATGGGTTTTAATTCGATTTGGTGCTAAACGGAAAGTCTCTCCCAAAAGACATTTAAGTTGAATCAAGGTTTTTTCGTGAAGGCGCTGTTTTTCCACCCGTGCAAGTGAGTGTTTGGCTATTGGCTGGTCTAATGTTTTTGGCGCTGATGGCTCTGGGAACAACCACTGTCTCAGTGTGGGAAGATGCCCTGCTGCCACTAAAATCTGACTCTCTCCTGAAGCCAGCCCCTTGATAAATGCTTGAATCCCTGACGCTGTATCGATCATCTCCAGTCCCACACTCTGCTTCATGGCCGCTTCGCTGTGAGCATCCACTTGCATACCGCCTGCTTGCCAAAGCGGCCAGTTAATGGAAAGTGTTTGTCCGCATCGTTGCCCAGCATTGACTAGATCGTTACGATAGGTTGAAAAAGTATCCATAAAGGCATTGGCGATCGCATAATCGGCCTGTCCGGCATTGCCCATTGCGCCGGCAATTGAAGAAAACAGCACAAAGAAATCAAGATTCAAATCTTTGCTTGCTGTGTCCAAATGAATCACACCCGCCACTTTCGGGGCTAGCACCGCCTGGAATTCAGCCGATGTTTTTTTGATCGTAAAATTATCCCGCACAATACCTGCACAATGGAGGATGCCATTCAGCGAGCCATAGTCTGTTGTAATACCTTGAATGAGCTTGTCAACATCGTTTTTATTGCTGATATCAGCTTGCCGGTATTCTACCCTTGCGCCAAGGGTTTGTAGTTTATGAGAAAAAGATTTTTGCTTTTCTAGACCTAAGTGCGATCGCCCGCTTAAAATCAGAGTAGAACTTTGTGTTTTACTGGCAATTTCTTCAGCAAAAATTAAGCCCAAACCACCGGCACCACCAGTAATTAAATAAACGCCGCCTTCTCTCCAGGGCATTTTGCAGGCGCGATCGGAAACGGTAAGCTCTTTCCATGCGAATACTGTACGCTGCCCCTGGTGATACCTAATCTGCTTGTCTTCATAGCATCGGGCATTTTCACTGAGCTTGTTTAGCAGACTGCCTTCCGTCTCGTAGGCAGAAACTTCGATCACCTGTCCTGACACTTTTGGGTTTTCCAGTTGAGCCGTTTTCAGCAGACCGGAAATAGCCGACAAGCATTGTTGCTTTGTCTGCTGGAGAACAACACATTGAATAAAGATTTTACCTTTGGTTTTACTGCCCAGAATTTCCCGAATAGTTTCAAAAGCTTGGGTAAAACTATCCTCATAGATTTTTTCTAAACCTGGACTGCTGGGTAAAGTGTTGGCACATAAATCTATACATTCAACCCCCGGCATTTGGGCTTGTATGCCCACCGCAGAGATCCGATCCATGCCACATAAGAAGACCAGATGCCGGGAATACTCAAAAGATTCAACGGCTCTGGCAACGGGTTTTTCTTTCCAATGCGGGTAACAGATTAAGGTTTCTGCCGAAGATAAAGGTATAATCTTTTCATTACTGGACGCTTGTTTTGCCTCTCCATCCTGACTATCGCCAAAATACTCACGGGCAAAAGGATAGGTAGGCAAACCGACTAGCCGACGGAATAATCCAGACTGATAAAAGGCACTCCAATCCACCGAAGCACCCTGCTCCCATAACTGGGCAAGCTTATGCACTTTTTGACCGGATATGAGGCTTTGAAGAAATGCTTTTTCTTCCTTACTGTCCCCAATACCTGGCTTTTCTGCTTTTTCTCCTCCACCTTCTAGCCACTGCGCCAGTTGTTGGATCAGCGCTTGCTGATTGTCAACCATTAGGGCTAAACGATAGGTAAACGCTTCCCGTCCAACTTGGAAGGTATATAGGAAATGCTCAAATTGAATGGCGGGATGATCTTCGAGATAGCGCTTCACATTATGTGCATAGTCCTGCAACCCTTCCTCACTTTCAGCAGAAAGAAGGAATACCCTGGGTGTAAATACGCTGAGATTAACGTCTGATTGGGGAATATACTGCTCCAGTACCAGGTGTGCATTAGTACCACTAAAACCAAATGAACTGACCGCCGCCAGACGGGAACCCTGGGCATTTTGCGGCCAGGGTTTTAGGCTGGTGTTGACGTACACAGGACTGTTGTCAAAATCAATGTGTCTGTTGCCCTCGTGAAAGTGGATTGACGGCGGTAGTTGTTGATGCTTCAGACTCAGCAGGACTTTAATCACACCTAACACCCCAGAGGCGGCGGTTGTATGCCCCACGTTAGCTTTTAACGAACCAATGGCGCAGAATTTCTGTTTTGAGGTAAAGGATTGAAAACTTTTATTCAGCGCATGAATCTCAATGGGGTCGCCTAGTTTGGTGGAGGTTCCATGAGCCTCAATATATTGCAGGTCTTCAATATGAATGTTGGCTTTTTTATAGACTGAAATTTCCAGATCGCTTTGGGAAAGGAAACTGGGTACAGTCATGCTGGAGGTTTGCCCGTCCTGGTTAATACCACAGCTGCGGATAATACCATAAATTGAATCGCGATCGCGTTCAGCATCCTGCAAACGCTTGAGAATAACGATGCCAACCCCGTCACCGACAACAATTCCGTCGGCAGCATTATCAAAGGGACGGCACTGACCGGTTGGGGAAAGCATACCTGCATTGTGCATGGAAATAAAGGTGCCGGGATGCTGATAAAGCGTCACACCTCCGGTAATGGCGAGATTAATCTCGCCACTTTTTAACGCTTGGCTGGCAACATCAATGGCAACCAGGGAAGAAGAACAGGCGGTATTGATCGTCAGTGCAGGGCCTTTTAAATCCAAAAAATATGCTATGCGTGCTGATAGGATACTCGTCTCTGAACCCAGCATATCAAGATGGGAAAAACCCTTACCCAGTGAAGAGCCTCCCATCGCGCCGATATAAGTTCCTACGGCTTGTTTCTTTAATGACGAAGGTTTATAACCTGCATCTTCCAAGGCTCGGTAACATTCTTCTAAAAGCACGCGTTGGGTTGCATCCATCGCCTCGGCTTCTCTAGGCGATATCTGAAAAAATAGCGGGTCAAAATAATCCAGATCCGGCATGATGCCATAGCGAATCGGAAAAGTTTCCGAACAATGGGAAGCAATATAGTCAAGCCATTGAGGTTTTTTCAGGTCTTCAATACAATCTTTACCTTGACTAACCACCTGCCAGAACTGCTCTTGATCTTTGGCACCAGCACAGCGACAGGAAATCCCAATAATGGCAATATCATCGCTTCTTGTACTGAGCGACTCGCCCTGAGCGCAGTCGTTCGCGTAGCGTCTCGTAGAGAAGGGAGTCGAAGTATGCCGAAGTGTCGAATTCCCATTTGAACCTTCCCCCCTGCTTCCTGCTCCCTGCTCCCTTGCCTCTTTTTCAATCACAGGTGCGATGGTTTTCTGCCCCAATTCAACCTTTATATACCCGGCTAAATCCGCCAAACTATGGCACTCAAATACTAAACTGGTGGGCAAATGAAGGTCAAACTCTGTGTTGATGGCTTCTAGTAATTCCACCGCATTCACAGAACTGATTCCCAACTCCCTGAGTTGAAGTCGCTCTATGGATTCGAGTTCCGGCGCTGCAAAACCTAAGATGTTGACAAAAATGCCCTTGAGGGTGCTTTTTAGTTGTTCCAGGTTATGTATGCTCTCATCAAGCGCGGGGGGTTGCTGAATGTCCATAGGCAGATTAGCGATTTTAATCCCCCCACTTGGAGGATAAGGAATATGCCCGATCCGCAACATCTCATCCAACGCCTGAGCATAGGGTGTTTGATTGGCGATTTGTCTAGCATTATGCTCGCGCCGCTCTTGTTCACTGCGCCGGGTATCTCTTTTGAGTTTTAATAAACAATAAGTAATCCAGCGTTTTTCTAGGGCTATGGCCTGATTGGCGTAGTTGCGATAGCTATCCCGACTCACTTTCGGCAGATGTTTGGTATGTTCAGCGTGTTCAGGGTCATAAAGATAGTTGGAAATTTCGGTCGATACATCAATAATTTCATCAATAATCAAATCGTGTTCCGATAACAGGTCAATCCACTGCTGCTGAGTGGGGATGCTAATTTCCACACTGGGGTCGATAATACTGCCTCGCAGATTACCGATATAATCCATGAGCAAAATTTTTCCGTTATCACTGAGAGCATCTGCCATCTTCTGAAACAAGGCATCTTTGTCACGAATATGAAAGGTGACTTCGATACCCAGAATCATGTCACAGTTGTCGGGGAATTTATCTTTTGAACTATCTTTGTGATAGATTCGCGCCCGGTTATCCAAATTCATATTCTGAATACGCCGATTGCCCAGAACCGCTTGAGATTCGGTAATGGTAAAACCGTGGGTTTGTATATGAGGATAAAGGGCGGCTACCTGAATCACATCCGTACCGTGACCGCAACCAATATCAAGGAAAGTGTGAATCCGATGGAAATCCTCGCAATAAAACAGAACTTGACGTAGTTCGCGCTGTCTTTCCTTAATCATTTCCAGTTCTTCTGGATACTTTTGGGCATTCATGGCAACACGAGTCATAGAGAAGCCAAGAATTCTTTTAGGGAAAGCACCAAAAGTCAAATACTCTTCCTGAAATTCTTCGTCACAGTCTTGTGACATTCGGGTGTAAAATTCAACGGCTTTATTTCCATTCAGGCTTTGATCTATGTTATAATATCCATCGCTTTTTTCCATGCTGCGATCGCCCTCTAGATGTTCTTTATCATGGCGAACAATCCAGCAAGTTCTTTTCGCAAAAGGATAAGTCGGCAAGCCAGTGAGTCTGCTCAAGGTCTTTTCACTATGCCATTCATCCCAGGCGATCGCATTGCCTTGCACCCAGAGTGCAGCCAGTTCACGAGCATCATTGGCATCACCTGCTTTTACCCGCGCTGTCACCGCCTCTGGATTCTTGATTTTCTCCTGAGTCACATCACCGTAAAAACTTCCCTCACCCAGTTCACGGGTTTGAAGCCAGCGCCTCAGATGCTCCTCAATTTCCACCGACTGTTTCACCACAAAGGCCAGACGACACGCCATGCTTTCCCGTCCTACCTGTAGGGTGTAAGCTAGGGACGGTAAATCGAGGTTTTGATTATTTTTAAAGTAGATCAGCCAGTCCTCAATATATTGTTCCAGGCGCTCTTCATTTTTGGCCGATAAAACAAAAAGTACGGGTTCCTGCTGATGGTTAACAGGCTGTGGATTACCCAAGTATTCTTCGAGAATGATGTGAGCATTCACCCCACCAGCGCCAATATTCATCACCCCGGCTCTTCGCGGTACTTCTATGCCATCCACCCGCACGGGTTTCCATTGGCAGAGGTCTTGTTGTAACTCAAAGGGCAGTTGCTCGAAATCAATGGTAGAACTGAGTTCCCGCGATCGCAATGTGGGCACTAGGGTTTGATGGTTCAGCGATAAAACCACTTTGGTAAGTTGCGACATTCCCGCCGCCGATTCGCAGTGGCCGATATTGGGTTTCACTGAGCCAATGTGATAGGACCCCTCAACATTTTGGCGATCCCGAAAAACTTCTGTCAAGGCACTTGCTTCTATGGCATCGCCCATGTCGGAACCTTGGGCTGCTGCTTCGATATAGCTGATGCTGCGCGGATCGATACCACTGTTTTGCAATGCTTGGCGAATCACAGCCGCTTTCGGCCCAGGGTTAGGGGTTTTATAGCCATTTGTCTTCCCATCGTGATTGACTGCACTGCCCCGAATTAGGGCATAAATGCGATCGCCATCTTTAACCGCGCGATCGTAAGATTTGAGGATGACGACCCCAACCCCTTCTCCGGGAACAAAGCCATCGCCATCTTTTTCAAAGGCGGCACATGTTGAACCTCTAGAAACAAATTGCCCTAAAGAAAGTTCGAGATAGGATGATGGGTGTGCATATAAGTTTACGCCCCCCGCCACGGCCATATCCCCTTTGCCAGCGCGAATATATTCACACGCCTCATGTATGGCCACTAAAGAAGAGGAACACATCGTATCCACAGGGAAACTGGGGCCTTGGAGATTGAGGAAATAAGAAACCCGATTCACCAGAGAGGCAAATGATGTGGTTGGGCACTCTATTTGACGAGGGGCGTTTTCATTACCCTGCCCGGATTCTGTGCGGTATAAATTAAAGCCTTGTTTTGTTATCCCAGCAAAAACGCCGATTCTTTGGCGTAAATCAGCAGACAGGTTTGAGGGTGAATATCCGGCGTCTTCCAGGGCTTTCCAACTTTCTTGTAGAAATATGCGTTCCTGCGGATCAATATTTGCCGCCTCGCGCGGAGTCATGTTAAAAAACATGGGGTCAAATTGATCGAAGTCTTCTAAAAATCCCCCCCATTTGCTATAACTCTTTCCTAATTTAACCGCCTCCTTTGGATCGGCATGATAATGGCGCTGCCAATCCCAACGCTGGCGGGGAATTTCGCTGATGCATTGTTCGCCGTTTTTGAGATTCTGCCAAAAATCTGCTACGGTTTTGGCCTTTGGATAACGGCCACTCAATCCGATAATAGCGATCGCTTGTTTGGCTGCAACATTCGCCATCTGCGCGGAGTTTTCCTTTGAGGGCTTGCTTTTTACATCAGGAGTAGCGATCGAGCTATTCATCTCAGTCCATTTCAGACAGCCGTCAGTATAAGTAGCGGCTAAGTGGTGCGCTAAATCTGCTAAGGTCTGGAATTCATAAAATAGTGTTTTCGATACAGCCCCTAGCCCCTCGGTCAACTTTTGATTCAACTGGGAGATCATGATCGAATCAATCCCATAACTTTCCAGTGGCTCTTGTGCGTCTATCCTGTCCAGAGGTAACTTAGTTATTTCGGCAAATAAAGTTTTTAATTTGTCGAGGGTTTTTTGTTGCAGTCGCCCCGAATCCACCGCCTTAGCATCGCCGACTTGAGACTGAACTGTTTTTTCTGGCAAATTCAAAAAGGATTGTTTTAGTTTGGCCAAATCGCCCTCCAGAACCATCACTTGATCCTGATTGCTAGCAAAGGCTTTATACAAGGCACGAATGCCGGACGAGGTGGGCATGGCAAGTAGGCCGACACTTTGCGTCATCATGGAAGCGATCGCTTCATCAACCCCCATACCGCCTTCCTGCCATAAAGGCCAGTTGATTGACAGAGATCGCCCCTGACGCTGATGGGAATGCAAGAGTTGATTACGGTATTGGGCATAAGAATCCATAAAGGCGTTAGCGCAGGCATAATCCGCCTGTCCGACGTTACCAATACCGCCCGCCAGTGACGAACAGAAAAAGAAAAAGTCCAACGGCTGGTCTTTAGTGGCCTCATCGAGATTCACCAAGCCCATGACTTTGGGTGCAAGCACTTTGTCTAACTCTTGCGGTGTCTTTTTAATAATGAAGTTATCGTGAATCATACCGGCGGCGTGAATAATGCCGTCGAGATGGCCGAAATCTTTGTTAATATCCTGAATTAAATTAGCGACTTCTTGCGGCTCACAAACGTCCACCTGCCGATATTCCAGATGTGTACGACTTGCCGCGCATAACTTCTGGAGTGTTTGAAGTACCTGTCGCTTGGTCTCGTCAAGGGTTGAACGACCAGTCAGAATCACCGTTCCATCGCAAATCTGTTGGGCAATTTCCTGACTAAAAAGCAATCCTAAACCACCCATTCCTCCAGTGATTAAGTACTTCCCTTTTTCCTTCCAGGGAATACTCACTTCATCGTTAGAAATCGGTATTTCTTTCCATCTGGCAATGCGACGTTTGCCGTTGTGATAGTCAATACGTTGCTCTGAGGGCGTCTGAGCGTTCGTTTTCAGTTTGGCAACAATATTTAACCCATTGTCATTCGCTGCTACACCCAGAAGCTGTCCAACCAGGTTGGGGTTTTCCAGGTGAGCTGTCATCAGCAAACCAGCAAGACCGGCAAAAAGCTGATGTTCGGGTAAGTGACGAATCACCAACTGAATTAGGATTTTTCCCTCTTGTTTGCCTTTGAGAAGCTGTTGAATTTCTGTAAATAGCTGCGAAGCATAGCACTGAAAACGTTCAGCAATGTTTTTCGATGGTGATTGAAGAACAAGACAATCCACCCCCTCCATCCTGCCAGTGATACTTTCTGGCGTCATTCCGTCGGGTTCACAGAGAATAACCAAATGTCTACTATAGGATTCGTGAGAGTTTAAAGTCATAAGTACTACTGCAAAATAAATTTCATATTGAGAACAGAGAAGACTTAATTAAAACTTACGCAAGAACTCTCTGAAACTCTTATTTCTCTGTGTTCTCTGCGCCCTCTGTGGTTCGTTTTTTCATGATTTTGCGTAAGTCCTGTTAATTTTCAACGGTTTGCTCTATCCAACAGGGTTGAAGCATAAGCGTTCCGAAGCTCACAGGGATTGTTTCTGGGGCAATACTTTGCTCTTCAGGCTTCCAATAATGTTCCTCTGCAAAAGGATAGGTTGGGATATGGATTTTATCTGCTGTGAGTTCGCGGTAAAGTACTGACCAGTCGATACTCTGTCCTTGTACCCAGGCGGCGGCGACTTTTTCAAGTTTTCCTTTTTGCATCCATTGGGCGATAATTTGCTCAGACTCGCGATCGTCGAAAACATTGTTACTTTTGCTGTGTCCCACCCGCCCATGCCAACTCAAATCGTTTAGAGTCTCGGATGAAGCAAAAGCGTTTAATTGTGCGACTAAATCCGGGATATTCCTCGCCAGAAAGATGCAGCGTTCTCGCATCGCTTCGCGTCCCAGCTGGAGGGTAAAGGCTAAATCAGTGAGGCTGATTTCTTTACCTGTCGTTTTACTTATACGTCTATTCTCCAGAAACGCCGCTAATTTTTCAGCATAGGCTTTAAGGCATGCGGGCGTTTTGGCAGACAACGGAATCAGTACTGAATCAGCTTCGACTTTCACCTGCGGTACTGACAGATGCTCCCGAACTACAAGGTGAACGTTAGTACCACTATGTCCAAAAGAATTTAGGGCTGCGGTTAATGGCCCGCCCTGGTTCGTCCATTCAAGGTGCTGATTATTAATATAAAATGCAGAATCTTCCAATGCGATCGCTGGATTCAGTTCTTCAAAATGCAGCATTTTAGGTAGTTGACGATGGCGTATGGACAATAAAATTTTGATTAAACCAATAACGCCGGAGGCAGCGCCAGTATGGCCAATATGGGATTTCGCACTGCCAAGGGCACAGAATTGCGTCTGATCGCTAAACTGTTTAAAAGCCCGCTTCAATGCATTGGCCTCGACCGTATCCCCCAATCGTGTGCCGGTTCCGTGGGCTTCAATATAACTAATGCTTTCTGGGTTTATTTGATATTGTCGATAAACAGAAGTCAGCAGTTCTTCTTGAGATAGACCACTGGGGGCAGTAATCCCATTGCTGGCACCGTCCTGATTTGCACCAGAGGCTTGAATGACACCATAGATCGGATCTTTGTCTCTGATTGCATCCTTGAGTCTTTTTAACACGACGACACCGACACCTTCCGATAACACCGTACCATCACAGGATTTATCAAAAGTCCGACAGCGGCCAGTGGAACTGAGCATATCGATCTCTGCCAGTTTAACGATCGCTTTTTCATGCATAGCGGCGAAAATTCCCCCCGCCAGTGCCATCGAAGACTCGCCACTGCGTAAACTTTCGCAGGCTAAATGAATGGCCAGAGCAGAAGACGAGCAACCAGTATTGACTACCAAAGCTGGGCCTTTGAGGTTGAGGTAGTAAGATAAGCGGGAGGCAACAATGGCATCGGAAGAGCCGGTAAAGGTTTCGTGGATATAGTCGGTGGGTTCGGCACCAATAAATACGCTGACACGAGAGTTTTCCAGGTTTTTGGGATTGTAGCCTGCATCTTCTAGTGCTTTCCAACTCTCGCTGAGAATTAGACGCTGATGAGGGTTCATCGACTCGGCTTCCCTGGGGGTGATATTGAAAAACAGTGGATCAAAACAATCCCGTTGCTCTAAAATACCGCCCCATTTACAATCGGTTTTTCCCGCTTGTTTGTGTGGGCTAAACAAATCTGGGTTGAGATAATTCGCGGGGAACTCAGCAACACCATCATGCCCCTGAATCAGGTTTTGCCAAAATGTATCAAGGTCTTTTGCCCCTGGGAACTGCCCTGACATACCAATAACGGCGATGTCTTTGCATATTTCTGCCTTGCCCTCGTCGGATGCCATTTTGGGCATCGGGTTTTCTGGCTTACTTTTTGTTTCTGTATATGTATTTATGTTCTGATCGAGCGGCGGCACTCTCTTTTTTTGCAGTTTGGTTTGAATTTTTTCTGCATAGGTATCCACCAAATAATGGCTAAGACGCGTAACGTTTGTATAATCAAACAAAATCGCGGTATTCATGGTAATTCCGAACGCCTTGGCAAGCTGGTCAATAAAACCAACACCGAGAATGGAATCAATACCATAGTCAGAAAATGACACCTGCGGGTCAATACTTGCTTGCGCCATATTTAAAGTTTCCGCCAGATGTTTCAGAATCAACTTGGCCACATATTCCCGGAGTGTTTCGGCAGACGGCTGTCTCTGCGCTAAAGGCTGCTCTGGAGTCAAAGGTTGTACCACAGGTACCGCAGATTTAGGGGATGATTCAACCTCCCTTGGCGATCGCTCTCTGTCTTGCTTGACAAAACCATCACTTTCTGAAACCATGACCTGTTGCCCCAATTTATATGCAGCTTGGGCTGGCAACAAGGTCGAGGTAAATCCTTCTTCTTTTAAAATCTTCAGCCAGCATTCAAGCTCGATTAGCGGGGAGCCGGGGATGCGTAACTCTTCATCTTGGTAAAGCCACCAGCCGTCTAACAAACCAAAGGTTAAGGTGCCGATAATCGATTTTTCCACCACTTCATTCAGCAATAACAGGCCATTGCGTTTCAGAGCAGTTTTGGCATGACGAAGTGTTTGCCTGATATTTTTTGTGGCATGCAACACGTTGGTAGCGATGACAATATCATAAGCGCCAAGCTCTATTCCCTGGGTTGCGATCGCTTGTTCAATATTCAGCAGCTTATAATCCAGATAAGAATAATCCAATCCATAAGTTTTTTGTGCATGCATTAAAAAGGCTTTGGAAAGGTCGGTATAACAATATTCGTCTATAGCGTGCCCAAGCTGGCGCAGTTGCGGCAACACCAATGCGGTGGTTCCGCCGGTGCCTGCACCTATTTCCAATATCCTGATTCTCGTTTGAGGGTCAGCCTGAATCCGTTGACGAATATAAGCTTCGGCGCTTTTCGCCACAAAGGTATTAAAATAGTCGGATAGCGAATTCCTTTGATACATGTTTTCGACTTTTTCCATTGACGATTTGGGAAAAAGAATATCTGTGGCTTGGATGCTACCACGCAGAATTTGCGGCAGTTTTCTCAGGCAGCTATCCAATAGCTCCAGCACTGCTTTCTTTTCCGGGTTGTCGAGGAATGAGTTTTGGTAGTTTTCCCAGCCCTGCCAGAGTTTGTCCGCGTCGTCTACTGTGATATTGGTAGCGACCTCAACGCGATCGCCTTTACATTGTACATAGCCATAGTTTTCCAGCAGCCCTAAGCAACACTCGCGCCACCAGCGCCCATATTTTTCGATTACCCCGGCTTGTTTTTGCCAATGGGTACTTTCTTGCTGCTCACCAACCTTTAAGAATATCCCCAGTTGTCGTATTTGTGAAAACAACAGACGCGGCAGCCAGTCGTGGAGTTCGTTGCGGAAATCTTGATTCAAAAGCCGCGCTATTTCTGCCTCTTCATGTACCTCATTCTCGTTGAAAAGACAGTGAATCAAAGAATCTGCCGCAGGCTGGTTAAGGGTAATCATCTGCGTGGGATCGCAGCCCATTAAGCCCTCTACGGCTTTGGAGACGCCCAAACAAAGGGTTTGTTTGACAAGCCCTGCCGTGAGCATGGGTATAAATTCATCAAAAAACTGGCAGCCCTCGCGATCGGAGATTAAATCATAGTGACCCGCCAAACGCTTCTCGGCCTCGGTTCCCGCCAGTGATGCCTGCCAGTAGCCCCAGTTAATAATACCTACAGGAAAGGCTGCACTTTTGTCAATGGAATGTACAAAGGTGTCAGCGCTGGTGATTCCGGCGGCGTATCCGGCACTATCACGAGATGACAAAAAGGAAAAAGCCTGAACCGATGAGAAATAACACATAAAATCCAAGGCTTCATTTTGGAACGCCGTATAAAAATACGCCGCGCCTTTTTTCTTGGTATCCAAGACCTGATTAAATTCTGCCTCGCTAGTCTGCGCTATTGAGTTATCAAACTTAAATACCAGTGCCGAGAAAACAGCGCCATTGATCCGGGGATAATGTTGTTTGATTTGTTTGACAGCCTGAGCCATTGACGACTCATCGGTGACATCAGCCTGAATATAAAGTGGGGCATTCCTTTCATCCATTGCCTGGAAAGCTTGTAGTTTTTCCTGCACGGCAGCAGATGTCAGGGCACTCCGCCCCAGCCAAACTACTTTCGCCTGATATTTTTGGATGAGATAGCGGGTAATAATCGTGCCAACGGTTCCCGCGCCTCCCATCAAAACATAGACACCGCCAGTTTTTAAACCTGCCGCCTGTGGCTTCAAGCCTTGCAATGACTGCCAATCAAGTTTGAAAAAACGCTGCTTGTAACGCCAGCCTGACTGCAACTTCGTCACTTCACCTCGATCCGACGGGGCTTCGCTTAATATCATGGCTGGTAGGGGTAGCTGTTTTTCGGCGCTGGCCATATCTTCCCGCGACAGGTCAATGTTTCTTACCCGGAAGCGGTGGTCGCCCTGGGCCACCGAATAACCGAGACCGCTAATACCGCCATCATTGGGGCTGGTGACGCTGTTATCTACGCGATAGTTATCGAGGGTCAGGAGGGTACAATCAATAAAGGCATTGTTCTGTATACGTTGTTTCATGGCTCTGACAAGCCGCAACAACTGAATTTCGTTTTCTTGGATAGTGTGCTGGGGGCGATCGCCACAAAGAAAGTAAAAGCTATTAATAGTCTGGGAATACCCTTGCAGGCAGGTCTCAAACCCGGCGGGGGTATTTACGTCGCAGTACCATTTATCTTCTGATACCTGTTTGGTTTCCAACCCCAATTGAATCTCGATTACCTGGGATGCACACTGCTGCTGCAAGAAGTTTGCCAGTGTTTTTTCAAATTGCGATGGGGATTCAAAGTAAACCAGCAAAACAACCTGACTTGCTTTGATCTCAGTTTCTATTTGTGGCTGTTGCTCCCATTTGAGAAGATAGCTAATACCATTTCTTTGTGAGGTTGCGCCAAATTTTCTCTCTTTCTCTCTTTGTGTCCTTTGCGGTTCGTTCCTCATGTAGTTTGGCGCATCTTCATACAGAATTGGTATAAGTTCTTTGAGTGCTTTTTTCTGCGACTCGGCAACAGAGATTTCCGTAGCAACCTGCTCACCATGAGACTGTGGGGAGAAATCCAGCCAGAAATGCTGTCGGGAAAACGGATAACCAGGAAGATTAATTCGACGTAAAGGTGTATCGCCATACAGCGTAGACCAGGGAATATCATAGCCCTGACAATAAAAATCAGCTAAACCAAAAAGGTTTTCCCGATACAGGTTCTCATCGCCGGAGGAGAGGCGAATTTTTTGCACTAATTCATTAACATAATTCCAAGTGACCTTTTGACCAGTAAATTCGGTAGGCACTTTCCCCTGAAAAATATTGGGTTTCCGATCTGAATGCCCTGATTGTGTCCAACTGTAAATAGCATCAGCTAGATCCTGAACCACGATCGCTAGACGATGTTGAAAATGGTGCCGACCTGCAAACAAGGTATAACTGATATCGCCCAGTGTGGCATTATCCACAAGCCCCTCTTGCAAGAACTGAATCATGGCTTTAACTTTTAGTTGCAGCGCCTCTTCAGTTTTTGCTGACAAAACCAGCAGCGAATAAGGTGGGGCTATGGGCTGTTCTTTTCTGCTGAGTCGGTAGCCCTGAACAAGCAGATGGGCATTTGTGCCACTCATCCCAAAAGCACTCACCGCACCAATGCGTTTTTTACCCGGCTGTTCCGGCCAGGGCTGATTGGCCGTATTGACATAGAGGTTGCTCTTATCCCAAGAAACAAAATCGTTTTGTTCAGCAAAGTGCAAGCTTTTCGGGAGCGTTTTATGACGAAGGGACTGCACCAGGCTGACAAGACTGACTAAACCCGAAGCCGAAAAAGTATGGCCAAAATTGGTCTTACTGGAACTGATCGCGCAGGGGTGTTTGCTGCCCTGAAATACTTCTGCCAGTGCATTTAACTCCACCGGATCGCCTAACTTGGTACCAGTACCGTGAGTCACAATATAATCAATATTCTGCGGACTAACCCCGGCTCGTCGATAAACATCCTTCACCAACTCACTCTGGGAAACGCCGCTAGGTGCTGTGATGCCATTGGTTTTTCCATCATAGTTAACACCGCTAGCCAATATCAACCCATGAATTGGATCGCCGTCAGTAAGCGCCCGACTCAGGCGCTTCAGCACAACCACCACCACAGCTTCACCAGGCACTAAGCCATTAGCGCGTTGATCAAAGGCATAACAGCGGCCATCGGCGGACAACATACCTGCTTGGGCCATGCTGATATAGCCGTAGGGTGTGAGCATCAGATTTACACCTGCCGCTATTGCCGTATCGCATTCGCGCTGCCGTAAACTCAGACAAGCCTGATGAGTCGCCACCAGCGAGGAGGAACACGCGGTATTAATCGTCATTGTCGGGCCTTTCAGGTTTAAGAAATAGGCCAGGCGGGCGGCGAGAATACCTGAGTGATTAGAGGTGATGTTGCCCTCCTTGACGCGTTGATAATAATCCCCTTCTTCAGCGCCAACAAAGGTGCCAATTTTTTGGCTATTAAGATGATCCGCCCCGTATCCAGCATTTTCCAGAGCATTCCAAGACTCTTGTAACAAGTGCCGTTGACGGGGGTCGATGTTTGGCGCTTCTCGCGGGGATATCTGGAAAAATAGCGGGTCGAATTCTGCAACGCCAGGAATAGAGGCACACCATTTTCCGTTAGTTTTGTTGGCGTCCTTTGGGTCTCCATAATACCTGCGCCAGTCAAAATAATTTGGCGGAATTTCTTCTACTGCACATTCACCCTCTGCCAAGATTTTCCACATTTGTTCAATATCGTAGGCTTTGGGAAATCTGCCACTCATGCCAATAATCGCGATCGCCTCCTCTATGCCATCATCAGTTTTTTCTGGCCGCAGTTCTTCGGAAAAGCTTTCGAGAGAAGCGTTTTCTTCAGCAGGAGCCTCTGGTGAATGCACTTCTGTTTTCGCCAAATCCTGATAAAAGGTTTGGATAAAGTCGCTATGTTTGCTTAAAAAATACTCCGTGAGCTGCTCCAGAGTCGAATACCCAAAAAACAAGGCGGGTGTTATTTCCAGTTGATAATGTTCACCCAGGCGCGTGGCAAAGCTCAATAAGCTAATTGAATCAAAACCAAAATCGGCTAAGTTGCTTTCTCGCTCAAGCTGTTCCCAGGGCACTTTGAGTTGATGGACGATAATGTTTTTTAAATCCCATAATACCGACTGTTCCAGACTCAAGCCTCTTAGCTCTGGCCGCGTCGATGCTTGATTCACCGAAGAGGTAGGGGGAATAGGGCATGGGAAAGAGGAAGAGGGGCGGGGTGCGGGGGGCAGAGGGGAAAATTCTTCTCCCTTGCTCTCTGCTCCCTGCTCCCTGCTCCCCTGCCTCTGCTTCACAGGTGCTTGAGTCAGCCCTAAAAAGCCATGAACCCGGCTTGGCTGCCCGACCAATACCAAATGCTGTGTTTTATTTTGGTTAAGAATTTTATCCAAAATCGCCAGACCTTCCTGAGTTTCCAGAACACGCTGACCACTGGATTGCAAATACATCTTGGTATTTTCGTCGTGATTAAAGCCCATTCCGCCTTCTCGCCAAAGCGGCCAATTGATCGCTAATGCCTTACCTTGGCGCCTACCCTGCTGTTGCAATTGATGGCGATAGGCAGCATAGGCCATTTGAAAACGATTGCCAATGGCGTAGTCGCAGGCCCCAAAGTCGCCCAATATAGCCGCAGAAGAGGAAAAATAGCAGATAAAATCAAGCGGCTCATCGCGACACAAATCATCAAGCAGCAACGTTCCGGCAACTTTCGGGGCGAGTACCTTTTGAAAGTCGGCGATATTTTTGTCGAGGATACTTGCACTGGGGGCAATGCCAGCAACATGAAAAATACCGTGGATGTCGCCAAAGCGGTTTTTCGCCTGGGCAATGCCATTTCTCATGGCGATGGAATCGCATATATCCGCTTGAATATAGTAGATATTTGTTCCCAGTCGCGTGAGTTTGCTCTGGATCTTTTCATCCAGAGGCGATCGCCCCGTGAGAATTAAATTAGTTGTAGGTTGCTGTTGTGCTAGGTGTTGTGCAACCAAAAAACCCAAACCCCCACAGCCGCCGGTAATCAGGTAAGTACCTCCAGGTTTTACTGCCGATGCGACAGAAGTGCCCTGGTTTGCCAGCACGGTTTTTTGAATTTGACAGACGTAGCGCCGGTGCTTTTGGATCAGCACCGTCTGGGCTTTCGGGGTTTTGAGTTCAGAGAAAATGTTTTGACTCCAATTCGTCATGGAGATAGTTTGGCCTTGCCCGGGATTTTCCTGATAGAGTCCAGCGACCTGGATTCCCGGCATCATCAGCTTTAAAGAGCGATCGAAGCCAAGCCAGGATTCCAGATAACAACGCTCTAGGGCGGTGGAAAAAGAAGCCACAAGTAAGAACCGAGAAGGTTTTAGGGCGCTGTTGGCTAGGGCTTGCAAAATATGAGCGATCGCAGCTGGATTATACAAGCAACGTGAATCCTCGGTCGGCCACAGATAAAGCAGCGCGTCCACCTGCCCATGATTCTGGCCAATATCTGTAAAAACTTGACGATAGCTCTGTGTATCCGCCGAGTCAACCGTATAAGTATAAGACGAGTGTTTTGCATAAGCATCACCTTGAGCAATGAAAATAACATTGATTATTGGGTCAATGGCTTGCATTGCCTTCAGCATTGCCTGCTGATTTTCTGACTGGGAAAGAAAATAAACAACGCTTTTGTAGCTGGCAGAACTGGAAGCGTCGCTTAAAGGCTGTTCCTGCCAAACTTCCTCAAAAGTCATTAGCTCAGTGCTTTGTTCAATCTGAGTCTCTCGTTTGATCTGATCTCTCGTTATGCCATTTCTTTGTGAGGCTGCGCCAAATTTTCTTTCTTTCTCTCTTTGTGTCCTTTGCGCCCTTTGCGGTTCGTTCCTCATGTAGTTTGGCGCATCTTCATAGAGAATTGGTATTAAATCCTCTGCCTTTGCTTCTACCACTCCATCCAACCAATAACTTTCCCGCGCAAAAGGATAGCTAGGCAGCGAGATGCGGCGGGGGCGGTTTTCACCATAGAGTAAATTCCAGTCCCAGCTAGTGCCAGCTACCCATAATGTGGCTAGCTTGCGGTAATCCTGTTGCTTTAAAATGGTGTTGATAAAGGCCTGTCCGGCATCGCCCTCTAAAAGCAAATCGCTTTTATCCCTTGCCGATTTAACCTTACCCTGGTATAGATCCTGAGTATTAGCCTTGCCGTCAAGAAAGTCGGCTAAATGCTCTACTATATCCGTCACGCTGTCAGCAACAAAAGCCAGACGCTCTGACATTGCCTGTCTGCCAACCTGAAGTGTATAAGCCACATCTGCAAGCTGCACCTGGCTATTTTTATTCAGATCAGCCCTCAGATTGCTGGCCAGATTTTTGAGACGCGCCTCATTCCTAGCCGACAATACAATCAGCGCCGTCCCTTGCTGCCTCACAGTGCTGGTTCTGGTTTCGACAAACTCTTCCACGACTATATGGGCGTTAGTGCCACTGTAGCCAAAGGAACTCACGGCTGCACATCGTATACCGTTGCGATCGCCAGGCCAGTCTTTTACCTGGGTATTGACATAAAAAGGAGTCTGTGCAAATTCAATATTTTCGTTAGGCTGATTATAGTGCAGAGATGGTACAAGTTTTTTATTTTTTAAACACAGCAAGGTCTTAATTAATCCGCAGACACCAGCAGCCGTGGTGGTATGCCCAATATTGGTTTTTACTGAACCTATGGCGCAGTACTGGGTTTGCGTGGTGAATTTTTGATAGGCGGCGGCAAGGGCGTTTACTTCTATTGGATCGCCTAATTGCGTGCCGGTACCGTGGGTTTCGATATAGCCGATTGTATTGGGATCTATCTGGAATTTGCGGTACACCGACTCAATTAATGCGGTTTGAGACGGGCCGTTCGGCGCCATGATCCCGTTGGTTTTGCCGTCTTGGTTAATAGCCGAGCCAATAATTAAACCATGTATGGAATCCCCGTCGGCTAATGCTGAAGATAGAGGTTTGAGAACGACAACGCCAACTGCTTCGCCCAGAACAAAGCCATTGGCTCCCCGATCAAATGCTTTGCATAGGCCATCGGCAGATAACATCCCCGCACCTTTGAGTCCGATATGCAAGGCGGAACCAATCAGCGCGGAAGCACCGCCAGCCAGAGCTATGTCACTCTGCCCAGAACGGAGTTGTTCGCAGGCAAGATGAATAGCAACCAGAGATGAGGAACAGGCGGTGTTAATGGGAATGCTGGGGCCTTTCAAGTCGAGAAAATATGAGATTCTGGCGGGCAATATGGCCTCGCTATTGGTCATTGCATAAGGCACATAACCTGCACGTTCGCCCTCTTTCACACCATAGCCTGTAGCAGAGCAGCCAACAAAAACAGCGCATGAGGTGCCTTCTAATGCTCGCGGATTATATCCGGCATCTTCCAACGCTGACCAAGCCTGCTGTAAGAATAGCCTTTGTGCCGGGTCCATCCACTGTGCCTCTTGGGGAGAAATGGCAAAAAACAGGGGATCAAATTCGGCAATATTAGCCATGAATCCGGCTTGCCTCTGGGAGGTATCGGGACTGCCGGGTAAATCATTCACTGATTCCCGTTGATAGCGATCGCGTGGAATCTGGGTTACAGAATTTTTACCAGCCACCAGGTTATCCCAGAATGTCTGCACATTATCAGCACCCGGCAAGCAGGCAGACATTCCGATCACCGCAATTGGTTCCTGGTTTGTTTGTAAGATGCCTTGGGGTGTTTGAGACTTGCTTTGAGTTTTTTTCGGGGCTGCCACGGCAGAGGGTTTTTCTGTGTTTTCTGCTAGGGACTCGGTGAGGCGATCGCCAAAGGTTTCGACAATATGCGCCGCCATGCTTTCAGTGGTGGTGTAATTAAATAAATCAGGACGTTTCAGCCGAATCCCCAGGCGCTGATTTAATTGGTTAATAATCGAGACGGACAGAATCGAGTCCACGCCGTACTCAGAAAACGGTACATCGAGTTCCACACGAGTAGATGCTATATCCAGTGCTTCTGCAAGGGTTTGCACAATCTGCGCTGTGACTTTTTGGACTAGCTGTGCAGGACTGTAGGCGTTCTTGACTTGGGTAATAGCGATCGGCTCGGTCTGCTTTGACAGAAGAGGCGGAGGGGCAGGGGGCAGGGAGCAGGGGGAGCAATCCCTGTCCCGTTCGCGCAGCGTCTCGTTGGCGCAGCCTCTCGTAGAGAAGAGAAGCCGTGAAGCGGAGCGGAACATGGGTATCAAGCCCCGCCCTTCTAGGGCGTTTTCGATTGGTCTGAGTACAAGATCCGTTACTACCTCCCCCTTGCTCCCTGCTCCCCGCTCCCCTGCCTCTTTTGACTGTGTTTCCTGCTTCTGCGTATTTTTACGTAAGCTCCAGCCATCACTTTGACCAACAATAATCTGCTGTCCCAACATTTCACCTTCGCCTTGCTCACCCAGGGACACGACCTTGGCAAAACCTTCCTCTTCGAGCAACCTATGCCACATTGGTGCGCTTAATAGAGGTCCCCCAGGCATCCGCACGATCGCATCCTGATAGCGCCACCAGCCTTCTAATAACCCAAAAGTCAACGTAGCAAAGCTTGTAATGGTCGTGACTTCGTTTAAGATTAACAGACCGTGCCGTTTTAACAGGGCTTTAACGTGTTGTATGGTGTTGCGAACACGTTGGGTTGCGTGCAGTACATTTGCGGCTAACACGACATCGCAGGCATTGGGCAAACCATCACTTACTGCTTCGCGCTCCTGCTCAATGTCTAAACGTTGAAATCGAACAAAGGGGTAATCTTCACCATAACGACGGCGGCCATACTGGACAAAATGCTCGGAGATATCGGTGTAATAATATTCTATATATTCCCGATATGGTGCGAGACCTTTCAAAACCTCGCTACTCATGCCGCCGGTTCCCGCCCCGACTTCTAAAAAGATAATTTTTGACTGCATGAACGCGCCTGATTCTTTTTGGCAGTCAGCTAGGCGGGCTTTGACGTAGGCGATCGCCGCATCTCTGGCTTTGGTATTCAACGCATCTGCGGCAGTATTCCCTTGATAAATACCTTCAACCAATTCCATCGACGCTTCTGGAAACATAATATCCGTCGCTGCAACCGATCCCTGGATAATATCTGGGTAAGCCTGGACGCAGATTTGCAACAATTTCTCGTGCGATCGCAGTTCGGGATAGGATTTTAACCAGTTATGATGTTCGTCATTTTCTGGCGGCAGAGTGGTTTGCACATTCAAGTGCAAACCATTCATTTCAATAAAGCCCGCCTTGTCCAGCAAGTTCAGCCATTCTTTGTAGAGCTGATAATAGCTTTCGGGAATGCCTAATCTGGCTGCCAACGCCTGTTGCTCATATTGCTCACCGGGCTGACAAAACACACCCATTGTCTGAAATGCACGCAGAAGTAAATAACAACCAAGACGATCCAACTGTTTCAGGGCTTGCTGATAACGCTGTCCGTCTGGCAGCGACATTGATAAAGTTTGGGTTGCAGCAATCACGGCATGAATCAGCGCGGGTGAAACACTTTTCTGGGATGCATACATGATTTTGCCATTGTCCAGTCCCAAGCGGCTCAAGGTACTTGGTTGTGCTTTAAAATAAGCAACTTGTGTGGCGCAAGATGCCAGACAGCGCTCAACCACCTCCATCCCCTCTTGGGGATTAATCGATAGCACGCCCTGCCTAGCCATTCTTTGACGGTGATCGGGGGTGGCGACAATGCCCACCTCGCCCCAATAGCCCCAGTTGATAACTTTTACCGGATAGTTTTGCTGCTGATTCTGAGACTGCGCCCAGGCATCTTCAAAGGTACAGGCAGAGGCGTAATTGCTCTGTCCGGCATGACTCATAAAGGACTGTCCGGCAGAGAAAAACAACAAGAAGTCTAAAGGCTCATCGGCCAAGGCTTGCTGGAGTACCACATTGCCCTGTACTTTGGGAGTGAGTACTTTGTGTAGGGTTTTCTCATCCATATCAGCGATCGCTCGATCCTCCAAAACTAAGGCCGAATGAATCACACCATCCAGATGTCCAAAATGTGCTTTGGCTTGCTGCACCACTCGCCTCATAGCCTCAAGATCGCCAATATCCCCTTGCTGATACAACACTTTGGCACCCTGGGCTGTTAATAGCTGCTGCGCCAGAGGTGTCAAAGCCTCGACGCTGCGCCGTCCAACCCATACCAATTTCGCTTGAACGGTTTCGAGCAGATACTCGCTGAGTACCAAACCCAAACCTCCGGCACCACCGATAATCAGGTATACGCCATGAGTCTTGAATGAGCTTCCCTGGATGCTGGATAGATTAGCTTGGGTTAAAACATTGTGATAAAAATGTCCTTCCCGCCAGCAGATGACGCGCCCGTTCGTCGGTGGCTTGAGTGCAGTCAGCGCCTCGGCAAAGTTTTTGCTTTGTTCGCGCGTCCACAATGTCTGCCGATTAATATCTACGCAGCTTACCTGCCAGAGTTCGTATTCTTTCGTTAACGACTGCACAAAACCAACCACATCTGCGCCAAATGGGGCAATCCGCTCAGAGGCTTTGCACGCCTGTGTTTGCTGAGTCACGATTTTGAGGGTCAGTTCGCTGGAATACCAGTGATCGGCCAATAGCGCCTGAATCAAGCGAAAAAGTGCGATCAAACCCCGCGACTGGTTATCCTCAAGGCGTTGGAGATTTAATTCTAAGTTGAGGGCTTGATCGGCTTCGGGCATGAGAAAATAGAGGGTTAGAGCTTGACCTGGCTCAAGCAATGCTGACAATCCTAGCTTGGGGGATGCGAGGGCGAGTTCAAAGGCATGGCGATCGCAAACATTTAACTCAGACGCAAAAGTATCGCCAACCTCAAAGCTGACAACCTGGCTTGCAGATGCTTGCTCATAGCACTTTTTAAGATCATCTTTCACGCCAGACATTGTTTGCGGATAAAAGATTACAACGGTGTCAGGTGTTATTGCTGGCTTCGCGCGATCGCCTTCCAGTTCAACGGGTCGCGCCAGGGTTCCCCGACTTCGGCCAAGCTTGTCGGCGAGTAATGGCGCTCTGGGACTGGGGACTGGGGACTGGGGACTAGGAAGAGTTTTCTTCTCTACGAGACGCTCCGCGAACAAAACAAGGTTTAGGTCTGTATCCCCTTCCAAGTTTTCCCAGTCCCCAGTCCCTAATCCCCAGTCCCCAGTCCCTTTTTCAAGGCGTTTCCATTGCGGTAAATAAAACTGTCCGCCCAGCGTAGCTTGATCTTTGGGTTTGTCGGCAAGGGGTTCAGTGAAGTTAATTTTTTGGGGTTCGTTAATCCAGTAGGCTTCTTTGGCAAAGGGATAGGTAGGAAGGGATAATCGGCGATAAACCTGGCCTTGATAAATTCGCTGCCAGTCTAGATCAAAACCTTTTAGATAAAGTCCGGCGATCGCCATTAGGTTATCTTTATAGATGGTTTGATCTGACCCAGTTTCCAGATTCCCTGTATTTTGGAGGTCTGCCACGATCAAATCAAAAACTTTTTTGGCAAATGCCTGTTCTTGCGGACTCATTTTTGACCCGTTGCCAACAAGACCTTCTAAAGTTCCTGTCAGGGCATCTTGCAAAGCCTCTAGGGAATCGACGACGAAAGCACAGCGTTTTTTAAAATGGGCACGACCAGTATTTAAGGTATAAGCGATCGCTCCTAGAGTTACCTGCTTTTCTTGGCGTGCTAGATACTCACTCAAATCGCTGATTTTATGTTTTAGCGCTTCATCCGTTTTGGCCGATAAACAGATTAAATAAAATGCTTTTTTGCTGTCGTTGATTGTCTGCACAGGCGCTTCTTGAATCACAAGGTGGGCATTGGTGCCACTGTGGCCAAAAGAGTTGATACCCGCCATTAACGGTTCGCCTGGTTCTGCCTCCCAGTCCTGCAATTGCTCAACGATATACAGACCTGTGTCGTTAAAATCGATAAAAGGGTTGAGTTGATTAAAATGCACCAGTCCTGGTAACTGGCGGTGTTTCATGCATAACAAAACCTTGACTAAACTTATTGCACCCGCCGCCGCAGCTGGATGTCCGATATTTGATTTAACCGAACCGACTCCGCAATGAAAGCCTGACTCTGGGTTGATTGAAGAAAATACTTTCTTCAGCGCATTCGCTTCCACCGGATCGCCCAATTTGGTTCCGGTGCCGTGGGCTTCGATATAGCTGATTTTGCTGGCATCAATTTTATAGTCCTGATAAATTCGCTTGATCAGTTTTTCCTGGGCGAGTCCGTTGGGCGCGGTAATGCCGTTACTTTTTCCGTCCTGATTAATGCCACTGCCTTTGATCACACCATAAATTAAATCACCATCATCCAGCGCAGACTGTAATTTTTTCAACACCAGGACGCTGACACCTTCGCCAAGAACGGTGCCATTAGCGGCTTCATCAAAGGCGCAACATTTTCCAGAGGATGATAACATTTCGATGGATGACAGACAGACCAATAACTCGCTATTCAGATTGGTGAAAACTCCTCCTGCGAGGGCGATATCATTTTCGCCATGACGAAGGCTTTCACAGGCCAGATGGATGGCAACTAAGGAAGAGGAACAGCCGGAATTAATCACCAAAGCTGGTCCCTGCAAATTGAGAAAATAGGAGATTCTGGAAGCGACAAGGGCTTCAGAGGAGCCAGTAAAACCCTGTTTGGTATAGCCGTTTGGCTCACAACCGACATAGACGCCGCAATGCAATTGTGAAAGACCTTCGTTCACCAGACCAGCATCTTCCAATGCTCGATAGGCTTCCTGCATAAATACCCTCTGAGAAGGATTCATCTCGGCGGCTTCTTTGGGAGAGATTTCAAAGAACAAAGGGTCAAAATAGGCTTGTTCCTCTAAGATGCCGCCCCACTTGCAATAACATTTTCCCGTCTCTAGCTGGGGACTATAGATTTGACGATCCAGACGGCTTTCGGGCAACTCGCCCACACTATGGATACCTGCACTGAGATTTTGCCAAAATTGCTCGGTGTTCGTCGCACCTGGGAACTGACCCGACATGCCAATAATTGCGATGTCATGAAGACCGCGATCGCTCTTATTATTGTCCTCTCTGTGGGACTCGGTTAAGAGTTGATCCCCCCAACCCCCCTTCAAAAGGGGGGCTAAAAATTCCTTATTTTCCCCCTTTTGAAGGGGGATTAAGGGGGATCTCCAATGACTATCCACGTTCACAGACCAATATTTGGAGTGATCAGGACTATTGCTTGCAGTATCCAGGGTTTGGTTTTTTGCTTTTGCTGTGACTTTTATTTCACTTTTGTTTTCTTGAATCTGAGCCGCTTGTTTTAGTGCAGACAGCTCCTTCCTATATCGATCAACGATAAACCCGGTAAGACGTTCTACGGTGGTGTAATTAAATAACTCTGAGGGGTTTAACTTAATTCCCAGAGATGCATTAATTTGATCCACAAAGGCGAGCATCAGAATTGAATCCACGCCATAGTCTGAAAACGTGGTGTAGGTGTTGAGGCGACTTTGTTCAATCTTGATGCACAGGCTCAATTCCCTCATCAGGCTAGCTTCTACTGAGGCGGCGATTTCTATTGATAAGACCTCTTCTTGGTTGTGGGCGATCGCAGGCGCTTCTTCAATTTCACCCTTGTTTTGGGCGATAATAATTTGCTGCCCCAGCGTCTGAGCTTTTTCATCGAACAGGATCACTTCGTGAAAATGCTGTTTTTCTAGCATTAACTGCCAATTTTTTGCTGACAGAGCAGGCGAACCTGGCAGACGAATGGTTTCGTCATCATACAACCACCAGCCATCCAACAAACCGAAGGTCACGGTGAGAAAAGGTGAAACTTCCCCCAACTCATTTAAAACTAGGAGTCCATCGCCCTTGAGTAGTGTTTTAACATTTTGCAGGGTTCTGCCAATGTTGCGTGTGGCGTGCAAGACGTTGGCTGCCACCACGATATCGATACTACCAGGATCGAACCCTTGTTCAGCCACGGCTTCTTCGATATTCAACAATTGCGTCTCTACAAAAGAATAGTGTTCACAGAAGGTTTCCTGGGCATGAATCAGGAAGCGTTTTGATATATCGGTATAGATGTAGCGCAACTGATCCGAATAAGCATTGAGTGCTTTAAACAAGAATGCACTGGTGCCACCGGTACCCGCGCCTATTTCCAAAATGCGTATTTTTTCCCCTGCACCAAGGCTTGGCAGCGCCTGTTGGACGGTGGCCGTCACTACGTCGGCTACGTGCTGGTTAAAATAGTCTGTGGCAGGATTTCCGCGATAAATATCTTCAACCCGTGACAGGGAGGAATGCTCGAACAACACTTCTGTTGCTTGTTTGCGAGCATTTAACACATCAGCCATACCGTTCAAGCAGGGTGTGAGCAAGGCAAGTTTCGACGCTAACGCGGGATAGCGATCGCCCAATAGTCTGGCATCTCCTTCAAGATCGATTAATCGAATTTTTTTCTCCAGACTGCCATAGCTTTCTTGCAGAGTAAACAGGGAACCCTGTTGCTCCATCTTGCCAGCGCCAACCAAAATAAGAATCAGCTCGCGCCACAGACGACGATATTTGTCAAGTACATGAGCCTGTTTTCTGGGTTTTTCGAGATCGCAAGGGTTGGCGAATATCTTCAATACACCAAGGGTTTCGAGGGTTTTGAGAATCCCATTAACGATCAATATCTCAAGGTGTTCATTGGCGTGTTCCGGTTCTTTTGAATGTTGACCACTGACGGTTACTGTGCGATCTTGCAAAAAGCCCATATCGCTGAGAACCTCATCTGAGACTTTGGCCACCATCACTTGTTCCAGTTCATTAACCAAAATGCGTTCCAACGCTTCCATGGCCTCCCCGGCGCGGAGACTGAAAACACCTTTATTGCCAATATAGGTTTCATACCACTGTGCTTTTTCGACCCCTGTGGATTCCTGTGACCAGTAACCCCAGTTTATGGTTTTTACGGGGTAGTCCAACTGGCGATTCATCTGATGCACAAAGGCGTCCTGAAACATGCAACCCGCAACATAACTACTCATATTCGCCGACATAAAATCTAGACGCTGTGCAAAGCTTTGCATCGAAGAAAAGAACACCATAAAGTCCAAGGCTTCGTTTTTAAGCACACGGTATAGCGTCTGTGCCGAGTTCACCTTGGAATCGAAGGAACCGGCACGGAATTGCGCTTCGCTCAGGTTGCGTATGGGTGTACCCTGGGCGACCATCACCAGGTTAAACACGCCGTGGATCATGCTATTTTCTGCCTTAATCTGGGCAAATACACGTTTGAGATCATCCTCTGACCCAGTTTTCAGTCTCAGGTATTGCGGGCGCGATCCTAGTGCCGCAATCATGGCGATTTTTTTCTCTATCTGCTCATTCTGTTCGCGCCTACCCAACCATATAACCTTTGCCTGATAGGTCTGAACTAGATAGCGACTAAGCAAGGTTCCCACGTGGCCGGCACCGCCAACCAATACATATACGCCCTTGTGACGTAAACGGCTTTGTGTTGGACAAGGCAGATCCAACTGTTCCAATTGCCTGACATAGCCGTGTCCATTTCGTTGAGCAATGACTTGTAAGGTTTGCGTGTTATTTGCGATCGCTGGGAAATCAGCGTATTCGCCCCAGGGCGAGGTATGATCCTGACGATCGCATACACTCACCTGCCAATGCCTATGCTCTTGGGCCAAACAAGATACCAGTCCGACAATGGCGGTGGCATAGGGGGCGGTTGGGTCTTCTTGATCTACGGCATAAGCGCGATAGGTAAGCACGAGCCATTGCAGAGGTAGCTCACTATAGCCAAGTTCGTTGAGTATTCTGACTAAAGCCAATAAGCCTGTGATGGTCGGGGGTTCGCCAAAACTCTCGTCAATGGGCATGTCAGCCAAATCGAGCCTTTGGCTATTGCTGTCAAGAAAACAAATATTACCTAGCGGCGACTTCAGTTGCCTCAGACGGGCTGCCAGTGTTTCCAGCCCTTTGTCTATCTCATTTTCCATCGCAGATAAGCAAACACAGAGTAGCTCGCATTCCTGCTGGCGATAACTCTGCATCAGTTTTTCGGCCTCCTCGATACTTTCATGGGCGTATACTAGCAAGACGCTAGTTCCAGGCCGATGCCAGACACTTTCTACCCCATGTTTCGGATCAAGTCGCTTCCAGACGGGGACAAAAAGCAGTTTTTCCAACTGATTTTTTTTAGCGGTTTCTTTACCGACTTTTTGATCGGCATTGTTCAAGGTTTGCAGAGTAATGCCACGATAACGGACGCTTACCTGGCCTCGGGCATCCAGGATTTGCACATCCATTTTGCCATTTTCATCTTGTGTAACATGAGCGTAAACAGCTTGATGGCGATCGCTCCACAACTCCACTTTTTGCACCGCAAAGGGCATACCCAGACCTTCTGGTGCGGAATGAATCCAGCCATAAGCTTGCAAGGCAGCGACAAAAGCTGCGGGGTGAAATTGGTATTGTATTGGATCTGGGGCTTGGCGATCGCCCGACGTTGTTGGTAAATCAAATGCGATCAGCGCCTGCTGTCCATCGCTCCAGCCCTCTGTAGCGCCTTGATACAAGCTACCCAGGTTCACACTGATGTCAGATTCGGGGAACACGGACTGTTTGCACATTTGGTTTTTCAGGCGATTAACATCCAACTGAACGGCAGGATTCGCCTCCTTTTGCCAATAGCCGTTGCCACGACAATAGACCCCTCCATCGCCTTCGGCGGGTATAATCCGGTATTGAAAACTATTCTGCTCAACCTCCAGCACCAGTTGAACGCGAAGTTGATCCATGACATCAAGGGGTCGGAGCCAAAATACATCCTCCAACAGCGCTACTTGATCCGGCTGGATTTCATGCAGACCTGCCATAATCATTTCCAGAAAACCCACTGCGGGAAAAACTGCTTTGCCCTCAATCAGGTGTTGAGCCAACAGAGGATCGCTGGATTTCAGCCATGTCTCAAACACACAGCCCTTTTCGATTTTCGCGCTGGCCTGTAGATCGAGGCGATGCAACAGAGGATGTAAAACAGATGCTGAAGGCTGTGCTTGAGAAATTGCCACAGAACCAGCCGAATCAAACCAGTAGCGATCGCGGGCAAAGGGATAGGTAGGCAGAGGTATAAGATGGCCTTGGGCTGCACCTCTTAGCTGTCTCCAGTCCAACTCAACACCGGACACCCACCAGTGGGCGAGTTGAGGCAACTGTTTGTTAGCTAAAGCAAGGGATACATCCTGAGAAGAGCCTGTTCCAGGGTGTCCCTCGCCATCACGAAGCTGTCCCTGGTAAAAACCTTCCTCGTCTGTTTGGTCTTTCAGGAACGCCGCCAGCTTTTGCTGGAAGTGCGGGACTGAATCCACCACAAAAGCGACTCGTGTCTCCATCGCCTCACGACCAACCTGCAATGTGTAGGCAATGTCCTCAAGTTGATCGGATACTGCGCCCGCTAAAAAGGACTGAAGATTTTCCGCCACTTTTTTCAGACGCTCTTGATTCTTTGCTGATAATACAATCAAAACTTCCTTGTCAAAAGAGGCAGGGGAGCGGGGAGCAGGGAGCAAGGGGGAGGTAGTAACGGATCTTGTACTCCGACCAATCGAAAACGCCCTAGAAGGGCGGGGCTTGATACCCATGTTCCGCTCCGCTTCACGGCTTCTCTTCTCTACGAGAGGCTGCGCCAACGAGACGCTGCGCGAACGGGACAGGGATTGCTCCCCCTGCTCCCTGCCCCCTGCCCCTTTGCCTCTTCTGTCATCCCCAAGACCGTCAGATCCAATGCCTGGGACTGCGATCGCTTTTTGTTTGTATTCTTCCAGCAATATATGTGCATTGGTGCCGCTAAAACCAAAACTGCTGACCACGGCACGTCTGAGATCACCCTGGGCTACAGACCAATTCTTTAACCGTGTATTCACATAGAAAGGACTGTTATCAAAATCGATATGTTCATTACGGGTGTGGTAATTTAACGAAGGCACCAACTGTCGGTGTTGCAGGCATAATAATACTTTGATCAATCCGGCAATTCCGGCTGCTGCACCAGCGTGACCAATATTGGTTTTAACTGACCCAATGGCGCAATCATGGTGTTTTTTCGTTTTGCTTTGGAAGGCGTTACTCAGGGCATCAATCTCAATGGGATCGCCTAGTTTTGTTCCAGTACCATGAGCTTCAACATAGCTAATGTCTGCCGGGTCGAGCTTGGCATGACGGTAGACACTCTGTTCCAGTTCCATTTGAGAAGCGGCGCTGGGCGCGGTAATCCCATAGGTTCGCCCATCTTGATTGGAACCTGAGCCGCGAATCAGACCGTAAATAAAGTTGCCCGCTTTAAGTGCTGCTGACAGAGGCTTTAATACCACAGCGCCAACGCCTTCCCCTGGGACAAAGCCATCCGCACTTTGATCAAAGGTTTTGCACCGGCCATCGGCTGAAAGCATTCCGGCATTGCTGGCAATAATATGGAAATGCGGTGTTGTCCCGATATACACGCCACCGGCAATCACCATGTCGCATTCGCCACGTTGAATACTTTGGCAGCCCAAATGTAGTGCTACCAGCGAAGAGGAACAGGCTGTATCAATGGTGATACTCGGCCCTTTCAGGTTTAAAAAATAGGAAATGCGCGACGCGATCAGCGAGCTGGAATTGCCCCAGAATGACTGTGGCTCGCAAGGCACGCCCTGTTCCCGCATTAAGGTAGAATAATCGCTTGGGCCTGCTCCGACAAAAACACCACAACGGGTATTGGAGATGCCATTGTTCGCATGCCCCGCATCTTCAAGGGCAGCCCAGGATACCTCTAGGAATAAACGCTGTTGGGGGTCGGTCAATTCGGCTTCCCGACCTGAGAGTTTAAAAAACAGCGCATCAAATTTGTCTATGTCGTGCAGAAACCCTCCCCACTTGCAATGGGTTTTATTGAGTACTGCCGGGTCAGGATCATACCATTGATTCAAATCCCAGCGTTCAGCTGGAACTTCGGTAATAGAACTTTTACCACTGGCAAGATTCAACCAGAACTGATCCAGGTTATCCGCACCGGGAAAACGACCTGACATCCCGACAACCGCAATGGGATCGTCTTGTTCCACGAGATTTTTTGCCGTAGCACTTTCAACAGGAGAGCTTTCAGGAACACGGTCTTCAACAGCAGAGGATTCGGGAACAGCACTTTGGCCGACATGATTTTCCCATATCATGTCGGGGACACTGACAACAACTTTGCCAATATTTTTTCTGTCCTCCAGCAGTCGGTAGGCTTTTTGAATATCCGCGATCGCAAATCTTGCTCCTATGGTTGGTTTAACGCTACCTTCTGCCAGTTGTTCCACCATGCGATCGAGATAGCGACTGATCAGTTGTGGGTTTTTGGCCACCAGCTTTCTCATATCGATACTGTAAAACACCTGATTGTCTACCAGATGAGATAAATCAAGCGATCGTGAACGCTTCAGAGCGACCATTGCAATTTCCAAATAGCGTCCATTGGGCGCCAGAATATCCAGCCCTTTTTGGATGGCATCTCCGGCGGCTGTATTGAATACCACGTCCACTCCGTAACCGTTCGTATCGGCTAAAATCACCTCGGCAAAATCGTCTGTCTGGTAATTGATCAGATGAGGCACGCCCCTTTCACGCAGGTAATCCAGCTTTTGGCGAGAACCGGCTGTTGCGTAAATTTCTGCACCCGCAGCCAAGGCCATTTGAACAGCAATTAAGCCAGTTCCTCCGGCGGCACCTTGAATCAGCACTTTTTCCCCGGCTTTAATATTGGCCTTTTGAAAAGCGTGGTATACGGTCAGAAAAACGCCAGGAAACGCGCAGGCATCTTCGTGGCTTACCTCACGGGGTTTGCTAACAACCAGGTGTTCTGCGGTGGTCAACAGGGTACTGTGACCGCCCAACTGATCACCCGCCAGCGCTATCACCTCGTCTCCCACGACAAATCGGCTTACCTCCGAACCCAGTTTGGCGATGTGCCCCGACACTTCAAAACCCGGCGTAAAAGGGTACTCCGGCATGGTGGGATAGAGACCCTTCACACACAGCAGATCCCCGAAATTGAGCGAAAAGGCCCGAACCGCTATTTGGACTTCATTTGCTGCGGGTTCCTGGCTTTTCAGGGGATGGAAGCTGAGTTCTTCGATGCGGCTCGGTCTTTCCAGTGCGATCGCCTGATGATAGCTCCTTTCTTGATGCGACTGAGCATCCTTTGTTTTCGACAGTTTTGGCTTCGGGTGCTGACGCTGCTCATCTATTGCCGTGCCGTGGTTCTGGTCGATAAAACAGGATAAATCGAAAATATTCGCGTGATCAAACAAGGTCGTCGTTCGCAAGACTATCCCCAAATGGGTATTGATCTGATGAATCAAGTCCACACCAGTAATGGAATCCACACCATATTGGCTAAATGGACGCTTAATATTAATATCAGCATGGGTGACACCTAAAGACTTTGCCATACTTTGGCTGACGCTACTGACGATAAATTCATGTCTTGACTCGGCAAAATCCGCCCACTGGAGATGATCTAGCCTTTGATCTAAACCTTCTTCAGTCCGACTTTCCTGCCCAGGCAAACCAGGGTGATTTATTTTAATTTCGCCATTACTTTCGGCAACAATTATATCCTGAAAAATCTGACCACTTTCAACAGCATCGCTTAAGCTAAGGGTATACCCAAAGCCCTCTTCCGACAATATCCTCTGCCAGGTAGTTGTTGACAACAAAGGCGATCCGTCGAGGCGGTTTTCCGGGTCTTCAAACAACCACCAGCCTTTTAACAAACCAAAGGTCAAAGTCCCAAAATGGCGGACTTGTGTGGCTTCATTCAATAACAGCCAGCCATTGCGTTTCATTAAAAACTTAACCCGGCTCAAAGTGTTGCCAATATGACTAGTTGCATGCAATACATTAGCACTCAGGACTAAATCGTACTCGCCTGCCTGATAGCCCTGAGCTTCGCCATCCTGTTCAATATTTAAGATTCTGAATTCCACAAAGGGATACGCGTCGCCAAAGGTCTTGCGCCCGTGTTTGAGGAAACTCGGCGAGATATCAGAATAGGTATAACGAAGGCGGGCAGCATAAGGCTCAGGGCAAACGCATCTAAATATTGAGAGCCTGAATCAGGGTGAAATACACCAAGACTCAAACTACATAAAGCTTTGAGGAAATGAAATCTCACTC
>NZ_JBALEA010000038.1:0-78370 GCF_036917135.1 Nostoc sp. | reverse complement strand
TTAAATATCTCCGAAAGCCAGTCTCCAAGCTAGATTTATCCCCTTTTCCTGCACCCTCTTGACAAATGTGCAATTACCTTAACCTCTCACAGATGATCTCTGTCTCTAATTGCTGCTGATGGGAACCGATATATAAACGCAAGTAAATATAGTCATCAACTATGCGGAGATTTCGCACCATTCCCAAACTAACGATATCATTTTTTAAGGTAGGTTCGATAACTTGTTTCAGGAGTTGGACGACTTCTTGGTGATAAGCTGTAGTCATATCTTCTGGATGTTATAAGGGATATTTCTGTACCTCATATTGGTGTAAGCTCTCCTAGAGAATTTGAAATCTGCTGTATAACCTTTAAGAATTTATAAGTATGTCTTACGCACTCGTACATTACCCCAATATTAACACAGAAGATATCAATCAAATAAGGCAGAAATATGACCCACAAGTTGATTTAATTGACCCACATATTACACTTGTATTTCCCACAATCGAGTCTATTAATAAAAAAAATCTCATTCTTCATATTGATAGTATTTTGAGTAAGTGGAAAATATTTTCTATTTGTCTCAAAGGATTACAAAAATCATGGGATGAGTATATGTTTTTAATGGTTGAAGAAGGAAAAGTAGATATGGTAAAACTACACAACGAATTATATACAGGTATATTAGCTGAATATTTCAGGGAAAATTTACCATTCGTTCCACATTTAACGCTAGGAAAATTTACAAAAGATACAGATAAATTTTTGCAAGTGTTAGAAGAAGTACAACATTTAGATTTAAATTATCGTTGTTTTATCGATAAAGTCAACCTGATAAATATTGATGATAAGCAGAGGTCAATAATTTGGAGTAAAGAATTTGTATTGGGAAATTAGCAAAGCTTTGATCGGGTTGGCAGTACTGAGTTACCAAGAATGAGCGCTCTGATTTAGATCCTTTGCAAAACTTCTCTCACCCAAGCTTCTTCTTCGGGCGATGCCTGTGGCTGGCTACGCCTACGCACTATTTTTAAAGGTTGTAAATAATCAATTGCTAAGTCAAATCTAGCACGTTCATAAATTTCATTTAGTAACCTTTGCAAGTCAACTATTGGCTCAGGTTCCCCCTGACGCAAAGGCACTGGAAAAACAGGAATTGGGTTTTTTAAGTCGAAAGTATATAAATCTGCATCAGGTCTGTTGTAGCTGCGACTAACCAAGATACTATAATCTGTGGCGATCGCTCCTAAAACAGGCATTGACTCTCCTTGTCTTAAGAGATCAATTTTTACCAAATTGGTTGCAGAAGCCAAAATTTTCTGTCGTTTGTTCTCGTAAGCGGCTCTACCTTCTTTTGAGCGTTTATTTTTAGGGGAAAGTATTTCTATCACCGCAACTACTTCTTGACTTTGAGTTGCTCGCACCTCTAAAAATCGCTCAGTTACTTTTTCAGGTATGGGGACTTTCACTTTACTGGGTTTGATAAGTTTTGCAGCAGTCAAAGTTGTGCTGGTATCTGTAGTGTTATGATTGGCAACGGCTACATCAGCAATTCCTATAAGTAAGATATCATCTACACTGGTGTAAACTCGCTCTTCAATGGAAACTCGGTATTTAGGGGCGATTTGAGGAGTCAGGTCATCAGCGATCGCTACAATTAAACGATTATGAACTTGATGCCAAAGTTCTGGCTGTTCCAAATACGGGTTCATTGCAGGAAATGGATTTCCCATTGCGCTTTCCCTTAGTTATTTACTGCTCCCTTGAGACTATTCTATCTGTTTTAATCTTCTGAATTGCCCGTTGCGCTTGGATGGACACTTCTTTGTCAGGATCATCTAAGGCTTGTTGCAGGGGGTTAATAACGTCAGGATGAGCTAAATTTCCAAGTGCGATCGCAGCTTCTTTGCGGACATCTGCATATTCATCTGTTAATGCTTGAATTAATCTCGGCATAACTTGAATATCTGGGATTTTTTGCAAAGCTTGTGCTGCTGATTTACGCACTTGCCAATGTTCATCATTTAAAGCTATTTCTAATGCTGAAATTGCTTGATTATTTGCATGAATAGCCAGAGATTTAGCTGCATTCCGGCGAACTTGCCAGTCACTATCATTTGTAAGTGCTTGACAAAGTATTGTAACCACTTCTGCATCTTGTAAATGTTCTAAAGTTAAAGCCGCAGCACGACGTATACTTGCTTCTTGATCAAAGATTAAATTTAAAGCTTGCGGACATTTTTCTAGTTGATTGATATATCGGAGTGTCGTAATGGCTGCTTCTCTTAACTCAGGATTTTTTGATTCTAAAAATGGTAAAATATAGGGCAAAGATTGAATATCATGTATCTTCCGCAAAAGCAGCAAAATATTTAATTGAAGATTTACATCATTACTTTGAAGTTTATCTAGTAAAAGTAACAATTCATCTTGTGTAATTAACTCATTTAATGCTGATGCGGCTTCAGTGCGAATATCTACATCTGCTGAACCGAGGCATTCAATTAAGGCAGGGATGGCGACAGGATTAGCAATTTCCCAAAGGGCAGATATTGCTATTTTCTGAACAGTAATATTTTCATCTTTTAAAGCTATAATTAAAGCATCTATTGTTTCATCATCACCTAGATGTTGCAAGGTTTTGACAGCTACTATACGGTCATTTATATCAGGCGATCGCAGCATTTCTAGCCAAGGCTTGATTTCATCGTTCATTAAATTTTCTCACAGATAGTTAACGTAACAAAAAGGGAATTTGCACAGTAATTGCATTGGTTGGACATTCTTTTTCACAAGGTAGACAAAACCAACACTCATCATATTTCATATAAGCTTTCCCCGTCTCTGGATTTTTTGCCAATACATCCAAGGGACAAACTTCAATACAGGCTGTGCATTTTTCTAGACATTTTGATTCATCAACGATGACAGGAACATCTATTCTTTGATTGATTAAAGCCATAAAATAACTCCATTATTTTGTACTGAAACTGCTAAACGGTAAAATAAATGGGGTAAGCTTGCATGAATTATCTCATGATTTTAGGTTGTTTAGATGTATAGGATGTAGTTCATTCAAATGTTTAAATCACAGACGAGCATTAAGCAGAGAGGGAGTAGCAAATGTATTAATTAAATGCATATTTTTCACTCAAACATTTTTTTATGAAAAGTTAATGATTGCTTGATATTGGTATAACCAATTTTCTCATAAAACAAGTGAGCTTCTTGGCGTTTAATATTAGAACGTAACAGAACACTATCACATCCAGCCAGAGAAGCCCACTGTTCAATTTGTTGCATTAAAAAACGTCCAATTCCACTATAACGATAATCTTTATCTACAACTAATCCCAAAATAATCGCTGGAGTCGGAATAACTATTGATTCACAAATATGAGCGTGCGCCCAACCAATTACATATTCATCTTCTACAGTGGCAACATACACAATATGAGCATCGTTATTTTTAATTTTAGTAAGGCGCTGCTTTATTTGTTGATTAGTCACAGAATATTCAAGTTGTTCGCAAAGACTAGCAATTCTCTCTACATCTTTAATCTCAGCTTGTCTAATTTTAATTTTCTCACTTACACTAACTTTGTTTGTCATAATTTAATTTTGAATTACAATTATTTAGTTATCCAGCGTTGCATGGATAAAACGATAGCCTATATCAATCTCTGTCAAATTGTGAATATCACCATATTTTTTGCTCCATTCTCCACTACTTAAATCTGCTGCAAGTAACTTTACTCCTTGTTCTGCTAAATCTTGATTAGCTAACGCAAAAGATGATATTCCCGCACGTACTTCTGGTTGAAGATATAACTCTGGTCGTCTCCAGCCTGCTGCTGCGAATAAATCAGATAAATCGTATGGTAAAAAAAGGGGTATGGCTTCAACACGCCTTTTAGTATTACTCTGAATTAAATTAACCTGTTCGTTAAGTGGTAAAAATCGTAACGCATCTTCCCACAAAAACGGAAAATAATCATAAAGCCATATCTTCTGAGCTAATCTAATATCAAAATTTAACAAAATTATTGCCCCATCTCTAATTATTCTGTGCATTTCCTGAAAAGCTTTTTCGAGATGAGAAAAGTGATGAATTGCCAGGATACTTACAACAGCATCAACAGAGTTATCTGGTAGAGGTAAATTTTCTGCATAGCCAGTAAACCACTTAATTTGCTGATGTTCTACTGCTTGTTTTTGCATAACTACAGAAGGTTCAACAGCATTAACAAGAAATCCTTTATTAGCTAGCGCTAGACTGTAACCACCACTACCAGCACCAATATCAGCAATAATACTACCTTTGGGTAAATTGAGTAAATCAATTAATTTATTGACAATACGGATATCAGGAACGCGAGTTTTTGAGTATTGTTGACCAATTAAATTATATATAGACATATTATAAAATCCCTCAAAATAATTTAAAACAAATTATTTAAAATCTAACTTTAGATGAATAAATCAAAAGCCTGTGATTTAAACAATTCCAGCAAATTTAAGAGTTCACCGATCATAAACT
This sequence comes from Nostoc sp., assembly GCF_036917135.1. Classification (GTDB taxonomy): domain Bacteria; phylum Cyanobacteriota; class Cyanobacteriia; order Cyanobacteriales; family Nostocaceae; genus Nostoc. Next base: position 73,846 of record NZ_JBALEA010000038.1, on the reverse strand, counting down.
TTGGTTTTGCTTCTTGTGGTAAATTTTGATTTTTTCTGTTGTAATAGCAAAAATCCATTTTGACTTGTGTTGCTCCCGCATAATCATGAGTGAGAGAATCTCCAACGTAAAGAACTTGTGCTGATGTTAAATTTAACCTAGATAAAGCATGATGGAATATCTCAGGAGATGGTTTAGCAAAACCAATTGCTTCAGAAACGACAACTTCTTCAAAAAAATGCTCAATTCCAGCAGCTTGCATTCTCGGTAGTTGCGCTGATACAAAACCGTTCGTAATGACAGCCAAACGATAATTCCGCGCGAGAATAGTTAGCACTTCATTTACATAAGGTTCCATTACGCCCGAATGATTAAAAATATGCCAAAAACTTTGACTAAGATTGCTGATTTGATCTATTTGTATATCTAATTGAGTAAGTGTACTTCGATAAGACATCTCGATTAACTCTCTAGGAGAAAAAGTTTCTCGCTGTTTCCAATACTGGGAATTATAAGTTTCAAAGACTTGAAGAAAAATAGTCTCACTAACTCCATTGAAATCTAAAGATACTGCACAATCTTCCAATGCGCCAAGAATAGCTTGGCGTTCACATAGCTCAAAATTTAACAGTGTATTATCGAGATCAAAAATTATGGCTTTATAACTCATTCAATTCTTTAATTCACGAAAATGCTTTCTTCCATAGTTGAAACTTTTCTAATTATTTTTAGTATTCCTCTGAAATCTGGACTATAAAGTTTATAATTTTTATCATTAGGCTTCCTGACTAAAATTGCTTGTATATCCGCCCGTAATGCTCCAGCGATATCAGCGTTGTAGCTATCACCTATCATTACACATTCTGTTTTTTCAATCTTTAAATCATTGATGACATGAGCATAAAATTTGAGGCTGGGTTTCTCATGTCCAATTTTTCCAGATGTATATATTTCTTCAAAGTATTCTATAATATTTAATTGGTCTATGATTTCGTGTAGTTCAGGTATATGATTTGAGAGAATTATATTTTTATAATTATTTTTAATTGCATCTTGCAAAGTAGGAATTACATCATCATATAAATGCCATTTTTCCAAATTTTTATATTCATTCTGGACTTGGGAAGCATATTTTATTGCCTGAGTTTTATTTATTCCTACTTTTTCATATATTTCTGCAAAATATTCATTCATGTATTCCCACCATGTTTTTTCATTAAACAATAAACTATGGGGAATTTCAGACGAGTGCCAAGGAAAGCCATTCTTCAATAATGGTCGAATATCTTCTAAATCTATATTGTGGATTCCATGACGTTTCAATATTGAATGTAAAGTTTCACTCCACATTCCATCACGATAACCTAGTGTATGCTCAAAATCCCAAAATAAATATTTCATGTTTATTTCACTGCTATATCATAAATTTAATGATGTAAATTTACATCCACGATGTAAGGATATACAGGACGCTTAAACAATACCATTTCCCCTAATTGATCTTTCTTTAAGTTGACATGACAAAACCATTCATCATCATTTTTCTCTGGATAATCTAAACGGTAATGATAAAGTCCCCAACGAGTTTCTTGACGATATAATGATGCTCTGGCTGCCATTTCTGCACAGTCTCGAATAAAGTGAACTTCTAGACTACGCATCAATTCATGAGGATCACGAGCGCCCATTAAATCTAACGTTTCTTGATATTGGACAAAATGTTTCAAACCAATCTCGATTTTATTACCTGATTTTGGTGGTTGCAGATAATCATTAACTAAGCGTCTTAATTTATATTCTACCTGAGTGTGAGGTACACCATTAGGGCGAGTTAAAGGTGCATAAATTCTGGCTTTTTCAGCTTCTAAAAAATCTGCATCTGGTTCGATAAACTCTAAATCTTGGATATATTCAATGGCATGAGTTCCGGCTATGCGACCGAAAACAAATGCCCCAATCATGTAATTATGGGGAACGCTGGCCATGTCTCCGGCTGCATATAAACCTGTGACGGTTGTTTGAGCATTTTCATTTACCCACACACCAGAGGCGCTATGACCACTACATAACCCAATTTCGGAAATGTGCATCTCGACGCCGTGGGTGCGATAATCTTCATTTCTACCTTGATGAAAACGTTCTCTACTCGGTCGTTCATTCGCCCACAATATGGATTCAATTTCAGCGATTGTATCTTCATCAAGATGGGTCATTTTGAGTTGGACTGGCCCTTTCCCAGAATTTAATTCTTTCCAGATTTCCAACATCATTTGACCACTCCAATAGTCACAACTAATGAAGCGATTTCCTTCGGCGTTAGCAGTATGTGCGCCAAAAGGCCCGGCAACATAGGCACAGGCGGGGCCGTTATAATCTTTGATTAAAGGATTAACTTGAAAGCATTCAATATTACTAAGTTCTGCACCTGCATGATAAGCCATTGAATAGCCATCTCCAGCATTGGTAGGATTTTCATAAGTGCCGTAGAGATAGCCGGAAGCAGGTAATCCTAATCTGCCACAAGCACCTGTACACAGGATGACTGCTTTAGCTTGAATGACTATATAATCTCCGTTTCTGACATCAAATCCCACCGCACCAATAGCACGTCCTGCTTTGACTAACACGCGGGTTGCCATGACGCGATTTGTCACTTTGACTTTGTGGCGTTTGACTTGGCGGGTAAGAATGGTTTTGAGGTCTTTACCTTCTGGCATGGGTAAGACATATTTACCCACACGATGCACTTGTTTTAAGTCATAGTTGCCCTGGGCATCTTTTTGAAATTTCACACCCCAACTTTCTAATTCTTGGATAACTTCATAACCTAATTTACCTGTTTGATATACGGCTTTTTGGTTGACAATGCCATCGTTAGCAAGGGTGATTTCGCGCACGTATTGTTCTGGTGTGGAATGTCCGGGAATGACTGCGGTATTCACTCCATCCATACCCATTGCGATCGCACCACTGCGACGTATGTTAGCCTTTTCTAAAATCAGTACATCTGCATCAAGATTCGCTTGTCTTGCCTTAATACCTGCCATTGTTCCGGCGGTACCACCGCCAATGACAAGTACATCTGTTTGAATCCACTGGGTATTGATATTCATACATAAATCCCTAAATCACGTAGGGGCAATTCATGCAATTACCCCTACAGCGTGTACTTTTGCGTAAGTCCTAAGTTTAAATAGATGAATTTTTTGGTATAATAAGCCCTTTTGCTTGTGGACTCTAAGAATCGCAAACTACTATTATCTTATCAAGTAACTGTAGTTTATGGATGAAGGCAGATTATCATAGACACTGAGATAAAATCAAGATGCCCAAAGTATCGGATCAACAGAGTTTGTAGCTGGGGATTTCGTGTACAGACTAACCCAATGGCAAAACCAACGCCAAGAGGCGATGTTTCCGACGGGCTACGCCTAGGCATCATCAAAGAGATTCACTTGAAAAATAGCAATTATCAATTAGTTGACAATAATGCTACTTTCTGATTAGAGGTGTAATTTGGCAACACTTGATTTAATTTTGCTTGATTGAGATGCAGATGATCTGACAACACGGCAGAGATCACATCCCGAAAATCAGTGGTAATAGCCAAGTCCCTACCTTGATAAAGTTGGGCTGTAGATAGACCAGGCCATTCACCGTAAACTTTACCACCGCGAATTTTACCGCCCAAAACCCACATAACATTCCCATGACCGTGGTCAGTACCACCGTTATCATTTTGCTTGACTGTACGACCAAACTCGGACATGACAACAATGGTTGTATTCTGGTAAACGCTCCCCAAACCATCAACCAAAGTTGCTAAACCTGAACCCAATTTTTTTAAATTTCGAGCTAATTGTCCTTGAGTGCTACCTTGATTCACATGGGTATCCCAACCCCCCAAAGCCATAAACCCTAACTCAATTCTGGGGTCTTTGACCATTAGTTGCGCCAATCGTTGGGCATCACTGGCGAAGCCATCAGGTAAAGGCGCACCATTATTCGCCATTTTCATTTCACTATTCAGGTCATTGACGATCGCTTGATGCGCCATCCGTCCTTGGCGATAGGTCTGACTTAGGGGATCATTACCGCCATAAAGCTGGTCAAATGCTGCTGCTAATTGAGGACGATCTATTGGCAGAGGTCTGGTAGCATTTCTCCCTGATGCGATGTTAGCTACAGGCATTCGACCAGAAAAAATCCAGGGTGTTGTTTCTCCGACACTTATTGCTTGAATGGGTGTTTTTTGAGAAATTACCCCTAGTAAACGATTCATCCAACCATCCTGAGTATGTTTATCACCAGGGGTAGCGTTTTCCATATATTGTTGAGCATCAAAGTGAGAGCGAGTTGGATCGGGGGAACCACAAGCATGAACAAATGCTAGACTATTCTGCTTCCAGAAGGGCATCAAAGAATCTAACGCTGGATGCAACCCAAAACGCTCATCTAAATCTAAAACTCCCCCTTCCTTCCCTGGCTGGAGAATGGCAATTTGCGGTCGGGCTTGATAGTAAGCTGTTTCTGAATAAGGAACTACAACATTTAAACCGTCTACTGCCCCCCGGAGGAAAATTACAATTAAGCGTTTGCGATCGCTATTGTCGGTAGCGGATCTAGCTACAATAGCATTGCTAGATATAGCTGTGATGGCGGCGGCTGAAAAAATTCCACTTTGGATGAGAAAATTACGTCTTTTCATCTTTAAAAGTACTCAATTATGACTGTTTTCAATTCGGTAGAATACAAGTTATCTGTGCCCTAAGAGGGCATATTGCATCTGGGCGAGACTGCTATAGCGCTTCTCTGTTGAGTGCAATACAGACCTAACCCCCAGCCCCTTCCCTACTAGCGTTGGGGAGCAAGATTCCATTCCTCTCTCCTTTTAGGAGAGAGGAATGGAAGTGAGGTCAAAGTGTATTGCATCCATTCGAGAACCGCTATATATGAGTTTTGTAACTGAGAATTGTGTAACTAACGCTGCATAAATTCTGGACTGCCCAAAATTAAAGCACTGCGAATTTGAGAGTCACTAGAGGCGATCGCTTTTTGGGTTTTGACTGAAAAAGAATTGCCCAATGTATTGGTTAGTTGCCAAGCATCTACAGGAATACTGGGGGACTTTTGTAGTGTCATGTCGCCCTGTTGCATATCTGTTGGGATGCTTGATAAGGGTAAATTGCCATTGGCGATCGCAGTTGCAAAGCTGAGGCGGCGGTTCATCGCATCAGGATTTAACCACACATCTGCGGTATTTTTGTAACCGTCTGGAGTTGGACACCGATATAGAGGCATTGCTAACTGTTGCAGCAGGTTGGAGATTGGTTTGGTGTTATTCACTTCCATACCTGTGGCTCGCACCGCCGAGATCGCATATTGATATGGTGTTTTAAACTTGGCATTAAAGTTTTTTATATCCCAGAATTCCTGGCTGTGGAATAGGGTGTTGAGAACCTCACGAATATTGCCATCAGTGGCAAGATAACGTTGTGTGAGATGATTTACCAGAGAACTGGGGGGGCGATCGCTAACAAAATATTGAGCTATTTGATAGCTGATGTGACGTGCAGTTGCTGGACTTTGAGCCAAAATATCTAGAGCTTCCTCCCCTTCGGCTTCACCACCGCCTTTAATTGTGTGTCCAAGGAAAACTTTGTCGCTAGAATCATGACGTTTCGGGTTGAAGTAAAACCCGAAATTATTATCTGTCTGCTGACCGGCACGACTGAAACCCCAGCCACTCAAAATCCGTGCCAGAGCGATTACATCTTGCTGAGTATAACCGCCATCTACGCCGAGAGTGTGTAACTCCATCAATTCGCGGGCATAGTTCTCATTCAAACCTCGGATATTACCCTGAGCATCGGGGCGGCTGTCAGCCCGATTTTGAAAGTTGTCTAGATAATACTGCATAGCTGGATGATGAGCTGTTGCCCCCAACAGGTCACGAAAGCGAGCTAAAGCGTAAGGTCGAATCGCCTGTTGTTCATAAGCTCCTACCCAGAGGCGATCGCGTCCTTTACCAGCATCCACATTAAAATGGTTATACCAAAAGTCCACCATCACTTCTTGGAGTTGTCGGGGACTACTAGTTGCCTCTAATAACCGCGCCTGGACTGCTTGATCTAGCACCTGTTTCGCCCATTTGTTGGCAGCTTTTCTTTCTTCAAGGCTGGGTTTTTGTCCTGGGAGATGAGTTGTGCCATGTTCTGAGAGTTCCACTGGATTCAAGTGGAGAGTATCTAGCTGGTTTAGTTGGCTGGTGAGACTTTGCGGTTCGGGAATGGAATCAGGTGAGAGTTGCTCTTGAATGTATCGCTCTACACCCATAGATTCCACTCTTTGCACATCACCGGGGCGAGGGCCAAAGCTGAGGCGATTAATTATATGTAATACTTTTGGCTCAATAGATGTGGAGGCTGCATAACTGGGGTCAATTCCCCCCAGTAAGATAAACAGCAACAACACCCAATATTTAGGCTTCACAGTCATAGAGTTAATTGTGCTGTGCTGGGGGTAGAGGATTTTTCTTCTTATACATCCGATCGGCAAATTTCAGCCGTTGCTCTGGGTTCAAGATTTCCCGAATCGCAAGGGTATTTTCAAACTGGAGATCAGCAAGCTGCTGCTTTATAAGCTTAATTTGGTTATATTTACCAAGTACTTGCTCTTTAGTAGCTGTGCCGGCGATCAGGTCATGTAATTCTTGTTGCTGTTGACGGATCACCTGTGATTTTTCGGCTATCTGTTGTTTGGATAGATTATGAATTTGCTTAATCTGTTGCAGTTGCTGGGGTGTCAAATTTAATTCCTTGAGCCATCCACCTGATTTACCAGCATTTGTCCGAGGTACACTTGTGGGGGTTTGGGCAATGACTTGGCGTGAAAGTAAAGTTGGCTTGGCTAGAGCAATAGTGCTACTAACGGCAATCATGGCGATCGCCAAAATGGAAACACGACGTATTAACATCAAAGCGATCTCCTATTCAGTATCTAATTCTGTAAAATGCCATACATCACTTTCCAGATGTTCGCTACTGGCTGTAGCTTGCCAATTGCTTTCAATAAAAGTTTCCAATGAGGCAAGTTCAGCCGGACTTGGTTGAGGAGGTATCAAGGCACGGTAGCCAACTATCGCAGCTACTAATCCAGCAGCAAGAGTAGGCAAAATTAACCTCAGCCTGGAATAGTTGCGTAAGGGTGCTTGAGGGCAAGTTTTCACCTGTTGTAAAATTTGTTGTTCTAAATCAGGCGAGGCTGGCGGAACTTCTGGACAATGTTGAGATAGAAAACTAATTAGGTCATGATCATCATTAGGTAACTGAGTCATAGCTGCACCCCTTGGTTTTGGAGAAATTGACGCATAGCAGCACGAGCATGGAATAATCGTGATTTGACTGTTCCCAGGGGAATATCCAGGATTTTTGCTACCTCTTTTTGAGGTACTTCTTCCAAATCATGCAAAACCAAAATCGTGCGATGGTCAAAGCTGAGATTTGCTAGTCCCCGTTGCACAAGGTCTTGATAATGCATATTCATTAACTCTGGGGCTTCCTGTTGGGTAGGAGTTTTTTCACTCAGAATTTGTAATTGAGTTCGCCTTTGAACATCTGCCTGTCGCTGGTCACAAGCCACATTCCAAGCGATTCGATACAGCCAGGTAGAGAATTTTGCTGTTTGGCGAAACTTGGGCAATCCTTTCCAGGCTTGCAGAAACACATCCTGCACTACATCGTCGAGAGATGCTGGAGTGCATAGTTTGTAGAGGATTGACCTGACTCTTTGCTGATGGCGACGGTAAAGCTGACCGTAGCTTTGGGTATCACCCCGTAGGCACTGCTGTACCAGATAACTGTCAGATTCGCTTTCAGATTCGCTAATGAATTGATTTCCTTTTGAAACCTTGGCTGGCACAACTAACACCTGAGGCGTTCTCCCCTATCCGTTTCGTTGCTTGTATTTATTAGACCGGATGAATGAGAGAAAGGTTCAAATGGGTTAGAAGTTTTGGCAGAGGCAAAATCTGTTCAAGGTAACTGTGGCTCTCTCCTAAGCTTGGGAGAGGGATTTAGGGTAAGGGCGAAAACTACATACAGTTATCAACTTCGATAAGGTTTACAGCAGATTGCGCTCTCATCGAATACACGTAGAGACGTAGCACTGCTACACGCGGGGTACGTAGCCTCCCTCGCTGCCAAATACCTCTCATCGAATACACGTAGAGACGTAGCACTGCTACGTCTCTACAAGGTTTTGGGTTTTATATATGTACTTCATTTACCTGAAATCTGCTGTATATGACGATCCAGAGCCACGGGACACAACAAGCAATTAAAAACACGGCTGATATCTTTTGAAATAGGTCTCCCGTAATTGAACCTTTTGTGAAAGAAAGAAGTCTAAAACTAAAGATTTCTGGTTCAATCAAAGGTATATCTTTATGAACATGAAAAGAATTCTCTCATCTTGTTTGTTAGGCGTTTTGCTAACTTCGAGTGTTTTAGCAGAGCGTGCATCTGCTCAAGTAGAAGTCATTTTGGGAAACAATCATCGACATGAGTGGCGTGAACGAGAACAAGAAAGGCTAGTATTTCTACGTAGAGAGCGTGAAGAACGTGAGCGCCGTGAATGGCAACGTAGAGAACATGAGAAACGTGAATGGCGTGAGAGACATGAGTATGAGCATCGGTACTAAATCCTCTCAGTTAAGAGATTAATTAGCACTGAATAGACATACCAACCCTCATAATGACTGTAAATATTTTGTCCGATTACTTGACTTCCCTGTGTAGCCGCGAATGACTTTCGCCCTAGCTTAAGTTCACTGCCGTCAAATTTTGATTAGGATTGGGTGGGCATCGCCCACCCTTAATTATTATCCAATTACCTCAGCAGTCTTTTGCTTATCCAGCTTGAGAATCAATACACCCAAAGGTGGTAGACACAAATCTAGCGAATAGGGACGACTGTGTAATGACCAATCATCCGTCCACTTACCACCTAAGTTACCCATATTGCTGCCGCCATACTGACGCGCATCACTATTGAACAACTCGGTATAAAATCCCTTTTGTGGTACACCGATGCGGTAGTGAGAATGGGGTTGGGGTGTAAAATTGCAAATCACGATCGCAAAATCATCAGAATCCTTGTCACGACGGATGAAGGAAACTACACTATGGCGGTTATCGCTACAGTCAATCCACTCAAACCCCGCTTCAGCAAAATCCTGGGTGTACAAAACTGGTTCCGAACGATAGAGATGGTTCAATTCTTGGAAAAACGTTTTTAACTTTTGGTGGGCTTCATGCTGCAATAAATGCCACTCCAAATCTGCCCAAGCATTCCACTCACTCCACTGCCCAAACTCCATGCTCATAAACATGGTTTTCTTGCCTGGGTGAGCAAACATATAGCTAAATAAGCAACGCACATTTGCTAACTTCTGCCATGTATCCCCCGGCATTTTACCGATGATATTGCTCTTACCATGCACTACTTCATCGTGGGATAAAGCCAGCATGAAGTTCTCGCTGTGGTTATACCACATACTAAAGGTGATATTATTTTGGTGGAATTGACGGAACCAAGGGTCCATGCTGAAGTAATCCAGCATATCGTGCATCCACCCCATATCCCACTTCAAGTTAAAGCCCAGTCCACCTGTGTAGGTAGGCCAAGATACCATTGGCCAGGAAGTAGATTCTTCAGCAATTGAGAGAATGCCGGGAAAATAGCTAAAGATAATGTGATTTACCTGACGCAGAAAATCTGCGGCTTCGAGGTTTTCTCTGCCGCCGTACTTGTTGGGCAGCCATTCTCCTGGTTCGCGGCAATAATCGTTATAGAGCATCGAGGCAACAGCATCGACACGAATCCCATCAATGTGGTATTTATCAAACCAAAAGAGGGCATTTGCTGCTAAGAAATTACTAACTTCATGGCGACCGTAGTTGAACACCAAAGTACCCCATCCTTTGTGTTCACCTTTGCGGGGGTCAACGTGTTCGTATAGGTGGCTACCATCAAAGAAAGCTAAACCATGTCCATCTTTGGGGAAGTGACCGGGAACCCAATCTACAATTACCCCTAGATCATTTTGGTGACATTTGTCAATAAAATACATGAAATCTTCGGGGCTACCAAAACGGGACGTAGGGGCATAGTACCCAGTTACTTGATAACCCCAAGAGCCATCAAAGGGATGCTCCGCAATGGGCAGCATTTCTATGTGGGTGTATCCTAATTCTTTGACATAAGGAATGAGTCGGTCAGCTAGTTCCCGGTAAGTTAGGAAGCGTGCGCCCGGCTTCAGTTCAGAAACGATAACTACAGGTTCAGTTTCACCATTTGGCAGTTTAGCAGGTTCGGCACTGGAAGCGTGTAACCAAGAGCCTAAATGCACTTCGTAGACTGAAACTGGCTGAGTGAGGGGTTCAGTGCGACGCCGCTTTTCCATCCAGCTTTCGTCATCCCAACTATAAGCATCTAAATCAGTAACAATGGATGCCGTTTTCGGGCGCGGTTCCTGTTGGAAACCGTAAGGATCGGATTTTTCGTAAATGTGTCCTTCAAAATTTTTGATTTCATATTTGTAATGCTCTCCCACACCAATTTCAGGGATAAACAATTCCCAAACCCCGGTGGGGCCTTTACGCATCTGGTTTTTACGCCCATCCCAGAGATTGAAATCTCCCAGCAATGAAACATTGCGAGCGTTGGGTGCCCAAACAGCAAAATAAACGCCCTTAATGCCGTCTATTTCTGCGGGGTGCGCTCCCAGTTTTTCATATATCCGGTGATGGTTGCCTTCACTAAACAAATGCAAGTCAAAGTCTGTCAAGCGGGGAGAACGGAAAGCGTAAGGGTCATAAGTGACACGCTCATGTTCCCCTTCTTTAATCCGTAACTGGTAGTTTGCCAGTTCTGCGGTTTCAATGGTGCATTCAAAAAAGTGGGGATGATGCACTGTTTGCATTGGGTATTCCTTCCGTTGTTCAGGAAGAACGACCCATACGGCACTTGCATTTGGTAGATAGGCTCGTACAGCCCAGACAGTTTTGCCGTCTTGTTGTATGGGATGAGAACCTAGTATTTCAAAGGGATCGTTATGCTGATTCCAAACGATGCTGTTAACCTGTTCAGGGGCGATCGTGGTCATGGACATGAAGCTACCTAAGTGAAATAACGTGATTGACTAAATCTACTTTTTTAATATCTATATATATTCTTTACATTTATTTGCAAATTTTGTCGCCACCGTTATCCTACATCAGAATGGGGCATTGGGTATGGGGTATTGGGGACTGGGGACTTGTACTGAGCGTACCCCTTTGGGGAAGCAAGCTACGCGTAGCGTCTCGTAGAGAAGCCGTTGGCGCAGCCTCTCGTAGAGAAGTATTGGGGACTGGGGACTGGGTACTGCGGACTGGGCAGAGGATGAATAACTAATAATTTGTCAAAAATTTAAAAAGGGGAAAAATTGAAGTAATGTTTTGCGTAAGCGAAGCAAGTAAATCTGTTCCCGAATTCTGGGGTCTAGTTTTGGTGGTGGGGCTTCTTGTAGCTGGGCTTGCAATTGGATGTATTCGGCAGCTGTTAGGAATTTCCCATCAATAGGCGATCGCGCTTCTATAATAATCTGTGTCCGTAATATTTCTTCTGGTGTATCCTCTGGTGGCGGTAATGCTATCACCGATGATCCCCAATAGCTACTTAACGCAAACAATATTGCACTAATCACAACTAAGCTCAGTAATTTTATCGCTTTTATCGCCTTAACTCTTCCCATCTACTAAACTGCATTCACAACGCAGGATGAAAATCTTTTTTCCCATGCCCAATACTTCTCTACGAGAGGCTGCGCCAACGGCTTCTCTACGAGACGCTACGCGTAGCTTGCTTCCCCAAAGGGGTACGCTCAGTACAAGTGCCCAATGCCCAATAAAAATCTGGCAATATCTAGTGACATTACCAGGTCTCTGATGATACGGGATAAAGTTCCGGGAATGCTCAAGAGCAATTGCCAGCGATCGCAATAAATTGTTTTGCCCTCTCAAAACTCAGTAGTCTCAGCAATTCAAAATACCAAATGAGGGAAGTATCTTGCCTGCAAAATAACTGACATTCACTCAACTGCCTTGGACTAGTAACAAGGTTTGATCAGATGGACACTTGGTTGAGGACGTAACCCTCTTTACCAGTGTCCTCTATTTCCTGGTCTACTTAGCTGAATATTTTAGTAAACTTTAGGCTCTGATAAACCAACAAAAAAATGTAGGTTTCTACATGAACCTAATTAATCCAAGCTATTTAGTGAGGAACGCTATCACTGAGCAATTCTGGACGGATTTAAACTAAAGTTTAAGATGCCTTATTTAGGAGTTGCTGCGGGAGTAGTAGCAGGAGTCGCTGCGGGAGTAGTAGCAGGAGTCACTGCGGGAGTTGCTGCGGGAGGTGCATCAGTTGGTTCACCTGAAGCAGCTGGAGTACTACCACCACCAGCACCACCACCAGCACCACCATCACAGGCTCCGAGAATTGCAGCCAGACTTAACATTAAAGCCAAACCAAAGATTTTTGTTTTCATAACTCCTCTTTCACCAATTGTGGCTAGAACAATTTTTCGCCTGTTGAATACGATACCGTATTTATTGCTTTTTTTTAATGCTACGAGATTACATACTTAAAAAAACAATCTTTTGGGGTATTATTTTTGGGATTACGCATCAGACAGCCATCTAATTAGTTTCTCTTAACTCAGGAGCAAAACGGAAATTACTCAATTCTTTAGCAAAGCAAGGTATCATAGCAAAAAATTTTATTTTTTTCACAGAGTATTGCACCTTGCCGCCCCCCATTGTCATACTTTAGGTGCGATGCCTAAAGGTAAGCTGTCCAGTTTCTAATGGGTGATTGCAAACATTGCATATCTAAGGGGATGCAATGTTTGGTACAGCTACCGATCAGAAAAGTTAAAAGGGTATAGTCTGTTATGTGTGCTGGTTGCACAGAAGCTAATTTTAACCTTAGCAAAACACAGACAATCAAGACAATCAATCTAAAGTACAGTATTTCTCATCTAAAAAAATTTATGGTACTTACTCGTAAATCTGCTGTTTCTACAAGAGGTAATTGGTTCCGCCGAGATTCTATCTTTTCTTTAGGGAGGCGACGCTCTGCGCCTATGGAGTCAGCAGCACGGAGCTATTCGACACCAGCATCTTCTCAAAGACAACGCCGTTCCTCGAAAAAGTTAGGGGTTTCTCCCACAAATGAGGCAGTTATAGCCAAATCGGGGAAAGAGTTGGGTAGACAACAATTGCCAAATCTCAATGAGCAGTCGAGTAGGAACCAGAAGAGTGTGGGGGTAGGTTTTCTTCCCCTTCCGACAATGCCTAATTCGGGAACGGTACCTTTGTGGTTGCTGCGCTTGTACACTTTTCATCGTTATTCGTCAGTTTTGGCATTCTTGTTAGTAGCATCGACACTTGCTGTGTATGGCTGGACGGTATATTCTCAAGAGCTTTGGGGTCAGTCATATCGCAGACTGCAAAACCTCCAACGTCATGAGCGGCTGCTAACGACAACCAACGCGACGCTGACAAATAAAATGGCTGAGGAAGCAGAACAACCAACAGCAGGACTGGTATCGCCAACTCCTGAAAGGATGATTTTCTTGCCTCCTGTATCTCATAGTCCTAAGCCCGTATCGTCTAACACAACGCCAAATCCAGAAACGCAACAGCAAACACTCTCGCCACTGGGATATTAATTCCTAATGACGCTCTCTAGGAGACGCTGCGCGTAGCTTGCTTCTGGGCAGGAGACAAATGACAAAGGACGAACCCAATGCAGAAGTCACCAAGTAGAACAAAATTCAGAAAGTTTCGGAATCCAACATTCACAAAGCGATCAAAGGATTATAAACGAGGGCTTTTGGGAAAATTAGTCTCTAATATCCAAGACCAAACATCCAATAGCAAGTCCCGACTGTTCATAGTATGGGGCGTATTAATGGCATCAGGGTTGGGGTTGGCTGTCAACTTGTATAACCTGCAAATTGTCAAGGGGAAAAAGTTAACAGAACAAGCACGAAACCAACAAATGGTGAATTTGCGACCTTTTATGCCCCGTCGCCCGGTGGTAGATCGCAATAGTAATCTGTTGGCCATTGACCGTCCTGTATATACTTTGTACGCTCATCCCAAGCTGTTTGATAAGTCTAATGAAGATATGGCAGAGCGACTTTCGCCAATATTGGCAAAAGATCCTGCTGAATTGGTGAAAACTTTTCAAAGCAAAAGAAGCGGAATTATACTTGCCCCAGCCCTACCCGAAGAAATGATCGATCGCGTCATTTCTTTGCGCTTAAATGGCCTGGAGTGGATTCAAAAATATTCTCGATATTACCCACCAGACGATTTGGTTGCTGATGTGGTAGGTTATGTGAATGTTGACCGGCGTGGTCAAGCAGGTGTGGAATACTCTCAAGAAAAGTTGTTAGAACGTCCTGTGCAAACGGTGCGGCTCAGTCGGTCGGGTAATGGGGTACTGATGCCAGATCATGCACCCGAAGGTTTTTTGCATTTTGATGATTTGCGACTGCAACTTACTATCGATAGCCGTCTGCAACGAATTGCTCGGACTGCGCTCAAACAACAGATGGGTAAGTTTGACGCTAAACGTGGAGCGGTAATTGTGATGGATGCCTTGGATGGTTCCTTACTCGCCCTCGTTTCTGAACCTACTTATAACCCAAATGAATACGCTAAAGCTGATATATCGCTGTTCAAAAACTGGACAGTGGCGGATCTTTATGAACCGGGATCGACTTTTAAGCCTTTGAATGTGGCGATCGCTCTGGAAAATGGCGTCATCAAACCAGATGATATGTTTAATGACTCCGGTTCGATTCGAGTCGCTAATTACACCATCCAAAATGCTATGCACAATGGTAATGGGCGAATCAGCATCGCTCAAATTCTGCAATATTCCAGCAACATTGGTATGGTGCAAATTATCCAGCGCTTAAAGCCTTCAATCTACTACAACTGGTTAGAACGGTTGGGGCTAGGACAAAAAGTTGATACAGATTTACCTTTTGAAGTTGGTGGCCGGCTTAAAAGTCAAGAAGAATTTATCGCTTCGCCAATTGAAGCAGCTACTACTTCCTTTGGCCAAGGCTTTTCCATGACTCCGTTACAGCTGGTGCAAATGCACGGGGCTTTAGCCAATGGCGGTAAATTGGTAACACCTCATATAGTCCGAGGGCTAATTGATAGCAAAGGGCAAATGCATGATTCACCCAATCGCACCATCCCACGCCAAATTTTCACAGCCGCAACAACCCAAAAGGTTGTAGAAATGATGGAAACTGTTGTTAATCAAGGCAGTGGGAAGGCGGCACAAATTCCGGGATATCGCATTGCTGGTAAAACTGGTACAGCCCAAAAAGCTAGTCCCAATGGCGGTTACATCAAGGGTGCTAGAATGACCAGTTTCGTGGCTATTTTGCCCGTGGAATCTCCTCGCTATGTAGTGTTTGCACTGGTGGATGAGCCAAAAGGTGAAGGTGCCTACGGTTCTACTGTTGCTGCGCCAATTGTCAAGTCGGTAATCGAAGCACTCATTCCTCTTGAGGAGATTCCGCCAAGTAAGGCGATCGAGCAGCAGAAAGTGCCGTAGGGAGTAGGAGAGGCAGAACTATTGCCCAATGCCCAATGCCCAATACTTTGGCTTCTCTACGAGACGCTGTTCGCGTTCGCTCATAGGACTTACGCATATCTCTCAAACTCTGATTTCTCTGTGTCCTCCGTGCCTCTGCGGTTCATTATTCCATAACTCTTGCATAAGTCCTAGCTCAGTACAAGTCCCCAATGCCCAATGCCCTTTTCATTTGAAACTTAATTTTTCTTTATAACCAGGGAAAGAGGTAGACAAAGCTACTCGTGTGGGAAGTTAACTATTAGAGGTGAAAGTAATTTCTCACTTCTCCAATGCTACCAAAGATTTCATGCAAAGCAATTTAGTTATATTTCCTAACGCTGGGGCTGCCAAAAAGAATACGCAAACAGAAGAAGGAACAATTACCAACTACGATCGGGCTGAGGAGCAATTTATAGAACTGCTAGCAACGGAGGATTTAGATCATCAACTAGATGTAAAACCTGCAATAGCTAGTGAGTTTGAACAGGCGCTCTCAACGGCAATTTATACCGCCTATCAAAACGATCGCTCCGATGAACAGGCTCACCGTTTTCTCCAGCGAATACTTTATCGAATTAATCGGCTAAAGCTGTTTTGGTACGATGATTTGCGGCACTATACCAATGAGCGATCGCTTTACTTGTCCTCATGTCGTGACCAAATTGAAGCTGCTTGGCAACAATGGGAACTGGCACAAATCGATGTGGCTGCACTGCAACAATTAGATGTAAAACAAGCTTTAATTGAGCGTGCATCTGCCGATTTAGATCCGCTTTTATCGGAGAGTAGCCGTTACATTCGTGAGGAGATGAGTGAATCTGGCTATCGTCACCTGTTAGCGATCGGCTCCTTTGATGGCTTAGTTGAAGGTAGTCGCCTTTGCTACGTATTGGGTGGTGCTGCTAATGAAATGCAGTGTACGCTGGTGCGAGTATTATTAGAAGAATACGGCAATGGTCGTTTATCCCGCAAGCACTCTACATTTTTTGCTCAAATGCTGGCTGAGTTTGGGATGAACACTGAACCAGAAGGATACTTCGATTTAGTACCCTGGGAAGTTTTAGCTTGCGCTAATCATAACTTTCTGACCACCGATCGCAAACGCTATTTTCTACGTTATTGTGGTGCGTTGACATATTTTGAGGTGGCTGGCCCTGCGGCTTACAAAAACTATCTGACGGCGGCGCAACGATTGGGACTGTCAGAGGCGGCGATGGGTTATTGGGAACTGCACATCAGGGAAGATGAGCGTCACGGTCGTTGGATGTTGGATGATGTGGCTTTGCCTTTGGCAGAACGATATCCCAATGATGCCTGGGAACTGCTGCTTGGGTATGACCAAGAGAAACTAATGGGCGATCGCGCGGGTAGTGCTGTTGTGCAATCAATACGTGAAGCAGAACAAGCCGCTTTACTCATCTAAGAAATCTCAAAAATTTAGAAATTAAAAATGCAGATTGTTTCTGGCATTTCTAATTTCACATCTCTCAATCATTCTATTGCTAATCCACCTACAACCCAATTTCTTTAGTAAGAACTTCTTTACTAAAGGAACAGTTATTTATTGTCTTGATATCAAGGGAGTAAATAACTTCATATTGCATTGATTATACCTTATACATTGAAGTGCGTCAAATGAAAGACATCTTTTTTTGTCCTGAAGAATCTAATTTTTACTCCAACTGTTTAGATAGTTTTGTTCTCAGAAATTGCCAAAACTACGAATCTATTGTGGAGTTTGGCTCAGGGGATGGTAGCCCTGTAATTAATTCTTTATTGAAAAACAAGTTTAATGGGGTGATACATGGATTTGAATTAAATACCTCTGCATGGAAAGTCGCAAATTCAACTATCGATGAATATAATCTCACTAATAAATACATCATCCATAATTCATCTTTGTTTAATTCTTCTCAACCCGATGCTGAGTATCTTGTAGCGAATCCACCCTATCTACCTGCACCAGATAATGATATATATATGCCACTCTTATTTGGGGGCGTGGATGGAGCTACAGTTACCAACGAGCTTTTGTCTTTAGGTTATGAAAATGTGTTGGTTTTAATCTCTAGTTTTTCTAATCCTACAGCTACGCTGAACTTAGCAAAAGAAAATGGATATTGTGTTCAAAACTTCATGGTGTTACCTTTAAAGTTTGGCTACTATAGCTCTGATCCCAAGGTAAAAAACCACATAGAAGAACTCCGAAAAAACAACATGGCATTTTATTCTGGCGATTATTATTTTTTAGCCGGCGTATTATTTAAAAAATGCCAGGATTCTCTAGTTGATTTATCTAATCAATTGGCTCAGGTGATGACTAGTTTGTGACAATCGAGAACAACTTACCAGCACTGTCTCTAGGAACTAGTAAACTGTTACAAATGTCAAGCGCCTATGTGTATAGCGGTAGCCCTTTCAAGGTGGTGAAATTTGGAACCAAGATTGGTTATTTCAATCTTCAAAAAGCCCAAAATCTGAGCGGATAACTCATGATGATCACACTAAAACAACGTATCTTCGTTTGTCACCTTGAAAGGGCTAGTGTATAGCGGTTCCCATTCAGATGCGTTACAACATTACATCACGAGGTGTAGGGGCAATTCATGAATTGCCCCTACAGGGTCTAATTTTCCGTAAGTCATAATAATTCTAAATTAGTAAATACAGATTAACTCAATCGGTATTTTCAAGAAATCGCTTTGTTTACCTGAAGTTTTTGTTGTATGGCTGCACTGCGAGAGTGAGGTTTGCCCTTGAAGGCTGCAAATAAAATTACAACAGCACCGAACGACAAAATAGGAACGCCTGAAGTTGGTTCAGCTACAGAGGCAGATAAGATTGGTGTCAATAGAAAGGCGTGTAATTCACCATTAACGGCACCACGACCGACAATTTGTCCATTATTATTAATGGCAGATGCTGCTGTCAAAGTAAAACCAGGTTCTGAACCAGGAGCAATCAGGTTATTCAGATCGTACAGAGTGTTATCACTATAAAGAAAAGCCCGCAAACCATTGCCATCTGGTGCAAAATAGTTATTGTTAGTGCCAGAAAACCCGACTACTTGACCCAAATTATTGATCCCGAGAGCAAGACTAAAGACATCTGTAGGACGTAACTTACCGAGGTTTTGGAGTCCCGTGCTGGAGCTGTAGAGAAAAGCATTTGGTCCTGAATACCCAACTACTTGTCCTAAGTCATTAATATCGTTTGCTTGACTGAACACATCACCTGATAAAGTTCCCAAGTTAGTAGTTTGACCGTTTTGGTACAGAAAAGCTGTGTTTGTACTGAGAACGCCTACTACTTGTCCCAAGTTATTTAAACTGTAGGCAACATTACCAGGAGTTCCTATGCTGGTTGCTATACCATCGCTGTACAAAAAAGGCCCAAGTTTGATGGCTCCCCCTACTACTTGGGTGCGATCGTTAATGGCATAAGGAATAGCGTCTTGGAGCGGCAGGGGTTGGGTGATGCCATTGCTGTACAGAAAAGGGTTATTTGCAGTATATTGATTCCTATTGACCGAATTACCAACTACTTGCCCCAAATTATTGATACTAGTCACTGCAAGTTGATTATCCCCAGGCAAGGGATTAATTGTTTTCAGCGAACCGTTGCTGTAAAAAAAAGAACCATATTGAGAATTAATAGTTACCTCACCTAAGTCATTGATGCCTGAAGCGAGACTGTAGGGTTGTCCTGTAAGACTGCCTAAGTCTGTCAGTGAGTATAAAGATACCGCCAATGCCGACTTCCATGCAGTCACACTGATTGCGGTCAAGGTGATTGCTGTTATACAGGATTTCCACTTAAGTAAAACCATATTACTTTTTGGTGATTTTCTATTACTCTATAAAACTACCACTGAACAGTAGCGTGAGAACCTGCCGTATCTGGGTAATCGCTAAATAGGTTCTAATCCTAAATCTTCTAAAGGTATTAATCCCAATAACGGATCTGAACCTTCTGGTAATTCAATACAATTGAATGTCCCTTCTCTTCCCTCAACTGAAAGATTTAACATTTTAAAACCCGAGCTTTTTGTACTCCTGTAGCTATTTTTACATCTACTTCTCCTTGCAGAGGCAATCCCAAATTAAGAATAATATTTTTAGGCAAGCACAGCCTTGTTGCACCTGTGTCAACTAAAACATCATGTAAAGTAATTGAGCGTATTTGTTCTGTGGGAATAAATCCTCTTTCTGCGAGAGTTTGGTCAATTTGGTTAGTAATAGTGATTGTGGTAGTTACTTTGCCCATTTTTTCACTTTTGCTATATGACAAATAGCAGTTATCATTTACGTGAGTTACACCCGTAGGGGCACGGCAATGCCGTGCCCCTGCACCTCGTGATTTAACCTTGTACTGCATCTGAATGGGAACCGCTATATCATTTTCCTATTATTACCCCCTTAATCCCCCCGATATATTGGGGGAAAACAGGAAATCCAGTTCCCTCCCCAATCCATCGGGGAGGGTTAGGGTGGGGTAAAACCCAGATTTATCAAGCAGCAGCCTCTTGCTTAGGCTTTCGCACCGGACGCTTGCGATCGCTTCGACGAACGCCCCCTGCCATTTTGTACTCATCGCTATTCTTGCCATACTTTGCAGCTACACTGAGTAACATATGTTCAGTTAGTTCCATCAGCGACTTTTCGGCAAATTCTAAGGCTCCCTGAGTCAGATCCACGGTGGAGAGGCTTGAGTTATAAGCTTCCAACTTGTCTTGCGTTGTTTTGATGACGGTTGCAAAGGAGTCAATAGTTACCCCATTGCCTAAGTCTAAAGTGGGACTAATCGATTTTAAAGCCGCAATCCGACGCTGTGCTCTATCAAGTACTTTAGACCCGCGTTTTGGACGTGACATAAATCACTTTCCTATTATTAATTATGCGCCAGGATGAAAACTGACTTTTACCCTGAACTGTACAGCACTACGATAGACAGAATTAGGGTTACTTGACACCCGCATTATTCAGGATAAATTGATTTATTTATCATAAATATCGTGAATGGCTTTATGTAAATTCTTGGGGGTTGCCCGAATTCAATCAACAACTGCCCAAATTCAATTAACAACTGCCCAAATTCAGTAAACGACTGCCCAAATTCAATCAACGACTGCCCAAATTCAATCAACGACTGCCCGAATTCAATCAACAACTGCCCGAATTCAATCAACAACTGCCCGAATTCAATACACCTCTTGCACAAATGCAAAATTCGCCCTCATCTCACTTTAGGACTTACGCAAAATATCTCTCAAACGCTGATTTCTCAGTGCCCTCTGTGCCTCTGCGGTTCGTTATTCCGTAACTCATGCGTAAGTCCTATCACTTGTTGCAAGTTCTCGGCTATGCAACGTTGGTGATTGGAGTGTCCTACCTACTACCAACAGGTAATTTATAGCGGTTCCCATTCAGATGCGGTACAAAATTATATCGCAAGGTGTAGGGGCACGGCATGCCGTGCCCCTACGGGTGTACCTCACGTAAGCGAGAAACGCTATACCTGTACAATTTTTAACCATGATTGTGTGCCATTGGGAATTTTATAAGTTAAAAATTAAATATTAATTTAGGTGAGCGGATGACAAGTAATAACATTGAGGTTGTTTTTAGCTTCGATACAACTGGAAGTATGTATCCTTGCCTTACCCAGGTGCGGCGAAAAATCAAAAATACCGTTACCAGATTGATCAACGAAATTTCCTTGATTCGGATTGGGATTATTGCTCATGGTGACTACTGTGATGAAGGCTCAACTTATGTCACTAAAACATTTAACCTATCTGGTGATGTTGATGCTATTTGTGATTTTGTCCAAAATGTCGCACCTACTGGCGGTGGAGATGCACCGGAATGTTACGAATTAGTATTACATGAATCCCAATCTTTATCTTGGTCAAAGTCAGCAACAAAATCACTGGTTTTGATTGGCGATGATATTCCCCATCCTCCAGCACACAATCCGAAAAAACTGAATTGGCGCAAAGAGTTAGATAAATTAGCTGAGGCGGAAATTACAGTTTACGGGGTTCAAGCACTCAATCGCGCTCATGCGACTCCTTTTTATCAAGAACTTGCACAAAAGTCTGGCGGTTTTCATATCAATTTAGACCAGTTTTCCTATATTAGTGATTTGTTTTTGGCGGTTTGCTATCAACAATCTTCTAATGAACAGCTACAAGCTTATGAACAAGAAGTAATTGACCAAGGACGGATGAGCCGTGGGTTAAATAAAATATTTAACACCATGATGAACCGGGAAGCAACATCCTATTACGAATCGGCGGATTTACGTGCAGTTTCTCCAGGACGTTTCCAGATTTTAGAGGTTGAACAAGATATTTCAATTAAGGCGTTTGTATTAGAAAATGGTTTAAGTTTTAAAGTTGGGCGGGGTTTCTACGAATTTACCAAAACAGAAACTATCCAGGCTCAAAAAGAAATTATCTTGATGGATCGGGCAACTGGTGATTTATTTGAAGGAGGTGCTGCACGAGAAATGTTAAGTCTACCGATGGATGCAACGATTCGGATTAAACCGAGTAACCTAGAAAAGTATGTTGTGTTTGTCCAAAGTACCTCTGCTAATCGTAAACTGATTGGTAAAACTCGATTTTTATATGAAGTCGAAGACTGGGATCGCTAAGTTCGCGGCTACAAGAACAAAGCCTGTTTATACAGGCTTCATCGTCTGATTATTTTATAAGTCTAATGACCCAGATTAAGCCGGAAGTAAAACGTACAGAAGAATTACGCCAGTTATTGCAACAAGCTAGCTATGCTTATTACGTGCTAGATAATCCAATCATGGAGGATGCAGTTTATGATCAGCTATATCGAGAATTACAACAACTAGAAATTCAATATCCAGAGTTGACAGCACCCGATAGTCCGACTCAGCGCGTGGGTGAGAGGCCAGCAGCGCAGTTTAACTCGGTGCGGCATAATATCCCCTTGTACAGTCTGGAGAATGCATTCAATATTGATGAGTTGCAAGGATGGGATCAGCGTTGGCGGCGACAAGTACCGAAAATAGATTCAGTGGAATATGTCACTGAACTGAAAATTGATGGTTCTGCTTTGGCTCTTACCTACGAAGATGGCATTCTAGTTAGGGGGACAACTAGGGGTGATGGGGTGACGGGTGAAGATATCACCCAAAATGTGCGGACAATTCGCTCAATTCCCTTGCGTTTGAATTTTGAAGGGTTAGAAATTCTGGAAAGGGTGGAAGTACGCGGCGAGGCGTTTTTGCCGTTGGAAGTATTTAAACAAATTAACGAGGAAAGGCAAAAAGCAGGTGAGCAATTATTTGCCAATCCCCGCAATGCCGCAGCTGGTACACTCAGGCAACTAGACTCGCGCATTGTGGCTAAACGGCGGTTAGATTTCTTTGGCTACACTCTACACATTGCTGGTAGAGATGACACTAGTATTGCTAATACTCAATGGGAAGCGTTGGAGTTGTTAGAAAAGCTCGGTTTTCGAGTCAACCCCAACCACAAACTGTGTGCTTCGATCGCAGAAGTGGCAAAATATTATGAATACTGGGATACGGAACGCCTGAATTTACCCTACATGACTGATGGGGTGGTAGTAAAGCTGAGTTCTTTTAAACTTCAGGAACAACTTGGGTTTACGCAGAAATTCCCCCGTTGGGCAGTAGCTTTAAAGTACCCAGCCGAAGAAGCGCCTACCCGTGTGGAAAATATTGCTGTGAATGTGGGACGAACGGGGGCGTTAACACCATTAGCCGAGATGCGCCCGGTGCAACTGGCGGGAACAACAGTTTCTCGTGCTACTTTACATAATAGCGATCGCATTGCTCAATTAGATATTCGCATCGGCGATACTGTCATTGTCCGTAAAGCTGGGGAAATTATTCCAGAAGTGGTGAGGGTACTTAAAGAACTCCGTCCCGCCAACACCGAACCTTTCGTTATGCCCACCCATTGCCCAGTCTGCGATCAACCTGTGGTGCGAGAATCAGGTGAGGCGGTGATTAGGTGCGTCAATGCTTCCTGTGCAGCTATTCTCAAAGGTTCCATTGAACATTGGGTAAGTCGTGATGCCTTAGATATTAAAGGTATGGGCGAAAAACTGGTGTATCAACTTGTTGATAAAGGTTTGGTGCATTCCGTTGCCGATTTATATGAGTTGACAGCAGAGAAGTTATCTGCATTGGAAAGAATGGGGAAAAAGTTGGCAGAGAAATTAATCGATGCGATCGCTCAATCAAAAAATCAACCTTGGTCAAGGGTACTGTATGGTTTAGGTATCCGTCACGTTGGCAGTGTAAATGCCCAATTGTTGACTCAGAAGTATTTCACTGTAGACCAGTTAGCCACAGCAAAGCAATCAGATATTGAAGGGATTTACGGTATTGGTGCTGAAATTGCCCAATCTGTGTACCAGTGGTTTCGGATTGATGCCAACCAAAGGTTAATAGAACGCTTGCAAGCAGAAGGATTGCAATTAACTACCACAGAGGAAACAAAAACAGTTGGTGATGGTAATCAAAAGTTCGCAGGGAAAACCTTTGTTATTACGGGAACCTTGCCAACTTTAAAGCGAGATGAAGCAAAGGCTTTGATTCAAAAAGCTGGTGGAAAAGTGACTGATTCAGTGAGTAAAAAAACAGATTATTTAGTGTTAGGAGAAGATGCCGGTTCTAAGTTAGAAAAGGCGGTTTCCTTGGGAATTACGCAGTTAAGCGAGGCGCAATTGTTGGAGATGATTGAAGAAACAGAGTAGAGGCTTGACTTCTCACGTTATCTGGAAAAGAAGAGGCGAAACCTAACCCCCCAGCCCCCTTCCCTACAAGGGAAGGGGGAGAATTCTATTTCTCTCTCCTTAAAGGAAGAGAGAAATAGAAGTGAGGTTTTCCAGATCCAGTGAAAAGTCAGAGTAGGGCAAATTATTTGGATCAATATCCTGAGATTGCAAATAAGCAATTAGTCTTTCTTTTTGCTGGCGTTCTTGTTCAGCGCGTTGGCGTTCTTGTTCAATCTGTTCTACAGCCCAGGGTAACAAATTCCCAGCTTGATCCCACCAGCGTAACCAATAACCACTTCGCGCTTCTTTTGTTCCTTGCCAAGTTCCCAAAAATAAGCCCATTACCTCAATCCAATGACGGCCATTTTCATCGGGTAGCTTTAACTCATAGCGTTGATTTTCGAGTTGATAATATTCTAATAAACCGCCATTAGGTTCAAAAATTATGTAGATAGGAATCTGCAAAATCTGCTCGTAGAAAAACCATTTTCCTGGTGGATAAGTTCGTTTTACCGAATATTCTCCACCCTCAGTATCGGAGAGAAATTCCATAGCGATCGCTGGGATATTTCCTTCTAAATTGGGTGTATAACTTTTGCGATTACCCACAATTTCATTAACTGATGGCACATAAAGCCAGTCAGGTGCTTTGGTAACAAATTGCCCGTTGACTGTCGCACAAAGACCAAAGTTGGAAGCAATCAACATCTGGGGTTGAATGAATCCAATGATTTCTAGGCTTTCACGCAAAGCACCAGCCAAAAGCGGCATTTCTAGGCTTTCGTGCAAAGCAGCATGACCTATATTATTTACTGGTTCATCCTCTAGTTTAAAATCCTTGGGTAAGGCTTCCCAGGTGATTACCAGTTCTGTTGGTGATTTGGCTTGGCTGGGTTGGGTTGTCATAAACACAGCATAAATTTATTTTTGATCTTATCGCTTCCAGGACGGCTATGGAGGCGATGCCAGTATCTAAAAAAGGCATTGGAAACCCACCGCTTTATCATTAAGTTTTAAGCTTTGGAAACTTCTCGATAAAACCTTGGTTTTAATGCTCTAGCATAAGGGGAGCGGTAAAACCAGAGAGTTTTGTAATGCAGTTGAATCGAAGTAATTTCCTTAAGTTTCTGATCCAGTCAGAGCCAGGAAAACCAGCAATATCCAACGGCTTGCGAGCTGCTTTAGGATTAGGGGTTCCCATGCTAATTGGGCAACTGATCAACCAAAGAGAAAGCGGATTATTAGTTGGTTTAATGGCTTACTTTGTCAACTTAGCGAATGTTGGTGGCCCTTACCAAATCAAAGCTAAGGCGATGGCATCGGCTACTTTGGGAATAGCTGTTTCACTATTTGTGGCTACTTTGATCGCTAAAGTTCCAGTGCTAACTGTGGTGCTGACATTTCTCTGGGGACTTGCTTCCGGTTTTGCGTCGCTGTATGGTAATGCTGGGGCAAATGTCGGTCTGGTGGTAGGGATATCATTTATTACCACGATCGCCCAACCAGGAGACTTGGAAACTGCACTGGTGCGATCGCTGCTATGTCTAATTGCAGGTGGATGGGCAATGCTAGTTTCCTTGGTAATGTGGCCTTTTAGACCTTATGACCCACTACGGATAGCTTTGGCTGAGTGCTTCAGTCTAATTGCCAACTACATTCAAACATTTCTCGGTAAAGTAGCAACCAGTGAAAATATTCTCGAAATTAGAAAGGCGTTAGAAACAGCACGCACTACTTTAGGTACATTACGGATTGGGCAGTCGGCTCGGAGTTGGATGAATGAGCAGTTATTGGTACTAATTCAGGATGGCGATCGCTTGCTTGGCTCAGTAATTGCCTTAACAGAATTACTAGAAACTCACTTCCAACACCAGCAATATCACGCAGTCCAGCAATTAGTAGACGATGCCCTCGCAGAAATATCAGTTATTCTTCAAGCTATAGCGAAAGTCATATCTCGCAAGTCTGCTAGCATCAATCTCGGAAATCTCAACCGCATCTATGAGGCGCTGAAGGAACAAGAAAGTCTGCAAAGAAAAGCAATTGCTGGGAGTGAGACAGACTACACAACTCTTGTTGCTCTCAGCAACCTAGTGCTGATGATCGAAAAGCTGATGAAGCAGTTGCAATACACGGCTCAGACAGCTAAATCTCTGGCAGATCGTCGCAAAATCAGTCAACGTGATGTAGATAGACTTCTTTTAGTTGAAGATGAACAGCGATCGCTCTTAAATTTACTCAAAGAAAACCTCACCTTAGACTCAGCAATCTTTCGTCATGCTCTCCGCATTGGTGTAAGTCTAACTATAGGCGTAATATTTTACACTATTACGAATTTACCAATGGGGTATTGGGTAACGCTGACAATTATGCTAGTCCTCAAACCGAACTTGGGTGCAACTTTCCAGAGGTTTTTCCAGCGAGTTGGCGGGACTATTTTGGGAGCCGTGTTAGCAGCTGTCCTAATTGCAACCATCACGAGTAAGCCTGTATTAGACATAATCATTCTGCTGACAGTATTTTTTGGCATTTCACTGATCGGTTTCAACTATGGGTATTCAGTGGTTTTCTTATCAATATTTGTCTTACTAATTATTGATATTGGTAATCCCATCGGTTGGCAATTTGCCGGTTTTCGGGTATTAAATACATTAATTGGCGCGGGACTGGCTTTTGGTAGTCATTATTTTATCTGGCCAAACTGGGAACGCGATCGCTTACCCAGTCAACTCGCTACGGCGCTACGAGAATGTCACAAATACTTTAGCGATGTGATGGCTGTTTACCAGGGGACAAAGGAGCGTGACTCTACTATTATCAGTCAACGGCGGCAAACTGGACTAGCAATTGGTAATGCCCAAGCCTCCTTTCAAGGATTGCTACGCGAACCGAAAATGCACAAAGAATTAGTAGAACCAGTAATGACGTTGCTGATGTACATGGGACGTTTTACTAACGCCGTGACAGTTTTGGCAGTACATCTCGAACATTTTCAAGCAACGGTGCCACTCCCAGAATTAGAAACCTTTGTCTGCCAAATTTCGCTACTTTTAGAGCAGTTAGCTGATTCAGTACAGCAGGAAATTCCCCCACCGCCCTTACCTGACTTGGAAGAAACGCTGCAAAAAATCCAACCGCACCTGCAAGCACTGCGTACAGCCCGGATAGAAGAGTTAGCAGTCAATCAAGGACATACACCGATTCGTCAAGCAGTCATTGATTACAGCATATTAGATTTGGAGATTGATCAGATTGTTCGGCGCTTGACTGCGATGCACTCAGCAATGGTACGGTTGATATCAGGTAAATAAAGCACATTTAATAATATATATAGCAATCCTAAATGAGTTGTGAAAATGGGCGATGTCCAGATCCCCAACTTCTTCGATAAGTCGGGGATCTAATTTTTGACGACTGATTTAGGATTGCTATATCTGTCATTTATCCTATTCCTATGCCCTCTCCGAGAGCGTCAGGGTTTAGCCAAGTTTCCATAATGTGTATATTATGAATTATTTGGGAATAATAGCTTAGAAAATAACGCTAATATCATTTGCGATCGCCCACTGGATAAACTTCAAAGAAGTATCCGTTAAATATAGCTTTGTTGGCGATGCATTAAATTAGTGATTGATATAAATTTTCTACTTCCTCCAGTTATGAGTATATAATATGCCTAAAATTAGTGTTTGCATTCCTACTTTTAATCGTGTCCATCTCCTTCCTTATGCCATTGACAGTGTACTGGGCCAGTCTGAGCAAGACTTTGAGCTAATTATCTGTGATGACGGTTCTAGCGATCGCACACCTGAGTTAATGTCACAGTATACAGACCAACGGATTAAATATATCCGTCATCTGCAAAATATTGGTAAAAGTAATAATATGCGCTCTGGCTTTGATGCAGCCCGTGGTGAATATTTTATTAAATTTGATGATGATGATCGGCTCACACCTGATTTTCTCGAAAGTACCGCAGCTATTCTTGCTCAAGACTCTAGCATTGATTTTGTTGGTACAGACCATTGGATAATTGATATTAACAATGTGCGGGATGAGGCAAAAACTCAAGAAAATTCTCATCGCTGGGGTAGGAAAAATTTACCAGTAGGTGTTGTAGATAACTTGTTAGAAGTTGTATTTATTCAGCAAAGCTTTCAAGTTGGGGCAACATTATTTCGTCGTAAAACATTGCAAGAATTAGGATATATGCAGCCAAATCTGCAAAATTGTGAAGATAATGATTTATTTGTGCGTCTGGCTTTGGCTGGAAAAAAGGGCTATTACTTACCAGAATTATTGATGGAATATCGCTACCATGCAGAGCAGCAAGGTATCAATCGAGCGATTCCTTATTTATTTGATAAAATCCGGTATTTAGAAAATTATAAATTTGAGTCTGAAAAAATAGAGACAATCAGGAAAAATCGTCTAACTGAAACGCAATTATTATTAGGTTTGCGTTTAATTGAGAAGGGTGAAACACAGAAAGGCAGAGAGTTGGTTTTGGCAGGAAAGTCTTTTTCAACTCCTAAAGCTTGGACTGGTTTAGGGTTATCGCTGTTACCAGTTGGGTTGCGAGGTAAGGCGTTTAATGCACTGCGACAGGTGCGAGGTTAGACATTGACATTAACATATTGTGCAACTTACTTTTGACGTTATTTAGAAAAGCTGTGTAGGTTGGGTTGAGGAATGAAACCCAACATTAAGCGTTAATTTTTGGGTTTCACTTCGTTCAACCAAACCTACTAGCTAACTACTAACTTCTTAACCACTCATCAATAATAGTCAACATTGTTTTATCACCCAAGTTTTTAACAGATTTTACTACATCACGATAATCTTCAAACTCTTGCTTTGGCTTCTTATGTCGGGCATCTTCTATAGCTTTGGCAAGTTTTTCAGCCCCAGAAATTCTAGCGCGTTGTAACTTTTTAGATAACTCATCTTTATCCAAAGAGTTCAACAAACTAAGTGGATTACTCTGTTCACCCTTTTGAGGAATAAGGTTTTCAAGTTGCTTGAACTGACTATCTATTCTCTGTCTTTCTTGTATAAATTCTGACTTAAACTCATTAAATTGCTTCTCAAGACGTAATTCTAAATTTGCCAGACGTGGTTCTAATTTTGTTGTTTCAGGCTGTGATGTTACTTGTTTAGTAGAAGAATCAATTTTTTTGAGAGATGCAACTTGCTTTACTACTAAATTCTCTAATTTTGGGGCAATGACAAAGGCATTAACCATTTCACCTTGCCGAGGATTTTTTTCTCGTGCCCTGACAGCAGCATAATATTCAAAATGCCCATCAACTACTGTATAGCTCTCTACTCCTGTCATTTTCACAACTAATGGTCTGATAATTCCTCCAGTTTCTATAATTATGTCTGCGAGGTTTTCCAAATCAGCCTCTGAAAAATTCGATCGAAGTTCAGTAGAAGTAATACTTTTTACATCTACCAAAGAAAAATTCATCATTGATTTAAACCTATTCCTATTAATACTTCATCTGCTAAAATTTCAAATTCCATAGCAGATTTTTGAGCATCTGATTTTACTTCTTCTACATATTTAACAACAGATTTGGGATCAGGATATTCTAAATCTCCAACTGTTATAGTCTTATTCATGCAGTCGGATAGTACGGTTCTATCATAAATTACTGCTTCCATCAAAGGCAGATCGTAACGTTCTGAAATCACGCTCCTTTGTTTAGGAAAAGTATATTGTAAAAATTTAGAATTAGTAGAGATTTTTGAAGCCAGGATACCCATTAATATAATGTGTGGTTTTCCGATCATTTCTCTAAATTCATTAACTTCTATAATAAAGTTTTTGACACTTAACAATCCTTGGTTTGCAAATGGCTTTAAATCTGAAGGAATTATTAGGTAATCAGCAGCAACAAGTGCAACTTTAGCATATAAATCTCTGGATGGAGGTGTATCAATAATAACAACATCATATTCTTGCTCTACTTTTTTTAATTTCGTAACTAACCTAGTCTTACTAGCATCAATTTGATTAAGTTTATACTGTCCTTCTATTAAATTAATATGTGCAGGAATAACATCTAATTCAGGATTGTTGAAATAATGTGATTTTCGGGTAACATCGGGTATTAAGTAAAAGTCACCTGATTCTAACAAATGATAGATATTAGAATCTCGTAAATCATCATCTTCATCGAATTGAAATTTGATTAATCCTGTAGCAAAAGTAGTATTTGCCTGGGAATCTATATCAATTAACAGTACTCTTTTACCTTTTTTACTCAATGCTGCTGCAAGGTTGACTGCAACAGTAGTCTTACCAACGCCGCCTTTATTATGGTAGATTGCAATTGTCTTCATTGAATGTTGCCTCTTTGTTTCAAAATTTGAATTATTTTCAGTTATTGTAACTACTGGTTTATCTAGTAACTGTCCTTCTTTTAGACTATCTCTACCAATTAAACGTTTAATATTCTCTAATTTCGTTTCAACTTCTTTGCCGGAACATTGAAATAATAGCTTAATATCGCCTTGTACTTTTTCAAAAATTCTGATTTCTTTGCCATTAGTCAGCAATCCATATCTGACATTCAAGCTGGTTAAATAATGCCTGAGCCGGGGGACATGATTATTTAAGTTTTGCTTGGGATGCTTTGCCTCCATAACGACACTCAACGGCGAATTGGCATCTAAGACAAAGGGAATCACTTGTGCGGCAAATGCTAAGAAATCCAAGCGGATGCTACCAACAGCAACCTCTTGATGCCAGGTGTCAGGAGTATAACCTAGCTGCGGTAGCAAATATTGCACTATGAGTTTGCTTTCAACTTCACTTTCGTTACGGCACAGCTCAGGATTAAAAGGCAATATTTTCTACCTCTCAATAATTATTGGACTTAAGACAAAACCTCATGTTTGCTAGATTATGCCATAGCCTTAATTATTCTGAGTGATATAAATCACTTATAAAAATATAAAGAATCATCATAAGATTAGTACTTTTGCTGATATAGTCACCACTTCTGAGAGCTATTTTCCCATTACCCTTGTAAATGGCTAGAATCAAAGTGTTTACCTATTTGCGCTAAAGGTTTTGGCTACTGTATCTTGTCCCCACTGCCATCAACTCGTTGATAGTCAAGCTATTAATTGTCCTTATTGTCGGACAACACTCAAAGCTTACGGTCATCCCGGTATTCCATTGCACCGCGCTATTGGGGACGGGTATCTATGCGACACCTGCACATATCACGCTGATGATACTTGCAATTTTCCCCAGCGTCCCTACGCCAAAGACTGTACCCTCTACCAAAATATTGAAGAGGCAAAGTTAGAGTTGCAACAGCAGCGTTACACTAACAGTTTTGCAGTAAGTGTGAAAATTTGGGTAAAACGCAATCAGGCTTTGCTGTTAATTTTGGGTTTATTATTGGTCTGTTTGTTCTTCAGTCTGGTAACTTAGGAACGTGGAATAAATTGTATGTTATTTAATTCTTGTTCCTTAGTACAGAATTTCATAAGAGGTAGGTTGGGTGGAGCGGAGCGCAACCCAACATATATCAGGATGTTGGCTTTGGCAAAGCCTCCACCCAACCTACAATTTTTTTGCAACTCAGCGCTCCTCTGCTGCCTTTTTAAGGGGGATATTATCCGAACCCTATTGCGTAGCCGTAGCCCGTCGTAGACATCACATTCACAAAAGTTTAGTTAATTTTACTTAGATTATTTGAAAATTTCCGGTAGCAAATTAGGTTATAAATTCGTTAGAACAATTGTTGCAATCACTTAAACGTTTCTTATATATAGAGGAGTATTTGTTGCAAAGCATTAAACGTTTGTGGCAACTGGTTATATATTTGCAGGAAATACTTAAACCTTTCTTATAGATGGAGGAGTATTTGTTGCAAAGCATTAAGCGTTTGTGGCAACTGGTTATATATTTGCAGGAAATACTTAAACCTTTCTTATATATGGAGGAGTATTTGTTGCAAAGCATTAAACATTTGCTGCAACTGGTTATATATTTGCAAGAAATATTTAAGCGTTTCTGATGAATCAAGCAACGTTAGCTGCAAACGTTTAAATTTGAAATATAGATATAGAGTGGATTACGGCTTTAGCCTAACGCACCATGTTATCTAGTGATACGTTAGGCGCTCCTATCAAATTTGTCGTAACAAATCATCTCAAAATTAGATCGCAACGAGATATGCCCGATCGCTAACCTTCAAGTTGTGGTGATTTTGGATGCTTCTGCAATCGGTTCAACTTGTATCGGTGGCGCTTTTTCTTCAAAGGCAGCTAAATCGAACCAAAAAGTGGTGCCAATGCCAACTTCACTCACTAGATAAACTTTACTATGATGTCTGTCGATGATATTTCTGACAATCGATAAACCTAAACCCGTCCCTTCTAGGGTGTGAACTCGGTTTTCTACGCGGAAGAAGCGTTCAAAAATTGAGTGTTGATCTTCTGTGGCGATGCCAATTCCAGTATCGGAAATTTCAATCCGCACTGGAGAAGATTGGGTGTGACTAGGTTTAAAATCTAGTTGATAGGCGCGGATTGCAACTTTACCACCGGCTTTTGTGAATTTAAGGGCATTACCAATCAGGTTGCCAAAGACTTGTACTAACAGATCATAATTACCCAATACCAGGGGCAAATTAAGAGCAAGTTCTTGAACAAGTTCAACACCTTTATCTTTAGCATTGAGTTGGTAAGTACGCAGGGTTTGTTCGATCGCTTGGGCTAAATCTACCCCATCAAAGTTGTACTGGCGACCAGACTCAAGTTTTGACAAATCCAAAACATCATTAACTAGACGGGTTAGGCGATCGGTTTCATGGTTGACTGTTTGCAGAAACTCTTGCCGTTCTTGTAAAGCTAAGTCTTCGCCGTAGTCGTGCAGGGTTTCAATATAGGTTTTGATGTTGAATAGAGGCGTTCGCAGTTCGTGAGAAACGTTGCTGATAAATTGACTTTTTGCATCGTTTAATTCGACTTCACGGCTAATATCTTGGACAGTAATGGCAATACCTTTGATGCTTTCTCTTTGCACGTTGAGTACTGTAGTCAAGAGAATGCGGATCGTCCGTGGGATAGGTTGGTTAATAAAAATTCGGAATTCGGCGCTTTCACATTCGCCTGCTGCCATTTGGTACAAGGGACGGGTGATTTCCATTTGTACCGATGAGGGCAAGTGATGTAATACATTGCAGCCTACTACATCAGTAGTTTCCCAGCCAAAAATTCGCCGCGCTGTCGGGTTGACTAAAATCACCTGCATGTTGTTATCAATCAACACAGCCCCATCTGCGATGGTGGAAACTAAAGTTTCTAGCTTGGCTTTTTCTGCGGTCAATTCCTCAATATTCTGTTCTTCGTAGCGCTCTAATCGCTCTGCCATTTCATTAAAGCTTAAAATTAACTCCCCTAGTTCGCCCCCTAAAGGTAAATTAATGCGCTGCTTGAAATTCCCAGTAGCAATTTGCTTTACCCCCACCAGCAGTTCTTTAATGGGCTTAGTGATGGTCAAGGCGTTAATCACTCCTGCTAAAATCACCATTACCCAAATCGTGATGAAAACGGCAATGGTGACATCGCGGGTAAAATTGGTGGAAATGATCGCAGTCTGATTGGGGTTGATACCGATCGCTAATACACCTAAGTATTTCTTATTGACGATCAGGGGAATAAATACATCGGTGACTATGCCATCTGGGGTTAGATGTTGCCGCACCATCGGCTTTTCACCATCACCAGGATAATCTTCTGGTAGTTGTATCCGCCGTTTAATGGTGAGGGAATTTTCTACCTCGGCTTCCCAAAAAGGAATGCCAAAAAATATTTCCCCGGTTTCATCAGCATAGAGCATGTAACGCACACTAGAGGTGCTGTTATAGAAGCGTTGAGAAAATTGGGCAACCTCAGTCAGATTATTGTCAGCCACTAGGGGGGCAACGTTGGCAGCAAGCAGCAGCCCTAAATCACGCCCAAAGCGGGTGTCATTCATCCGCGCGTCCTGCTGAATTGTATTCACAGCCCAAAAGGTCAGACCACTCATCACCAATGAGACTACCATTGTAGCCACAGCCAGCAGTTTAGTCTGGAGTGTGAACTCCGACCACCAACTAGCGATCGCATCTCGAATTGTTTTTAACAGACTTAGCATCTTAATATAAAGTTGTTAGTAGTCTTTGTTATAAAGCCCAACAACTTAAAAATTAACAGTTAATTCGACAAATATGTTAGGGAATAGGGAATAGGGAATAGGGCATAACTCCAAACTCCAAACTCCTAACTCCTAACTCCTAACTCCAAACTCCTAACTCCTAACTCCTAACTCCTAACTCTATGACCGATATCTCTTCGGTAATATATCCCATCAAACTGAATATATTTGATACCTGCATAAGCTTGGGCGATCGCTTGCTCAAAATTTTCTCCGATTCCAGTCACATTTAATACTCGACCCCCATCTGTTACTACTTCTTGTTGCTGGTTTAATTTCGTACCTGCATGAAATACAGTTGCTCCTGTGGCCTCTGCCTCGCCAATACCAGTAATAATCTGGCCTTTCTTATATTCTCCGGGATAACCACCGGAAGCTGCAACCACAGTGGCAGATGCTCCCTCTTTCCAAGCAATGGGCGGCAATTCACTTAAGCGCTGTTGTACACAGGCTAAAAGCAACTCTTCTAGGGGTGTTTCTAACAGTGGTAAAATAACCTGGGTTTCGGGATCGCCAAAGCGACAGTTAAATTCTAAAACCTTAAAGTCGCCATTGGGTGCAATCATTAACCCAGCATACAGTACGCCTCGGTAATCAATGCCTTTAGCTCGTAAGGTGGCGATCGCTCTTTCTAACACTTCTGTTTGAATGCGTGCCATTAACTGCGGCGTAGCGATGGGTGCTGGGCTGTATGCTCCCATCCCGCCAGTATTTTCCCCCGTATCGCCGTCACCAATCCGCTTGTGGTCTTGAGCTGGCAGCAAGGGTCTAATTGTTAACCCATCCGTCAATGCTAAAACTGACACCTCCTGCCCAATCAAACATTCTTCAATGACGACAAATTCACCAGCACTGCCAAATTGTCCCTGAAAAATCGCATCAACGGCACTTTCTGCCTGTTCAAGTGTTTCAGCCACCGTTACACCCTTACCAGCCGCCAAGCCATCAGCTTTAATGACTATTGGCGCTCCCTGAGATTTGACGTAAGATTTTGCTGCTACTGCCTCCGTAAATACCGCAGCCCGTGCCGTCGGAATCCCGGCTTCTTGCATTAGGGCTTTTGCCCAAGCTTTACTCGCTTCAATTTGCGCTCCGGCTCTAACTGGGCCAAATACCATCAATCCTTTATCTTGGAGGTAGTCTGTAATTCCCTTCGCCAAGGGGACTTCTGGCCCAACTATTACTAGAGTTATGCCATTTAAGAGAGCATATCGGCTCATACCCTCAAAATCATCTACTGCTAGGGGCAAATTCTGGCAACGTTCCATAGTTGCTGTGCCCCCATTGCCTGGTACACAGATAACTTGCTCAACTTGCTTAGATTGCAACAGTTTCCATGCTAGAGCGTGTTCCCGCCCGCCATTACCTACAACTAAAACTTTCACTGATTTCCTTGTGCGTCCCTTGCGAAACGAGAATTCCCTATTTGGCTCTCGCGGATCAATTTTTTCATCAATTCTCACACTTATGCAAGCCCCCTCATCACTGAAAAGGCCGATACCAATTCTCTGTGAAGCTGCACGTTATTGAATTTTTACTGTATTTATTCTTAAAATCTAATTTGGTGAATTACTACAATTATTAATAGCAATATTCAATATATATACTGAGATGCTGGCAATACAATCACAATGTTTAAGTATTTATAATGATTTTCTGAACCATTGAAATAATTGAGCAATAAAATCATCTTCAGGTAATGACGATCATTGATTACAAGTATTAACCTGTGAATATGGGGATTAATGAAAATATCAAACAATAGGCAACATGGCTAAAATTATTGTTACTGGAGCCGCCGGCTTTATTGGCTCTCATCTTGTAGAAACATTGCTGCAACAAGGCAAAGAAGTCATCGGGATTGATGAATTCAATGATTACTACGATCCGATGTTAAAGTTTAAGAATATTGCACACTTACATCAGTCACCTGGTTTTACCTTAATTGAAGGAGATATGCAGTTTTTAGATTGGCAGCAACTCCTAAAAGATGTTGATGTAGTTTACCATCAAGCTGCCCAAGCAGGTGTTAGAGCAAGTTGGGGTAAAGCTTTTCGAGGTTATACAGAACGAAATATTAACGCTACACAAGTTTTACTAGAAGCAGCTAAGGATGCTAAAGACCTGAAAAGGTTAGTGTTTGCCTCTTCATCAAGTATATATGGTGATGCGGAAACATTACCTACTCACGAGGGAATTTGTCCTCAACCAGTTTCTCCTTACGGCATTACGAAGCTAGCAGCAGAGTTTTTGTGTGAACTGTATCACAAAAACTTTGGCGTACCCTCTGTGACATTGCGCTATTTCACAGTTTATGGCCCTAAACAGCGCCCAGATATGGCATTTAATAAGTTCTTTAGATCCATTTTACAGGATGAGGCGATTCCTATTTACGGCGATGGTCAGCAAACGCGGGAGTTTACCTTTGTTAGTGATATCGTCGCCGCTAATTTAGCCGCCGCCAACGCACCCCAAGCAGTGGGAGAAATCTTTAATATCGGTGGCGGTAGCAGGGTAGTTTTAGCAGAAGTCTTGGATACAATTGAAGAAATTGTCGGGAAATCAATCAAAAGAAACCACATAGAAAAGGCAATGGGAGACGCCCGTCACACGGCGGCTGATGTATCTAAAGCGCAGAAAATTCTGGGATATCAACCGCAAGTTTCCCTGAGAGAGGGTTTGACGCAGGAATGGGAGTGGATTAAGTCTTTGTATTCACTCTAGACAAGTAGGGAGTGGGAAGTGGGTTTTGTTTAACAAGAGTGACATTTCACCGAAACAATCCCCTTTCTTCAAATGTAGTTTACGTATACTACTAATTGAAGCGCGGAAGGGGGATTTTTTGATTTATGCAAGAAGTATATTCTGGTGATAATTCATCAGCTTGAGAAGTTAGGCTGAATATAAAAGCTTGAGGTAAAAATTAGATGTATTTATCTGGTAACTGTTAAAGGAGGTCTAATTTGCAACAAATACCCTATTGTATTATAGATAGAATAAGAGTCTTATCCCAATATCTTTTCCAAATCACACTAAACCTTCTATCTAATTTTGGCATCCTACTTAAGGATCAATTTATAAACTGTCCTAAGAAACATTTAAAAATAAAAACTAGTAATTAGAATAGATATAACAATCTATTTAATGTAGGTTATGTTGCTATTGGATATCTAAGCCGGGAAAACTTAGGTATCCTTATATAAAATTTCGGTAAAGTAGGGTTAATTGCTCAGTTTTCTGCACTGGAGAAAACTCATCCTGCTTTACTTTGCTAATTATACAAATAGGTCGAAAGCGCTACAGTCCAGTTAAAGGATGTTTGAAAAGTCTAGGCTTGTATCCAGATCCCCCGGAGCAAGCCTTAAAAACTGACTTTTCACGTGTTATCTGGAAAAGGTTTTTAAGCCTTGATTTAATGATAAAGTTTTGGATACCTCAGCCATCACTTTTCAAACATCCTCTTAGAGGGTGTTTGAAAAGTAGTTAGCTGTGATTTTAGGCACTTGTTGATCCCCCTAACCCCCCTTCAAAAGGGGGAAGAATCAAAGTCCCCCTTTTGAAGGGGGATTTAGGGGGATCTCCAAGGGTTAGGCGTATACAAAAAAACTTTTCAAACAACCTCTTAGGGGCTGAAAAACACTTACGCTGATTTTTACCGATAGGTATTGCGATCGCAGATTGATAATTGTGGTGATTTCACTACTCGAATCGGAATTGCAATTACAAACTCTGCACCCTGTCCCAGTGATGAAATGCATTGCAAAGATCCACCATGCTTTTCAGTAATTATCTGGTAACTGATCGATAATCCCATACCAGTGCCCTTACCAACTGGTTTCGTTGTGAAAAAAGGGTCAAATAAACGCGACTGGATTTCTTCTGGAATTCCTGCTCCATTATCAGCAATCCGAATGATGGCATTGTCATTTACCTGTTCAGAAGAAATGCGAATCAAGGGATTTGGACAAAGTTCTTTTTCAAAAGCATCTTCTAAAGCATCAATTGCATTTGCCAAGAGGTTCATAAATACCTGATTTAGTTGCCCTGCAAAACACTGTATTTGAGGTATTTCACCATATTCTTTGATCACTTTAATCTCAGGGCGATTATTTTGTACCTTAATTCGGTGTTGCAAAATTAACAGGGTACTGTCGATTCCTTCATGGAGATCAGCCGTTTTAAACTCAGCTTCATCCAACCGAGAGAAGATTCGGAGACTGAGAACAATTTCACGGATGCGTTTAGCCCCCATCTTCATTGAGGTTAACATCTTAGGCAAATCTTCTATTAGGTATTCAATATCCGCTTCTTCGTTAGCATTTTTAATTTCTGGCTCTGGATTAGGATAATGATTTTGATAAAGCTTAATTAACAGCAGCAGTTGTTGAGTGTAATCATCAGTGTGTTGGAGGTTGCCGTAGATAAAATTAACCGGATTGTTAATTTCATGGGCAACTCCCGCCACTAGTTGACCCAGACTCGACATTTTTTCCGATTGAATTAATTGGATTTGGGCTTTTTTCAGGTCTTTCAGAGCTTCCTGAAGTTCTGCTTCTGCCAGTTGGCGCTCGGCAATTTCGTCTCGTAATTGTTCGTTAATAGTGACTAAGCCATTTCGGGAATATTGCAGATCGTCCGCCATTTTGTTGAAGGAGGTAGCTAACTCGCCAATCTCATCCTGGGAGCGAATACTAACTCTGGTTTCCAGCTTACCTTCAGCTAGATTTACCACAGCTTGCTGGAGTTTTTTAATCGGTTTGGAGATGCTTAGGGAGAGCAGATAACCTGCTGTTAATACAAATATCCCACATCCTAAACTAATAACCGACGTGACAAAAATATTTTTATGGGCTTTTGCTAGCGCTGCTTTATAAAGTGGTGTATATTCCAAAATTACCGCACCAATTGTTTCACCTTTGCTAGTCTTAAAAGCAACAGCAATCAATTGAATCCCATTTGGGTACTCAAGACTGGACTCAATATATGTTCTTGGTATACCATCGTGAATAGTTTTACCAACTTCATTATTGCGATCGTGATCTAATCGCGTACCGATATCTTCGGGAACTACATCTGCCAGAATGATTTTATCGCGGTCTACAATCTCTAGATCACGCTGACGTTGTTTGTGTAGCGATTCAACATGCTCTTGCAAATGCGATCGCATTTGGTGGTTTTCAAGCTCATGACTGACGAAATATCCCAGTAGTCCAGCAACTTCTTCAGCCTCTTTTTGAGCAAGATACTTAGCTATATTCAACTGTTGATGGGCACTAATCGCACCAATACTTGCTGAGAGAGTAGCCATTCCGAGAATACCCGAAATTAATTTTTGACTAATTTTCATTCCTTGCTCGAAACCTCAAGTGGTGGCTATTATGCTGAATAGACCTGTCCAGAAATTAAATATGCGTTACCCAGAACCCTTGTTTTGACGTAGCAGTGCTACGTCTCTACAATTCTTTTTCACTCCTATGTCTATTCGGTTTTGGGGAGTTTGCCCTTTTCCTAAAATTCCCACTTGTCAGCCTGAAAACTACAAAATCAACAGCCATTAGCAAAATCTTTAATCTAGGTTTATTTTGGCGATGTGCGTCACTGATAGCGAGTCTTCTCATTTTGGGAGATAGCCAGCAAAGATAAAGATATTATCAGCAAAGCTCTCCTCTATCCTGAGAGGATGTTTGAAAGTAGCAAAACTTTAAATCCCCCTAAATCCACGCAACGCGATCGCAAAACTACATAATTCGGTAAAATTGTGTAAAGCAATTTTTGCGCTTGTTAAACAAAGGCATCAGCAAACCCATGCAACTGAAACTCAGTGCATCTCAACTTCCCTTCGCCCCTATGCTGTTAATTGCCCCCTTTTTCCTATGGGGGACAGCAATGGTAGCTATGAAAGGAGTGATACCCCATACCACACCGCTATTCATGGCGGGTGTGCGTTTGATACCAGCAGGGGTGTTAATTCTGATTGCAGCAGCATTCATGGGTAAACCTCAGCCCAAGGGTTGGGCTGCATGGCTGTGGATTGCCTTATTTGCTCTAATAGATGGAACGCTGTTTCAAGGCTTTTTGGCAGAGGGATTAGTCAAAACCAGTGCGGGGTTAGGGTCTGTGATGATTGACTCACAACCCTTGGCTGTGGCCTTGCTGTCGTTGTGGCTATTCCAAGAACACATTGGTTTTTGGGGATGGCTGGGGCTAGGCTTGGGTGTCACAGGTATTAGTTTAATTGGCTTACCTGATGAGTGGATTTTTCAAATTCTTGATTCAGGCGCAAATATCACAATTGGCAACTGGCAAGATTTGTTTGCTAGTGGAGAATGGTTGATGCTGTTAGCCGCGCTATCAATGGCAGTGGGAACAGTGTTGATTCGGTTTGTGTGCCGACATGCTGACCCAGTAACAGCTACAGGATGGCACATGATTTTGGGCGGATTGCCACTATGGGGAATTTCGTCAGTTGTCGAATCCCAGCAGTGGGAGAATCTGGGAGGATCTGATTTAGTGGCTTTGGGTTATGCTACCGTATTTGGCAGTGCGATCGCCTACGGATTATTTTTCTACTTTGCCTCTAGTGGCAGTCTCACGAGTCTTAGTTCCCTCACCTTCCTCACACCCGTATTTGCCCTACTATTCGGCAATCTCTTCCTCTCAGAAGTCCTTAATCCGTTGCAGTGGGTAGGAGTATTTCTGACTTTAATCAGCATTTATCTCATTAACCAACGTGATACTTTA
This sequence comes from Nostoc sp., assembly GCF_036917135.1. Classification (GTDB taxonomy): domain Bacteria; phylum Cyanobacteriota; class Cyanobacteriia; order Cyanobacteriales; family Nostocaceae; genus Nostoc. Next base: position 32,398 of record NZ_JBALEA010000038.1, on the reverse strand, counting down.
GCAGGAGAAAACGACACAATTACTGTCGGCGAAATAGCTAATATACAGCAACCAGTTTTAGAAGTATCTGCTAAAAAATTCAACTCCATCAGCATAGCGGTCAGAGAATCTGAACCAGAAATTTTACCCTAATTTAGTTAAACGGGAGAAATCAATTCAAAATTGATTGAAGAAGAATTTAGAAGTCAGAATCAATCATCCGCTTTTTTGGCCAGAATTCATTCTGAATTCTGGCTCACTTCGACTACGCCCTTCGGCTACGCTCAGGCTAAACTCAGTGACCACCTGACTCCTGAATTCTGTTCGATAAAAAGACTGGGGAGATGAGAGAGAACACCCAATGCCCAATACTTCGGCTTCTCTACGAGACGCTACGCGTAGCTTGCTTCCCCGTTCGCGTAGCGTCCCGTAGGGAAGGGGTACGCTCAGTACAAGTGCCCAATTGAAAAATGACAGTTAACATTTGGTAGTCTAGAAGTTATTGTGGTATTGAAGACTTTAAAAGAACGTTCAGGCTGAAAGTTGCAATATGAGGCTATGCCGTTCCTCAATTCTGATATTTACCTGTTTTTATTGCGTGGGTTTTTACCCAAATCGCTCAAGCGTAGCCACACCTAAGCTAGCACCTGAAATTTTAGAACTTGCACAAGCTAGTTCGAGAGTTAATACTAGTCCGGCTGTTTTGAGATATGGTAGTCGAAAATCAGATGTGCAAAAGCTACAAACCCAATTAAAGCAGTTGGGATACTACAGTGGCGTGATAGATGGACAGTACAACGTCAGTACGGAAGTTGCTGTAGCTAAATTCCAGAAAGCAAAAGGTTTAAAAGTAGATGGCCTTGCAGGTCTGACCACTAGGCAGAGACTGCAAGCAGCTGTGGCTGCCAAAAATAAAAATCAGATTGTCACCTCTCCAATAGTCACCTCTCCAATAGTCAGACATCCGGCTCCGACTTCTAAACCAACTGCAAAACCCAAGCCAACCGAGAAAAGTTTTGTCTGGTGGTTAATATTTACCATTGGAGTTCTAGGAAGTATTGGCGCACTTTTGTACCTGTTGAGGTGGTTTCGTCAGGTCAAACAAGTTAAAAAGTCCGAAATATTAGATAATGAAACTTTGATTGAAGCTAACAAAGAGCCGATTAGACTAGCCTTGCCAGAGGCAGCAACTAATCCACAAACAGCTACGCCACCACTCGCCACACAATTGCTGCTACCAGAAAAAACTTCCCGTCTTGCTAAACTCAATATCGTTGAAGAACTAATTCAAGACTTACACAGTTCTGACCCCATAAAGCGGCGCAAGGCTATTTGGGATTTGGGTCAGCAGGGAGATTCGCGGGCAATTCAGCATCTGGTTGAGCTGATGATTGATGCTGATTCTCAAGAAAGCAGTTTAATTTTGGCAGCTTTGGCAGAAATTGGCACCCGCACACTCAAACCGATGCACCGTGCTTTAGCAATTTCAATCCAAGATGAAAGTCCACAAGTGCGGCAAAATGCAATCCGCGACCTGACGCGTGTTTATGATATGATGGGTCAAATGAGTCAAATGTTACTCCACGCACTAGAAGACCCAGATGCCGAAGTTCAAGCAACAGCACGATATGCTTTAACTCAGATGAATCGAATGCGTGGGTTGCCGGAACAACAAACTCTACCAGAAGATCCACACGACGATTCGCAAATAGAGCAGAATTGATTCCATTTGGGATTTTAGATTTTTGATTCAATCTAAAATCCCAAATCTAAAATTGTCAGAGTTATGAGTAAAGTCACATTTATATCTGGCTTTGATGTCTAGTTGTGTATTTCACCAAGTTTGAGTCTGCTGTCAGCCTAAAAATATTTCAACTGGATTTGGATATCCGTGTCTGGGCCTGCGACCAAAAAAGCTGCTTCGCCAAATTTGGGCGCTCTGGTGCGGACTTCTGGGTTTCTGGAAAATCCAAAGCCTTCCTTTGGGATACCCAAAATATTGGTATTGAGAATGCGGTCATTATTTCGATCGTGGAACACAGCAACGGCGTAACTACCTGCTTTCAAGTTCTCAAAGGTGATGGTTAAGGGAATGTCAGTAATCTTGGTACACTGCTTTTGTAAGACGCGATCGCGATCGCCAGGAAATCCTTCACTGCTACCAAATATACTGGCACACACTTGTCCTTGTTTATTCTTCAAGCCATCAATTTCCACGGTGAGTTTGCCGTTAAAATTTGCCTTGGCACTAAATGACCAGGCCAGATTTCCTAGAACTGCCAATAGCAGGATACTAACTCTCAAGCCTTTAACCATAAAATTTTCACACGATAAGAGAAGTTTTGCTGAAACTAAGTTTTTATTCAGATCACGCGGACTCATCGTGACATTATTCGGTCAATACTCGCAAGCATTCTGCCGATTTATCACATCCAAAAACCAGCGTTCATGAAGAACACTAAAAAGGCTGCGATGGCGTACCCGCTCGCCGGAGGCGATCGCCACCACCTAACAGATAAATTTGACTGATTTTCTATTTACTCAAGCTAAAAAAGTGTATTAATGAACACATTTTGTTGAATTCTCCTATGAAGCATAGATATTACAGCTATTTTCAGGTAAATAGACCACGGGGTAGGGGCACAGCATGCTGTGCCCCTACGACATCTGTGGTTCAAATACATGAAAACTGCTGTAATGCAATATATCAAACAACTATATTCCTTATAGCTAAGTATTTTCCGATATCAGGATCGGGCAATTATGAATATTATTAAATTTTTATACGAAAAGTTAATTGCTTGTTACTTTAAAGGTGCGTTAATTCATCTCTGCTAGAAAAAATTAGATCAAAAGCAACGCAGATTTCCAAGAGCTATCCGAAGATAGAGCATTACTCGACTTATTTATAGATGAGTTATCACGCAGGTAAGTGTATACTCAGAGGCGATCGCTATCTTAAAGGCTAAGAAAGCTAATTTCCTTAAATAAACTGGGTTTAGAGTACCTGTAATATGGGAGACTTGGTAATATTCCTTATAAATCAGATTTAAGATGAATAACACAATTTTGGATATTGCAGTCAAAACTATCAACGGTGAAGATAAGCAATTAAACGACTATATCGGGAAGGTACTTTTAATTGTGAATGTGGCTTCCTACTGCGGTTATACTTCTCAATATGAGGGGTTAGAAAAGTTGAACCAGAAGTATGGGGAAGCAGGATTACGTATTTTGGGGTTTCCTTGTAACGATTTTGGAGCGCAGGAACCAGGAAGCAATGAAGAAATTGTCCAATTCTGCACGAGTAAATATAGTGTTACCTTTGAACTATTCGATAAAGTTCATGCCAAAGGCTCACAACAACACCCACTTTATGAGCGACTTACCAAAGCCGTTGAGCCAACGGGAACTGTTGCTTGGAACTTTGAAAAATTTTTAGTTAATAAACAAGGTGAAGTGGTAGCTAGATTCAATAGTAGTGTCCAGCCAAATTCACCAGAGATAATTGACACAATTGAGAAAGAATTGGCAAAATAGTTATTGGTCATTAGTCATTAGGTAAAATTTTCTGTACTATTAACTATTGGCTGTTAGCTTGCTTGGGGCTGTTAAATTTATTTACCTCCAGTTTCTTAATTGAGAACATTGTCTCAATGAGTAGTTTAATTTATTTGTATCTAATTTGTCATGAACGTTGCAATTATTGGTTGTGGTTATGTTGGTTATAAAGTCGCTCAATATTGGCACCAAAAGATGAATTTTGCTGTCAGTGTAACCACAACTTCCCCTGAGCGTGTCCCTGCACTCGAATCAGTATCCCAACGAGTTTTAGTTACCTGCGGTAATGACCTAGATAGTCTAAAATCAGTTTTACACAATCAAGATGTTGTACTTTTGAGTGTTGGTGCAAAAGGTGGAGAAGTTTATGAAGAAACTTATCTACAAACTGCCCAAGCTTTAGTTTCATCGTTGCAGCAGATTAAGAGTGTAAAACAATTAATATACACAGGTAGTTATGCCGTGTATGGTGATAGAAATGGTGTATGGGTAGATGAAGAAACACCCCTTGCACCCGCTAATTTAAATGCACAAATTCTCCGAAAAACAGAGGATGTGTTGCTATCAGCATCTAACGAAAATCTCCGCGTTTGTATCTTCCGCTTAGGAGGGATTTATGGAACTGGCAGGGAACTGGTGAAAATATTTAGTAGATATTCTGGTGAAACCCGTCCGGGGAATGGTGAGGATATCACAAATTGGATTCATCTAGATGATATTGTTGCGGCGATAGAATTTGCCCGTCACCATCGTTTGCAAGGGATTTACAATCTAGTAGATGATGCACATCTCACCAGCCGAGACTTGCTAGATAGCTTATTTGAAAAACATAATTTACCCAAAGTAAAATGGGATACTTCTATCAAGAATACTCGCCCATATAATGCTTGGGTATCCAATGAAAAGCTCAAAGAGGCTGGATACAAGTTGATTCATCCACAGATGATTTTTTAGCACGGATTAAAAACTAGGAATTATGCAACCATCTGCTGTAGCTAACACGAACAATTTGACAGCATCTCCTAGCCAGTTTTACAGTTGGCAGAATTATCGTTGTGCTTACGAAGTTCATCAACCAATTAATGCAACATCTGAGGGCGTTCCCTTACTTTTAATTCACCCCATTGGCGTGGGATTGTCGCGGCAATTTTGGCAACGATTTTGTCGTGAATGGTATAATCAAGGTCAGCGTAACTCCATTTACAACCCTGATTTATTAGGATGTGGCGAGAGTGATATGCCTCATCTGGCTTATACTCCTAATGATTGGGCAGAACAGTTACAGTACTTTTTACAAACAGTAGTACAAAAGCCTGTGATTGTAGTTGTACAAGGTGCTTTATTACCAGTTGCGCTCGCATTAGTTCAAAAGGAATCAAACTTAATTTCTAGACTTGTACTCTCAGGGCCTCCAACGTGGGCTTTGATGACAAAGAAATCACCAGAATGGCAAGAAAAATTCCTTTGGAATGTATTAGATTCGCCTTTTGGCAGTGCTTTTTATCGCTATGCACGCACCCCAAAATTTTTACGTTCTTTCTCGATTCGTCAACTCTTTGCTTCTGAGAATGCTGTGGATGTAGAGTGGTTGAATACATTAGTTGCAGGTGCAGAAAACCCTGCTAGTCGCCATGCGGTGTTTTCTTTTTTAGCAGGGTTTTGGCGAGATGATTATACTAGTTTTATTGCCTCCATTCAGCAACCAACATTAGCGGTTATGGGGGAAACTGCATCAAGTATTAGCCAAGACAATAAAAAAGAAAACCCCGATGAACGTTTGGCTCACTACTTAGCCTGTTTGCCTCAAGGTCGAGGTATAAAAATAAATGGGCGTAATGTTTTACCTTATGAATCAACTGCCAAATTTGTCGCAGCGATCGCGACCTTTATTAATGAAGTTTTTTAGCTGATTGATAGTTACATTGTACCAGTTCTTCCATGATAGGTTATGACTGGAATTGATTACTTCAGGAAGCAAAATTATGTTGCCCAATCGCCAAGGACAAAGAGTTCCCAACGTCACTTTTCATACTCGTAATAACAACGAGTGGGCGGATGTGACAACCGATGAGCTATTTGCTAATAAGACAGTGGTTGTCTTCTCTTTGCCAGGTGCTTATACTCCCACTTGTTCATCAACCCATCTTCCTGGATACAACGAGTTGGCTCCGGTTTTCAAAGAAAATGGTGTCGATGACATTATCTGTATTTCTGTCAATGATACCTTTGTGATGAACGAGTGGGCAAAGGATCAAGAAGCAGAAAATGTTACACTAATTCCCGATGGTAATGGTGAATTTACTGAAGGCATGGGTCTGCTGGTAGATAAATCAGACTTGGGGTTTGGCAAGCGATCGTGGCGCTATTCTATGCTGGTGAAAGATGGTGTAATTAACCAGATGTTTATTGAGCCAGAGGAGCCAGGAGATCCCTTTAAGGTGTCCGATGCTGAGACAATGCTCAGATACATCAACCCCCAAGCAGTGAAGCCCGAACTAGTTTCCCTGTTTGCAAAAGTTGGTTGTCCCTTCTGTGCGCGTGCTAAGGCGATGCTCAAGGAGCATGGCATTAACTACGAAGAAATTACCTTGGGTAAGGATATCACCACACGCTCTTTACGAGCGGTTACAGGTGCGACAACAGTTCCCCAAGTGTTTATCGATGGTAAATTAATTGGTGGTTCTGAGGCACTAGAAGCCTACTTCGCGGCTAAATAGATTTTCAGTAGGGGCGCACAGCTAGCTATGCGCCCTTTGCCACTCTTTTCATAACCCCCAACCCCTTCCCTTGTAGGGGCTACGGTGTACACACATCTTTGTGCTAAGTGCAAAATCTGGCTTGATCCCCCTAAATCCCTCGATAAATTGGGGGACTTTGATTCTTTTCCCCACCTTTTTTAAGGGGGGTTAGGGGGGATCAAAACTTTGTGGGGCTAGGTTATAAGACTTGTGTGTACACCATAGCTTCAAAAAGGGGGGGCAAAAACTTCTCAAAGTCCCCCAATTTATCGGGATCTTCAATGGTTTTGGTTTTCCCTCGTTCCCAGGCGGAGCTTGGGATGGTGAAATTCAGAAATTGAGCCAGCAATAAATTGCTAAAAATTTGGTTGTTTAGGTATCAAGTAAACTTTTAACTTAAAATATGGAAAAAGTGAAAATAGCCAATCAAGAAAGTCAGTCACCTCTTTCTTTTCTGAAAAACCTGTTGATTGCTCGTTGGCGATCGCTATTACTCCTCTTGATCGGAGTATATTTACCTTTGCAGGTCTTTGAAATCCTGACAGTGAAGATATGGGAGAATCAAGCAGGCTTACCGTGGGATGTGCCGATTCTGTTAGCAGTTCATTCTACAGCCAACCCACAGTTAGATGTTTTAGCAGTGACGCTGGCTATAATTGGGTTGCCTTGGACGGCGATACCGATTTTGGGTGCGATCGCACTTATCTTACTACTTCAAAAACGCTGGCGATCGCTAGCTTATTTACTCACCGCCTCAGTGGGAAGCATTATCATCAACCGCGCCGCTAAGGAATTAATGCATCGAGTGCGTCCACAATTGTGGCAGTCTATTGCACCTGAGTCTAGTTTTGCATTTCCCAGCGCTCATGCCATGACCAGTATAACTCTAGTAGCAATTTTGTTATTCTTAACTTGGGCTAGCTCCTGGCGCTGGTTGGTTCTCATATTCGGCAGCTTATATGTAATAGCTATTGCGTGGTGTCGTCTTTATTTGGGGGTTCACTTTCCCAGTGATATTCTCGCGGGTTGGATGGTTGCATTCGGTTGGACAACTGGTGTCAGTCTCATTATCAAACCGTATACAACTAAAACCCAATCTGTAGATGGCGATCGCCCTGAAGATGAAACTACCTTACTTCCTGAAGAAAGAAAGTTGATAACTGAAGATTAACATTATGTATGTAGTACTTTGTCAAGTTAGTTTTAAAGGTTTGTAGTCAGGACTTTAGTCTTTATTTTCTAAGCACTCAAGTCCTGACTACAAAATTGCTTATCCATCAATTTAAACTTAACAGACTAGTACCACAAGGCGGAATTAAAAATGAATACAGTGTCAGCGTTTCATTGATTTTCAATGAGTTTAATTCCTATATATCTCTTCTACGCTTTATTAGTAGGTGCATTGGTAACTTGTGCATCTACAATTTCTTGCGATACGTTTGGGATAAACCAATTCACTTCGCCGGTTTTCAAGATTTTAGTACCAGCTTGATTGAATTCAATCACCCCTGTATCTGGATTTGTCTTTAAAACTAAGTTAGTTCCATTGGGAACCTTAATCACAAAACCACCTGGCGATTCTTGCCCTTGTTCGTCTATTCCCAAAGTAAGGGCTTTAGCGTCATTTGGTAGATAAACTCCCTTGCAATTCCATCTATCTTTAGTTGTCTGACCATTCCCTAGAAAATACAGTGCAGCCCCCTCGGAATATTCGTCATCCTCAATATTTGGTTCTGGACCGTAGATAGCTAGAGTCTTTCCTGTTTGATTACTGCACTGACCCCAGTCGATTCCTGACTCAAAAGCATATTGTTGTAACTCTAATTCGTTGATTTTCCGGTCGATTTGCTCTGGTGTATAACCTTCTAATTGAGTTTGAGTTTTTTCCGCAGTTTTTAAATTATTCAATTCTTGAATCAGCGTTATGTAATCAGGATTTTTGCTATATTGTGGGCGATCGGCTAACGAAGGTTCAGCAAATACTAAACTTGCGAATAATACAACCACCATCAAAATGTATCTCAAACTTTTCATCTTTTTTCCCCATCTGTTAAAAATTGCAGCATCTAGCTCTTTAAACCCTATTATCAACATAATAACTAATGTTAAATATTGATTTTTTAAAAATATGTCTGCGGGAATACTTCCATTTTTTTGATTATTAACTTTAATTCTTACCCTACCATCTCAACGGCATTTTGCAAATATTACCTTTAGCCGATTTAATTTAATACATTAGACCTCTTGCAAAAGTCCCTAATACCCCTCCCCTTATCAAGGCTACGGTGTACACACAAATCCTAAAAACCTAAGTTGATAAGGCTTTACTCGTTCCTGGGCTGCTGCCTGGGAATGCATTCATTGAGTCTCTGGCTCAATGTCTTGACTGGAGGCGGAGCCTCTAGTCAGCCATTCCCATGCAGAGCATGGGAACGAGAGAACAATGGGAAATCGAACTTTTTTCGACTTGTGTGTACACCCTAGCCCCTTATCAAGGGGAGGGGAGAGTTTGCTTTACTCAAATGCGGGGTGGGATTCTTTATTTTTGATTTATGGAAGAGGTCTATTTATCTTTTAAGGAAGAACGTCAAATCCAATTGTCTATATATAGGAATACTATTTGATTTTTGAACAAGACTCGGTGGGATCTATCCCTTGTTTCCTGTTCCCTATTCCCTAGCCACGCAAGTAAATTCAGGAATCAAACCGGATTCTTATATCAGATATATAAGTGAAAATGACGTAGACACAATTTAGAAATTCTTCCTACCAAGGATTTCGGGCAACACATAATTAATTTATCAATAAAACTATTTGCATTCAGATAATTAGTCTGTATTAATTATAGCCAGCTAATACGCACTTACAATGATACCAATTTATAAAAATTGATTTGAAGTAGGCCGATATATTTAATTGATTAATGCAATTTAATCTTTGTGAACAAAAAGAATGATCGTATTTTTGCTAATACTTGATTCTGAGAAATGCATCGGTTAGTATTAAATATACCTTGAGAAATACAATCAAAGATATATTTATTAAGTTAGACATATATCTATATCTCTAAGTAGAAGTTAGAAGCTTTGAGTCTTACTCCCCAACGCTAGTAGGGGAATGGGTTGGGGGTTAGGTCTGTATTGGATTCAACTGCAAACCGCTATATCAAAGTATTTATGCTTCAAAAGCATATAGCCTTTCCATATCTGTAGTCAGTAGCTAACTTGACAATTCAGTTTTCAATAATACAAAAAAATCTTGGCATCTTGATATACGTGTAAAAAAAGAGGAATTAAATTTGACTATTTTAGAATTTTCATTACTAATTTGGATTGGTTCATTTAGTGCTGGTTTGTTAGGGGCGCTAACTGGGTTAGGCGGTGGAGTAGTAATTGTTCCCTTATTAACTTCGGTATTTGGCGTTGATATTCGATATGCCGTTGGTGCTTCACTGGTATCTGTAATCGCTACTTCTTTGGGTGCAGCATCTACCTATATTAAAAAAGGCTATACTAATTTACGATTGGGAATGTTTTTAGAAGTAGCCACAACCATTGGTGCGATCGCAGGCGCAACGATCGCGACTTTTGTCTCCGTGAAAGCTTTAACTATCGTGCTAGCGATCGTCCTGATTTATTCAGCATACATTTCACAAAGACCCAGAATCGAACACTCTGAAGATGAAGTAGCAGATCCCATCGCAAATTATCTCAAACTGAATAGCAGTTATCCAACTCCTGATGGAGTGATGTCTTACCAAGTTCATTCAGTACCAATGGGATTTGGTGTGATGTTAATAGCTGGAGTGCTTTCGGGATTGCTTGGTATTGGTTCCGGGGGATTCAAGGTATTAGCGATGGATCAAGCCATGCGTCTACCCTTCAAAGTTTCTACCACCACTAGCAATTTTATGATCGGCGTGACAGCAGCAGCATCAACTGGAGTTTACCTCGCACGAGGCTACATTGATCCGGGACTATCCATGCCGGTGATGTTGGGGGTATTACCTGGTGCTTTCTTGGGCGCACGAATCCTTACAGGCGCTAAGACAGAGATTTTGAGAATTATCTTCAGTGTTGTGCTGGTGGTAATGGCTTTGAAAATAGTCTACAACAGTTTAATAGGGGGGCTGTAAAATGTATAAATTTAATCCTAGTTTTCGCTGGCCATTACTAGCACAGCCAGATAGGGAAGTGGTGACACTAACCTTACCACAGGAAGATTCAGACTCTAATATCGAACAATTAAAAGAGCAGCCCACTAGCACAGTAGCGCAATTGCCTAATAGCTGTGAGATTGATGTTAACAATAATGTGACCAAAACATCAAGTGAGCAGCAATTGGAATATTTGCTCAGTAACCTGATGAAATATGGCGTTTTGATAGCTAGTGCTGTTGTTTTAGTGGGGGGTATACTCTACTTGATTCATCACGGTGCTGAACCTGCGGGATATCACTTTTTTCAGGCAGTGCCATTAGAACTTCGCTCACCAGTAGGTGTAGTTAATGCAGTTTTATCAGGTAGCGATGCCTACGGCGGGCTACGCCTACGCGCCATTATTCAACTCGGACTTTTCCTACTAATTGCTACTCCAGTTGTGCGCGTTTTTATTTCCTTATTGGCTTTTTTACTACAGCGAGAATTTATCTATGTGATTGTTACCTTATTAGTACTGTCGAGTCTGATTTACAGTCTTGTAGGAGCGTATTATTAATAACATCTTCAAATTTCAAGGGAAAATTAAACTTTTCCCTTTACAGCAGATTGCGAGTTGGTGAGGTACAAAAATACCCTACCTTAACCCTCCCCGATATATCTGACTTTTCACTCTTATCTGGAAAACCTCACTTCCATTCCTCTCTCCTGCAAGGAGAGAGGCTTTGAATTCTCCCCATTCCCTGGTAGGGAAGGGGGCTGGGGGGTTAGGTTTCGCGTTTGTTTTTCCACATAGCGTGAAAAGTCAGCCCGATATACCCGATATATTGGGGAGGGAACTAGATTTGCTGTTTCCCCCCAATATATCGGGGGGATTAAGGGGGGTAATTCACCGTAGCCCCAACCAAGGGAAGGGTGTACTTCATTTACTTGCTGCTGTAAAACACAAGTATTGAGATGCTCCCAGAAATAATTTTTTCGACCTATTATTAACCTTGCAAAAGCTTATTTATTGAACTTATACCCTGTTTAATTTGTTCCGTCAGAGAAGTTATTAATAAGTCCAGGCTTTGGGTTGAAAGATTAAGTAATCCCAAAGCATATAATAGGCTCGAAATACCAATAAATAGAGCCAATAATCTCCCAAAACAACCGGGATTAATTTCAATAAAACCTAATTTAGATTGCCCGATCACAGCAATCGTTATAAAAACAATTCCTGCTATTAAAAATGTGCTATTTGGAGTTAAATCTGTCATTTTCCGATTTTATCACTTCTGATAGTAGACTTTGCCTTAGTTTATATACTAAACTACACTAAGCCGATATGAATAGTGGGTTTCTATGGAAAGCTTCCAAAACGTCAGTCAAGAGTTGAATGTCACAGGAGATACAGCCCTGGAGCAATTACAACAGTCTACTCCAGAAGAGTTCAAAAAAGACATTTTCAAAAAACTCCGAGGTGGATTTTTTCTGGTACTGGGATATTTATTGTCACCATTATGTTGGTGGAATGACCTACTATTTAATCTGCCAATAGCTTATGGTTTTGGGTATGCTTGTAGTTTACTTTCGCCAAAATTACTTCTACCTTGTTCAATTATAGGGTACTGGCTCTCTAATATTGTGGGAATTCTCTTGATGCAATTCGGTTCTAAGGACATTTTTCAAAAAGAACCTCAAGAGCATAACCTCAAAAAAGAATTACTTACGGGTCTAATTTCTTCAACAGTTTATACCCTGTTGATTATGCTATTGATCCAGTTGAAGATTCTTGATTCTCCCATTTTATTTCCCAAGGGTTAATTTAGTTTATCACCTTTCTACAGAACAAAAAAATCCCCGACTTCTTGAAAAAGTCGGGGATTTTAGCCTCTCCGTGGAGAGCAAATCAGTGAAAAATAAGATCAATTTTCATCAAATTTTAAAAATTCACTTAAATTCAACAATTTTGGAGCCTCCTTACTTACAATTAATGGCAGCTTCCCATTCCATTTTTCGATTGCTTGCCTTTGCAAGATTTCTGGAGTTAAACCATCACGTAATAATCTATGCGCCTCAGCCTCTCCTTTGGCTAAATTAACTTTTGCCTCAGCCTGTTTTGTTGCTTTCAGCGCGATAAACTCTGCTCGTTTTGCTTCTTGTTCAGCAATCTGCTTCGCCTCCACCGCCTCCCCAAATCGTTCGGAAAAATGGACATGAACTAGAGAAATATCATCAACTGCAACGTGATAGCTACTCAGTCGTGTGGACAATGCATCATCTACTCCACCTTTAACTTCTTCTCGCTTCGTAATAATTTCTTCAGCAGTATACTTTGCCATGACTGCTTTTAGTATTTCTTCAACGGCTGGGTTAATAATCCGAATGATTACATTTTGTTCATCTCCAATTTCTTGAAAAATAACATTTGCTTCTTGGGGAATAATATGCCAATTAAGAGCGACATCGGCGAAAACATTTTGTAAATCTTTGGAAGAAGCCTCAGCTGAAATTTCCTGTTTTTGGACTCGAATACTCAACTTTTTCACAGTATTGACTACAGGAATAATTAAGTGAAGTCCTTCTCCTAATATTTGGTTTTGCACTTCGCCAAATTTCATCAATACGCCGCGTTCACCTGCATTTACAATCACACAAGGCGTCAGGAGGAGAGTTATCAGAAATAAAAGAGCAGTCAGTTTACCGGCACTGTTAAAAGTTGTAATGTTTTTCATCTGGATGAAACATATATGCGTCTGGCATAGAGACACATATTTAAGAGTTGTGGGCTTCTTCCTGTCATGCTCTTATAACTTTGGCTCGAAGTCAATTTCTATGTCACTCTAGCCAAGGTAACAAATAGCGCTTCCAGTATTACTCGGTTAAGAATATTCGTAAGTTGGGTTGAGCAACGAAACTCAACAAACACATTTTTATTTTTTAGCCAAAACCTACGCAGTATTGATAACGCTTCTTGTTTGAATGAGAAGCGCTAAATAGGTAGACGTAATTAAATCTAAAATAAGGGTATTAAGGGACTGACAAATAAAAAAATATACAACTATTTATTGTGGGGTGGGCGACACGAGAACCCATAGTCAAAGGCGGGCAAGATGCTCACCCCACAAGATTGAATAATTTATTTCTTGGAAGTCCCTAAACTAAAAACGGACGCGCTAGAAAAAAGCTAGAAACTGATTTAGCATCTACCGGTTCTCCCTCCAGAATAGCTTTCTCTAATTCTTCGGGAGTCAAAAACACAGTTTCAATATCCTCGTCTCCATCTTGTGGCGGTGGTGTCTCCAGCTTTTCTAAATCTCGCGCCAGAAAAGCATAGATGATTTCATCAGAATAGCCGGGAGCTAGGAAAAATTCGCCTAACTTGTCCCATTTTTGCGCGCTATAGCCAGTTTCTTCTTGGATTTCACGCTGTATTGTTTCTAAAGGCTGCTCATTTGCTTCCACAGTTCCCGCCGGAAACTCTAATATCCGTCCCTGAATTGCAAAACGATACTGGCGCACGAGTACAAGTTTACCTTCTGGTGTCACCGGCACAGCTAGGGCACCCCCAGGATGACGAATACATTCCCATTCTCCTTCGGATTTATTCGGCAAACGCAAGCGATTGACTTCAAAATCAAACTTGCGTCCTTTATAAAACAAGCGTTGTCTTAGCAGTTGTGGTAATTCTCTACCTAATGGCATAATAAAATTCTGATTATCTGTGAATGCAGAGGCCAAATCAGCGTTCTTCTGCGTTTAAGGATGGTAATTTTAATTGCCCATCAAATAAATGCACATCTGAACAGTCTACCTCTTTCAGCAGTTCTTTAATAACACACCCAGAAACGGGTTCTACCCAATCTGGGGCAATTTCTGTCAATGGTACTAACACAAAAGCTCGATCCCGCATTTGGGGATGGGGAATCTGGAGATTTGGTGTATCCACAATCAAGTCATCATATAATAACAAATCCAAATCCAGGATTCGTGGCCCCCAACGTTCCTGACGCACACGCCCAAATTGTTGTTCAATTCCTAACAAAATTTCTAATAACTGCTGGGGTAGCATTTCTACCTGCAATGTGACGCAGCCATTGAGGTAATCTGGCTGTGGTGGACCCACAGCTTTGGTTTGATACCAATTGGATCTTGCTTCTAAGAGAATACCTGGCGTTTGGGCTAAAGTCCCTATAGCTGCTTCTAAAACTGCCTGGGAATCGCCGATATTACTACCAAGAGCAACGGCGCTTCGTTTGGGCATCGTACTCTCCTTGAGTATGCCGTTTTCGGGCTGTATTTGCGGATACTTAGCTGCACCTGTTCCAGAAAATGCCAAGAGTTTTTATATTCCCAATATTTATCAAAATTGCAGCATTTTTACAAAAGTAAATTCACTAAATGTAAAAAACATTATTTTCCGGTGAATTTAGTTAATTATTTATGGGATATTATACTAACACAAAGGTAGTGCTATAACCCCAAAGCTGATTGATGGTGGTTATATAGTTACTACTTTGAGCGAGGAACTGACGTGGGGAAGCTTACCTCCTGGTTCAAGCGAAAACCAACCAATTAGAGTGACTCTGGACAAGGAGGAACACATGAGAGCTTACCACCACCATATCTGGCGCAGAAGAGGCAGTTACTGAGCAAAATGAAAATTTTACCATCTAGGATGAAGGCCAATCAGTCCACTGGCCGTAAACCACTCTATCGTCGCTTATGGTTTTGGGCCGGCTTGGGTGTTGTCGGTGGCGGGATAGCTGGCTTGATCTACGGCGTTAATTTAATAGATCGGACTTTGCCAGATCAGGCGGAGTTGAATGCCGTGCTGAGAGAGCAAACACTGACTATTAAAGCTGCTGATGGCACCATATTACAACAACAAGGTGAAGCGACTAGAGAACAGCTAAAGCTGGAACAAATACCAGATAATTTAAAAAAAGCTTTCATCGCCTCAGAAGATAGAAGATTTAAGGAACACAACGGAGTTGATGCTCAAGGGATTGTGAGAGCAAGTTTGAATAATTTGCGATCGCAAGGTGTGGTAGAAGGTGGTAGCACTATCACCCAACAGCTAGCCCGGATTCTCTTTTTGAAACAAGAACAGACAATCTGGCGCAAGCTCAAGGAAGTCCGTTTAGCACAAAAAATGGAGCATGAATTAACCAAAGATCAGATTTTAGAGCGTTACTTGAATCTGGTTTATTTGGGATCTGGAGCTTATGGGGTGGCAGATGCCGCCTGGGTATACTTTAGTAAGTCGCCAGACCAACTTTCTTTAGCGGAAATGGCAACGATCGCGGGATTAGCACCTGCTCCTAGCTTATACGCTCCAGACAAAAATCCCACGGCTGCAATCCGGCGGCGAGACTTAGTATTGCTACGGATGCAAGAAGATAAAGTTATTACACCAGAGCAAAGGCAAGCAGCCCTTCAGGAGCCATTAACCCTCAAAAGCAGTTTACCGAAACGAGTGCAGGTAGAATCACCCTATTTTACCAGCTACATCCAAAAAGAATTGCCGAAGTACGTTTCTGCTGACGTGCTAAAAAGTGGCGGTCTAGTAGTGGAAACTACGCTGAATCCAACTTGGCAGAAAGTGGGAGAAGAGGCGGTTGCCAAAACACTACGAAATCAAGGACGCTGGGAAAACTTTAAGCAAGCAGCAATGGTAGCCATTGACCCGCGTAACGGTGAAATTAAGGCAATGGTTGGGGGAAAAGACTTTGGTAAAAATCAGTTTAATCGCGTTACCCAGGCACAACGGCAACCAGGATCGACATTTAAAGGGTTTGTATATGCCACTGCGATCGCTAGCGGTAAAAGCCCCTACGATAGCTACGAGGATGCACCCTTTGTCGTAGATGGCTATGAACCGAAAAACTACAGTGAAAACTTTCACGGTTCAATGAACATGAGAGATGCCCTTACCCGCTCTGTGAATATTATTGCGGTAAAGGTGTTGATTGATGTGGGATTTACGCCAACGATTAAACTTGCCCATGATATGGGCATAAAATCGGAACTCAAGCCCACCTACTCTTTAGCTCTTGGTTCAAATGAAGTGAATCTGCTGGAATTGACCAGCGCTTATGGCAGTTTTGCTACTCTTGGATTGCATACAGAACCTCATGGTATTACTCGCATCCTCAACCGCCAAGGCAAAGTAATCTGGTCAGCTAATTTCAAGCCTAAACGGGCACTTGACGCTGACAGTGCCGCCATCATGACTTGGATGCTACGCAACGTCGTCGAAGAGGGAACTGGTGCTGCTGCCCAATTAGATAATAGGCCAGTTGCTGGCAAAACCGGCACCTCCGACGCCGCCCGCGATTTATGGTTTATTGGCTACATTCCCCAGATGGTCACAGGGGTCTGGCTAGGTAACGATGATAACCGCCCCACAGATGGCAGCAGTGGTAGTGCCGCTTACACCTGGCACGAATTTATGGAAAAAGCGGCAGAGGGGATGTCTGTAGAAAAGTTTCCCAAACGACCCAAGTTAGAAGGTCGCAAAGGCACCATTAAACCCCAGTCCATCAAGCCCAAACAAGTGCTGAATCGTTCTATTGACTCTAATGATGACTCTGAAGGGGAAGGTTCTAAAAATTCTAATTCTGAGGAGAGTGGTTCATCTACCAGACGTAGAAGCAGGAGGAGCTATTCTCAAGAAGAACAGCAATCAAGCGATTCTACCCCAAGACGGAGAAGGCGCGATCGCACTGAAGAATCAAGTTCCAGTAAATCTTCTGAAGAATCATCTACTTCACGGCGGCGCTCTAGAACAGTAGAATCTGATTCTTCTTCTCCCACGCCTGGCAGAAATCGGCGAGAGTCTTCTCCCGCAAACAGTTCAGGTTCTTCAGGTTCTTCATCACCACAACCTAGCTGGCGGGATAGACTTAGACCTCATCAGTAATGGGCATTGGGCATGGGGCATGGGGGAGAATCAATAATTACCGAAAAATTGGGTTTAGAGCTACGTCGTTCTACGACGGCTTTTCTTGTAACTAAGAAGTAATAAGTAAGAAGTAATGAGTAAGAAGTTTTACTTCTTACTCATTACTTATTTACCTCATCTCCCTCATCTCCCCCTACGCCCCTACCCTTTGCCATACAATATCAAGTTACTCAAAACTCAACTACGGGAGGATGTTAAGTGATACGCTCATCTTATAGTGTGTTAATTAATGTTATCTAACCGTGGAGAATATACTCATGCATCTATTTTTTATGCAAACAGCAGCACCAGCTGTTGATGCTGCTCCTCATTTTCCCTTGGCTTTTACCTTGGTGTATGTCGTTGGTTTTATTGCTGCTGTCACCATAGGTTCAATAGCTTGGTACAACTCGAAACGCCCCGCAGGTTGGGAAAGCAAAGACCGTCCTGATTTTGTTCCTAAGGTTGAGAAAGAAGAAACTCCGGGTCTGGGTGATCCGAAGTCATAATTTAGTCATTAGTCATTAGTCATTAGTTATTAGACTATAGACTTTTGACTATGATTAGTTTTGCACTTCAACCCAACGGCGGTAAAGTTTTTGAATTTGTTTGAGAAGGGCAGTATGAGCTGGTTGAGTGGAATCATTCTGCTTAGCTATGTCCTGCAATTCTGTCAGGAGTCTAGCTTCTTCGACGGCAACTTCACCATCGCTATAAATTAAGCCACTGATGGCTTCAATCAGATTTTCACAATCTTCAAGGCTGGGGCGATCGCCTAAATACTCCCGCACCCAGTCATAGCATTCATTTGGCTGTACAGGAACTAATTCGTACAACCAAGGCTTAATTTCTGGATCGTTAGCCAAACCTTTGGCTTGAGCTATTTCACGGAGATATTGCCGTTCTTCAGGCTGGATTCTGCCATCGATCCAGGCTGCTCCAATCAGGATTTTTACTAAGTTTTTCACATTGGAAGGGCTAACCATTGCTGCCACCTCTGGTAGATTAAGACCTCCACCAAATAGTACAATCCCAAACAGTATTCACTCGGAATTATTGGTTTTTCTTAAGCGCACCATAAAAAAGCCATCCATGTCCTGTCGGTGAGGCCAGACTTTAAACCAACCTTGAGCCGTACTATAAGCAGAATCAGGGAACTCAAAGCCTCTCGGAGACTCAATTTGCCAATCAAGTGACTTAGCTAAAAATGCCGCGATCGCTTCTTCATTTTCTGCTGGATGCAATGTACAGGTGGCATAAACTAATACACCACCAGGCTTGACAAAAGTAGACGTATGTGTTATTAATTCTTGTTGCAGCAGCGAAAGTTCCCGGACAGATTCTGGTGTTTGTCGCCAACGCGCATCAGCATGACGGTGCATGGTTCCTAAACCAGAACATGGAGCATCAAGTAATACGCGGTCTGCGGTGTTTTGAAATTGGGTAAAGTGGCGGCTGTCACCAGTGTGAATTTGAATAGATTGTAAATTTAGCCGTTGAGAATTTTCTTGCAGTTTGCGAAGACGAGAGGGAGTGCGATCGCAAGCCCAAATTTTCCCTTTATCGCCCATTAATTCCGCAATGTGGGTTGTTTTACCCCCTGGTGCAGCACAGGCATCAATTACTACCTCACCGGGTTTGGGGTCAAGCAAATGACCTACCAATTGGGCACTACTATCTTGTACAGTCCACCAACCTTCTTTGAAACCCGGTAGTTTTTGAATTGATCCAGCACTACCAATCAATCGTAAGGCTTGGGGTAAATAAGGAATGCGTCTTACCAAAACACCAGCAGATTGCAAAGCCGCCTCAACTTCCTCAATGGAAGTGCAAAGTGGATTGATACGTAAGTCAATTGTTGGTGATTGGTTCATCCATTCACACAGTTTTTCTGTCTCAACCAAACCCAATTGTTCTAACCAAACTTGAATCATCCAGTCAGGAAAGCTGTGTAAAATACCCAAGCGTTCCACCTGACTTTTCACATCATTTGGAAAAGTTAGCGCGAAACCTAACCCCCCAGCCCCCTTCCCTACTAGGGAAGGGGGAGAATTCAAAGCCTCTCCCCTAAAAGGGGAGAGGTTTGGAGAGAGGTTTTCCAGATCGGGTGAAAAGTCAGAGGGTTCCACTGGGTTTTCTGGAAGTTGTAACGGATCGCCCTTTATCTTCTCTACAAGGCGGATGTATTGTCGTAATAGACCGTTAACAAAACCCGTTAGTCCAGAAAAACCGTTTTCTTTAGCGAGTTGGACGGTGGTATTAACAGCAGCTGAGGCGGGAATACGTTCTTGATACCGCAGTTGGTAAAAGCCTAGATGTAAGATGGTGCGGAGGTCTTGTGGTTGTTGGTGAGATTTCTTTTTGGCGAATTGATCAATGAGAGTATCGAGGGTACGTTGCCTTCTGACGCTCCCATAAACCAATTCTGTCATCAAGCGGCGATCGCAATCAGGCAAATTAACTTTTTGCAGCACTCTATCTAGGGCAACATCAGCATAAGCCCCCTTATGAACATCTCGTAAGGCGATAAAAGCTAGTTGACGGGGGTTTGTCATGGAAACACGATTCAGGAGTCAGGAGGCTTTTGTATTCTAACTCCCAACTCCCAACTCCTAACTCCTAACTCCTAACTTCCCTATCGAGTCAGATACGGGTCTACACTGGCAATTTCAAACTCACACGCTCTAGAAACCTGTTCTGCGGGTAATTTTCCAAAGCTGATTAATGGTAAATAAGTGGGGTTTGCCATCAGTTCTTTTGCTAATAAGAACCCAGTAATTGTCCAAGTTTGATATTTCCTTGCTTGTTTCCCAATCAGTCGCCCTTTCTTACCATCGTAATATTCTGGCCATTCATCTGTACTGAGGCGTCCTTGGGCAGTTTCAATCGCCTTTTGTGCAAGACTTGTTCTATTAGTTTTCACCGCCGCCGCCGCCAACATCCACATTAAAACTGGCCAACTACCAGCATTATGATACGACCAGGGTATATTTTTGGGGTCACATCCAGTTACAATTCTGTATTCTTCATGTTCCAAAGCTGGGAAACATATTTTCATTGGCATATCTCCCACCAAGTCGTCCCATCGTTCCTCAATGAGAGTCATAATCGCTTGTGACTGTTCTTCGGTGGCTAAATCGGAAATGATTGCCATTAAGTTTCCGAGTGAAAAGAAGCGAGTATCTAACTGTGACGGGCCAACATTACCTGCTAGATAACCACCCTTTTTTGGTAGCCACTTATCTAACTCATAATAGGGAATAGAATCTACATATATGTTGAACAGATTAACGGCAGCCTTGCCATATTCTTCGCTTTTGAAGCGATAAATTGCATTCAGACGATTAATATCTATCCAATAATGCTGGCGAATATGAGCGCATAAAAGAGGCAACCGGTTATCAATAGCTGCAACGATATCAGAATTTCCTTGGCAAATTAGTAGTTCACGAGATGCACGCAATGCCGTGTAGAAAAGAACTTGTAGTTCTAGAGGATGGCCATAAATGCCCATACGACGGTCAATCATACAAGCGCCATCTGGAACCAACAGCGTTGGGTACATATCAAAACGATTAGCCAAGCAGATTTCCATGATTAACCTGATGCCATTTTGGAATTCAGGTTGATAGGCTAGAGAAAAATCCTCTGTGGCGATTACATAAGCACGCAACAAAATAATCCACCATAGGCAAGAATCTACAGGTGTAACTCTAGCGATCGCGTGTTCACCAAAGTCTGCTTCTAAATATTCTTGCCCATTGTCTGATACTACTTTAAAGCTAGCTGGTATTAATCCTCGTCCCGGCTTATAGGCATCTAATGCCTTTTCTTTAGGCTGTAACTTTAAGGTTTCTTCTAAAAAATTACGAACAATATCTGTTCTACCTTTGATCAGAAAAATTAGAGCGGAAGAGACAAAATCTCGGACAAAGCACTGATCGTAATTGAGCGCTTCTACAGATGCATCATAAGCGGCTATCGTCCCAACGGGGCGGCCTTGATAGTAGAGAATTGATTTTTCTAGCGCTTGCCAAGCTTCTTCCAGTTCTTTTAAATTTTCAGTAGTTTCCAATTCGTTTAGTTGCATCGCCAGAATAACTCCATTTCAGTTGTGAATTTGTGGTAGATGCGTCTTCATTTATTATTTTTGCCATTCTCAGCATAACAAAACCGATTCTGGGAATAGCAAATATAATTGAGAGAAAAATTAACTAACTAACAAAGAATAAATCTGCTGACATTTATACAGATTTATTGCTAGTTCATTTGCTTATAATCGATTGCTCTTTTGGTGAATTATACTTGTTTTTATCCACCGCAAGTAGTAACATCACTCCTAAAAACAGTCACACAAGATATATTTTTAGATAATTTATTGTTCTGTTGTATACCTGGAATGTTTGCTTTACCAAACAAAAATATATCTTCAGTACTGTTTAGGGTTTATGTGAAGTTAAAGCTGGTTGCAGTATATTTACTTGAGCAGGATTAGTTTTTTACACTAATAACTGAGACTATTCCCCCATAATCTAACAATCTATAACGTTTTTTCAAAATATGCAATATGAATGCTCGAAAATTTAATATGTCAATATTTCTCAAGGGTTAAATACATTACTCTGCTGACAGATGACATGGAGCGTTTATGGGAGTGATACCTATAGGCAGAGCCTCGCTTATGGGTATTATCACGGGAACGAGATCATGTCACCTTGACACAGCTACTGTTCTCCCAAAGCAGCCTTAAACACTTGTTAGCAGTCAGACTTAGCTCTCTTAAGGTTGGCGATTGAATTCGGTCATTACCACGAAACTGAGTGACTTGGTACTCACCTTCCACTAATCTGTAAACTGATATTGTCGGTTGTTTAGGATTGCCGATAAACCGTTTTCCACCAAGAGCAGCATAGTCAACAATCCAATATTCGGAAATTCCCATTTCCTCATATTCACCGAATTTGAGAAAGTAATCATCTCGCCAATTTGTACTCACAACTTCTACTACCAATGGAATTGATGCTGCTTGAGTAACTGTTGATGATTTTTTCCAAAGTGGTTCATTAATTAAGTTAGGGATATTCAATACCAGCACATCTGGAATATAACCAGATTTTTTATCAACAGATTTGACTAATGCTTGAGCAGGAATCGAATAAGCTAGATTAAACCTGCGAATCTCAAAATTTAGTTCTCTAATCAGAAATGCTCTGACTAACTCATGTTCTCCTGTCGGCTGCATTTCAACTATTACTCCTTTATGTAATTCATATCTGCCGTTCTCCGGTTTCCATTCGACAAATTCTTCAAAATTTATCGTTTCTACTAAATGTTGAAACATAACACTATTTCCTCAAATATTATTCATATTTTGACTCTGACTTTTCACGATATCTGGAAAACCTCTCTCTAAGTCTCTCTCCTAGAAGGAGAGAGACTTTGAATTTCCCCCCTTAGCGACGCGGGAAGGGGGTTAGGCGGTTAGGATTTTCGTGGGCTTTTCCAGATGACGTAAAAAGTCATATTTTGACTAGCATCGATAAACTGCTAACTTCATATTACCTACTGCTGGAATTCTTTATAAGCTCGATTAATTGCTTACATTGAGGCTTTTGCGATGTCTACGACGGGCTACGCCTACGCAGAACTATTGACAAGAACATAGACTTGATAAATTTTTGTGATTTACTGACTTTATGAAATCTTGATAGGATATGTGAGTTTTTAATAAAAATAAACCGCACTCGTCGTAGAGGAAGAGAGATTTTTAAATAGTGAAAGCCCTTCGGTAAGTTCACCGAAGAGCTAAAAATAATATTTGTCCCAGAGGTGCTGTGCAAAGTTTAAATTTAATCTTGCACAACTCTTGTAATCAACTAAATTCAAGGGTTTGGCTCAGTGTGGTTAATAACTGTCCATGCGCTGTATCCAACATAGCCAACTGCTGCTGTTGCGGCTACTGGAAGTAATATCGGAGCTACTACAGCCGATCCAACCGCAGTTAAAGTTCCAATCGCTGCCCCTGCTACTGCTGAACCAACCGCAGCCCCTGCGCCTAGTACTGCTGAACCAACCACAGCCCCAGCCCCTGCTAGAACTGCCGTCTGGCCCGTAGCAATCAGCGTTACCACGCTGCCCGAAGCCACCCCAGCGCCAAATGCCGCAAGATTTCCACAGTTACTGCCTGACTCACAGTTGAAAATTATCACATTTCCTGTTGCTGCCTGAGCCGGAGCAGGTGAAATCGTCAGAGCGCTAGTCACTATCAGCAGTGTAAGTAAGCAAATTGAAATTAGTCTTTTGGCATTCTGAAATATACATTGCATGGCAGTTGTGTCTTAACTTTAATGTTGATAGCTTACTTAAGCTAACTTCCTCATTTTAAGTAATAAAAATTACAGCAACCTCAGTAAAATCCGCCAATGTCTAAAACTATTATTAGGTTAGTTGAGAAAATATACCTAAAAATCCAATAATTATTTCTATCGTGCTTGAGTGATCTGCTGCTGTTGCTGCCACCGAATCAGGAATTGGTAAAATTGTCGAGGCGATGGTAAATATCTGACTTTTCAAGGGATCTGGAAAACCTCGCTTCTATTTCTCTCTCCTACAAGGAGGAGCCACTGCGTTGGGCGGCGAGCCACTCTTGTTGCACGTGACGTTATGATACTTTGAATTTTCCCCCTTCCAGTGTCGGGAAGGGCGCTAGGGGGTTAGGTCTTTCATGGGCTTTTCCACATGATCTGAATTGTCAGCGTGCAATTATATCATAGTCATGGGAACACAATCTGCTGAAATCAGCTTCTAATCTACCTTTCAAGCACCATTTGTACTTTTACTGAAAATATTGAATGAACTTTTCGTAAAGTAGAAAAAGCCAAAATACTCAAATTAACCAAGCTTATTTAGATAAAATTCAAACTGTGATCACAAATCTTCAGGTGTTAAACCTGTCACTTTGGCAATTCTTGCTAACATCCGAAGCCCAATCTCTTGACCATCGTGAAAGGCAAACACAAAATCAGCCCAATCAGGGCGTGTCAGAATTTTATGCGAACCTGATTGGCGTTTAATCTCCCAACCAATACTCAGCAAAGCAGCTAGGACACGCTTTGCCTTTGTGCTAGACCACTCACTCATGCTGCGGCAAATGAAACGCTGACTAGCTTTGGAGTTACTTCCCCATGTTCCAGCTTATCTGCCAACACACGCAGAGCTAATGCTTGAACTCTAGCAACTGCTTCTTCTCGTGTCTGCCCGTAAGTCAGTACACCAGGAAAATCAATCACTTCAGCTAGAAAGCGTCCATCCTCTTCTTGTTCAATCTCTATGGTGAAGTTCATAGCCAAAAAATTTATAAGGCTTCTGTTGATTCTAGCAAGCACAAAAAAAGCCAGAGCTATCAAACCTACCAACCGTCGCCCTGGAAAAGAACTCTGTAGCGATCGCACACTATGCAATCTAACTTTTCACGTTATGTGGAAAAGCTAACGATTAACCTAACCCCCTAACCCCCTTCCCGATGCGGGAAGGGGGAAAAATCAAAGTCTCTCTCCTTTTAGGAGAGAGATTTAGAGAGAGGTTTTTCAGGTACGGTGAAAAGTCCGACTAGACAATACACACTACATACACCATGTCAAGTAAACCTGCGCTTTTATTAATCAGTAAATAGCCTAACTTGAATAAAAAACCCACACCCAATGGCGAAATATTCCACAACCCTGATGAAATCTACCGAAAAGATCGAATAACATTTGTGTGTGCTTCAACAAATTGTGTACAAGAGTTGAAAATGACGATATGGCAACATCTGATATCCTCAAAGAACCACTGCTTTTGCGTCTGAGTCGCTTGTTTGGTGGACTGCGTGGCGATTTGACGGGAGGACTAACAGCAGCAGTGGTAGCATTGCCTTTGGCTTTAGCTTTTGCCGTGGCTAGTGGTGTGGAACCAAAAGCGGGACTTTACACCGCGATTGTGGCGGGAATTGTCGCCGCAATTTTTGGTGGTTCCTCAGTACAGATTACAGGGCCAACAGGTGCAATGGCTGTGGTTTTGGTGGGAATTGTCGCCAAATACGGCCTTGAGAAAGTTTGGATTGCTGGGGTGATGGCTGGGATTATCCAAATTGCCTTGGGGGTTGCCAAACTTGGACAGTTAGTAAAGTTTATTCCCTACCCGGTAACGGCAGGTTTTACTAATGGTATCGCCGTGATTATTTTTTGTGGTCAGTTAAATAATTTCTTTGGTTTAAAATTACCACGTAGTGAACATTTTTTGCCGGGACTGTGGCAAAGTCTAACTCATGTAGAAGCTCTAAATTGGGCAGCAGTTGGTTTAGCTGTAGTGGTGATTGCAACTAATGTTTTGTGGCCGAGGATTAATACGACAATACCAGGTTCTTTAGTGGGGCTGGTGTTAGCAACTGCGATCGCATCTTCTTTTCATCTGAATGTACCAACAATTGGCACCATTCCTCAATCTTTACCGATGCCTCAAGGTATTCCCCACTGGAATGATTTTAGTGTGATTCGAGAACTAATTAACCCGGCTTTGGCTTTAGCTGCACTGGGAAGTATTGAATCGTTGCTATCGGCGGTGGTGGCTGATGGCATGACTGTCAGCGAGAAACATAATAGCGATCGCGAGTTAATTGGTCAAGGTTTGGCTAATATGATTGTGCCATTTTTTGGTGGCATCCCCGCCACAGGTGCGATCGCTCGGACTGCTGTAAATGTCCGTTCTGGCGGCAAAACCCGATTATCTGGGGTAATTCACGGTGTTGCTTTAGCCATCATCGTCTTAACTTTAGCACCCCTAGCAGCACAGATACCTTTAGCTGCACTTGCTGGGATTCTGATGGTGGTTAGTTTGCGGATGATTGAGTGGGAAGCCATTGGTTTATTGATGCGTGCTACCTACTCCGACTTTGCGGTGATGATTCTCACCTGGCTAGTGACAATCTTGTTTGACTTAGTTCTCGCTGTGGAAGTGGGATTGATTGCAGCCGGAGCCTTATTCATCAAACGGATGAGCGATTTAAGCTTAGTTAAAATACCTGAAACTGAAGTATTTCCCCCTGGTACACCTCTGGAATTAGGTAAAGAAATTGCCGTTTATCGGGTAGATGGCCCCGTATTTTTTGGTGCTGCTGAACGGTTTGCTACCTTCCTCCGCGATGAACCGGAAGTAAAGTATTTAATTCTGCGGTTGCGGTTTGTCCCAAATATGGACACAACTGGGTTAGTAGCTTTAGAGGATATTTATCATGACTTGGAACGGCACAATTGCCGCTTAATTCTCACAGGTTTACAACCCGAAGTCAAACAACTACTAGAGCGTACAGGATTGTTAAATACAATTGGGTTATCAAATTGTTTTGAAACAACCACAGATGCGATTTGCTCTATCTCTCCTCAGATTGCGTGTTCTCAACCTGTAGCAGCTAATTTGAAAACAAAAGAATTAATGGAACTAATTGACTGATAATATTTTGCCAATTCAATCCCTCAAGCAAGCCTTTCGTCTAAGAGGATGTTTTAAAAGTGGTTGGTTGTAATTTTAGGCACTTGAAGATCCTCCCTAACCCCCCTTAAAAAAGGGCGAAGAATCAAAGTCCCCCTTTTTAAGGGGGATCTTCAACCAATTAGTGGTTGGCTGTAATTTTAGGTACTTGGAGATCCCCCCTAACCCCCCTTAAAAAAGGGCGAAGAATCAAAGTCCCCCTTTTTAAGGGGGATTTAGGGGGATCTTCAACCAATTAGTTAAAGCCTGTATTCATTGCTGAATCAGGCTTTTGATGTTTGTGATTAAATTTATCCGGTTAACTTCAGTTTAATTACCGAATAGCGAATCCTTCTGGTCTGATTGCATCTTCCAAATCAACGCCCATCAGGTTCGCTCCTTGGATGTTTGCATTTGTGAGATTTGTATTTTCAAAGTCTGCGTCCTGGAGGTTAGCTGTTTGCAGGTTTGCTCCCACCAGGTTGGCTTTCTCTAAGTCTGCATCAAAGAGGTTTGCTCCCACCAGGTTCGCTCCCAAAAGGTTTACCTTGCCTAAATCTGCACCTTGAAAGTTAGCGCCTTGTAAGTTTGTTTGTTGTAAGTTAGCTCTTTCTAAGTCTGCATTTTGTAAGTTAGCACCCTCTAAGTTTGCCGCTTGCAGGTTTGCGTCCTTTAACATTGCTCCAGTCAAGTTACAGCCGACACATTCATTGGTTTGCAATAAATGTCTAACATTTGCTGCTACAGATACTATTGGCGATACAACCGGGGATATTACTGGTGCTGTTACAGACTCCATTGGCGATTCAATTGGAGATATTGATGGTGCTGTTACAGACTCCATTGGTGATTCAATTGGAGATACTACCGGAGCTAGTTCAGATTCCGTGGGTATGGATGGTGTTAGTGTTTGCGCTCTAGCGCTGGGCTGGACAAGCAGAGTAAATCCCGCTACAACTACCAGAAATACGGCAGTTACGAGCCACTGAGTTAATTTTTTAGAATTTGATTGATTCATTAGTTCCTTCATAACCTGATTCTTATTGGTGGGCTTGTTTTTATAAGAGCCATCGATAATGTGCTTTATTCTCACTTTAGATAACTTGATTCATAAGAGCAAATATTATTTTGATTCATATTGATAAATTCAAGTGATTAATAAATCTTTTCGGATGGGAAACGATCGCAGATTTTTAATTACATCAGAAACATCGCATCCCAAACAAGTTTTCAGATCAGGTGCTGATCTACGCCTGTGGTAGACACCACCTCATACCTAATTGCCAAGCATTGCCATACTAGGTAAAAGTCGATATGTTTCACTTTTAATCAAGATAGAGAGTCCCAAGTAAATTAAGACAAAGGGGAAGATTTTCCGACCGTAGCGAGTTAAAACGGGAGTCATGAGAGGATTACGAGTCAGGTTGTAAGAGAGGAAACACCACACGCCAACAGTGAAATAGCAAACGCACAGAATTACACCCAAACTTGGAAGATTACTACTGGCAAACAATGGTACATAAATTCCAATGTTGTTTCCCCCATTGGCAATGGTGACAGTGGAAACGCGGTAGGTTTGAGGATCGCGGATGGTTTCTAATAGTGATTTCTTCTGGCGTCCAGATTTGACGGGAGAAGTTAATTCAACTGATACTGCTTGTACTGTCTCTCCCTCTTCTTCTCGACTGATGAGATTACTGATACCAATGGCGACGGGAAGCAAACCTAGCAAACCAATCCAGGTGGTTGGAATAATCAGACCACCGAAAAAACCAGGGAGACTAGCAAAGACTAAGGCAGTGAATCCGAGAAATTCACCGAGAATAATATGCTTAGGACGAAAGCTGCGATTGACTTTTCCAAAAAAAGCTGTCAAGTATAAATTGTCATCAAAGGTGGTTGCAAAAGCGGCAGAAATTCCAATAATCAATGTACTAATTAGCCAAGTCATAATTGTTGCTCACGATAATTCAATGCTGTTTGCCTTAGTCCTTCTCTGCTTCTGGTAATGAGGGCAGTTCAGGAAATTTTGTGACTGTTTTACCTAACGACAACCGAGCAAGGTTCGTTATTCATCAGCCAGTTTCCCAATTTGTAGAATTTCTGGTGGCGATGTCTACGGCAGTAAACTACGCCTCCAATCAAATTGGTGATTTTTTTCTCAGCAAGGTACCTTGGGAGCTCATGGAGTCAATATTAGGGCTTTCAACGAAATAAGAGCAAATACTCTTGTTTTTCAAAAGGATAAGTAAAAGTGATTGATAACTTGACTATTATGTTGTTTTCGTTTGCATACTCCATATCGGAACGAGAGAATACCTAATATTGAGCTATTGTTTGAGTTATATTCGGTGCGTAGTTTACCAACCTAGGCATCGCTCCGATTTAGGACTTACGCAAAACTACATGCTGTAGGGGCAATTCATGAATTGCCCCTACCTAAAAATCATTCTTTTCAGCTATTGTTTGCGTAAGTCGTGCTATTAAACAGAACTCTTGTCAGATGGTAAAACCTGAGATATCCTTGGCTACTAGCGTTCAACATCGGTTAATATGACTAATTGCGCTCTGGCTTCGGTTTGAAAATTTACAGTAATGTTTGATGTTTAACTTGTAATTATGCTAACCAGTGTTGACCGTTTATTATTTGTCCGGCGAGTCCCGATTTTTAAGGAATTGCGGGATGATTTTATTGTGCGGCTCACTTCAGTAATGAACGAATTGTCATTCCCAGCTAATTACACCATCTTTCGACAAGGAGAAGAAGGGCGATCGCTCTATATTGTGGTGTCAGGTAGAGTTAAAGTTCACATTGGCAATAAACAGTTGGCAGAGGTAGAACAGGGAAAATACTTTGGTGAGATGGCAGTATTTGATACTCAACCTCGTTCCGCCAGCGCCACGACTCTGGAACCTTGTGAATTTTTAGAACTGACCCAAGAGCAACTTTATGATGCCATCGAAGAAACTCCCGAAATTGCCGTAAATATCATTCGGGAGTTATCCCGTCTGATTCGCAGATTGAATGACGATATGAGTGTAACGAGTCCCCCACGGACAAATCCGGGGGTTTTTAGCAGAGAGTGAGAAATTTCAGACATTCTTTTAAAAACTGCTGGGGAATTTCTCTACTTTCTCCCCAATGCAAATGCACATAAGAAGCATGAACATTTGCAGGTAAACCCCATCCTTCGCATCCCATATTTTCTTCACAGTCGTAGCGAGAGGTTGCAAATAGGGGCTGAGTGGGAGTTACGGTTAAATGGGAACGATGAAACTCATGTCCGTAAACAGTTGTACCTGTATTCACTAACAGATTATCTTGCAAAGCGACTGCACGACGATAGCCCAAAGTTAAACGCCCACCCATCACAGCAGATGTGGGTAAAACTCCCGCCATCGTCCAAGATTTACCCTCAAAATCGGTAATTTGCTCACACAAATACATCAATCCACCGCATTCGGCAATTGTGGGCATTCCTTTAAGTATTGCCGTTTTCACTGCATCACGAACGCTGATATTTTCTGCTAATTGCTGGGCAAAAACTTCCGGGAAACCACCGCCAAAATACATTCCCTGGATATCTTTGGGGATATCAGCATCTTCTAAGGGACTCCAGAAAACCAGTTCTGCACCAAGCTGTTGCAGCAAATCGAGATTGTCTTGGTAGTAAAAATTAAAAGCGGGATCGCGGGCTACTGCAATTCTCACAGAGGAGGGGCGATGAGGAGGATGAGAGGGATGAGGCAGAGGTTTTGATTTTAACAAAGGTAATAAGCGTTGCCAATCAAAGCAACTATCTCCTAAATCGGCGAGGCGATCAATTAAAGCGTTGAGTTCGGGAAGTTCGGCTGTGGGTACTAAACCCAAATGGCGATCGGGAATTGTGATGTTATCTTGACGGCGCAGTACGCCGAGAATCGGTAATTGTAAAGGTTGTAGGGAATCTTTGAGGAGAGAGAGATGGCGATCGCTACCCACGCGATTTAAGACTACCCCAGCTATTTTAATTCGCGGATCAAAAGATCGGTAGCCGTGAGCGATCGCCGCTACAGAACCAGATAAACGACTACAATCAATCACCAACACCACAGGCAAATCTAAAAGCCGCGCAATATGTGCAGTACTTGCAAAGTCTGTTGATTTTTGCTTTTCTTGCCCATGCCCAATTCCATCAAATAACCCCATTACCCCTTCCACTAGGGCATATTCACTCAAATGACTATGACGGGCAAAACATTGCTGAACGTAGGCTTCGGAAGTCAGCACTGGGTCTAAATTGCGACAAGCACGACCGGTTACGTGTCGATGAAACATCGGATCAATGTAGTCTGGTCCAACCTTAAAAGATTGCACCAGGCGATCGCGACGGCGTAAAGATGCTAAAAGGGTGAGGGTGACTGTTGTCTTGCCCACTCCACTACGTTCCCCGGCAATGACTAAAGCCATAAATGAAACAAATTAGGTTTTTTATGCAGTAACTATTTTGACTATTGCCTGTGCATATCTGGTCACTTTTGGTAAAAGCAGATGCGGCAGTTTGTGATTTATCTAGAATCAACTAACTCAAACTTATACCAATTAGAAACAAGAAAACCACCCAATTAGGGGAATTCGGCTGGAAAAGTCTGTCTAATAATATAGTTGGAGATTAGGCGAAATCAGATAGTAATACGCAACCAAAAGAGGAACGTTTTATGATAACCGTGCATCATCTTAACAACTCGCGATCGCAGCGTGTGCTGTGGCTGCTGGAGGAATTAGGTATCGAATACGAGATCAAATTTTATGAACGCGATCCAAAGACGATGATGGCACCAGAATCCCTGCGCCAAGTCCATCCCCTCGGCAAGTCACCAGTAATCACAGATGGAGATGTCACAATCGCTGAGTCGGGCGCGATCATTGAATACCTAGTTGAGCGCTACGGTAATGGTCAGCTAGTCCCAGCATCCGGTACGCCGGAGCATCTGCGCTATACATATTGGCTACATTACGCTGAAGGCTCGGCAATGCCCCTGCTGGTGATGCGGCTGGTCTTGGATAATTTCGGTGCAGGAGACAGCAGCGTAGTTAGAGGATTTGTCGCCCCTCAGATTAAACTTCACTTTGACTATATAGAAGGTGAACTTCGTAAAAGTACGTGGTTTGTAGGAGAAGAATTTACCGCCGCCGATATCCAAATGAGCTTTCCCCTGGAAGTAGTCGCCATGCAAAAAGAAGAAGTTCAGAACTGGCCAAAGCTGAAAGAATTTGTCGATCGCATTCAGACGCGACCTGCTTACAAACGCGCCCTTGACCGTGGAGGTAAGTATGACTTTTCGGCTAACCCCTAATCCTTTCAAGAACTTCTAACAAAAATGAGGGTGAGCAACTATAGCGGTTCCCATTCAGATGCGGTACAACATTACATCACGAAATGTAGGGGCACGGCAATGCCCATTGGTGTCAACTTAAGCAAAAAGTAAGCAAAAGATGTAATCTAAGAACATCAATAATGATGTTCTTAGAGATACATCATGGCAAGAAAA
>NZ_JBALEA010000037.1:0-128902 GCF_036917135.1 Nostoc sp. | reverse complement strand
AATGAGTAATGAGTAATGAGTAATGAGTAATGAGTAATGAGTAATGAGTAATGAGTAATGAGTAATGAGTAATGAGTAATGAGTAATGAGTAATGGGTATTACTTATTACTCATTACTTCAAAAATAAAGACAGTTTGAGTCGGAGATTTAAACCCCAACTCAACTGATACTACGTGTAATGGTTGGGGTCTTAAACCCTTGAATTTACGATAAAGGTGCCAGTCACACAGAATTCAGAATTCAATTCTGGCGACTGACGCCAATATTTATGTAAACACCTTTTTAAGTCTGTGTGGGTAGGTGCAGTCCACCTGCCGTAGCGATCGCATTTGGATGTGAGACTGGAATAATCCCCTTTCTAGCGACTATTATTCAGGAGAAAAGCTTGTAGTCCATCCCACTGTGGTCTATCCGGATAAAATCCGCCATTGCCCACTTTTACCTAGCAACGCTGATAGCAAGAGCATTCGCAGTGCCCAGAGATATTTTTGCACTGGCTAGTGATTGAGCAATAGCTGTTTTGGCAGGTCCACTAAGAGCCGTCGAATTCGCTATAGCCAACGCTTCACCAAGAGCTGCTTGTGCTTGAGTTAGGGATTTAGCAGTTGCATTTAGGTCGATTTTAGCAGTTGAATTAGAAGTAGCAACAGCATTTCCGATCAAAGATATGGCTCTAGAAATAGCCCCAGCTAAAGCAGCTTTGTTGGTTCCACTAATCGCTGGTGAATTAGCAGCAGCAAGAAGTTTTCCCAATGTAGTTTGAGCAACGCCTACCGCGCTTGAGAACGCTTGATTATTCTTTAGAGTCGTGGGTTTTACAGTAGTTGGAACTGTGATCGGTTTTGGAGTGGGAATTGTGATTTTGGGAATTGTGATTTTGGGAATTGTGATTTGGGCAACAAGAATCTCGGAGTTACTCAAGCTTGTTGCATGGTTTATTGCTTCAACATTAGATGTACTTGCAAATGCCGAACTAGAGAAAGTAAGGAGCGAACCGAGAGTTACGGCAGCAACTTTGTGAAAATGTATGTTAGTCATATTTTTGGCTCTTGAAAGTTGAAGTTTTGTCTATGTAAAACTACTCGCGCTATCGACTCCAACAGTTATTTTGACCCTGGCTGGAGCCTTCTGGCAATCAAGAACAAGTATTTGTTCTTAATATGCACTGCGCTTTTGTTACATAACATGATAGTAGCATCCTTTCGTAAGTAAGTGAGCATTAAAAATTCACTTCATCTGATGAAATACACCATGAGTTCGGAGTTTAAATTCTGATTTAAGAACTAAAACACTGTTAAGCCCTGGCTTTGAGACTACTTTGTGTACTTGACTAAATTCAAGTTGGCTCATAAAATTAATAAGTAAATATACGTAGTAATTTGTAGCGTAAATTCTAGGATGGGCATTGTAATGTCCATCCTACTGTGGTCTATTTATATAAAATTCTATGTAATTACTTCCCCCGAATCTTTTAACAGATACAGATTCTGGTTGCCCTTTTTTCCGTAGGTGTAGCCTGTCGTAAATATCGCCCTTCTACCTCCCCCTGAATGGTTACTATGAATTATTAATTTTCAATGGTTACTTGCCAAGTGTTTAATGTAGTGCCAAGTAATAAGTCAAGATCGGTCAAACTATTGAGATAGCTAATAGTTGCATCAAGTTCAGCATTTCTTGCTTCTACTAAAGCAGTTTGCTGTTGAATAATCTGGAATATTCCTGAACTCCTGCCCAACTTCTGTTTTTCTTGCTCAACATCAAGTTGTTTTTCAGATAATTCCGTAGCTTGTCGAGCAAGTTTCGCTTGAGAAAAAGTCAGATTAACATCTCTAATTCTATCTGCTAATTGAATTTCTAAAGTTGACCGTGAATCCTCTAAAGAGATTTGTGCCTTGCGTAAATCAATGCGCGATCGCTCCGGTTCTTGTTCTCGACTTAAATCGCCAAATGTTCGGCTTAAGCTTATTCCGGTTCTCACATCAGTTGATGTATTAGTAGCATTATTTAAAGTGACATTCAAATTTAAATCCCAGCGTTTATCATTATCTGCCAGCAATACTTCAATTTTAGTTTTTTCTAGATTTAGCTGTGATTGCAAATAACCAGGTTGATTTTTTAATGCTATTTCTTTCAAGTTGTTAAATTCTAGAATCGTCGGTTTTATCGTCGGAAGTTCAGCCGCATATATCTTGGTATTATTATCAATATCAAGAATTTGCACGAGAGCTAACTTACTTGACTCAAGCTGATTCTCAGCCGCTAGCACACTTACTTGCTGATTAGCTACAGATGCCTGATTTTGGATAATGGCAATCGGTGCTTCTCTACCCGCGTTGATTAAAGCTTGGGTGATTTGTAATGAGTCTTCAGCATTTTTTAGCGCCAGTTGCTGAATTTTTAGTCTTTCTTGTGCCTGAATTAACTGACGGTATGCCAGGATAGCATTCGTAATTGTTTCACTTAATATAGATTTTAAAGCGAGAATATTGTTTTGTTCATTTAGTCGAGCAGTTTTAATATCAGCTTTGTTAATTTGAGTCCCGGCTCCCCTTAATAAAGGTTGGCTAAAACCTAAATTTAAACTCTGTGCGGAGCCATTGTCATTAAGATTTGAAAATTGATTATTGCTTGTCCATCCAAAACTAACCTCTGCACCTGTGGGAATTTTGATAGAAACTTGTGTATCTAGATCGATTCCTGGGTTTCCTGATGCGATTCCATTACCACCAAGTTGATCCATTGTAAATGACAAAGTTGGTGTGAAGTTAGGTGCAAATTTATTTTCTGCAACCTCCAAGTCTTTTCTTTGAGTAATTCTATCGAGATAGGCATTTTTAATTGCTCTGTTATTCGCCAGAACCAAGACAACAATATCAGCAAGTTTTATGCCAATACCTTGGGGATTTGGTGGTTGATTAAAAGGTGCATTTATCTGGGGATTAGTTTCATTGATTATTTGAGCTTCTGTTTTATTTTGAGATCCTGACTGCTGTTGATCTAGCTCGAAGGAATTCTTCTGAGCTAATAGTAAGATTGGATCTGGAAGAGCTGAACTTACTTGCAATTGGGTGTAGTGTTTCGGAATCCGAGGTTGGGAATTAGTAAGTGGTGGTAAAGATGGTAAAGACCTTTTTGGTGGAGATATTTTGGATAAATCCCCTTGGTTCTTTGAGCAATCAGCAGGGGCAAATATTTGATTAAATGGTATAACTTCTTCCGCAAAAGGCATAGCCTTTGCTTCAGGGGTTTTAGCTTGCTGACTTTGGCTAATATTATTTTTTGTTTCAATAATAGGCAGCGCTTTTAGTTGCTGCGGAAGTTGAATTTGATTATTTTTTGTTTCAACTCTTTGGTTAGATTTGACAACTAATTGTGTCCTCACGGCAGGAATAAAGACTACTGCAACACCTAAAGTTGTAGCCAGAACGCCTACCAAATTAAGACTGTAAAACAAAACAGAAATAAAAGACCAACGGTTTGAAGATTGAGAATTTTTTTGAGGATGCTCATGCATATTAATACCATTTCGGATTGCTAGTTACTAATTGTAAATTGCTTTCCTTGTCTTTTTGCTGATTCCCTACGCCTCACGCAATGCTTTAACTGGATCGAGTTCACTAGCGCGTAAAGCGGGGAGAAAACAAGCACCTACGCCTACCAGCAAAGCCGCACCCAATGATAATACAGCAGTTTGGCTCTCAAATTGGTAGGGCAACTTAAACGCATCAACAACTACCAATGTCAAACTATATACTGTTATGATAGCGGCAATTCCTCCCACCAAACTTAAAATTGCTGCTTCCAAGATAAATTGCGACAAAATGTTAATTTTAGTTGCACCGATCGCTCGTCTTAAACCGATTTCTGAGGTTCGCTCAACAATGGCGGCTATGGTAATATTGGCAATACCCACACCGCCAATTAGTAACGCGATTATCCCCACAACAGTTAGTCCTCGGGTTGCCAATTCTAAAGTTTCTTGTTGCTGAAAGATTGAATCCACATTGCTTGTAGCATAGACATCTCCACCTGGAAAGCGTTCCTTTAATATTTTTTCTGCTTGCTCTTTGAGATTTTTCATATCTTCGAGGTGTTGCGGACGCACTGAGATTGAGTTAATCGCTTCCTTGCCCGTCATGGCGCTGTAAGTTGACAGAGGCATTAGTAAAACACCTGTAGGTTTTTGATCAACCCCTGATTTGGTCTCCATGACTCCCACAACCAGACAGGGTTTTGCTGTAGTAAAAATTAGTTTACCTATAGGATTTTGACCTTGAAAAAGTTGCTGTGATAAAAATTCATCAATCACCGCTACGGATCGGTAGTTTTCAAAATCAGCAGTTGAGAAGGCGCGGCCGGCTTTGAGTTTTCGGCCTGAAGTCAGCAAGTAATCTTTAGTAACAGCCTGTACATTAGGCTGGGCTTCTTGACCGTAAAATGAAACTTTTTGAGAAGGCACATAACTAGAACCACTAACTCCTTGCAAACCTTTAAGTCGTTGGCGCAAGAATTCGATCTCTTCTTCGCTTGGCTGCTTAATTTGTTCTCCCGTCACAAATAGAAGGATTTGAGGTGCTTCTGTTTCTGACAACTGCTTGGCAAGCATCGCCCGACTAATGCTACCCACCTGTAGTGTTGCATTCACCGCCGCCACACCCATGAACACGCCGAGGGTGGTGAGGAAAGAACGCAGCACATTACTACGTAGGGAACTGCTGGTGAGGATGATCAGGTCTAGGGTAGTAAGGCTCATAAGCAGAATGGGGAGATGGGAAGATGAAAAGATGGGGAGATGCTGATCTCAGAGCGTCTTTTTGTTCCAACTTCAAAGGAAACCTCTGAGCCATGATCATTGAGAACTCCGGGAATTTTTGTAACTGGCATTCCTGGTTTAAGCTCAATTTCAGGTGGCGGAAGGATGATTTTTTCACCTAGTTTTAAGCCGGATTTTATTTCTACCTTGGTTGCTCCCTCTAGTCCAAGGGTGACTTTCCGCTTTTGAACCAAACCTTGGTTGTCCCGTACCCAGACAAAAGGCTCTGGTTCGGAGCGTTGAATTGCTTCTATGTTTACAGCTATTACCTTCTGTCGTTGCTCTACGATAATTTCGACACTGACTTGGCTACCAGGGATTAAAGTACCGGTGGCTTTGTCTAACTTGATAGTGGCGGGGACTTTAGATGAACCTGATAAACCAAAACTTAATCCACCACCATCAGAACCGATCGCTCGGGGATATAAGTTGGTGACTCGTCCGGTAAAATCCTGAGCATTAGGACCAAGAACTTTGATCCGCACTGGTTGGTTGACTTTGACTTTGGCAGCATCTAAAGTTATTAGCTCCAGTTTGACAATTTCTTGGGTCGGATCGCCCAACATGAGTAAGGTATCACCAGATTTTACACCGTCCCCATTCTGGATTTTTAAGTCAAGGATTTTACCTGTGAAGGGTGCGGTGAGTATATTCTTTTGCAGTTCTTTCTGAATATTTTGTCTCTCTATTTGTAGGCGTCGGAGTTCCTCGGTTTCAGTATTGAATGTTGAGAGAGTATCTCGCAACTGTGACTGTGCATCTACAACCTTCTGTTGCTGTTCTGTTTGGCGCTCCAACTCGAAATTTAGACGCTGGAGTTTAAGGGTTTCGCTAGTGATTGTTAATTCAGCCTCTTTGACATTAGACTTTGTTTCACGGACTTTTTCTTGTTGCTGTTCCAATTCATTGCTCGAAATAAAGCCTTTTGCTGCTAAAACTTCTACATCCTGAAGTTCTTTAATAGCCGCAGTCTGCTTTTGTTTTGTCTCAACAACTTTATCGCGGCTACGTGCTAAAGTTAGCTCCTGTTCTTGAATGTCTAGCTGTTTTTGTGTTGCAGGCTCCCGCAGTTCCTTTTGGGCTAAGGTGAGCTTGTTTTGCGCTTCCACAACTTTCTCTCGACTGCGTACTAGGACGATTTGCTGTTTGCGAATTTGTAAATCGGAGTTATTAAGATTTTTTTGTCCTTCTGGGTTGCGGAAAATCACTAATTGCTGCCCAGACTTAACGCGATCGCCCAGCTTGATTAACACCCTCTCGATGGCAACATCTCCGGGAGACTTCAGAACTTGTTGATTTCCTAACTCTAAGGTGCCACTCTCATTGATTGTAATTTCCACGTTATCAGAGTCTACGCTGATCGTAGGCATTGCTAGAGGCTCAGTTGGTTTGCTAAAACTTTTGATATAGATAAACCAAGCACCAGTACCTACTAAAGTTATAATTGCAGACCAAACTAACCATTTAACTCCGGTTTGAAATTTCTTTTTACTTTTACCGCCAAAATACATTATGAGTTATGAGTTTGAGTCTAATACCTTCGCAAAAAAAGATGATAAAAAAATAGGGCTGATGTAGTCGAGTTATTGTTTTGGAGAACGATAACTCAAAAGCTACAACCACCCCTTGTTCTACAAAAAGCGCACTGTTATATCGACTTCATCTAATTGGCGGACAAAGTTTGGAAATAGCAATCTTGTACGTTAAGGCTGAAAATAATTATAAGGTAAGCTTTTCAGCAAGTACTTTCTACCATGAAATTGGTGAGATAACTATGATTATGGTGCTAGATTTGATCTACTTTGAACCAAAAATCGTCGCTTCAGGCACTTAAAAATTTCTTAGCGTACAAAAACCCCGGATTGGTGCGATGACATCTATAATTAGCTTTTCAGCCAACACTTTAAAAACTATAGTTTTCAACCTACATGAGGTTTAAGTCTTTGGTATAGGTGCTGTAGTCGTAGTTGTAGTCCTAGCTGTACCCTGAGCTAATGCTAGGGCTTGATTGACTTTAGCAATAACTTGAGCTATTGCTGTCACAGTACCAGTATCGGCGGTGGCGGAAGCTTGAGCCTGACCCAGAACGGTTACTGCAAAAGCTAGGGCTTTAGCCGTTTCAACATTATCTCCCTTCTGAGCAGAACTTTCAGCTTTCGATAGAGATCCTATGCTCGCTTGAAGCTTCGGTAAGACAACATCTCTGTACGCTGATGGGATGTTTGCTGGTATCTTCCTTGCCACAGTTTGAGTATAAACTACTACTGTATTTAATGCCCTCACGGCAACGCTAATGGCAAAACCTACCGATACACTGTCTTGAGCGATCACCAAGTCGGCGTTACCCAATCCATCCTTATGACTTAAGTCTTTATTATTAGATGACAATGATAATGCCTGACCGGAAGAAATTACCAGCAAGCTCATTACTAGAAGAGGTACTTTACTAAAGCAATTGTTTTTCATTTTGCTGATCTCCTGGTAGAAAAATTAGAGGGTAGCCCCATCTTCTCTGAACTCAAGGGTTCGGTGCGCCAGGGGAAACCCTCCCGTCAAAATAATGCTTTCTAGGTTGAATTGTGCTGAGAAAAGTTGCTGTTGAATTTAACAGTCTCTTTATCTTCAACATTATGTCATTTAATTAGCTCGACTTTATTTATTTTCCCAATAGAAGTTTGCATAGCCCAAAACCTCTATGAAACTTAGTTTTTGACTTTTTCAATTTCATCAAAACTAGTCATATAAAGTTTTCGCCACGAAGCAAGAACTGTTGCAAGATTTCAAGGCTTAGGTTCTTGGATTTGGATAAAGTCGAGATTAGAGGATGTTTTAAAAGTCGATTTTCGTCTATCTTGGCGATTAAAAATTGCACGCCATTTCCTTCTCTGGTCGGAGACGCTGCGTGAACAACTCTCTTAACCCATTTAAGGCTGTGGTTTGGCTACACGAGACAAAAGCTGCCGACCCAGGTTAGCAAACCCTTGATTTTGCATGCTTTCCAGCGAGGTTGACAAGAGCTTGTGTAGTAGCGAATTATATTCGCCAATGATTTTTAAAACATCCTCTTACTTTTAGGGACCAGCAACGCTACTAGCAATAGCAGTCGCAGTGCCCACATCTGTTTTTGCCTGTGCTATTGATTTAGCAACACTAGTTCCTTGACCACCTGCCGCAGA
This sequence comes from Nostoc sp., assembly GCF_036917135.1. Classification (GTDB taxonomy): domain Bacteria; phylum Cyanobacteriota; class Cyanobacteriia; order Cyanobacteriales; family Nostocaceae; genus Nostoc. Next base: position 120,912 of record NZ_JBALEA010000037.1, on the reverse strand, counting down.
AGTTGCTACAGCTAGAGCATCTCCAATAACTGTTTCTGCTTGCGCTAGGGAAAGAGCAGTTGCCTTTTTGTCACTTTGAGCACTTGAATTGGAAGTTGCTAAAGCACTTCCGATAAGAGTTTTGGCTACAGCAAGAGATTTAGCGATCGCGATTTTCTGCGAACCACCAATAGCACTTGCATTAGCAGCAGCAGCAGCATCACCCAATGAACTGAATGCTTTGGCGATCGCTGATGCTAACACAAATTTACTTGGTACAGTAGGTGTTGGAGTAGGAGGTGGAGTAGTTGCATTTACTGCACCAGCAAATACTGAAGTAGATAGAGCAACTAGGGATGCGAGAGTTACAGCCGCAATTCTTTTGTTAATCATGTTTTTAGCTCTTGATAGTTGAATTTTGGTCTATGTAAAACTACTTACGCTATCGACTCCAATAGTCATTTTTACCCTGAGTGGAGTTTTCTGGCAATCAAAAGCAGGTATTTGCTCTTGATATGCCCTGCGTTTTTGTTACATGACATCATACTACCATGATTTCATAAGTAATTGAGCATTAAAAAAATAAATTAATTTCACAAAATACAGCATATTTCCGGAGTGACAATTCCGAATTAAAACAAGCTCTATACTTGACTTTAAGAGGATGTTTGTGCATGACACCAAATTTAAGCCTCCCTATTCAACTAGACATCTCCAGAAATTAAATATGCGTTACCCAGAACCCTTGTAGAGACGTAGCAGTGCTACGTCAAAACAATTATTTTTCACCAGATGTCTAATACCCAATAGCTTCATTGAAGCTGTTCAATTAGCTGAATAATTTGTTGATAATACTGGATATTTCCTTCTTGGTAATACAAGTCTGCGGATTTCTGGAAATCGCTAATTGCTCCTTGAGAGTCTCCCAAATTTTGATAGACATCTGCCCGAAGGATGTAAGCTGAAGCCCAATTAGGCTGACGCTGTAAGGCTTGGTTTAAGTCTGCAAGCGCTCCTTGTAAATCTCCCAACAGTGAACGGCTACGACCGCGATTGTACCAGTCTTCGGCAAAGCTGGGGTCGATGGCGATCGCTCGACTGTAATCTTCTATTGCCCCTTGATAATTTTCTAGGGCGTAGCGAGCATTAGCGCGATCGCTGTAAAATGCAGCAGATTGGGGATTTATTTGTAAAGCTTGGGTGTAATCTGCGATCGCACTTTCATATTCTTCTAAAGCATAATGGGTAGAGCCTCGGTTGTAATATGCTTCAATTAAATTAGGATTAATTTGCAAAGCTTGATTATAATCTGCGATCGCTCCCTGTTCATCTCCTAAAATCCGACGAGCATTTCCCCGATTGCAATAAGCTTGGGAAAAATCAGGAACCAGTTCTATGGCTTGGGTGTTATCATCAATTGCTCCTCGTAAATCTTGCAGGGCTTCACGGGCAATAGCCCGACCATAGTAAGCTGCGGCTAAGTTATCATTAATCTGCAATGCTCGATCGTAATCTTTTATTGCGGCTTTATGATCTCCTAAAGAACGACGAGCCGCCGCGCGATCGCAATATCCTTCTGCTAAATTAGGATTGAGTTGTAATAGGCGATTGCTATCTTCAATTGCACCTTGATAGTCTCCCAATCGCCGAAGAGCATTAGCCCGAAAGCCGTATACTAAAGCGAGAGTCGGATTTTCTTGTAAGGCTTGGTCATAATCTGCGATCGCACCTTCATAATCTTCAAGAGTACTACGAACCAGACCACGCTCACAATAAGCTTGCACATCATCAGGATTCAGCTTTAATGCTTGATTAAAGTCTTCAATTGCTCGGTGATAGTTTTTGAGGTGAGCCAGGACAAGACCCCGATTATAGTACGCTCCGGCAAACCTGGGGTTAATTTTGAGGGCGTGGTTGTAATCGGCGATGGCACTTTGATAATCTGTTAAAGCGTAGTGGGCATTCCCTCGGTTATGATAAGCCTCCGCCAACTTAGGATCTAATTGTAATGCCTGATTATGGTCAGCGATCGCTTCGTGATAATTTCCTAAAATCTGGTGAATATTGCCGCGATTGCTGTAGGCTGCGGCAAAATGGGGATGCCATTGTAAAGCTTGTTGAAAATCTGCGATGGCTCCTTGATGATCGCCACGTTCAAAACGAGTTACACCCCGATTATGATAAGCGTTGGCAACATCAACATTGATATTATCAGCTAATTGGGTACTCATTTCTATAGTTTGAAGATAATCTGCGATCGCTTTGTCGTAGTCTGCCAAAGCAAAGTAGGCATTTCCCCGGCTGTGGTAGGATTGGGCTAAATTGGGATCTACTTGTAAAGCTTGGTTATGGTCTGCGATCGCACCTTCATAATCGGCTAAGAAATAACGAGCATTAGCGCGGTTGTAATAGGCTGTGGCAAAATTGGGATTGATTTCGATGGCGCGGTTGTCATCTGCGATCGCACTGCGATAATCTTTGAGTTGACCACTTAAAATCAGCGCTCGATTATGGTAAGCTTCGGCATAGTCAGGGTTTAGCTTGATGGCTTGGGTGTAAGCTGCGATCGCGGCTTGATAGTCTCCTTGCAAATTGTGGTTTAATCCTTGGTTGAAAAAATCTTCAGCATTCATATAACTTTTTTTAGCTTTTGACATTCTCTAGCCTAAAGCATCGGCATTCTTAACGATATGTTTTGAAAATAATTCTAACTCCTGTTGCAATACGCTTGGGTTAAGGATTTTTGGTGCTGATTTTAGACCTGTAGAGACGCGAAATTTCGCGTCTCTACCAAGGGTTTTGGGCTTACAGCAGTTTTCATGTATTTGAACCACATCTGTCGTAGGGGCACAGCATGCTGTGCCCCTACCGCGTGGTCTATTTACCTGAAAATAGCTGTAACTGAACGGTATTGACTCCTGTTGTAAGCTAAACCACATCTAGTTTGCATAATTTGAAATTGTACATTTCTTGTGGGGTGGGCGACATGAGCGCCCTAATTATGCAAGGTTATTTGTGGAACAGCTTACCCAAGTTTTTGAAACGAATTGCTATATGGATAATCAAAGAGTAGAGGTAGATAATCTCTGGTCTACTTTTCCAGACTTCGTTTGCATACTTTCAAACTTCCAGTCTGAAGAATAATCAGGCAACTCATAACCAACACTCTTAACATGAGCCAACATCAACTCATCTCGTTGATGCCAAACAGCAAATATTTTCTCCCTACCATCATCTAGCGTTTCAAAATCAATTTGATAAACTTCATTTAATCGTTTTAGCTTCAAGCCCAACAAATTTAACAGTCGGCTGAGTATTTTTATTGCCGAAACTTGCTCTTTCTCCCCAATTAAATTAATCCCAAGCGCTCTTTTTATATGTTTGCTATGCTGAAAAGCAACATTTTTTAGCAATATCAAATCTGTGTCTTTCTCACTAAAATCACGTTTTTCTTCAAGAAACTGAAGCATCCCCAAAGCTCTCATCGCCTCAACTTTTAGAGTATAAGTTTTTAAATCTGGTAGAAAAACTTTCCCTTCACCCCAAGATAATTGTTGATGCCATTCTTGCTGGTCTCTAACGTGAAAATACTCGCTTTCGTGAGTTAAATAATAATGAATTAACAGTTGACGATAATATCCTTGTTCATCCTGCAATTTCAGCCAAGGAGTAACTTCTACACCATACCTTTGTCTAAGAACATATTTGTTGATTTGGTTGCGTTCTTCATCCGTGAGGGAATGCTTCACTAACATCTGCTCATATTCTACATAATCGATATCTTTAGCATTGGCTACAGCAGTTGCTACCGATAGCTGATTTTGCTGCTTAATCTCTTTAATTTTGCGTTTAATTTCTTTAGCTTTTTGGCGGCTTTGTGCCCAATCCTTTTGAACCTTGACAATTTCTAACACTAATCTTCTACGGGTAGCTAAATCATCAGCATCAGTTGCCAAAAACGCCAGACGTAAATCTCGAATAATATTATTATGTACTGCATTGCTCCGCATCTGAATTTGATGTCCATCAGCAATTAAACCATCTTGCATCGATTGCCGGTAGAGGCGAATAGAAGCATTTACCCTTGCAGATAACTTTGCCCAAGTTCGCAAATGAATCGGGTCATAAACTAAAGGTAAATCTACATCTATTTTATGTAATGGACTCAGCAAAGCTAAGTTTTCTTTTTGATTTTCCTGATACCAATCAGATAGCAAGCGATAATTTGTACTCCCACTACCAATTAAACCAATACCTCGTTTAGCGCACCAGACAACACGCGGTACATCATCTCTAACTCTTGCTAATGCTTGTCTTGCTTCCGAGTCAGGAATTACCCCTTGAAAAATCCCATAAACTCGGTCGAAATGTTGGACATCAATACTAATTCCTGTACCAAGGCTAGGGGTAACAAAAACGCCGTCATATTCAGATATTTTTTGATTAATCGCTGCAATAAAATCGACTGCTGCATGGCCAGGTGTGTTTATAGTGTGACTACTAACTACCAGAGTTTTAGGAAATTGTCGCCGTAATTTTTGCAGCCGCTCTTTCAGATAACGTTCAATTGTTTCACAACTGTAACGCCCAGCCCGACTATCCGTAGTAACATAACATTTACGTCCAGCAAGTAAATCCAATTCTAGTTGGTGAATTAGCGGTGTAGGATTTGGTGAATCGTAAAAAGTTACATCCCAACCATGCTGAGGTTTCCACTGATTAAGAACTACCCAAGGAGTTAATTTAATTCCTGCCAATCCCTGTAAATATTCAAGTGAAACATCTGATAAATCAGCATCTTGGGCAATTACTAATCCCCCAGTTGTTAAGACTGTAGCAATTAGTTGCTGGAATAACTTTAATATTTTTACCCGCTTGTGTTTACAAGTATTACTATTTAACAGATGCCATAAAGATTGCTCTACTTCATCTAAAATTACTATTGCTCCCCGCCAATTTTCTGGGTTAAGTTTCCAAATCGAATCAACACATAAGCCAAGGGATTGTTGAGTCAAGGGAGAGCGCAGGATGGGAGGAGCCGGGGCAAGTGTTTTATCAATCCTTTTCGCCCCATCTTCTTTATGTGTTCCCCATTGAATACCAATTTTCTCACATAAAAATCGTCCGAGTAAAATTCTGTGAGTAATTAATAAAACAGGTTGATTTCTATTTTTCGCTTGCTGAACAACGCCTTGTAATGCTGTAGTTTTTCCCGTTCCTTTCGCTGATTTTACTCCGACTAATCCAGAGGTGGGGAAAGCTATTTCACCTATATAAGGACGGTTGAATGTAAGTGCAGCCGGAATGCTTAACTCGGTGTGGGGTTTGGTTTGAGCCAGATAAATTTCTAAATCAACACTTTGGCGATAAACTTTATCGAAACTACTTGCACCTTTAGCAATAATAAATTCATCAACCCCTTTTTCTATTCCTGGAAGTTCAATGACTTTAACAGCGCAATTTTTTTGCTGGAATAAACAACCAAGTTGAGAAATCGCATTATTTACAGCCGCAATTGTCTTGGGTTGAGTTTCAAAATCAAAGCAAATGTAAAAGCTACGTTTTGTAATCGCAAAGGCGGCTAAATCGGGAATTAGCTGACGACGAGTAACTTTGCCAAATTCATCTTTAACAACCCGATAACCACTGGTAATTCCGGGAATGGCAATAGCTACATATCCTTGCGTTAACAATGTGGCTGCTTTCTTTACACCCTCGCAGATGATGAGGGGAATATTTTGTTGCATCACCCATTGCCAAAAGCCTCTAGCTTCCCCATCGGGAGTAATGGTGATATTATCAGGTATGACCAGATTGTAACGCCCAGCGACTTGCTGCCACACTTGCAACGTTACGCGCAAACAAAATACCCGCGTTGGTGTGCTGGGGGGATGCTCGTATTTGATAGACTTGCCATTGTGATTCTGTCGGGGTTGGTTTGGCTTAAAGCATCCCCATTCCATCATTTGCCAATTATTCAAAGGGTCTAGTCCCGAACACCACCAACCACCTTCAGTGACATGAGCATAACGCTGCAACCATCCAGCTTTCACCATTCCGGTATTGGTGCGGGGGAGTAGCTCAGAAATCAATAGGTACTCATAAGCGGTTACGCCTTGGAGTGACTTAAAATTGAGTTGCACTAAGTGTAAGTCTATACCACTACTCTTGACTAATTCTTCAAGGTGTTGGGGGTGTAAATAGTGCAGATGCATAGGGAAAAGCCCGAATGGAAAGTCAATGAGATTAAAACACTAACACGCATCTGCTTTTTCTCTATACGGAATATTGCGAGGCTTTGATGATGTATTTTTTACCTCGTAATCGGAGACACATCGGTTAAGACTCTAGTGGGTTATTCTGCCTATTAAATCCTCGAAGTAATAATTTTGTATTGTGATATTTGTTCGATTTTAATTTTTGTTTATCAGTAAATTTCTGCGTGAAGGAATGCGATCGCTAGAGAGGTTGCCGCAGCGATCGCTATAGGGTAACATTTTACAAGACAAGCTTTGTCAGGATTCATAGATGCACAGTAGGTTGTCGTCAGATATTACTTTTGGGATAAAAGCCTATTATTCTGGCTAGAAGCAATGAGTTACACTATTAAGCAAAGATGGTGTCTGTAAACATGGATTCTCTCAAAGAAAAGATTTTGGAGAAACTAGAACGCCTTCCAGAAAATGCACAGCAGGAAGTTCTAGATTTCTTACAGTTTCTAGAGTGGCGAAAAGAGAATCGTCAGGAATCTCAGTTATCTGTAGTCAGTGAAGAATCTGATGCAGGATGGCTAGAGACTGACTTATCGAATTTGGGTAGCTATGAACCTTATGATTGGCAACCCGGTGAACTAGATAAGGGTTTGCCTGTTAAGTATGTTCCTGGAATGGGAGTAGTCATTGTTGAGGAATGACTACTCGTTCTTTACAGTTTGGGGATGTTGTAACAGCACGTTTTCCTCAACAAAACCCTCAAGGTCGTGAGCAAGAAGGTTATAGACCTGCAATTGTTGTAGGGTTCCCAAACCGCTTGGGGATACCTCGCTTTTCGTTAATAGTTGTAATTCCCATGACTACTGATAGAGGGCAAATGTGGGCAATCGCTTCACCAGATTTATATCCACATTTTGCAGCAGGAGTTGCTGGATTAAGTTCGCCATCTATTGCTTTATTAGATCAGGTTAGGGTTTTAGATGTTAACCGTATTGTTGATTATCGGGGAAGTTTGACACCTGAGGAATATGAGCCTATTTCAATTGGACTTCAGCGTATGATTAGTCCTTAATCTTAGAACAAGGCAATTACTTCCTTATACTTTATTCAACAAAAGTAAACATAAAATAATTACAATTGAAAAATAAAGTTTTGTAATCTCTTACTTTATACTTTTTTCGTACAATTCTAATCAGATAAGCAAGAAAAGTAGATTTATGGATTCAACCAATCTCTGTCAGGACGTGTAATTAATCTTGCATCTATGTAGGCCATATCCATTGTTAATACAGTTCGAGCAAGATACATCCCTCTGCTTTTATCCTTATCAACAACCAATGCTAAATCAGCTTGAATATCGCTAGTTAAGTGCAGAGGAAGTAGTAGTTGTATTCTATTTTCATACCAATGGGGTATCGCAAGTTTATAGTTTCTTGCTACCTTATCTCTTAGGGATTCAACTGCTCCTTTAATAGATGTTAGTGCTAGTCTTGGGTTGTCTTGAATTTGAATTGGAAGCCGATCTGAATTTTCTTTTATTATATGCTCATAATTTACATCTAGTTCTAAGTTCGTATCAAAAACTAAAGCACTAGGATCTGTTATATAACTATTAATCTTAGGCCGATTTGGAAAAGATTCTAATTTAAATGAATAAGACTCTGCAAAAGTATAGAAAGTCCAAGGGGATTGTTTTTTGTCTTCACACTGTTTGTTGGCAAAAAATGTTGCGAAAATTTCTTTTTCTTCTGCGGTTAAGAGTCCCGTATTAAAACAAGCTTTATCTTCATCTTCAGAATAAGCTATCAAACCAAGCTCCTGAACTCTAAGAAATGTATAGTTGAGGTAACTTGTAAGTATAGGAAATCGTTGGTTGCTATATTTTTGCTCCTTAAACTCAGAACGTTCAAATCCCCATTGTTCAGGTTTTGCTAAACGAGCTAGTTCTTCAAAAGGCTTTTCCCATGTTTCTACGGGAGGGTATCGGAAAAAGGCAAAAGCCGTTTTTGGGTTTTGGCCTTTATATCGAGTAAATAATGATTCAAACTTTATCGGCATACTGTTATCATAAATTAGTATTTTTGTTGTAAGCAATATCTGGCTTAATACGTAACCGAAAATATACGTATTTGTTTATGATAATAATATTTATTAAATTATTTATTATTAACAAAAAAGACACTTCTTATAAGTGTCCTTTCTTTTTGGTGATAGATAACCATAAATCTATGCTCCGACAGCTTCCTTTGCAGCCTACAAAACTTCAGCGTTGATTTCTTTGAAACCGCGATCGCAATTAAATTTATGAGTGCTGCACTAGATTTATATTTTAACTGAAATTATTACTGAATAGCACGTAAAAGTTATAATTCGCATTTTACAAATAGTTGCGGTTGTTTCCAAGCTCAACAAAGACTTTCTTGTATTTGCTATTTGGGCATATAATGAGATTATAAACATCTTAGTTAAATACTCACTTATAATATTGTTTTTATCATTCGTAATTGGTGATTAAAATGGCTAAAACATTAACCATACAGTTGTCAGATGACTTAGAAAGTAAATTAACTGCTCAGGCGCAAAAGCTGAATCTATCTTTAGAAGATTTAATTCTGCAATCGTTATCTCAATCAGCTAAACAGGAAAATATCTCCGAATTCGATCCAATTTTACCTTTAATAGGTACATTGAAATTTGATAATTCTGATGTAGGAGAAAACCACGATCAATATCTCCAGCAAACTTTGCAGCAGGAGTTAAAAATTGACGAATAAAGTTTTTATAGATACATCCGGGTGGGCTAATTTATTTATTGCAACTGAGTCCTACCATGAACAAGCAAAGCAGTGGTTTCAACATAAAGGTCAGCAAAATCAAGCAATGGTAACAACTAATTATGTTGTTATTGAACTGGTGGCTTTGCTGAATAGCCCTTTACGCGTACCTCGTCCGCAGTTATTTAAATACGTAGAAGCTGTTAGAACTGCTCCTTATATCAACTTGATTTATATTGAACCAACAATAGATTCAGCAGCTTGGGAGTTACTTAAAACTAGAGAAGATAAAGCTTGGTCTTTGGTGGATAGCACTTCTTTTATAGTCATGCAACAGCTTGGCATTAAAGAGGCATTAACTAGAGACCACCACTTTGAACAAGCTGGCTTTATTCGTCTGCTGAAGTCAGAATAAGTAATAATAAAAGGCATTCATTAAGATATGCCCTTTATTATTAAGAATCGCTAACCGCTAACTTACGCTCCAACAGCTTCCTTGGCGGCGTATAATACCTCAGCGTTGATTTCCTTGAAACCGCGATCGCGGGCAAATTTCTCAGTATTACGCTTCACTTTACCACGCACAAATCCCGGAATCTTATTCAATTCTGCTTGACCATCTTTTGTCCAATTCAAATCAGAATCCGCAGAAATTCCTCTAGTAATAACTTCTTTGGTATCATGACCACCGAAGATTTCTAATAGGTGATCTTCCATTCCCAAAGTGAAGGAATTGTAGATCAAATCTGTAATCTGATTCGTGCCTTCGTAACCCATAAATGGTTTGTAACCAATGGGGAAGTTTTGGACGTGGATTGGTGCTGCAATTACGCCGCAGGGAATATCCAAGCGCTTACCAACGTGGCGTTCCATTTGGGTGCCGAAAATGGCAGAGGGTTCGACACGAGCGATCGCATCCCCAATTGCACCATGATCTTCAGAAATTAGCACTTCATCGCAATACTCGCTCACCTGTTCGCGGAACCAATCTGCATCATATTTACAGTAGGTTCCAGCCCAAACAACGTGAATCCCCATTTCTCGCACCAGAATCTTGGTAATGGCGGCGGCGTGGGTATTGTCACCAAAGACTACAGCTTTCTTGCCAGTCAAGTTTTGACAGTCAATAGAACGGGAGAACCAAGCAGCCTGAGAGACATGGAGAGTTTGCTCATTGATGAAGTTTTCGTAGTCAACTTCTGCACCTTGAGCGTTAATTACCTGCTGAATCTTGCGAATACAACGGGCAGTTTCCACCACACCCATTGGCGTAATGTCTATATAAGGTGTGCCAAATTGTTCTTGCAGGTAAAGGGCTGTAGTCAAACCGAGTTCACGGTAAGGCACCAGGTTAAACCAGGCTTGGGACATCTTTTTCAAGTCGTTCACCGAAGCACCTTCGGGAATTAAGGTATTTACCTCAATTCCCAAGTCAGCCATCAGCCGTTTGAGTTCGGTGCAGTCGTGATTGTTGTGGAAACCGAGGGTGGTAGTACCGATAATGTTAACCGAGGGCTTTGCTGTTTTGCCCTGTGCCAATTCGCCCCGCTTCCGGGCTTTTTCAATGTAGTATTGGACAATTTGATCCAAAGTGCGATCGGCAGCTTGCAGTTCGTTGTAGCGGTAGTGGTTTACATCCGCCAGCATGACATCACCTTTTGCTTCCAACTGCGCCCGTTCGACAAAGTTGTGCAAATCCTCTTGCAAAATGCTGGAGGTGCAGGTGGGAGTTAACACAATCAAATCTGGGTGTTCCTCAGCATCCTTGCGGATGATGTTATCTACCACCTTCTCTTGGGAGCCGCGTGCCAAAACGTTGCGATCGACGACACTGGTTGTCACCGGAGTAAAATCCCTCTCCCGCGATAGCATGGAGCGCATGACATTAAAGTAGTCATCGCCAATGGGGGCGTGCATAATCGCATGAACATTTTTAAAAGAGCTAGCGATTCGCAGAGTGCCGATGTGGGCTGGGCCAGCATACATCCAGTAAGCCAATTTCATGTTTGTGTCTCCCTTTTTAACTCAAATAACTAAGTAACTGGGCGTAAAAAATATAAGATAGAGCTTACCACCAACCCCTTCGGTGTGTAGTTTACCACCGTAGGCATCGCCCAGGGTGCCCTTAGCAGGGAAGGGGAGAGGTTTGGAGAGAGGTATTATCTTTAATTCAGCCCATCTACTTATAAGTGCTTGCTTATTAAATCGTTTCTGATTTTCTCAAACCTACTGGCTGAAAAAAAATAAGGTTTGTTGCGGGTTTTATGGGAGGCGATATGGCTGAAACCTATTTACTGCTTCGGATGCAGCTATCTATTTAAACAATATTGCTGGTGATTTTGTAAAAAAATCTTAATGTTTCGGTAAATTAGACCTAACCCCCAGCCCCTTCCCTGCGAGCGTTGGGGAGTAAGATTCAAAGCCTCTCTCATTTTAGGAGAGAGGTTTTGAGTGAGGTCAGAAGTCCCTCATTCCCTAGTCGGTTGCGTTTTTACCTAATTCGCTAGGATATACACAAGCTCATTTTCAGTACAACAATTATGGTGAAAACACCGTCCCAGCCTTTGACAATTCCTCCTTTGGAAAATGGCGACAAACTCACCCGCTACGAATTTGAGCCTCGCTATAGTGCCACCCCTAACCTGAAAAAAGCTGAATTAATCGAAGGGATTGCCTATATTATGCCAGCTGCTGGGCGTTTCCGAAGTCACGGTCAACCGCATGGTTGGATTATTGGTTGGTTAGGTACTTACGAAGCTGCGACTTCTGGTGTAGCGTTGGGAGTTGAACCTACCGTCCGCTTAGACTTAGATAACGAACCTCAACCCGATGTTGTTCTGCTGATTGAACCGGAAGCAGGAGGCCAAACGCGACTGAGTGAAGATGATTATATTGAAGGTGCGCCAGAGTTAGTTGTGGAAATTGCTGCTAGTAGTGCGGCTATCGATCTTCATGGCAAAAAACAAGCTTATCGTCGTAACGGTGTCAAAGAATATATAGTTTGGCAAGTTTTAGACCAAAAATTGACTTGGTTTTCTCTAGAACAGGGTGAATATCTGGAATTAGTACCTGACAATGAAGGCGTTTTGCGAAGTCGGGTATTTCCAGGGTTGTGGTTAGCAGTGACGGAGTTATTAGCAGGTAATATGCAGGGTGTCTTGAAGGTTTTACAAGCAGGTTTTCAGTCTGCTGAACATGGGGATTTTATCAAAAAATTAGGTAGTGATTAACCCGTTATAAATAGGGAAAGTCTCTTAGAGGTTGTTTGAAAAGTAATTGGCCGTATCTTCGCACTTATTGATCCCCCCTAACCCCCCTTAAAAAAGGGGGAAGCGGATCAAAGTCCCCCTTTTTAAGGGGGATTTAGGGGGATCTAAAAAAAATTGATACATCACTAAGAACTTTTGAAACATCCTCTTAAGCAATTATGTTTGCACAGCAAATTCTTCTGGATCTACACCCCAATTTACCCAGCGAATTGCTTCACGCGCTGAGTTCATATTAAATGTAACTCGCAAGGTGTGAATAAAGCTTGTGCTAGGGCAAGTCATTTTTAATAAATAAATTGCTTCTTCATCAACATCAGCATCAATTTTTAATAACGTGTATTCTTGCCAAGTATCTAATTCAATAGCTTGTAATTCTTGGCAAATTCTGGCGTAACCAATACCTTGAATTAACACTCGGCTTAGTTCGGCATTATGCTCTGATAAAAGCCATTGAGATTGCCATTGCTGCGGGTGGATTTTACCGTATTTTTCAGGTAAGGTTACATCGTGGTAGGAGTAAAGGCTATATCCATCAGTAAATTCAATGGCGGGTTCACCTTCAGCGTGGAGGCGGTTTTGATTGTCAAAGCGCAGGTGAAGGGGGCGATCGCATACTATACAAAATTTTTCAAATGGAGAAATCCAACCACAAAACCTTGATAGAGATTGTAAGGTTTTCCATCTTATTTTGTTGTGAGAACAATTTAATACAGATATATAAAAATCTAACCAACAACAACGACTAGCCAAATATTGTGATTTCAGCCAAAGACGATCTAAATTAATTTTAGGTTGAATTTTGAATTTTAATTTTTTTTTCAAATACATATTCAGATATAATAAAATCTAGCCTAAAAATAGTTAATTGCCTAATAAACTGCGTATCTAGTTGATATAATGTTTTTGAACTTTTATTAACTAAATCTGTAGAAATATAGTTAATAAAATTGTCATTTAAATTTATGTTTTTTTATCTAATTTATTATTTCGCTTTTTAAGAAAAATTTTCAAACCTGCATAAGGACTGTCACAAAAAATAATTTCCGGCTGTTGTTTACCGATCGCTGTATATACAGCTTTAACGACTTCCTCTGCCTTTTCTTTATCAATCCGCTCAGTTGAAAGCGCGATCGCTCTCCACTTCTCCCGATAAACTGGAATCAAAGCCTCTTGCTCAGGCGTTAACTTTTCAATCAGCGACATAACGCCAACCTTCAGGCTCGTATTCCCTCTGAATTTTCACCATCCAGTCACCTTGGGGAATAGAAATAGCTTTATGCTCCTCATGGGCAAGCAATGCCGACTCTGAAAACACACGCAAATAGAGTGTGCTATCTTTCTCGGATAATTCTGCGTTTCCCTCAGTAATCCGATGCTTATGCCCTGTAACTTCGCCTTCTGCCAAAGTTAAGTGAGGTATTTTTTGTCCTTCAATTTGCTGCACAGGTAGTAAGATTACATCACCCTGACGAATTGGTTGCATAATTTTGCTTTCCTGACATGGGTACAAACCCCAGTTCGCTTTTGCTCTTAAGTTTGGTTTAATTTTGGCACAAGCTCTTAAGAATTGGGTATTGGTCAATTAATATAGTTCTTCTTCCCTTCCTTCCCCTACTTTCTCATCCCCAATTCCCCATTCCCAATTCCCCAATTGGGATATTTTTAAAACTGTAGTCGCCAATTATGCGTTAGATAAGTTAAAGATTAAAATAGCTGGAAATTCACACCCAGCGTACCCTCATTTATCCTCTGGGATAGACTGGGCACTAAGTTCAGCGAATTCTCTCCCAAACAGGCAGTTTATGTGAGGATTAAATCACCGCCCTAAGCGTGACCTTTGATCTTGACAATTTGCAAAAATTACCTCAACTTGACTGTTTAGCTTAGTAGCTATTCTTTTTTTTGGAATTTCCATGTCAACACTCGTCATCGTCGAATCTCCAACCAAAGCTCGTACCATTCGCAACTACCTGCCAGCAGGCTATCGGGTGGAGGCGTCTATGGGTCATGTGCGTGACTTACCCCAGTCAGCTAGTGAAATTCCTGCTGCCGTCAAGGGGGAAACGTGGGCGCAGCTAGGGGTAAATGTGGACGCCGACTTTGAACCGGTTTATGTTGTCCCGAAAGACAAAAAGAAAATTGTCACCCAGCTGAAAGAAGCCCTCAAGGATGTAGATGAACTGATTCTGGCAACGGACGAAGATCGGGAAGGTGAAAGCATTAGTTGGCATTTATACCAACTGCTGAAGCCAAAAGTTCCCACTAAGCGGATGGTGTTTCACGAAATAACCCAAGAGGCGATTAAAAAAGCTCTGAAAAACTGCCGCAATATCGATGAGCAGTTGGTTCGCGCTCAAGAAACCCGGCGGATTTTAGATCGACTCGTAGGCTATACCCTGTCTCCCCTGTTATGGAAAAAAATCGCCTGGGGATTATCTGCTGGGCGAGTGCAATCTGTAGCTGTGAGGCTTTTAGTCACTAGGGAACGCCAACGCCGCGCTTTCCATGAGGGTACGTACTGGGATTTGAAAGCTAGTTTGTCAAAGGAAAAAACCCCCTTTGGCGCCCAGTTGGTAACGTTGGGAGGAACTAAAATTGCTAATGGTAGCGATTTTGACGCAGCGACCGGAGAAATTACCGCAGGTCGCAATGTCTTGTTGCTCAATGAAGACCAAGCGGTAGCGCTCAAGGAACGCCTAACTGGTAAAACCTGGAATGTTAACGACATCGATGAACGCCCAGTGACGCGCAAACCGTCGCCACCGTTCACCACCTCGACGTTGCAACAAGAATCTAACCGGAAACTGCGCCTTTCAGCCCGTGACACCATGCGGGTTGCCCAGAATTTGTACGAGCAAGGGTATATTACCTATATGCGGACAGATTCGGTGCATTTGTCAGATCAAGCGATCGCAGCTGCTCGCAGTTCTGTAGAAAAACTTTACGGTCAACAATACCTCAGTCCCCAACCCCGGCAATACACCACCAAATCCAAAGGCGCACAAGAGGCACACGAAGCAATTCGTCCAGCAGGTAGTACCTTCCGCACGCCCCAAGAAACTGCTTTGGGCGGTCGAGAACTTGCTATCTACGATTTGATTTGGAAGCGGACTGTCGCCTGTCAAATGGCTGATTCTCGGCAAACTCAAATTACCGTGCAATTGCAAGTTGAGGATGCGGGATTTCGTTCTTCTGGCAAACGCATTGAATTTCCGGGATACTTACGTGCCTACGTCGAAGGCTCAGACGACCCAGAAGCAGCACTGGAAGATCAGGAAGTAATTTTGCCGAATCTGAAAGTAGGAGATCATCCGAATTGTACAGAACTCGAAGCAGTTGGGCACGAAACCCAACCCCCAGCTAGATACACCGAAGCGACTTTGGTGAAAACCTTAGAAAGCGAAGGTATCGGTCGTCCTAGTACCTACGCCAGCATCATTGGCACCATCATCGACAAGGGTTATGCCCATTTGGTGGCCAACGCTCTCATTCCCACCTTCACCGCTTTCGCTGTCACAGACTTGCTGGAAAAACATTTTCCAGACATCGTTGATCCCAGTTTTACCTCAAAGATGGAGCAAACCCTCGATGACATTGCCACAGGTGAAGCGAAATGGCTACCCTACTTGCAGAAATTCTATCTAGGAGAAAAAGGGCTAGAAACCCTAGTTAGAGAACGTGAAAGTCAAATTGATGCCACCAAAGCTAGGACTGTAGAACTAGAAAATCTAGATGCCAAAGTCCGCATTGGTAAATATGGCCCTTACATAGAAGTCGAAAATGGTGACGGAGTAATCACCGCCTCAATTCCCAAAGACCTGACACCAGCTGACCTCGACCCCAAACAGGTAGAAGTATTGCTGCGGCAAAAAATCACTGGACCTGACCAGGTAGGCCGCCATCCCGAAACTGGCGAACCGATTTATGTGAAAATTGGTGCTTACGGGCCTTATGTCCAATTGGGCGATAAGACCGACGAAAACCCCAAACCAAAACAAGCCTCCCTACTCAAAGGTGTCACCCCAGAAACCGTTACCCTGGAAATGGCTGTTGGTTTGTTGGCACTACCCCGACTATTGGGAGTTCATCCAGTCACTGGCAGCAAAATCCAAGCAAGTTTGGGACGCTTTGGCCCTTATGTGGTTCATGACCAGGGTAAGGAGGGGAAAGACTACCGCTCTCTGAAAGCGGCTGATAATGTATTGACAATTAGCCTAGAGCGTGCATTAGAATTATTAGCCGAACCAAAAAAGGGACGTAATTCTACTAACAGCAAGTCCAAGGCAGCCTTACGCGAATTGGGTACTCATCCAGAGGACGGGGAAACAATTAATATCTACGATGGACCTTATGGCCCTTACATCAAGTATGGCAAAACTAATGTGAGTATCCCAGAAGGTGAATCGGTAGAAAATATCACCCTGAGTGCGGCGCTGAACTTGTTGGCAGCTAAGGCATCCACCGGGAAATCGACTCGCAAAACGAGTAAATCAACGAGTTCTAAATCTAAGTCAAGTGCTAAGTCCTCAACAACCACTACGAAAAAAAAGCCCACAGAAGGCTAGTTGCAAGTTAGCTAATTTTGGATTGTTAGATTGACGCTAGCGTAGCGTTAGCGAGAAAGGAGGGTCTTTTAGATTTATTTTGCCTAAAAGGGGCGGGGGATGAACCCCAAAATTCTTTTAATCTAAAATCTAAAATTCGTAGTCAAGAGTCTGAAGTCCGTTCCTTAACTCTTGACCCTTGATACCCATCCTTGATAGGATACAGTTCGGTAGGTTGCAAGTGTGATAATCTAAAAGGTAAGGGAGAACACAACGCCAAATTTGAGAACTGGCTTATGTCCCAAATAGGGGATTGTGTTTAGACCCGGTTGGAATCCAGAGGTACGAAAATATGCCATTTTCTGCGTACCTGCGAATCAAAAATTGAGGTAGTATCTCAGGAGCGGTCTGTTCATGGACTATATAGAAAAGGTGCTGGAAAAGCTGAAGGAATTAGCTCGTAGGCTAATTGACAGCCTGTTAGGGCCAGAGGCTGAACCGGAACCGGAACTGATTCCGATTCCTGTGAACGATCGCTCACGGCGTCGCCACTAACTCGAAAGTGCTGAACTCAACTTTGCAACCCTTAAGCATTCTGGCACTGCATGGGCCAAACCTCAATTTGCTAGGACAGCGAGAACCAGGAATTTATGGCTCGCTGACACTAGCTGAAATTAACCACCTCTTAGAAGAAGAAGGATTAAAGTTACAGGCGAAAGTTTTTCCTTTGCAGTCAAATCATGAAGGAACTTTGGTAGATACTATTCATGGTGCATTAGGACAATATCAAGGAATTTTAATTAATGCAGGGGCGTACACCCATACAAGTGTGGCATTGCGGGATGCGATCGCTGCTGTTAACTTACCCACAGTAGAAGTGCATCTGAGTAATATTTACCGTCGGGAAGATTTTCGCCATCACTCATACATCGCCCCAGTCGCCATTGGGCAAATAAGTGGTTTTGGCGTTGAAAGTTACTTGTTGGGCTTACAAGCTTTGGTAAATCATTTGAGAGTTAGAAGTTAGGAAACGCGATTAATCGCGTCAGTTAGGAGTTAGAAATTAGTCGTTGGTAGTAAAGTTAGGAATTAGCAATCTTTCATTAACTCCTCACTCCTAACTCCTAACTAGATAATTTATGCGTTACTCTCCTATAAGTCGGTTTAAAGGTACTTTACTCGGAGCATTTCTGGGGGAAAGTTTAGCTTCTAGTGGTGAAATACAGTTTCAGAGTCACCTAAATTTTGGCAAAATGGCGGTTCTGGGTATCCAGAGTTTAATTGTGTCGGGTAGATTAGATTTAGATGATTGGATAGAGCGTCAGCAACAAGAATCTCTTCATTTAGCAGCAACTGATGACATCTCGATAAAAATAATTATTTCTACACTACCAGTAGCACTCTTTTTTCACGAAAATCCGATTAAGCTGCGACAAAACTTGCTGCGTGTGCTAAAAATCTGGGAAGATGACCCAGTAGTAAGGGATGGAACACTAGCAGTGGGATATGCGATCGCTCTTGCTTTAACTGAAAAACTCGACCCCCTAACCCTTATCCCGCAAACAATTTCTTTTCTCGGAGAAACACCGACATCAATACCAAAAAATTTATTAAGAGTCCACAATTTATTAGAGCAAGGAGCTGGATTGTCAAGGGCACAAGCTGAGTTTGCTAGAGAAGAAAAACTCAGTAACACTATTGCTATGGCATTTTACTGCTTTTTGAGTACTTTAGAAGACTTTCGCCTTACAGTTTTGCGGGCTACTCACAATGATAATTCTCAAGTGCAAGATGCTACCCCTCTAAGCTCACAGGCGACAGGTGTAATTACTGGTGCTTTATCAGGAGCGTATAACGGTACTGGTGGGATTCCCGTAAATTGGCAAGTCTTGCTCTTGCAAAGGAATTCTCCAGCATGGGGATTAACTAGTTTTTCCCAAATGTTAGAATTGACCGATGCATTTGTGGCGGTGTGGTCAGGAATGTATGATCTTACCTTAAATTCAAGGGAGTTAACAGAAGAAGGATATGAAGTTGCTCCGCTTTCAGTTTACGCAGCTCCTCGCGTTATTCGGTCGCGCTAACAATATTCGTAATGGGCTACGCCCCGCTACGCTAACGTAATTAGCGCCCGTCACCGTAGTTGCAGTAGCCGCAGATCAAATTTCCCTGATGATTATATTGTTTTGAGGTATCAAAGTCGGCAATTGCAGGCAGAGATAATAAAAATGCAGCAATTTTTGCAGTTATTGAACCAGCAATTGACTCACTGGCGGCGACAGTCCAAAGCACTGCGGCGTAAGGGAAAGTTAATTAGAAGTCCCAAAGGTAAAAGCCATAGAAGGAAACTTCTAAGGACTATGCTCAAAAATATATTCCTATTTTTATCAAAAACCAATGAGAAAAGCGTCAGTGTCGCCCACCGTAAACATCGCCGAAAACAAGAAAGAGCGCTAAGGTCAAAGATAAAATCGGTCAAAACTAATAGTAGTATTTATGCAGTCGGTTTAGATTGGGCATATAAACAGCGTTACTCGGTAATTTTGGCGATCGCTGTACTGTCTCTTACAGGTGTTATTGGGCATAAATTATATAATCAGACGCAACTCCAAGTAGGAAATACCGCGCCGCAGACAATTACAGCACCTTACACAGCTAGCATCGAAGATCAGAAAAAAACAGAAGCCGAGCGCAAAGCCGTCAGTAATAGCTCCTTACAGGTGTTGATGATTGATGCGCGAATGAACGAACAAATCAAGGAAAATTTACAACAACTTCTGGATGATCGCAACGAAATTCGCACCGTTGCTGGGGCTTTTCCTTTTTTTGATCCTGTAGTTTTATCCATCTCTACCCAGCGTTACCTCCGCTCTTGTCCTGATTCGGAATGGCAGGCCGTGCTATTGGCTGTAAAAAATAGTAAAAATCAGCAGAATAGACAAACTCCCCCCTCATCCCGTTCATCATCCATAGCTGCACCCAATCAGGAACCTCAACCGCGCACCCCACCAACGCCACAGAAGACAAAGCCTGTTGATTTTTCTCAAAACACTGATTTTACTCAAGCCGTAGCAGAACTAGAATCTTACCGCCTCACAACTTCTGAGAAAAACTTATCCTTACTGATTGCCCAAATTTCCCAAACACGCCAAAAATACACCCAAGCCACTGCCAAACTCTTAAAGTTAGAGACTGTTAGCCCAGAAGCAGTATATGAAGAATCATTACTTTTAGATTTGTTAGATGTGGAGTGGGAAAAAACACAAAGGGGAATCCATCAGAGTACAGAGCGGATTCTTACCCAGGGCATCCCACAGGGACTACCAAAAAATATCTTACATGATGCGGTGAGTTTACAATTGCAGACCTTTGTACCAGAAGATGCTGAAACTTTGGCAAAGAACCTGTTGTTAGCTGTACTTAAGCCCAATCTAGAAAAAGATGAAGAACAAACGAGACAAAACGCTCAAAAGGCTGCTGCTGGGGTGCCACCCGTGATGGTGAAGGTACGGTATGGTAAGGTGATTGTCAAAAAAGGAGCGCAGATTACTGCATGGAATTTTGAGGTACTGAAGCATTATCACCTAATTCATCGGGAGGTGAAATGGCAGGAGTTGGTGAAGTTAGGAGGCGTTATTGCGATCGCTATTGGCATTTTTGTCTGGGTAGAACGCCATATCGATTATGAATTGCGACAACGCGATCGCTTATTAGTATTGCTGCTGACTCTGAGTGTGCCAGGAGCGATCGCGATTGGATTGCCTTATACCACCTGGAGCGCCCTTGGTTTATTGTTGGGAAGCTTCTACGGCCACATTTTGGGGTTGACAGTTGTCGGGCTGCTGTTGCCGATATTAGCTATTAGCTTGGATATCAGCAAGGCTGCGCTTTTAGCTGGTGTCGGGGGAGGAATATTAGGGAGTTACATCGCGCAACGATTGCGATCGCGTGAGGAATTAGCATTATTAGGTGTGGCGATCGCTTTAACTCAGGGCAGCATTTATCTGGTTGTTAAAATCTTAATTGGCCAAGCATTTGGTTCAACCTGGTATATCGTCCTCCGAGAAGCCGGATTATTTGCTTTATCCGGCTTAGGCTGGAGTGTTGTCGCTTTAGGGTTGAGTCCTTATTTAGAAAAAGTTTTTGATTTAGTTACCCCAATCCGCCTAGCAGAGTTGGCGAACCCTAACCGCCCTTTGTTAAAACGACTCGCTACTGAAACTCCCGGAACTTTTCAACATACGTTGCTTGTGGCTACTCTTGCCGAAGCTGCTGCTAAAGAATTAGGATGCAATGTTGAACTAGTAAGGGCTGGAACATTATATCATGATATTGGCAAAATGCACGACCCCCTGAGCTTTATTGAAAATCAAATGGGGGGGGGCAATAAACACGATACTGAGATTAAAGACCCTTGGAAGAGTGCAGAGATTATTAAAAAGCACGTAACTGAAGGGGTGGTGATGGCGCGTAAACATCTTTTACCGACGGCGATTCAAGCTTTTATTCCAGAGCATCAGGGAACGATGCTGATTGCTTATTTCCATCACCAAGCCCAGCAAATGGCTCAGTCAGATCCCAGTTTAACGGTAGACGATGCAGATTTTCGCTACGATGGCCCAATTCCCCAATCACGGGAAACCGGAATTGTCATGTTAGCAGATTCTTGTGAAGCAGCGCTGCGATCGCTTGAAGCATCGGCTAAACCTTTGGGAGGGAAGCGATCGCTCAAAGATGTCTCCACCGAACAAGCTTTAGCAATGCTGAATAATATCCTGCGTGCCAAATGGCAAGACAATCAACTCGTTGATTCAGGATTAACACGAGAAGAAATGTCAAAAATTGCCCAGATATTTGTGGATGTTTGGCAGCAATTTCATCACAAACGCATTGCTTATCCGAAGTTGAAGGCTAGTAATGCTGTGCGTAATTTGTAATGCGATGTCTAAGACGGGCTACGCATATCTGTTGATAATCTTGTGAAGAGTTTTTTTGACTGGGGCACTAGTGATAGCATATATGCTACCATGTTTACATGGCGATTAAAATTGTAGTTGATACCAGCGTTTTTATTAGTGCACTTATTAGCTCTAAGGGTTCCAGTAGAGAACTCATTCGACGCTGCTTGAAAGGCGAATATCAGCCTTTGATGGGAAACGCTTTATTTACTGAGTATGAGTCAGTTATTGGGCGAGAAGAAATTATCGCCAAATGCCCTTTAACGAGTGCAGAAATTTCTGCTTTACTCGCATCATTTATGAGCGTGAGTCAATGGATTTATATTTACTACTTATGGCGACCTAATTTAAAAGATGAAGCTGACAACCACTTAATTGAGCTAGCGGTTGCTGGTAATGCTCAAATTATTGCCACTCACAATATTAAAGATTTCCAAAATTCTGAATTGTTATTTCCTAACTTATCAATCTTAAAACCCGAAGAAATTATTAGGAGTTAAACAAAAATGGCGACTTTAACTATTCGTTTACCAGACGAAAAACACAACAGATTAAAACAACTTGCTCAAGCCAAAGGCATAAGTGTAAATAAGCTGATTGAAGAACTTTCCACCATAGCTCTAGCAGAATTTGATGCCAGTACAAGATTTAAAGCAATGGCCGCAACTGGGAATCCAGAAGAAGGTTTAAGGATATTGGCTAAACTTGATGCTTTGACTGAATAGAAATAAGGCAGAATTACTATCCTTTAAATTAAAAAACTGGGATAAGCACTGTGCATCTCTCTCAAATTCTTACTGCTACGTCACTTGCTCACCTGAATTTTGAACCGTGATCATAGCAAAAACAAAACCGCCCTCAGCCTCTGGGCGGTTTTACTTTTAACTACTGTTGAATACTTACTAACCGAAGATTTTTTTCAATCCATAAGCGGCTAGTCCTACAACTGCACCTGCGGCTATAACAGGAGCAGCACCAATAGCTACGGCTGTACCACCTACGGCTAAACCCATGCCCCCTACTGTCGCTGCAATACCCGCGCCTGCTGCTGCATAACCTGCGGCTTCTGCTGGATTCTTGTCATTATTGTTACTCATTATTAATACCCTTGTGTTAACGTATTAATCTTATCTAGTACTAGGTTTGATATTCAACAGTATTCTTCTTGTACTTTTCGTGAATTCTATGTGAACTACGAGAAGACGTACCGACTATCTGGTCAGTGGGCAACTTAGTTGAACTCAATGCCCTTTTATTAAGTCAAGCTTCATCAATACGCAGTACATTTCGGGGGCGATCGCCCTTTGTACCATTCAGTCGAGACGCCTCAGACTTTGCAGCAGAAGTGGAACTACGCTTGCAGAATAATGTCGCAGCTGCCACAGCAATTCTAGCTGGTCTAGTATTAGAGAAAGGGTTAATTCAAAGAGTATTACGGAGAGACAATATGCGCGAATCTGTAATTTATCAAGAGATTGAGGCTGAAGCTAAAGCCGAAGGTAAAGCCGAAGGCATTCGTCTTGTGGCTGTGAATCTAATCAAAAGCCAAATGCTGTTGGCGGAAGTAGTAAGAGTCACTGGATTATCATTGGAGGAGGTAGAGTTTTTACAAAAAGAGATAGAAGGCGAGTTATAGAGGATTTAAAACTGTCAAATCTACCAGCATTCAGAAGCGATCGCCTTGGCACACTAGGCGATCGCTTTTTTAGGATTTATACTGGACTGGCACTACAAAAAGTACACCTAACTAGATTTTTTATAGATATATATGGTAACAATACCAATTGGTACAAAAACTTTTGGAGGAATCAAAACAATTGAATCAACTCCACTTATCACTCAGTTTTTTATGATAGGTTATGTACCCATTATCCCAATTAAAAGTTTTTATTTATTGCATGAATATGAAGTTGAAAGAGGATTATTAAGCCATAAGCAAGAAATGCGTATAATTAATTTAAAAAATATATCATTTATATCTGTAGGTTTTGCGTATCTCAGAGCTTTTTTCATAATTTCAGCGTTTTTTTCTATAGCCTATTTATTGACTGGTCAAGGAAGCAGTCAAAATATATTAATCCCTATTGCACTTTTTATTCTTAGCGTTACCATAATATTTTTTTCTTATAAATTAGGTCAACAAATATCAATTACAGAAAAAACTATCAGAAAAGCAGCTTGCTCTTCTATTGGTCTAGCTATTGATCCAGCAATTATAGAGGAAGAAATTGCTCGTAATATTTCTCACCTGCTAGATTTAGAATTAAAAAGAAATGGATGTAATGATTGGAAGCTTCTTTTAGAAGAGATAGCACAGAATACATCTTTTTTTAAAATTAGAAAAAATGAGAAATACTCGATTAATATAAAAAATCTCCTACTAGTTAAAATTCGTGCCGCTATTGGCTGCAAAGAAATAAAGCTAAGTAAAGCCCTAGATTTAATTCAAGAGCTTTTAGTCGAAGATATAAGCAATCAAGAAAAGTGACCAAAAATTCATTAATAACTAACTATACTACTGTTGAAACAACACGAAAAACATTGTCTGTAATAACCCGATAACAAAACCCAAAACACCACCTAAATTCACAATCGCTTGCAATTCATTTTTGACGATTCCCTCAATTGCAGCTTCTAAATCAGCCGGTGAAGTTGATTTTACACGGTCAACTATCACTTCATCTATCGACAAAATCGGAATTGCCTGCGCCACAATTGCTTCTAAATCTTTTTCTAAATACTTATCTAAAATTAGAGCCAACTCTTGACTCATGACTTCTAAAGAAGTACTTACAACAGGTGAACTACTAAGACGATTTAGCAGCACTACAGCAATATTTTCCCAGTCAACAGAGTCAGTTAATCCTTGTAAAAAATCGCTACCACTGTTTTGCAGGTAATGGCGGACACTTTCGCGGGTAGTCTTTCGTAGCTGGCGCACCGTACCCATTGGCAAGTTTTGTAATGATAAATTTTGCAGTAATTTGCGAATGCGATCGCGTAATTGCAAATCTTGGGTCAATTCCTGCAAGCGAGTATTGGTAGCCTCCTTTTCATCCAAGCAAAAAGTTCGTAGCCGCGTGAGAGTATTACGTAAGCCAAACAAATTTGCTACTACCCAATAAGTCCCACTGCTTTTTTCGCGGAAGCCTTCATCGATAATTTGAATGGTGCGATCGGTCAAAAAATCAACTATCGCTTGGCGCAGCAGATCCGGTGGTAAAACTACTTGCAATAACCAATCAGCAAGCCGCGTGGCTTGTTCTTCACTAAGTTGAAATTCCAGCAATATCTGGTCAAAAATTTGATTGATCTGCGCTTCCAAAAAATCTTCACGCCGCGCTAAAACTTTGAGTAACCTTGGTAAGGATTCCCCTAGTAAATCCCGCAAAATCCCCGCTACGATTTTGGCACTTTTCTGGTTTTGATCTGTTTTTATTTGTTCAATGGCCAGCCGCAACAACCAGAGAATTGCTGCTTGCACGCGTTCTGTTTGCAACAAACGCCGCGCCAAATTTTGCAATTCTTGTGGTGTCAACAGTGACCCCATGATTGTATTGGAAATGTTCTTAGCCAGACGTTCCTGATTGCGGGGAATCAAGCCAGGGGTGAAGGGTACTTTTCGTCCAGCAATATAAATTGCTCGGTAAGGACGGAACAACATTTTGATAGCTATATCATTTGTGAAATAGCCAATAATTCCACCCAGTACCGGGGGAGACACATAAAGCCAAAGATGAGACCAGTCCACAGGGAAGAATTAAAAAAGTTAGGAGTTGAGAGTGAGGAGTTAGGAGTTGAGAGTGAGGAGTTAGGAGTTGAGAGTGAGGAGTTAATGATGATAAATTTTAAATGAGAATTTATCACTACTCATTATTCATAACTTCTAACTTCTAACTTCTAACTCCTAACTCCTAACTTACTCACCACTAGCACTCCCATCATACCGTTTGCAATGGGGTAGTGTGTGGCAACAGCAAAACCAACTTGATGAGCTAACTCTATTTGCTCTTTGCCGATGGGAAAGCGGTCTAAGCTGGGGCTGATGTAAGCATATTCTTCTTTTAAACCTAAATAGTTGGCAACTGGGACTACAAAACTGTCCAGATACAATTGCTGAAAGGCACGTAGCTGAGGATTGCTCGGTCGATGAAAGTCTAAAATTGCGGCTTTAGCTCCCGGCTTCAAAACACGGTACAACTCTTGGAGACTGCGGGGAATATCTTTAACATTTCTCAAACCATAGCCCATTGTTGCGGCATCAAATTGGTTGTCGTCAAAGGGTAAATTTAGCACATCAGCTTCTACCCAGGCGATGCCTAGGTTGGGCAAAGCCAACGCAGGTTGTGGATACTGCAAACGTGAGCGTTCTTTAGCCTTTTCTAGCAGGTTTGGGGAAAAATCCACCCCATACACCTTGCCTGTTGCTCCCACGCGCCGTGCCAAACGTAAGGCTAAATCACCACTACCGCAACACAAATCTAGTGCAGTATCGCCCGATTTAGCTGCACTCCATTTTACTGCCATTTCCTTCCAGATTCGATGCTGTCCCAGACTCAACCAGTCGTTCAACTGGTCATAAACTGGAGCAATACGGTTAAAAATGGACTGAATTTCGTTAGTCATTGGGTATTGGGCATTGGTTTTTGACTAATGACTAATGACAACTGGTAAGAGCGATCGCCACTAGTTGTGCTGATAAATTAATTAGTGTTAATTCATCTTCTCGCAAAGTGCAGGGTTGTTTCCACTGTAGGGACAATACGCCCAAAAGTTTATTGCGGTAGCTAACTGGAATCACTAAATGTGCTTGCACACCCGTATTTTGGTAGTGAATAGCATCAACTAATTTAGTGTCTTTAAGTACATTTAAGGACACTTGGATTTTCCCGGTGGCGATCGCTTCCCTTGTAAGTGGGTCTTGAGATAACCAATTTTCTATTGTACCTGTATCACTGTAAGTTCCTTGAGTCGCAATCAGAGTATTTCCATCTGTAAGTTGTAGAATACAGCCTTCTGCCCCAAAAGTCTCACTCACAGCCCTAGCAATTGGAGCCAGAGTTTCCTCTAAGCTGGAAGCGGCTTGAGTTACTTGTACCAAAACACTCAGCAGCGCCATTTGAGCATGAGCGCGACGTAATTCTTCTGTACGTTGCTTGAGCAAGTCGTAGGTTTCTGCTGCTCTCTGTACTACCGCCTTCAGTTCTCCTGGGTCCCAAGGTTTGGTGATATATTTGTAGACTTGCCCCGCATTAATTGCTTCTACCAAGTCTTCAATATCAGTAAATCCGGTGAGAATTATTCTGACCGTATCGGGAAACTGAGGTACAGTCTTGCTGAGAAACTCAGTTCCTTTCATTTCTGGCATCCGTTGATCGGAGATAATTACGGCTACCTCACCTTCTGCTGCCAAAACTTGTAGGGCGTTCACCCCACTATCAGCTTTCAGAACATTAAAGTCGCGTCGAAATGTGCGATAAAGTAGATCGAGATTGTCTGGCTCATCGTCAACTACCAAGATTTTCAGCTTTTTTGGTCGTTCGAGAGTCATCACTTGATATTGGACTTTATCAGCTTCGAGACTGGGATTATCCATAAGATATTTCCTTTATTTAAATATTCATTATCTTGTTATATTCCATACCAAGCTTAGTTGAGAATAGCGGAAATTTATCAAGAGTTTTTACGGACTTATGTTGAATATTTAAACATGATCATTGTGAGTGCTACAGAGAAAATTTGCCTACTGCGATCGCCAGCTACCTTGTCTGGCTGTGAATTAGATCGGGTTGAATTAGGGACTAGGGACTAGGGACACTTCGACAAGCTCAGTGCATCGCTGGTGACTAGGGATTCGGGAGACTTGGGCAAAGCTACTTAACCACTGGGTAAGAAATTCCTTGATTATTTTGGTTGGTGTCTAAATCCCGATCTAAATCTTCCCAATCCCCATTACCCCTTATCCCCAGAGGGGACCCCACCTTCCCCAGTCCCCAGCGATGCACTGAGCTTGTCGAAGTGTCCCCAATCCCTATATTCAAAGCAGTAGGTGTGGGTAGTTCATAGATTAGAATAAGACTTGCTCATCAGGTTTTCACTAACCTTTCAAGTTGAAGCTTGCACTCCGATTATGACTGATCTACCACCCAACGCTCAGAATCCCGAAGACAATGCTACTAACGATGTAGCACAAGAGTTACTGCGAAGACTGAGGCAAAAACAAGGCAACTGGGTGGAATGGGGAACAGCGATCGCCTCGTTGCTAAAAGCCGGTTACAATCCCCAAGACATTTTTGAGGCGACTGGATTTGAGCCAATTCAACAAAATCAGGTGGTTGTTGGTTCTCAAGTTTACAATTCTTTGGAAAAGTCTGGAGTATCAGAAGCAACGCGATCGCACTACACCACACGCGGCAGTGATGTTTTATACGAACTGCGTTTGCTCACCCAAGAAGAACGCGCCGCCGCCGCCGAGCTGATCTTCGTTCACAACGTTGATGCTGATGAGGCGCGGGAAGTAGCAAAAGCAATTAAAGAGTTCTCCTATTACCGGAATTTGCCAGAAGGGTTTTCTGCCCATCCTGGGGATGCTGTTGCTCACCAAGTTTGGAAACTCGCACGCCAAAATACAGATTTACAACAGCGATCGCGCCTAATTGCTAAAGGTTTGCGTTTTGCTCACACGCCAGCAGCCAGGAAACAAATCGAACAGCTACTAACTGATTTTACTACCGTTCCTCAGCGTCCAGCGCCAATTTTACCTTTTTACCGCCTGGAATTTGAAGAACAATTACCTCGAATCTTACCCGTAGTTGGTGAGTTGCCATTATCACGGCAAGACTTGCAAGCTGTGCCGATATTGACAGAAATTGAACCATTTCGGATGGTTAAGTTTTCTGGAGAGCAAGCTTGGATACCTTTACCAGGCTGGCAAGTGCTGTTGGCGGCAGAAGATCCTGTGGTAATTTTAGCGAATAGCGATCGTTTTCCCATCCAAACCCAAAGCCAAATAGGACCAGTTGTAGTAGTAATAGATCGTGCCCAACGACAATGGGATGCCTCTAGCTACTTTGTCGTTGAAAATGGTGGTGAATTAGATTTTCAATGGTTTGAAACTGAGCCAGAAATTCCTCTACTAGGAGAAATTATCATTATTGTTCGTCCTAAGAAAATTCTGGATGAAGAATTAACTAAGGATTCTTGGCAGATTGACGAATAAATTCAATTTTAGACAGAACTAACTCCGTGATCCTGTGGGGGCAGATTATTGCTAATTGGTATCAACTTCAGCCAAAACCCTTTTGAAATCTCGTTTTTAGCCTCTGGCTGGAAATGCTTGTCATTGCGGCTCTGCCGCTAATTAAACATCTCCGAAAAAGAGACGTAGCAGTGCTACGTCTCTACAAGGGTTCTGGGTAACGCATATTTAATTTCTGGAGATGTCTAATTCTGGAGTCGGAGCCTCCAATTAGGCATTCACGAGATCATCTCTAAAAGCTTCTTCTAAAATGGCTTTCACGTTAAGTTGACACCAATGAGCATTACTTTGCGCCTACAGGAGCGTTTATTTCCTATCAAACGATTAATTAAGAAAAGCCTCAAAGAACTTATTTTTCTTAATGCAGATAACGATTAATTTTTACAGTACATAAGTTATAGAATTATTACAAAATGCAAATAAATTTTCAAACTATTTTTAAGAGAACGCACTAAATCAAGAATCTCAATCTCAAAAGATGTGTCATGAAAGCAAAAATATTAAGAAAATAAGCATTTTATTTGTAATTTTCGTTTTTCTGGTATTTTCATAATTAATTACCACAGTTATTAAGGAAAAAACAAAGTCTTATTTTTTAGATTTAATTTCATAACGAAACAAACGCAATAGATTTCCTGTTGACAGGGTTGATTAAAGCATTGTGCAACATACATATCACTTGTTTATAGCCGAAGAAGGAGTTTTCCCAAAATGTCTCTCATCAAACGTTGTTTAGCCGAATTTATCGGCACATTCTGGCTTGTTTTAGGCGGCTGTGGTAGTGCTGTTCTGGCTGCCGCCTACACCGCAGATGCTGCAAAAATCAGTGAGAATACTTCTTTTCCATTGGGTATTGGATTAGTAGGTGTATCTTTGGCATTCGGGCTTACTGTCCTCACAGGGGCTTATGCTCTTGGTCATATTTCCGGTGGTCATTTCAATCCAGCTGTTTCCTTTGGACTGTGGGCAGGTAAGCGCTTTCCGGCATCTGACTTACTACCTTATATCGCCTCTCAAGTAATCGGTGCAATTGTTGGTGCGGGCATTATCTACCTGATTGCTAGCGGCAAAACTGGATTTGCCCTGACTGGCTCCAACCCATTGGCCACTAACGGTTACGGGAATCACTCTCCAGGCGGTTACACCCTGTTTTCTTGCCTCATTAGTGAAGTTGTAATGACTTTCATGTTTCTGCTGATTATTCTGGGTGTAACTGATAGCCGTGCTCCTAAAGGATTTGCACCACTGGCAATTGGTTTTGGACTCACCTTGATTCACCTGATTAGCATTCCTGTAACCAATACTTCGGTTAATCCTGCTCGTAGTACTGGAGTTGCTATATTTGCAGGTGCAGAACTCTTTTCGCAAGTCTGGCTGTTCTGGATAGCTCCGATCTTGGGGGCTATTTTAGCTGGATGGTTGTACGTAGCCGTGTTTAGTGAATCAACTGTAGGTGAACGAGAAAACGTCAAAGAGCTAGTCTAAAAGTCATTTTCAACGGTACATTTCCCTCAGTATTTCTAGTTTTTATCGCACGCAGTTCATCAAAAGCTGACTTTTCACGCTATCTGGAAAACCTCGCTTCTATGTCTCTCTCCTTTTAGGAGAGAGACTTTGAATTTTCGCCCAACGCTAGTAGGGAAGAGGGTTATGGGGTTAGGTTTTTCGTAGCTTTTCCAGATAACGTGAAAAGTCAGCATCAAAAGGGGCAATAGTTGGATTTGCCTTGTGCCTTTTAATTAGGTATAGATCAAGCGATAATTTACTCAAATCATCACTGAGTTGTTTCATGCTGCCAGTTATTGAAAAAATTGTATTACGTCAAATGGCTTCGGGCGATCGCCTTTTTCTCCAAGTTTACAAGTTCGTCGGCGCTCAACCTGGTAAAAAAGTTTACATTCAATCTAATCTTCACGGTGCAGAAATTGCTGGTAATGCCGTTATTCACCAGCTAATTGAGTTTTTATTGACAATAAATGATACAAACTTAACTGGAGAAATTTGGTTAGTTCCCGTTTGTAATCCAATGGGGACTAATGAACGCGCGCAACATTTTTCTCCTGGGCGTTACTGCGTTTACGAAGCTAAAGACTGGAATCGCATATTTTGGGACTACGAGAAAGAAGCTGATGATTTAGTAGCTTTTACTAAATCTCAACTTCATATCGATCTAGAGGTCGTTCGACAAAATTATCTAACTAGAATTAAGCAACAATTCGCAAAAATTTTAGAAGAAATTAATTCTCCTGGTTCTGTTCCCTACACTCAGCTTTTTAGCTATAAACTACAAAATCTCAGTTTAGATGCAGACTACTTAATTGATTTACATAGTTCTACCAATGACGCTTTAGACTACCTTTATTACTTCCGAAATCGAGAAGATAGTGCCAAACATTTCCTGCTTGATTTCGGAATTTTACTTGATAAATATGATGGTGATGCTTTTGATGAAGCTTTGATCAAACCTTGGTTAGCATTGGAAGCTTGTTTTAAAAACTTTGGTAGAGAAATCAAGTTTGATGTGGAAGCTTGGACACTAGAATTGGGAACAGGAATGCAAATGAACTCTGATTCAGTTGCTAAAGGTGTGCGGGGTGTGAAAAATTATTTAGCGCGAAAAGGTGTATTGCAAATTCCTAATTCATGGAATGATCCAAAAAACCATGAGATGACTTTTGCATCCAGCAGCAACCGGAAAAAATATTATGCGATCGCAGGTGGTATGATTCAATCTAGAATTGAATTAGGTAGTAGAATTAAAGCTGGAGAAAAGCTGTATCAAATTCTCAGTTTTAATAAAGAAGGGAAGTTACCTACTGTAATTGATGTTTGCGCTCAACAAGATGGATTAGTTTATGATGTCGCAACTAATCAAGCTGTGAATGAAGGGGAATTTGTATTAGGGGTTATTAGTTAGTAAGCGGAGATATATAGCGGTTCTCAATTGGATGAAATACTATCCAGTTTTGGAATTAAATCTAAAATCTAAAATCTAAAATTTGATATGTCCGATTCTAAATTTACTGCTCCTGTGGCTCAAGAGTTACTCCACTCAGAATTGTCTGAGCGATCGCTAGTTCCTTCTTTACAGGAGAAGATTCTCGCAATCCGCAACAGTCTACGCCCTGGACAACAGCAAATGGCTGATTGGCAATCTGGACCTTTGGCTATTTCTGCCGTTCCTGGCGCAGGCAAATCTACGGGGATGGCGGCGGCGGCGGCGATCGCCATCGCCCGTCAATATGAGCGTTCATCCTCCCGCCGTCACTTGGTAGTCGTTACTTTTAC
The DNA here is from genome assembly GCF_036917135.1 of Nostoc sp. GTDB lineage: Bacteria > Cyanobacteriota > Cyanobacteriia > Cyanobacteriales > Nostocaceae > Nostoc. The sequence goes on along the minus strand of NZ_JBALEA010000037.1, from coordinate 88,630 downwards.
TCGCTCTGCTGCTGCCAATATTAAAGCGAAGATTCGCAAAGATTTAAAAAAATTATCTTTACCTCAGACGGGCTTTTTTGTCTATACCTTACATGGTTTAGCGTTGAACATTGCCAACCGACATTCTAATTTGTCAGGTTTGCAGTTAGAAAATGTCACATTAATTACACCAACCCAAAGTCACCGTTTTATCCGAACTGCTGTAGAACAATGGATTGTAAATCATCCAGATATATATTTACGGTTATTAGAAGGTCATCAATTTGACGGAGAAGAGACAGAGCGGTTGCGTCGTCAATCAGTGCTGCGAACAGAAGTATTGCCGGAATTAGCGAATACGGTAATTCATGAAGCAAAAAGTTCTGGGATATCGCCACAATTGTTGCGGGAGTGGAGTAAACAAACCACAGACGAATATGCAATTTTGAGCGTAGCGGCGGGATTGTATGAGCAATATCAAAACTTAATGCGATCGCGTGACTTCATTGACTACGACGATATGATTTTAGCCGCACTGCGCGTTTTAGAAAATGACAGCGCCCGTCGCATTGAGCAAAATCAAGTATTCGCCGTCTTTGAAGATGAAGCCCAAGATTCTAGCCCCTTACAGACGCAGTTGTTAGAAATTTTGGCAAGTGATGGGGGAGATAATTCTTCACTCCTAACTCCTAACTCCTCACTCCTCACTCCCCACTCCTCACTGAACTTGGTACGAGTTGGCGACCCCAACCAGGCGATTAACTCTACTTTCACCCCAGCCGATCCGATTTATTTTCGGCAATTTTGCGAAGAGTGCGATCGCATCAAACGATTGGCAACGATGGATCAAGCTGGACGCAGTACTAGAATTATCATTGAAGCCGCTAACTTTGCCCTGAAATGGATTAATAATCAGTGGTTAGCAGTAACGAATAACAAACAACAAACTCCTGACAACCGACAAGTACCATTTCGCTTGCAGACAATTCGCCCTGTGGAAGCTGGTGATCCTCAACCTAATGCCAACCCCACACCAGTCGGACGCGGATTAGAACTTTATACACCGCGTGATATTCATCACACCGTTGAATTGCTATCTCAAAGGGTGATTGAGTTATTTGGCGAAGACCCAACACAAAATAGTGCAGCAATTTTAGTCAGAGAAAATCGCCAAGGAAGATGGTTAGCAGAGGCTCTAGCATCTGTATGCAAAGAGCATGAAATTATACTTTACGATGTGGGAGAACGCGATCGCCGTTCCCATGTTCCCCAAGAGATTTTAGCATTATTGCAATTTTGCGATCGCCCCCACTCCCCCGATTATCTCAAAGCTGCCCTAGAAGCATTAGTACAGCGCCAATTAATTCCTACCCAAGACCTCAACGCCCTTGCTAGTCTTCCAGAAGAGTTTTTGTATCCTAGTCCCCTAGCAGCAACCCAGTCGGAAACAGTACAAAAGGCGGCGCGATTGTGTCGCAGCTTACTTCGCGCTCGGTTGGAATTGCCCCTGTACCAGTTAATTTCCTTTCTCGCCTTGACCTTAAATTACGACCAGGCAGAATTAGCAACTGCTGACAAACTCGCAGAACGGGTTAATCAGCAGATAGCTGGCAATAGTTCAATGGGGGGAATGCTGTCAGCTTTAAGTGAAATCGTCAGTTCTGAACGCTTTGAACCAGTGGAAACCGAAGATTCGGAAGAACGTTACACCCGTCGCGGTCAACTGACGATTATCACCATGCATAAAGCTAAAGGGCTGGATTGGGACTATGTATTTCTTCCCTTTCTCCACGAAAACTTAATTCCTGGTAGATTTTGGGTTCCTCCCCAAAGCCAATTTTTAGGCGACTTTACCTTATCAGAAGTAGCCCGCGCCCAAATTCGCGCCACACTCCACGAAGAATCTGTCATACCGGATGTTAGTCAGGCATGGGAGGTGGCAAAGAATCTGAAAACATCTGAAGAGTATCGTTTACTTTATGTTGCCATGACACGAGCAAAGCTGCTGTTGTGGATGTCTGCGGCACAGAAAGCCCCCTTTACTTGGAGTAAACCGGATAATTTACAAGAACAAGCGCCTTGTCCGGTGTTTCCAGCATTAAAACGCCAGTTTCCTGAATGTGTGGTGAATTTAGCGATGATAGCCAAATAAATATTCTACATTTTTCCCACAAGGTATTTTTAACAAAATTAATATAGGACTCATATTTGATTTCTGAACAATATTTCAGATAAAATCGGCTTTTCAGCCACAGGATGTTTTCAAAAATCAAATCAAATATTAGTCCTAATATATAGAAGGTTTAATTTTTATGTATTATTTCAAACATTAAAATTAAGTCTAATTTTTGGTATACTATTTAGTTGAAATAACTTTGGAAGTAGAAGAGAGAAATTCATGTCTAATACTTACAATCCAAGGCAATATTGGGAGCAGCGACTAAATAGTAATTTTACACTTAAAGGTGTAGGTCATATAGGATTTAGTGAGTCTTATAACAATTGGCTTTACCGCAGAAAAGAACTGTGTATAGAGTCTTGTCTGAGTGGAACGAGTTTACAAGGAAAGAATGTACTTGATATCGGCTGCGGTACAGGCTTTTTCGTTAATTGGTATATCGGAAAAGGAGCAAATATCACTGGAATCGACATTACTGATGTAAGCATTGAAAAACTCAAGCAAAAGTATGAAGGCGAATTCTATACACAAGACATAACTGATTCAAATTTTAGTCTTTTCAATAAGAAGTTTGACATAGTAAATATCTGGGATGTAATTTACCATATTGTTGATCCTAACCTTTTTAACCAGGCACTGGACAACATTGCAAGAAGTATAAAAGATGGTGGTTTGCTGCTTTTGACAGATTGGTTTGGTGCTTCTTCTGATAAGCGCATAGGAAACCATGTTCAAGCCAGATGTCTTGATACTTACAATCAGATTCTTCCAAATAAAGGATTTGAACTAATAGAAATTTATCCTTTGTATTACCACCTGAATAATGTTCATGTGAGAATATTGGATAATTATCTTGGGAAGCTATACTTTGAACTTGATAACCGCAATCAAAAAATTCCTAAGAATAATTTATCGTTAGGCTTGTGGCGTTATAATCAAAAGAACGTTCAGTCTTCTCAATAGTTAGGAGTTATGAATAGTGATAAATCTTCAATAACAAATTATCAATATTCATCATCATAACTTTGTAATCAATGAGTTTGATTTTTCCCCATTTCCTCACAACGTGCTTTTGCCATCACAGCACGGATATAGTCATTTTTCCCATTAGTATAAGCCTCGCGATCGCTCCGAAAACTTGCCGCCAAATCGCGTTTTAGAACTTCGTAACGTTTCGCTTCTTCAGGATGCTTTCTCAGATAGTCACAAAATAGCTTGCGTTCCCAAAATTCGCTGTCAATCTCGACTATGTGAACATGATGAGTACGTTGCTTTCCGTATGGTGGCATTCCTTTCACAAAAAACATCCGTCCAGGACGCCGGTCTTGACGCCAATAAACGTATCCCAAAGATTCTAAAGTTGGAATAGCAGATTTTGCATTTACTAAGGAACGGATTCCCACCATCATGTCAATAACTGGTTTGGCTGCCATTCCTGGTACTGCGGTACTACCAATATGTTCAATTTCCACAACTAAGTCATTGCCTAGTGCCTGCCAAATCCGCTCGGCTTCTTCTGTAAACAAAATCTGCCAACGTGGGTCATATTCGACTATATTGACCTCATCCATAGGTGAAATTAATTTGCTCTATAGCGATCGCAGTTGCTTAAATCCTTTATTTAATTGCAGTTATAGCAATTTTTATAGTATATAATAATGGATCGTGTCGAATCAAAGCTAGACCATGCCTAAACTAAAGACTCGTAAAGCAGCAGCGAAGCGATTCCGTGCCACCGGCACCGGCAAAATCGTCCGTCGGAAAGCTTTCAAAAGCCACCTTTTAGAACATAAAAGTTCCAACAAAAAGCGTGGTATGCGCCAGAGTACGCTTGTACATGAACGCGATGAACTCAACGTGCGCTTGATGCTCCCATATTTGTAAGTATTTCAGGAAATAAATTATGACTCGGGTAAAACGCGGTAATGTAGCTCGGAAGCGCCGCAATAAAATTCTCAAACTAGCTAAAGGTTTTCGCGGTTCCCATTCAACTCTGTTTAGAACTGCCAACCAACAAGTGATGAAGGCGCTACGGAGTGCCTACCGCGATCGCAAAAAGAAAAAGCGCGATTTCCGTCGCCTCTGGATCACCCGCATCAACGCTGCTTCTAGGCAACACGGCTTGAGCTACAGCCAGTTGATCGGTAACTTGAAAAAAGCTGATATCCTGCTCAATCGCAAGATGTTGGCACAATTGGCAGTCCTCGATCCAGCCAGCTTCGGCAAAGTTGCGGAATTGGCAATTCAAGCTAAAGGATAAAGGTGGTAAGGGATGTATAACAGATGTAACAGATGGCAAGTAATTACTCGGTTACATCTGGTATTATCCGCCACTATTTTTTGGATTTTTTGCTTTTCCATCGTGGGGACGGGATTAACTGCATCTGCTGCCGAAATGTCAGAAATTCAGCAGCGAGGCTATCTAAATGTTGCCGTTAAAGATAACTTGCGTCCCTTGGGATTTAGAGATGATAACGGTAATTTGCAAGGCTTAGAAATTGACTTAGCAAAGCATTTGGCAGCTGATTTAGTTGGTAAAGCCGATAGTGTGAAATTTAAACCTGTAGCGAATCGCGATCGCTTATCTGTAGTCTTAGACAAGAAAGTTGATTTTGCGATCGCTAGAGTCACAGCAACCGAATCACGCAGCCGCATAGTTAGTTTCAGTGTTCCCTACTATTTGGATGGCACTGTATTAGTTACAAAAGATACCTCTGTCCAAAAGTTGAGTGATTTGGCAAAACAAAAAATTGCTGTACTCAACAACTCCAGTACTATCGCTAAAGTGCGGTACTATCTGCCAAATGCCGAGTTAGTAGGAGTGAATTCTTATGAAGAAGCGCGACAGAAAATAGAAAGTAATGCCGCCGTAGTTTTTGCCGCAGATGCTAGCGTTTTGAGCGGTTGGGTGCAACAATATCCTCAATATCGGCTACTGCCAACCAAGCTATCAACTGAACCCTTGTCTATAGTAATGCCCAAAGGATTGCAATACGATAAGTTAAGACGAAATGTGAATCAAGCGATCGCTCGTTACTTAGAAAACGGTTGGCTCCAGCAACGCTCTCAATATTGGGGTTTACCGTAAGTTAGTTAGGAGTTAGGAGTTAGGAGTTAGGAGTTAGGAGTTTGGAGTAAAGAATTGTCTCCCTCATCTCCCTCATCTCCCTCATCCCCAATAGGCTGATAATAGATACAGAAGCAACTTTATAATATTTGTATTTGCAGCAATGGATAACAATCTAGCCGTAGTTTATCTCTCAATTTTGGTGGTTATACTCACAATTGCAGCCGTGAGTGTGTTTCGCCAGATTTTCAAAACTCGCAAGGTTGAAGGCTCTTTTGCCAGGTTGCGAAAGAAGTTAGAGAAAGAAAAGGGTACGACTCAAGAATATTATGAGTTAGGCAGTATTTATTCCGAAAAAAAAATGTATTCCCAAGCGATCGCGCTATTTCAAAAAGCTCTCAAAGTTTCTGAAGAAGAGGGAGAAGAAGATATCGCCCCCATTTACAACGGGCTGGGCTATATTTATTTTACCCAAGAGCAATATGACTTAGCAATTCGTCAGTACAAAGAAGCTCTCAAATCTAAACCAGACTACGTTACAGGATTGAATAATCTCGCTCACGCCTACGAGAAGAAAAAATTAACTACTCAGGCGTTACAAACCTACGAAGAAGCACTCAAATTAGCTCCAAATAACTCTATTGCTAAACGTCGTGCTGAATCTTTACGTCGTTTGGTTTCTGCATAATTGCTAAGGGATCATAGCCCTCTCGAAGAGCCGGGAGGGGATTGGGGGTGAGGTTCTCATACCTCACTCAACCGAGAACCGCTATAGTATAGCAACGGACAAGGAGGTTAGGACATTAACTGATGAGAAAACCTATATATAAAAAGACTTTCAACCCAGTCCCTAGTCCCCAGCGATGCACTGAGCTTGTCGTTGGCGCAGCCTCTCGTAGAGAAGTGTCCCTAGTCCCATGCTATAAATAAAAAGTTTAATTACTCCCAGATTTATCTGTAAGCTTTACTTTTATACTTCGTAATTTTATTTTCAAGTAAACTTGTTAATTTTATGCTTAAGTTTCAACCTCCTGGCTTTGGACATAAAATCATCCATACATCCTTGGGGGCAATGGTTTACTATACCCAAACGAATGCACCTTGGGCAATTGCTGATAGTGAAGATTTACCTCCACTACTGTTTCTACATAACTTTGGTGGTGGAGCGTCTGCTTATGAATGGTCTAAAGTTTACCCAGCTTTTGCCTCTAATTACCAAATTTTAGCCCCCGATCTCATCGGTTGGGGAGAATCGGCTCATCCAGTGCGGGATTATCAAATTAGGGATTATCTCAGCACGATCGCAGAGTTTATCATCCAAACTTGTCGTCAGCCGGTGACGGTGGTAGCCTCGTCTCTCACAGCCGCTTTTGCTATCCGCCTAGCTATTGTTCAACCCAATTTATTCAAAGCATTGTTTTTGGTTTCTCCCTCTGGATTTGATGATTTCGGACAGGGTGCTGGACGCAGACTTCCGCTTTCGGTAATCAATGCGCCTCTGTTGGACAATTTTATTTATATCCTTGGTGCTGAAAATGAAATTGCAGTCCGAAATTTTTTACAAAGTTTTCTATTTGCTAAGTCACAAAGACTATCCCAAGAGACGGTGGAGGCTTATTTAACTTCTGCACAACAACCTAATGCCAAGTTTGCCGCCTTAGCATTTTTACGGGGCGATCTTTACTTTGATCTGAGTTTATATATTCAACAACTGACAATTCCCACGGTGATATTTTGGGGAGAAAAGGCACAATTTACCAAAATTAAATTAGGACAACGCTTGGCAAATTTAAATCCTAGGGTAATTCGAGATTTTTATGCGATCGCAGATGCCGGAATATTAGCTCATTTGGAAGTACCAGAGGTTGTTATTGGTCTATTGCAACGGTATCTTGGGTGAGTGGGGAGTGGGGAGATGAGGGAGAATAATTATAGCGCCTCTGAGTTGAGTCAAATACAGACCTAACCCCCAGCCCCTTCCCTTGTAGGGAAGGGGGGTAAGATTCAAAGCCTCTCTCCTTTTAGGAGAGAGGAATGGAAGTGAGGTCAGAGTCTATTGCATATAAACGAGAAGCGCTATAAGCGCTATAATCCCCAATACTTCGGCTTACCTCGGCTTCGCCCTTCGGCTACGCTCAGGACAGGCTCGGCACAAGTCGCGGTAGTTGAGCGTAGTCGAAACTCAGTACAAGTCCCCAATCCCCAATACTTCGGCTTACCTCGGCACAAGTCGCGGTAGTTGAGCGTAGTCGAAACTCAGTACAAGTCCCCAATCCCCAATGCCTATCTAGAAAGTAACTGTGCATTTAATGCTTTAGTAATGCGATCGCCAGAAGCTTCTAAGTGGGCTAATGTGTAAATATCAAGGCTTTGACTAACTTGTTTGAGTCTGACATCAATGGCTTTTTGCAGTTGGCGCAATTCATACCAAGCCAATGTCCGCCCATCTTCAGGTGTATTAGTACTACCCAACATCATCTGTAGTAAAATGCTCAGATGTTCCCGTTGCAATGAACGGCGGATGCTAGAAATTGGCTTTGGTTCTTCTAGGGCGAAAACTTCTGTCCAGATGCCTGTTTGCAGGGTGTCTAACAGTTCTGGAATGGAAAGTGCTTGCCCAGGCAGAGTTTTTAATTCTATATCTTGTAAACGATTCAGGCGATCGCTGTCTAATAGCGATCGCAATATCGCACTTTGGAAACTCAAAATGCGATCGTGAATTGGATAATCAAGGCGGTTGTTCGGTGCAGAACTACCCCAGTGTTCCCAGCGCGATGGTGCTAGTTGATTGAGCAATTCTGGCGAAAAACTGAAAGCATCCTCAGCAAATACATATTCTTGTAACTTCGTCAATGCCTGACGTTGTTTTAAAAGTGAAACTGGTACAAATGCCCAAGCAGCATCATCACTAGCATGGAGGCGTTGAAAAGATTGTCCACCAATGTACTTAGAAAGCAAGCTGGCATTCCGAAAATAATATTTAAGTACTCCATTGAATCTCAGGCGCAGGTTACTATAGCTTTCCCCTTTCGATAGATAACCCTTATCAAGGCGTTGCCACATAAAACGGGCATTATCCATTTGCCACTGCGAATAAACTAACACATCACTACTCATATCCCAGACATTTGCCAAAGGATTCATATCCCAGATATCTTCATCAGTTGCATAAGATAATTCTGGTTGAGGCGACGCTAGTGCAATCTGCTCCAAAAAACTTTTTTCTGATTCTGGAATAATCGCCTCAAATGCTTTTGATGGGTTTCTTTTATAACCATACTCAATTGCCCATTCGTCATAAGGCCCAACAACTCCTGGGAAATAGTCACCTTGCTGTACGCCCTGTGGTGCTATATTCACAGGTAGATAGTCCATCACCGAACCCACTAAACCTTTAGTGTGAGTTATTTCAGTATTATTTAATTCTTCAGGCGCTAACATAGTGCTGCCATGAAAGTTGTGGCGTAAACCGAGAGTGTGCCCGACTTCGTGAGCGATGATAGAACGCAAATATTGATGCACATATTCCTTTATCGTTTCACTACTGGGTGCAGTGTCTGGCAAAATTGACAACGCCAGCGCCCCCATAGCTGCTTGATCTGAGGACTCCATACTATAGCAGAACTCAGAAGAAGATAGAAGATAATTATTAGTATTTGCCTTCTGATTCCTAGCTCCTAGCTCCTGGCTTCCCCAAAGAACTTGACATGGGTTTTTGCCAACTTGGGAAGAGTGCCCATCGAAAGATGAATTTGCTTCCATCAGTGCATGATATTCTTGCTGAACTAAACGCACCATCTTGCCATCCACGATGATATCTGCATCCACTATTTCCCCCGTGAATGGGTTAACGCGCATCGGCCCTCTGGCAAAACCTGCATCTAAAGAATTGAACCAGCGAATAGTGTTGTAATGTACATCTGCTGGTTGCCAATCAGCATCATCTGGCATTTGTTGCACTTCAATGGCATTTTGAAATCCGGCTTTTTCAAATGCTTTGTTCCACATCAAAACGCCTTCACGAATTGCATCGCGGTACTCTAGTGGCACAGCATTTTCAATCCAATACACAATTGGCTTTTTGGGTGGAGATAAGGGGGCGTTAGGATCGGATGGTTCTAGATGCCAGCGATTGATATAACGTACAAATGATTCGTGAGGATTATTGTTAGAGAAATCTTGGAAAGCCGTAATAAAATATCCCACTCTATCATCGGCAAGTCTGGGAATATAACCATTGGTTTCTCTCAACTGAGAAAAACTGTAGTGTACCTTCAGAGTGAGTGCCCTGCTATCGGGTACGGTGACTAAATTCGATCCTTCTAGTGATGAAAAACCGTAAATCGAATCAATTTCTACGTTTTCTGGGAAGCTGTTAACATCACCAAAATATGACTTGCGTCCATCTAAGCGGTAATCAGCCTGTAAAGAGTACTTCAATAGGGAAGTTAATCCGGGAAAATCCTGCATTAGCAGTTCATCCAGGTTGATTAGAATATTTTGATTTGTTGGATTAATAGTGACTATATCGAGTGAATAAAGAACTGAGTCGCTAAATGAACGAGCAAGCGATCGCTGTTCTGCTCTACTGTCTGTACGGAATTTAACATTACGCACAACAAAATGCAATCTATTATTTACTCGTCGGAAGTAGAAGAGAAAATTAGAAAGAGGTAATCCACTATAAATCCCACTTTCTCCAACTCCCGATTCCAATGTGACTATCGCTAGGTAGTCTTTATTTAGTTGCTCTGGTTTAATTTCTAAGTAAATTTTGCCCGAATCATCACTGCAATAAATTGTGAAGAGTCCTTCTAGTTTATCAATCCGATTAACAGTCCCATTAAATCGGCAAAAATCCTCCTTTCTAATCTCAGTCAGATTATTCTCAACACTTGCCGAGTTTTTCACTGCTGGGAGTGCATTTAATTGCTGCACATCAATATTTGAACTATTTGAAAGTTGGTTTGCTCCTGCATAATCAGTTGGTAAGAACAAGCTACACAATAATAGTATACAAATTGCTAATTTCCTTATCCAGTATTTCATCCTTGGGCTTTCCACCTGAAGCAGTTCTCGTGTTACTGAAAAATATCGAGTAGTTTTTCGTCTGTATCCCTGCAAATATCTAGAGATTAGGATACAAATCCACTCAGTCAGATAAACAATGCCTCTAATACAGCAGAGCAGAAATCCAGCTACCATCTTAATTAACTAGACGAGTTGCTCAACCAACTTGTTAAAGGTAGGCAAACTTCCGCCGCACCGTACTAGCCTAAAAGTCGTATGGCTATTTGATTGTTATTAGTAACTCTTTAGAAATTATCCATTAGGCATTTATGTCTTAAGATAGATAATTTTTAAAACTAAAGATATATGTTTTTTACTTCTACCTGTATTAAAAACCAAATGTAGCATTAAAAATGTATTTAGTGTTACATTTGAGAGCCGAAGAAATCTTAAGCATGATTTATAAAAAACTCCACCCACAAGGGGATGGAGTTTCCCGCCGTTTTCTATAAACAAAGAGTGAGACTTCTAAGAAAACTGTTCTTTAGCAGCTATAGCGGTTAGCGGGTGTATGAACTACATACAGCATATTTCAACTTCTCTTCTTAGGCTACGCCAACATGAGGTACTGACTTACCCCACCCGCGCGATCGCGCACTTTCCTCGAACTCACGGGGAGGGTTGGGGATAGGTCTACCTGATATAGTTGCAAAATGCTGTATCAAAATCTCACTTCGATAAAGCTATGCATAGTCTCATCTAATTATTTTTCATAACTGAGATATGCCTTTTGTTAGAAGGATAATTAAATTTTTATAGTTAATCTTTATTTGTACTCCAATAAACAAGTTAATTGGCATGACAAATTTGATTTCTAGAATGATTAGTCACATCAGTTCCCTACTTAAAGGACTTCAGGTAAAAAGTTTTTTGACTGTTGTCCTAGTTGGTTTTCTAATGCTGGCGACGAATGTTGGTTATGGAGACAATGACAAAGCCTTAGGTGAAAGAGTTCGTGAACAGGTACAGCAAAATGATTCTCAAAGACCGAAGACAATAGGTGAGTGGAATAAAGAAGCTCGGGAAACGGAAGGTTCTCCTGGCGAACGACTTCAAAAGATTGGTGAAGAGTCAGCAGAAGCCTTTAAACAATTTGGATCTGGGTACGTAGAGGGTGCCCAGAAAACTGCTAGTGATGTAGGGGACAGTGCAGCGCAGACAGGCAAAGATATCTCTAACAAAGTTCGGCGCTAAATGTGTTGTTACGCTCTGCTATCTGCGAGTACTAATAACTTTTCGTCGATAGCCGGTAAATGATATAGCGTTTCTCTGTCGAATTGAGGTACAGCAACCCCACCCCCTTGCGGCAAGCGATGAGCAGGGTGGTTTCATACAACCAGAGAAAAACTAAAACTGGTTTTCAAAGCCTCTCCCCCCATGGGGGAGGGTAATGGAAGTGGGGTAAAAAGCCATACCACAAAACGACAAATCACGACTAGACATCTCCAGAAATTAAATATGCGTTACCCAGAACTCTTGTAGAGACGTAGCAATGCTACGTCTCTTTTTCGTAGATGTTTACTTAGTGTATTTTTCTTTTTTCCTATGAAACCATCCTGCCTCCCCGCAAGCCTGTATACACAAGTCCTAAAAACCTAGCTGATATGACTTTCCTCGTTCCTGGGCTGCCGCCTGGGAACGCATTCATTGAGTCTCTAACTCAATGTCTGACAGTAGGCAGCAGCCCCTAAATCAGGCATTCCTATACAGAGCATGGGAACGAGATAAACGAAAAAACAATGGAAAATCAAGCTTTTTTCGACTTGTGTATACACCGTAGCGCAAGCGATGAGGGGGCTATGATTGCAAAACTCTGCCCATTGTCTTACCGACGACATCAGTTATGTAATTATTATATTAATTTATACTTAATTATTTCATTGTCTCTAAGATAATATGTATTTTTTTTTACTAAATAACCAATAACTGAAGAGCAGCCAAGTAACTGTTGAATAACTGCTTTAAAACATGAAACAATGAGGAGATAGCTAAGACGGTAAAGAAAAAAGCAGATAGATAATTAGCAATATGAAGCAATCTAAGAGTACGAGAAAGCGGGGACTTATCCTAACGATCGCTGGGCTAAAGCGTTTACAAGCGGCGATTCTGACTATGGAAAAGGCACAAAATAGTGGCGCTCACTTCACTCTAGAAGATTTAGGCGATCGCATGAATGTCTCTACCAAAACTCTAAACCGATTATGGTCGTTGAATACAGGCGTAGATCAAAAAACCCTGAAATTGTGCTTTAGTGCCTTTAACCTAGAATTACATAGAGAAGACTATGCAATCCTGAGTGAACCGAATTATACTGAAAGCTCTCTAACTGTCTCGCTGAGTTTAGACAGAGCATCTCCGTCTTTATTCTTAGATTCATTTGCTACTCAACACCATGATCCACTCGAAAATCTTTGGTCATACCCAGATGGTCCCGTACCCCTAGATTCCCCCTTCTATGTCGAACGTCCCCCCATTGAGGAACTAGTTTATCGAGAAATAATTCAAGCAGGTAGTGTGATTCGGATTCGAGCGCCAAGAGAGATGGGTAAAACTTCTCTTGTATTGCGGCTGTTAGCCTTTGCCCAGATGCAAGGTTATAGTACGGTAAACCTGAATTGCAACCAAATCGATTCTAGTTGTCTGACAGACTTAAACAAGCTTTTGCGTAGTCTTTGCTGGCAAATTGCCACAGAATTAGGCATTAACCCCAAGCTAGATGACAAATGGGATCAGGAAATAGGGTGTAAGTTGAGTTGCAGTGTATATTTGCAATCTTATTTGCTCAAGCAGATTAAAAACCCGGTAGTTTTAGTGTTAAATGAGGTTGACCGCTTTTTTGAATATCCTCAAATTGCTCAGGAGTTCTTTAGTTTGTTGCGCTCTTGGTATGAGGAAGCACGACAAGATACCAACTGGCAGAAACTGAGGCTAGTGGTGGTTTACTCCACAGAAGTATATGTGTCGCTGGATATTAACCGCTCCCCATTTAATATTGGACTACCGATCCATCTGCCAGAATTTACTGAGTGCCAAGTAGAATACTTAGCCCAACGGCATGGGCTAGACTGGACTTTTAGTAAGGAAGTTAAGCAACTAATGTCTCTTCTGGGGGGACATCCAGCACTGATTCGCATTGCTATGTATTATCTCTGCTGTCAAAAAATCACCTTAGAAAAACTGATACAAGATGCGATCGCTAATGGCGGTATTTATCGTTATCATTTATGGCGACACTGGGCAATCCTGCAAGAAAATCCCAGTTTGATAAATGCATACGTTGAAGTTGTAGCCGCAAAGCAAAGCATTCTGATCAATCCCATCGACGCTCATAAGCTCGAAAGCTTGGGGTTGATCGCTTATGAAGGCGATCGCATCTTACCACGTTGCGAACTCTACCGTGCTTACTTTAAAAAACAACTAGGTGTTGCTGAATTTGAATATAAATCATTCCAAAAACGTGCTTGATAAAACTATCAGATACTCTCGCGCCCACCCTACCTTGATGGGTAAGCAAATTCCTAGTCATTATTTTCTAAGCACTAAACTGTTTACTAAAAACCCTCAAAACTAACTTGAAAAAATACTAGCTGACCAAGAAAGCTGATAATCTTCGATATAAAATGTTCCATTATTGCAAGACATTTTGAAAAGGAAGTAATAATCTCCTGGCTCCCAGATACTAAATTCTTGCTCCTGTTGTTGAGCATTAACTGTTGAACCAACATTAGGAATACTCATGTTAGCAATTTGTGTTCCATTCTGCGCTTTCATCAGAAAAACTTCCAGCAGGCAGAAACCCTGTAGTTCAGCAAAATAACGAATTTTGAAACGGATTTTTCCACCGTTCCGTATGGTCTTTTGAATAGAAAAATTTTCGGTTTGAATGGAATTACCAGACAGATGAATATCTTTACCTTGTGTTAATATCAGGCATTGCCTTTGATGGAATAAACTCATGATTTTTCTCCTCAAAAAAATTGAGTGTATTGAGATAATTGCATTCTTGAAAACGGTTTGTGAGTGTCACAGTTGAATTTTCTGGCCATCGCCAATAAAATGCAATGACAGATAAGACAGTTAAGAAGATAGTTAAAAAGTAAATTATGATGGGCAATCGCAATCTCAACTTGGCTATTGCTTCTTTACGAGACGCTCTGCGAATGTGTTTACATGAATCCTCCGACAACGGGCGTCTATCCACTATCAAAGAATGATTAATACAAGCCGGAAACGACCTCTTTTCCTAAATGCATACCAGCAAAGACGGCGATTTATCGTGTCTCTTGCCTTAACGAACCGTATTGAGAGATACCATGACTTTCAATTCTCATAAATCAAATAGGAATATTTTCTTCTCAGTCAACAGCAGAAAATAAGAACGAGCCTCCAAGAGAGTTCTATTTTTCTCTGAATAGAGCAAAAATTATTCATGCAACAAGAAAAATTCACTCAGATAATTGTAAATTTTTGTAAATTTGATGTCTTCAAGACTAGAAACCTGATATCTAGATAGCTAAACTAACAAACAGTGCATCTGTACTGTTAATTATTAAAACGTAGATTTGGCGCTATAGCCTTAATGATCCCAGTACAACTTATCCTCAAAAACTTCCTCAGTTACCGTGATGCAACTTTAGATTTTAGCGGTTTGCATACGGCTTGTATTTGTGGTTCCAATGGTGCGGGTAAATCCTCCCTTTTAGAAGCAATCACTTGGGCAATTTGGGGTGAAAGCCGCGCCACTGCTGAAGATGATGTGATCTATTCTGGTGCCAAAGAAGTTCGGGTTGATTTTACTTTCCAAAGTAACCAGCAAAAATATCGGGTGATTCGCACCCGAATTCGGGCAGCTACTAGCGTCCTCGAATTTCAAATAGAAATACCATCGGGGTTTCGCTCACTCACTGGCAAAGGGGTAAGAGCGACACAGGATTTGATTATAGAACACATCAAGCTCGATTATGATACTTTTATTAATTCTGCTTACTTGCGTCAAGGTCGTGCTGATGAATTCATGCTCAAGCGTCCCACGGAACGCAAAGAAATTTTAGCGGAGTTGTTGAAACTCAATCAGTATGATGATTTGGAAGAAAGGGCAAAGGAATCTTCTCGTCAGTTTAAAGCACAGGCAGTAGAGTTAGAGCGTTCTTTGGAGTCGATTAAAATTCAGCTGCAACAACGCGAGACAACCCAAGCCCAAAGAGTGGAGTTAGAAGCCGAACTCAACCAACTGCAACAGGTGCAAGCTTTTGATAATATTCAATTACAAAGTTTGCAAGTTGTCTGGCACCAGCGCCAAAATTGGGAACAACAACTGAGCTTTGTGAAGCAGCAATATCAAAATCTTACCCAAGATTGCGATCGCCTCCAACAAGAACAATCAGCTATTGGCTCTCAGCTAGCAGATTTAGAAAAAATATTACACCAAGAAGCTGAGACTAAAGCTGGATACGCCCAATATCAAAGTCTCCAATCTCAAGAAGAAGCTTTTGCTGTCAAATTTGAAGAATACACCCGCGCTGGGCAGACTCGCCAACAAAAGCAACAACAGCTTACCAAACAAATTCACGAAATCGAACGGCAACTGCAACAAGCCCAAGCGCAGTTAGAAGCTTTGCAGCAACAAGAGCGAGATATTCAGCAAACTCTCACCAAATCAGGTGAAGTAGAAGCCGCTTTGTCACAACTAGCCGCAGCCCGTCACCATGTTGCTCGTTTAGATCAATTACAAATGCAAGTTACTCCCTTGTTGCAACAACGAGCAACCTTACAAAGCCAACTCGATCGCACTCATGCTGGTTTAGTAGCCCGACTCGAACAACTGCAAAATACTGAGAACCAATTGCAACGCCAGCAGCGCCGCCAACCGCAACTACAACAAGCGGTGATGGATGTGGGAATCCAGATTGAGGAACTGGAGAAAAAGCGGGTTTATCTGCAACGAGTCCAAGAAAAAGGCCAAGAAAGGCGGCACTTTATTGAACGTCTCCAAGCTCATCAACGGGATTATGAAAAACTGCTGGGAGAATTAGAGCAGAAATTGCAAATGCTCCAAAATCCTGAAGCACTTTGTCCATTATGTGAGCGTCCTTTAGACGAACATCACTGGAGTCGGGTGGTGGAAAAAACTCAGGCGGAGTTAGAGGATACTCAAGGGCAGTTTTGGGTAGTGCGGGAACAAATGGCTGTATCTGACCGAGAAATTCAGGTACTTAGACAAGAATATCGGGAAATTTCCCAACAGTTGGCGGGCTACGATGGTTTACGCGAACAACGGGGACAATTAGCAGCCCAGTTAGAAGCGACAACTGATGTGCAACAACAGTTACAACAAATTGCTGCCGAAAAACAGCATTTAGAGCGATCGCTCCAAGCAGGTGATTACGCTCCCGATAAACAAGCCGAACTCCGCCAGTTAGAGCAATATTTGCAACAAGCTAATTATAATGAACAAGATCACGCCCTCGCCCGCAGCGAAGTTGAACGGTGGCGATGGGCAGAAATTAAACAGGGGCAAATTAAAGATGCGACTAAGCGACAAGGGCAACTATTAGCCCGAAAACCAGAACTACAATCACAAATTGCTCAATTACAAGCCAGAATCCAGCAGGATCAGACTGATTCTGAATGTGCTAAACAAATCGCGGCTCTTGAGCGTCACATTGCCGAAATCGGCTACAGTTCCGAGCAGCACAACAATCTGCGAATAGCTGTCAAGAAAGCTCAATCTTGGCATTTGCGATATCAACAACTGCTATCGGCACAGCAGCATTATCCGCAACTCCAGACGAGATTGCAAGAGTTAGAGGAGTCTAGAAGCGCCAGATTAACCGAGCGGCAAAAACTCTCTGGACAAATCGAAAGCATTATCCAGCAACTACAAGCAACAGCTAACCCATCTGCCCAAATTCAAGCTTTAGAGCAGCACCTAGCAATCCGTAGACGGCAACTCGATGAGCAAATAACCAAGTTGGGGCGTTTAGAACAGCTGGCGCATCAACTGGAAACGCTGCAAATTCAGTATGATCAACAACAGCAGCAATTACAATCTTGTAAGCAAGAATATCGTGTTTATCAGGAATTAGCGCAAGCCTTTGGTAAAAATGGTATCCAAGCACTGATGATTGAGAATGTGCTACCGCAACTGGAAGCCGAGACAAATCAACTACTTTCGCGGTTGAGTGGTAATCAGTTTCATGTCCAATTTATTACTCAAAAAGCTGGACGCAGTGCGAAATCAACCAAGAAAAATGCCAAGTTGATAGACACCTTAGATATTTTAATCGCCGATTCTAGAGGAACACGAGCTTATGAAACTTACTCAGGTGGGGAAGCCTTTAGAATTAACTTTGCCATCCGTTTGGCTTTGGCGAAATTATTAGCGCAACGGGCGGGGGCGGCGTTGCAATTGTTGATTGTGGATGAGGGTTTTGGTACACAGGATGCCGAAGGATGCGATCGCTTGATTGCCGCAATTAATGCCATCTCCTCTGATTTCGCCTGCATCCTCACTGTCACCCACATGCCCCACCTCAAAGAAGCTTTCCAAGCCAGAATTGAAGTCAATAAAACTCAGGAAGGTTCGCAGTTGAGTTTGTCAATTTAATCAAATCTTCCCAGTCCCCAATCCCCAATCCCCAATCCCCAGTCCCTAATTCAATTGTATTTTACCCGTGCATCAAGACCTAATGAACGGAGCTTTTTTGATAGGTTTTCGGCTTGGTTGCGATCGCTAAATGCTCCAGCATTCACATAATCCCCTAAACCTGATTGCTCTGCTATAGCACTGGGTATATATTGCTGTACCTTAGTCAGAGTATCATGATTGGAAATTGGCACTATTACTCTATAAGGATTATTAGCAACCAATGTGTCGCCATTGGTAACAGGTACTACATAGTCATTATTAGGAGGTAATACATAGCGATTATTCTCAGCTAATACATCACCATTATTCTCAGTATAATTGCTTATATTTGAGCTATTCAACCCTAATACTTGCAAAGTTTGCGAATCTACATTTCCAGTCGAATTAAGTCGGGAATATTGCTGAAATGCAATCACAGATTGTCTCGTGTAATCGCTGAAAAAGCCATCAGGATTGGCATTAGAGAAGCCCAACTGCGACAAACGCTCTTGAACTAATCTGACATTCTCTCCCTGATCGCCTACAGTCAGATAATTTCTGCCTGGTTGTTGAGCAGTATATCCCGTGGTGTAGGCTCTACGCACTGAGTCCAAAACTTGGGCATTGGCAATGCCATCAACAGGTAGGCGATTATTTCGCTGGAATGCCATTACAGCTTCTCTAGTCATTGGGCCAATATTCCCAGTGGGATTAGTCTTAAAATAACCTAGCTGCCGCAAACGCACTTGGAGTTCTCTCACTTGTTGATTAGAGAGACTCGATCTCGCTGGAGTCGGAGAGGAACCCATGAGTGTATTCCAAGTTTGTCGATTCACAATCCCATTCGCAGGTAGGCGATAATTTCGCTGGAATGCAATTACAGCATCTTTAGTAATTTGTCCAAAGATCCCAGTGGCCTTAGGATGAAAGTAGCCTAACTGCCGTAAACGCTGTTGCAAGCTAGTCACGGCTGCACCAGTTTGGCCTTGAGAGAGAGTAGGATATTGAGCAACTGGCGAGCGCGATCTGCCAGTGGTATTTCTACTAAAAGTTCTACTCTGACACGCTCGTTGCAAGGCTTGTTGAGTACTAGCACCCAGAACTCCATCAGCAGTTATTCTATTGGCTTGCTGGAATTTGATCACAGCATTCTGAGTCAAGCTAGCAAACTTGCCACTTACCGGGCCGTTAAAGTAGCCTAGCTTTTTTAAACATCTCTGACTACTGCTAACTTCAGTCCCATTACTTCCTATTTTCTGAAGTGCTAAAGCTTGCCCAGCAATACTCAGAAGCGCCATAGTCAGTGCCACAGGCAAAAGACGCATCGCCGCACCGCTAGATAACTTTTTCCAATTTAAAAATTTTAGATTAGTTCTGGTAGGAACAATCTTAATGCTTTCGGATGCCTCGTGTGCTAAGGCTAGCTTGGTTAAATAGCTATTTGCCCCTGTTTTCACTTGCTTTTTCCAAGTCACAGCTATACAAGATTATACGACTTTCTCTGTATTATGCTTGTTTTTGGTATGATTGTTTACAAGAAATTCGCCAAGGGAATATGATACACAAGCTTCTGTAGGGGGAATAATAAGCAACGTAAAGCTTTGAAGGCTTGTTTTCGATTTGCCTGAGAAAATTTTTGCTCTACCCATTTGGGTTTCGAGCATGAGCAACGCAGACAAATAGTAAATTTAGTCTTCCATTGAACTGCGGATAATATTCAAGCTAATGTTCCACGGTATTTATGATATTCGCTTAGTCTTATTTTCCATTGCGATCGCCATGCTTACGGCTTACACCACACTTGATCTAGCTATCAGAGTCACAGACACTAAATCACAGGAAAGGTGGCGGTGGCTGCTAGGCGGAGCGATCGCAATGGGAATCGGCATTTGGGCAATGCATTTTATTGCTATGCTGGCCTTCAGTTTGCCGATTCCGATTAACTATGACTGGTTAATAGTTTTGATTTCGGTGCTACCTGCAATTTTCGCCTCTGGATTAGCCCTATACCTAGTTAGCCAGCCCAAATTTAGTATTCTGCGGTTGTTGGGTGGTAGCCTCCTGATGGGCGTAGGAATTAGTGCAATGCACTACATCGGTATGGCTGCTATTCGTTTACCAGCCAAAATGTCCTATAACTTGAGTGTGGTTGGACTCTCCATTGCGATCGCTATTCTCATCTCACTGGTTGCCCTCTGGGTGGGATTTAACCTCAGAGCTAATAGTACAGTAACAGGACACTTTTTGAGGATTGGCAGTGCAATTCTCATGGGTGCTGCAATTCCTTCAATGCACTACACAGGCATGATGGCTACTCATTTTTCAGCTGTCGAATCGGTGGATTTTTCAGCAGTTGATACTACTGCAACCTATTGGATAGCTGCGATTATTGGCTTATTCACATTATTCCTTCTAGGATGGACGCTACTCACATCTTTTTTCAACGAAAAATTGAGTGTTCAACTAGTCAAAACAGCCGATCTTAAAGAAAAGGAAAAACGCCTCAAAGAAGCCTTACAAAAGCAAGAAGTACTAGCGGCTCTAGCTGAGTCCCGGTCTGTAGCTATGTTGGCACTTCAGAAAGCTCAATTGCAATTTCTTCAAGCAGAAAAAATGTCGTCTTTGGGACAAATAGTAGCGGGAGTTGCTCATGAGATTAACAATCCTGCTAACTTCATTTATGGAAACCTATTTCATACAGAAATTTATCTGCGAGAACTCTTAGAATTAATCAATATCTATCAGGAACATTATCCTGAACCAGTTCTTGCAGTTCAAGCAAAAGTAGAGTCTATTGATTTAGCATTTTTGCTAGAAGATTTACCTAAATTGCTCCAATCAATCCAAGCCGGAGCGCAGCGTATTAAAAATATTGTGGAATCACTACGTAACTTCTCTCGTCTAGACGAGGCACAATTGAAAGCTGTGGATATCCACGAAGGGCTTAATTCTACACTGCTGATTCTTCAAAACCGTATTAGTTACGCGCCCAACAATAGACCAGAAATTATTATCATTAAAGAATATGGTAATTTACCCCTAGTCAATTGCTATCCCGGACAGTTAAATCAAGTATTTTTCAACATCATTGCAAATGCCATTGATGTGTTAGAAGAAAAGCTGATTAGCTTAAAATCACACTCCAATTTTACACCTTTAATTCGGATTAGAACAACAGTTAATCAAGCCGGTTGGATTAACATTCAAATTTTTGACAATGGTTATGGCATTAATGAAGATATGCAAAACAAAATCTACGACCCTTTTTTCACAACTAAACCACTTGGAAAAGGAACTGGTTTAGGGTTATCAATTAGCTATCAGATTGTCGTTCAAACACATAGTGGTAAGCTCAACTGTATTTCTGCAAAGGGGCAAGGAACTACTTTTCAAATTGAGCTGCCAATTGATGCATTGATAAATACTTCCTCTTTTCTAGGAAAGCAATCTCAACTAGTTCTAGATGAAGCTATTGAGTAGACAAATCCCATTAGTTCTGTTTACCTCTCAACAAAGACGCACTATTTTCAATTTATATGGTAGAGTTTAATGAATTAAATTCAATTTATTCGGTAATTGAATGTTACCACTTAGCTCTAAAACAAGTGTGTAGTATTGAGCGATTTATGATGAGCCAGCGCGTTGCCGGAGTTTCCCCCATTTCCGCGACTGGTGTTAACAACTGATCGAATGTCACCCATAAAGGTGAGAACATCTGAGGCTATCAAAACTCATTTATCGAACAGAATTCAGGAGTCAGAATTCATTCTGACCGAAAAATCGGATAGCGTAGCGTTAGCGAGTCTTCTCCCTTGGCGCTAGCCTCTCCCTTTGGGAGAAGGGGAGACGCCAAAGGCGAACGAGCGTCTGAATAATCGGGTTTAAGACCCACACAAAACAAGAAAATTTAGTTGTCTTCTCTACGAGAGGCAAGCGCGAACAATCAGTCTCTGGTCTGAATCCCCGACTGATTAATTCTAACAGTAGGCGGAGCGTCTCGCAGAGAAGGATACAAAGTAATAAGAGTTTCAAAGAGTTTTTTGATAACACACAAATTTCTCAAACTGTCGCCACATCTGAGGTTGCAAAATCAAAATAACAAAAAGCTCCAACTGCCATGAGTGAATTTACCAAAACCCTCTGTCCCTACTGTGGTGTTGGCTGTGGTTTAGAAGTTTCACCTCCAGCCCAACATGGCAAAGCAACTAATCGAGATAGCCAAGGAAATCCCATTTGGCGGGTGCGCGGCGATAAAGCCCATCCATCTAGTCAGGGAATGGTTTGCGTCAAAGGCGCAACGATCGCAGAATCTTTAGATAAAAATAGATTACATTACCCAATGGTGCGAGACTCCTTAGATCAAGAGTTTCGGCGTGTTAGTTGGGATGAAGCTTTTGATCTGATCGCCAAGCGCATTCAAACTGTATGCTTTAACCAAGGGTCAGAAGCCTTATGTATGTACGGTTCCGGTCAGTTTCAAACCGAGGACTATTATATAGCCCAGAAACTGATGAAAGGCTGTCTGGGTACTAATAATTTTGATGCCAACTCACGTTTATGCATGTCTAGTGCTGTGGCTGGGTACATTCAAAGCTTTGGCTCAGATGGTCCACCGTGCTGTTACGAAGACTTGGAGTTAACCGACTGTGCATTTTTAATTGGCACCAATACAGCCGAATGTCATCCAATCGTTTTCAATCGGTTGGAAAAATATCATAAAAAGAACCGCAAAGTCAAAATGATTGTGGTTGATCCCCGTCGCACACCAACCGCAGAAGCAGCTGATTTGCATTTAGCCATTCGTCCCGGTACAGATATCGACTTATTGAACGGCATCGCCCACTTGTTGATGCGCTGGAACTACATTGATACGATGTTCATGGACGACTGTACCATCAACTTTCCCGCTTATGCTGAAGTAATTCTGCACTATCCGCCAGAAGTGGTAGCTCGTCAATGTGGAATCAGCATTGAAGATTTAGAAACAGCAGCTCGTTACTGGGGTAAATCTGAGCGCGTACTGTCTTTGTGGTCAATGGGTGTGAATCAATCTTCAGAAGGGACGGCTAAAGTAAGAACGATCATTAACCTACATCTAATGACTGGACAGATTGGCAAACCTGGGGCTGGGCCTTTTTCCCTCACAGGTCAGCCAAACGCGATGGGAGGACGGGAAGCCGGAGGTTTGGCGAATTTATTACCAGGTTATCGGGCGGTGAAAGATCCTCAGCATCGCGCAGAAGTTGAGGAGTTTTGGGGACTCAAACCAGGACAGATTTCACCCAATGCCGGTTTGACTGCTTGGGATATGATTACTGGGTTAGAAAATGGCGCTGTAGAATTACTGTGGATTGCGGCGACTAATCCAGCTGTGAGTATGCCAGATTTAGAGCGAACTAAAAAAGCGTTATTGCGATCGCCTTTCACCATTTACCAAGACGCATATTATCCCATAGAAACCTCTGCCTACGCTCACGTTTTGCTACCAGCAGCCCAGTGGGGTGAAAAAACTGGCGTGATGACAAACTCAGAACGAGTGGTAACTCTGTGTTCAGCATTTCGCCAACCGCCAAGAGAAGCGAAAGCAGATTGGGAAATTTTTGCCGAAGTTGGACGTAGATTAGGTTTTACTAAAGAATTTGCTTTTGCTAACTCCGCAGAAGTTTACGCCGAGTTTGTCAAACTAACTAAAAATCGTCCCTGCGATATGACAGGTATCAGTCACGCACAATTACAAGCACAAGGCCCGACTCAATGGCCTCATCCTGAAGAGAGCAGGGGGAGTAGAGGAGCAGGGGAAGCAGGGGGAGAAGTATTTGCCAATCGCTCTGGGAAACGGTTATATACTAACTTGCGCTTCCACACTCCAGACGGACGCGCTCGATTTGGGGCATATTACTCAAAGGGATTGGCAGAGCCACCAGACCCAGATTATCCTTTTGTGCTAACAAGTGGACGACTTTACGGACACTGGCATACGCTGACGCGCACCGGTCGCATTGAAAAAATTTGCAAAATGCATCCCGAACCATTTATCGAAATTCATCCCAGTGATGCTGCTCACTTAGATATTGTAGATAATCAGTATGTAGAAGTGCGATCGCGTCGGGGTAAAGCGAAGTTTCCTGCTAAAGTGACAAAGGCGATCGCACCTGGTACAGTTTTTGTACCCATGCACTGGGGTTCACTGTGGGCAGACAATGCCGAAGCTAACGCCCTCACCCATCCAGAAGCGTGTCCTGATTCACTACAACCAGAATTAAAAGCCTGTGCAGTGCAGTTGATACCAATTTCTGTGGAAGTTACAATCAAAAATCATCAACTCCAGTCCTCACAATGGTAAGCTGCAAAATGTACCGATAAAGTGGTGATTTATAACCAGCAATCGGTAATTTCGTCAATAATCAATAGTCAATAGTTAGTATCATTTTTTATGACTCTCTAATTTTGACTGTTACCAACTACTATATCTAAAGATGCGAAATCTCTAGTAACAAGAGGTTTTACTAGCGTCTATTTTCCCTATGGATAAAGAATAATAAAAGATGTAGAAAACTTAGAAAGTATCAGCAAGTAATCTTTTTTTAATCCTCTAGATTTATCTATGGGATTTTATTTTAGAATCGGGTGCAGCATTATGAAAAAGCTACTGAGGCGAATTCTAGGAGCTACCAAAGATGAGAACTTCATGCACATCATCGAAAACATAGAAGTGCTAGTTTCTAAAGCTCTATCTATTTTCATGGTAATTGTAATTTTGGTAGCGATCGCAGATTTAGGAATCTTTATTTTTAAAGAATTATTTACAGTGCCTTATGGTGAGTTTAACGGAACCTTGTATAAGATTTTCGGTTTATTCTTAAATATTCTAATCGCTTTAGAGATTTTAGAAAATATTACAGCCTATTTGCGGAAACACGTTTTTCAGGTTGAATTAGTTATTGTTACATCTTTAATCGCTGTTGCCAGAAAAATTATTATTCTTGATTTACAAAAAGTTGGAGGTCTTGATCTAATTGGTCTGGGTATAGCTATTCTTGCCCTATCAATTAGTTATTTGATAATTCGGATGAGTAATTCTAAAGAGGCAAGTTAAAATAATTGGTAATGACGCTCTTTACGAAACGTTTGCTTCTGTGCATGAGTACAGGGACACGAGAAAGCGTGACGCTAAGGTAATTCAGTTTTGTAATGGGGATTTAGACCCCGCCACAAATTTACCACTTTTCCCATTTCTCCCCACTCTCACCCATCAATTTTGGGTTTGTCGAGCAATGACAGATTTCTTTCAATTTGAAGCAGACTTTGTTGATTCCCTGCGTTGCATCCCCATGCAGGCGCGTTGCAAATTAGATACCTGTGGTATCAAGGTAAAATTGTCTGATTGGAATCAAATGACTACAGCCGAGCGTCAAGCTTTAGTCAAATTACCTTGCACTACAGAAACTGAAATTCAGTCTTACCGCGAGCATATCCAGCAGTTAATTACACAACGCACGGGTATACCAGCAACAAAATTGCCCATTGAGCCTCATCCGGCATGGCTAGACTCTGCCACGGTACCACTTAGCCTTCAGGAAAAAGCTCAAGAAATAGGTGTAACCCTGACACAGCAAAATTGGGCAGCTTTAACGCCCTTACAGCGTTTTGCCTTGATTAAACTCAGCCGCCCAGGACATGAAAATGAAAACTTTAAGAGAGCGATCGCAGAATTTAATCTGCTTTAATTAGTCAATAGTCATTAACAGAACAAATCATTAGAGCGCATTAAACTTTGTTAACTTGCCAACCTGAAATGATACACTACAGCACAGCTAATGCTGTGATGCATCAAAAATACTCATTTATGCTAAAGCCTAACGTAGCTGACTCTAATATTAATAAATTAATACTTACTTTATCAAGACTTACGGAAACAATAGCCAAAACCCAGTTTTTCATATAGGGGCAATTCATAAATTGCCTCTACTATCTACTCTCCTTTCTTAAGAGAATTATCAGTGCCAAAAACAACTGACAACAGACGACTGAAAATTATATATTTTTGGAATAGAACTAAATGCAGTAAAAACTACTCTTTGCTGATAACTTGCCTTGCGTTTAATTTGCAGCTAGGATGTCAAAAGTACAGCACCGATACAATCTGATTTATCCACCTAACAAGCCAGGTTTATGACAAACTCTCAGTAGATGGAATACTTATTTACGTTAGGTAAAACAATTTGAAATTTTGCATCTAGAATTTTAAATTTCTTAGCAGAAAGTGAAGCTATAGTGGATTTAGCAATGCTGCTGTTAATGTGGCTAAGGTTAGTCCTGCTGCCAAGTTATGTGAATAATTAATTTAGAAACGCACTTCTTATCGATGACAGGCAAAAACGCAAGACATAATGCATTTCTGCGGCTAGTGTCTGGTAATGGGGCAGCTTTTGGAGCAGAATCTCGCTACTCGCTGTCCCCCAGTAAAGAGATGGTAATTGGACGCGACCCCAGCTGCCAAGTTGTCTTGGATGCCATGATTTACCGAATGGTATCTCGTCGTCATGCGGTGGTTCGTCCCCTCTCTCTATCCCCAGATAGCAAATTTAGCTGGGTGCTTTGTGACTTGAATAGTGCTAATGGCACTTATTTGAATGGACAACGCTTGTATGAATGTCAGGAATTGCACCCAGGCGATCGCATTTCTCTAGGTGCTGATGGGCCGCAATACATTTTTGAGTACGAGTTTACCTCATTTACTCCCGCGACCACAGTCAACCAAGTTACACCATTACCTTCGGCGACGAACTACCACAACCACACCCAATTAAAGCAGCCAGATTCCGTTAGTTTCACCCAGCTTTTTCCGATTATTTCCACTGGTAAAGATTTAACTCGTAAAGCTTACCTAATACCGGGAATACTGACTGTAATCTTTGTAGTGCTGATGTTTGCTACAGTCGGTCAGCCACAAGCTAACCAAGTGATCGTGGCAACTTACATCGCCTTCGCTGCCTACTATTTTGTTTACCAACTTTGCGGCAAACAGAAGCCTTGGTGGGTGCTAATGGCCGCGGCATTGGGTACGATAATGATTTTGCTCAGTCCGCTATTAGATATATTTATCTTCGTGTTTCGCAGCGTCCTGCCTGGAAGCTTGCCCACATCCCAAGAATCTATCACCTTCACAGAGTTGCTGGTACGGATGTTTTTTGGCGCTGGCTTAATGGAGGAATTACTCAAAGCATTGCCTGTACTAGGGGCTTTTGCCATCGGTAGAATGTTGTCTTCACCTTGGCGGGAACGCATAGGTGTTTGGGAACCTCTAGATGGTATTCTCCTGGGAACGGCTTCTGCTGTGGGCTTCACTCTCTTAGAAACTCTCGGACAATATGTGCCAGATATCACTCAAAATGTCACGCAACAGGTGGGTATAGGCGCTGCTGGTCAACTAGCGGGTTTACAACTGCTTATTCCGCGAATTCTCGGCTCTGTAGCCGGACACATGGCTTATAGCGGCTATCTGGGTTATTTTATCGGGTTGGCTGTTCTTAAACCCAGTAGAAGTTGGCAAATTCTTTCTATTGGTTATCTTAGTGCCGCCGCGCTCCACGCTCTGTGGAATGCTACAGGATCAATCAATGCCTTGCTGTTGGTAGTTGTTGGGGTGTTATCTTACGCCTTTTTGATGGCAGCAATTCTCAAGGCACGGGCGCTGTCACCGACGCGATCGCAAAATTTTGCTACCCGATTTCTTGGGCCAAAATAGGAGCAGGGGGGATGAGGAAGATGAGGGAGATGAATTAATAACCAATACCCAATACAACTCTTGGAGAGGCTGCGCCAACGACTTCTCTACGAGACGCTACGCGTAGCTTGCTTAAGAGCAGGGGTACGCTCAGTACAAGTGCCCCATTCCCCATTCATATTTCAGACTCAGACTTATTGAGTTGAGTGAAAGCATAGGAAGCGATCGCTAAACTAACCTTTGCTTTCTCTACTTCTGATAAAGCTGTCCACTCGCTATTTTGAAGATTACTAATGGCAGATGCCGCGTTTTGCGATTCGCTACTTCGCATAGCGTAAGCAAAAGGACGAGCCAAAACTAAAAGATCCTCTGTTCCCCAACTTGGTAATACTGTCTGAACACACTCAACCAGTTGCTCACTGATTAATTGGCGAGCAGCAAATATTTCCGCAGCTTTCGTGGCGATGGCGTTGAGCAATACTTGAGGGATACAGCTAGAAAAACTATTACGTAATGTTTCTTGAAGATTAAGCACTACTGCCTGTTGTCGGTTGTCATTGTATTCTGGTGTAGAAGTAATGCCAGACCAAAGTGTGTCTAGGTGGTTGTAAAAATCTGGCGATCGCCTCATCAGTTCTTCGTCTTCCAAATCTGGCATTCCGAACTGTTGTTCTAGTTCCTGAAAATAAGCTTCTGATTCCTCATCACCTGGATTCCAGGGATAGGTAGCATCCTCTGGTTCCAGCAACGCTTCTAATAACTCTAAATCTACTTGAGATGGCAAAGAAGAGAAAGTGTCTGAGCCGTTAATTTTATTAGCCATATTTTCTTACCTAACGATTATTTGCTGGTATTGACAACTACAATTTCTTGGAGGATATTTCCGCAAAATTATGTTGATTTTTTCTCTGGAAAAAACAGATTTTAAAAGCTGATGCTTAACATTCAAAATCTATTTATGCAATAGCTCTGCTAGGAATTTTCAATAATAAACTCCCAGATTTCACCTCTAGCACTTCCAAACTTTAACTGTATTCCCGATTTCAATGGGACTTCCTCTCGGAGGATTTGTTGCCAACCATTAGGGCCTAAAAACCAGGTTGTCCCGTAGGTGGAAAAATCTTGCAAGTAATAAGTTCGCACCAATGTAGCATCAGTCAGAGTATTACGGCAGAAGATTTCGGCGTGGCGTTTGGATACAGATGGTTCAGGGATGACAATATCATTATCTTTCGTGCGACCGATGCGGGTAACTCCATAACGCAGTGGCCAGATTTTACCTTTTGGGGCGAGCGATCGCAAACTTGCAGTCGGAAGCGAGGAACCGATATCAGGAATGGCTGTATCTGGTAGTTCAGTAATACCTTCATCCAGATTTTTAATCAGTTCGCCATTAAAATCTGGATGCAGGTAGAGAACAGGCAAAGTCCAAGCAGGTTGATTAAATTTATACAGTGTTAACAACTCTTGTCTAGCTAGTGCTACGGCTTCATCAATTGCTTTGTGCGATCGCAAAGCTTCGGTAAAAGCTTGAATAAAACTGTGGCTTTCGTGATCGGCAATTTCATCGCGCATCCCCAAAACAGCAGGCACACCATGACGAATCAGCACTTCTGCTAAACTACTGGCGGGGATAGCTTGATGATTGATCGCTGCTGGTTGTGCGCCCCAACAGGCATTGAAAACGGCTAATTTCACACCTGTACGGGTCAATACTTGGGCTAATTCTATGCCATTGAGGGGCATATCTGGTCGCAAAAACAGTAACCCCCCATCTGGGTCTGGTAAACCATGTCCAGCATAAAAGAAAACATTGTATGCTTTGGTTTCTAATTCATCAATCAACTCTTGTGGAGTTGGTTGTAGGAGTTGATTCACTACACAAGGTGCATATCTTTGAGAATTACCACCCACAGTATCTGCAAGAGTTTGCTGTAAAATCACAGCTTCTTGTTCCAGTTGCAGCTTTTCATCATGACCTAAAACCAGCAAAATACTTAAAGCTTGGTCAGTTCGCAAATACGGTAGGGGGTCAACTTCAGTGCTGGTGCGACTAAATAGCAAATCTTGAGAAAGGGACATAGCCGATTGACCAGGTTCACGCTGCATAATTTCCCAAGGGAAAGCGATGAGATCCGGGTCGCGAATTTCTAGTCGAAAGCGCAAACGTGTATGCTGACCCATAGCAATCCCCCGACTGCGTTCCAGACTACCGAGAATTTGTCCGTCAAATACCCAGCGCCATAAATTCATTCCCAAGTATTGCATCAGACGGCTGCTGTAGAGGCCAGTGGTTTGACCTGAAGGGGTTGAAAGCCAATCTATGGGCAATGGCTTGGCTGTTTGAGATGTTAAATTTGAGGAAATATCTAGGGGACTATGACCAGCAAACATCTGCTGCCATTCTTGCCAGACTTGGGTCAGTTCAACAGGCAATACACAATCACGTAAAACGTAGCCACTGGGATAGGGAGCCTTAACCACCCAAATGGCGAAGTTATCAGTGCCAGTATTTAGGAGACGGGCGATCGCCAAATTTAGGGATGGCATGGATTCATAAAACTAAAAGCTTAAAACAAATAATTTCAAATAACAATTCTTCAAGGTGAAAATTTTCGATTTTTTTGACCTTGTAAATTTTTTACTCTAATTGTTACCTGTTATTATTCCAGGTTTTTACAGGTTTATCGAGTATTTCATTGAGTTGGACTGATGACAGGTGCAGGTGATGGAGTCGCTGGCGGTTGTGCGACAGCTTTACATGGATTTCGTGCATCTGATGATAAAACAGTAAAGCTCGAATTGTTTAGTTTGGAGGAGTCTAGCAATACTTTTGCTGGCAAAGATTTTGGACTTGGTGGAACGGAGGTAGTTACTGCTGGTTTCTTGGTATTAGCTGAACTTTGCGTGCTTTTATCAGTACATACTCGCATAGGCACTAAAAAATCCTCAGGAGCAGGTTGGGGATTTAATTTTTTCTCAACAACTTCTAAATAAGTCCCACCGGGAAGTAATTGGTTGTCTACCGAAGATATTTGGTTGTTGGTTTTAATTACCGAACCAGGAGAAAGGCTAGCAAGCGATCGCGGTAGGGGTGTCTCTTTGATGGTAGGCTCTTGAGTTGGTGTCTGACTCGGCACACCTGTAATTGAACCAGATCGCATTGTCAGTTGCTTGACGAACAATCCGATAGAACCTGCTGCTAGCACCAATATTAACGGAACTATCCACTGTAGTGGTAACTCGGAAGTTTTGGCTTTGACCGGCTCCTTTTCAGGAATCACCTGAGTTTTCTGGTTAGAGCTACCTAAAACTGTCGCATCTCTCGCTCTGGATGCCAAATCAACAGTTTTCGATGAATGACTCTCTGGAATGAAGGCTTTAATGGTGATTTCTGGTTCCCAGTATTGGACTTGATAGTGAACTAAAGCGACGGTGACATTATCGTGTCCATTTTTAGTGTTAGCAATTTCGATTAATCTATCCGCAACATTTGCTATATTTGCTTCCGCAACTAGAATCGGCAAGATTTCTGTTTCCCAGTACTCCTCCACCCGATCAAAATCACTCAAACCATCGGATGTGAGCAGAAAAACACAATCTTCATCGAGCATAAACCGTCCCGATGTGGGATGCAATGAAGTGCTAGGTCCCATACCCAAAGCCTGAACGAGAGAGCCAGCAGCACTTTGTTGCACAGCCTCGCGGTAAATAGCATAACCTAGGCGCACTTCGCGGGAGGCAACATCATCATCAAGGGTAACTTGATAACAGCCGTGGCGTGTAATCCAGTAGGCACGACTATCGCCGACGTGGGTAATGTACATTTCATGAGCAACAGGCAATGCCATAACTAAAGTCGTGCCCATACGCTGCCGCCCTTGGCGATTTTCACTGTCGTTACGCTGACTAATTTTGTCATTGGCCATGGCCACTGCCTTGTCTAGGTCATTGAGCAACAGTGAGGGGTCGATGTGGTCGTAGGGAACTTTTGTTAGTTGCTGTACTTGTTGCTGAATCGTTTCAATGGCTAAATTTGAGGCAACATTGCCGCCCTCATGTCCACCGATGCCATCACAGACAATTGCTAAGGCTGTGGGCTGGGGTGGTTTGCTCACCAGAGTTCCACTGGGAGGGCTACAGGCATCTTCGTTGCGTTGGCGACTTGGCCCGGTGTCGGTTTTGGTGATAATTTGGATCGTGGGTGTTTGCGATCGCCCTAATTGGGCTAGTCCCTGATCTAAAACTCCGATTAATTGGTCGGTGGAATTAATCTCTCCTTGAACTAAGGAAAGGCTAACGCGATCGACAAATTCAGTTATGGCTGGTTTGGCATCACCGATCAACTGCTGCCAAAATTCACCTAATTGGGGCAATTCTGGTGATGTTACGGCATCAAAACGCAAATCCAACAAACGGACTAATGAGCCTTCTACCCGCAATACATAAGAGTCAAGTAAGCTAGAGGCGACACCTTCACTCGCCAGAGGTTGCCACAAATGAGCTATTTGCCACAACCAATTGAGTTGGCGCATTGATGTCGCATCACGCCAAGCGGTGGTTAACTCGCTGCCTAAATGTACTTGTTGGATAGTTTCATCTACTAATAACGGCGGTTTTTCTAAGAGTAATATTTCTTGATGGGAGAGTCCATCAGCTACAAAAATCACTCCATATACCTGCGGTACGTGTAAACGGTAGGGAATGAGTCTCAGGTAAGCTTTGAGAGGCTGTAAATTCTCTAACTCAGGCGTTAGGGCTAATAAACCAGGCTTCGTATCTAAAAGAAGAAATTTATCAAGGACTAAATAGCGATCGGCCAATATTTCTCCAGGGCTACCCACACTTGGGGCATCTACCACAGCCCAGAGGTAATTTTTGGGTAGGGGCGTGGAACAGCGCTGGCAAAACTTGTGAGTCAGGGGATTGGCAGCCTGACAATTTTCGTTTGGACAGTACAGCGTTGCCGCGTCATTTTCCATAGTTTTCGCACCGATCAGCGATTGGCAATTTCTTTAACAGCATTAGTAGGGACAATCTAGACCGCTCATCTTTCTTAAACTTGACATACCCAGACTTTAGATGATGATTTTAGCTGGTGGATATCAGCAGGTGCTAATACTTAACTTATCTAAAGAATATGCTCCTAAGTCAACCCCACAGCCTCATCATA
The DNA here is from genome assembly GCF_036917135.1 of Nostoc sp. Classification (GTDB taxonomy): domain Bacteria; phylum Cyanobacteriota; class Cyanobacteriia; order Cyanobacteriales; family Nostocaceae; genus Nostoc. Next base: position 55,808 of record NZ_JBALEA010000037.1, on the reverse strand, counting down.
GCTTCTATTGCCCTGTGACTCTCACTCACCAAAGCAACTAACTCCAACCCTGTTACCAAAGCATAACCCAAGCATAACTGCACGATTTGCTTTTGCTGAATTATCCCATCATCAACAGGCAGATAATGTTGGTATTTGTTTAGTTTATAAGTAGGATGGCAACAATTAACTTTAATTAAGAATTAAGATAAGGCGATGTGCAACTTAATATTCTGTCCATTCTCCGAAAAGGAGAGAGGCTGGGAATTTTTCCCCTTCCCGACGCGGGAAGGGGATTAGGTTTTTCCTGGGCTTTTTCAGATGATCTGAATTGTCCGAAGGGTTCAGCAGTCCCCTACCAACTTATTTGCTTATTGTCTGTCGTCAATGGCAACTTGGGGGACTCCCATACTGTAGTTGGTAACACGGGCAGAAAGATTGTAGCTGATTTCGCCCAGTTGCAGGAGCGATCGCAGATAATGTTCTAAGTCTGACCCAACGCGGCGCAGGTTATAGTCCGTGAGGTCTGCGCCACTAGATGCTTCTACTAGTTCATCAAATTTTCGATAAACTTTTTGCAGGGCATCTTCATTCCAATTAAATTCGTTATCTGGGTCAATATCTAACGTTAAGACTTGTGGACTAGGAACCAGTTCGCCATCTCGGTCAATTTCTCCTGCAAAAATGCGGACATGCCGGGTTGTGGACTTGAGCAGCATCGGATTATCCATAAAAGTGTGTAAGATTTGGGTGGATTACACTGAAATTATTGTAAACGCTATATCTGAGCTTGAATGCTCTCAATTTACAAGCTTTGAAGGCAGTTTCAAAAGGGTATATTGAATGGGCATAAGTAAAAATATCACCTGTACTGATTATCTTGCTACTTCTGTTATGAGTTGAAGATATATTTAGCTGCTAGTACTGACAGTAGTCCAATTATTTTTCTGTAAAAGTTAGTGGATTAAGTATTTTATTTTCGTGTATTAATCTTACCTACCGCTAAAATTTTTGTATCCATAAACCCCAAAAGACAGTAGGGAAGGCATTCGACAGGAATAATTTGATCTGTGTACATTTTTTTATGGAGAACAAAAGTTTTAACAATAATAATTCTGCTGATCAATTTATCCTGAATTTTCTATTGCAAAAAACGTACATCAAGTAATTTCACTGAATAGCGCTACATCGACTGCTGGCTTTAATAAACTCAAAAAACTTAAGCGATTTTACTTACGTATAAACACCAAAATTAGAGTAGCAAGTCAAACGGTTGTTGACGTTAACATAAAGTTGATGTAAAAACTTTTAAAAAGGTTGAACAACTTCTTACAGAAACTTTATTGTGTAGAATCTTAAAAACTGAATAATAGTTATGGCTTACCATAAACTACATCTGGCACAAAAACATCAAAATCTAGATAGGGAAAATTTAGCTTGTAAATAAAACACAGGAGAGTCAAATGGAATACAAAGGTGATTGATGAAGAAAAATTCTTAATTCAAGCACTTTGGATTCAAAAGAGATATAAAGAATTTTTGCTAGACATCTACCTCCTTACCCTCATGACAACCAAGTAAAGGAATCTCAATAGCTATGAACTCCAAAGCATTACCACGCCAGATAAATAATCTTGAAGTAGGTGTTTATGAGTGCGAAATCCATCTCAAATTCCGGTTGATTGAGGAAAAGAGTTTATTGAGCGATCGCGAACAGCTCTTACAGGTGCTACTTGATGCTTTAACCGAAGGTTCTGATGACTTTCTGGAGACGCTACAAGCGTCTGTTAAAGCGCAGGAAGTATCTGAGTTTAAAGCCTCACCTCAAATGCGACGACAGCTTATGCGCTTGCGTAATGTTGCTGAAAATCCCACAACTTAAAGGTGTAATTTAAGTTGTAAAAAACGTGAATTGGGCATTAAATCAAATGTTGATCTCATACCCCCGTTGCCATAAAAACTAAGCAGCAAGCAAGTAGAATTCATAAAACACTGTGATTTCTACTTTGTCAAAGTCTTATTTAGCAGCCCAAAGTCCCAGGAACAGTTTCCGCTATTAAAAACTTTGTAGCAAAGGGTACTGGTAGAATCTCAGAGCAAATTCAGCCGGGTGCATTTTACCGAGTTTTTATCAAAACATTGCAGGAAGAACAAAACCCTGTGTCTTTACAGATGGGGAATTGGATAACAGGCGCGAATCAAATGAAAACCAAAAAGACCAAAGTAAAAATAAATAACCTTCCCATTAGCTTTTTGCTTTAGCTAAGTGCCTGATTTGCTGAAATACTTATGTTTTATCTATTACTGGTAATAGATGAATGGCACTAAGAAAAGCCTAAAGGCTTGTGTCGCCTCGTTCCAGTCTTAAGACTGCGAATGTATTCTGAGAGGGCTGCTACCTCTCGTCAATAAAGATGAGGCTCCGCCTCTCAAGATGGGTTAAGAGCCTCCATACTCTTAGCTCGACTTTATCCATTTTTTTCGCAACGCGATCGCTATCGCTGAAACCTATGTGGGATAGTAGTTTTACTTTTTGAACTTGATCTATGCTTTGTGACGTAGAAAAAGTATTTGCCAAAAAGCCACGATTTTTGCCAGATAAAGAAACTGAGTTCTTAATTTTGGATAAAGTCGAGCTTAGAGGATGTTTGAAAAGTTCTCTTCTCGGTAAAAAAACGTTTATATCCCCCTAAATCCCCCGATATGGGGGACTTTGACTCCAGTTCCCCCCTTTTTAAGGGGAGCCAGCGCGGTCTTGGGGTCTCCCCAAGTGGAGCGACTGGCGTGGTTTAGGGGGGATCTAATGAGTACAAAGACACAGCCAACTACTTTTCAAACAACCTCTTAACCCATCTTGAGCAAGGGCTGTATCTTAAACTTAGTGCCATTCGGTAATAGGTCGTGGTTAAGCAGCCAGTTACCTATTACCAATTACCCACGAACAGGGGCAATACTGCCTAGGTTTTGAATATAGCGCTTCTCTGTTGAGTGCAACACAGACCTAACAAGAACAGCCCCAACCCTAGTAGGGTTGGGGAGTAAGATCAAAGCCTCTCTCCTCTTAGGCTACGGTGTACACACAAGTCGAAAAAAGCTCGATTTCCCATTGTTTTCTCGTTCCCATGCAGAGTATGGGAATGGCTGATTAGGGGCTGCCGCCTCCAGTCAAGACATTGAGCGAGAGACTCAATGAATGCATTCCCAGGCGGCAGCCCAGAAACTAGTAAAGCCTTATCAAGTTAGGTTTTTAGGACTTGTGTGTACACCCTAGCCCAATATATCGGGGGGATTAAGGGGAGTAATTTGACTTCTTTACTCGGAACGGGCTAAACGCCCCGCTACCGTTAACGGAACTGTTTTACCCAATGCCCAATACAACTCTTGGAGAGGCTGCGCCAACGACTTCTCTACGAGACGCTACGCGAACGCGGTAGTTGAGCGTAGCGATGCACTGAGCGTAGCCGAAGTGTCGAAACTCAGTACAAGTGCCCAATACCCAATACTTCGACTTCGCGGTAGTTGAGCGTAGTCGAAACTCAGTACAAGTGCCCAATACCCAATACCCAATACCTATTTAGCAAGACCGTGTTCTAAAGCAAAACGAACTAACTCTGTACGGCTATTGGTGCCAGTTTTACTAAATAAACGGCTGACGTATTTTTCTACATTGCGGACGCTGGTTTCCAAGCGACGGGCGATTTCTTTGTTCATCAACCCTTCTGCGACCAAGTTTAAAACACTTTGTTCTCTGGGAGTCAAATCAATTTTGAAAGGGGCTGGCGATTGGGAAATGGCATTTCTTTGAGTTAACAATGCCTTAATTTGGGCAATCTGATTGGCGAGTTCGGCAAGATCAGGGGTTTCAGCGTCATCTCCGGTACTTGCGGACTTAGCGGCACGGCGGGCTAGCAAATTTTCGACTATAGCCACTAACTCATCTGGATCAAAGGGTTTCGGTAGATAGGCATCAACACCAGCATGATAGCCTTGGATGCGATCGCCTGTCATACCCTTAGCAGTTAAAAATACTACCGGGAGTGCTTGGAAGCGAGGGTCTTCCCGCAGTTGCTTAAGGAACTGATAGCCATCCACCTGGGGCATCATGACATCGGAAATCACTAAATCAGGTGTATTCATTTGCATCCATTCCCAACCTTCAAGGGCGTTACTGGCGACTTGAACGCTGAAACCGCTCTCTTGCAAATAGTCTTTCACGGCTTCCCGTATCCCTGGTTCATCATCCACCAGTAACAATTGTGCTGACATTTAAAATTCCCTTGAGTTTTCCTTTTTCCAATTTAGCGAAAGTTGACAGGCATTGATCAGGAGTTAAGAGTTAGTGGAAATTTATCGCCAAGGAAAAGGAAGTGCTACTATCGCAAAATCAGTTATTGGAGCTGTAGACTATCAGGCTGCTGAATATGCTTTAGTACGCCATAGTCAAAACAGCCTGACATAGAAACTAAGATTCTAGTAGTACTCATGACTACAAGCTGAAACCCTTAACATTATGGTTGTTTTTTAGTGGCTCAGGTCGGAGTTGAACCAACGACCCCAGGCTTATGAGTCCCGTGCTCTAACCAACTGAGCTACTGAGCCATGTTTTCCCAAATCATCTATTAATATAGCATATAAATTCGCTCAATACTAGCCCCTTTTGCAATTTTGTTAGAATTTTCATCCCTATTGAGGCCATAGAAAGCAAAAGAGGGAGGTAAACTCCCTCAACTAACAAGGCAATCTTTTAGTTACAGATACCGAAGTATTACAGGCGTTGCGGTAGAAAGGCTATTGGGTTAACAGCGCCTTTACCTGGTGGATGGACTTCAAAGTGGCAGTGTGGTCCAGTGCTGTGACCAGTAGTACCCATTAAAGCAATAGTTTCTCCTTGACGTACCTGCTGACCCGGTTGCACGAGAATCTTGCTGTTATGAGCATAGCGAGTCGTGCTGCCATCAGGATGGCGGATTTCGACAAGGTTGCCGTAGCCACCATTATTCCAGCCAGCTTTTTCAATCGTACCCTCAGCTGAGGCGACAACTGGCGTGCCAGTGGAGTTAGCAACGTCAATTCCTTTGTGCGGTCTTCCCCAGCGCATACCAAAGCCAGAGGTGAGAGTGCCCTTTGCCGGCCACATGTAAGCTAAGGTTGAAGTCGATGGAGGTGGTGTAAGTTCGTCAATGGGTCTAGGCAGATATTGATCCACTGCTGCCAAAGGCGGCATTGTCTGTGGAGAAACTGTGGTTCCCCGCATCTTTCCTAAGGAGTCAGAATTTACTCTTCTAGAAGGTGTTGCAACCCTCGTGGCAGATTGAGTGCCGGAGGGAGTCCACTGACTAGCAGACCCTAGATTAGGCAAGAATTCTGGGTTAACTGGCTCGCTAGGGCGTACAGTAGTACGGAATTGGGGCTTAATTGGCTGAACGCTATAGTTGGATCTAATAGGTGTAGGAACTGCAATTGGTATCGCTACACTATTGGGTCCAGATGCGGCATTAGGTACAGTGAAATTATTGGGGGTAGAAACAGGACTGAGCATCGCAGCATTATTAGCTTCGGTAGCTACTGCTGGCACAGCTAAGTTACCAGACTGTTGAGCGCGATATTTCTGCTGTAACCTCTGGATTTCCGCTTGTAAGCCCCGCAAACGGTCATTATTGTTGCTGTTTCCTCTTGCTACCTTATTTGCTAGTGTTTTAGGCTGTTGCATTTCGGCAAAAGCTGTTGGCACTGGACTTTCACCACCGACACCATAAGACCTAGTAGTAGGGGCTGTTTCTAAGTCAGTCGCACTATTTGCCTGAATTTGAATAGTTACCGGTGCAGGGACGGCAACGCTACTCTTGTCGGCAATGGTTGGTGATGGTGAAGTCGGTAGATATGAGTTGGCACTACCAATATTTATCGGGTAGGTGGAAACATGAGGAGTTTTGCTGGACTCTACAACAGTGGGCTTACTCGCTATAGTTGCCTCAACTTGAACAGCAGGAACAACTAGTTTTTGACTAATTTGCAGTTCATTGGGATTATTGAGGTTATTTGCCTTAACTAGTTCTGATACTGAAGTATTGTATCTGCTGGCGATCGCTGCTAGTGTATCTCCAGGCTTAACTTCGTAGGCTGTATGAGTGGAGGACGCAATAACTATTGGTGTCGCTGGTACAGATGCACTCGTCTGTGTCTTCTGTTTTAACCTCGATACCAGGTTCGCTTTGCTGGCATCGCTAGAAGTATCCAACTGCGCTAATACAGTCTTCTCAACTACAGTTGTCGGCTGCGCCAACCCTATATCAGCTTGTGATAAATTTTTGGTTTCACCAGACCGCAACTGTGCCAGACTGCTTCTTAAACGGTTCGATTTTTCTTGTAAACGATTCAGTGCGAACTCTTGTTGCGCCTTAAGTTGTGCATTTATTTCACTGTTGGCTGCGGTTGACGTTGCCACTGTTTGTGGCTGGGCAGTTAGTGATGTATTTATACTACCAACACCATCAGCACTAGAGTTAGACAGATTATTAACTGTTGGGAAACTAGTCTCGGCTAAGGTATTGTTCAATCCCTGTGCCACTTGAGGCTTCAGGTAGGTAGAATTTTTATAACCTGCTGTTGCTTGAGAAAACTTGTTTGATGCCGGAACTTGCAAAGACATTCCACTTGCCGCGACTTGCCATTTAGCTTCAAGCCCAGGCACTTGTGAAACTGCCGTTGGTTCCACGATCACAGGATTTTCCGGCACGCTCGCTGATGAGATTGCTTGGGACTCCAGCTTTGTGGAGGCGAATTTCACCTCGGTGTCAGGAACAGCAGGAATTGTTGACGTTGCCTTTTGGCTGCCTACTGGCACTGCTGCTTGGGCTTGATCGCTTTGTCGAGTCACCAAAAGGCTGGTTGCTCCCATAGAGATTGCCAAGCCAATCATGGCGGCTTTTGTCCGCACCCGGCGGTTAACTTTTGGATTCATCATATTTAGCACTTCTACCGGGGCATCATCGCTGCTGGGGTTATTGTTCAACACAGCTTTTACTCTCTTTTTCAATGCTCGTTTCAAAGACGACCTCCTATGATCACTAGCGCTTAACTGACCTCGATTTTTCAGTTGGATACTAGTCAATGATTTAGATCACAACAAATGATAGATCGAGATCACATTCACCAGAGATGCTTACGCAAGATTAACCTGCTTCTCTGATTTAGACAAGTTCACACCTGTTAGCAAAACTTAAAATTTGCTGTGTTTACTTGTCCGAACCACTCCTAACACCACTTAGGACGTTTTGCTCTTTACCATTGTCCGCGCTTGTCTTGCGTCAATCGCGGGGACTGGACAAACTATTTGCCAAGTCCATAGTCGCTGCTGAGAATTAAATTGCTGCGACTTCTGGAAAAGTTATGCCCCCTGCTGTAGATATCTTCAAGATATTTCTACCCAATCCGTCTCAAGAGGAGACTTTACGTTGATTATTCCCTAAAAAACAACCGTATTAACTATCGGCTACTTTTAGGCTGTTTTTTAGTGTTCACTGAACCAAAAGCGCTCAAAGCAAGACATGACTTGGTTTTAGCGCTTTTTTTACCCAATTTAGGATGTTTCAAATTCATCAAAATCTATCATTCTAATTTGGCAATATCCCAAGTTTTATATACAGATTTCTTATAATAACCTTCCTATTCTTGTAAGTATCTTCCACTACAATTGGCGGATAAACCCAGTTTTTGGTATATTCTTTTACATATTATTGCAGTCAAGAACAAAATTTTTGCCGCCAAAAATAAATCGTATAATAGGTTTCTCGAAAATTCATAAGTAAATACACTTATGACTAAAAAGGTAAAATCTATTGTAAATAGCCTAACTGACGACGGGTTTCAAATAAGCCAATTGCCACACTTACTGACAGATTCAAGCTGCGAACCCCCGGTTGGCTCATGGGAATATACAAGGTAGCATCGCAATCTGACAGAATTGCTGGTGATAAGCCCGTGGTTTCACTACCAAAAAGCAGCCAATCATCAGCTTGAAACTGAAAGCTGACATAATTACAATTTCCACCAACCGTATAACCCAACCATCTGCCTCCACGTTCCTGATGTATGGTTTTAAAGGCTTCCATCGATTCGTGATAGTGTAGCTTGACATAAGGCCAGTAATCCAATCCGGCTCTTTTGAGGTAACGATCGCTAATTTCAAACCCCAAAGGCCCCACCAAATGCAACTCCGTACCTGTAGCTGCACAAGTACGGGCAATATTACCTGTATTCGGAGGGATTTGTGGATTAACTAAAACTACCTGAGGCATTATCCGTATAACTTGCGTATTGTATAAAACAATTTATTGTCAATGTTAAATCTACCAAAAGGTAGAGGCTATTCATAGGTTTTGTTAATAATAATCAAGCATACTCATATCGATTAGATTTTTTAAACGAAGCAGAAACCCTCGCAGAGCAATGCCTGAGAGGATATTTGGCGAAAACCAGGAAATATTAAGTTTTGTGTAGAAAAAATAAGTGCTTGTGTTTTTTTGTTTGAACAGGGGAGTTAGGAGTTAGGAGTTATAAGAATTCTTTCCCCAATGCCCAATACTTCGACTTCGCGGTAGTTGAGCGTAGCGATGCACTGAGCGTAGCCGAAGTGTCGAAACTCAGTACAAGTGCCCAATACCCAATGCCTTTTGAGTTAAGCCAGCAGGGACGAACACAATTTTTCTTCGAGTTCGATTTCGCGCTGTTGGGTGGCGACAATAGCCTGAGTGATGACGCGCTGGCTGTCAAAACCGACTGCGTGTAATTGCAACCACTGTTGAGCTTCATTGCCTTCGCGGAGGATTTTGTGCAAAGGGGAAAGGAAACAGCTAAAGCCTTGTTGTTTAGCGATCGCCCAAACATCTTGGTACATTTGAGCAATCCAATCTCTGGCTACAATGCTTCTGCCATCTTGCCAATGCCTCAAATGAGCATCTAGACTACCAGCAGCAGCAGCAGCTTCGTTGTCAGCAGTCAGGGTGACGAGTTCTTCAGGAGAAAATGTACTTTGAGTTAATGGATCGATGCTAGGATTTTCGATTATTTGCAACAAACGCGCTTCTAACAAAGCTGTGATGGCTAGCAAGGCAATGGGATCTGTGACTAAATCGCAAATTCGCAATTCTAGGCGATTTAGGTCATAAGGACGGCGATCGCCATTTGGTCGCACTGATGACCACAAATGCCGGACATTTTGCATAGTTCCGGCAACAAGTTGATCTTCCACCCACTGGATATGATCGGCGTGGCTGGCAAATAAGGGTACATGGCTAGGCGTTTGCGGGAAGAGTCCCCAACGCGTGGAGTGATAGCCAGTAGTTTTGCCATCCAGGAAGGGAGATGAGGCGCTGAGGGCGAGAAATAGAGGTGCTTCCATACGGATGACTCGACACGCCCGCATTAATACTTCTGGGTCACTGATGCCTACATTGATGTGTACGCTGGCGGTGACTACTTTTGTGCCGTAGGTGTTCTCAATGTAGTCATGATAGGGGTTTGCTGGATCGGAACGGAGAAAGCGATCGCTCCCACCCAAAGATAAAGTACTTCCCGGTATCAATGTGTAATCGCCCAAGCGATTGAGGTAGTTTCGCAACTCTCGCCGGGGACGCAGTAAGGCGCACAACAAATTATCGTAATTAGGGGATGGTTGGGTTATGTATTCGACGTTGCGGCTATCTGGCTCCCGCATAAACTCACCCAAAGCGGCAACAATTTTGTCGGAGAGACCGACGATTTCACCTTGAGGCGTGCCAGTGTACATCTCAATCTCAAAGCCTTTTAATAAGACCACTTTCTTCTCCTCGGCTCTCTCTGCTTATAAATTGTATCGAATTAGACGAATCTCTGTATCTATCTTTCAGTCAATCAAAGGTTAAGAATCATTTAATTGCCAATTGACGCCAAAACAGGATGACAGATTCTTGGCTGTCATCCTGAAAATTATTACTACTGAAGTATGAAAAGTATCCTAGTATGGTTTAAGCACGATACAGAATAAAATCATTGGGTGAATCAGTCTCTTGAACTATATTGAGACGTAGAAACTGCGCCCAGACTTCATCACTAAGTAAGTTTAAAGCAGTTTGAGGATTGTGAGTTGCGATCGCGCCGATAACTTTACGCCATCCCTGTTGCAATGACTCAATAAAAATTTCTTCAGAAGAAACCTCATTTAGCAATGAAAGTGCCGTTTTAAAACTTTCTGAATCAGCTTGTATATTCTTCGACCTTAACCCTTGAAGTACTACATTCAACCATATAGACAGAAGTTCAAACCAATTATTTTTCTGTATCTCTTTAAGTGCAATATCTTCCATACCTAGCGCCCCCCACACGCATAAAGCCTCTACAGCAAGTTGAGAATCGCGGTTTTCTAGAGAATTTTGCCATAAAATTTGAGCGTGATTTTGGAAGCGATTAGCGAGAAATTCATAAGCTTCTTGGACTTGAAGGGGAATTGTAACTTTATAAACTGACTCACCTCGTGGTAGGTAATCGCCGCGATAAGATAGCCAGTTATGAGATCCACAAAGATGTATTTCCCGATCAACTATTACTTCTTTGACATGGGAATCTCCCAACCAAAAAACCTGTACACAAGGTAAACCGTCAGGTGTTTTTATTGCTCGAAGTTTTTTCTCTACTTCTGGTGGAATTAGTTTATCTTCGTCTTCTAATTGACGCGCAATTCCATGTCCAATTAAAATCCAAACTCCGCGATTAGCTAATTTCTGTAACAGAGTTAGAAATTTTTCATTAACAACTGCCTGATTCACCCACGGCGAATAAATCAGAACTTGACTTTTAGCCGAATTTAAAACCTCTATAAAAGCTTGGCTAATTTGTCCATCGCGTAACTGTATAGCTCCACCTAGCAATGTCGAACTATCTATTTTTACACTGTTTGCTGTAGCAGCTTCTAGCGCCTTTTGGCGAATATTTTCGAGTCTAGCTTCTATTTCAGTATTTTGATGATTGAGAATGGCTTCGCGTTCAAAATTGATGGTTTCGGTGGACAATTTACATAATGCTTGCAAGGATATTTTACCTTCAGCGTGTAGAACTTCTAACCAATTTGATGTTGACTCTATAATTTGCTTTCCATTTCTTATTTGGATAGTCAATTTATCTTCAAGAGCATCAAATATAACGAAAAGCGATATCTTTCGCCAAAGTTTTTGAGTTGAAGCTAGTACCTTATAGGAAGTGACAATTTTTCCCTCTTCTGGTACATGAAGTGCTAAACCTGAAGCTTGAATACTTTTTTGGATTTCCTCAAGCGATAAGGAAGCAATATCAGCAATTGTCTGATCAATAGTTAAAAAATCTGCCAAGTCAGGCAATTTTATCACTGTCTCATTTAATGATTCAGATTGAAATATTATCTTGTCGCTTAAAGGGTCTGTAATAGCATGAATTTGTATAGGATATGGCGGCTGTGGTACAGAACCTTTTTCATAAAATGAACGCCCTTCAGGAGTAACTGTTAGTGGTGATGTTGCTGATAAAGTTTGTAATGACCGAAGAGTTGTAGTAGTAGTTTTGATAAATACAGAATCAAGCCCAAGTACAGAGGCTAATTCATCCTCAGTTGGCGGTGGCTGAAATTCAATAGCAGCGCGGATGATAAATTCTTCAAGTACGTTAAACTGGCGAGGTTCCTTGATACTTACTTCTATAGGAGTTTGACGCAGACTATAACGGAATTCACGCGCTGCTAAAACTGATAAACTATGACTATGCGCTTCTATTTCATCTACCAAATTTTTGAGATTGTCGTCAATCGGTTTAGGCGAAGAGGCGAGAAAAATCAACGAAACCTCCATGTAGACGAACGATGTTTTAAACTCAAGATAAAGCCCAAAGTCTTGTATTAGGTAACGTATTCCGAGAGATTATACCTCTCATCATGCCACTGGAGGTGGAACCTCCCAATATGGATTCCCAGCCTCCAGGCTGGGAAGCAGTTAGGACAAAAGCTGTGTCTTAACTTAGTACCATAGCAGGTAGGCTTCATTAAATATGAGTGGTTATATCTACTTCCTCCAAGGATGGTGGCGATTCAGAAGAACTAGCGCTACTTTCTGGTGTTGAAAGCTGATCACCTCCAATCCCATCCCATGAATAGTTACAGATTTTAGTGCGAAGCAATGTACCAAAAGTCAGGTTAATTGCTAGGGCGAAGGAATCGATAAAAATTAGATTCACAAAGCGATCAATCATTAGACCCCCTTGAGCTAAATTGAGCATCAAGTTATATTTGCTTTAGACTACATATTCCACGATCTCTTTTCCAGAAATGCATCGGATCTCAATATTTCTCAGTTCAAGGGGAAAGGGGATTGCACGTAAGGGTAACAGTAAACAATTCAATTGTTTATTTTCTTCTACAAAATTCTTGCGATTGTCATCAATAGGTTTAGGAGAAGAGGCGAGAAATATCAACGAAACCTTCATGGATACTGACAATATTTGAAACTTCGGAATACATACTTCCGACTTTACCTGCTTGATGGGTAAATAAATTATGACAACCCACAATTATCAGCAGTTCTTGAGCGCGAGAAAATGCAACGTTTACCCGTTCTGGCTTCTTAGCAAATCCTACATCTCCTTTACTATTGTTGCGAACCATACTGACAATTACAACAGGTCTTTCCATACCTTGAAATCGGTCTACAGTACCAGTACGAATTTCTAGTGAAGGGAAAAGTTCAGATTGCAGACGTTCATCGATTTTTCTTAATTGAGCGCCATAAAATGTAATTACGGCAATTTCTTTTTTTGGTTCACCATTAGCAACTCTAGAAGCCCAAGTATTCTCAAACTGCTGACACAGACGTTCAATGGCATCAATTTCTGGAGTATTAAAGTAAGAAGTTCCATTTCGTTGCTCTAAAAATTGATTTTCCATAGGCGTTTTTACCCAGATAAGATGCTGAGATTCTTGGATAATTTCGTCTGCTAAATGATGGGCGCGTTTTGTGTCCGGCTCTAAAATACCAGATTCTAATTTACCGTCATAAAACTGATTGATTGCTCCCATAATAAATGGATGCATTCGATATTGTGTAGTTAGCATTTGTTTGATGCTTTCATCAGCAGATTCAAACTGACTTTTAAACAGTGATTCTTCTAAGAATTGTAGCTCATCTCGTGTATTACCAATTGTTTGAGCAACTTCTTCTAAAGTGCTAGTATCAAGCATGGGTGGTAATTGGCGATGATCGCCTACCATGACTAATTTTTTGCCTTTCAATGCTGGGATTAGTAACTCTGGTGGAGTACATTTACTAACTTCGTCAATGATGACAACATCAAAGGATTTGAATTCTTCAGAAAAACCTCTATTTGCAGCTTGAACACAGGTAATACCAACGACGTTAGCATTATCTAAATAAATACGTCTTAAATCGTCGCGTAGGCGTAGCCCGCCGCAGGCATCGCCTTCACTTGGCTTTCTTAATTTTTCTATCCAATCTTGAACAAAATTCTGATATTTATTGAGATAAATTTCATCCTTTTTGAGTTGTTCTTGCCAAGATTCAAGCTGAGTATTAATAGTGCGTAAAAACTCGATATTAAATAAATCACCATGAGAAGTTTCGAGCTTAAATTTATCAGGGATTCTTTGCCATTCTGTCACCCACCAGTTTCTTTCTGCTGTTGAAATTTGTGATGGCTCTGGTTGTGACTTTTTTTCTATTTCACGGAGATTAATTTGTAATTTCTGAAGTTGCTGTAGAGAAGTTTCAGTTTCTTGTTTTAGTTTTGATAAATGCTCATTTAGAGAATTTCTAATTATCTCTAGTATAGTCAAAGGTTCTAATGATGAAATTAAGTTTTCAAGCTGACTAATGGAAGTTCCCCAATAATTCACTTGATTTGAAAATTCTTGGGGTTGCTCCCAAACATTTGATTGTGTTGCGAGATATTTTTCAACTAGAATCCGTAATTGAGCAGGTATATTTTTTTGATTAAGTTCTTGCAAGATATTTATCACTCGTCCAAGTTGCAAATTAGCATCTTGCTGTGCTTTTTCTACCTCAGCTTGAGTAATGGATATTTGCTGTTGGCTAACTTCATTTTTCTGAAGTTCATTTAATAGTTGTTGCAGATGCTGAAGCTGTTGTTCCGCTTCAGTTTTGACTTTTAAAACACATTGACGTGCATTTGCAAGGATAATATCTAGCAATTCCTGTGTAATTCTAGTGAGAGTAGAGTCTATGTTATTCCATTCCCATGATGCACCATAGGTTTTTTGCATTCTAATTAAAAAAACCTGGGTATTCTCAACTAGTAATTTTCGCTGTTTGGGGTTGAGTAGCTGATAATTGTTAAACTGTTGATAGGTTTCTTGCCATTGGGTGCAATCGCTCTTTGATAGCACCATCGGAATCTGGCTGAAATTTTGTTGTAAAAAATAGCTAAAATTATGCTGTTTACCTACTCTGTCGGTAAAACCTCCGTCTATTTCATAAGCGATCGCTTTTGTTAATACTTCCCATTCTGGCAGGTTAATTTTATATATTCTTGGTACAATTGGTAATTTTAAGGTATTAGCAAACATCAACAAACCTAGCGGTAAATCTAGTAAATTATCTGTTAGCGGCAAACCTGATTGCTGACAATCTTTTAAAGTTTGATACAGATGAGAAGGTGCGGTAGATTTCCATTCCTTAACTGCTGAGATAATGTAATCGATTTCCCGTTTACGATTTTCCCAAATCTGGATTGTTTGCTGTAGGTTTTGTAGCTTGGTAAGATATTGCTGATAATCTGGTTGTACCTGATTTAACAAGGCGAAATTTTGTTTGACAACCTGTACTGATGCTGCGACTTCTGATATAGCTTGACTTGCATTTTGAGCATAAGTCAAAGCAGTTTTAAATTCAGGAATTTCTCTGGCTACAGTGTCACGCAACCAAGCTGCTAAACCAAAAGCACCAAGTGCTGGACGCACAAAGCCAAGTTCATTAGTATATTTGATGGTTTGACGAACATTTGCTAAAAATTCTTCTACTAAATTATTACCTTCTGTGTATGGCTTAAGAAGTGGCAAAAAGTCTGTAACTTCTGGAGCTTCCCATTTGATATTTTGTGCAGTATTTAGTATATTTTCCAGTCCGACAATTAGGGATTCAATCTCGTTCTGTTTTTCTACAGTTTCGTTATGAGATTTTTCTTGATTTTTAAAATTTATCTCTAGTTTTATCTTGTTTTTATGGAATTTATTTTGTTGCTGATTAAATTCTTCCTCTACTTGGAAGTAGGCTGTAAATCTTGGCGAGGATGCAAGTAATTGACTGAAAGTTTGGATATTTTCGATCCGTTGCGTAATATTATTTTCGCAGTCATTAGCTGTATTTTCTAGCCATCTACCAATCACTTGGTCTTCTAAAAATGGCTGTCCTTCCTCGCCAACTTTCTCGGCTCTACCCTTGCGTACAGCGCGAATCACTGGGTTGTGAACTAATCTACTTAGGGCGTTATCTACTGCTAAATTGGCTTGAGAAGCGATTAAGGTACGTCCACCGCGAAGGGCAATTTGATAACATATCTCGGCAATTACGGTAGTTTTACCAGTACCTGGTGGTCCTTGGATGAGAACAAGATCCTTAGCCGCAAGTACCTTTTCTACTGCTGCTTTCTGACCAGGATTAGCTGAAGATAACAACAAATCTTGTGGTTGAAGTTCGATAGTTGTTTTGATTTCTCTAGCCTGAGAAGCATCGAATAAGAAGTTACCTAAATATGGATTTTGGGTGTATCCATTATTCAAATCATCCAAGGCTTTTTTCTTACGCTGAATCTGCTGAATATCACCAACTGCCTCGAAACACAAAAATCCGGTAGCTGGTAATTGATAACGCTCTGCTGCGATATGTTCTGCTAAGTCGCGTTCTAGTCTGAGGCTGATAATACAACGGTTAGGATCAACTTCCTCAACAGTCCCTAATTGACGACCGCTAATCCAATTTTTGCCGACGGGGGCAGTTTCAAAAAGCTTTAAATCTTCGTTTTTTGTGCGTCTAGCTCGTTCCCAAAAGTTTTCTACTTCGAGGGAATTTTGATAGAAGCCGTCAAGGGTGGCTGAGGCTACATCAATTTCAAAACTGATTCGTCTTTTGAAGTTATAGTTATGACTTACATAACGCACACAAAACTGACGCGCTTTCGCAATTTTTTCCTCAATTTGCAAAAATGCTTTCCAAGCTTTTAGCTGATCTTCTGTGGGTACATGCTCGCCACAAACTGGCGCAGCTGCCATGCGTTTTAATGTTGCCGGCGGAATGTCGAGATGATGCTGATGATTGGGTAGCAAACGCAAGCGACAAGGTATAGCATAGCTATCGGCGTGTCCCCGTGAGGGTTGTAGCAACTGAGCCGAAAGTATTTTTAAACCGCCGCGTCCATCTTTTGGTACAGCCGCTCTAAATCCTAATGTTTTTCTGAGCTTCTCAAGTCTTGCGGGTAATGGAAAATCATCGGAGTCTGTTGCTATTGTCAAATCCCAAATTTCTTCTCTTGCTTCTTTACCCGCACCTTTGCGACGTACATAAAATAGAGAAGGCTTTTTTCCGACGCATTCATACATTAACTCATTGGCGCGATCGCGGCGCTCCCGAAATTCGGGATATGATTTCAGGGCGGTTTCACCTTCCAGATGGCGGATAAAGCTATCAATTGCTGAAGCTATAAAGGTATAGCCCCAATCTTCAGAGTTGGTTTTAGTTTTCGAGGATTTTGCTGTTAGTTTATTTACCGCCAGACGAATGCGTTCTGCGTCGGGTTCGGAGATTGTACTGGTATGGCTTTTGACTACAATTTTAAGTTTTTCGCAAATTAATAATAGCTTCTTGCTATCCAAATTTAATTCTTTTGCTAGTTCGTAGATTCTGAGTTTGCTGTTATTCATCCACTAGTGCCTTTGCCGACAAAATAGGGTTTAAATTTAAATGCAAAGGGCGCAGAGGAGCGCAAAGTTTATTTTAGTCCCATTTTGGCAAGACTCTGCGTACCTTTGCGTTTAAAAACGCTACGATTCTGGGTAAGTCCTCAATCTTAAATTCATGGTGCTTTCATAATTTTATGTAGTATTGCTTAGTAAGTGACTATAGTTTATACTGCTGGTAAACTTGACTGGCGGCGCGATGTATTAGGGAATGCCGCCAAACTAAAGATTTCATATCATCAGCATAACCACCGCCAATGACGCAGGCGACGGGATAACCGCTATTCATACAGGTACTTAAAACCTGCATTTCCCGGCGAAAAATCCCAGCATCGGTTAGGGCTAATTTGCCCAAGCGATCGCCTATATGAGGATCTACACCAGCATCATAAAATACTAAATCTGGCTTGACTTTAGACAATAAATCTGCTAAGTAATTCGCCAAGGTTTGTAAATAAGCATCATCCTCCATTCCCACCGGTAAAGGAACATCTAAATCGCTGTTTTGTTTAGTACCGGGGAAATTGACTTCGCAGTGCATAGAGAAAGTAAAAACGCTGTTGTCGTCTTGGAAGATAAAAGCGGTGCCGTCTCCTTGATGGACATCCAAATCTACAATCAAGATTTTTTGGACGAGTCCAAGTTTTTGTAAAACACGACAGGCGATCGCTAAATCGTTGAAAATACAAAAACCAGATCCATAACTAGGAAAGGCATGATGAGTTCCACCCGCCGTATTACAAGCTAAACCCTGACTTAATGCCAGTTTAGCAGTGAGTATCGTACCACCTACCGCTACACAAGTACGATTCGCTAATGCTAGACTCCAAGGCAAGCCAATGCGTCGCTGTGCTTTGGCATCTAGGGTTCCTTCACAATAAGTTTGAACATAGCTTGGGGTGTGGACTAACTCTATCAATTCTGACGGTGGACGTTCGGGGGTGTGAAATTGTTCTTGATTAGCGACACCATCAGTTAATAGCAATTCGTAGAGTTGTCGGAACTTAGACATGGGAAAGCGATGCCCTTCAGGTAATGGGGCAACGTAATCTCGGTGGTAAATAATTGGCAAGTCCATAAGGAAAGAAAATCTCAAGCCCTGGCGATTTCTAATCACTAAGGTGTGTTTTCAAACTACTTGTTTAGCTTCTTAACTTTTTAGATCCCCCTAAATCCCCCGATAAATTGGGGAACTTTAAGAGAGTCTTAGCCCCCTTTTTTAAGGGGGGTTGGGGGGATCTAAGACTTTGAAAACACGCCGTAGGGCTAGGTGCAGCTAACTTAGATTGCTAATGCTCGTTTTTCTAATGGTAGTTCAAAGCGATCGCCTGGTTTTGGCTCAAGTACCCGCGTTGCCAGATTGTTTTTGTCAAGTAAGGAGCGAAATTCCTCAGCACTTCCTTTAGTCTGAATGAATTTCACCAGCAATCCCTCAAAGGAAACATCCCCACCAGCCGCCGTAGGTAATATTACTTGAGGCTGTAACGACTTTACTACTTCTAAAGCACTATTTTGTCCTTTAATAATCGGCCCAAGCAAAGGTAACGTTAATTCAATAAACGGTGTAATCACTACATCTATAGGTGCAGCTTGCTTAACTTCTGGGGAATGATACCCATGAGGCTCGTAATATACGGTTAAACCACTCTCCAATTCTTTGAGGAGATAACTATTTTCTACCAGAGTCGGGCCAATGGGCGAGCCGGGGAAAGCCTTGATTTCAACTTGATTATTTAAAGTGAAAGTTTCACCATGAGCCAGAGTAGTTACTTGGGTGTAACCTAACTGGTGTACTACCTTGGCAGCATTGGGAGAAGCTACAACCTTGATGCTGTGATCAAGTAATTTAAGCGTTGGTGGATGAGCGTGGTCTTCTAAACCTTGAGACAGCAGGATCAGATCAATATTATCTGGGATTGGGCGATTTTGCGATCGCGAACCTTTAAATAACCAATCCAAATTGCTAAAAATTAACGAACCAACCAGCCAAGGGTCAATTAGTATTCGTTTTCCGCCAACTTCCAGCAGCCAAGAGTTGCTATCTAACCAAGTTAAAAACATAAATTTTATGAAAATAACGCCTACCTTCATTATCAATCGTGTCAGCTTTATTAGTAAGCGCTGATATGAGTCCAATAGACCTCTTGCAAAAGTCCCCTAACACCCCACCCCGCCTTTGACGTAAGTTAAAGGCGGGATGGGGTTCTTTTTTTTGATTTATGCAAGAAGTCCAATATCTACATTCATCCGGTTAAGTCTACACACGGAGTTCTTTTAACTTTACACCTTATATCCCGCCACTGAACCTGTACCCAGGTCAGTGGCGGGATATAAGGTGTGAATTAATTATAAGTATTTGCATATTCTATAACCCGATTTTTTCCTCTTCGCTTGGCCTCAAGCATCGCTTGATTTGCCTGATTCAGAAAATCCTTAACCGTAATCCCTGGTTTTGATAAAGCTATTCCAAAAGAAGCGGTGATGCTTTCGAGGATCTGATCGCCGTCCTTCAATTGCATTCGTTCAACATCTACCCTTAGTTTTTCTACTCGCTTCCTAAGCGCTTCCATTGTCATATTAGGCATCACAATCACAAATTCTTCACCACCCCATCTGCAAGCAATGTCAAAGGAGCGAATAGATTTTAACAGCAGTTTTGCTAATTCCTTGAGAACAATGTTGGCAGTCAGATGCCCATAGCGTGAGTTGTAATATTTGAAGTTATCGATATCAAGGAAAATAACACCAAGAGGTTCTCCCGACCGATCAGCTTCCGCTAGCCTCTGTTCTGTGATGTTTTGCATATAGCTTTGATTGAATAGTTGGGTCATTCCATCCCGCAAGCTATCATAGGTTAGACGTTTTTTTATCGATAGATTATTCAGTGCAATGCCTAAAGTTCTAGCAATAATCTCAGCAGTTTGTTGATCTTCTGGACTAATTTCTTCAATACAATATATGTGTAAAATCCCCACTAATTCGCCTTGTCCAAACAATGGAATACACAAATGTGCGCCGCTAACAGGCTGTATTAAGTGGCTGCATATCAGTCCTGAGTTAAGAGGCGATAAAGGGTTTGATTTACCTCTCCGCAATGCCCAACATTCCGATTGTGAAAATATTTCTTTACTAGTTCTTTTATCTCCCCAAATACTATTCATTTTAACATAATTCTTGGAATTAACAATTATACAGACACAACCGTTCATATTAGGAAATAACTTGGAACAAGTTAAAGCCACCACTTGATACACCTCATCTTCAGACTCGCAGGAATAAAGCATATCTGCCATATCTGAGAGATATATAAGTTCTTGTTTTTTTGTGTCTAATTGTAGTGTTTTTTGTTCTAGCTGCCGATTTAGATCAGTGAGCGATCGCTGTGCTTCTATAGATTCTGTAATATCAATACTAATCCCACCAATGCGGTAAGCGCTCGTTGTGTAATCGCGGAACGGAAACTTAAACGATAGCCAGTAGCACGGGTGATGATTGCCAGGTACTTTTACCTCTTCAATCAGCTTTAAGGGTTGTAGAGTCTTCAAAACGATTTGATCGTTTTCCATTACCCGCCGCCCCTCTTCTGGATCTGGCAAAACTTCACTATCCATTTTCCCCACCCATTCTTGTGGATCTATTGAAAATCTAGTCTGTATCTCCTGGTTGTAGTAAAGAATTCTAGATTGCTCGTCTTTGATATAGGCTCCAAAGGGGCCATGATCTAGAAATAGCTGTTGCATCTGCTGGCTGCGTTGAAGTTCGCGGGTATCTTCTTGAGATTTGGCGATCGCTTCTAAAATTCGATGAGTGGTTGGCATCAGGTTGAGTAAAGCAGCCAAGGAAATAACTGCCATTACATCGAGTACGCATAAGTGCAGCAACGACACTGGCATATATGGCTCAAAAATCGCCAGAAAATGATGAAATCCGCAAAATAGTACAAATCCACCTGATAATAAAAAGGCTAGCCAAAACTTAGAAGGGATGGTTGCCTTGGTTTTGGCAAAAAAAACCCATATCACTGTGGGGATACCAAAGTATGAAAATGCGGTGATACCGTGAGCAATTGTGCAATTCCAGTGAATAGGCTCCATTGCTTATTTGAGATTAAACACCGGCTTACTATAATCCTTGTAGCCTCAAAATGTAAGTACATAAGGGATGATTTTAGTGTCTCATACCTTCGTGTTTATCTGGGAGAGGCTGAAAATCCCTGACAAACTTGACTTACCAAGTGAGTGAGTTCGGGCAAAATCAATTTTTCCATCGCCAGTCGCACAGCATTACTGGAACCAGGAAGCGAGAAGATTAATTTATTTTGATAAACACCAGCAACAGCGCGAGAAGCGATCGCCCGCGAACCAATTTCTTGATAACTTAAAAAACGAAATAACTCCCCAAATCCCGGCAAAGTTTTCTCCAACAACTTCTCAATGGCATCATAAGTGGTGTCCCTGGGTGCAATACCCGTTCCACCATTGAAAATTACAGCATCCAAATTTGAGCTTTTACCCAGATTTTCTATCTGCTCTTGAATTTGGGTCGGTTCATCCTTGATAATCGTGTAGGCTCCTACAGCATAGTTAGCACCAAAGAGTAACTGCTGAATTAGCTGTCCACTTTTGTCTGTTTCCAAAGTGCGTGTATCGCTGACAGTAACCACAGCACAAGTTACCGTAATCTTAGGCGAGTCTGGGTGGGGTTGTGACATCATCGAGCAGTCATAAACTTTTGATCATGGATAATTTAATTGGGCATGGAGAATGGCGCATTGGGCATGACAATAATTACCGATGCCCAATGCCCAATGCCCTATACCCTATGCCTCATTTTTGCTCAGTCCCAGATCGTTTTCTTTAGCATACCGCTCCATGAAGCGCATAAAGCGATCCCATTCTTCAACAGATTTCATGACATAAAGTGCTTCTAATGCTTCCGGTTTCCCGTTGACAAATTTAGCCTTGACTTCACGAGTAATTATCTCACCTTCTTCGTCAATCAAGTACATCCCGGTAATATCTTCAGTGCTACCTTGATCTAAAATCTTTGGATTGGTAAAAATAAACGTCGCTGTGCCACTGTCGCCACTGCGCGATCGCGTCAGCCGCACCTCTGGAGTTACCTCTTCGTCAAGACCTCTAGAAAATTGGATTTTCGTCATGATCAATGAATTTAAACTTTTGTGATGGTTAATTTAATATTCTCTCATCAATTAGAACACCACGATCTACAGGCTACTGTTATTCATTTTTTTAGTATATACACTTAAATTGCTTGATTATCAAGTAACAAAGTTACGAGGCGATGGTTTTCAATTGTCACTTGCATTATTGCCCCAAATTGACCTAATTTAACCCTTTACCCCTCTTTTTTATGAAGCTCAACAACCATATTCTCTTCTCTACCCAAGGTACAAAGTCAACAGCCTAGCATCAGTCTAGAGGCCTATTGCAAAAGTCCTTAACACCCCACCCCGCAAGCGAGGAGGGGAGCGTTTGCCTTAGCAAATGCGGGGTGGGGTTCTTTATGATGGTAAAACCTTTCCACAAAAATACTGGAACGGTGCTTTTGCTGCTTTTCGTGGTTCTTGGAACCGCGATCGCGGCACTGGTTATAAAATGGTATTTGTTCCCTTCGATGCTAAAGGGCGATCGCCAGGTTATGACGAAGACTTTCTCACCGGATTTTTGCTAAATCCTTCTGTACCAACCACTTCGGGACGACCTGTAGGTTTACTCGTGTTGCCAGATGGTAGTCTACTATTAACAGAAGAAGCCAATAATCGGATTTACAGGATTCAGTATACCGGGGAGTGAACAATTCAAAATATCCATAATCATCTAGTTGAGAAATTAGTTATGACTCAAAACGAAAATAATATTCAGTCAAATATCAACGAATTGTCTCCACATTCCGGCACACGATATTGGGGCGAGGTGGAGGTGATCGAGGAGGGAGAAACCTATAGAATTAGTCGTGTTGAAATTAAGCCCAGGCATGGAATTAAACCACAAATTCATTATCACCGCAATGAACATTGGGTTGTAGTTTCTGGTGTGGCAAAGGTGACTTGTGGCGATGTGGAAACATTACTAAATCGAAACGAATCAACTTATGTCCCCGCAGCAACCCTACATAAGGTAGAAAATCCTGGACATATTCCGCTAGTTATTCTAGAAATTCAAAATGGTGAATATTTAGGTGAGGATGATACTGAGCGTCCTTATGACTTAAATTTGGTCAAACCTGTAGCTGAAGGTCAGTAAGGACTGGGAGATGAGGGAGAAATCAATTCAAAATTCAAAATTCAAAATTCAAAAACTTCTACCTCCTGCCTCCTCTTTCCCAATACTTCGACTTACCTCGGCTTCGGCTCCATCGAGCGAAGTCGAGATGCTCGGCACAAGTCGCGGTAGTTGAGCGTAGCGATGCACTGAGCGTAGCCGAAGTGTCGAAACTCAGTACAAGTGCCCAATGCCCAAATTAAAACCACCCTTCTTGTTCCAGGGTTTCAATCAACTGTAAGCCACGGGGATCACCCACTCCTAACAGTGAGGCTTTGGCGTCTTCCCGTACTCCCAAATCTTGGTCTTCGGCAAAGGCTTGAATTAGGGCATCGATCGCTGTGGCATAAACTACATTAGAAGGTAGTTCGCGGCACAGTTGACCAATTGCCCAAGCACTGTTACTCCGCACTGCTGCCACGGGGTCTTTGACTAAGGCTTCAATTAATGGTGGTGTTGCCCCGATAACTGCTTCATAACCTACTTCTGCCATCTGTGCTAAGGCGCTAGCAGCCCACAAACGTACTGCGGAAATGTCAGTTCTTAGGGCATCTGCTAGGGGTGGCAAAGAACGGCGATCGCGACAGTTTCCTAAAGCCCAAACAACACCTTTACGTACATAGCCATTCCAATCATTTTTGAGTTGAGCAATTAACGGACTCACTGCCTCTGAGCTGGGATTGCGTCCGAGTCCATAAGCTGCACTCACCCGCACTAAAGGACAGGTATCAGTTAACAGGCGAATTAGATGGGGAGTCGCACGTGCATCTTCAATATCACAAAAAGCACGTGCCGCTAACATTCGTTGCTGGGGCTGGGGATTTTCCAGGAGGGATAGCATCACTTCTGGATCGGGTCTTGCCACAACTGATTCGGCAGTTAGCGGCTCTATTTTATCTAAGGGGCTTTCTAGCTCGTCCTCAACATCGAGTAGGCTTAGATCGTCTTCGTCATACATAATTTCATTTCAATCCCGAAAAGGGATTAACATATACCCCCGCGCCAATAAATTAAAACCTTATAAATATAAGTTGCAATATTATACACTTTATTTTTACCCTCGTTGAGTTTTATCCAAACGAGAACCTCAGACGCTACAGCGATCGCAATCATGATGTTTATTGTTCTGCACTCAGGAATTTTACCATCCAGATGGATTGGGTTTGATAACCTAACTGATTGTAAAGATTCAATGCGGGTTTGTTCGATTGAAACACTTGCAGTCCAATCTGGCGATCGCCTCTTTCAATAGCCCAATTTTCTATATATCGCATCAACGCCCTACCAATGCCCCGTCGCCGATGTTCTGGTACAACGTAGAGGATAAAGATATGAGCATGACGGTTTCCATGTACTTGATCTATGGCATTCCCCACCCAGAGGCAGGCTATAGGGGAATTGGGCATTGGGAATTGGGCACTTGGAATGGGGCATGGGGCATTGCTTATTCTTCTTGTCTCCCCCATCTCCCCCTGCTCCCCGCTCCCTGCTCCCTGCTCCCCCTCTTCCTCAACCCACCACAAGGGCGTATCGCTAGAAAAGTATTGCTTAACTGTTTGCTCTAAATGGGAAAAATCCTCATTGGGAAAGAGATCCTCATAAGTTCGCTGCATGAATTTAAGCAGAAGCGATCGCTCCAAAGCGGAGCCACGGCGAATAATATACCCAGGTAGTAGTTGTTCAGACACTTCAATACGTTTATTTACTTAGCTAGCTAAGTTATGTGCTGCTGGTGGTAAATCAGTTGGAGTCGGTTGAGAACTCATCTCTACCTTTTCAATTGGTGCGGGTGCTGCCATATCAGAAGGTAAAAAGATCCGGGCGCTGACTGCGACTAAGGCAAAGAGAAATACCAAAACTGCAAGCAGTGGGGCGATGTATTGACGAAAAATAGCCATATTTTAATTGCAAACAGAGTGACGAACTTTTATGAGAACTTAGCTGAAGATTTGTGAAGTATTCTTGATTTATTTTAGCAATTTTATGTGCATGGGAATTGGGAATTGGGCACTTGTACTGAGTTTCGACACTTCGGCTACGCTCAGTGCATCGCTACGCTCAACTACCGGGACTTGTGCCGAGCATCTCGACTTCGCTCGATGGAGCCGAAGCCGAGGTAAGCCGAAGTATTGGGCATTGGAAAAATTCTCTCTTGTCCTGCTAACTCCTAACTCCTAACTCCCAACTTCCCTACTCCTTCTGGCGATCGCGCTCTAAGTCATCAAGCACTCTTTCGCAATACCAATTCTCCGGCATCCCAGGATAAGTTTCTTTTGCTTGTTCAATTAACCGTTCGGCAGCAGCAGTGTCACCGGATAATTTAGCAATTAGCCTGTTTTTGAGATAGCTATCAGATAAACCCTCCTCTACCTGGTTTGGTATCCCTTCATTTATAGTTGATGACCGAGACTGCTCTCTCCGCAACTGCCAAAATAAAACGTAATAAAGTGTACCAAAAATTAAAATTAGGCTGAGTGTTCCAAAAAAAGTTAGGAGGTTAAATGCGAGAAATCCTAGAACTAACTGCGAGAGAACATAGCCAAGTAATAAACCAGTGAGTAAGAGAATAAATGTGCCGACAGCAATAACTACTTGATTCCCCATATATCCTCTTCTTCGTTCTCTAATCCTGGTCTGGATAATACTACCACTGGCTTTGGATTCCAAGGGGCAAAGAATGGCAATAATAGTAATCCTGGCAAAGCTGCTATTGCTGTCAGTAGAAAGAATGTAGACCAGCCGGTGGCTTGTGCCCATGTACCTGCTGGAGCTGTGACAATATCTCTACTAAAAGCCTGCAAACTCGAAAGTAAGGCGTACTGTGTAGCTGAAAAGCTTTGGTTACAAAGACTCATCAAAAATGCTACAAAAGCAGCAGTTTCTAAACCGGCACAGAATTGTTCTATATTAACGGCAGCTAACATTAGATAGAAGTTTTTACCTACTACTGCTAACGCAAAGAAAGCCAAGTTTCCAACAGCCTGCATGATGGCGAATATCCAAAGCGCCCGATTAACACCAATTTTGGTCATTACTGCTCCTGCTGCCAAGGTGCCAACAATAGTGGCAAAAATTCCCAATGCACCAGGAAATGCGATGTCGGTTTGAGAGAAATGTAAGCCTTTATCTAACAAAAATGGGGTGGATACATTCTTAAGTAAAGAATCCCCCAACTTGTAGATCACAATGAATATCAGGATTAAAAGTCCTTGTAGCCAGCCCTGACGCTGGAAAAATTCAATGAAGGGTAATTTGACTGCGGCGGATAAAGTCTGAGGTGGGCGATCGCGTAGGACTGGTTCTGGTGCAAAAATAGAACTTACTAATCCTACGAGCATCAACAGCGACATCAACAGGTAAACAGCCTGCCAAGGCATTCTGTCTGCCAAAAATAGCGTGACGTAACCGGTTACTAGAATGGCAAGGCGATAACCCAATAAATAAATAGATGCTCCAGCACCTCTTTCTTGTACTTCCACTACATCAGTGCGGTAAGCATCAACTAAAATGTCCTGGCTGGCGCTAAAAAAAGCAACGGACACAGCCGCAATTATTAAAGGTTGTAGCCCTTGAGATGGGTGTTGTAGAGCCATTGCAGCTATACTTAACAGTAATGCTACTTGTGTAATTACCATCCAACCTCGACGTCGCCCCAAAAAAGGCGGTACAAATCTATCTAGTAAAGGCGACCAGAGAAATTTTAAAGAATAGGGTAGCTTTACTAAACTAAAAGCGGCGATCGCTGCCAAGCTGATTCCTTCTTTGGTCAACCATGCTTGTAATGTCTGACTGGTTAAATATAACGGCAACCCTGATGAAAAGCCAAGAAATAACAAAGCTCCCATCTTCGGGCTGCCATAAATTCGTAACAGCGATTTATTTACTTCCACAATCTTGAAGATTCCTTTTTATTTAATTGAATTGCAGTTATCTTGCCATAACTGCTGTCTAATTTCGTGTAAGCACACAAACCTGCGAAGATTTTCTTTATTTAAGATACATATAGCGGTTATCGGTTGAGTGAGGTACAAGAACCCCACCCCTCCCTGCTTGCGGGGAGGGGGCTAAAATATAACCTTCTATGATTAGGAAACGCTATAAGCTAAAACACATCTAATTTGCATATTAAAATTTTCTCAACATCTTGTGGGGTGGGCATCTTGCCCGCCTTGATTATGCAACTTAAATGCCCATTAGCTTATCAGCAATACTCTAACAGTGTGATTATTGCTTAATTTTCCTTAATGGAATAAACCTGATGTGCCCTGATTTCTACCCCGTGTGCAGTAAGGCATTTCTCCCAACCTTCACGCGTACCGATGTCGCTTTTGTGATTGAGTAATCCTAATTGTTCTTCTTGTTTGGTGAGTTGAGCAAATTCTTCATAGCCGGGGTAGTTGCTGATCACAAATGTTTCTTTGCGGTGCAAAATCGGCGGATTTGCTCTAGTTGCATAGTCTCGGTGAGTAACGACTAGGGTTTTTAAGTCAATAGTTATACTAGCTTTTAATGCTGGATGGGGATCAGTATCGAAATCAGGGTAACACAGATAGGATATTTGTGGCTTATCAGTGTGATATTTGATCAATGTGGCTTCATCTACACGCCCAATGGTACGGCTAGCGCAACCTTCATAAATCCGTAGCACGGGGTTAAGTGCTGCTAGTGCCGAAACATGGACATAAAGGGCACCGCGTGTATGTTTACCAATTTTGCTTTTTTCACAAGCAGTTTGAATCACGCCAGATTTCCCTAAACTGAAAAGCTTTTGATCGGCTACTTGACAAGCTTCTTCATAGCTACTAAAAAAGGCTTTGATATCGTGACGCATTTCTGGCGCTAGCTTGTACCATGCAGGGCGTTTATCAAAGTGAGTTAGGGCGAGATAAACTTGGATATCTAGAGAACGACGGTAAGCGATCGCATCCCATTCAGCTTCATCAGTAGCTTGTAAAACTACACCAAAGGCGCGGCGAAAGTTCCCAAATTCCCTCAGTAATTCCGGTTCATTTTCCAATTCGCCTTTCACGGGTAGTCTGCCGCGCTTGGTAAAAAAAGCCATGAGTGGTTGCAGCTGTTCTTCGTAGTCTTCAAACCGCTTAGTGGGGATGCGGACTCGCGGTGTAGAGGTGGTAGAAAAGAAGCGGATAGCTTTGAAACTTTGTTTTTCGGCTTCATCTCGAAAAATAAAGTAGACACCTAATGCTATGGGTATGGCATCGGTATTTAGTACTTCATCAATATAAGTTTTGAGTTCTTCTTGTTCGTAATATTTCTGAAAAGTATTGCGGCGCGTCACAATGCCATCATTGTAAGCAAGTTGGGTTTTGCTGGGTGCGTTAATCAGTATTTGAGCCGCGACAATTAAAACTTTCCCACTGAGTTCCCAAGCTTGGAGCAGGCTTTGACGGCGTTCCTCTGAGTCTTCAATGACGTTGAGGACATAGCCCAAATTGACCACATCGGCGGCGGTGCGTGGTACATCAGGATAGTAGTAAGGGTCCCAGCCTGCGCTGGTATAGCCTAAGTTTGCTACTCGCTGAACATCACCACCGTAGCCACAACCGTAGTCAAAAAAAGTGGTGTCTTGATTTAGGATTGCCCATTCTATTGCCAATCGCACGGGGCGAGATATGTCAGTGCGAGCGATCGCAGCTCTGTGACGCTCGATTTCTAGCGCTTCAGGCATAAGAATAATTCGTAATTAAGACACCCAGCACCTAATATTGTTTCAAGATTTCATGGCCAGTTCGATTAAATCTTCAATTTTCTTGATATTTGGATCGCCTGCTAAGTAGCCAATACCGCGATGCAAATGCAGGCGAAATTGGCTGGCGAGGGTTTCTTTGTCGGTGGGATAGCCGTCATTGTGACAGCGTTGCTTGAGGGCGAGGAGCAGAATATCGGACATTTCACCGCCAAAGACGCGCCAAGTCATTTCGACGTTACTATCTTGGAGAATTGGGACGGGGGAGGGGGCGGTTGATTCTGCGAGGGAACGACAAAACGCCCAACGACATAGGATATTCCATTGCTCAATTTTGGTGCTGCGTCTGAGCTTGGTAAGTTGCTCTTTGGCTGTTTGGGAGAGGCGAATACGTTCGATTGGTGATTCCATAATCTTCGTCAATAATCACTTTTACTAAAAATTCAACGCGATCGCGGGAGTCCCCCGTCAATATTTAGAATTACCCTGGTTGCGCTGGTGGAATAATCAAGGTAATTTGCTAAAGACAGGATGAGAGCGATGTCTACGACGGACTATGACGCTCTCTACGTTCGCGCAGCGTGTCGCAGACAGACGCTAAAAGCGAACGCGGACTCGCTACCGCTACGCTATCGGCGTCGCAACGTCTAGCTGCTAAACTAGGAAAATTAAATATCAGCCGCAAGAAGTTAGTTTAATTATTTTGGCAACTACCTTTAGATAGATAGGGTAAACACTACGCGGTTTATCATCATAAATTCTTTGCTAGTAATGAAAAGGCAACTTTCATATCTAAATAATCCAGACAGCATATTTAATTTTTTTTGTCAATACCTAATGCCCAGCTTGTAGTAATAAATCATCAAGGCCTTCTCTGGACTGAATCTATATTCATGCTTTCAGTAGATGCAGTTATGACTTTGCAAATGAGATTATATAAGTACTCTCGAACAATAAATAGTTGCTGTTGTTCAGATGATAAAATCAGATTTTATCGGGTTTCAGTAACTTTGGATTGTTTGATGTTTTGAGAAGGTAACACAATGAATAATATCCTAAAGCGTACACTTTTACCCAGTCTTATGGCTGCAAGTTTAGCTGGTGTCACCTTAGTTCCCGCAAAACCGGCTGCTGCTGATGATCAAATACTACGAGATGTAGGTATTGGCGCTGTTACCAATGTGGTAACCGGAGCTGTTAGGGGAAATGGTAGTGGTGTATTAACCAATGCTGTTAGGGGTGGCGTGACTGGCGCAGCCGTCAATGGTGCAAACGGTCTGAGAAACCATCACAATCGTCGTCACCGAAACCTTGGTCAAGATATCGGAGTCGGTGCAGGGGCTAGCGCATTGACTGGCATAATTACAGGCCATCGCAGAGATACCCTTGGCAATGCTGTTGATGGTGCTGCTGTAGGTGGAGCAATCCATGTATTAACCAATAAATAGTTCGTGAATTCATCGAACTCATAACTCCCTAATTGCTCTCCTTCCTCAAAGAAGCAAACCTAACCTCTCATCCTTGCTAGGGAAGGGAGGTTAGGGGGTTAGATCTATAGTGAGATATATGTCACCATCATGATCGGCTGACCTTAGACTTAATACTAAACTCTAGCCCTTTAACGCCTTTCTAAAGTTTCGACGATAGGATTGATTTGTAATAAACAAAGCTGGCCATAGCAAAGATAAACCAATGCGATTGGTCAAACTTGGATTAAAATTAGTCCGCTCAAACCCATTCCAAAACTTCCAAACGCCGCCTCCGTAAACCACGATCAAGGCAAAAATAATAAAGTTACCCATTCCTATCAACTCCCTTAGTAACTGACAGAATTTAAGTTAAGTTTTACCACACGAGGTAATCACCTCATCAGCAATACCGAGAAGGTATGACAAAACTCCCCAGTTTTTGATATCTAAGTCAGTTAAACACACATTCTCTTATTCCAGTGTAGAATAGCCTCATCCATTGCAGCTATAGCGCTTCTGGGTTGAGTCGAATAGAGACCTAACCAAGTTATACTAAAAATTAACCTTAGACAAGACCAGAACCTCATCTGAAATTTAGACGTTTTGGATGGATCGCTGTAAAAAACTCAGGTAAAGACTTTTCACTTTAAGTGTTGCTACAAATGGGTCGCACAGACATTTATTCTACTTATCATAATTTTCTGGCATCCCCACAGGTGATAAACCTGCGATCGCTCGTAAGTTTTGGCAACGAATCAATTCGGTAAAATTTAAACCAGAACGCCCTTCAATTTTGGCTACCGCTTCAATTGCAGATAGTAGATGCTGTGCTGCTTCTGTTTCTGAATAACCGCGCCTCTGTGCTATTTTAATTGCTGCTGCATCGGCATTTAACTCTGACTCTTGAGATTTATTAGTACGCCAGATCCGAAAAGTGGCGATCGCACTTAGCCCCCCAGCAACGGCTACACCCACCACATCTGACTGTGCTGCTTCCAAGAATCCCCCTAACAACCCAGCCAGTACCACACCTTGGTAAATGTCAGGCTTAAACCACTTCACCCCCGTCAACCAGCTAACCATTTGCAACAGTAGCAAATCTCGTTGCGGCTTTGTCAAGCGACGCCACAAATCAAAATTAATATATATTGGTCGCGTCTGATTCCAGGGTTGGGGAAAGGACGCATCAATCACTTTTGCTTGCTCCGGCTTACTAACAAGTTTTGTCGTCATCCGACCAGAAGCAGGCATCACATCTAACAAACGGCGAATTTCAACATTTGGCTCCATAAATATAATTATTAGCCATAATGTGCATAATGGAGTTTAGACTAAAAAGGACACAACTATTAGTAATTTTCCCTCATAAATAGCTCTGTGTCTACCCTCTGGCGCTAAAATTGCATAATAACGTGCATCTCAAGCCAGGAGGAAAGAGTTGTGAAAGCAGTCTTGATGACAACATCTGGCAAATTATACAGAGTTT
Organism: Nostoc sp.; assembly: GCF_036917135.1. Taxonomy (GTDB): domain Bacteria; phylum Cyanobacteriota; class Cyanobacteriia; order Cyanobacteriales; family Nostocaceae; genus Nostoc. Next base: position 23,902 of record NZ_JBALEA010000037.1, on the reverse strand, counting down.
TTTCTGAAATCAAATATGAGTCCTATAGAAGAATTAAGTATAGATTTGATTTCTGCGGAATATTGGTTTTACGGCATATCAACCAGTGAATTAGCGGGTTTAGCATCTACTTGGGAATGCACATAAGGCGCAAACAAAGAACGTTCCTCTGGGCGTAACCGCCTTGGGCGCATTGTTTGTCTATCTACAAACAGTCCCTTTTGCCATCCTTCTGCTGCTAATATTTTCTGTTCGTTATAGAAACAAAACTGCATAATAGCAGAAGCATTCTTCAGTTCAGAGATCCACATTTCTACCTGCACAAGTTCGCCCAAATAGAGCGGTAATTTATAGGTGATATTGGTTTGAACCAAAACCGGAACAAACCCTTGCTGAAAAATTTTTTGTGTTGGCATTTCAACAGCTTCCAGCAGTTTTGTCCGTCCAATTTCCATCCACTGAATATAAACAGTGTTGTTCACATGACCAATAAAATCAATGTGGAAAGAATAAACCTGTAACTCAAAGGAAATTTTTTGCATCTTCAATCCTCAAAGTCACTGCTCAGTGACAAAGTATCATACTGGAGTTTAGACTAAAACAGACACAAGTATGAGCAGTTTTCCCCTCATAAATAGCTATGTGTTTACCCTCTTGCGCTAAAGTTGCATAATAACGTGCATCTCAAGCCAGGAGGAAAGAGTTGTGAAAGCAGTCTTGATGACAACAGCTGGCAGTCCCGAAGTTCTGCAAGTACAAGAAGTACCAAACCCTGCTGTTCCTGTAGGGAATACTGAACTTTTAGTACGTTTGGTAGCAGCTGGCATTAACCCCATTGACACTAAACTTCGTAGCCGAGGCACTTTTTACCCCGATCGCACACCGACAATTTTAGGATGTGATGGTGCTGGTATTGTCGAAGCAGTCGGTGCTGGGGTTCAGCATTTTCGCCCAGGTGATGAGGTATATTTTTGCTATGGTGGCTTAGGCGCACATCAAGGAAACTATGCTGAATATACCGTTGTAGATGAGCGATTTGTGGCACGGAAACCCGCTTCCATCTCCTTTGCCGAAGCAGCCGCAGCACCTTTAGTATTAATCACCGCCTGGGAAGCTTTATATGAACGTGGACGATTAGAACCTGGTGAAAGAGTTTTGATTCATGCGGGTGCTGGTGGTGTCGGCCATGTAGCAATTCAATTAGCAAAACTCAAAGGTGCCACTGTCTCTACCACAGTCAGTTCTGAAGAAAAAGCTAACTTCGTCAAACAACTTGGTGCTGATCATGTAATTTTTTACAAACAAACAGACATTGTGCAAGCAGTATTAGATTGGACTAACGGCGAAGGTGTAGACTTAGCTTTTGATACCGTAGGCGGCGAAACCTTTCACAAAACCTTCCCCGCAGTGCGAGTATACGGCGATATTGTGACAATTCTCGAACCAGATGCCAATACTGTTTGGAAAACTGCTAGACAACGCAACCTCCGCATTAGTTTAGAATTAATGTTAACACCAGCATTGCTAGGATTAGAACAGAGCCTCCAGCATCAGGCAGAAATTCTCAAACAATGCGCCACCTGGATCGATGAAGGCAAGTTAAAAATCCATGTTAGTCACAAATTTCCTTTAAAAGAAGCAGCTAAAGCCCACCAACTGATTGAAAGCGGTACTGTAGCAGGTAAAATTGTTCTGCTAATTAGCGACGAACTTGCATAAATTAATTTTTAAACGCATACACACGCACAACTTCAAAAAAGCACACACAAAGCTTTCTCTGCGAACCTCTGCGCTTTCCTTAGCGTACCTTTGCGTTTTAACTCTTTTCCTCCTCCCCCTACCTGCTTTAGCAGCACAAACACAACCAGAACGCACACCTTTAACTCTAGAATTATTACAAGAACGACTGCATACACCCAGACTCCGCGAAGGAAATTTGACTATAGATTTGCAGAAGATGGTGATTGATTTGCGCCCAGAAAACGCCAGTTTTCATGATGTTTTTTACCAACTGCTGCGAAAAGAACTAGGTGCAAAACCTTTAGGTTTAGACCTCAGTTATGCTCTAATTATAGGGGATTTTGTCGGCAGCAATTTGGGTTTAAGAACACCTTTGTATGGTCAAGAAATTGCTCCCATTTTCACCGCTACCGAACAACAAGAACTAGAACGTTTGCGCCTCGTTTGTCTGGATTCACTAGGGATATACCCGACAACCTACACTTACGCTTTACCCAACTCTAAAGATTGTCGATCGCTTTTAGGAACACAGCCAACACCATCCAGTGAAATCATCATCTTTCGTGGTGTCTTAACACTAGTGCAAACTCGGTTTAATGGTGAAGTGAAATTCTCCAATACATTTTTTCTTCAGTCTGTAGATGCCCAAGGTGCAACTTTTCTCCAACCTACTAACTGGACTGAAACAAGATTTGCTCGTTCCGTTAATTTTGCTAGTGTTAACTTCAAGCAAGCAAGCAATTTTCAAGGCAGTATTTTTTTTGAAAAAGCTAATTTTAAACAAACTAAATTTCAGGAAACTGCTGATTTTCAAAGCAGTATCTTTGAAAAAACTGCTAACTTCAACCAAGCCAATTTTAAACAGTTGGCTAAATTCAGTAGTGTCCAGTGGCAAGAAAATGCTGATTTTTCGGATGTGCGCTTTGCCAATCAAGTACAGTTTACTAAAGCGGATTTTAATAATTCCCTGCTTTTAACAGAGGCGACTTTTGAACAAGCTGTAAGCTTTCGGGAAGCAGAGTTTAACCAATCGGTAAATCTGCAAGGTGCAAACATTCTTAACCAAGCAGATTTTAGTGATGCCAGATTTGCGATAGAGGCTTGTTTAAGCGTACCTGGTTTAACTTTTAACTCCAACCAAGCGAAAATTTTAGGTAATCCCGGTGAGATTGGTAAAATGTTTTGTATCCCTACATTGCAAGGTAATCAAAACATCTTGCGGAATTTGGGGCAAAATTTCCGTCAACAACAGCAAGTTGCTGATGCTAATGAACTGGAATACACAAAACAGCGACTGCGATTAATAGAAATGAGTCGCCGTTTGACGGCTACAAATATTAACAGTGCAACTGTCGCAAATTTGATTCATCTGGGTTTTTCTCCAACTCAAGCCAAAGCGATCGCCCAGCGTCGTCTCATCAAACCATTTCGCAACAGCAATGAGTTACTCACCTTAGCAGACATCGGTTTAGAAAAATATACCCAACTGAGCGATCGCCTAATTGTTGGCGAAACCCTTTCTATCGGTGGGTGGTTACTGCAAGCGTGGAGTTGGTTGGCATTGAGTTTACTGTTATTGTTGAGTGGCTATGGTACGAGTTTTTGGTTAGTGTTTGGTGTGGGAGGATTAGCGATCGCTTATTTCGGCTTACTATTTTGGCTAGTGGATCGCTGTCGTCGGCTGCATCCTGTACCAATTATTCCCACATCTTATGAAACCATTTCGATATTAGTCAGTTTTAGCGTTTTAGAATTCTTCAGCTTACTAGCGATCTTTCGCAACGCTGAACAACCTTGGCTAACATTGGGGTGTCTTTTGATAATTATTGTCCCCGTACCAATGGCTTTATTGATCCGACTTTACCAAGAAGGTCGTTATCATGATTTAATGGACGTTTCTTACTTCACAGAAGACGGCACATTTCGCCAATTACGATTATTGATTGGACGTTTGCCAGTGATACCAAGGAATCAGACATTTCGGGAACGATATATGCCCTTGTTGTGCGATCGCCGTTGGAACTGGCTAAACTACTATGATTTTAGTCTTAACAACCTAGTTAAATTAGGATTTAACGACATTCGCCTACGAGATGAACACCTACCAGGTATCATCTCTGCACTTGCTTGGTATCAATGGAGTTTGGGTTTAATTTACATCACCCTAGTTTTGTGGACACTTTCCCGTACAATTCCGGGGTTGAATTTGCTGATTTATCTGAAGTAATTTTTTGTACCTAAACTTTTGCTTGATTTATACGTGTCTATCATCAGTTTTTGCAACAAAACCGCCAATAGTCCAGTGCAAAAGTTTATTATGCTTCATACCTTATTGGTGACACGCTCAATGGATTGCAGCATTGGTATACGACATTTTTCCGTTCGGGATTTGTCAGTGCTATCAATTCTATTTAAACTTTGCGATCGCACTTCCTCTTTCTCTACCAGGTTGACTGACAGCAGTAATTAGCGAGAATTTATGCTGATTTTCATAGAGACGATTTGCGATCGCTATTCTTCAAGTAGCAGAAAATGTCAAGCGAGCATGCCCTTTTCAACTTTTTGTATACCCTCCTCGCCGAGATTTTCCGGCAGAAATCCACCTGCCTGCATCTTCCATAACTTCTGGTAAGCGCCGCCGAGTGCCAGCAGTTTAGCATGAGAACCATCTTCAATAATCCGACCCTTGTCGAACACCAGAATCCTATCTAGATGCACGATAGTAGATAGTCGATGAGCCACTACGATAACCGTTTTCCCATTCATGGCTAAGTCGAGGGTATCCTGGATCGCTTTTTCGGTGATGGAATCAAGGCTAGAGGTGGCTTCATCTAAGATGAGAATCGGCGCATCTTTGAGAATTACCCGCGCAATCACAATGCGCTGCCTCTGCCCTCCAGACAACTTGACACCACGTTCGCCCACCAGAGAATCGTAACCATCCTGACTTTGAGCGATAAAATCGTGAGCGTGAGCCTTTCGCGCTGCCTCGATCACTTCCTCATCGGTTGCATCCAAGCGTCCGTAACGAATATTTTCCCGCAAGGTGCGATGGAACAAAGACGGATCTTGGGGAATCAAGCTGATCTGAGCGTGTAAAGCATCCTGAGTCATATCTCGAATATCGACCCCATCAATGATAATCTGTCCAGATTGTGGGTCGAACAAACGCAGAATCAGATTCACGAAGCTGGATTTTCCCGAACCGGAGAAACCCACCAATCCTACACGCTGTCCCGGTTCGATGGTGACAGAAAGGTTGTTGAAAACTTTCTTCTCATCGGTGTAGTTGAAATTCACCCGTCGAAACTCAATTTTACCTTGGGTAATTGAGTGGGCGATCGCGCGATCGCGATCAACTAACTCGTGGGGTTGAATGATGATGAAGACACCATTGGCGACATTACCGACATGTTCAAAAAATTCCAGAAAGCGGCGGCTCAAATTACGCGCTTCACTGATGATCAACAGCGAGAGACTGGTTGCTACAACAAAGTCAGCAGTAGCGATCTTTCCTTGACTCCAGAGAGAGAGCGAGTAATATAGGGTGCTGATTTTCAGAATCGCTGCTGAGATGAACTGAAACCAGCGAATTCGCTCCGAGTACCAGTTGGACTCTCTGACGTGTTTGATTTCGCGCTTTAATTGCTCATTCAAATAGCGTCGTTCAAAACCGAAACGAGCAAACAATCGGCTACTGGTGAGATTTGTCACCGCATCTACGATAATACCAGTTGTCTCACTTCTGGCGGCGGCGGCTTTCCGGGAGTAAAATCGGCAGCGAGTTGCCAGCCAGAAGGAAATACTGATAAAGAGAACCGCCCATATTCCCACAAGTGCAGCTAGGGGAGGATAGGCGCGATACAGTATCGTCGTGGCGACGCTATACACAACGATTACTGGCATAAATTCAGTAATCATCATTTGCATCGTTTGGGTAACACCCAGAGAAGTTTCGCTAATTCGATGTGCCAATGCCCCGGAAAAACTACTGCTTAGGTAGCGATGGGAATGGTGTTGCAAGTAGGCATATAGCGATCGCACAATGTGCTGTCGGTGGATGGGATGGAGGATAGTTTGCAAAAGTCCAGCCGATCGCCCGAAGATCACTTCACCTACACTTAAACCGATGAACAGCATCAGGGGTTGCCTCATGGCATCAAAAATGGGCTTACTATCGCCCGTTGATCGCGTTACGCCCCGGATGATCTCGCCAATGGCATAAGGCAACATAATGCCACAGGTTGCGTGTATGATTTCCAGGATCACCATTAACACATACCACCAGCGAAACTGGTTAACGAAATAGCAAATGAACCTGAATGGAGTTGATGGCAAATCTGGTGCATCGGCAGCACGTTGAAAGAATTTGGATTGGCTAATCTTTTTCTTCATAAAAGTCGATCTCGTAGCATTAAGCTCTTCTGTAAAATAAAAATGGACGGCTTACAGCAGTTTTCATGTATTTGAACCACAGATGTCGTCGGGGCACAGCATGCTGTGCCCCTACCGCGTGGTCTATTTACCTGAAAATAGGTGTAATTTAGCCGTCCGGTGGTGTTAAATAAAATCATTCCTAACGAAGAGAATCTCCTCTTCGATATTCGGCAGTTAAGTCGTCTAACTTTTGTTTCAAACTGTCGTCGAGTTTTAGTTCTACTGCCTTGAGATTGTCAGCAAGTTGTGGTGGGCGACTAGCGCCAATGATGGGCGCAGTGATAATTGGATTAGATAAAACCCAAGCTACTGCTAGGGTAGTGAGAGACAATCCGGCGAGATCCGCTACTGTGCGTAATTCCTCAACAGTATTAAACTCGCGATCGTGCCAGTAGCGGTCTTGATAACGTTCTGCGGCAGCACCTAGGGTGAAACGAGTGCCTGAAGTGGGGCCTTGAGCGAGAATGTGTTTGCCAGTAAGGAGGCCGCCCGCCAAAGGATTATAGGAAATTACACCCAACCCTTCTTCTTTCGCTAGGGGTAATAATTCTCGCTCTATTTCCCGGAATAACAGGTTGTAGCGGGGCTGAATCGAGATGAACTTGGTGAAATTGCGGGTTTCAGCCCGACCCAAGGCGCGGGCGAGTCGGTAAGCTAAGAAGTTGGAAACCCCGATGTAGCGCACCTTGCCAGCACGAACCACCGCATCCAGCGCTTCCAGAGTTTCATCAAGAGGGGTTGAAGCATCGTCGGAGTGCAATTGGTACAAATCGATATAATCTGTTCCTACCCGTCGTAGGGAAGCATCAATCGCATCCAAAATATGTTTCCGCGAAGCCCCTTGATCCCAAGGTGCAGGGCCAACCCGACCGACGCACTTAGTAGCCAAGATAAAATGTTCGCGTTTGCCTTTCAGCCAGCGTCCAACGATTTCTTCAGTGCGTCCAGCAGTGGTAAGCCCGCCGCCGAGGGGATAAACGTCGGCTGTATCCAAAAAGTTAATTCCGCCATCGGCAGCAGTGTCGAGGATGTCCCTGGAAGTTTCTTCGTCGGTCTGCAATCCAAAGGTCATGGTGCCGAGACAAAGGCGCGAAACGGTCAATCCAGTTTTACCGAAATTGGTAGTTGCTAAGGTCATAGATATGTTGTTGATTGAAAGTAGTTGATTGAGAAAGTGTTGAAATTTTTAAATAGAATGCGACGTGCGTTCCGCCCCGCTTCTCTACGAGACGCTACGCGAACGCTAACGCAGAACAAAAAGCCTATAGGACACATAGCCAATAGGATAGATATTTTTTAAGGCGTGAACCAATTTAACCAACCTTCCCAGTTTTGTACGATGGCAGCAAATTCTGCATAACCTTCTGCTTTTGGGTGAGCGCAGATATTAATATATTGTTATGGCAGTCCTAAATCATTCGGGAAAATTTCTATTCATTCTTCTCTCTGTGTTCTCTGCGCCTCTGTGGTTCGTTAAAAATAGTAATTTTCACAATATGTTAGGCAGGCATCTTGCCTACCTAACGGAATATTACAAAGTTAGTTTTTGGACATTTCACCTCAAGCGACTACAGAAATTTCACGACGGCTTTGTGAAATTAGCCACTGTTGCAACTTCGGATCGCCGTATACCTGATCTGCAATAAAATGATCGCCTTCCGGCAGCACTGTCAAATCGACTTTCCCACCGACTTTGCGTAGGCGCTCAACAAAATGCTCTGTATCCTCAATCGGCAGATTTTTATCCTGTCCACCTTGGAATACCTGAACAGGAATGTCTTTGAGTGCAGCTAGTTCGCTTTCTGCTAATGTTTTTGGTACACGTCCAGACACAGGTACTAAACCTGCGAAGCGATCGGGATGCAAAGCCGCGATATGCCAGATACCCGCCGAGCCTAAGCTGAACCCAGCCAATATCACCCGCGCTGGATCGACGGGTTGGGAAACGAGCAGTTCATCAAGCAAAGCAAGCACATCATCGGCTCGATCTGCCCAAGTCTGTTCAGCCGGAATCTGAGGTGCGGCGAAGACATAAGGTAAGGAGTCGGATAAATCTACGAAACGAGGTAAACCCCATTTTAGTAGCACATTCAAATCCGTACCGCGATCGCGTCCTCCGTGCAGAAACAGTACTAAGGGTGCAGGTTGTTTGGCATTGTCAGAAACAGGCGAGAAAAGATAAGGCAAGGAACCATTGTTAGTGTTGTAAGAGCGTTGTTCGACAGGCATTGTTGTGACTCCTAATTTTATTTGGGAATTGGGCAATTCAATTTGGGATTTTAGATTTGGGATTTTGGATTGGAATTAAATCTAAAATCCCAAATCTAAAATTCCTATTACGCTACTACTAGGCTTTTGTCCACTTGGTTAAATTCGGGGTTACCTACCTTAGATTCGATCGCTGTACCCTTGAAAAATTCGGGGTTAGCTTGGGTGTAAAACTTGTAGGGATTAGCGAATACATAGGATTTAAAGTCGGCTTCGGTAATAACGCCTTCTTGCACCAAATCCCAGCTTTCAGCCAAGGGGGAAGTCAAATCTGGCACATCCCAGTGACCTACATCGGAGGAATAAATCGCGTTGATTTTTACTCCCAAAGGATTGGCTTTGTCATTGAATGCGGCAGCGATGGTGCGATCGTCGGACTCAGAACCAAAGAAGAAACTGTTCACCCAGCGATCGCGGATGTCTTCAGTTGATTCAATACCTGCTGCTGCAAAATCCTCTAGTTCGCTACCAATGGGTGCCCGACTATGACGACTGAATGAAGCTCCGAGTACAGTCTTGGTCAATTCATCCTTATCGAGGGAATGCCCTTGAGTAATTTCAGCCCCATATTGCTCAAATATCTCAAATAGCTCATCGGCATTGGTCAATGCTGGATTGTAGTTTTGCAGTGCCTTGAGATTGCGCTTGGAGAAGCGATCTACCAAATGAATGTAGACGTTGGCACCCCAAGCTGCACCACCTTCGAGCATAGCTACTCGCAACTGTGGAAAACGCTTGGTAACACCACCGAAGAACAACGCCTTAGCAAAAGCTTCTGAACCATCGGCAAAGTGGCCGATATGGTTATTCATGTAGTTACTGATAGAGGAGCGTCCAGTCCAACCCTGACTGCCGTAATGGGTGGTTACGGGTACACCCAGTTCCACGACTTTCGCCCAGAATGGATCATAGTCGTATTCACTATCTAGTCCGTAAAAGTCGATATAAGAAGCATATTTGGCGATTTCGGGGAATTGATCGGCTGGATATTTATCAGCGATCGCTTTTACCGGACGTTTCACCCCGCCAGTAATATTAATCACTTTCAAACCCAGTGTTTTAACGGCAAACTCTAGCTCCTCAATGCCTTCTTGGGGATTGGTCAAGGGAATGCCAGCTACCGGTGTCAAGCGATCGCTATATTTCCGGTAAATATCAGCATGATAGTGATTGACTGCACGTTGTAGCGCCTGACGGTTCTCTGCACTAGCTCCAGCCGGTGCCAGCACATTGTTAGGAAACAGCACCGAATAGTCTGACCCTTGCTCCGCCTGACGCTCATAGAGCAATTCGGGGAGGGTGTAAGTAGCGAGATCCAGTGTGTTTTTGGTAACTCTAGCCCACCAAGGCGATCGGATGGTGCGGTTGTATTGACGTTCTTCAGGGGTTTGCTGATACCAGTCTTTACCGTTGCTCTTGGAGTTAAGACGGGAAGCTTCAGTTTTACGTAACTCGTCTACAAGTTTCACGCCGCCATACTTAGCGATGTAATCTTCAAAAGCTGGGGTGAAATCATTGGTATGAACATCGGTGTCGATTACCGGATAATCAAGGGTTGCTCTGATGGCGGCGGAGCGTGAGGTCTTCAATCGGCTATATTCAGTCATGTTTTTTTCCTTGCCTACTGCACATTATCCGAACAAAAAATTACAGGTTTTTCTCAGCATCCAATGCTGGTAGTAGTTCGCCAAACAAACTTTATAGAGTTCTGTAGGGTGGTGATCTACAGAAGTTGCTGTTTAAAAAGTATGGTTTAAGCATCTGTGAAAAATTCATATAAGCACAGTGCAGAGATGAAAAGTCTTTTACGCCAACACCAATCTCTCATCCACTTGTTTAGCGGCAAAACGATTACCCGGACGACGCAGACCAAGGTTTTCACGCAAGGTACTACCCTCATATTCGGTACGGAACAGTCCGCGTTTCTGGAGGACGGGAACGACTAGGTTAACGAAGTCATCTAATCCTGTCGGGAGGATTGGCGGCATGATATTGAAGCCATCTGCTGCACCGTTGTTGAACCACTCTTCTAGCTGGTCGGCAATGGTTTCAGGAGTACCAAGTATAGTCCGATGACCTCGGGCGGTAGCAAGAGAGAGATACAACTGGCGCAGTGTGAGAGTCCCACGAGTCGTCAAATCTCTAACTAGTTTGAGACGACTTTTGTTAGTGTTGGTGTCGCTGGGTAGTTCAGGAGCCTGATCATCTAAAGAATATTTTGATAAATCTACACCTTTGTAATAGTTCTTTAAAATCCCCCAGGCAACATCGGGATGAATTAACGATTGCAGGAATTCGTACTTCTCTTGAGCTTCTGATTCGGTACGGCCAATGATGGGGAAAGCACCAGGCATGATTTTTAGATCGTCTGGCGATCGCCCATATTGTGCTAGCCTACCTTTGACATCAGCATAAAATTCCTGGGCATCAGCTAGGGTTTGATTGGCTGTAAAAATCGCCTCAGCAGTGCGTGCCGCCAAGTCCCGTCCCGATTCTGAGGCTCCAGCCTGAACAATTACCGGGTAGCCTTGGGGCGGACGACCGACGTTCAAAGGGCCTTTTACAGAGAAATATTTGCCCTTGTGGTTGAGTGTATGCAGTTTATCCGGGTCGAAATAGATCCCAGATTCTTTGTCACGGATAAAGGCATCGTCTTCCCAGCTATCCCATAGACCTTTCACCACTTCCACAAACTCTTCAGCACGTTCATAACGCTGGCTGTGTTCTGGGTGATGTTCAAGGCCGAAATTACGTGCAGCATTCTCATTGCCTGTAGTGACTACATTCCACCCCGCCCGGCCTTTACTCAAATAGTCCAAGGAAGCAAACTTACGTGCCAAGGTGTAGGGTTCTTCATAAGTGGTCGAGGCGGTGGAAATGAAGCCGATATTTTGGGTTACAGAGGACAATGCCGAGAAGAGGGTAACAGGCTCGAAATGAGCTATTTTACCGTTGCGATGCTGAGTTTCTGGAGCGCCCCCCCAGACCCCTGGACTATCCGCCAAGAAAACGGCATCGAATAAGCCGCGTTCGGCAGTCTGGGTAATTTCCTTATAATGCTCGAAATTTAGTCCGGCATCTGCTTGTGAATCGGGGTGTCGCCAAGCAGAGATATGGTGTCCGGTGGCTTGAATGAATGCACCTAAACGAAACTTGCGTGTTGTATTCATGGAATGTAATTCTTTAATGCTCTTCTTGCAACCAAACTTCCCGTTAAGTTGTTTACTAATTGCTCAAAAATCAAATAACCGAACTGTAAGTAACCTGATGTGCAACTTCTTCTTAAAATCCTGCTTCCATTCCCCTTACCCACAGGGAGAGAGACTTTGATTCTTGCTCCCCTTCCTTTGTCGGGAAGGGGTTAGGGGTTAGGTTTGAGAGAAAGTTGCACACGGCACGGCATTAAGTCAGGTTAATACCACAGCAGAATTAAGGATGCTACTGCTTGGCGCTCGAATTACCATAAATTTATCTAGTAATTTTACCCAGCAGATAGAGCCTACACAATATCAACAAAAAAATATGTAGTGGAGATCACAATAACATGAAATACTAATTATTAGTTTCTCGAACATTAAGTATTACAAACTAATTATTTGCTGAATATATAGTTATGCATCAGTAGCACAGGTTGTTACGTTACATATATATGACTTATGCAAAACTACACGGGTGGGGTATTTCTATACCTCACGGAGTTGAAATCTGTTGTAGGTTGAGCTTTTAGACTTTAACTATAAAAATTGCACATTTGATTTTAATAAAAAATATAAATTTGCCATAAAAACATCATTAAAGATTAAGTTCAAACACTGAATTCTAATTACGGCGCATCAGGTGAGCAGTTAATGTAATTTTCAGTATAAATACGCTAAATAAAGAGCTATTTAAATATACAAACAAAAGCCAAAATAAAGATTGACTTTGCTCAATCATCGCTGTTAGAAGTTAAGGAGTGACGCAGACAGGCTGCTCAAAACATTACTGTCTAAATTGTTTTCCCTACTTAATGAGTCTTGATATGAAACCTACTTTATTCACTGCCTTGATTGCCGCTACCGCTACCTTAACCGGATTATTATCCCAAGTAGGAACTGCATCTGCTGCTGGTTTTACTTGGAATAATACCTGGAATCAACCAAAGATATCTAGTGGTTTTAACGCTGATCCTTATCAAAAATTTGTCCAACAAGAAGGTATTGCTCTCCCAAATAGCGGACAAGTTCAATTAGACCCTAATAAATTAAACCTAAAATACGACTACAACGTATCTGTTGACTTTATCAATGAGGGCGCTGGTTATAGAAACCAGTTAGCCTTCAATGCCACAGGAATTACTAACAAGTCTGGACTGCTTTTTAACGATGCTTCTTGTGACGGAGCTGGGTGTATGATGGGCGGGGCCAATAGTGGACTAAAAATCGGTGATGGGGTCAATATTGGTACTATTGCCGGAGGTACTCAACTGGACTTATTTTTGAAAGCTGATGGTTTTAACAATTCCAATGGCAATATCTTTGGTACTCAAACTGCCTCCAATGCTGACGGACTACAGCACGTAGTTGCTTATGCTTATAACAACTACATCATCCTCGGATTTGAGGATTTATACGGGGCTTTACACGCAACTGGTAACTTAAACCAAAATTCTGACCGTGACTTTAATGATCTTGTCGTAGTTCTTGATGTCGGCGAGGCAAATGTTAAAGCATTAATTGGTGCTACCGTTCCTGAACCATCTGTTACTCTGTCAATGTTTGCGGTGGGAGCAGTTAGTATGTTTGGATTGCGTCGTCGCCGTCAAACTCGCACTTCTAACTAAACAATATAGATTACGTTTAGTTTCATTGGGAAATAACAAGTGATTGATCGCATTTTCACCCGTACAAGTATACGGGTGAATTTATGTTTGTAGTGGCATTTATATTCTAAGCTGTCGCGCATTTAATTTGCACAACTAGGGCGCTCATGTTGCCCACCCCACAAGAGATTTATTTTTTGGAGGATGCAAATTAAAAGATTTTTAGCTTATCTATTGCGATCGCGTTCTAAATCATCAATCACTTTTTGCAAATACCACTCGTCTGACATCCCCGGATGGTAATCCTGTTCTTGCTGAATCAATCTTTCGGCAATTTCCCAGTATCCCCCAACCATTCGCAAAAGTCGCTGACGTAGCAGGTGAGATTTTTGCTTTTTTGACTCTGGACTAAATTTCTGGATTTTTTCGAGGCTATTTAAGACTTGTTGATAATTTCCCCAGTCTTCTTGTTCACAAAAGATACTCGCCGCCCGTTGATAATCTTCCACGGCGTTTTGCATTTCTTCTAAGCAAGTATAGGTAATACCACGATTGTAGTAAGCTTGAGCATCATCGGGATTGATTTGTAGGGCTTGGGTGTAATCTTGAATTGCACCGAGATAATTACCCGTTGTTCGATAGGCATTACCCCTGGCAATATAGACTAAGGGATCTTGGGGTTGCATCTGGAGTGCTTGGTTAAGATCCGCGATCGCACCTTGATGATCTCCCAATACAGAACGGGCTTTACCTCGGTTACGATAGACAATAGCATCTTGAAAATTTAGTCGCAATGCTTGATTAAAATCTGCGATCGCTTCTCGATAATTCCCCATTTTACAACGCACAACCCCACGACAGCAGTAAGCTTGGGCATCTTGCGGATCGGCTTTTAATACCCAGTTTAAATCGGCGAGTGCCTCTTGGGTATCTCCCTTTTCAGCTTTTTCTAATAATTGCGTAAAATATTCCTTTGTGGATAAAATTGGCGCATTGGTAGAATGAGATTGCTCTACAACAGGTAATTCCTTGGGTTGTAGCTGTTTAATTCGTTCTAGACACAGGCGACAATTCTCTTTGTCTTGTTGTTCTAGATATAATTGTGCAGCCTTTTTAAAGTTAGCGATCGCATCTTGAATATAACCTTGTTTGCGCCGCACCATCCCCCGGAGATTATAAGCAGCAGCATAATTGAGATTGAGACGAATCGCGCGTTCCACATCCTCCAGCGCCCCTGGCAAATTTTTCAGCGCTACCCTAGCCAATCCACGACAATAATATGCCTCTACACTCTCAGGATTTAGCTTCAAGGCTTCGGTATAATCTGAAACAGCATTAAGGATTGCTCCTGAGTCATAATATGCCAAACCCCGTTGTAAGTAAGCTTCCAGAAAGTAAGGTGTCTGTTGTAAAGCATGGTTAAATTCTTCAATTGCTCCAGCGTAGTCTTTTTGCCTAGCCTTTTCCAATCCTCTATTGTAAAGTTCGTCATTCATGGCATTTGTTTGGTTAATTCAGTTAGTTGAATTCCAGCAGGCTTGTTTCGTAGTCTAACCTATGCACTCATCCTTAATATTCTAAGTATTCACTGTGGCTTTGCTTTATTTCGGATTTTCGATGAAATCAAACGAACACAGCACCCTAAGTTGTTATCAAGGGAATTTGCCAAAATTATTAAATGTATTTTCCGACAAAGTAAAAATAGCTATGTAACTTTCGTTTTTTCCGCCCGACTATTTCCAATTACAAACAAAAAACGTTGGGGAAATGACTACATTCAATTCCCCATATCTCATAGATTATAAAATATTTACAGTTGACTAAAATTATTCTGAAAGCAAGCTAGGAGAAGTCAGTACAAAAACATCAAAACTTCCTTGAGCATCAGTCTGTGGTTTTATGGGATTGGCAAAGTGGAAAAATTCATGATCGTTAACCAATAATAGTTCCCCTGGATTTAGAACTTTGCTAAACACAGGTTTTTCTCTTTTGGCAGTATATAAATGCGTTTCTCCACCTTGAATATTATCTCTATCTACTGAAAATATACCAATAAAATCAGTGCCATCTTGATGGATACCTTCAGGTGCTGGATTACTAAAATTATCTGGCGAACAAATAATTCTAATTTGATGAACTCCGATTTCTGCTTCAGGATGAAGTTTACAAGAATCACTAAATGCTAAGACAAGATTTCTAAAAATATCAAGTTCTATGAGTGCATCATCTAATTCGGCAAACTCTCTTTTTAAGTCACCCATTAATGGATTGTACTCTTTACTTTGAAAGAAGTAGCCATGAGGTAATTTGATTAACTCATTTCCTGATACTGTGAATCGAGATAATCTTCTCGAACGATAGTTATAGTTGCCTTTGATATAAGGGTCAATAGGCATATTCCTAAAAAATGGCTTGAAACCTTCTAGATTTATGGAATTTACTTTTCTTAAAGTAAACAGAAAAGCATATTCTAATTCCGTTTCTGTTCCCAATTCTTGCATAGGATTTACCTCCTTGCACATTAAAATTCTCCCGGATTTTTTCTGGGAGGCTTACAATACTTAGTCTATGCTACTTTTTATTAATATGTTGTTAATTTGACTACAAAAATTGACAATCCATGATATGGAAAGTTGCTCAAGTTCTGCCATAAGGCGGAGTCGCTGCTGAAAATATTTGCTGATGGGGGTTCGGTGGGGAAGGAATCGACGTATATTTAGTAACAGCAACAAGGTTCCATAATGATAGATTGGCTTTACTCTTACCCACCTTTATATCCCGGTATTTTACTCAAGCGTTACAAGCGGTTTTTTGCTGACGTTCAACTTGCTTCTGGGGAAATAGTGACAGCACACTGTCCCAATACAGGTCCTATGACTGGAGTATCGACTCCCCAAAGTGCGGTACAGCTTTCCAAAAGTGATAATCCTAACCGCAAATTGGCTTACACTTTAGAACTAATTCAGGTACATGACAATGAGCCGACTTGGGTAGGCATAAATACTTTTTTGCCCAATCGGGTGGTAAAGCTAGCTTTGGCGAAACATCTTTTCCCCGAATTGGGCGACTATAGCCAAATCAAGGGTGAGGTGGTTTATGGGTTAGATAAAAAAAGTCGAGTGGATTTTTTCTTAACGGGGAGTGATGAGGAACGCCCGATTTATTTAGAAGTGAAAAATGCAACTTTTTCTGAGGGTAGATTAGCCTTATTTCCTGACACGGAGACTACAAGAGGACAAAAGCACTTGCGAGAACTAATGGCGCTGCTACCTCTAACTCGTGCGGTGATGCTTTACTTTATCAATCGCGGTGATTGTATCGAGTTCTCCCCTGGCGATCGCACAGATCCTGTATATGGTAAATTATTACGGGATGCGATCGCTCTCGGTTTAGAAGTCTTACCTTGCCGTTTTGACATTTCTCCCGAAGGTATCCGTTATTTGGGTTTGGCAAAACTAAAAATTTGATTACATCTAATTAAATCTACACCCATAAAACAATAAATCCATCTAGATACTGTCTAGATGGATTTGTTGTTAGTTGGTGTTTAGTGACATACTCCCATTGCTGATTCAGAGTACCGAATACAGTATGGGCTTTTTACCCAACCCGGCTATTGCTGAGGAGTCGATGAACTTTATTAAACAGACAGAATGCCCTAACGCCCCTATACATTAATGTCATATAGATTGGCGATTGGTCATAGGTCTAGTCTGCGGGAATCAAAACGGTGTCAATCACGTGGATGACACCATTATCAGCAGCAACATCTGCTGTTGCAACTGTTGCATCATTGATCTTAACGCCATTAGAAGCGTCAATTTTTACATCTGAACCTTCAACTGTTTTAGCTGTCTTCAGCTTAACTACATCAGCAGCTAGTACCTTACCTGATACAACATGATAGGTCAAGATTTTCTTGAGCTTTGCAGGATCTTTCAGTAAAGCGTCTACTGTACCTGCTGGAAGCTTCTTAAACGCTTCATCAGTAGGTGCGAAGACGGTGAATGGGCCAGCGCCTTTGAGTGTATCTACTAGACCGGCTGCTTGGATTGCTGCAACTAATGTTGTGAAAGAACCATTATTAGCGGCGGTGTCAACTATATTGGCCATGTGCTTTACCTAGTTCTGTGTAACTTGTTACAAATCTAAACTACTTCTTTAATAAAATCTATCTATCGTTAGACGTATGTAAAATAAAATTTTTTATTGATACCATAAAAGTTTATATATATTTTTATCCAAATAAAGAATTATGTGCATACCCTCTGCGTGGATGAGTTCCAACCCAGGTGTGTAGGTGTAGCCCGTCGTAGACATCGCACCCAAGATTGTCAACCCACCACTTTTAATACCAATAAAGTGAGTTAAATTGATCATAAAAATTACTTTGTTGGTATAAATCGAGTTTTAGACAATATTTTATTATCTGGAAATTTACAGGTAAATCTATATCTGGTAGTTATTTCAGGGATTTTTCAGGATTTATCTGCGATCGCTGTAGCTTTTTGTCAGGATTTCTTAACCAAAAATGTTGGTAATGTGCGTACTTAACTGATATTATTTCATAACTAAATACATTT
Organism: Nostoc sp.; assembly: GCF_036917135.1. Classification (GTDB taxonomy): domain Bacteria; phylum Cyanobacteriota; class Cyanobacteriia; order Cyanobacteriales; family Nostocaceae; genus Nostoc. Next base: position 6,094 of record NZ_JBALEA010000037.1, on the reverse strand, counting down.
CACTCGCTGTTTGTGTAATTCTACCTGGAAATAATAAATGGCCAATCACACTAATGCTTTTAGCAATTGTGATTGGCCGTTTACAGCACTTTGCAAGTAAATGAAGTACACATCTTAATCTGATAAATCTTGTGGGGTGGGCAGCGTTCGACTGAGCGCTCACGCCGAAGTCCTGCCCGCCCTTGTACCTCATTCAGATGAAATGTGCTGTATTTTCCAGTAGGACTTACGCGCAGTGGCTCCCCTTAAAAAGTTGACTCTTAGGGTTCCCTTTTTAATGAAACTTCTAGGTAATATTTTCCCCAAACTATAACTTTCATGAACAGAAGAAGACTTATTGCTTGGATTGCTACAGCAGTTAGCAGCATGATGCTGGTAATAGGGTTGCAGTTTGTCAATTTATCGCCAGCAAGCTCTGCAACCACACTTAACGTATATGCGGCTGTCAGCTTAACAAACGCGCTGAATGACATTAAAACTCAGTATCAAAATGCTAACCCAGGTGTCAACGTTGTTTATACCTTTGGTGCTTCTGGTACTTTACTGAGCCAAATACAAACAGGAGCGCCAGCAGATATTTTCATTTCTGCTGCCACCAAGCAAATAGATGTCTTGCAGAATTCAACCCCAAGTAAATTGGTGGCAAATAGCCGTAAGAACATTGTTAAAAACCGTCTAGCTTTGATTGTTCCTACGACACCTCTTGTTAGTGCTGGTAGTGCTGCTCTCACTAGCTTTAATGGTTTGACTAACGCCAACATTACTGGCATTGCTATAGGTGACTACACAGGTACTCCTCCAGTGGTGCCAGCAGGAAATTATGCCAAACAAGTTCTTACTAGTCGAGGTATTTTCACTATTATTAGTCCGAAATTATCCCTTGCTAGCAATGTGCGTACCGTTTTAACTGCTGTTGAAAATAAAACTCTTCAAGTTAATGGTGTAAATAAAACTATTGATGCAGGTTTTGTTTACACAACTGATGCTGCCATTTCTAAGAAGGTAAAAGTCGTACAAACTGCTCTAACAAAAGAGAGTGATCCAATTGTCTATCCACTGGGTATACTCACCAGAACTACAGCTTTAACGACAGCACAGAGTTTTTCTAGCTACTTAAGTGGTACTACTGCCCAGAATATCTTTAAAGGTTATGGCTTTCTCCTGCCTTAATCGCCACATTGTTGTCGTGAATTTTGAACTATTTGGAGTCATGTTTCGTGAAGTTTACTAAAAAATTCTCAATTATTGTTTGTAGTTTGACCACTGTCTTCCTTCATGGTGCTGTGATTACCAATACTTATAAATCAGCAGCACAAGCAGAAGGAAAAGAACTGATTTTCAACGGGGGATTTGAAATCGATCCTCTTGTAGATCCTAATAATCCCAATGTTACAAATCCTAATGTTACAGGATGGATTAAGTCTGGTAATCCGATAGATACATCAGTTATTAAAATTAGCAACTTTCCTAAAACTGGGAATCAGGGTTTATCACTTGGTGGATTTTCAAGCATTAGCTATATATCACAGACTATTCGGACAATTCCTGGTAAAAATTACCAAGTTACTTACTATTTAGCATCCATAGAGGAAGCACCTGACCTGAACAATAAATTTCAGGTTTTTATCGGTGGAAAGGAGGTTGATGTGAAAAATAATACTCCTTACCAACCCTATAGGAAATACACATTAGATTTTAAAGCAAAAGGAACATCTACTGAGATCAAGTTTGGTTCCATAGCCAAATATGGGTTTTTGTATTTGGATGATGTGAGTGTTAAGGCTACACCTTAACATCAAGGATAAAACTATGGAGATTCAGGCGTAAATATCTGGCTCCATAGTCTCGATAAGTTTTATTGAAAACTACTTAGATCCGGCATAGATATAACTATCAACTTGTTTGAATCGTCGGAATTTGGAATTATTTGGAGTCAAATTTGATGAATTTAACCAAAAAACTCTTAATTATTGTTTTTAGTGTTAACACTACCTTAGCTAGTACTGCTGTGATTACTGGTACTTATATTCCAGTAGCGCAAGCACAATATGATCCGAACTATGTTCTAGATGCTCAAAACCTTGTTTTTAACGGAGGATTTGAACTTGATCCTCTCGTAGATCCTCATAATCCCAACACTACAAATCCTAATGTTACAGGATGGACTAAGTTTGGCGATGCAATGGATACAACATTGAGTAAAATTAGTAATTTTCCTCATAGTGGTAATCAGGGCTTATCACTTGGTGGATTTGTAGACCTCAGCTATATATCACAGACGCTTTCTACACAACCTGGTCAGACATACGAACTTACTTACTATTTAGCATCTATAGACGAGGCACCTGACCTTGATAATGAATTTCAGACATTTATAGGTGGAAATAAGATTTTTGATCAAAAAAATATTTCTTACCAACCTTACACACCATATAAGTTCGATTTCACAGCAGATGCATCATCCACAGAGTTAAAGTTTGGAAATGTGGATAAATATGGATTCTTACACTTAGATGATGTGAGTGTAATAGTTGTACCTGAGCCATCAAGTATTGGAGCAATAGCAATTGCTGGGTTGTTAGGAATATGGCTGAAGAAAAAGAAGGCAATTAGCTAGAAAAAATAACCCTCTCGGAAAATAATAAAGCGATATCTACACAATTTTTTGTGCTAATAAACTGCTGACAATTTCTCACTGTGTGGACGGGTGAAAAATTAGATCCCCGACTTCTTCGAGAAGTCGGGGATCTGGACATCGCGCATTTTCACAACTCATTTAGGATTGAAGCGATAAAAATCATGACGCGTTTAAATTCTAATGCTAATCAAGCTTAAGCAAAGCAGTGCGACGCCGAATAGCCCGTCGTAGACATCGCTAACCCGCATTCACAGTTAGATTACAATCTAGGTGTAGTTTCTCTGACTGGAGTTGTTCATCGGGTGATTCAATCCGATTCAATGACAAAGCATACCAGACAAGTATTACTTAGTGCGCTCAAGGTGGTTGTCTTGTGCCTGACACTGTTCCTACTATGCACAAGCAATAGTTGGGCGCAAATCGCTACTGACACCAAAATTGCTCCCCTGATTCAGAAGCTAATAGATGACGATGCCCACATCAGTAGCATTGCCGCAGATGCATTAGTTAATATTGGTTCGGCAGCAGTGCCATCTCTGATTGAAGCTCTGAAAAATCAGGATATTAATCTTCGTTGGCACGCCGCTTCGGTTTTAGGAGATTTGGGTGCAGAAGCAGCACCAGCCGTTTCTGCCTTAAGTGCGGCATTGCACGATGAAGATGGACAAGTCCGCCTGTACGCCACTTTAGCTTTAGGAAATATTGGTACAGCAGCCAAAGCAGCAGTTCCATCTTTGATGGCGGCATTACAAGATAAGGAGCAATTCGTTCGCATTTATGTTCCTTCTGCACTCAGGAAAATTGGTGTAGAAGCAAAAGTAGCTGTCCCAGTATTAACTGCTGCCTTAAAAGATAATAACCCCACAGTCCGTTATAATGCTGCCTACGCTCTGGGTGCAATGGGTACAGAAGCAGTATCTTCTGTCCCTAATTTAATTGCCCTGTTGAATGATGACCAATTTTACGTGCGTTTAGGTGCCCTCAAAGGTTTGGGAGGAATAGCCGCAGGTTTTCAGGATAAAGCAAATGCTTTACCTAGCTCAAAGTTGCAGAAAGTCATCTCAGACTTTGAGCAGGTATTGACAACTATCCAAGCACACAAAGATAAATTCACAGAGACGGACAGTAAGCTGATACGTCGCCCTCTCAATGCCCTGAAAGCAGAAAAAGAAACTCGCCTCTTTGATAGAGTTCTAGAATGGCTATTTGGGCATAAATTACTATTGGGAATTGCCGCCTACCTGATCTTATTACCTTCTGTGTGGTTTATTCTCTTGCGGGTAGCCCCTTTATGGTTGTTGAAAATTAACAACGGCCTCAAACCTTATACAGATTTTTCTCTCCCATTTATCAGTGTCAATGTACCTCTGCGATATGTGCTATTTGTTGGCTGGTTTCATTACCATCCCAGAGTATTAGATGCATGGGTAGCTAAATATATTGAAGCAGCCCGCGAACAATTTCCCAAAAAGGATACGGTTAGCAGTCGCGCCTGTTACATTCCCATTCCCGTTGTTCTGGATGGTACAACAGTTCCTCAACTTATGAATGAGAATTTGCGCTCAACTTTTGACAAACAACGTAGCTGTCTAGTAATTACCGGGGAAGGGGGTGTAGGTAAAACCAGTTTAGCGTGTCGAATAGCTGGATGGGCAATGGCTGAGGCTGAAGACCAACAACTCTGCAAACATTTGATGTTACCTGTGCTTTTGGAAGAAGAATTTCGGGTAAGTGAAGGTAAGTTGCCGCTTTTAGAAGCCATCAGAGGACAGTTGCAAGCTTTAATTGATGAACCAGAGCCGATTTGTCAAGAATTACTGTTACGTTTGTTAAGAAAGAAACGGATTCTAGTAATTGTAGACCGGTTCTCAGAAATGAATGCTACTACACGAGAAGCAATTGAGCCGGAGTCGCCAGAGTTTCCGGTGAATGCGTTGGTGATTACTTCCCGAATTGAAGAAAAGCTGGGGCGGGTTAATAAGACGATAATTAAACCCTTGCGGATTGAGGCTAATAAACTATCGTCCTTTATGGAAGCTTATCTGATGCAGCGAGGTAAACGCGATCGCTTTACCGATCAAGAATTTTTTGATGCTTGCAACCGCCTATCTCTCATGGTAGGTCAACATAATATCACTGTTCTACTGGCTAAACTTTATGCTGAACAGTTAATCGCCAGTAGAGAGGTTGCATCTAATATTTCGGCGCTACCAGAGAATATTCCGAATTTGATGCTGGGTTATATCAATGAACTCAATCGTGATGTTACAGACAATCAATTTGATGACCGCACTGTTCATCAAATTGCCAAAACCATCGCCTGGGAATGTTTGCAGCAAAGTTATCAACCAGGAACCGCCAAGCGTGCAGATGCTATTGTTGCATTAGCAAATTTGGGTATTGATGATCCAGAAACCGACCTTGATTATTTAGAAAAGCGTTTGCACCTGATTCAGACTATCGGTTCTGCTAAAGATAGAATCCGTTTTTGTCTTGACCCTTTAGCTGAGTATCTTGCAGGTTGGTATTTAATCGAATTATATGACAATAATGATGGCAAATGGCGATCGCATTTTTTCAAAAAGGCAGATGATTTAGTCAAAACAGGCAGACAAGATGCTATCAAAGGCTTGTTGTTGGCAGTGCGAGATTGCTACTTATCTGAGGTTCAAGGTAGCAAAGAAACCGACTTTGTACCCCAGAAGTTGGGTAAACTGGCTGGGTTTACACCTTCTGTTAATACATCAGCTACTACTGTGCAAACATTAATACCATGAGCGATCGCATTGATGTAAGCATAGCTAAATTCCTCTTTCTGGGTAGTGATGTACATTCAACTGAAATTTATTGTTTATTCTTTATAGCAATTCTCATTTGAATGGGTACTGGGTAGAGACATTGTAAATCCCTGTTAAATTACCTCCACCATCGCGCTACATCCACAATCGCACGGGCAATTTCTGCCGTTGCTGCTTCACCACCTAATGCAAAGATAACTGGAAACAATGCCTTGATATCTTGCAGCAAGTCAGGGCGAGTGCGAAGAGAGAGTTGATGAAGTGTATCTTGCCAAAGGGGGAAAAGTTCGGTAGATGGCATTTGTGACAAACTGTCAGCTAAGGCACTCAAGGCTTTGGCACGAGAAGACTCAGACTGAATCGCCCTGGCAGCAGCAAGGGCTTCTGGCAATAACTCTGGCAGTTTCTCAGCTAAGGCACTCAAGGCTTTGGCACGAGAAGACTCAGACTGAATCGCCCTGGCAGCAGCAAGGGCTTCTGGCAATAACTCTGGCAGTTTCTCAGCTAAGGCACTCAAGGCTTTGGTACGAAAAGACTCAGACTGAATCGCCCTGGCTGCTACCAGGGCTTCTGGCAATAACTCTGGTGGCAGTTTCTCAGCTAAGGCACTCAAGGCTTTGGCACGATAATCCTCATCCTGAATCGCCCTGGCAGCAGC
>NZ_JBALEA010000036.1:0-2972 GCF_036917135.1 Nostoc sp. | reverse complement strand
CAGGTTGCTGATGTCAACGGAGATGGTTTAGCTGATATTATCGGTTTTGGTCAGGATGCTGTCTTTGTATCTCTAGGTCAAAGCAATGGAACATTCTCTTCTGAAGTTGTTGTTGCAAATAATAGTTTTAATGTCAACGGTGGCGGATGGACTAGCTTTGATCGCTTTCCCCGAAAGGTAGCTGATGTCAACGGAGATGGTCGAGCTGATATCATTGGTTTTGGTCAGGATGCTGTCTTTGTATCTCTCGGTCAAAGCAACAATACAATTAACGGCGGTAGTGGCAACGATATCCTCAATGGGGGTAGTGGTAACGATACAATTAACGGCGGTAGTGGCAACGACACCCTCAATGGGGGTGCTGGCAGCGACACATTCAAAGGCAGTCAGGGTAACGACAGCATTAATGGTGGAGATGGCATTGATACCGCAGACTACAGTCAACTAGGGCAAAGTATTACCTTGTCAGGCGTTGGAACCATTAAAAAAGCTGGGGGATTGGGGCAAGACCAACTCTTTAAAGTAGAAAAGATTATTGCCAATGCTAATGTTGCCAACAATACCATAGATACATCCCAATCTTTGCCTGGGGTATTTATCAGCGTTAACTTGCAAACCCAAAGTTTGGCTGTCAATAACATTCCTGGTTTAGGAACATTGCCATTTACTGTAGTCAACTTTGATAATGTCATTGGCACAAATGCAAATGACTCCATTATTGGCGACAACCAAAATAATCAATTATCCGGTGGAAATGGCAACGATACCATTAACGGTGGTAGTGGCAACGATCGCCTAATTGGTGGTAGTGGAACTGATCTTTTGACTGGAGGATCAGGTAACGATATTTTCGATTTCAACTCAGTTTCTGAGAGTAAACCTGGTGTGTTGCGAGATGTCATCAATGACTTCGTTGGAAACGGTAACTTGTCAGGTGACCAAATTGATCTATTTAATATTGATGCCAATTCCGGTACTCTGTCTGTTAACGATGCTTTCACTTTTATTGGGGCAAACCCATTCACCGCACCTGCTCAAGTCCGTTATGTAGGAGGAATCCTTCAAGGTAACATCAATGGCAATCTTGCTGCTGACTTTGAGATTCGGCTTGCAGGAGCGCCACAACTAGTGGCAAGTGACATTATCCTTTAACGCGATCGCGGAAGTCCCCACCCTCAATGTACTGGGTGGGGATAGGGAGCGGACGGCGACGAAACTAACTCCGAGCAATATTAGCCAGCTGATTAGGGAGTGGGTTGGTTGAGAAGTAATCCTGGTTCTCTGATTGCGCCGCTTATGCATGAGAAAATCAGGTAATACAATCGCAACAGTTGCGATAATGCCAGGGAAGGAAAAAAGATGTCGGAGAATTTTATCAGCCGAATTGTGACACAAGGGGTGCAGCGATGCCTAGGTTTGGCTACGCCTACGCACTGATCAACAAGGCTTTTAACTTATTGGCAATCACTTCGTTATACATAACTACAGAAACCACCAAATACATCTTAAAAGGCAAAATCCGATATGAACAAAGGTTTTAGATTTTGTTGTGGTGAGAGTAAAAAATATGGTTAATTATTCTTTCTTAATAGTTTGCAACACAGTTTTCTGATGGTAAAGTCATGAGACAATTTTTTACCCTCTAAGTTTAGGAGAAACTCACTATGGCAACCATTAACGGTACTAATGGTCCTGACAATCTTAGTGTTCCTTTTTCTAATTCTTTTCTCCCTTATATCATCAACGGATTTGACGGTAACGATACGATTCGGGGCGGTCTTGGCGACAATACGATTAACGGCGGATTGGGCAACGATAGCCTTGTTGGCGGCGATTCTGTATTTCGCGGAAACACGATAAACGGCGGTGATGGCAACGATACGATTCGGGGCGGTCTTGGCGACAATACGATTAACGGCGGATTGGGCAACGATAGCCTTGTTGGCAGCAGTTCTCTATTTGGCAATAGGATTGATGGCGGTGATGGCAACGATACAATTAAGGGCGGATTCAGGAACGACACACTTATAGGCGGTGCTGGGACTGATATTCTCACTGGAGGATTCAGTAACGATATTTTCAAGTTCAACTCAGTTTCTGAGAGTAAACCTGGTGTTTTACGGGATGTTATCACTGACTTCGAGGGTGGCATCCGTGGCTTCGGTGGCTTCGGTGGCTTCAATCGTGACCAAATCGATCTATCTACTATTGATGCCAACTCCACTATAGCGGGCAACCAAGCCTTCACTTTCATTGGGACTCGCGCATTCTCCGCACCCGGACAGGTTCGTTATTCAGGAGGTATTCTCCAAGCCAACATTGATCGGAATCTGTCGGCTGACTTTGAGATTCAGCTCGTAGGAGCGCCACAACTACTGGCAAGCGACATTATAGTTTAACGATAATTGAATATTTGGGGGGAGAGGTAAGTTTAGCTTGCCTTTTCCTTTTATATAGCGGTTCCTCGCTTGTGTGCAGTCCAGTTTTGACCTCTCTCCTTTTAGGAGAGAGGCTTTGAATCTTACTCCCCTTGCAGCAACAAAAGTTTTTCTGCTTCCCTCTCCTCGTAGGCTACGGTGTATACACAAGTCGAAAAAAGCTTGATTTTCCATTGTTTTTTCGTTTATCTCGTTCCCATACAGAGCATGGGAATGCCTGATTAGGGGCTGCTGCTTCCTGTCAGACATTTTAGGACTTGTGTATACACGGTAGCCTCGTAGGAGAGGGTTAAGGAGATGTAGGGAAAGGGCTGTTCTTGTTAGGTCTGTATTCCATGCAATTGGGAACCGCTATAGTTGCTCGATCGCGCCGCCCAGTCATGAGAAAATCAGATAATACAATCGCAATACAAGCGATGAGCCAGGGAAGGAAATAAAGATGTCGGAGAATTTAATCAGCCAAGTAGTGACGCAAGGAGTGCAGCGATCGCCAAATCGAGCTATGCTGCGGGCAGTTGGTTTTAAAGATGAAGA